>CAVONQ010000009.1:0-84412 GCA_963697335.1 uncultured cyanobacterium
CCGCGCCTGCGACATCCTGCGGGGCAACATGGATGCGTCGGAGTACAAGGAATATCATCTTCGGCATGCTGTTCCTGAAACGGCTGTCCGACCAGTTCGATGCGGAGCGCGGGCAGCTGGCGCAAGGACTACGAGCGCAAGGGGATGCGGGCCGACCTGATCGACCGGCAGCTCGCCAACCCCGACAAGTACGACTTCTTCGTTCCCGAGAAGGCCCACTGGACCAAGATCAAGCACCTCAAGCAATCGGTCGGCTCCGGGCTGAACAAGGCGCTGGCCGCCATCGAGGACGCCAACCCGACACGCTGCAGGACGTGCTCAAGGGCATCAACTTCAACCGCAAGGTCGGCCAGCGCACCCTGGACGACAGTACGCTGGTCGAGTTCATCCAGCACTTCGACCAGATCCCGCTGTCCAACGACGACTTCGAGTTCCCCGACCTGCTGGGCGCCGCCTACGAGTACCTGATCAAGTACTTTGCCGACTCGTGCCGGCAAGAAGGCCGGCGAGTTCTACACGCCCGCCGAGGTGGTGCGCACGATGGTTCCAGTCGATCGAGCCGCAGGAAGGGATGAGCGTCTACGACCCGGCCTGCGGCTCGGGCGGCATGCTGATCCAGTCCAAGCAGTACGTGCAGGAGATGCGGCGGCGATCCCGCGGAACCTCTCGCTGGCCGGGCAGGAGAGCATCGGCGGCACGTGGGCCATCTGCAAGATGAACATGATCCTGCACGGCATCCGCACGCCGACATCCGGCAGGAAGACACGATCAGACAGCCGCAGCACCTGGACGAGCAACGGCGAGCTGAAACGCTTCGATCGTGTCATCGCCAATCCGCCGTTCTCGCAGAACTATATCCAGAAGGACATGGAGTTCCCGGCGCTTCGCATGTCTCTGCCCGAGACGGGCAAGAAGGCTGACCTGATGTTCGTGCAGCACATGGTCGCCTCGCTCAAGGGCGACGGCAAGATGGCCGTGGTCATGCCCCACGGCGTCCTGTTCCGCGGCGGCGAAGAGCGTGAGACACGCGCGCCACTTCATCGAGGACGCGGCTGGCTCGAGGCGATCATCGGCTTGCCGGCGGGCCTGTTTTACGGCACCAGTATCCCGGCTTGCGTGCTGGTGCTGAACAAGAAGGATGGACCACAAGCGCAAGCACGTCGCTGTTCATCAACGCCGACCGCGACTACCGCGAAGGCAAGGCGCAGAACTTCCTGCGCGCCGAGGACATCTCCCGCATCGTCCACGCCTACCGCACCCTCAGCACCGGCGATCACGATGAGTTTCCCGGCTACGCACGCCGCGTGCCCGTGGAGGAGATCGAGGGTGAGGAGTTCAACTGCAATATCCGCCGCTACGTGGACAACGCCCCACCCCCGGAGCCCCACGATGTGCGCGCCCATCTTCACGGTGGCGTTCCCAAGAGCGAGATCGACGCCCTCGAGCACTTCTGGGCAAACTACCCTGACCTCCGGGCAAGGAGCTTCCAGCCGAGATCAGGCAGCAGCGCCTACCTCGACTTCTCGCCCGAGGCAACCAATCGCCGCGCTTTGGCCGACATCGTGAACGGTGACAAGAGCGTTGCGGCCGCCCACGAAGCCTTCCTTGAGACCCTCGAAGCATGGTGGGTCAAGCACCTTCCGGCAATCGAGGCGCTCGCGCCCAGCAATGGCAAGAAGGGCAACGTCTACGAGCTGCGCCGTAGCTTGCTCGCTTCCATTGAGCAGACCTTCGACGGCAGCAAGCTTCTCACCGGTCACCAGATCCGCGGCGCCTTCGCCCGCTACGTCGATGAACTAAAGGCAGACCTCAAGTCCATTGCTGCCAGCGGCTGGGGTCCCGAGCTCATCCCCGACGCCGACATCTTGGAGAGTCAGTTCCCCGAGGTCCTCGCGGAGATGGAAGAGAAGCGCACCCGGCTCGCCGAGCTGGCTGCAATGTTCGCGGCAGCCGATGAGGAGGACTACGAAGAAGACGACGACGTCGGCGTGCTGCCGGGCGATCAGGTCAAGGCGCTCAAGGACGAGCTGAAGGAGCTGAACGCCACCTGGAAGACGGCGCTCAAGGAGCTGAAGGCCCTCGTCACGGACTTGTTCACCGAGATGAAGGTGGCCGGTGTTGTACCGAAGGGCGTGAAGAAGAGCGACGCCTCCCGCGGCATGTCGGCCAAGGATGCCGACTTCAGCGCCGGGCAGGTCATCCTTGACCTGGCAGCGAACGCCAACTTCACATCGGAACTGGTCGATTCCGTTCGCGAGCGAATGCAGGATGGTCGCGAAGCCCTGGAGCGTGCCAGAGCTCGCGAGTTCCGGCTGGTACGCCACAAGGGCCTCGAGGACGAAGCCAAGCAGCTCAAGGCCGACCTGCGCGCGACCGAGAAGATACAGGACGACCTTGTCGAGGCCGCCCGCGAGAAGATCGGCCGCGACGAAGCGCGCAAGGACATCATCGACCGGCTGCATCGCCTGCTCGTGCAGACCTACGAGTCATACTTGCGTGCAGACCAGCGAGCATGTCTTGCTGCGCTGGAGAACTTGCACGCCAAGTACGCCACGACCGCGACCGACATCGAACAGCGCCGCAATGCGGCAACGGCCAAGTTGAAGGCATTCCTCGGGGAGCTTGGCTATGCGTGATTGGCGAACCGAACTGCTGGAACGCATTGCCGAGATTCGTTCCAGCAACGTCGACAAGAAGACAAATCCCGCCGAAGAGCCGGTTCGTCTATGCAACTACATGGACGTGTACTCGCGCGAGTACATCACCGAAGATATTGATTTCATGGAGGCGACGGCCACGCCCTCTGAGATCCAGCGTTTCGGGATCGAGCGTGGCGACGTCTTGATCACGAAGGATTCGGAGACTCCAGACGACATCGGTATTCCCACATTCGTTGTCGATGACATACCGAAGCTTGTCTGTGGTTACCACGTAGCCCTGATCAAGCCGAACCGAGCCGAGGTTGATCCTCTCTACCTCGCCAAGCAGCTCGGGCTTTCGGGCACCGCTCGCTACTACGGGCGGCTCGCGAACGGGTCCACGAGGTACGGCCTCTCCTACCAATCCATCGCACGAACCCCGATACGTCTGGCGCCGCTGCCGCAACAGCAGCGAATCGCCGAGATCCTTTCGACGGTCGACGAGGCCATCGAGCAGACGGAAGTGCTGATCGCCAAGACGCAGCAGATCAAGGCAGGCCTGATGCACGACCTCTTCACCCGAGGCGTTACCGCGGACGGCCAGCTCCGTCCACCACGCGAGGAGGCGCCGCAGCTCTACAAGGAGTCGCCGCTGGGATGGATTCCGAAGGAGTGGGAGGTCGAAACCCTCGACCAGATTCGGGTCCCTCGCCAGACCATTACCTATGGCGTCCTGAAACCTGGCCCATTCGTTGAAAACGGTATTCCTCTCCTTCAGATCGAAGACGTTATTCATGGAGCACTCGATTTTGCGAAAGTGCACCGCATCTCAGCCAAACTGGATGCGGAGTACTCACGCACCCGTGTGAACGGCGGAGAGATAGTGATCTCTCTCGTTGGCACAATAGGTCGAGTCGCCCATCTTCCCAGGCCAATAGAGCTGTCCAACCTGCATCGCAATCTTGGTCTGATCGCGATTGCTGAAGATGAAATCCCTCGGTTCTTCTTCTACTATCTCCAGTCTTGGGCTTGCACAAGGCTGCTCGCACAAACGACCCTTGGCTCAACTCAAGCGCTTCTCAACCTGGGAAGCCTGCGCGTCCTCCCCACTCCTGTCCCAACACGCAGGGAAAGGCAGAGAATTGCGGATGCGCTCGATGCAGTCAGCGTGGCGCAGGAAGATGGTGCCAACGAGCTTCGCAAGCTGCAGCAGATCAGGGCGGCTCTGATGCAAGACCTCCTGTCCGGCCGCGTCCACGTCGCGGTTGAGCGTGCACCGGAGCCCAATGAGGTCGCAGCCAGTGTCTGAATACCTCCACGTCGAGAAGCCGTTCCTTCAGCAGCTCGCCGCCCTTGGCTGGAAAGTCATCGACCAGGGCCAGGGGTTCATCCCCTCGGACCCGTCGAAGAGCCTGCGCACAAGCTTCCGCGAGTGGTTTCTCCCCGAGGTCTTCCTCGCCGCTGTTCGCGCCATCAACCTGTCGCCTGACGGCAAGCCCTGGCTCACCGATCGACAGCTCGACGACTTGCGCGATCAGATCCTTCGACAGCCCAACCGCACGTTGCTGGAGGCTAACGAGACAACACAGGGGCTCTTCCTCAAGGCCCAGGTGGACCGCAACGAAATCACTGGCGAGGCCGATCCAGTCGTCACGCTCATCGACTTTGCGCACCCCGAGCGCAACCAGTTCCACGCCATCAACCAGTTTCGCGTCGACACACCGGGCTGTGTGAAGAGCTGCATCATCCCGGACATCGTCCTCTTCGTGAACGGGATTCCGCTCGTGGTGGTCGAAGCGAAGATCGGCGATCCCAATACCGCCAACCCCCTGCACGCGGCCTACGAGCAGCTTCTCCGCTACCGCAACGGACGGCCCGAGACCATCAAGTCGGGCCTGCGCGAGGGCGAGCCGCGGCTCTTCTACACCAACCTGCTGCTGGTCCGAACCTGCGGCGAGAAGGCCGAATTCGGCTCGATCACCTCGGGCCACGAGCACTTCTACGCCTGGAAGGACATCTGGCCTGAGAGCAACCAGGTCTACACGCCGCCGCTGGGCGTGGAGCGTGAACAGGAGAAGCTCATCCAGGGGTTGCTCTCGCCTGCCACCCTGCTCGACGTGCTGCGTACGTGCACGGTGTTCATGGACACCGATTCGGGCCGGCGTATCAAGGTCGTCTGCCGCTACCAGCAGTACCGCGCGGCCCGGAAGATCGTCGATCGTTTGCGCGCAGGCAAGACACCGGAATCGCGCTCGGGCGTCGTCTGGCACACCCAGGGCTCGGGCAAGTCGTTGACCATGGTCTTCGTGGCCCGCATGCTGCGCGCCGCATCTGACCTCAAAGACTTCAAGATCCTGCTCGTCAACGACCGGGTCGACCTAGAGGAGCAACTCTCCGGCACCGCCAAGCTCATCGGCGGCAAGGTCAACGTCATCGAGAGCACGGCCCAGCTCCGCGAGCACCTGAGCACCGGCGCCTCCGACATCAACATGGTGATGGTGCACAAGTTCACCGAGCGCACCGAGGCGCTACCGAAAGCCGTCGCCCAGGCTCTCACCTACGGCGCCAAGCCGCTGCCCGAACCGGGGGGGCCCAAGGCTGCCGCCTCCGGTGGTGTGCCTTACCGGGTCATTCCTTCGAGCAAGACCTTCGGGGTGGTGAACCCGTCTGAGCGCATCATCCTGATGATCGACGAGGCCCACCGGACCCAGGGCTCTGACCTCGGGGACAACCTCTTCGAGGCGTTCCCCAACGCCACCCGCATCGCTTTTACCGGAACTCCGCTCATCGCCGAGCAGCACGGCACCAAGCGCACGGTGAAGCGCTTTGGTGAATACATCGACACCTACAAGCTGATGGACGCCGTCCACGACGGCGCCACGCTGCAGATCCTCTACGAGGGCCGTACCGCCGACACGGCCCTCAAGGACAAGCACGGCTTCGACACCAAGTTCGAGGACCTCTTCAAGGAGCGCACCGAGGAAGAGATCCTCGCCATCAAGAAGAAGTATGGGGCTACCGGCGATCTCCTCGAGGCCGAGAAGCGCATTGAGGCCATCGCGAAGGACCTGGTCGACCACTACATCGACAACATCCTGCCTGACGGCTTCAAGGCCCAGGTTGTCTGCCACTCGAAGCTGGCCGCCATCCGCTACCAGAAGGCGATTCGGCAGGCACTCGCGGAGCGCCTCGAGCGAGAGAAGCTGAAGCCAGAGCCCGACACCGACCTTATCCGGCGCATCGAGTTCTTGAGGGTGGGCGTCGTGGTCTCGTCGGACCCGACGAACGAGACCGCTGCTATCACCGAGGCCCGCAAGGAAGCGAAGCGCTGGAACGTGGTGGAGAACTTTTGCCGCCCCTTCGATTTCGAAGACCACGACAAGGCCCTCACCGGCGTCGCCTTCCTGGTCGTGTGCGACATGCTGCTCACCGGCTTCGATGCCCCCATCGAGCAGGTGATGTACATCGATAAGAAGCTGCGCGAGCACAACCTGCTGCAGGCCATCGCACGCGTGAACCGGGTGGCGACCAACAAGCATCGGGGGTTTATCGTTGACTACATCGGCCTAGCCAATCACCTGACAAGCGCACTCTCCATCTACTCGGAAGAAGACGCCCAGGACATCCACGATGGGCTGAAGAGCGTCCTCAGCGAGATGCCAATTCTCGAAGAGCGCTACCAGCGACTCCTGCAGCACTTCATTGCCGCCGGCGTGGGCAACATCTGGGCCTTCATCCAGGGCCAGCTTGGATCTCCTGATGCCGACGTTGCCGTGATCCACGCGGCCGTCGGTGCGATGAACGACATCAAGCGTCGGGCAGACTTCGAGGTCTACCTGAAGAAGTTTCTTCAGAGCCTCAATCTCATTCTGCCGAATCCCGCCGGCCACCCTTATCGTGGGGCCGCGCGCCGTTTCGGGTACCTGCTGCGGATGGTCAAGGAGCGCTACAAGGACGAGTCCCTCGACATAACCGCCGCCGGCGAGAAGGTGAAAGCGCTCATCAATGAGCACCTCGTCGACCTAGGTATCAACCCGAAGATCCCGCCCGTCGAATTGCTGTCTGACGAGTTCATCTCGCATGTGCACAAGCACTCCCAAGGCAACGACGAGGCTAAGGCGAGCGAGATGGAGCACGCCATTCGCAAGCACTGCACGGTCCACTTCGAAGAAGACCCAGCCTTCTATACCAAACTCAGTGAGAAGCTGGAGAAGCTCATCGAGCAGCATCGCGACAACTGGAAGTCGCTGTCTGATGACCTCGAGCAACTGCGCAAGGAGGCCATCGAGGGTCGATCCGTCCCCGTCGAAGGGCTCACCAAGGAGGCCACTACCTTCTACGACTACGTGCTGCAACTCGCCTACGACGACGCCAATGTGCCGGCCGAAGACCGAGCACCGCTGAAGAGCCTGATGCTGCTGATCGTGCAGATGCTGCAGGATACAATCGACGTGCTCGACTTCTGGAAGAAGCCTATCGAGGTGAAGAAGCTACGCGGTAACATCGATACCGAGATTCTCCTTGCGAACATCCCAGCGCTTATCGACAAGCATGAGCGACTTGCGGTCGAGATTGTGAAGCTCGCGGAGAAGCGCCACCAGGAGTTGGTCAAGTGAAGTCGTCGCAAGAAAACCCGATTCACTTCCAGATAATCCGCAGCTGCCGCGCAACAGCGGACATCATCATTGAACGCGACGGAGCCGTCATTGTTCGAGCCCCAGAGTGGGCTACTGATGAGCAGGTGGCGACACTTGTTGAGTCAAAGTCCTCCTCGATTTACCAGGGCCTTGCTGATTGGCGCGAACTCAATGCAACCAGAGTGCAACGCGAGTACAAGAATGGTGAAGGCTTCCTGTACCTGGGCCGCTCTTATCGGCTGCTGATTGTCAGCGGCCAAGAGGAAGCCTTGCAGCTCAAGAACGGCCGTTTTAGCCTCCATTGCGATCTCTTGGATGAAGGGAAGATCGATGCAGCCAAAAGTGCCTTCCAAACCTTCTACATTACCAAGGGTCTTCGCCGTCTACGCAGCCGGGTCGACTACTACGCTCCGAAGGTCGGCGTGGAGCCGACAGGCGTCGAGGTGAAGGAGCTTGGACACCGATGGGCATCCTGCTCTACATCAGGGAAGCTCTCCTTTCACTGGAAGTGCATGATGGCCCCTCAGACCATCATCGACTACATCGTCGTCCACGAGCTCTGCCACTTCCACCACCGAGACCACACGGACGCCTTCTGGAACGAGGTCGACAAGGTGATGCCCGACTTCCGCGAGCGGAAGGAGTGGCTACGCAAGAATGGGGCGGGGCTTGATATCTGAGCCATGAGCCGCATAAGCCCCTCGAGTGGACAGGCCACCACCAGCCCTTGGCATCACCGCCCTGGTTTCATTGCCTGCCACTCAGGGGCAGCGTTGCCATGCAGCTGAACTCTTCTAAATCGATTCCATTCATGTAAGGCCAATGATAGTCAGAAGGGGAACCCAAGCCATGCTCAAAACCTCCATCAAGTGGCCTGAAAGGCATCAGGTAGCTTCCCAGTTTTGTTTTCCGCAGACCCGAACAAGTGCAGCCCTGAACCGCCGCCCTTCCTGCCTACAGGACTTTCAACTGTCTTGGAATGGTTGAAACCAATTCAACGGAGAGGGCGGGATTCGAACCCGCGGAAGGTTTCCCTTCGCCGGTTTTCAAGACCGGAGCCATCAACCACTCGACCACCTCTCCAATCCCCGGCCCGTGGGCCGGGAGCCACTATCTTCCCACGGGAGGCTCAGGGCTTGGCCAGGGGCAGCAGACACTTGTCCGAGTCGCAGCCGGCCGGGCCGGCCTCCTGCAGTTCGCCGCCGTCGTAGCGCTGCAGGGCCTCGAAGAAGTCGGCGGTGCGGCGACGGGCGGCCACCTCGCTGTTCAGGCGTTCGTAGGTGGCCAGGTCGATCGGCTCGAACGGCAGCCGCGGGAAGGTGGCGTTGGCATCGAAGCGGGCCAGCAGGGCGGCTGAGATGTAGCCCTGGCCGCCCTCGATCGCCCGGTGGATGGCCTCGGCCAGCGGTTCGATCTCGTTCTCGCGGAACTCCACCGTGGCCGAGGTGTTGTGGGCCGTGTAGTGCTGCTGCACCTGCATGTAGAAGTCGAACTGGGCCAGGGCCGAGAAGTTGTTGATCTCCACCGCATCGGCACCGGGGATGTTGGCCCAGCTCACTTCGGTGGGGATTTCCACCAGCCACTCCGTGCAGCGGGGATCGAAGGGATCATCCAGCAGCCGGCCCTGCTCGTCCTTGTCGCTCTGGGAGGGCACGATCGCGTAGCCGTAGTCGAGGCAGGCCAGGGCCACCGGATCGTTCTTGCGGAAGGTGATGCGGCGCAGGAAGCGCTGGGCCTTGGGCGGGTGCCAGCCGGGGGAGGCGCCGGTGAGCAGGCTCTTGGTGCCGGCCGGTTGCACCGTGGTGCAGCGGTTGGGGCGGCGCAGGCCGTGGCGGTCGCAGTATTCCCACACCGCCTCGTTCACGATCCGCTTCCAGCGGGCCAGGTAGTCGGCCTCCTGGGCGCGGAAGGTGCGGCCCTCCTCGCTGTCGGGGCGGCCCGCTTCCCACCAGCGCAGCCAGGGGGTGCCGAAGGCATGCACGAAGAAGTCGAACAGGCCCGTGAAGCTCACCCCCACGATCGGATCCCAGGCGCGGCTCTGGCGGTAGCGCTCCACCTCGAAGCGGTGGTTGAGCAGGCAGGCCACCGAGATGGCGCCGGCGCGGAAGGCGTCTTCCTGGGCCTGGAAATCGGTGGGGTGGATCTGGTTGAGGTGGATCTCGGCCAGGTTGCAGTGGAAGTCGGCGCCGAGGATTTCGCCGCAGGGGTTGAGGCCGTAGCGGCCGAGGCGGTGCTCCAGCTCATCGGCCTCGATGCCGGGGTGGTGCTGTTGCAGCCAGGCGCCGGCCCGCTCGCGGCCCTGCTCGCAGTAGAGGGCGATGAACTCCTGGCGCAGCTCGGGCGTGGGCAGCAGATCGGCATTGGAGCGGGCGATCGCCTCGGGGGCGAACTGGATCGCGCCTTCGCCGCTCTGGAACTGTTTGGTCACGGCCTCCAGCACCACAGCCCGGCTGGGCCGGGTGTGGAACACGCGGGTGTGGTTGGCCATGCGCAGCGAATCGCGCTCCGGATCGATGCTCCAGTTGCCCTCGCTGTCCTGCTGCCAGAGGTTGTCCTTGGCGGTGGAGGCGGCCAGGTCGTCGGCGGCGAACTGGCGCATGCCGGCGCTGCGGCGGATGTTGCCGGCCACGATCGTCACGGCGGCCTCATCGATCAGCAGGCAGCACTCCACCGAGGTGAGCTGGCGGCCGTTGGCGCGGTTGAGGATCTGGGCCACGCGGCCGTAGAGGTCCTTGAGCTTCACCGGGTTGGCCATCCCCCCGAAGCCCTTGAGGGTTTCCCCCACCGGGCGCACATCGGAGAGGTCCACGCTCACCTGGATCTCGCCCGGTGCGCCGTCCTGGCAGAAGCGCCCATCGCTGCTGAGCTCCAGCAGCAGCTGGTAGCTGTCCACCCAGCCGCGGCGGGTGTCGCCCACCTTGATGTGAACCCTGTTCCCCTCCACGCTGTGGCTGGTGTGCTCCTGGCGCTGGCCGGCAGGGGTGGAGCCGATGTCGGTCACGCTGCCCAGCACCAGCCGGTTGCGCAGCACCGGCAGGCGGTTGATCAGGTGCGGCTCGATGATGGCGCCGGTGCCGCAGCCCATCATCGCCAGGTCCATCATCAGCGCGAAGGCCTGCCAGTCCACCAGGTTGGTGGAGGTGCAGTTGTAGGAGCCGGAGAAGTTCTCGCTCCGCTCGATCCAGGGCGTGCCGCCGATCCACAGCCAGCGGCCGGAGGGCAGGGCCTTCTGCTGTTGCTGCATGCGCCGCAGCAACTGCACTTCCGCCTCGGTGAGGTGGCCCAGGCGCCGCAGGCCCTCCAGGTTGCGCTCGCCCACCTGCTGCCAGCTCTCGCGGCCCTCGGGCGTGCGGCGCGAATAGGTGCGGTAAAACACCGGGTTCGCCGCCGGCGCCGTGGCCGGGAAATCGCCGCCGGTCAGCGGGCCGGCCGGCGTGGCATCGGCGGCCGCATAACCCAGTTCGGCGGCCTGGCGGGCCGCATCCGACAGGGGTTGGGCGGAGAGGGTCACGGCAGGGCGATCCGGGGGGTGGCCGCAACCATAACGCCACCAGTGGTGGCTGCAAGACGCCGTTGCCACCACAGCCAGCGTGGGGCCGAGACCGGCGACCCCAGGCGCCGCTGCGGGGCAGGACCCTGGCCCTGCCTTGGCTCTGGCAGGCTGGGGCCATGACCAGCAGCCCCGCCAGCGTCGATCTCGAATCCCTGGCCGAGGCCGTGGAGCGGCGTCGCAACTTCGCGATCATTTCCCACCCCGACGCGGGCAAGACCACCCTCACCGAGAAATTGCTGCTCTATGGCGGCGCCATCCAGCAGGCCGGTGCCGTGAAGGCCAAGGGGGAGCAGCGCAAGGTGACCTCCGACTGGATGGAGCTTGAAAAGCAGCGCGGCATCTCGATCACCTCCACCGTGCTGCAGTTCGACTACGCCGGCACCACGGTGAACCTGCTGGACACCCCAGGCCACCAGGACTTCTCAGAGGACACCTACCGCACCCTGGCCGCCGCCGACAACGCGGTGATGCTGGAAGACGCCGCCAAGGGCCTCGAACCGCAGACGCGCAAGCTGTTTGAGGTGTGCCGGCTGCGGCGGGTGCCGATCTTCACCTTCATCAACAAGATGGACCGGCCGGGGCGTGAGCCCCTGGAGCTGATCGATGAGATCGAGAGCGAACTGGGCCTCACCTGCTGGCCGGTGAACTGGCCGATCGGCAGTGGCGATCGCTTCCGGGGCGTGATCGACCGCCGCAGCCGGGACGTGATCCTGTTCGAGCGGGCCGAGCGGGGCCGGCAGGCCACCGAGAAGCGCCTGCTGGCGGACAGCCCTGAGCTGGCGGATCTGGTGGAACCCGACCTGCTGGCCACCGCCCGGGAGGAACTGGAGCTGCTCGATGGCGCCGGCGCCGAGCTGGATCTGGCCCTGGTGCAGGCCGGGGAGCTGAGCCCGGTGTTCTTCGGTTCGGCGATGACCAACTTCGGCGTGCGCCCCTTCCTCGATGCCTTCCTGGAGCTGGCCCAGAAGCCGGTGCCGCGCCAGAGCCACGGCGTGGCGGTGGATCCGGTGGCGCCGGGGTTCAGCGGCTTCGTGTTCAAGCTGCAGGCCAACATGGACCCCCGCCACCGCGACCGGGTGGCGTTCGTGCGGGTGTGCAGCGGCCGCTTCGAGAAGGACATGACCGTGCAGCACGCCCGCACCGGCAGGGCGATCCGCCTGTCGCGGCCCCAGAAGCTGTTCGGCCAGGACCGCGAAGTGGTGGAAGATGCCTTCCCCGGCGATGTGATCGGCCTCAACAACCCCGGCATGTTCGCCATCGGCGACACCCTCTACCTGGGCGCCAAGGTGGAATACGAGGGCATTCCCTGTTTCTCCCCGGAGATCTTTTCCTGGTTGCGCAACCCCAACCCCTCCGCCTTCAAGAGCTTCCGCAAGGGGGTGAATGAACTGCGCGAGGAGGGGGCCGTGCAGATCCTCTACGACACCGACCAGAGCAAACGCGACCCGATCCTGGCGGCGGTGGGTCAGCTGCAGCTGGAGGTGGTGCAGTATCGCCTCGAGCACGAATACGGCGTGCAGACCCGCCTGGAGCCCATGGGCTTCAGCGTGGCCCGCTGGGTGTGCGGCGGCTGGGATGCCCTTGAGGCCGTGGGCCGGATCTTCAACTGCAAGACCGTGCGCGATGCCTGGGATCGGCCGGTGCTGCTGTTCAAGAACGCCTGGAATCTGCGCCAGCTCCAGGACGACCACCCCGACCTCGAACTGGCGGTGGTGGCCCCGGTGGTGAGCGGCGTCGAGCCGATCAGCCTGTGAGGCTGGCCTGCTCGGCTGGTGCAGCCGGTTCCCACTCGATCTTGATCACATCCACCGGTCCGCGCCCGGAGCTGTTGAGCTGCAGGGCTGCCCGCAGGGCCGCCTCGTGGGTGTGAAACAGGTAGGCCTCGTAGGGGTCCGCCACCGGCGACACCCGCTGGTCCGTGCCCTGCACGGCCAGAAACAGGCCGTCATCCAGCCGGCGGATGGCGTAGCGCTCGGGCTGGGTGCACTCCATCGGGTGGGCGGGATCAATCTCAGGGGCCCAGAAATGCAGCACAGTGAACCTCCTGGATCGGTGGGTGCCGATCAATCTTTGGTGTTGTTTTTACCTTAGCGACCCGCTCTGGCTGCCACAAATCAGGGCTCCCAGGCCAGGGCTTCTTTACAGCTCTTCACACGATCCCAACGTTCAATGAATCTTGATCACAGGCCCGGGGGATCGGCTTAGCGTCGTGCCAGCGCGTGCCTCGGCATGCTGCCTACTCCCAGCCCGATCCTCGCCCTACGCTCCCCCGCCCATGGCATTGGTCAAAGCCCCCGCTCTGGGGATTGAACGCTTCGCAGGTTCCCGCAACCGAGAAAACTGGGCCCACGCCTCAGAAGACGACCGCAAGACGATTGTGCGTGCGGTGTACCAACAGGTGCTGGGCAACCAGTACATCATGAAGAGCGAACGGCTCAATGGCCTCGAATCACTCTTCCGCAATGGCGATCTGAGCGTGCGTGAGTTCGTGCGCCTGGTGGCCAAGAGCGGCCTCTACAAGGAGAAGTTCTTTGAGAACTGCAACCCCTACCGCTTCATTGAGCTGAACCACAAGCACCTGCTGGGCCGGGCCCCCAACACGGCCCAGGAGATGCTCGATCACTTCACCATCCTCCAGGAGCAGGGCTACGACGCTGAAATCGATTCCTACATCGACAGCGACGAGTATCAGGGCCGCTTCGGCCAGGATGTGGTGCCCTACATCCACGGCTGGGACTATTCCGTTGGCCAGCAGGGGCGCCAGTTCTCCTGGGTGTTCCAGCTGGCCCGGGGTGCGGCCGCCTCGGTGAAGGGCGACAGCAGCGGCGTGCAGTCGCGCCTCAACCGCGTGGTGCACCGCAACCGCCCCGTGCCGGTGAATCCGCCCAGCTCCGGCCCCGCCTACTTCCGCTCCTCCGTGGGCTCAGGCGCCTACGGCGGCGATGGCGCCGAGGCCCCGATGGCCGTCTACAACTCCGAGCGCACCGATCGCATCAGCGGTCTGCCGGTGATGGCCGGCGCCCGGGGCACCGATGGCAGCAGCGGCCGCCTGGTGACCCTGGTGGTGACCGGCGTGGCCAACAACGCCTACTCCCGCACCGCCGAAACGGTGATCCGCGTGCCCTACACCCGCATGAACCAGGCCCTGCAGCGGGTCAACCGGCTCGGTGGCCGGGTGGTGGAGGTCAGCGTGCGCTGAGCCCGGCGGGCTCCTGGGGCAGGATCAGTTCCAGCAGGGCGCCACCGCTGCCGTGGTTGCGCGCCTGCACCCTGCCCCCGTGGGTGGCGGCGATCTGCTGCACGATCGCCAGCCCCAGGCCGCTGCCGGTGCGCTCCTGGCGCACCCGGGAGCTGTCGCCGCGGTAGAAGCGCTCGAACATGTGGTTGAGGTCGTCCTCGCTCAGCCCCGGCCCCTGGTCGCGGATGCTCAGCTGGCACCAACCGCCCCGGCTGCCGATCCCCGCCTCCACCTCACCGCCGCTGGGGCTGTAGCGCAGGGCATTGTCGAGCAGGTTGAGCAGGGCCCGGTGCAGACGTGCCTGGTCGCCGCGGATGTGCAGGTTTTCGGGCGGCCCCTTCACCTGCAGGCTGAGGCTTACCCCGCGCTGCTCGGCCACGGGGCGCAGGTTCTGCCACACCTGCTCCACCAGCTGCTCCAGATCCACCACCTCCAGGCTGAGGCCCTGGCCCGGCATGGCGTTTTCCAGGCGTGAGAGCTCCAGCAGATTCACCACCATGTCCTGCAGGCGCCGCAGTTCGCGCTGCAGCCGCTCCACCAGCCGGGCATTGCCATCGGTCACCTGGGCGGAGAGGCTGTCGCCCACCAGCAGCAAGGCGGTGAGGGGGGTTTTCAGCTCATGGGCCACATCGCTCACCCAGCGCTCCTGCTGATCGAGCTGGGCCTCCAGCGAGCGGCGACTCTGCAGCTGCAGCGCCATCCAGCCGTCGCGGTCCGGCACCACGGCCAGGTCGTAGTCCTGGAGGCCATGGCGCCACTCCAGCCGCTGGGCCCGCTGCTGGCGACGCGCCAGAGCGATTGAGCTCAGCAGGGTGGGATCGTCGCAGACCTGGGCCAGGGGGGTGCCCAGCACCCGCATTCCAGCCGCCCTCGAGGCTCCTCTGCCGGCGGCTGTGCTGCCCTCCGGCTCCGCCAGCAGGATGCGTTCGGCCCGGGGGCTGATGTGGCAGATCCGGTCCTCACCATCGAGCAGCACCCAGCCCATGGGCGAGTGGTCCATCCAGCTCAGCAGCTGGCGGCTGCTCGGCTCGGGCAGGGCCGCCGCCCCGCGGCGCCACCAGGGGCTGCCGGAGCCCGGCCAGCCGCCGCGACTGCTCTCAGCCAAAGCGATACCCGAAGCCCCGCACCGTGATCAGGTGGGTGGGGGAGGAGGGTTCCGCCTCCAGCTTTTCGCGCAGCCAGCGGATGTGCACGTCCACGGTCTTGCTGTCGCCGAAGTAGTCCACACCCCACACCTGCTCCAGCAGCTTGTCGCGGCTCCAGACCCGGCGGGGATGCTGCATGAACAGCTCCAGCAGCCGGTATTCCTTGGGGGAGAGGTTCACCGGTAGGCCGTCCCGGGTCACGCGGCACTCCTCCTGGTAGAGCTTGAGGTTGGCATGCTCGAGCACCTTGGCCTGGTGGGCCTGGCTGGTGGTGCGGCGCAGCAGGGCCCGGCAGCGCGCCACCAGCTCGCGCATGCCGAAGGGCTTCACCAGGTAGTCGTCGGCCCCCACCTCCAGGCCCAGCACCCGGTCGGTCTCGCTGTCGCGGGCGCTCACCACCAGGATCGGCGTGAGGATGTCAGCCGCCCGCAGGGCCCGGCAGACATCGAGCCCGCCCAGGCCCGGCAGCATCAGATCGAGCACCACCAGGCCGTAGGCGTCGTCCTCAGTACAACGCTGCAGCAGCTTGAGCGCATCGCGGCCATTGCCACAGGCCGTCACGGCAAAGCCCTCCAGCTGCAGGGCCTCCTGCAGGGTGTCGCGGATGGTTTCATCGTCCTCGACGACCAGCAGGCGCGCGCTCATGCCGCCATTCTGACCGCCTCCGTTCTGCCCCCCGCCATCGAGATCCCAGAAACTGTTGATCGGCCGCAGGACCGATCCGGGGCGACTCATCGGCGCAGGGGTTGGTGGCTGATCACCAGGTGGCGTTCGAGATCGAGATCGAGCCAGCCCTCGGCCCGCAACTGGCCCAGCAGCCGGGTGATCGTCACCCGGGTGGTGCTCAGGGCGCTGGCCAGGTCCTGGTGGGTGAGCCGCAGGGGCAGCCGCAGGCCGCGGTCACAGGGCTGGCCGTACTCCTCAGCCAGCAGCTCCAGAAAGCCCTTCACCCGGTCTTCGATGCGGCGCAGGCCGAGCAGGGCCAGCATCGCCTCGCTCTGGCGGTAGCGCGACGCCATGCCCTGCAGGATGCCGATGGCCAGATGGGGGGAGGCGTGGATGTCGTCGCAGCTGAGGCAGAGCAGGTCGCTGGCCACCAGGGTGGTGGCCTCGTAGGCGGGCTGGTTGGTGAGGGGATCCCCGAAGGGCTCATTGGGGCCCGCCAGCCCCAGCAGCAGGGCATCGCCCTGGTAGGAGATGGCGCCGAGCTTCACCATGCCGCGCACCACAACCCAGAGGTTGCGGCGCAGCAGGGGGATCGGGCTGCCGGCCGGCAGGTGCACCAGGCTGCGCTTCTCAAAGCTGGCCTCCAGCAGGTCCCGGAAGCTGTCGCGGTGCTCCGCAGCTTGGGAAGGCGTGAACACCATGGGGCTGCGGCCGGAGGGTGCCAAAACCCTATGGAGGGCAGGCGGCTCTGCGGTCAAGACGGGATGGTCGTCCGTTTAAGAGTTGGTTAGCACTGCCCGCCTGTGGCCACGGGCAGCGGGTGGGGGCTCAGTCGCAACAGGGGGCGGCGGGCCGCCGGCACTGGGCATTGAGCCGGCCCAGCCACTGCTGCAGGGCGGTGATCGCCTGCGGTTGCAGGCGGTAGTAGATCCAGCGGCCCTGCTCGCGCCCCTCCAGCAGGCCAGCTTCTTTCAGCACCCGCAGATGGAAGGAGAGCTTCGACTGGGCCAGGCCCAGGTCCACGGTGAGATCGCAGACGCAGCGCTCGCCGCCCGCGAGCGCCTCAATCACCTGCAGCCGCAGGGGATCCCCGAGGGCCTTGAGCAGCTGGCGGGCCTGGGTGTCGTCGAGGCTGTCCGCAGAGCGGTCAGCGAGGCTCGAGCCGCTGCCGACGGGCCGCGCTACAGGGGGGCTGGTCAGGGTCATCGAGCCATTCTCAGGGGTCGAGCTGAGGCCTGTGACAGACGATCAGAATTCCCTGGCCCGCTCCCGCTTCGGGGGGGCCGTGAAGCTTCCTTAGCGGTATTCCGGTTTGCGGGTGTCATCGAAGCTGCGCCGCAGGGCTTCGGCAATCGGCAGGCCCACCGGCAGGTCACCGCCGAAGGAGGTGCCGAGAATGTGGCGGTACAGCTTTGATTCCACCAGTCGGTAGGTGTCGGGCGGCAGGGGGATGGACCCCGCCTCCTCCACAAAGCGGAGCCCATTGCCCACCGTGAACCCCACGAAGCTGCGGATCGCGTCGTTGGCGCGCATGTCCTGGTCGTTCACATAGATGAACAGCGGTCGCGACAGCGGCCGGTAGCTGCCGTCCTGAACCGCCTGCACCGAGGGGGCGACGGCGTTGCCATCGGCCGAGGCGACCGCGAGGGCCTTCAACCGCTCGGCATTGGGCCTGTAGTAGCCGAAGCCCAGGTAGCCCATGGCGTTGGGGTCATCGGCCACGCAGGCCACGATCACGTTGTCGTCCTCGCTGGTTTCCACGTCGGTGCGGCTGTTGGCTTTGTCGCCGTTGATCGCCTCGTTGAAGTAGTCGAAGGTGCCCGAATCGCGGCCTGGGCTGCAGAGGCGCAGGGGGCGTTCCGGCCAGTCGCCGTTCACCTGGTTCCAGGCCTTCACCGTGCCCTGGGCTGATGCCGACCAGGTGCGGGCCAGTTCCTTGGTGCTGATCGTTGAGGCCCAGTCGTTGCCGCCGTTCACCACCACGCTGATGGCATCGAAGGCCAGGGGCAGCTCGATGAAGGTGATCCCCTTGGCGGCACAGGCCTGGAGCTCCTCCGTGCTGATCGGGCGGGAGGCGTTGGCGATCGGAGCCTCACCCGCGCAGAAGGCGCGCAGACCGGCGCTGGTGCCCACCTCGCTGAGTTCCACCGTCACATCGCGGCCGCGCGTCGTGGCGCCATAGCCGGCGACGGCCAGCTTCAGGATCGGGAACACGGTGCTGGAGCCGGTGATACGAATCGGGCTGGCTTCCGGTGTTGGTGTCCGGCCGCAGCTGGCCAGCAGGGCGGCCAGGGCCGGCAGCACGGCGGCGGCCAGGGGGAGCGAACCACGGGGGCAGGTGGCCATGGGAGCAGGGGAGAACCCGGACCGCTTCAGCTTGGTGAATCAACCAGACTTGCTGGTTAAGAGACGGTGTTGCCCAGCTGTGCCAGCACCGCCGCAGCTGCCTCCTCGCCGCTGCGCACGGCCCCCTCGAAGAAGCCAGGCCAGCGCTCGGCCACCTCGGTGCCGGCCCAGAACACCCGCCCATGGGGCCGGCGCAGGGCATCGCCGCAGCGGGTCCACAGGCCTGGCGGCATCCAGCCGGCGTAGGCGCCGCCCACGTGGGGCTCGGCCGGCCAGTCCTTCTCGCAGTAGGCCAGGGGCGCGAGGGCCTGGGGGCCCAGGTAGGCCGCCAGATCCGCCAGCACCGCCCGGCGTCGTTCCGCTTCGGGCAAGGGGGCCCAGCGGTGGTAGCGGTGGCCCGCCACGAAGGCGGCCAGCACCCCGAACCCGCTCTCGGGGTCGGAACTGTCGGCGCAGAGTTCCACCGTGGGGCGATCCCCGATGGCGATCCCCGCCAGCCCCTGCTCCTGCCACCAGGGGCTGGCATAGGCGATCAGCACCTTGGCGCAGGCCCCCATCGCCATCTCGGCCTGGAGGTGCTGCCGGTCGGCTGGCAGCTCCGGCGTGAACTGCAGCCGGGCCGCCATGGCCGGCGGCATGGCCACGACCACGGCGCGGCAGGGGTACTGGCCCCGGTCGGTGTGCACCACCACGGCATGAGGCCCCTCCTGCTCAACGGCCCGCACCGGCTCGCCCAGGTGCAGCACGGCCTCGCCCAGTTCGGCCGCCAGCAGGGCCGGCAGCTGGCCCGCTCCCCCATGCAGCAGCCACTCCTCGGGGTGCTCGCCCTGGGGGGCGGTGCGCTGACCCCAGAGCACGTGCAGCAGCGACACCTGCTCCGGCTCCGCCGGGCCAAGAAAGCCCACGGCCCGGCAGAAATAGGCGAAATACCAGGCGGCAAACGGGGTGTGGGTGTGGGCGTCGATCCAGTCCTGGAAGCTGAGGCGATCCAGCGCCGCGGCAGCGGGATGGTGGTGGGGGTGGCCCTCAGGCAGCTGGGCCACCAGGGCCTGGAATTGCTCCAGCGCCGCCATGGCATCGGCCCAGTCGGCCTCGGGCACGGCGGGGGGCTGGCCCTCGGGGAAGCCCTGGAAGAAACCGCTGAAGCGGCAGCGCTGCTCTCCGAACACCAGCACGGTGTCGCCGCGGTGGGGCGACGCAAAGCGGCGGATGCCGTGGCGCTCCAGCAGCGCCAGAACGCGGGTCTGGCTGGGGCCGACCCACTGGCCGCCGAGGTCGATCCAGGGGTGGTGGCCGCCTGGGCCCACCCCTCCGCCCTCCAGGGGAAGCTGCTGCCTCCGCATGCGGCCGCCGGGCTGCTCAGCCGCCTCGATCAGCCGCACCGAGCAGGCGGCTTGCTGCAGGCAGCGAGCGGCCACCAGGCCGGCGAGGCCAGCCCCCACCACCACCACATCCACGGGCTCCGCGAGGGTCCCGTGCCGAAGCCCAGCCTGAGTGGAAACCATCTGCCCAGCTTCCCAGCTCAGCCCAGGCGCTGCAGGAAACCCTGGATCACCAGGGAGTTGGTGATGTCGATGAAGAAGCCCGACACCAGGGGCACCACCAGGAAGGCCCGTTCTGCGGCCCCATAGAGCCCCGCCACGGCAGCCATGTTGGCCATGGCGGTGGGGGTGGCGCCGAGGGAGAAGCCGCCGAAGCCGGCGCACACCACAGCTGCCTCGTAGTCGCGTCCCATGGCGGGAAACACCAGCAGGCAGGCAAACAGGGCGGCCACGGCGAACTGAGCGGCCAGGATCACCAGCAGCGGGCCGCCGAGGCCGGCCAATGTCCAGAGCTGCAGGCTCATCAGCGACATGGCCAGGAAGATCCCCAGCGACACTTCCGACACCAGGGCGAGGGACGGGGAGTGGGCGGGCCAGGGGATCGGCAGCAGTCGCGGCACGGTGTTGGTGATCACAATCGCCGCGAACAGGCAGCACACGAACAGGGGCAACTTGATTTCCAGGGCGGCGAAGCCCACCTCCAGCAGCTCGCCAAGCCCCAGGCTCACGTTGAGCCAGAAGAGGGTGGCCAGCAGGCTGAAGCTGGACACTGGCGCTGCCTGGCTCGGGGTTCGGACTTGGTTGGCTGTGCGGGGCTGACCAGCTGTAAGGGGCTTGCCGGTGGCTGCGGTGTCAGCGGCAGCGGCAGCTGGGGTGGAGAGCCCGTGGCGCCGGATCAGGAAGCGGGCGATCGGACCGCCCATCAGGGAGGAGAGCACCAGGCCGAAGGTGGCGCAGGCCGCGCCGATCTCGAGGGCGTTGGCGATGCCGTGCTGCTCGGCGAAGCGCGGTGCCCAGGCGATGGCGGTGCCATGGCCCCCCAGCAGCGTGAACAGTCCGGGGAACCACTGGCCCAGCACCATGCCGGCGGCGATGGCCAGGCCCACCCAGAGACTCAGTCAACGTTCGAAGCTGCCCAGTTCCGTTGCAGCAGGGATGAGTGGAGCCGGCGCCCCAGGGGCCCAGCGGAACCCCCTTAACCTGCCCATAAGATCCATCAACTTCTGTTGATGTGAGGATGCTGCCACCCGCTCGTTCACTGTGCGCATCGGCATCAACGGTTTCGGCCGCATCGGCCGGCTGGTGTTTCGCGCCCTCTGGGGCCGGCCCGGCATCGAGCTGGTGCACATCAACGAGCGGGCCGGCGATGCCCACGCCGCCGCCCACCTGCTGGAATTCGATTCGGTGCACGGCCGCTGGACCCACGCCGTCGGCGCCAGCCACGACGGCCTTCAGGTGGAATCGCAGGCGATCGGCTACTCCCAGGCCAGTGATCCGGCCGCCGTGCCCTGGCGGCAGGCCGGGGTGGAGCTGGTGCTGGAGTGCAGCGGCAAGATCAAAACGCCGGACACGCTGGCGCCCTACATCGCCGCGCTGGGCGTGGAGCGGGTGATCGTGGCCTGCCCGGTGAAGGGGGCCGTGGCCGGGGAGGAGGTGCTGAACATCGTGTACGGCATCAACCACAGCCTCTACGACCCCGCCCGCCACCGGGTGATCACCGCAGCCTCCTGCACCACCAACTGCCTGGCGCCGGTGGTGAAGGTGGTGCACGAGAGCTTCGGCATCCGCCACGGCTCGATCACCACCCTGCACGACGTGACCAACACCCAGGTGGTGATCGACGGCTTCAAGAGCGACCTGCGCCGCTCCCGCTCCTGCCTGCAGAGCCTGATCCCCACCACCACCGGCTCGGCCCGGGCGATCGGCCTGATCTTCCCCGAGCTGCAGGGCAAGCTCAACGGCCACGCCGTGCGCGTGCCCCTGCTCAACGCCTCGCTCACCGATGCGGTCTTCGAGCTGGAGCGCAGCGTCACGGCGGAGGAGGTGAACGGCGCCTTCGAGGCGGCGGCCCAGGGCCCGCTCAAGGGAATCCTCGGCTACGAAACCCGGCCGCTGGTGTCGGTGGATTACCTCAACGACAGCCGCAGTTCGATCGTGGATGCCCTCTCCACCCTGGTGGTGAACGGCAGCCAGCTCAAGGTGTTCGCCTGGTACGACAACGAGTGGGGCTACAGCTGTCGCATGGCCGACCTGGCCTGCCACGTGGCCAGCCTGGAGGACAAGTGATGCGTGCCCTCTCCCCTCTGCAGCAGTACGGGATCATCACTGCCAACAACTGGTCGTTCACGGTGACCGATGGGGCGCTGCGCATGCTCGTGGTGTTCCACTTTCTCCAGCTGGGTTACACCACCCTGGAGATCGCCTTCCTGTTCATCTTCTATGAGTTCTTCGGGATTCTCACCAACCTCTACGGCGGCTGGCTGGGGGCCCGCTTCGGCCTGAAGCTCACCCTCTGGATCGGCACGCTGCTTCAGATCGGCGCCCTGCTGCTGCTGGTGCCGGTGGCTGACACCTGGCCCAAGGGGCTCTCGGTGGCCTGGGTGATGGTGGCCCAGGCGATCAGCGGCATCGCCAAGGATCTGGAGAAGATGAGCGCCAAGAGCGCCATCCGGGTGGTGGTGCCCGAAACCCCGGACGATCACGCCAGGGGCGAGCAGCAGCTGTTCCGCTGGGTGGCCATCCTCACCGGCGCCAAGAACGGCCTCAAGGGCCTGGGCTTCTTTGTGGGTGGCCTGCTGCTCTACGCGGTGGGGTTCAACAAGGCCGTGATCGTGATGGCGGCCTGGCTGGCCCTGGCCTTTCTGATCACCCTGCTGCTGCCGCGGGACATCGGCAGGATGAAGACCAAGCCCGCCTTCAAGGCCCTCTTCTCCAAGAGCGAGGGCATCAACGTGCTCTCGCTGGCGCGCTTCTTTCTCTTCGGCGCCCGCGACGTGTGGTTCGTGGTGGCCCTGCCGGTGTTTCTGCAGACCACCCTGGGTTGGCGCTTCTGGGAAGTGGGCGGCTTCATGGGCCTGTGGGTGATCGGCTACGGCATCGTGCAGGGGTCGGCGCCGAGCCTGCGCCGCGCCTGGGGGCAGACCAGCCCGCCTGGCCCGAGTGCCGTTCAGTTCTGGGCCGCCCTGCTCACCGCCATCCCCGCCCTGATGGCGATCACCCTCTGGCGCGAGGTAGGCAACCCCGCACTCACGGTGGTGGTGGGTCTGGCCGTGTTCGGGGTGGTGTTCGCCATGAACTCCTCCATCCACAGCTATATGGTGCTGGCCTACACCGACGCCGAATCGGTGAGCCTCAACGTGGGCTTTTATTACATGGCCAATGCGGCCGGGCGTCTGCTGGGCACGCTGCTGTCGGGCTGGCTGTTCCTGCAGGGGGGGCTGCAGGCCTGCCTGTGGTGTTCCACGCTGCTGGTGGGCCTTGCCGCTTTGGTGAGCCTGCGCCTGCCCTCCCCGAGGGCTCTGCAGACGGCGGCGCTCTGAGCTCCGCCTTCAATGAATGCTATTGAGAATCTCTTGCAAAGAGGGGCCTCAAGTGGCTAGCGTCGTGGCCGCAGGCCATCGGGGCCTGGTCGCCTTCACTGCGTTGAACGCCCCCTTCTTCTCCACCTCCGAATCCCTGCTCGGCAGCCTCTGCCGCGAGGCCCAGGCGCTGCGGGGTCGCGGCATCCAGCTGGCCCACGCCCTGGAGCGCTGCTGTGATCGTTCCCTGCGGGATCGCCTCGGCGCCGAATCTCGCCAGGTGCTGCGCCGGCGCCGGGAGCTGCTGGAGGTGGCCAGAGCCTGGCAGCGTCAGGGCCGGGGCCACTCCCTTGCCCTCGAGCTGCTGGTGGAGCTCAGCAGCCGCCCAATCCCGGCGGCCTGAAGCAAGCACGCTCAGGCGAGAAGCTCAGGCGGCGGCCTTGCCCGCTTCCTCCGCCAACTGACCATCGAGGATCAGCAGGGGGGCCGGCTCATTGCGGGCGAAGCGCACCCGGCCCAGCAGGTGGGCGGCCTCATCCTCGGCATCGATCTGCTGTTGCACCATCGGATCGAGCACCACGGTGGTGCGCACATCGCCAGCCCGCTCGGCCATGGCGTAGAGCTGCTGCAGCGAGGTGGTCACGTCTGTTTCCATCTCGAAGATCGCCGTGAAGGCCTCTTCAGGGGTGGTCCACACCTGCCGGGGGGCCGGGATGTCCTGCAGCAGCACGGTCTGCCCCCGGGCAATCAGATAGGTGGCCAGTTCGGCGGCATGGGCCTGCTCGGTGGCAGCCTCGGCGTGCAGGTAGGCGGCAAAGCCACGCAGCTCCCGCTCGGCGAACCAGAGCGCCAGGGCGAAGTAGGCCGTGCTGGCCCGCCGCTCCATGCTGAGGTGCTCCAGCAGCCCCTCCAGCAGGGTGCTGTCCATGGGCTGGGCCATCGCCCTGCCGGCAGGACCGGTGGCGACAGAACGGGCCGAGAGGTTGGTGGACAGGGTCATGGAGGGAATCTGGGGGTGGAGAAGGAGAAGCGGGAGCTGGAAGGGCTGCTCAGGTTGCACCGGCTGGCGATCCGGCGAGCAGCCGAACGTGGATCCAGGCACGGGGGCGGCAATGGAGAGAGAACCGGATCGGTGTCACCAGTGGGTTTGACCAGTTAGGGCAACCAGGCCTCAGGGAAGCGCGGGCCCGCCATTGGCGCGCTTTCGATTTTCTTAATCTACAGCGCCCCTCTGGGGTGCGGGTGGGCAGGAGTGGGCCTGGGCCAGGGCCCGCATGGCTGCCATCGATCGGCCAGCAAAAAGCCCCCGTCAGGGGGCTTGCACGTGAGGTGTGGGATGGGCAGCCATCGGCTGCCCGGTGATGAGATCCTTCGCAGGCTCAGAACTTGAACGTGGTCTGAATCACGCCGCCCCAGGCGTCGTCGCCGCCGTTGGAGGCCACGTTGGTGCCGTAAAACAGCGCAGGGGTGATCGAGATGTTGTCGGTCACCTGGAACTTGTAGAAGATCTCATACAGCCAGGCTTCATCACTATTGTCACCATCTTCGAAGGGGGGCATACCCACCGCGAAGCCAGCGGAGTTGCCCTTGATGAAGGCGTCATCCCACTGCAGACCAGCCATCCAGGACTGGGAGTCAGGGAAGCCACCACCACCATCGTTGTAGCCGTAGCCCAGGCTGATGGAGGGAATCCAGCCCGAGTCAATCGGCTGCCAGTAGCCACCCACCGCCACGCTGTTGGTGTATTCGCCAGCTTCCACGGTGCCGCTGAAGTTGGGAACGCGGATCCGGGAGTTTTCCGAACCGTAGCGGTAGGCCACGGCGGCTCCCCAGTTCTTGCCCTTCACGCCCAGTTGGGTCAGGGCGTTGATGCCGCCTTCCTCGCTGAAGGCGCCGACGGTGGAATCAGCGAAGCCATCGCTGGACACGTAGTTGGCGGAGAAGGTGGCGTAGGGACGGCCCTTCTCAACCTTCTGCTTCCAGGTGAAGCCGGCGCCGGCGCCAGTGGCCTTGTTATAGGTGCCGGAAGCACCATTAAGCTGGAAGTAGTCGAGGATGCTCGACTTGTAGGCACTCGGGATGAAGGCCACCATCTCGGTGTTGCGCACCAGGGCGCCCACCGTGAACTTGAAGGAATCGCCGACGGGGAAGTCGTAGAACAGACGGTCGATGATGACCGAGTCATCACTGGTTTCGGACTTGTCCAGTTTGAAGATCTGGGAGCTGCTGCCGAAGGGAAGTGAGCTGAAGTTGCCGGCCCGCAGGCGGGTGCGCAACAGATCCTTGCCGGTGAAGCTGGTGTCGAAACTCAGCCGCACGTCGTAGTTGAAAGTGGTGTTGTCCGGATTCGGGCCTTCCACGTTGTCGAAGTCGGGCATGCCACCGAGGATCATGCTCACCTCGCCTTTCAGCTTGGTGGTGGTGGAGAATTGGCTGGCTTCCAGTTCACCCACCTTGGCCTCGAGGCCGTCCACGCGGCCCTTGAGGATGGCGAGCTCCTTCTCGAACTCGGCCATCAGGCGCTTGAGCTCGTCGGTCACTTCGGTGACGCGGTCGAGACAGGCGTTCAGAAGGGCAGCCGCCTCAAAGCGGGTCATGGCCTTCTGGCCGCGGTAGGTGCCGTCGGGGTAGCCGGCGACGCAGCCGTAGCGCTCGATCAGGTTGGAGAGGGCCTGGTAGGCCCAGTCCGTGGGCTGCACATCCGAAAACTGGGAAATGCTGGTGACTTGCTCTTCACTGGAGTAACGATTCACCGCCCCCATGTTGAGCTCGGTGGCACTGACACCAAGGGGTGCCAGAAGGCCCGTGCCGGCCGTGGCCAGCAGAAGTTTCTGGAAAGGTTTCATCGGGGTCCTCACACCGATACGACGACGCCAGACAGGCGACCGCTGGAAGTTAATGGTCCAGGTGGTCCTGATGAAGTGTTGTGGCGCCTCTCGGATGGTGATCTGGGATACTTTCAAGCGGGCTCGATGTGTGCATCGCTGCTTTTTGCGGCGCTTCCCTCTGCTACCTGAGTCGCCAGCAGACTGTCCACCAGGGCTCTGCGCCCCGGTTGGGCCGTGAGCGCCGCTGCCGTGAGCCGCCAGCTCTGCCAGGCCTGGCGCTCCTGATCCTGCAGGTTCAGCTCCAGCTGGGGCAGCTGGCCACTCCAGGCCCCCCCAGTGGTGCCCTGGCCGAGCACGGCCGAGATCTCGGCGCGCAGCACCGCCAGATCGTGGAGTTCGCCCAGCCACTCCTGGCCCTGTTTGAGGTGCCCCAGCGCCGCCCGCGCTCCCGGGCCGGCCAGGGACTCCAGGTTCTCCAGCCGGTAGCGGGCTTCCTTGATCCCCTTGCGCAGGTCGTGGAGCTGGCGCACGTTGCCACGGCCCTCTGGAGATTCCAGCCACCAGGCCGGATGCAGCAGCAGGCTGCCGATCCAGGGCCAGTGCCACTCGAGCAGCCAGTCGGCCAGGGGTTGTTGCCCCAGAGGGGTGAGCTGCGGAGCGGCCAGCCAGCCCTCCAGCGCCCTCACCAGGGAGCGGTAGCCGTTGCCGCGCAGCACGCTCCGCAGTGGCCCCTGGCTGTGGCGGCGCTGGCGCCGCAGGCGCTTCAGCACCGGCTTCAGGCGGCGGGCCTCGGTCTTGGGCAGGCCGGGCAGCACCTGCTGGTCCAGCCGCTCGATCAACACATCGAGATCCCTGGCCTGGCCAAGCCGGCGCACGGTTTTGGCCAGGGGCCTGGGGCCCACGGCCTCGGGCAGCTCCAGGGCCGGGCCGAACTGGCTCAGCACCGTGCTCAGCCGCCGCAGGGTCACCCGCATCTGGTGCAGGGGCTCGGGGTCGCGGTCGAGCAGCACCGACCCCCTGAGGCTGATCAGGCGCTGGCTGTGCCGCTGCAACAGGCGGTGGGCCTGGCGGCCGGCGCTGAGCGGATGGAGGCCTGGATCGCCCATGGAAGGGAGGGCCGGGGGGCTGGCCCCATGCTGCACCCGCGCAGCCCACAACACAGCGAGACTGGCCGCCAGGAGCTCCCCAACCCGATGGCTTCCCCCGGCTCCGCCCTGACCCTGGTGATCAACGCCGGCAGCTCCAGCCTCAAGGCCTCGCTGCTGGCGCCCGATGGTTCCCGCCCCTGGCAGGAGCAACACGGCTGGGACCCGGCGGAGCCCGGCGGCATGGGCGGCCTGCTGGAGCGGTGGCTGCTGCCGGCGGTGCTGCCCTGGCTGCCGCAGCTGGAGCGGATCGCCCACCGGGTGGTCCATGGCGGCGAGCGGTTCTGCCGGCCCACCCGGCTCACGCCATCGGTGATCACCGGGCTGGAGGCCATCGAATCCCTGGCGCCCCTGCACAACGGCCCGGCCCTGCAGGCGATCCGCTGGTGGGCCGCCTGGCTGGAGCGCGAGCACCAGACCCTGGCCCAGTGGGCCTGCTTTGACACGGGCTTTCACGCCTCCCTGCCGGAGGCGGCGCGCACCTATGCGATCCCCGCCGCCTGGCGGCGGCAGGGGCTGCGGCGCTACGGCTTCCATGGCCTCAACCACCAGCACGTGGCCGAGGTGGTGCAGGCCCGCTGCCCCGATGCCCGCCGCCTGATCAGTGCTCACCTCGGCGCTGGCTGCTCCCTGTGCGCCGTGCAGCTGGAGCCGGGGGCGGCACCGCGCAGCGTGGCCACCACCATGGGCTACACCCCCCTGGAGGGCCTGGTGATGGCCAGCCGCAGCGGCAGCGTGGACCCCGGCCTGCTGCTGCACCAGATGCGCCAGGGGCTCAGCGCCGACCAGATCGACCAGGCCCTCAACCGCCAGAGCGGGCTGCTGGGGCTCTCCGAACTCAGTGGCGACATGCGGCAGCTGCGCCAGGCCGCGGCTGCCGGCCATGGCGGTGCCCTCCTGGCCCTGGCCGTGTTCCGTCAGCGGCTGCTGGAGGGGATCGGCGCCATGGCCGCCAACCTGGGCGGCGTGGAGGTGATCGCCCTCACCGGTGGCATCGGCGAACACGACGACGCCCTGCGCCTGGAGTTGGAGCAGGCCCTTGTCTGGCTGCCGCCCTTCACCCTGCTGCGGGTGCCGGCGGATGAGGAGGGGCTGATCGCCCGCGCCTGCCGCAGGGCGGTCAGCGCTTCACGCCAGGGATGAAGCGCCGCTCGTGCTGGGCACCGGTGAGCATGCGGTTCCAGTAGAGGGAGGGAAGGACCTTGCGCTTGATGAACCACATGCTCCAGCGCTCCTTGGTGGGATCCAGGGGGAAGGAGGGCACCGGCTGCTGCTCATAGTTGAACTCGGCCATGATCACCTTGCCGTAGCCGGTGATCAGCGGGCAGCAGCTGTAGCCGTCGTAGGCGGCCTCCAGGGGCTGGCCGTCGAGGAAGGCCAGCAGGTTCGCCACCAGCACCGGGGCCTGGCCGCGCACGGCGGCGGCGGTCTTGGAGTTGGGAATGCCGCTCACATCCCCCAGGGAGAACACGTTCGCGAAGCGCAGGTGCTGCAGGCTGAACTTGTCCACCTCCACGAAACCACTGGCAGCAGCCAGGGGGCTGCTGGCCACCACCTCCGGAGCCGCCATCGGCGGCGTCACGTGCAGCAGGCCGTAGGGGATCACGGCCTCATGGCTCTTGTCACCGTCGTTCACCTGGAACACGGCTTCGCGACTCTCCGGGCGCACGGCGGTGAGCACGTGGTTGTAGCGGGCGTCGATGCCGTGGCGCTTCACCACCTCCCGTAGCGGCGCGGCGTAGGTGGGCACGCCGAAGATCCCAGGCGTGGCGGTGGCATAGATCACCTGGGCCTGCAGACGCTTCTTCTTGAACACGTCATCGGCCAGATAGGCGATCTTCTGGGGAGCGCCCGGGCACTTGATCGGCATCGGCGCACAGGTGAACACCGCATTGCCCTTGGTGCCTTCACTGCCTCCTTTGAAGGCCTGAATCGCCTCCCAGGTGTAGGCGGTGTACTCCTTTGAATAGTTGCTGCACACGCCGCCCTGGCCGAGGGCCTCCGTCAGCCCCTCGATCTTCTCCCAGCAGAGCCGCAGGCCGGCGGCCACGATCAGCACGTCGTAGTGGATCGCCTCGCCCTCGGTGCTGGTCACCACCGCTCGCTCGGGATCAAAAGCGGCGGCTCCGGCGCGGATCCAGTGCACGCCTGAGGGAATCACATCGCCTTCGGCGCGGCGGGTTTCCTCCAGGCTGAACACGCCGCCCCCCACCAGGGTCCAGCCCGGCTGGTAGTAGTGCTCGCTGGAGGGCTCAAGGATGGCCACATCGAGGCCGGGGCGGGCCCGCTTCAGCTGGGCCGCGGCGGTGATTCCGGCGGCACCGCCGCCGACGATCAGAATCTGGTGATGGGCCATGGGGCAGCGCAGGGCGCTGAGCCGCCCCGTGTAGGTCTGTTCCCATTGAGTCATGCCGAGGGTGCCCCAACGGAAGCGCTCCCCTGACTGATGGGAAACTTCGACGCCCCTGCCAGCATCCCCTGACCGACTCAGACCAGCTCAGGCGGCCAGCTCCTCCACATCCCGCTTGAGCAGGGCATAGAGGTAGTCGGGAGCTTTGTAGCGGTTGGGCAGGCTTTTCTGCAGCAGGGTCAAGCGCTCCCAGCACACCGTGCGCTGAATCGTGTCGAGGGATTTGCCGTTTTTGATCAATAGCCTGAGGGCCTTGCAATAGGTGGGATAGCCCGCCTCCAGTTCGCCGATCGTGAGCCTGGCCTCAACGCCCATGCCAACCCCTGTGCGAAGGAAGTCCTTCATTTACAAAGCAAATCTTAAGAAGGTTTGGTGACCAAATCCAGCCCCAGGGCCAGACCCACAGATTTCTTTGGAATCGAGCGATGGCCATGGGCCTCGCCCCGCTGGCAGGGTGGGACCGGACCTCTCGGGGTCCTCCCCGCCGCGACCGCGATGCCCACCGAGCTCAGCCTGCGCCAACCCGACGACTGGCATGTGCACCTGCGCGATGGCCCCATGCTCGAGGCGGTGCTGCCGGCCACGGCTCGGCAGTTCGCCCGGGCGATCGTGATGCCCAACCTCACCCCGCCGATCACCAGCGTGGCCGCGGCCCGGGCCTATGGCGAGCGCATCCGCCAGGCCCTGCCTCCGGGGTCGACGTTTGAGCCCCTGCTCACGGCCTACCTCACGGACCACACCGATCCGGCCGAGCTGGAGCGCGGCTTCCGCGAGGGCGTGTGGGTGGCCTGCAAGCTCTATCCGGCCCGCGCCACCACCAATGCCGATGCCGGGGTGAGTGACATCGAGGCGCTCGGCCCCGTGCTCGACACCCTGGAACGGATCGGCATGCCCCTGCTTCTGCACGGCGAGGTGACGGATCCCGACATCGACATCTTCGACCGGGAGGCCGTGTTCATCGAGCGGCATCTGGCGCCGATGCTGCAGCGCCACCCGGGCCTGAAGGCGGTGCTGGAGCACATCACCACCAGCGATGCGGTGGCGTTCGTGCGGGCTGGCTCGGGCCAGCTGGCGGCCACCATCACCCCCCACCATCTGCACATCAACCGCAACGCCATGTTCCAGGGGGGCCTGCGGCCCGACTTCTACTGCCTGCCGGTGGCCAAGCGGGAACTGCATCGCCTGGCCCTGCGGGCGGCGGCCACCTCAGGAGATCCGCGCTTCTTCCTGGGCACCGATTCGGCGCCCCACAGCCGCAGAGCCAAGGAGTCGGCCTGTGGCTGCGCCGGCATCTTCAACGCCCCGTTTGCGATCGAGAGCTACGCGGCGGTGTTCGAGCAGGAGCAGGCCCTCGATCGGCTGGAGGCCTTTGCCAGTGAATTCGGCCCCCGCTTCTACGGGCTGCCCCTCAACAGCGGCCGCATCACCCTGGTGCGGGAGCCCAGTCAGGTGCCCAGGCGCCTGGAACTCCACGACAGCGCCGGCGACCCCGTGGAGCTGGTGCCCTTCCACGCCGGTGAGACCCTGCCCTGGCAGCTCAGCTGAGGGCCCATTCAGCTCACTGCGGTTGGGGGGGGGATGGCTTCGGGGCGATGGCGCTGCACACCCGCGGCAGGGTGAATCCCTGCAGCAGCAGGTTCAGCACCACCACCACAAACACGATGCCCTGGGCATTGCGGGCCAGCGGCAGGGCCAGGGCCGCATCGACGCCGGCCAGTTGGGGAATGGCCGCCACCAACTGGTACGAGAGGGCCAGGGGCACGGCGCCGCGCAGGCCACACCAGGCCACCAGCACCCCCTCCCGGCGGCTGAACGGCGAGAGCGGCTGAAACACCAGCACCCCGAGGGGCCTGGCCACCAGCATCAGGGCCGCAGCGGTGACGAGGCCCATGGGAATCGCGCTCAGCAGATCCGGCGGCGACACCAGCAGTCCGAACAGCAGAAACACCGTGATCTCGGTCATGGTGTTGAACGGGAGCAACACCTCCTGGATCGATTCATGGTTCACTTCGGGCCGCCGGTAGCTCATGTTCGTCATGAACACGCCGGTGACATAGACGGCGATGAAGCCCGAGCCGCCCAGCAGGTCGGTGAGGCCGTAATCGGCGAAGGCGATCGACATCGCCACCACCAGCAGCTGGGCCCGCTCGGTGACCAGCACATCGATCACGAACTTGGCCACGTAGCCGAACAGCACGCCCAGGATCAGCCCGGAGCCGATCTGCTGCACGAAGGCCCGCAGGCTCTCCAGCACCGCCGTGGTCACCACGGTCTCGGCCGCCGCCAGACCTGGAGGCTGTCCGGCGGCGCTACCGGCCGCCTGGCTGAACAGCTCGATCAGCAGCCCATACACCAGCAGAGCCGCTGGATCGTTCACGGCCGATTCGAACTCCAGCAGGTGCTGCAGCCGCAGGGGCACCGGGGGCTTCACCTGGGCCAGCACGCTCAGGGTCGCCCCGGCGTCTGTGGAGCCCAGGCAGGCGGCCAGCAGGAAGGCGGCGCCGAGGGGGATGCCGTTGCCGAAACCCAGGGCCAGGCCGCTGGCGGTGGCCGATGACAGCCACCAGATCATTCCCCCCAGCACGCAGGAGGTGACCAGCACTCCCCCCAGGGCCAGCAACAGCCCGTATTCGATGAAGCCCCGGATCGCCTTCAGGTCGGTTTTCAGGCCGGCGTAGAAGAGCAGCAGGGCCAGGGCGAACACCTGCAGGTTCTCCGCTTCCACATGGGTCACCTCGAGCAGGTTCACGTTCACCACCAGCCCGAGCAGCAGCACCCCCAGCACGCCGGGAATGCCGAGGCGGATGGAGAAGCGGCTCACCGCCAGCGTGCCCAGAAACAGCACCCCCACGAACAGCAGCCGCCCCTGGATCGGCACGTCGCTGAGGCCGGCGACCGTTCCGACCAGGGAATGAAACGTCACCGGCTCCGGCTCGCACGATCGGACAGGGCGACCGTAGGCGGCTCGGCTGGCCGGCGCCGCCGCCGGCAGCCAGCAATAAGAGCTATGTCAGCGGTGGCCCCAGCCATGATCATCTGACTTAGCAACAGGCCAAGCCAGCCTCAGCGCGATGGGGTTCTTCATTCGCCTCACCGACGCCATCGCCGCCCGCCAGTCCCTCCTGGTCACCGGTCTGGACCCCAACCCCGAGATGCTGCAGAGCTGGGTGGGTCGCCGCGGCATGTCGGCCCGCTCCTTCCTCAGCCAGGCCCGCCACTGGATCAAGGCTGTCGTGGAGGCCACGGCCCCCCACGTGTGTGCCTACAAGCCGAGCCTGGGCTTCTACCAGGCCCTGGGGCCGGTGGGGCTCGAGCTGTTGCTGGAGGTGCGCGACCTGGTGCCGCGGGATCTGCCGCTGATCATCGACAGCAAGCACGGTGATCTCAATTCCTCCTCGGTCCTGGCCCAGTACCTGTTCAAGGAGCTGGCCGCCGACGCCGTGACCCTCTCGCCGCTGGCCGGACAGGACATCGCCGCCCCCTTCCTGCTCTACCCGGACAAGGCGGTGGTGATCACCTGCCACAGCTCCAACCAGGCGGCCCGGCTGATCCAGCACTACCCCAGCGAGGAGCAACCCCTCTATCTGCGCATCGTGCGCGAGTGCATGCTCTGGGCTACGCCGGAGCAGCTGCTGCTCGAGATCGGCACCAGTGATCCGGCCGTGCTGGCGCGGGTGCGGCAGGAGGCTCCGGGGCGGTTCCTGATCCTGCGCAGCCTCTGGGGTGTGGAGGAAAACCTGGAGGCGATGCTGGCGGCGGGCCTCTCCGACGCCGGCGACGGGCTGCTGTTGCCCCTCCCCCAGAACCTGCTGGTGGAAGACGACATCGCCGAGCGCGCCGAGGCCCTCAAGCTGCAGATCAACGCCACCCGCAACCAGTGGCTGGAGCAGCGCGCCCAGGGGGCGCAGGACCGCTGCGAGCTGTGGTTGCCGGCGCCCCCGCCGCCGCGGACACCCGCCCCCAGCAACGGCAGGCTGCTGGGCTCCCCCGCCGGCCCAGATCCCGGTGCCGCCGCCGATCTGGATGCCCTGATCGTGGAGCTGTTCGACATCGGCTGCCTCCTGTTCGGGGACTACGTGCAGGCCTCAGGAGCGGTGTTCAACTACTACATCGACCTGCGCCAGATCATCTCCGACCCCAACCTGTTTCATCGGGTGCTGCATGCCTATGCGGGCCGCATGGAGGAGCTGGCCTTCGATCGCATCGCCGGCATCCCCTACGGCTCCCTGCCCACGGCCACGGGTCTTTCGCTGCTGCTGCACAAGCCTCTCATCTATCCGCGCAAGGAGGTGAAGGCCCATGGCGCGCGCCGGCTGATCGAGGGCGACTTCGAGGAGGGGGATCTGGTGGTGGTGGTGGACGACATTCTGATCACCGGCAACAGCGTGCTGGCGGGCATTGCCAAGCTGGAGAGTTCCGGGCTGCAGGTGCAGGATGTGGTGGTGTTCATCGACCACGGCGGCGACCACGACCGGCGCGCCAAGCAGCGCCTGGCGGCAGCCGGCTACAACTGCCACGCCGTGCTGGGCATCGACACGATCACGGCGGTGCTGCATCGCTCGGGACGCCTCACCGACACCCAGGCCAGCCTGCTGCTGCCAGGGGCGGGAGCGGTCGGCCCGTAGGCTGAATGTGCGTCCCTGCTACACCCGGACGCCCCCTCCGCCATGAGCAGCAGCACAGGCCTCACGATCGGGGAGCTCGAGGCCAATTACTCGCTGTATTGCAAGGCCCTGCGGCGGCTGCTGCAGGAAGGTCGCAGCCGCACCGCCATTGAGCGCACCGTGTGCTGGAGCCGCCTGGCCCAGCTGCACCTCTGCCTGCCCAGCCGCTACAAGGCTCCGGACTACCTCTGCGTCGTGCTCAAGCGCGATCTCGCCTAGAACTGCCCGAGCCATGGCGGCCCCGCTGCGGGCCACCACCCCCTAGAGCCAGTCAGAAGCCTGCGTGAAGTCGATCTCGGATCCGTTTCTCCGCCGGCCGGTGCTGACTCTGGTGATCAGCCTGCTCGTGCTGCTGGGTGGCCTGGTGAGCCTGCCGGGGCTCCAGATTGAGAACCTGCCGGCCATCGCCCCCGGGCGGGTGTCGGTGAGCACGAGCTATCCCGGCGCCAGCCCTGAGGTGGTGGAGCAGGGGGTCACCACCCTGCTGGAGAAGCAGCTCAACGGCCTGGAGCGCCTCGATCAGATTCGCTCCACCAGCTCGGCGGGCAGCAGCAGCATCACCCTGAGCTTCGAGGGCGGCGACCCCGAGATCAACCAGATCAACGCCCAGAACGAGGCGGCGGTGGTGAACCCGCGGCTGCCGCCCCAGGTGGCCCGCTTCGGGGTGCAGGTGCGGCGCAGCTCCGATGACCTGCTGATGGTGCTGAGCTTCAGCGCAGAGGCCGGCACCTACGACCAGGTCTTCCTCAGCGGCTGGGTGGAGCAGGTGGTGATCGACCGCCTGCAGCGGGTGTCAGGCGTCGGCGAGGCGCGGCTGTTCGGGGGCAGTCCGCTGGCCTTCCGGCTCTGGCTGGATCCGGCCCGGCTGAACCAGCTGGGGCTCACAATCACTGACGTGCGCGATGCCCTCGAGGAGCAGAACGTGCTGGCGGCCCTGGGCCAGGCCGGTGAGGCGCCCTCCCCCGATGACCAGATGCTCACCCTGCCGCTGCGCATGGAGGGCCGCCTGCGCAGCGTGCAGGAGTTCGAAAACCTGGTGGTGGCTCCCACGGCCGAGGGCGGCGTGACCCTGCTGCGCGATGTGGGCCGCGTCACCCTGGGCAGTGAGGACTACGGCGCCATCGCCACCAACCTGCAGGGCCGCCCCACCGTGGCCATGGGCATCTTCCAGCGCGATGGCAGCAATGCCCTCGAGGTGAGCGCCGGCATCACCGCGGCCCTCGACGAGATCAGCCAAGGCCTGCCTCCAGGCCTCGACTTCCAGGTGATCATCGATGAGGCTGAAACCGTTCAGCAGAACATCGACCGCACATTGGCCAGCCTGCGTGACGCGGTGCTGCTGGTGTTTCTGGCTTTGCTGCTGGGCCTGGGCAACAGCCGCCTGGCCCTGATCTCCGCCCTGGCCGTGCCCGTGGCCCTGGTGGGGGCCCTCACCGTGCTGCGGCTCACGGACAGCTCGATCAACACCCTCACCCTGTTCGGCATGGTGCTGGCCACCGGGCTGGTGGTGGATGACGCCATTGTGGTGAGTGAGGACATCGGCCGCCGCATGGAGCGCGGTCAGCCGCCCCAGCAGGCGGCCCGCGAGGCGATGGCGGAACTGGGCGGCGCTGTGGTGGCCACCTCCCTGGTGCTGATCGCGGTGTTTCTGCCGGTGCTCACCCTGCAGGGCAGCACCGGCAGGCTGTTCGCGCCGATCGGCCTCACGATCGGAGCCACGATCGTGTTCTCCACCTTCAACGCCCTCACCTTCACGCCGGTGGCGGCCAGCCGGTTGCTCAAGGCCGGCGGCCAGGAGGCCCGCTGGCTGCTGCGCTGGATCGACCCGCCGCGGCGGGCCCTCGAATCCCTGGAGGGGCCCTATGACCGCTGGCTCACCCGGGCCCTGGGCTGGAAGCGCCGCATCGTCGCCCTGCTGCTGGTGGGCCTGGTGGTGACGGCCTTCGCCTATCAGCAGCGCCCCAAGGCCTTCATCCCCCAGGAGGACGGCAGCCAGCTGCGCGGCATCGTGGTGCTGCCCGATGGCATGGCACTGCAGCGCACCCAGGCGGTGATGGAGGAGGTGCGCCAGGTGGTGGCGAGCGAGCCCCAGATCGTGACGGGCAACTTCTACGCCGGCCGCTCCTTTGGCGACAGCAGCCCCAACAAGGGCATCTTTTTCCTGCGGCTCAAGCCGGTGGAGGAACGCCCTGGGCGGGAGCTGACCCCTGCCGCTCTGGCGGGCCGGCTCAACCGGGAGCTTGCCGGTCGCATCGACAACGCCCAGGTGGTGGTGATCGAGGCCCCCACGGTGCGGGGTTTCGGCAGCGAGGGCGGCATCGAACTCGACCTGCTGGACACCAGCGGCGGGCGGCTGAGCCTCACTGACTTCCAGGAGGCGGCCCAGGCCTTCATTGACGCCGCCCAGGCCAGTGGTGACTTCGATCGCGTCGACACCCGCTTCCGGGCCGATGCCCCCCTGGTGCGGCTAGAGCCCGATCGCCTGCAGCTGGCCTCCCTCGGCGTGGATCTCGAGGAAGTGGTGGAGGTGCTCGGCGCCAGCTTCGGCAGCGAATACGTCAACGACAGCTTCGAGGGCGATCGCGTCCGCCGCGTGATCGTGCAGCTGGAGGGCTCCGATCGGCGCAATGTGCAGGACGTGCTCGCCCTGCAGGTGCGGGGCCGCGACGACACCCTGGTGCCTCTGGCCCAGGTGGTGCGGGTGGAGGAGAGCACCGGCCCCACGGTGATCAACCACACCCGGCTGGTGCGCTCGATCGCCATCCGGGCCCAGGCCCGGGCCGGGGTGAGCACCGGCCAGGCCATGGACCGGCTGCGGCAGGTGCGCCGCGAGCTGGGCAGCACCGCCACCGACCTGGAGTGGGCTGGCCTGGCCCGGGAGGAGGCCCGCGCCGGCGGCTCCAATGAGGGGGTGTTCCTGCTGGCGGTGCTGGTGATGCTGCTGGTGCTGGCCGGGCTCTACGAGAACTTCATCGACCCGATGATCATCCTGGTGACGGTGCCCCTGGGGCTGCTGGGGGGCATCGCCGGCCTGGCGATTCGCGACCTGCCCCTGGATGTGTATGGCCGTGTGGGGCTGTTGGTGCTGGTGAGCCTGGCGGCCAAGAACGGCATCCTGATCGTGGAGTTCGCCAACCAGCGCCTGGCGGCCGGCCTGCCCCTGGAGGAGGCGATCCACGGCGCGGCCGTGGCCCGGCTGCGGCCGATCCTGCTCACGGCGATTTCCTCCCTGGCGGGCTTCCTGCCGCTGGTGTTCGCCAGCGGCGCCGGAGCGGCCAGCCGCACCAGCATCGGCACGGTGGTGTTCGCCGGGTTGCTGGTGGCCACGGTGCTGAGCCTGTTCGTGGTTCCGGTGGTGTACCGGATCGTCAAGGGCTGGGAGCTGGGCCGTGCCGAGCGGCTGAAGCTTGCAACTGATGGCGGCGACGGGGCTTGAGCGGCCCCAGGAGCGGCTGGCTGGGCTGATCTCAGGGGGAGGGTCTCTCCGGTGGGGTATCTGCCGCTGGCGGCTCCTTGGGCGTGGGCGGCCTCAGCCTGGCCTTGGGGAAATGGGGCGCCTGCACCGACGGCAGCACCGGCTCCAGGGGGAGGGGCGATTCAGGCTCATGCACCCATTCGCTGGCTGAGAAGCGACTCACCAGCAGGCCCATCACCGCCGCGATGTAAAAGGTGCCAACGACCGCCAGCCCCACGCTGATCATCTGGGCCACGGGAGTGAGCGGCGTGATGTCGCCATAGCCCGTGGTGGTGAGGCTGGCGAAGGCGAAATAGTTCAGCCGCACGAAGTTGAGCCTCCACACCGGATACACCTGGTCTGCGCTGGTGGCGATCACTGCTGGGAAGCTGACGTTGCTGAAGCTGTTCGGCTGGATCGTCTCCAGGGCTGAACAGATCAGGCCACCGGCGAGGCCCAGCATCAGATACCCGGCCACGCTGCCCCGCAGCACATCAGGGGTCACCCGGCGCTCGAGGGCCAGCCCCCGGATCAGCCGCACCGCACTCCAGAGGCTGAACAGGGCCCAGAGGATCAGCACTGGCAACCCCGACTGCCCCAGCGGCACCGGCGTGAGGTACCAGAGCAAGGCGCTGCCGAGGGCTCCCCAGCCCAGCAGCTTGAACAGCCGCCGCGGTGTCGCCCCGCACTGCAGCCGCTCCACCGGCTCACCCAGGCCCAGGATCAACACCACCCCGAGGCCGATGTAGCCCAGCGATGAGAGCCGGTACCACGGCGGCGGCAGGGCCAGGCAGGCCATCACCTGCAGGCAGATCCCGAGCAGCAGCTTGTAGGTGAGGTGCAGCCGCAGCAGCCGGGTGCGCTGGCGCGTCATGACGACCTGGGGAGCAGTCCCCATGCAACACCCGGGCGAGGGCTGCCGCCACAGCCTGGCCGGCCTCAGGGGCTGCTCTCCAGCAGGCAGTTCACCGCCAGCTCGAACGGCACCGCCGTGGCGGGCAGGGCCAGCAGGTGGGCCACCGTGGCGGCGAGATCCTCGGGCTGGGTCATGGCCTCCTTCTCGATCGTGCTCACGGCGGCGGCCATGGCGGTGTTCACCCAGCCGGGGCACAGGGCCGTGACCCGGATGCCTGAGTCCCAGCCCTCGTTGCGCATCGCCTGGCACAGGCCCATCAACGCGAACTTGCTCACCCCGTAGGCGGCCAGGCTGCCCTTCACCCGCTTGCCGCTCATCGACACCAGCACCACGAGTCGTCCGTCGCCGCACGCCTGCAGGTGGGGCCAGGCGGCGCGGCCCAGGCGCCAGGGGCCCATCAGGTTCACCTCGAGCAGGCGGGCAATCTCGGCCTCCTCGCCCGGCCGGTAGCAGACCCTGGCCCGTGACAGGAGGCCGGCGCTGGGCACCAGGGCCTCCACCCCACCCCAGCGCTCGGCCGTGGCCGCCACCCAGGTCTCGGCGCTGTCGGACTGCTCCGGGGCGGCCAGGGCGTCGTAGGCATGGACCGACAGGGTGCCGGCGTCCTCGCTCCAACCCAGCTGCTGCAACGTGTCGCGCACGGCGGCCGGATCGCGCACCCCCAGGCTGAGCCGGTGCCCCTCGCTGAGCAGTCTCAGGGCCACCGCCAGGCCGATGCCGCGGCTGGCTCCGCTCACCATCACGGTGCGGGGGGAGTGGGTGCCCGCCGGGCCTGGGCGCTGGGAACGGGTTGCGGCCATGGCGGGGAGCATCCAGGGAGCCGCCATCCTCCCCGGGCTGCCCCAGGCGCCGGATCTGACGGATGATGGGTTGCTGGCCCCGGGTCCCCATGGCGTCTGTCGTTCCTGCCGCCGTTCTTCCTGCTGCCGTGCTGACCCGGCAGTTCCGCGATGAAGCCAGCCTGGATCAGGAGTTCGTGGTGCTCACCACGGCCTCCAGCCTGATCGCCAGCCTCGGCCTGCTCGCCAACAGCGCCGCCGTGGTGATCGGCGCCATGTTGATCGCTCCCTGGATCCTGCCCCTGCGCGCCACGGCCTTTGCGATCCTGCAGGGCAGGTTGCCGCTGGTGGGTCGCGGTCTGCTCACCCTGGCCATCGGGGTGGCCACCACGGTGGTGCTGTCGGCGGGGCTGGGCCTGATCGTGGGGCTGCCGGTGTTCGGCTCCGAGGTGATCGGCCGCACCAGCCCGAACCTGCTGGATCTGGCCATCGCCATCGTGGCCGGGGCCATTGCCACCTACGCCAAGGTGCGCGTCAAGGCGGTGGGCTCCCTGGCCGGCACCGCCATCGCCGTGGCCCTGGTGCCGCCGGTCTGCGTGTTTGGGTTGCTGGTGGCGGCCGGCGAGTGGCAGCAGGCCCAGGGGGCCGGTCTCCTGTTCACCGCCAACCTGCTGGGAATCCTCAGCGGGGCGCTTGTGACCCTGGGGATCACCCGGCCGGAACTGCGCCTGCGACTGTTCAAGAGTCGTCTGGGCTTTGTGAGCCTGCTGCTCACCGCTCTGCTGCTGGTGCCGCTCAGCACCAGCTTCGTGGGGCTGATCGGCCAGGCCCGCCGCCAGGCCTCGCTCAACCGGGTGGAGGTGGTGATCGCTGAGAGCCTGCGAAGGGAAACCATCACCCTCGGCAAGGATGCGGAGCTGGTGGGTATCCGCATCGACTGGGAGGAGAACCCGCCCCTGATTCGCGCTTCGGTGCGGGTGAGCAAGCCCAACCTGCCCACGCCCGAGCAGGTGGCCGCGGTGCAGGACTTCATCAATGAGCGCCAGTCGATCCGCTACCGGCTGCTGGTGCAGCGCACCTCCATCGATGTGATCGGCCCGGAGACCGCCCCCAATCCGAAGGCCGTGGAGGTGCCGGCTCAGGAACCCTCCATGCCCTTCGTGCCCTCGGTGCCGCCGCTGCCGGACGACATCACGCCCGGCACCGAGGCCCCCGACCCCCAGCCCCCAGACCCCCTCCTCAACGTGCCTGGCCAGAACGCGCCGGGCGCGGCAGAACCTCAGATGCCCTGAAGCAGGCGGCTCTCCAGGCTGGCTGCCAGGGCCGTGATGGCCTCGTCGGCCTCTCCAGCCCAGGGCAACGGGGGCACCACCAGGGTCAGGCGCTGTTCTGCGGCATCGAGCGGTTCCGCCTGGCGCCACTGGGCGCGCAGCACGCCGATGTCGGCATCGGAGGGATCGTGGCCCAGACGTTGCCGGTGCTGCAACCGCCCCTCTGCCACCTCAGCCGGCACGGAAAAGCAGAGGATCACCAGCGGAACCCGGGCGGCCTGGGCCACGGCGGCCATGGCCTGGCGGTGGCTGCGGCGCAGGAAGGTGGCATCCACGATCACCCGGAAGCCGGCCGCCAGCAGCCCCTGGGCCAGCTGGGGCAGGCGCTGCTCGAACAGCTCGGCCGTGACCCCAGGGGTGTAGAGCTCGCCGCTGCGGCAGGGGGAGCCATCGGCCAGGGGCTGACCCTGCCCCTGAATCCCCCAGCGACCGAACAGGCGCTTGCGTTCCACGTCCGAGCGCAGCCGGATGGCGCCGAGCCGCTCCAGCAGCAGACCGCTGCCGTGGGATTTTCCCGACCCCGACACCCCATGGCAGAGCATCAGGCCCGCCGGCCCTGGCTGGGTGAGGAGCTCCGCCACCTGCAGATAGCGCTCCACCCGCCCGCTCTCCCCGGCCAGGGCCGCCACCTTGGCCCGCACCAGGGCCCGGTAGCTGGCATACCAGGACCAGAGGTCCAGGGCCCCGTAGTCGCCGCTCTGATCCAGCCAGCCGTTCAGCAGCCGGTAGGCCAGGGCCTGCTCGCCGCGCTCCTGCAGGTCCATCACCAGGAAGGCCAGGTCGCTGATCGGATCGATCCAGCGCAGGGCAGGGCTGAACTCCAGGCAGTCGAACACCTCGATCCGCCCGCGCTGCAGCAGCATGTTGCCGAGGTGCAGATCGCCGTGGCCTTCCCGCACCTGGCCGCGGGCCAGGCGTTCCGCGAAGCGCTGCCGCAGCTGGTCAAAGCTGCTGCCGATCCAGCCCTGCAGCTGCAGCAGCCGTGGAGCCAGGGCCGGATCGCCGTGCTGCAGCAGGCTGGTGATGTTCGCCTGCACCGGCTCCAGCACGGCGTCTGGGGTGCCGTAGGGCCCTTCGGGCTCGGCCTGGGCCGCCTCGGCGTGGAAGCGGGCCAGCCGCTCGGCCAGGGCATCAATCTGCTCGGGCCCCACGGCGCCCCGGGCCAGGGCCGCCGGCAAGAGGGCGTCCTGGGGGAATTCGGCCATGCGCACGGCGTACTCCAGGCCGCCGGGCCCCGGGGGTCCAGCGGCATCCTGCTGGGGTCCTGGGCCGGGCTCGGCCTCCACACCAGCGGCCAGGCGCGGCTGCTCCGGGCTGCCGCCGATGGCCACCACCCCCTGGTAGATCCCGGGGCTGAGGCGGCGGTTGAGGCGCACTTCCTCGTGGCAGCACTGGCGCCGCCGCTCCAGGCTGCTGAAATTCACGAAGCCGAAATCCACCGGCTTCTTGAGCTTGTAGGCCGTGTCGCCCGTGAGCAGCACCCAGGAGATGTGGGTCTGCAGCAGCCGGATCGGGCCCACCGGATGGGGGTAGGCCTCGGGGCGCAACAGCCCCTGGATCAGGGGCGGCAGGGTGCCGTGCTGGTCGATCAGTCGAAACCGAGCAGGTCGAAGATCTCGCGGTCCTTGAGGGACTCGGCCTCCAGGGGCTCCACGTTCTCCAGCATCGCCTGGGCCAGGCGCAGGTATTCCTTCTGCACTTCCTCCACCTCAGGCGTGGGCTCCATCTCGAAGATCGTGCACTTCTTCAGGCGGGACTTGCGGATCGCATCCACGGTCTTGAAGTGGGCCATGGTGCGCAGGCCGGTGCGCGCGTTGAACTTGTCGATTTCGTCGGTCTGCTCGGAGCGGTTGGCGATCACACCGCCCAGCCGCACCTTGTAGTTCTTGGCCTTGGCATTGATGGCCTGCATGATCCGATTCATGGCGAAGATCGAATCGAAATCGTTGGCCGTCACGATCAGGCAGTAATCGGCGTGCTGCAGCGGCGCGGCAAAACCGCCACACACCACGTCTCCCAGCACATCGAAGATCACCACATCGGTGTCCTCCAGCAGATGGTGCTCCTTGAGCAGCTTCACGGTCTGGCCGGTCACGTAGCCGCCACAGCCGGTGCCGGCCGGAGGGCCACCCGATTCGACGCACTGCACGCCGTTGTAGCCCTCGAACACGAAGTCCTCGGGGCGCAACTCCTCGCTGTGGAAATCCACCGTTTCGAGGATGTCAATCACCGTGGGCACCATTTTCTTGGTGAGGGTGAAGGTGCTGTCGTGCTTGGGATCGCAGCCGATCTGCAGCACGCGCTTACCCAGCTTCGAGAAGGCGGCCGAGAGGTTTGAGGAGGTGGTGCTCTTGCCGATCCCCCCCTTGCCGTACACGGCGATCACGAGGGCGCCGGTCTCGATGCCGTCCTTGGGGTCCAGGTGAACCTGGAGGCTGCCTTCCCCATCGGGACGGCGCAGGGTGGTGGTCATGGGAGTGGACTCAGGAAAAGGAGAAAACAGAAGGCTGGACTCAGAACCCCGCACTCAGGATTCAGGCGGAGAAGTGGGCCTTGGCGGCGTAGAGGGCCTCACCGTCAATCAGGGCCAGCCCTTGCTCGCGGGCATAGGCCTCGGTGTTGCGCCGCACCTTGCCGCGCACGAAGAAGGGGATCTTGGCCAGTTCGGCCTCGCCGGTCGGGTCCCAGCTGGGGGCGCTGGGGCCGACCGGAGTTCGCTCTTCGCTGCCGGGGTCAGGGGCGGCAGCGGGGGCTGGAGCCGTTTCGGGGGGGGCCTGGCCGCCCAGATGGCTGCGGTGGCCCTCCACGAATTCGAAGTCGTGGCGGAACATGCCGATCAGGTGCTCCTCCAGGCCCATCATCAGCGGGTGCACCCAGCTGTCGAAGAGCTCGTTGGCGCCCTCCCAGCCCATCTGGGGGGCATGGCGGGCCGGCACGTCCTGCACGTGCAGGGGTGAGCTGATCACGGCACAGGGGATGCCGAGGCGCTTGGCGCTGTGGCGCTCCATCTGGGTGCCGAGCACCAGCTCCGGCATGGCCTCGGCCATGGCCCGCTCCACCTCCAGGTAGTCATCGCTGATCAGGGCCTCGAGGCCCAGCTCCCGGGCGGCGGCCCGCACATCCCGGGCCAGCTCGCGGCTGTAGCTGCCCAGGCCCACCACCTCAAATCCCAGCTCCCGGCTGGCCACCCGGGCAGCGGCAATCGCATGGGTGGCATCGCCGAAGATGAACACCCGCTTGCCGGTGAGGTAGGTGGAGTCGACCGAGCGGGAGTACCAGGGCAGTTGGGAGGAGCTCTCCGGGGCCATGGGCTGCTCCTCGAGGCCGAGCACCTGGCGCAGCTCGCTCAGGAAGTCGCGGGTGGCGCCGATGCCGATCGGCACCGTGCGCACCACCGGCTGGCCGAAGCGCCGCTCCAGCCAGCTGCACACCGGCCCGGCCACCTCCGGATAGAGGCAGACATTGGCATCGGCCGCCGGGATGCGCACCAGATCGGCGGGGTGGGCTCCCAGGGGCGCCACCACCGCCACATCGATGCCTTCGGCGCCCAGCAGGCGGCTGAGCTCGCGTACATCGTCGCGGCAGCGGAAGCCCAGCAGGCTGGGGCCGAGCAGGTTGACCCGGGGCCGTCGGCCCTCGGCTCGCCAGCGCTGGGCCGAGGGTGGCGGCGTGCCCGGGGCCGGCATCTGGGCCTTGAGCAGGTGCCGCACCAGTTGGTAGAAGGTCTCCGCCGCTCCCCAGTTCTCCTTCTTGGAGTAGGCCGGCAGCTCCAGGCTCACCACCGGCCTGCCGCCCAGGTCCATGCCGGCCGCCAGGGAGCCCGGCTGGTCCTGGATCAGCTCGGCGGTGCAGCTCTCACCCACCAGCAGGGCCTCGGGCTGGAAGCGGTCCACCGCCTCCTGGATCGAGCGCTTCACCAGCTCGGCGGTGTCACCACCCAGGTCGCGGGCCTGGAAGGTGGTGTAGGTGACGGGCGGGCGCCGCTGACGCCGCTCGATCATCGTGAACAGCAGGTCGGCATAGGTGTCGCCCTGGGGCGCATGCAGCACCAGGTGCACCCCCTCCATGGAGGCGGCGATGCGCAGGGCCCCCACGTGGGGAGGGCCTTCGTAGGTCCAGAGGGTGAGTTCCATCAGGAGAAACGCAGCAGGTGGCGGCGACGCAGGGGGCGGGAGAAGAGCTCGGCCAGGTCGCCGGCCTGGTCGCAGCCGTGGATGGGGCTGAACACCAGTTCAATCGACCACTTGGTGGCGATGCCCTCGGCCTCCAGGGGATTGGCCAGGCCCAGGCCGCACACCACCAGATCCGGCCGGGCGGCCCGCACCCGATCGAGCTGGTTCTCCACGTGCTGGCCCTCGGTGAGGGGAGTTTCGGCGGGCAGCAGGGCCAGCTCCGAGTCGAGCAGGGCGCGATCCAGATAGGGCGTGCCCACCTCCACCAGCTCCATGCCGCACTCGCGCTGCAGGAAGCGGGCCAGGGAGAGCTCCAGCTGGGAGTCGGGCAGCAGGAACAGCCGCTTGCCCTCAAGGATCTCGCGGTGGGGCGCCACGGCCCGCCGGCCCCGCTCCACCAGGGGATCGAGCACGGCCGCCACCCGGGCGGCGTCAAGGCCGAAGGCGGCGGCGGCGGCGGCCATCCAGGCGGCGCTGCCCTCGACGCCGAGGGGATAGGGGGCGGAGATCAACTGGGCGCCGAGGGCGGTGAGGGCCCGGGCGGTGGCGGAGAGAAACGGTTGGGCCAGCAGCACCCGGGTGCCAGGGCCGATGGCGGGCAGGTCGCGGGAGTGGCGCGGCGGCAGGCTGCGCACCCGCTCGATGCCCATGCGGCCGAACAGGCTGATCAGCCGGTCTTCCACCGCATCGGCCAGGGTGCCCACGATCAGCAGTTCCTGGGCTGCTGCCGGGGCCGCCCCCTCCTCTGCAGGGGTGGCTGGCGCCCTGGGCATCAGGGGCACCATGGCCAGCAGGGCCTGGTCCTCGCCCTGGGTGAAGGTGGTTTCGATCCCACTGCCGGTGTAGTTCAGCACCCGCACCTGGCCGGCGAGACGGGTGTTGAGCCGCTCGGCGGCCTTGGCCAGGTCGAGCTTGATCACCTCACTGGGGCAGGAGCCCACCAGGAACAGGGTGCGGATCTCGGGGCGGCGCTGCAGCAGGTCGGCCACGAGCCGATCCAGCTCCTCGTTGGCATCGGCGAGGCCGGCCAGGTCGCGCTCCCCCAGGATCGCGGTGCCGAAGCGGGGTTCGGCGAAGATCATCACGCCGGCGGCGCTCTGGATCAGGTGGGCGCAGGTGCGCGACCCCACCACCAGAAAGAAGGCATCGGGCATGCGGCGGTGCAGCCACACGATCGAGGTGAGGCCGCAGAACACCTCGCGCTGGCCACTCTCCTTGCGCACGTCCTGCGCCGGTGCCGTGGCCGCCGCCACTGTTGTCGATCCACCCATGCAGTGATCCACTGCTGCGTTGCTACCCACTGCTAGGGGGGATCGGCTCCCGTGGCAGTGCCCCGGCCCCGGATTGGCCGGGGATCAGTGGGGTTTGTGATGTGGGCGCCGCCGTGTCAGGAGATGAGGTCAGGGGGCCAGACGCAGGTCCACGGTGCAGGGCCGCTCTGCTCCGGTCTGCCAGGGCGCCGCCAGGGGCCAGGTCAGGGGGGTCGGTTCCACTGGCGTGAAGCTGAGGGCTTCGGGTTCCAGCTCCCACTGGGCCAGGGGCCTGGGGCCGAGGCCCTCGCCGGCGCTGCTGCCGGTGAGCGGCACCAGTTGCAGCACCAGGGGCATCTCGGGTTCGATGCCGGGGTGGAAGCAGGGGTAGAGGGCGCTGGCGCGGTAGCGCACCGCCAGGGGGCCGGGGTGCCGCAGGGGCAGGGGGCGGCCGTTCAGCACCAGGGCGTAGCGCTCGGCCAGGGCCCCGGCGCCCAGCAGCTCGAAGCGGCGCAGGGAGCCGTCCACAAAGCGGCTGGTGAAGCCCCCTTCGCGGGGGGTGTCGCAGATCAGGGGCCAGGGCTCCAGGGCCGGCAGCAGGGTCAGTTCGGGAGCGTCCGGCGCGGCGGGGTCGCGCCAGCGCAGCAGCGGCGGGAAGCGCCACTCCCAGATCGTGCGGTAGGGGGCTGCATCGAGGGGCAGGCCGGCGGCCTCCAGGTCGGCAAGCACGGCTTCGAGGTCGGCCCAGAGCTGGCTGGGCAGCAGCATCTGATCGTGCAGGGCTCCGCCCCATGGGCGCAGCCGGGGCGGCCGCCGGGCCGGATCCAGCTGCAGGGCCGCCAGCTGGGTCCAGAGCAGGGCGATGGCGGCCATCCAGTCGGCCTGGGGCAGGCTTTCCAGGGCCCGGAACTCGATCAGCCCCAGGCAGCCGGCCGGGGCGCCCGGATTCCAGAACTTGTCGAGGCTGATCTCGCTGCGGTGGTTGTTGCCGGAGCGATCGGCATGCAGATGGCGCAGGGTTTCGCCGATCAGCTGGCGCTGCTCGCCGCGGGCCCGCTCCAGCACGGTGTAGGCCAGTTCCAGGTCGAACAGCTCGCCGAGGGCCTCATCGGGCCGGGGGGCCTGGGAGGACGGACCCACGCTCGAGCCGCTGAACAGATAGGCGAGGCTGGGATGGTGCTGGAAATAGCGCAGGATTCCCACCAGCCAGTCGGGGCGCGGGAAGAAGGGATGCCGTTGCAGGTCGCGGCTGCCCCAGAGCAGGTGGTTGCCGCCGCCGGTGCCCTGCTGGCCGCCCGCCTCGCTGAGCTTCCAGCTGCGCAGGCCCACCGCGGCCCCGGCCACCTCGATCAGCCGCAGCCAGTCGCGGTAGGTGCTCCAGCTGTCGCACACGGGCAGGTTCACCTCCAGGACGCCCGGATCGGCGGTGAGGCCGAGCACTTCCCAGCCCTCGCTGGCATCCACCGGCAGCAGGCCGCTGAGATCGGGCCCGGCCAGGGGTGCGGCCGTGAGCGGACAGCTGGCCTCGCCGCTGATGGCCCGCAGCAGCACCTCGGTGGGCTGCCGCTCCAGGGGCGGCAGAAACAGGCCCCAGCCGGCGGCTCCGAAGCCCCCGGAGCCGATCTCCAGGGTGAGCAGCTGGCGAGGCAGGTCGTCCGGGAAGTGGTCCAGCGGCAAGCGCAGGCCGGCCGGCCCCGGGGCGGCGGTGAGGCGACGTTGTTCCAGGGGCAGCTCCCAGCAACCGCTGCTCCAGCCGTCCTGCTCAGTCCAGGTGAGCGGAACGGCCCAGACGGCCCGCTCGGGATCGCTCTCATCCAGCAGGCGCAGGGGCGCCAGGGCAATGCCAAGGCGATCGCCCAGACGCTGCAGCCAGGTCTCCCCGGCAGGGGCCGGCAGCGCCACACCCGTTGCCGCAGGGGTGGGCCAGGGGGCGATGGGAGCGCCGTGGCTGCCGGTGATCAGCCTCAGCGCCCAGCGAGGGTTCACCTCGCCTTCGTAGCGCTTGCCGCTGCAGTAGAGCAGCGTGCTGCCGGGCCAGGTGCGCTGCTGGATCGCCGCCGCCAGGGCGCGGGCCACGGGCAACTTGGTGGGGCCATCCGCCGCCACCGACCACTCCAGGCCCTCGGGGTCCAAGGGCACCAGGGTGGGCTCACCGCCAAGGGTGAGCGCGATTCCGGCAGCCTCAAGCCGCCCCTCAGCCCGCCGGGCGGCTTCCTCCATCCAGGACATCGTGGCGATCGGCGGTGCAGTAGGTGGGGACGGGGTACGGCTCGGCCGTACCACCGCTCCATCCTGCGCTCTTGTCTGGCCCTGCAGCCACCGCTGCATGCAAGGGCAGCACAGCATTGGTTTAATGGCGCAGCGATCCGGCCCTCGGATCCGGATCTCCATGGCCAGCCTCCGCTGGCGCCCCTGGCGCCGACGCCGTCCCCCATCCACCCGGATTCGCCGACCCTGGCGGGCCCCGCTCGCCCTCGTGGTGCTGGTGAATCTGGCTGCCCTGGGCTACCGCCTCACCGAGGGCTGGGGCTGGGCGGACTGCTACTGGATGGTGGCGATCACGATCAGCACCATCGGCTTCGGCGAGGTGCAGCCCCTCTCACCCGCTGGCCGTCTGGTGACGGTGCTGCTCATCCTGGGCGGCCTGGTGGTGGTGCAGATCAGCATCCAGGGGGTGCTCGGCCTCTCCGAATCGGGCTATTTCAGGCGCCTGCGCGAGCGCCGTTTCCGCCGCTGGCTCAAGACCATGCAAGACCACGTGATTCTCTGCGGCTACGGCCGCATCGGCCGCGAGATCGCCGAACAGCTCAGCCGGGAGCGGGTGCCACTGCTGGTGGTGGAGCTGGACCAGGAGCGCAGCACGGCTGCCCAGGAGCGCGGTCTGCCGGTGCTGGTGGCCGACGCCACCCTCGATGAGACCCTGCTGGAGGCCGGCATCCACCAGTGCCGCTCCCTGGTGGCGGCCCTGCCCAGCAACGCCGCCAACCTCTATGTGGTGTTGAGTGCCCGCGGGCTGGCCCCCTCCTGCCGCCTGATCGCCCGCTCCGACAGCGATGAGGCGGAGCGCAAACTGCGCCTGGCCGGAGCCGACCAGGTGGTGAGCCCCTACGTGAGCGGCGGCCGCACGATGGCGGCCACCGCCCTGCGGCCCCTGGCCGTCACCTTCATGGACCTGTTGGCCGGCACCGACTGCGAGGTGGAGGAGTTCCGGCTCAGCACCGACCCCGGCGATCTAGGACGGCTGCTGGGCATGAGTCTGGGGGAGCTGCAGCTGGGGCGACGCACCGGGGCCCTGGTGCTGGCCGTGCAGCCAGCGGCGCCGATCCATGAGGTGGTGCGCCAGTACCGGGGCACCGCCTACAAGGTTGAGGAGCAGACCCTGATCGCCAATCCGGGCAGCGATCACCGCCTGGCCGCAGGGCAGATGCTGGTGGTGATGGGCAGCAAGGCCCAATTGCAGGACGTGTCCGAGTTGTTCGGCCCGGCCCTGATCAGCGTCGAGCACATGGCGAGCTGAGCGCTCGGCACCGAGCGTTGGCTCAATGTGCCTGGCGGATCAGCTCTCGGCCTCTTCGAGGATCTGGCGCTGCAGCTCGATCTGGTAGCCCTCCACCATGGCTTCGAGGGAGGCCTCCTCCTCGTCGTCCACCTGCAGGGCCTCCGCCAGGGTGAGATCGGGCACCTGGGCGGTGCCGATGGCGGTGAGGGCGACCCCCAGGGAGGCGCTGTCGCGGTGCCAGATCGAAGCGGCCTCGGCCAGCTTGGCGAGCACCTCGTCCTCCATGGGGTCGCCGCGGCGCTGGGCCAGGGCCACCGCCAGGCGCCGGTCGTCGAACACGGCCGCGGCGGCGAGATGGGCCGCGTGCAGGGCCCCCAAGCTGTACACGGCCTCGGAGCGGAGGGTGAGCAGGCTCTTGCTGAGCGCCCGCTCCCTCACGCCCTGCCAGGGTGCCGAGGGCAGGCTGTCTTCGCTGGCGCCGGGGGCCTCATCCAGGCCCGCGATGGAGGGCAGCTTGGGGTTGGCCAGGCCCGTGCCGGCGAGGGCGGACTCGCCCGGAGCCGCACCGCCGGCCAGCAGCGCCGGCTGGCGCTCCAGCGCGAGGCTGGGATCTCGCTCGGGATCGAGCCGATCGCCAACGCGGCGGAGCCACTGACCCAGTCGTGCGCGCATGCCCATGCCCTGTTTTGCCTGCCGCTGCCCTCCACTGTGCCCCTCCCGGGCCGGAAGCGCTCGCTTGGGGGTCGCTGCGGAGACCCGCACCCCACAATGCACCCTTGTTTTGTAACGTGTTGTGAACACAGCCCAGCAAGACGCCATGGAGACCCTTTCCCTCAGCCGCCAGTTCGCCATGGAGGCCCATGCCCGGGCGATCGATTCCTGCGACAACGTCGAGGAGTTGCGCACCGTGGCCAAGAGCCTGCTCCAGGCCTGGCAGCTGCAGGCCTCGATGAGTGAGGACCTCGTGGCCCAGCTGATGGGCCTGCAGCCCCGCCCCGCCGGCCTCTGAACACGGCTGCTGAGCCCCAGCCTGGCCTCAGGGCAGCGCGCTCCACAGCACGGTGGCGGCGCCAAGCACCATCACGGCGGCGGCGAGCAGTCGGCGACGCCCCTCGGCCTCGCCCAGGGCCACCACGCCGATGCCGCTGCCGAAGAGGGTGCTGAGCCGTTTGATGGCGATCACATGCACCACGGCGGTGTTCCGGATCGCCTCCATCTGCCACACCGAGCCCACAGCCCCGGCCAGGGCCGCCACCAGCAGGAACGGCAGCACCCCTCCCCAGCCGATCCGAGCCTTGCCCCTGGCCTTGGCACGGGCTGGGCCGCTGGCCAGGCCTCCCGGCAGCGACAGCCCCAGCAGGCTGCCGCCGATCACCAGCTGCAGGGAAACCACCCACAGCACGCTGCCGCCTGCCTGCACCCCCAGCTTGTCCATGGTGGCGGCCATACCCCAGATCACGGCCACCAGCAGCATCCAGCGGCACCCGGGGCTGGCCCAGAGCTGGCCCAGCCCCGCCATGCCCCCCGACGCCAGCCCTCCCCTGCGGCTGCGGCCCAGCAGCAGGGCCCCCAGCACGAGAAGTCCCACGCCGGCCGCGGCTAGCGGGCTGGGCCGCTCCCCCAGCACCCACCAGCCCGCCAGCAGCAGCACCAGGGGGGAGAGGTTGATCAGCGGCAGCACCAGGCTGAGGTCCTCCAGAGCGATGGCGCGGCCATAGCCCCAGAAGGCCAGGGCATTGAGGCTGCCGCCCACGGCCAGGGCCGCCAGGAACGCCCAGCCATCCAGGGGCTGGGGTCCGTTCAGCAGCAGGGGCAGGCCCAGCAGCAGCGCGGCCAGGGCACTGCTCAGACCGATCACCCGCAGGGTGCTCCAGCCGGACTGACGCAGCACCCTGCGCAGGGCCAGATCGCGCAGGGTTTCCAGTACCGCTGTGCCGAGGGCCAGCAGCGCCCAGGGGAGCACCACGGGCTAGGCGGCCCCCAGGCCAGCCTGGCCATGGCATGGGGTCCTCATTCCGCGAAGAATCGCCACCTTCCCAAGCCTCTCCCTGTTCTGCTCTCCACACTGAAGGAAAGCCTCCCGGTCGATGCGGGCTTCGATCAACCATGCCCTGCGGCTGATCACCCTCTGGATCGCCTGGCTGCTGGCGATGCTCTTCCATGTGGACCTGGGCCTGATGCCCCTGTTCCACGGCCAGTCGCCGGAGATCCACAGCCAAGTGCAGGAGGGGGCATTGCCCTTGCTGTTCGGGGCGATGCTCGGCTACTTCCTGCTGCCGCTGATCGCCATCGTGCTGATCGCCTACGCCGCCACCACGGTCGGTCCGGCCACACGCTGGCGACCCTGGCGGCGGATCCACTTCTGGTTCAGCGTGGTCTATTCGGTCACCAACGTTCCCCATCTCCTGGCCGACATTCTGGTGCCCGATGCCCGCCTCGATCAGATCGTGCTGATGGTGGCCCTCACGGTGTTCGGGCTGTTGATCAACCTGGAGGCCTGGCACTGGTGGCGGCAGAACCCCTGACGGGGTGGGGCGGCAGGGGGGCCGGGAACAGGCGCTTGTTGTCTTTTATGCGCTTACAGCGATAACAGGCTATCGTTTCCAGCAGGAGCTCGCCGGCGCGGCCCTTCGCGGCGCTGCCGGCGCTGGGCTCCTCGTCAACGCATCGCCTGGATCCCATGACGACAACCTCCCTGTCTCCCTCCCGCATCCCCCTCTGGGAAGCGTTCAAGAACTGGGTCACCAGCACCGACAACCGCCTCTACGTGGGTTGGTTCGGCGTGCTGATGATCCCCACCCTGCTGGTGGCCACCTGCTGCTTTGTGATCGCCTTCATCGGTTCTCCCCCCGTCGACATCGACGGCGTCCGGGAGCCCGTCTCAGGCGGCCTGCTCTACGGCAACAACATCATCACGGCGGCGGTGGTGCCGAGTTCCAACGCCATCGGTCTGCACCTCTATCCGATCTGGGCCGCCAAAAGCCTCGATGAGTGGCTCTACAACGGTGGGCCCTATCAACTGATCATCTTCCACTTCCTGATCGGCATCTTCTGCTGGATGGGCCGTGAGTGGGAACTCAGCTATCGCCTCGGCATGCGCCCCTGGATCGCCGTGGCCTATTCCGCTCCCGTGGCCGCTGCCACCGCCGTGCTGCTGGTGTACTCCATCGGCCAGGGTTCCTTCTCCGACGGCATGCCCCTGGGCATCTCCGGCACCTTCAACTTCATGCTGGTGCTCCAGGCCGAGCACAACGTGCTCATGCACCCCTTCCACATGCTCGGCGTGGCCGGTGTGTTCGGCGGTGCCCTGTTCTCGGCCATGCACGGCTCCCTCGTCACCAGCTCCCTGGTGCGCGAAACCACGGAAACCGAGTCCCAGAACCGGGGTTACAAGTTTGGCCAGGAGGAGGAGACCTACAACATCGTGGCGGCCCACGGTTACTTCGGCCGACTGATCTTTCAGTACGCCAGCTTCAACAACAGCCGCAGCCTGCACTTCTTCCTGGCCGCCTGGCCCGTGGTGGGCATCTGGTTTGCGGCCCTGGCAGTGGCCAGCTTCTCCTTCAACCTCAACGGCCTCAACTTCAACCACTCCGTGCTCGATTCCCAGGGCCGGGTGGTGGACACCTGGGCTGACGTGCTCAACCGCGCCGGCCTTGGCATCGAGGCGATGCACGAGCGCAACGTGCACAACTTCCCCCTCGATCTGGCGGCGGTTGATCGGGCCTCAGTGGCGCTCACGGCGCCAGCTCTCGGCTGATCCTGTCGCGCCCAGGTGGCGCCTTCCCGTTCATCGTTCCCCTGCCTGGCTCTGCCATGGATCTTCTCTTCCCCACCCTGCGGCGCATGCTGCCTCTGATGGCTCTGGCGGCCGCCTTCGCCCTGCTGGCCAGCCTGCTGCTGAGCCTCTGCCCGGCGCCCGCCCTCGCCCTGGAGGCGCCCGCCAACCCGGCCGGTCTCCCCCGGGCCGTCGAGGCGATGGAGCAACTGGATGAGCTGCGCACGCAGCTGGCCTCCAGCCTCGAGGGCAGCAGCGAGGAGCCCAGCATGGACACGATGCGGGAGGTCTGCCGGCCCGTGGGCCTGCGGGCCATGGCCATCGGCAAGGAGAACGGCTGGACCGTGCGCCAGGTGGCCAGCAAGTACCGCAACCCCGACCATGCCCCCGCCGGCAGCCAGGAAACCGAGGTGATCGATCTGCTGGCGAGGCACCCCGAGATCACCGGCCTGTGGGAGCCGGCCGCGGCCGGCCAGGCCGCCGGTGTGAACTATTACCGCCGCATTGATGTGCAGCCCAGCTGCCTGGCCTGTCATGGCACCAAGGACAGCCGCCCCGGATTTGTGAAAAACAACTACCCCGCCGACAGGGCCTTCAACTTCAAGCCCGGCGATCTGCGCGGCATGTATGCCGTGTTCATTCCTGAGGTGCAGGAGGTGCTCAGGGCCTCTGAAGGAGGTTGAGCATGCATTGCCAGGTGCTGATCGCCGGGGGCGGAACCGGGGGGATCACCGTGGCCAGCTGGTTGCGACGGCTGGCGCCGGAGCTGGAGGTCACGGTGGTGGAGCCCTCCTCCGTTCACGACTACCAGTCGGGCTGGGTGCTGGTGGCCGGCGGTTTCATCTCTGCGGCTGAAACCGAGCGCAGTGAGGCCTCGGTGATGCCCGAGGGGGTGCGCTGGATCTCCAGCAAGGTGGTGGCCTTCGATCCCGATCACCATGCCATCGAGCTGACCGATGGCCAGCGCCTCACCTACGGGGTGCTGGTGGTGGCGCTGGGCATCGACCTGCTCTGGAGCGCCGTGGACGGCTTGCCGGCAGCGCTGGGTGGCCATGGGGTCTGCAGCATCTACAGCCGCCGTTTTGCGGTGTACACCCGCGACTGCCTGCGCCGCTTCCAGGGCGGTACGGCCCTGTTCACCGAGCCCGCCACGGCGATCAAATGCGGTGGGGCACCCCAGAAGATCATGCACATTGCCGACCAGCAGTTCAAGCGGCGCAGTGGCGTGGGCGTGAATTCCAGGCTGATCTTCTGCACCGCCAAGAGCAGCCTGTTCCCCGTGCCGGCCTTCAACACCGCCATGGAGGCGATCGCGGCAGCCCATGGCAGCGAGGTGCGCTACCGCCACAACCTGGTGGCCGTCAACGGCCCGGAGCGCCGGGCCGTGTTCCGGGTCCAGGAGCAGGAGGGCGGCGAGGGCCACGAGCTGGAGCTCGGGTTCGATCTTCTGCATGTGGTGCCGCCGATGGCCGCGCCCCGGGTGGTGGCGGATAGCCCCCTCGCCATCAATGCCACGGAGGGCTGGGTGGAGGTGGATCCCCACAGCGGCCAGCATCCGCGCTACCCCGATGTGTTCGCCGTCGGTGATGTGGGCTCGTATCCCACCGCCAAGACAGGGGCGGGGGTGCGCATGCAAGCCCCGGTGGTGGCCGCCAATGTGCAGGCGGTGCTGCAGGGGGGCAGCGTGCAGCCGGGCTACGACGGCTACAGCGCCTGCCCGCTCATCACCACAGACCACAGCGTGATGATGGTGGAGTTCGACTACACCAACAAGCCCGTGAGCAGCTTCCTGGTGAATCCGGTGAAGGAGCGCTGGTTCGCCTGGTTGCTGGAGCGTTGGGGTTTTCCCTGGATCTACTGGAACCGCATGCTCAAGGCGCAGCCCCACGAGGGCGCCTACCTGAAGCCGTTCACGGGGCTGGCCCGGCGGCTGGGCCTGATGCGCTGGCAGAGCTGAATCCAGCCAATCAATCGATCGGCTCGGGAATCAGAGGATCTGCTCGAGGAAACGGCGGCTGCGTTCGTGGCTCGGGTTCGAGAAGAACCGCTGCGGCGGCGCCTCCTCCACCACCTCGCCCCCGTCCATCAGCACCACGCGGTGGGCCACCTGCTGGGCAAAGCGCACCTCGTGGGTCACCACCACCATGGTCATGCCCTCGGCGGCCAGGCCCTGCATCACCTCCAGCACCTCGCGCACCATCTCGGGGTCAAGGGCGCTGGTGGGCTCATCGAAGAGCATCAGCTGGGGGTCCATGCACAGCGAGCGGGCGATGGCCACCCGCTGCTGCTGGCCGCCGGAGAGCTGGCCCGGGTATTTGTCCGCCTGCTCGGCGATCCCCACCCGCTCCAGCAGCTGGAGGGCCCGTCGCTTCGCCTCGGTGCGGCTGCGGCGGCGCACCAGCACCGGCGCCAGGGTGAGGTTCTCCAGCACCGTGAGGTGGGGGAAGAGGTTGAACTGCTGAAACACCATGCCCACCTCGCGGCGGATGGCGTCGATGTCGCGCAGGTCGGCGGAGAGGGGCCGGCCATCGATGTGAATGCTGCCCTGCTGAAAGTCCTCCAGGGCGTTGAAGGTGCGGATGAAGGTGCTCTTGCCGGAGCCCGAGGGCCCCATGATCACCACCACCTCGCCGCGCTTCACCGTGAGGCTGGCACCCCTGAGGGCCTGAAAGCCGTTGGGGTACCACTTGTGCACGGCCTCGGCCCGCAGGATCGGGGCCTGGCTTTGGTTCTGGGGGGTGGTGGGGGCGCTGGAGTCCATCGGGATCAGAACGGGCGGGGTTGGAGCGGTGTCTCAGCCACTGGGGCTGTGGCGGGGATCGAGGCGGTGTTCCAGGGCGCGGCTTCCCAGGCCCAGGGCGGTGCAGCAACCCCAGAACAACACCGCCAGGGTGAGGTACACCTCGCCGTAGTGGCCCAGGAAGGCGGGGTTGGCCATCACGGCGCGGGCGGTGCCAAGCAGCTCCAGCAGGCCGATCAGCGACAGCAGCGTGGTGTCCTGCAGCAGTGAGATGAACTGGCTCACCATCACCGGCAGGGCCACCCGCAGGGCCTGGGGCAGCACCACGTGCTGCAGGGCCTGCAGCGGCCCGAGGCCGAGGGAGCGCGCCGCCTCCAGCTGGCCGGCGGGCACGGCGCTGAGGCCGGCCCGCACCGCCTCGGCCAGGTAGGCCGCCGCAAAGAAGGTGAGCACCCAGGCTGCCCGCCACACCCGCTCTGGAGCCAGGCCCCCCGGCAGCAGAAAGCCGAGGATGTTCTGGCCGAGGAACAGCAGGGTGATCAGCGGCGCCCCGCGGATGAACTCGATGTACAGCACCGAGCCCCAGCGCAGCAGCGGTAGCGGGCTGCGGCGGCCCAGGGCCAACAGCACCCCCAGGGGAAAGCAGAGCAGGATGGCGAAGCTGGCCTCCAGCAGGGTGAGCAGCAGGCCTCCCCACTCGGCACTGGAGACGGGCGCCAGCCCGAAGCCTCCACTGATCAGCACCATGCCCAGCAGGTAGAGCCCAGGCCAGAGCAGGGCCAGCCCCCGCAGCGCCCGCGACCCCAACTCAGGGCCCAGCCGCCCGGCCCAGCGGCCGGTGAGCCAGCGCAGCCCCACCAGCAGGACGGCCAGGGCGGCCCAGCGGCCGGCGATGGCGGGGCTGAGCTGCAGGGCCCAGGGCGTCCACAGGGCCAGCCCGGCGATCAGGCCACAGGCCCAGCGATCGGAGTTGGGCCAGGGGTTGCCGCGGCGGTCGGGCCGAGGCTGGCTGCGCAGCAGGCCCCAGCTCAGGCCACTGGCGGCACAGAGCAGGGCGAGCAGCAGCCACAGGCGCCACTGCTGTTGCAGCGGATAGCGCCCCACCGCGAACAGGGTGCTGTTCAGCTGAATCACCGCCCAGTTGGCGGAGCCCAGGGCCCAGCGCAGCAGGGCGATCAGGGCGCTGCCGATCAGGGCGATCAGGGCGACACTGAGCACGGTGTCGCCGCGGCTGGCGAACAGCTCCCGCTTCAGGGCGGCCAGCGGGCCAGGCCGGCCCGAGGACCTGGGGTTGGGGGAGGGCACCATCTCAGCGCTCCCGGATCTGCACGAGCTGGTTGAGGCCGTTCATCAGGGCGGAGATCAGCAGATCGAGCACCAGGTAGGAGGCCAGCAGCAGGATCACCACCTCCACGGCGCGGCCGGTCTGGTTGAGGGTGGTCTCAGCCACCGCATAGAGGTCGGGATAGCCCACGGCCACCGCCAGGGAGGAGTTCTTGGCCAGGGAGATGTACTGGGTGTTGAGGCCGGGCACGATCACCCGCAGGGCCTGGGGCAGCACCACATGGCGCAGGGTGGAGAACCAGCCCAGCCCCAGGGAGGCCGCCGCTTCCCACTGCCCCTGGGTCACCGCGGCGATGCCGCCCCGCACCACCTCGGCGATGTAGGCGCCGGAATACACCACCAGGCCGCAGAGCAGGGCGCCGAACTCCACGCTCAGCCGCAGCGGCGCCTGCCAGACGCCGTTCACCAGGCTGGGCCCGACCCAGCTCCAGCCGTTCGCGAAGCCGGCCAGGTAAAGCCCGGATTTGGCCAGGGTGAGGCCCGGCAGCTGGATGGCGGCGGCGCCGTTGGGCAGGGAGAGGAACACCACGAAATACCAGAACACCAGCTGCACCAGCAGGGGGATGTTGCGCACCAGCTCCACATAGGCCCGCACCAGGCGGCGCAGCAGACCGTTGCTGCTGAAGTTGGCCATGCCTGCCGCCGTGCCCAGCAGGGTGGCCCCCACCAGGGCCGACAGCACGGCCCGCAGGGTGTTGGCGAGCCCCGCCAGCAGCGCCCGCCAGTAGGGCATGGTGGCGTCGAAGGGGATGGTGGTTTCGCCGATGGGGAAGCCGGCGGGCTGGCCCAGCCAGCGCCAGGTGAGCAGCAGGCCGGCGGCGGTGAGGTTGCGGATCAGGTTGCCGAGCAGGAACACCGCCACCAGCAGCACCGCCAGCCCGACGGCCGCCTGCACCAGCCAGGGCAGCAGACGGCGGTTGCGCCACCAGGGCACCGGGGGATCCGCTGAACCGATCACTGAGCTGGTTTGGGGCGCGATCGGGGCCCCAGGCCTGGAGCGGTCGGGGCGGGGAGGCCGCGCCATCAACGGAAGGGCTGGGCGTACAGCATGCCGCCCTCGTTCCAGAGCTTGTTGAGGCCCCGCTCCAGCTTGAGGCGCGAGTTGGTGCCCACGTTGCGCTCGAAGATCTCGCCGTAGTTGCCCACGGCAGCGATCGCCTGCACGGTGAAGTCGGCGGGCAGCCCCAGCTGGCGGCCGAAGTCGCCCTCCACCCCGAAGAAGCGGCGCAGATCGGCCAGGTTGGAGTTGGCCTTGGCCTCGGCCAGCTTGGCCTCGAGATTGGCCTGGGTGATGCCCCACTCCTCCGCCTGGATCAGGGCGAAGACCACCCAGCGCAGGGCATCGGCCCAGGCTGGATCGGCATTGGTGCTGGCCGGGGAGAGGGGCTCCTTGCTGAGCACGTCGGGCAGCAGCTGGTGCTGATCGGGAGCCGGGAAGCTGCTGCGCTTGCCGGCCAGCTGGGAGCGGTCGCTGGTGACGGCCACGCAACGGCCGCCCAGGTAGGCGGCGTAGGTCTGGTCGCTGGTCTGGAACTTCAGCGGGGTGTAGGCCACGTTGATCTCCCGCATCCGGTCGGCCAGGTTGAGCTCGGTGGTGGTGCCGCTCTCCACGCAGATCGGTTGGCCGGCCAGATCCCGCAGGCTGCTGATGCCGCGGCTGACGGGCGCCATCACCCCCTGGCCGTCATAGAAGGTGGTGGGCGCGAAGCTGAGGCCGTTGCCGCCGGCGGCGTCACGGCTGAGGGTGGCGGTGGTGTTGCGGGCGAGCATGTCCACCTCGCCGCTGGCCAGGGCCGCGAAGCGCTCACTGGAGTTGAGGTTGCGGTATTCCACCTTGCCGGGATCGCCGAGCACGGCGGCGGCCACGGCCTTGCAGGTGTCCACATCGAGGCCGGAATAGGTGCCGTCGGCCTCCACAAAACTGAAGCCCGGCAGGGTGCCCTCCACGCCGCAGACGAGCTTGTCGCGGCCGGTGATGGCGGCGATCTTGGGGCTCTGGCTGCCGGCTCCGCCCTCCGGGGCGCAGGCCGCCAGCGGCAGCACCGCGAGCAGGGCGATCAAGGCCGTGGGGACAGCCGCGGCAGAACGGGAGGGCAAGGCTCGGGGCATGGGGATCGGGGCCCCCGGGGGCCAGAGGTGGCGGGATCCTGTCATGCCCAGCTGCCCTGTGGTGTCGCAATGCACGCGGCAGGGCCAGGTCTTGGGTTCAGACGGCCTTGAGCTGCTGGAGCTGGGCCTCAAGCCGTTGCTTGAGGCGTTTCTGCACCAGGTCGCAGAGGTCGTCCACCAGATCGCTGTCGGCGTGCCAGATCGTGCGCACGCCATCGCGTTCACAGCGCACCAGGGTGGCGCGCTGCAATTGTCCAAGCTGCCGACTGATGTGGGACTGGGAGAAGCCGGTGGCCTCGATCAGGGAGGCCACATCCATCGGCCCCTGCTTGAGCTGACAGAGGAGCTGCAGCCGCGCCGGTTCGCTCAGGATCCGGAAGAACTGGCTGAACTCTTCAAGCAACTGGGGGGAGGGCGGCTGGCCCGGACAAGACATGGGTCTCTGATTACATGTTGAGGCAATTATGCAGTCCACATCAGGCGGGCGCCTTGCCCTTTGCCCCTCTATGCGGGTATCGTCATAATAGTTAGTAGGGCTCCTCCCGTGGCTACCACTAGTGCCGATTCGCTCGCCTCGGGGGCCGTCACCGTGATCGACGTGCGCGAGTCCGCGGGGCTTGTGCACCACAACGGTCAACACAGTGGCCCCGCCCTGGAACAGCTGCTGCTGGCGCTGATGCCCTGGAACCGGGTGAGCCTGTGACGGTTGCCGCCGTTGAGATGGTCACGGTTTCCACGCTGCTGCTGCTGGCCGGCGGAGCCCTGATCGGTCTGCTGCTGGCCGTGCTGGGGGCAGGCGGCTCAATCCTGCTGCTGCCCCTGCTGGTGAGCGGCGCGGCTCTGCCCACCCGCGAGGCGGTGCCGCTGTCGCTGCTGGTGGTGGCCCTGCTCGCCATGGCCAACGTGGGGCCCTACCTGCGCCGGGGCCAGCTGGCTCCCCGCCCAGCCCTGCTGCTGGGCGTGCCAGCCCTGGCGGGCAGCTGGATCGGCGGCAGCCTGGTGAAGGCGGGCCTGATTCCAGAAGTGCTGCAGCTGGGGCTGTTCAGCGTTGCCGCCGTGGCCGCCTCCTGGCTGCTGCTGCGCCGGGGTGCCCAGGCTGCCGGCCGCCCCCCCGGCGCCAGACCGGTTGCTGTGAGGGCCCTGGCCGCCCAGGGTCTGGGGGTGGGCCTGCTCACCGGCATTGCCGGGGTGGGCGGTGGCTTTGCGATCGTGCCGGCTCTGGTGCTGCTGGCGGGGCTGCCGATGGCGGTGGCCAGTGGCACCAGCTTGGTGCTGATCGCCGCCAATGCCGCGGTGGCCCTGGTGGCTCTGGGCCACTGGCCCCAGGCGACGCTGCCGCTGTTGGTGCCGTTGCTGCTGGGGGGAGCTGCCGGAGGGCTGCTGGGACAGCGGCTGGCGCCCCACCTGCCGGAGCGGCGGCTGCGCCAGGGCTTTGCGCTGCTGTTGATCGGCTCGGCCCTGCTCACCGGGGGCGAGGCCTGGCAGCGGCAGCAGGTGCCGCCGACAGCGGCTGAGCGGGCTCAGTAGCCCGAGGAGCCCGGCGGCGGCGCGCTGGCCGGCGACTGCTGCAGAAACGCCTGCAGCGGGATCGGCTTGGCCTGGTTGTAACCCACGGGCAGCCAGAGGTCGCCGGCGGCGGTGGCGAAGTGGATCTCCCAGTGGTAGAGGCCCAGGTAGGCGCGCGGATCCTCCTCGATCAGGGAGGCGTAGAGGAGCACGGCGCGGCCGTAGTTGTCGCTGTTGTTGTAGCCCCAGAGGCCCTTGCGGATGTCCTTGAGGCCACCGCGGCGCACCAGGTAGCGGCCGGCGGCCTGGATGGCGTCGTGGGGATCGCGGATGTTGCCCTTGCCCACCCCGGCCTGGGCCCAGGTGGTGGGCAGGAACTGCATCGGCCCCTGGGCATTGGCCACCGACACGCCATCGATGCGGCCCATGCCGGTTTCCACCAGGTTCACCGCCGCCAGCACCTCCCAGTCGATGCCGGTGGCGGCCTCCGCCTGCTTGTAGAAGCCGATCAGGGTGTCGGCGGGCGCTGGCTGGATGATGCGCCAGGCCGGCAGGGTGGTGGCCTTGGGCCCGCTGCGGTGCATGGCCAGGAAGGCCCGCCGGGCTTCCAGGTGGCGGTCGTAGACGCTCTGCCAGCGGGGATCGAGGGCTGGGCGCACCTGGGCCGCCAGGGCTTCCTGGTGGGAGAGCACCCGGTAGATCACCTGCTGCTGGTGGCCCAGTGCCGGCAGCTCCTGGGCCGGGGTCTCCGGGTCGCGCAGGGCGGTCTCCACCGCGCTCAGCAGGGCGGCGATCGCGGCGGGCTCGGCCGGCAGCAGGGGGTAATGACGGCCGTCGGCGCTGCGGCTCAGATCTGCCGCGCTGGGCAGAGCCACGCTGGTGGGCGCCTCGCTGGGTGTCGCCTCGTTGGGGGACCCCAAGGAGGTGGCTGTTGGCCCTGCTCCAGGGCCCTGCGGGGTAGGGCCGCTGAGGGATTCGGCCAGATAGGGGCGCCACCAGACCCCGGCGCCCAGAGCGATCAAGCCCACGCTCAGCAGGGACAGCTGCGCACGGCGACGGCGGGTCAACGGCATCGGCGCGTTCTCAAAGGCAAGACCGCTGAGGCTATGGCGTGGAAGCCCGACTAGGGGGCCTGGGATCCCTCGGCCTGCGGGGGCTGGCCCAGGTACGTCTGACGTGGGGTGCCCAGCCGGATCCCCGCCTGGTTCAGGTTCCGCAGCAGGCGCAGGCGGAATTCCCGGCTCACGGCCCAGTGTTGGCCAGGAGCGGTGTCGATCCAGGTGGTGACGGTGAGGCCACCGTGACCGATGGCATCGATACCCAGCACCGCAGGCGGCGCCACAATCAAGCCGCCCCAGTCGGGGTCCTGCTGCAACTGCTCGCCGGTCTGGCTGGTGACCGCCAGGGCCAGATCCGGGTCGCTGTCCACGTCCACGTCCACGCTCACGTTCACCCGTGACCAGTTGCGGGTGAGGTTCTTCACCTGGCTGATGGTGCTGTTCGGCAGGGTGATGAACTCACCACCCGCACTGCGCAGCTGGGTCACCCGCAGGTTCAGGCGTTCGACGGCGCCGCTGAGTCCCCCCACGTCGATCACATCGCCGATGGCGAACTGGTCTTCGGCCAGGATCAGAAAGCCGTTCACCAGATCGCGCACCAGGTTCTGCGCCCCGAAGCTGATGGCCAGGCCGAGCAGGCCACCGATTGCCAGGATCGAGCTGTTGGGCACCCCCACCACCCCCAGCGCCGACAGCATCCCGGCCACCGAGATCACCACCACCAGCAAGCCCCGGCCGGCATCGAGGATCGTGGAAAAGCGCAGCCGCAGGCGCTTGCTCTGGTCGGTGGTGCCGCCACGGGCGGCGTGCCGATCCAGCCAGCGGGCCTCGAAGCGATCCAGCAGACGGATCGAGAAACGGATCGCCAGGGTGGCGCAGAACCACACCGTGAGCAGCTTCAGGGGGATGCCCACGAAGCCATTGCTGAGCGTCGCCAGGCCAGGCAGCTGACGTAGCAACAGATAGGTGCCTGCGTAGAGCAGCAGCAGCAGCAGCCAAAACAGCAGCCATTGCCACAGCCCCCAGATGCCGAGCCGGCGCCTGAGCCGAACGGGCTCTAGAGCGGCGTCTTCGAGGCGGTCGGGCCGTTGGCTCACCCCCGCTTTGGCCGGGGTGGCGTCGTGCTCGCGCAGGGCCTCGAGGCTGGCCTGCAGACGGGCCTGCAACACCTTCTCACGGAGCTGGATGCGGTGTTTCAGAAGCAGAATCAGGCCAGTGCCGCCTGCCATCACCAGCAGGATTCGCATGAAGCGCAACAGGCTCCTGCCCAGGTTTTCGGGCCTGAGCCTGTAGCTGAAGTCGCGAATTTCATTCTCAAGTTGTTGGCGCCAGGTTTCCGCCAGCTCCTCTACCGGGATGCCGTGGTAATTGGCATCGGCCGTGGTCACCGAGGCGAGCACCAAGGGGCGGGGGTGCTTGACGTCCCGCGCCGTGATCACCACCACATTGTTGAGCTTGGCCGTCTCCACCCGCAGGCTGTCGCCATCCATCTGGCGCTCCACCGCCGCCAGGTCCACCCGCGCCTGGATTTCCCGGGCGCGTTGCTCCACGGGGTGTTGCTCGTCTGCCACCTCGTTGCGGTCGAGCACCGTGGGGGAGGCGATCTTGAACATCGTCTCGCCGTCAATCGGCGAAACCACTGTGGTGACCTCGATCTCGCCGAAGCGTTTGACGCCATCGGGGATGGTGCGGCCATTGCCGCCCGTGATGCTGTCGCCGAGGCTGATCTGGGCCAGGGCCGGCGCCAGGGTCCACGTCAGCAGGGCCAGCAGCAGTCCCAGTGCCACGGGCATCACCCTCAGCAGCCGGCGACGGGTCTGGCGCGCACGCTGGAGGAGAGGGACCTGCCTTGGTGCGCTGGATCTCAGCATCGCCCCTGGCCCTTCTGGGCCGATGGTGACACATGGGCCCGGGTGCTGACTGGTGCATGGTGGAGCCTGCGACGCTCCCTGCCATGGCCGATGCCCCTTACCTGGTTGCCCTGGCGCTCTGCACGGTTGCAGGCGAGAGGGCCCTGCCCCTGACGGGCCTCTCGCTGCCGACGCCACCAGCTGCGGCAGGTCCTGGGCCCTTGGGCGAGCAGTTGGCCCTGGAGTTGTTGCTGCAGCTGTGGCAGCGCAGTGGGGCTGGCTCCCTGCAGCGGGCTGAGGACCCCAGCCTGCTGTTGGTGGAGCTGCCGTTGGCGCAGATGAGCGAGCGGTTGCCCCTGCTCAAGCGCGATTGGCTGGCCGGTGGCTCCACGGCGGCGTTCCTGGCGGGCCTGGCCAGCCTGAGCCTGCGGGGCTGGACGGCCTCGATCGCCAAGCGTGAGCCGGTTCGCTTCTCGCCCTGGCCTGCCACGCCTTGAGCCGCCAGGCTGGTGTGGTGCTTGCCCGAGGGCCATGGCCGCCCGCGACGGGGCGGGCTTGGCGGCGCCCCAGACCGGTGTGGCGCTGCGGCTGGTGATCTTCGGGATCACCCACAACCCCCGCTACCGCGAGGCGCCGACGATCGCCGAAACGGCGTTGATCAACCCGTTGATCACCCCCCTGGGCGAAGCGCGCAGCAGCGGCTGGGAAGGCTGCCTGAGTGTGCCCGGGCTGCGGGGGGGCGTGGATCCGGCGGGTCTTCCCGTGGTGCGGGAGGTGGAGGGCTTCCATGCCCGCGTGGTGCAGCGCGAGTGCGATCGCCTCGATGGCGTGCTGTTCCCGGACCGCGTCGAGCCCCGCAGCGCCCTGGGCTTCACGGAGGAGCTGGTGGGGGCGGGGGTGTTGGCGCAGGCCCGTTAAGCCGTGACCTCAGGCCGCCTGGGGGCCAGTGCCGGCGCTATCAAAAAAGCGCCGCAGATTCACGCCGGCTTCGAAGGCACTTCCGTTGAGCTCCGCCTGCTGCTCGGGGCTGAGGCCATCCCAGAAGGCATGGAACAGGTCCACAGAGGCCTTGCCCATGCCCACGGCGCCCAGCAGCGTCAGCGGCAGGCTGAGCCAGGGGAACACCAGCAGCAGCACCCCGAGGGCTGCGCTCACCACGGCGCCCTGCTTGCTCGATTCCCACACGGTGGCGGCGATGCTCTGGAGCTGGCTGGTGCGATCGATCTCGCCGCGGCGGCGCATCGCCTCGGTGCGCAGGGCGGCGAGCAGGGCCTGGTAGATGGCGTACACCGCCACCCCACCCACGGTGGATTCACTGACAAACTCCCCGCCGCTGAGCGGGTTGCCGCTGCCGTTGAGATCGATTGAGGCGAGCCCCGCCAGCGGCGCCACTTCCCAGCCGGCGCGGGGGATGCGAAAGGGATCGCGGTCGCGGCCCATGGCTGAGATGGATCTGGGAAACCATTGTGGCCCAGGTGGACGCATCCCGGCCAGGGCTACAGGCGAACTGCCATCAGCGGCGGCCCAGTGGCGGCAATCAGGACTGCGATGAAGGACTGAGCCTTCGCATGTCACGACCGACTTGCCGATCCTGCTGAGTTGACCTCAGCCAATTCCTCTGCCCATTCAGTCGCTCTTGCTGAAAGCCCTGAACTAGTGCTGTCCTATGGCCCCCGCTCTGGCCAATCCTGAAACTCTCCCCCATGGAAGTCGATGTCTATCTCTAGGGGTTGCGCCTGAAAGCGTTGCAGGACGTCAGCCACGACCTTGTTGTAGATGCTGGGCCCTACTTCTTGCACGAAGAAATCAAGTAGCACGCTGGCAGCGATGACCCCGATTTCTTCCTACTTGACTTCTTCAAAGTATCTCGCAAGGGAAGCGGCTGCTTTTCTGCCCCCATCCTTGGTCAAGTGGATTGACAAAGACACTTCTCTTCCCATTCCGGGGCTGGCATGTGAAATAGTGGTTCATCCCTGTTCCCGCTGGCTGGGGGCCTCAGTTCCTGGTAAAGGGGGCGCCACTGGTCAACGTCTGATCCCCTGGCCATAGGGCCGTCGTCGCCAGGCTGACCACGATCCCCAGTGACACTTCCAGCAATCGATGCAGGCCCACCAGCCAAGTCGGCTGCCCACTGGCCACCAGGACCACGACAGCCAAGGTGACACCGCCGAAACGATAGGCCGCAATATTGAGTCTCAGCCCACCACACACCAGGCCCACGATGAAGACCCCGATCGCGAACGATAGGGTTCGTGGTGCAATGCAGGCGGCGAGCAGGGCACCGAAGAACGAACCCAGCACTGTGCCGATCAGCCGGTCTTTCGACACCGCCCACGCGGCTCCGAGGCTTGACTGCATCACAATCAGGGTGGCTGCCATGGTCGTGCGGGCGGAGTGCAGGGCCCAGGAGCGCATGCTGCCGGCCGGAATCCAAGCCCCTGGAGTCTTTCTCATGCCGTGTGCCGCCATCCATCGATGTAGATCCATTCCATCGCGGCGGTCGGCGAGAGCAGCTGGCGGTAGGGAAAGCCCCGGGCCGCTGCGATCAGACTATCGAGCAGGGACTTCATCACCGTGGCGCTCCTCCCATACACCAGTCTGGATGCGGCAAGCCCCCATGGCTCCAGAAGGACTGGCGCGAGTTCAGGTTGCTGCAGAGCGAAAAGGCGGCGAGGGGCAAGAAGCCGGTGCCCAGCACCGTGAACAGGCGATGGAGAGCCTGGGTGACGCTGGTTACCGCTACCTTGCGGGGCCTTGGAAGACCCACAGTCGGCCTCGATCTGAGGAACGTAGACCGGAGGCTTGGCAAAGGGTTCATAGGTGTCGCTGCGGTGGACGCCGTCGAGCCTTGTCAGGCCAGAGCCCAGGGAGATTCCGGCTCGCCTGCCATCAGCGCCAGGGCCAGGCTGGCGGAAGGGGGCATGCCGAAATCTCAAGACAAGACAAGGTTTACCGAGGGAATTCGGAATCAACAGCCTGGCGATGGGCAGCCATACTCAGCGGCTGCAGCTCAACAGTGGCTGCGGCTCAGTAGCCCCAGACCAGAATTCATCAGCCAGGAGAATGCACCGGTTGATGGCCTGGAGAGATCCTGATCGAGCTGCTTGGAGGGCTGAACGGAGGCATGGAAAGGCTCCATTGTTGGCTGCCTGATTTCATTCCCTGTTGGGAGTTGCAGGGCTGGGGCTCGGCGTACAGTGCTGTCGATGGGATCGCACGGCACGCATCACACTTCCTGAGGTGAGAATACGTGATGGGGATAGATCCATCCCAGCACTCTGGAGGCCTTTTGCAATCCACGTGTTACAGGTGTTGAGCAAGGAATATCTCCCCTTGCCAGCATAGAACAGGCTGTTGCCGTAGAGGCCTTGTTTGAGTCGTACCAAGGGCCCCCGATGGCCATGGGAAAAGCTGTTTGCCAAAAACTCTGAAACAGATGACATTTCCTGTGTCGTGAGGCAGGTGCTGATCACTTCCAGACGATGAAACTCTCTGGCAGGGGAGTGCGGAATGGCAACGACGTGCACAACAGAGCCTTTGGAGCTAAACAAGGCTTGCAAGCCCAAGCCAATCGTGGGGTCTTGTGCCTGATAGAAGTCTCGATCACCCCAGCCAACTTCATAGTAGGCCGCAGTGCCAAATCGCTCCCTGAGTTCAGGAATCTCCTGATTCAGATGGCTTGCTGGAATCATCAAGCTGGCATGCCAGCCATGATTCACGACATGCACCTGATGCGATCGTACCGCCGTGAATGACTCATGGGCCGGTTCGTCGACATAGGGGCTTCTTGAGCATGCTGTGATGGCAAATACTCCCAGAATAATTCCAGCCGCTTTGATGGAAATCTCCTGCATGGCTATCAGTCATGATATGAGACTAGATCTTGCTTGTTTGCTTCAATGATGGATTAACGTGTGTCCACACTCCGATCCAAGCCGTTTCAATGAAATGTTTGAGCCAATGTTCGAGACCATGGCCTGGCTTGCCGTTGATCTCTGAGCCAAGAGTGTTCTAGCAAGATCAATCTTGTCGACTGGGGCGATGCCTCCATTCTCGCGACATCAAGCCGCAGAAAAAGCCCCCGGGACCAACCGGGGGCGCAGTGTTCTCAGACCTGTTGCGGATCCTGGGGTTGGTCGGGGGCGATGGGGGTGCCCCCAGTCCTTCAACCCTCCACTTTCACCGACACGCTGGTGTGTTGCGGGGCCTTTGGCGCCGTCACGGTGAGCACACCGTCGCGGTAGACGGCGCTGATCCGCTGGGGATCAATCGGTGTTGAGAAGCGGAAGCTGCGGCTCCAGGTGCCGTAGCGGAACTCGCTGATCAGGGGTTGCCGCTGGGCTTGGGCAGCGGCCTCAGGCTGGGCTCCTGCTTCGTTGGCCGGGGCGTCCTGCACGGCTGCGTCCTGGGCGGAGCGGCGCTCGGCGCTGATCTGCAAGGTGCGTTCGGTGGCCTTCACATCGATGGCGTCGCGGTCAACGCCCGGGAGTTCCAGGCTGATCGCGTAGGCCTCGCTGCTGTCATGCACTTCAGCGGCGGGCACGCGTGCGGCTTCCTGACGTTGGTGGGAGAGCTGTTCTTCGAGCCGATCGAACAGTTCAAAGGGAGAAGAGGTGCGCAGGTTGAGCATGGTTCTGGTGGCGAAGTTGCTGGTGTGCGGGGTCTCATCGCCCCCGTGCAACAACCATCGCCCACCTGCCCAGATCCTGGGATGGGGTGAACCGAACGTTCTGATTCGGCCCTCACGACAACAGTCGGCTCACCCCCATTGGCTGGGCGGAGAACCGAATCATGGCGTCTTGATGGGCAAGGCTTCTGCCTGTCCAGGCCATCGTTCTGATCACCAACAAAGCCCGGAGCAGGGCTCCAGGCTTGGCCTGCTGCCGCTGCGGACCGTCTGATCGCAGCGGCAGGGTCTTGGGTTGGCGGAGCTGCTGGCGCGGTCACCTGGGGCCAGGTGTCCAAGGGGACGTTCCGTTGGGATCCGGGGCACCTGGGGACAAGGTCGAGGACAGGTCCCGTAAGCGATGCGGTGGATGGCGAAGGCTGGAGGTGGGGGCAGGAAAGCTGGCTAGCCAGCATCACGGCCGCTCAGCCTGCGACAGGCCTGGAACGTCGATGATCCGTTGAGAGTGTTGGAGCAGGGGCCGGATCGTCAGCGCGCTCCTGGTGTCTGCTGCGGGGGGGTGTCTTCCATCTGTGGAGCCTCCGAATCCCGATGGGTTCAGCTTCGTGCAGGTGTGCAGCAGGTGTCTGCTTAGTGCCTGGAGCCGTCATGGCTCTTCACCGGCGGCAACGGCTCTTCATCAAGAAGGCTTGCAGCCCGCGCCGCTGCAGCCCGCAGCCGCTCGCTGGCTCAGCGGCCCATCTGACTAGGGTCTGGGCTCACAAGGTGTTCCGTCTTCATGCAAGGTTCCATGCGTCCAGCCGGTGGAGGGGGGCTCGGCTCGGTCGTTCAGTTGATCATCGCGGGGGTGCTGGCCCTGCTGATCCTGCTGAGCCAGACCATTTTCATCGTTCCCGCCGGCACCGTGGCCGTGGTGACCACCCTGGGCAAGGTGACTGGAGGGCAGCGCAATCCCGGCGCCAATTTCAAGATTCCCCTGGTGCAGGCCATCTCCTCCTTCGACGTGCGCACGCAGGTACGCCCCGAGCAGTTCTCCACCCTCACCAAAGACCTGCAGGTGATCCAAGCCACGGCCACGGTGAAGTACGCCGTGAAGCCTGCAGAAGCCGGCCGGATCTTTGAAACGATCGCCACCGATAACTCCCAGATCTATGCGCGGGTGATCCAGCCATCGCTGCTCAAGGCGCTCAAATCGGTGTTCTCGCAATACGAGCTGGTCACGATCGCCACCGAGTGGAACAGCATCTCCGAACTGGTGCAGGACAAGGTGGCCGGCGAACTCAGCAAGTTCAACTATGTGATCGTGCAGGGCCTCGACCTCACCGGTCTGCAGATCGCCGAGGAATACCGGGCTGCGATCGAGCAGAAGCAGATCGCCGAACAGCAACTGCTGCGCGCCCAGACCGAAGTGAAGATCGCCGATCAGGAGGCCAAGCGCTACGAGATCCTCAACCAGAGCCTCGATGATCAGGTGCTCTACAAGCTCTTCCTCGACAAGTGGGACGGCCAGACCTCCGTGGTGCCCGCCCTGCCGGGGCTGGCTGGCGGCAGCCCCTCGGTGATCGTCAACGGCCGTCGCTGAGGGGGCTGACTCCGTGGTCAGCTGCCTGGCCAGCTTCGGCTTCAGCCCCCTGATCAGCTCAGGGCTGGCCGCCCTGATCCAGCTCAGTGGCCCAGCACTTCAGCCCGGCCTCCTGCGCGGCTCCGCGGCGATGCCCCTGGAGCGGGCCACGGATGGCGATACGCCTGTGCTCAGCTTCCGCAGCGGTGGCCAGAGCCTGCGCTTCCTGGTGGACACCGGCGCCAGCTCCACGCTGGTGTCCCCCGCCCTCGTGCAGCGCCTGGGGCTGCAGGACACCCCCATCCCCCCGGAGGCCTTCGGTCTTGCCGGCGCCGGCGAGGGCTGTGCGGAGCTGCGGCCGCGTCGTGTGGCCTTGCCGCCGTTGCAGGCGGCGGCGTTGCCCCCAGGCAGCGGCAACAGCCTGCGGCTGCAGGGGGCTGAGGCCCTGGTCCTGACCGTGGCCGGTCTTCCCCCCGGGGTGGATGGGGTGCTCGGTGCGCCGCAGCTGCGGCAGCTGCCCCTCTGGGTCGACCCTGGCGCCGGCCGCCTGGCCCTGGGCACCGCTGCCCTTGGCCTGGCCGAGCGGGCCCGGGTTGCCGGAGCAGACCCCCCTGCTTCCACCACCCTGCCGATGCGCTGGAGCCAGGGCGTGCCCCTGCTGCGCCTGCGGCTGAGGCCGGTCCGAGCTTCTGCCCCAGGTTCGGCCGAGCCCACGGCCGACCGCACGGTGGAAGCCCTGGCGGACACCGGGGCCGAGGGGCTGTTCGTCACGGAGACCCTGGCGGCGGCGCTGCTCCAGGTGGAGGCAAGCCGCCCCCTGCAGGTGGCTGGCTTCTGCGGCCTGCAGCCGGCCCGCTGGATCCGGGTGCAGGGTCCCACCCTCCTGGGGGGCTTGCCCCCGGCGCCGGTGCAGGCGATTGTCACCGCCAACCCCGTGTTCGAGGCCCTGGGTGTGGAGGCGATCGTGGGTCAGGAACTGCTGCGCTCGCACCGCCAGCTCTGGCGTCTCGACAGCACACCTCCCAGCCTGCAGCTCTGGGGAGGGCACCGGCGGTGAGCGGCCTGCTGGCCCTGCTGGCCTACGTGGTGCTCAAGGGGCTTGAGGCCACGGTGGTACGCGCTCTGCAACTGCAGGGCGCCGCCCATCCCATCGACGGCGCCAACCCGATCAGTGCCTGCAACCTCTTTTTCTTTGCCCTGGTGGTGGTGGGGGCCAGCAGTGTCGCCCTCGACCAGCGGGCCATCCGCCGCCAGTTGCACCGGCTGAGCCCAGGGCAACTGCGCTGGCTGGGGCTCGACATGCTGGCCGGGAGCTTGGTGGGGCCGTTCGGTAGCTACGTGGCGATCGAGGCCCTGGCGGTGATCGAGAAGACGCTGCTGTTCAGCCTGGTGCTGCCGGCTTCGGCGCTGCTCTCATTGCTGTGGCTGGGCGAACCGTTGCCGCGCCGCTTCTGGCTCACCAGCGCTCTGATTGCCACCGGCCTGGCCCTGGCTTCCCTGGGGTCGGGCACGCCGATGGTCAGCGGCCGCCTGGCTGGGCTGGGCTGGGGCCTGGTGGGGGTGGCCGGCTTCTCCTGCAGCGCCGTGACGGCCCGCCGGCTCGGCCGCGAGGGCCTGGGAATCGGGCTCACCACCGGCCTGCCCTCCCTGGTGGCGGCCCTGCTGTTTCTGGTGCTGGGGCTGGTGCTGTATGGGCCGGAGCACTTCATGCACCTGCAGCTCTGGTGGGTGGCGGGGGTGATCGGCCTCTACGCCATCACCCTGGTGCTGGGCAGCGAGTGGAGCCTGCGCCTCTGCTACCAGCACTTCACTGTGGCCCGGGTGGCGATCGTGGGCTCCCTGACGATCGCGGTGGCGGTGCTGAGTGCGGCGGCCCTGCTGGGCGAGACCCTGGGGCTGCCGGTGTTGCTCGGCACCGGAGTGGTGGTGGGGGGCGTGATGCTGGCCAGTGGCAGCTGGCCGCCTCAACCCAGGCCACTGGAGTGATTTCGGGGTTTTGCGGCACGCCTGGCGCTGGCGCCGCCATCATTGTGATCATCAGGGCTGATCAGTGTTTGATTGACCCATAAGAAAACTGCCGGTTAATGTTCCGTCACCAACTCCAGGGCGTTCGCCTCTCCGCCTCAGCGCGGGCTGCGGATGTTCCGTCAACTGAGCCCGTTGATTCATGACCAGCAGTACCGCCCAGCTCCCCGCCGAACGACAACCCACCGCCGCCGTCAAGCCCATCTCCCCTGCCCCACCACCCGTCGCCACGGAGCCCCCTGTTGCCCCGGAACCCCCGGTCAAACTGGCCTGGTATCAGCAGTTGCGCCGTGTCCAGATCGTGCAGTCGTTGGAGGCGGTTCAGGACCTGATCGCCATCACCCTGTGCGTGGGCATCTTCTGCGTGATGGTGCTGCAGATGAAGGTGCTGTTCTCCTCTTTGCTAGAGGAGCCCCAGTTCCATGCCATCACGGCGGACATCCTGTTCATCCTCATCCTGGTGGAATTATTCCGCCTGTTGATCATCTATCTGCAGGAGCAGCGGGTATCGATCGGAGTGTCAGTGGAGATTGCGATCGTGTCGGTGTTGCGAGAAGTGATCGTGAACGGCGTGCTGGAAACCGACTGGCACCAGATCCTGGCCGTGTGCCTGTTCCTGATCACCATGGCGGTGCTGCTCGTGGTGCGCGTCTGGCTGCCGCCCACCTTCGAAGGGGTGGATCCTGAGTCCAAGGTGTCGGCCCGGCTCAAGGCTGAACTCAGGGGTCACTGAACCCACCCCGCACCAGCACGGGCACCCGTTTGAAGGCCGGGGTGCCCGAGCGGGGGTCTACCAAGGCCTCCATCAGCACATTCACCTCCGGGTAGAACATCAGGGCCGCCCCTTCTCTAATCTCACCAGGAATGATCTCCACGGCCTCCAGGGCACCGGCCTCCCCCTGCACCGTGACCCGCTGGTGGGCTTCCAGGCCTGAACGGGCCAGGTCGCAGCGGTTCATCAGGATGGTGTTGCGGTGAGGCATGCCCCGGTAGGCATCGCCCGGTTTGTAGACCACCGTGTTGTGCTGGGAATAGCTGCGGGCGGTGATCAAGGCCAGCACCAGCCCCTTCTCGCGAGGGGCCAGGCCACCGAAGTGATCGGGCCCCGGTAACGACAGCGCCGGCAGGGGCGTGGGCTGCATCCGCGCCCGCCCTGAAGGCGTGGGGAAGTGGGGCTTGTCGAACACCCGCCCCTCCACGCTGAATTCCCGCTGACTGGAGTCGATGGCGGCGATCGGCCCGTAGCCCGGCACGGTGCGGCCGATCAGCTCGCGGATGTAAGCGGGATCCTGGAGGCGACCCCAGTCCACGGGTTCGCTGCCCATCAGCCGCCGGGCCAGCTCCGCCAGGAAACCCACCTCACTGATCAGATCGGCCTGCTTGAGGTGGGTGCTGCCGGGCTCATTGAGCCGCACGAAGTTGTTGCCGGATTCGGTGGTGGTGCGGTGCGGCGTCTCAAAACGGTTGAACACCGGCAGCAGCAGGGTGGTCTGGGCGGCGAGGCCATGGAAATGGCCCTGGTTTGGCTTGGTGGCCAGGTAGATCACGGTCTGGATGCGGGCCAGGGCGCGGCGGGCCTGCTGGGAATCGGGATTGGCGCCCCAGAGGTTGCCCCCGAGGCAGAGCAGGGTGTCCACGGCGCCGGTGTCGGCGGCCTCGATCAGGGCCCTGGTGTCGTAGCCGGGCACCCGGCTCAAGGGCCGGCCCAGCAGGGCTTCGAGGGCCTTTTGCATCTCGGCCCGCAGCTTCACCGTGACGCCCATCGAGCCGAAGCCCTGCACGTTCGAATGGCCCCGGATCGGCATCGTGCCTGCCCCGGGCCGGCCGGCATTGCCGCTCAGCAGGGCCGTGTTGGCGATCGCCTGCACGTTGGTCGTGCCGTTCACGTGGTGGGTGATGCCCATCGCCCAGGCGAACACCACCCCTCGGGCTCGGCCGATCATGGCGGCGGCCTGCTCGATCTCCTCGCGGCTGAGGCCGCAGCAGGCGCAGATCGCCTCCCACGAGGTGGCGCGGAGCGGCTCCACCACGGCTTGCCAGTTGTCGGTGTGGGCCTTGAGGAAGTCCCACTGGATCGAGCCGGCCTCCAGCAACGCCTTTTGGATGCCCAGGAACACAGCCGTGTCGCTGCCCGGCACTGGCTGCAGGAACAGCGAGGCGATCTCCGAACCCCGCAGCATCGACTTGATCGGAAAGGCGGGCGAGCCGAACTTGAGTAGGCCCACCTCCAGCACCGGGTTGATCACCAGCACCGTGCCGCCCCGCTCCCGCAGCCGGATCAGCTCGTTCATCAGCCGCGGGTGGTTGGCCGGTGCGTTCGAGCCCACCAGCACTACGCAGTCGGCCTGCTGCAGGCTCTCCAGGCTCACCATCGAGGTGCCCGAACCGAACACCTCGGCCAGCCCCACGGTGGAGGGGGCGTGGCAGAGGTCGGAGCAGTCGGCCAGGTTGTTGGAGCCCCAGGCCCGCAGCAGCAGCTGCAGCAGGTAGGCGGCCTCGTTGGAGGAGCGGCCGGAGCTGTAGGAGGCCACCCGTTCCGGCGGGCGGCGGAAGGCGTCCTCCGCCAGCTCGAATACGTCGTCCCAGCCGAGCCGCTCGTAGTGGCTGTGGCCCTGCCGCAGGATCAACGGGTGGCTGAGGCGGCCGAGCCGATCGGCCTCCAGGGAACTGAGCTGTTGCAGCTCGCCGATGCTGCGGCCCGAGAAGACCGACTGCGGCACCGCCGGCTGCAGCTCGGCGCTGATCGCCTCCACGCTCTTGAGGCAGCGCTGCAGGGGCTCGCCCAGCTCGTCGCGGAAGCCGCCGTTCTGGCCGCCGGTGCCCCAGGCGCAGGAGAGACAGGCGCTCTTGTGCAGCAGCGTCTTCCAGAGCAGGGGACCCTTTGGCGAGAGGCTGGCCCTGGCCCAGCCGTCGATCACCGGCCAACCGCCGCCGACGCTGGGGGTCCCGGGCTCGTCTGTCGTCACGACATTGCCTCTGGCGCCAATGGGTTCAGCATGGCTCGGCCCGCCGCTGCCAGGCCGGCCCTGTCGCTGTCGGAACCTCCAGCGGGTTGGATCGACACATCTGGTGCGGGTCCAGCCGCAAGCCGATCCCCCCAATTCCGCCGCCGGCGTTGTTCATCAGTCGCCCCAACGGCATGATCGCCGTGCCCTCCCCAAGCCGATGACCGGCCCTCGCCCCTCCCCTGCCCAGAGCCTGCGCGCTGCGCTGGCCTGGTCGCTGACTCTTCTGCTGGCGGGGGGTGTGATCGGCTTGGTGGAGCTTCCTTACCAGTGGCTCTCGGAGCTGGGTTTTCGTTTGCAGCAGCTCTGGAGTGGGGGAGGACTGGCTCAGCGGCCCTGGTTGCTGTTGTTCCCGCTTTTGGGCACAAGTCTGTTCCTGGCCCTGGGCTGGGGGCCGCTGGCGGCCGGCCGGGGCGGCGGCATCACCGGCGTGCTGGTGCTGCAGGACGTTGGCGGGGAGGAGGAGCGCCAAAGGGCCAGCGCCAGCCTCGATCTGAAGCATCAGCTGGCGCGCCTGCCACTGGTGGCCCTCACCCATCTGGCCGGCCTCAGCGTGGGAACGGAATCGCCGTCGGCGGCTCTGGGGGCCTCGACGCTGCTGGCGCTGCGCCAGCGCTTGCCCGTGCTGCGCCAGGTGCCCCTGGCCATGCTGGCCGCCATCGGCGGCGGCGCCGGCCTCGGGGCGGCCTTCCGCTCGCCGCTGCTGGGGGCCGCCTATGCCCTGGAGGAACTCAGCGCCGTGCATGGCCTGCCGCTGATGGTGCCCACCTTGATCCTCGCGGGCATCGGCGGCGCGCTCAACTCGCGGCTGGGCCAGCCGGCCCGGCTGGCAGAGGGCCTGGGGGCGGCGCTGGAGTTGCGCCTGCTGCCGCTGGCCCTGCTGATCACGGTGGTCGCGGCGCTGCTGGGGGTGCTGCTGGTGCGGCTGCTGATTCCCCTGGCGGGTGCACTGGCCCAGCGGCTTCGCAGCCGCTCCGCCTGGCTCAGCGGCCTTGGCCTCGTGCTGGGCCTGGCGCTGCTGGCCGTGCTCAGTGGTGGCCTCAGCCTCAACGACGGCTCTCTGGTGCTGGGTCCGGCCCTGGCCGGTACCCCCACAACCGCCTGGTGGGGTGCCCTGCCACGGCTGCTGGGTCCGCTGCTGAGCATCGCCATCGGTGCTCCAGGAGGGCTGATGCACGATTCGATGACCCTCGGGGCTGTGCTGGTGACGCCTTGGCTGGGCGGGCTGCCGCCGCAGCAGCAGGCGGCCCTGGCCGGGGTGGCGGCGGCCGCCTTGTTCAGCGGCGCCTGCCGCACACCGCTCTTCTGCGGCCTGTTTGTATTCACCCTCCAGGGCAACGGGGCCCTGCTGCCCTGGCTGCTCACGGCCTCAGCGACTGCCGCAGCCCTGGGCCGCTGGCTGGGTGGCCCCAGCTGGAACGAAGCGCAGACGGAGGCCTTCCGGGCTCTCTGAAACAACAGGTTCTGACTGTGGCGCTTCAGCCCTGCGGGGGGAGGCTGGGGGGCGTCGAGACCTGCTCAGGCGATGGGCACCAGCACCCGGGCAAAGCCCAGGGCCAGCCCGATCTGACGCAGGGGCAGGCCCAGCACGGTGGAGGCCAGCTCGATGGCAAGGGTGAGGATCACGGCGTCGCGGACGGGCGGGGATTAGAAGCAGAAGGGCAGCAGGTTGGTCCTGCAGGCTGCGTAGCCATCAACGAGGGCACCGAGGCCGATCTGGTGGGCGATACCGAAGCCGGTGAGCCCTTCCACCACCACGCCGATCACGAGGCCGACCATGGCGGCCCGGCCGTTGAAGCGCTCGGCGTTCTGGAGTTGGGCGAGGTGCCGTTGCTGCAGCTCCTGGCTGTCAACGGGTCCGGAACGCTGGGCTGCGGAACTGGAAGTCATGGCGGTTTGTGAAGCAATGCAACGAAACGTAACACGGCGTTCTCATGGCGGCCTGGGCGAGTCCGGTACGGTCTGGCCAGAGGCGGCACCCCGATGGGCCTGTTGGTGGAGGGTGTGTGGCACGACCAGTGGTACGACACAAGCCAGAGCGGCGGGCGCTTTGAGCGCTCCCGTGCGGCGTTCCGCCACTGGATCACCCCCGATGGCCAGGCCGGCACCACCGGCCAGGCTGGCTTTCGGGCCGAGCCAGGCCGCTACCACCTCTATGTGTCTCTGGCCTGCCCCTGGGCCCACCGCACCCTGATCGTCAGAGCCCTCAAGGGTCTCGACACGCTCATCCCGGTGTCGGTGGTGCACTGGTTCATGGGGGAGCAGGGCTGGACCTTCAGTCCAGGTGACGGTGTGGTGGGCGATCCGAATGAGGGGGCCCAGGTGCTGCATCAGCTCTACACGCTGGCCGATCCCAACTACAGCGGCAGGGTCACAGTTCCCGTTCTGTGAGACAAGCGCCAGCGCACGATCGTGAGCAATGAATCATCCGACATCATCCGGATGTTCAACACCGTCTTTGATCGGATCGGGGCCCTGCCGGGTGACTTTTATCCCCAGTCACTCCGGCGGGAGATTGATGCGATCAATGATCAGGTGTATCAACATGTGAACAACGGTGTGTATCGCTGTGGCTTCGCTACTACCCAGGAGGCCTATGAAGAAGCCCTCCAGCCCCTGTTTGCCCTGCTGGATCAGCTGGAGCAACGCCTCTCAGGCCAGCGCTATCTCGTGGGCGATGGGATCACAGAGGCGGACTGGCGCCTGTTCACCACCTTGCTGCGTTTTGATCCGGTGTATGTGGGCCATTTCAAGTGCAATCTGAGGCGGCTGGTGGACTACCCCAAGCTCTGGGCCTACACCCGTGAGCTCTATCAAGTGCCCGGGGTGGCCGAAACGGTGGATTTCAATCACATCAAGCGCCACTATTACCAGAGCCACGCCACCATCAACCCCACCGGTGTGGTGCCCCTTGGGCCCCACCTGGATTGGCTGGAGCCCCACGGGCGCGGCTAGGTCCCTGCGGTTCCCCTGGCCTGAAGCCGCTGGGCGTAACTGCCATCCTCGGTACCGAACACCCTGTCCCACAGGGTGAAGTAGAGCCCGTAATGCAGTCCCTGGCGGCGGTGGTGGATCGAGTGGTGGGCCGGGCCGATCAGCCAATGCCCCAGCCAGTGGTGCGGAAAGCGCAATGGCAGGTGATCAAGGCCTAGGTGGTTCACGATCGCCCAGATGGTCATGGTGGTGAGCACCGCCAGCAGGGTCACCGGGTGCAGGGGTAGCAACATCACCACCGCCACCAGAAACAGCGCCTGCACGGCCGCCTCCAGTGGGTCAAAGGCAAAGGAGGTCCAGGGGGTGGGTTGGCGGCTGCGGTGATGGCCCTGGTGGAACCACGGGTAAAGGGCGTGGTGATGGAAGAGCCGGTGGGTGGCGTAGAAGAAGCCGTCCTGCAGGATCAGCACGGCGCAATAGCTGAGGCCTAGATACCACCAGCCGTATTGCTGCGGCTGGCTGTACAGGCGCGTCAGCCCCATGCTCTGGAGTGTGATCAATCCCGCCGTGGCCAGGGCAAACACAACGGCGGAGAGCACAGAAAGGTAGATGTCGCGGCGGATGCCATCGCCGAGCTGGTCGGATCGCGCGTAGAGCAGCCACCAGGAGACGCCGGCCATCACGAAATAACGGACGAGAATGATGGCAAAAATGCTGAATCCGTAAAAGACCAGAGAATGATCAGCGAGTAGACTCGTGATGGCTCCTGTTTCGCTCTGTGGCATGGTCATCGTTTCCTATCTCTGCTTCTTCGTGCCATCTTCATCCTAGGTGGGTTTTCAGTTTTTGAGTTGTCCTTCGACCACTGAGGCACAGGTGTCTTTCGGCTCAATGTCCGGCTGGTGTTGAGCCGATCCTGACCTCCACGAAGCCGTTGTAGGATGGCATCAATGGCCCCGTACGGTTTCCGCTCTGCTGCCGATCGCCTTTTAGGGCCTCTCGATGGCAGCGCGGGGGTGGCTTCGTCCCCAGCTTTGGTTGAGCCGGGCCGGGTTCAGTTGCAGTTGCTCATGTCGATGCAGGCAATCTTCTCGTACCGCCCGTTCGTGGTCTGCACGCCGACGCAGTTCCCGGTGCCCGACTGCTGATAGAAGCTGAAGGATACTGTCAATTCCCTTGACGCCACCACTGAAGGAATAGCCCTTTGAGAGAAGACGGCGTTCGCCGTTGGACCGCTTCTCTTTGTTGGAGTCGTCGTAAAACGTGGCGTCAGAGTGCTGCACAGTCTCGAGCCTGACCCATAGTCGTCGAGGCTCTTCGTCGTTCCAGATGAACACTCCATGATCATCTGAATTTCTATGGCGTATGGTTGAATTCACGAGTGGGTCTGCACCTGTTGTAGGCCCTGGTGATTGGATCCCCGCAAGGCAAACGTGGTGCCATCATCGGCTACATCACATGGGCATCATTGCCGCTGGCCTGCTTTTGCTTGAAGCTGCAATGACCATCGATGTTTGCTGATTAGGGAGGCAGGAATGGCGCGGAGCAGCCTGATCAGGCTGCCGACATCTCCAAAGTACCGGTGGCAGGCCGAGCGGGGACCAGCGCGATCTGCCCGCTGTGGAGGGCACCTCAGGTCCAGGGGGCTGGTCGGTGCATCGATCCCGCCCAAGTGCCTGTAGGCCCTGCCGGGTCCGAGCAGACTGGGCTCTGAATCCGCCCTCGGCCGTGGACAGCACCCTGGTACTGCGCGCCGAGGGGCTCCAGCGTCAGTTGGGCGATCGACGGCTCTGGAGCCAGCTGGATCTGGAGCTGGCCGCCGGCGAGCGCCTGGGGCTGCTGGGGCCTTCCGGGGCAGGCAAGACCCTGTTGCTGCGATCGATGGCCCTGCTGGATCCGCTCCAGGCAGGCTCGATTCGCCTGCAGGGGCGATCGCCTCTGTCCTGGGGGCTACCCCGCTGGCGTTCGCTGGTGCTCTACCTCGCCCAGCGGCCCGTCGCCCACGGGGGCACGGTGGAGGCCAACCTGCGCAGCCCCTGGCGTTTTCAGGAGCGGCGGCGCCAGGCTGGCTGGCGACCCGGACGCATCACGTCATGGTTGGCGGCCCTGGGCCGCGATCCATCCTTTCTGAGCTACGACGCCGAGAGGCTCTCCGGTGGAGAGCTGCAGCTGATGGCCCTGCTGCGGGCCCTGCAATTCGACCCCACCGTGCTGCTGCTGGATGAACCCACGGCCTCCCTCGATGGCGCCACCACCACGGCCGTCGAGACCCTGCTGATCAGCTGGCTGGCCGCAGACCCCCCCCGGGCGGTGGTGTTCACCAGCCATGACGGCGACCAGATCCAGCGCCTGGCAACGCGCACCCAGGAGCTGCAGCCATGACCCCATCGGATCCTGGGGCCCTGACGATCAGCGATGGCCGGCTGGCGCTGTCCGCCCTGTTGATTTTGGTGAATGTGGGGCTGTCACTGGCGCTGCGCCTCGGCCTGGCCCGCAGCCTGCTGGTGGCCTCCGTGCGGATGGTGGTGCAGCTGCTGCTGGTGGGCTCGGTGCTCGAGTGGCTGTTCCGCCAGGACAACGCCCCGCTGATCGTGCTGCTGGGGGCGGCGATGGCCATGATCGCCGGGATCTCGGCGGTGCAGCGCACCCGGCGACGGTTCGTGGGGATCTATCTCAACAGTTTGCTGTCTGTGCTGGCTGCCTCAGCCCTGGTCACTGGTCTGGCGGTGGCGGGCCTGATTCAGCCCCAGCCCTGGTACAACCCCCAGTATCTGATTCCTTTGCTGGGCATGGTGCTGGGCAACACGCTCAACGGCATCTCCCTCGGACTCGATCGCTTTATGGAGGGCCTGGGCACCGGACGCGATCAGGTGGAAACAGCCCTGGCCCTTGGTGCCACGCGCTGGGAGGCCTGTCAGGAGGTGGTGCGCGACGCGATCCGTGTGGCGATGATTCCCACGATCAACGCGATGATGGTGATGGGTCTGGTGAGCCTGCCGGGGATGATGACCGGCCAGATTCTCCAGGGAGCGGCGCCGGCAGCGGCCGTCCGCTATCAGATTGTGATCCTGTTCATGGTTGCTTCAGCCACGGCCCTGGGCGTGTTCGGCGTTGTCGCCCTGGCCTATGGGCGGCTCACCAGCGCTGACCACCAATTGCGCCTCGACCGGTTGGTGACGGTGGGCGAGCAGGAGGCAATGGCGGCGGGTGGATTCTGGCCCTGGAGTCTCGGTCGAGTCAGCCCGGCCACAAAAAAGTATTGAAGTAGCGCGTACCTATCGTGTTCTTATAGCCCAGGGTGTTCTTCTCTGACAAGCTGACCACCGCCCCTAGTCGGTCGGCCGTTTTGACGCATTGTTGAAAAGTCTGGGCTGTGTAGCATTGAATATCCAGCTGATTACAGCCCCTGGGAGGTACCAGGGCAACCTGGAAGGGCTGGATGCTGCAGAAGATCGGTTTGGTGTAGAGCTGGCGAAGACGATAGAAATCGGCGAGCGTGTAGTTAGCAAAAAAGTGATCATCCACCTGGATGCCGTCGCCGTGGCGTGCTTCATGCAATAGGTCTGGCACGCTCAGGGAGCGGTATTGGGGCGACTGAACCCACACCACTGGCATCAATCCTTGCTGGCGGGCCTCCTGGGCCACCTGCTGTTGGGTGGCATCAGAGACCTTGCGGTAGTCGAGAAAGACCACGCGGTACCGCACGGCGCGGATCTGAGCCATCACCTCGCCCATCCTGTTGGTGGAGCTGTAAAACCAGATCTGCGGCTGGGACAGCCATGTGCCGTTGGGGGCTGCCGTCGCCAGCAGCGGTGCCAAGGCGAGGGCGAAGATCGAAACCTGGCAGCTGATGGATCTGAACTGGCCGAACATCTGCCGCGGCATGGAAAAGATCACGTTGGTACGCTTGGGTGAAGACGCGTGGTGCGTTGTCGTGGTGAATCCGTCCATCATCGCGCTTGAGATCTCCATCACTCCACTCTGCCTAAGGTTAATCGGGGGGTGTGGGGGCAGATCAGATCGCCAGCGTTGCGGGCCTCGCTGAGCAGCTGGGGCCGCAACAGATGCACCGCCTTGCTGCCCCAGCGCTGGAAGGGCTGCGCCCCGCAGGCGCATGCCCAGGCTGAGCAGCATTGGATTGGTACCGCGGTAGCGGCGTGCCATTCCCGTCGCAACGGCGTGGTGCCTGCCCCCAGCAGCGTGATCAGGGAATCAACAGCCACGGTTGACCTAGGGAGGCTCTGGAAAACCCGAGCCATCCGCGCGAAAATATCCCTGTAATCGCAGGCGCGGACTGGGTTCATGGGCAGCAAGCAGCTCGGATTTGGCGATTACGAGCAGACCACGGCCAAGAAGCGCACGAGGCGCGAGCGTTTTTTGGCCGAAATGGAGAAGGTGGTGCCGTGGAAAGCGCTGATTGATCTGATCGAGCCCCACTATCCCAAGACCAGCTCCAAGGGTGGTCGCCCGCCCTATCCGCTGGCAACCATGCTGCGCATCCACCTGCTCCAGCAGTGGTACGACCTCAGCGATCCAGCGATGGAGGATGCGCTGATCGAGGTGCCGACGATGCGCCGTTTTGCAGGGATCGACATGATCAGTGACCGGATTCCTGATGAGACCACGATTCTCGCGTTCCGGCACTTGCTGGAGAAGAACGATCTCGGCAAACAGATCTTTGAGGTGGTCAAAGCCCACCTCAAGGCCAACGGCATGGCGATGAAGCAGGGCACGATCATTGATGCCACCTTGATCGCGGCGCCCAGCTCCACCAAAAATAAGAAGAAGGAGAGGGATCCGGAGATGCACCAGACCTGCAAGGGCAAGCAGTGGTACTGTCGGGATGAAGGTCCACAACCGCTACGCGGAAGCAAGGGCTACGGCGTGGATAGCGAGAGCGGCCTCATCCACTCAGTGGAAACCACAGCTGCCAATGTGCATGACCTAACCCCAGCCTCTGATCTCCTGCACGGAGAGGAGACCCTGGTCTATGCAGATGCCGGCTACCAGGGAATCGAGAAGCGAGACGAGATGAAAGGCCGTGGGATCGGCTTCCGCGTCGCCATGCGACCCGGAAAGCGCCGAGTGCTGCCGGATACGCCGGAGGGTCGACTGGATGATCTGGTCGAAACTGCCAAAGCGCATATCCGCGCCAAGGTCGAGCATCCGTTTCGGGTGATCAAACAGCAGTTCGGCTTTCAGAAGACCCGGCTGCGGGGAATGCTCAAGAACCGCTGCAAAGTGAATGTGCTGGTAGCCCTCTCGAACCTGTTCATGGCACGTCGCAGGTTGCTATGCAGTACGTGATCAGGGGATCAGTGTGCCTGTCGAGGGAAAGAATCGGCCAACATGGGCAGATCTTGGCACCCGAAAGGGTGAAATCAGGCCAAGCCAACCTCAGATTCGCCAGAAGTTGTTCATTCCGAGCAAATTGCAACCTCGGACCCTCTTTCAGGGCTCGTTACCCAGAGGCTCCCTAGGAGTTTGTTGCCAATAGAGCAGCGAGCCCCTGGCTACGATGAATCGTGGCTGAGGTGAATCCCAGCGACACTATTCTTCTGCCGAGCGGTTTCTTTCAGGCGGGTTTGAGTCAGCCCTGGCCGCTCTTGCTAGGTCCGTTGCCCTTCATTTCGTTGCTGCCGCCAGCGCCTGCCGCTGTGATCTCCGGAATCTGTACTATTTGAGCAGGTTGTGCGTGGCAGCGATCAGGTGCCATTCACCATCAATCTTGTCCAGCCCCCGCAGAATCAGGGCTGATTCAAAGTCTCTCAGGAAGAGTTGGCTGCCGGTTGCCGCTGCGCCATGGCCAACAGCGCTGTGATGTCGTGGCAGACAGCCTGCATCCCTGAACGGATGGACTGAAAGCCGCCCAGTCGCAGCAGGTTGAGAGCGGCTGTCCGCAGCGTCGCCAGCTCTCAATGCTCCAGCGATCCCGCACCAGTTTCAGCAGGGCTTCTGGGGTGGTGCGCAAGCTGGTGAGGAAGAAATGGGTCTGCCGGAAGGTCTTGCCGTCGCGGGTCCCGACGGCGGCCATCTCCACAATCCAACTGGTGCCGCTCCAGGCCTCACGGATGTGCTCCGGTGCCGCTTTGGCGCGGAACGTCCAGGTGATGGCACGGCCGTGGCTGATCTCATGATCCGTTGCCACCAAAGGGATGTGGCGTTTCCCCTGGAACTGGCAGCGGATCTGACGGTGCAGTGTCTTTTGGTTCCTCTTAACGGTCAGGAGGAAGTCGGCCCCCTGCTCGGTGAGCTGTTGAAAAAGGTTTCTGGGTGTGGAGAGCAACTCCTTCGGAGAAGGCTTCGCCTACCGCCTGGATTAGTACCCCCTCCAGGTCGAGCTCGCCCAGCAGCTGTTTCAGC
>CAVONQ010000010.1:0-139595 GCA_963697335.1 uncultured cyanobacterium
AGCATTGGGGATTGACAAAGCTATTTCTGCCACGGAGATTAGCAGTGAAAAAGTTCGGAGCTACATGCAGCTGGAAAAACTGTGGCGGATGATGGATGCACTGGGACTCTGTGTGTTTGGCTATGCCCCGCGGGGTGTGATACCGCTGGATGTCATGATTCAATCCTTAAATGCGATAACAGGATGGGACACAGATATTGATGAACTGTTGACCGCTGCCGAGAGAGCTTCCATGCTGGCACGTGCATTTAACAGTCGTGAGGGATTTACCATTAAAGATGATCGGCTGCCAAAACGGCTCTTCAATCCGAAGCCCGATGGTCCCGGTTCCGGCAAGAAGATATTTGAAGAAGATGACTTTGATAAAGCCATTGCTTTGTACTACGAGATGATCGATTGTGATCCTGAAACCGGCCGACCCCGTCATGGAAAATTGATTGAGTTAGGCCTTGACTGGGTAGAAGAATTGTTGTGATCTAAAACCGCCACCTCAGGTGGCGGCCCGGCAAGGTTCAATAATCCGGTGAACATAAATCGAACGATATGTTAAAGCCCCCTATAGGGGGCTTCTCTGAGGCCAGCCGCTTCGCGGGTGCAGGCGCTCGGTTTACCATGATAGGGGGGCAATATGGACAAACCGAACTGGAATCCAGGCACACTTTTGGGACTTTCCGGCCAGTACTGGAAAACATGCACGCTGCATGCTGCCGTAAAGCTGGATATATTTACGACCATCGGCGATGGCGCCATGAGCGGGCAAACGATTGCGCGGAAAATCAGCGCCGATGCCGATGCTGCTGATCGTCTGCTCAACGCCCTTGCGGCAATGGGACTTCTCGAGAAAAGAAGATGATACCTTTCTCAACGTGGATGCCGCCGGCCGGTTTTTGCGGAAAGATTCCAAGGCCTATCTGGGCTTTATGATCTTGCACCACCATCACCTGGTGGATTCCTGGTCCAAGATGGACCAGGCCGTTCTTACGGGCAAGCCGGTTCGAACCCGCTCATCGTTCAATGATGAATCGGTTCGCGAGGCCTTTCTCATGGGGATGTTCAACAATGCCATGCTGCAGGCGCCCCACCTGGTTGAGACCTTTGATTTGTCGGCTTATGGAAACCTGCTGGACATGGGCGGTGGCCCGGGCACCTATGCGATTCATTTTTGCCTGCAGAATCCGCAGTTGAAGGCCGTTGTCTTTGATCTGCCCACCACCCGGCCCTTTGCGGAAAAAACCATCGCTCAATTCGGGCTGAGCGATCGCATTTCGTTTATGGCGGGCGATTATGTCACGGAACCGATGCAGGGCCGATACGATGTCGTCTGGATGTCGCATATTCTGCACGGCGAGGGACCGGCGGATTGTCAAAACATGATCCAAAAGGCTGCCACGATGCTGACATCCGGCGGCATGTTGTTGCTGCATGATTTCATTCTGGACGACACCAGAGACGGTCCTTTGTTTCCGACCCTTTTTTCCATGAACATGCTTCTGGGTACCCCCGAAGGAAGATCCTATACGGAACAGGAATTAGTGGAGATGATGAAGCAGGCCGGGTTGGGGGACATCCAGCGGACGCCTTATCGTGGCCCCACCGAATCAGGGATTCTGTCCGGCTAAAAAAGCATAACATTCAACAACAGGGGGAACACATGGGACCATTGAAAGTTAAAATTGAAAATATTCTGTATGCAACCGATCTTTCCGAAAGTGCCCACTACGCGTTTTCATATGCCGTCAGTCTGGCAGATCAGTACGGCGCCAGGATAACTTTTCTGAATGTTTTACCGGAGACCCCGTCTATCGTCGAAAGCAGCGGAGCCATCGGATATATCGGCCAGGCGCGATGGAAGGAATTGGAAGACAGCCATCTTCAGGAAGCCAAGGACGTGCTGATCGGGAAAAGAAAGGATCACCTTCTGGTCCGGGAAATTCTCGGTCAATTCAGCGAAAAAGCCAGATATAATAGTGAGCGCGCGGCTGAAGGTGACGAGATTATCGTCGAACAAGGGGATCCTGTGGATGTGATTCTGGAGGTTGCCAAGGAGAAAAATTGTGATCTGATTGTCATGGGGACCCATGGCAGGGGAACCCTGGCCGAGGCCCTGATGGGCAGCACCGTCAAACAGGTGATCCGCCGTTCGACCACGCCGGTGCTGGTGGTGAGGCTGCCGAAGGATTTGTAGACGCGTGTCCTTGTTACATCTTGTTACAAACTGTTACCCCATAGAAAAGCATTTCTCCAAAAATATGATTATCCTCCCCTTAACAACGTGACACGATTGAGTTAACCGTGCCACGCTGAACGTCGACAATAACCATAGACGACAAAAAGGGGGGAATTATGGTAAGAACACTAACCATCATCGCATTGATTGCAGTTCTGGGATTGGGCTCGGCATTTTTTGTGGGATGCCGGCATCCCGGTCACCAAAGGGGCGCTGCTTTTATGATGGACTACATGGCAGAAGCCCTGGATCTGACTGAGGCACAGCAGGCTATGGCCAATTCGTACAAGGATGAAATTTTAGCCAAGGTCAAGGCCAAGCATTCGGAAAAGAAAAAATTACACGACGAACTCAAGATCCAGCTGAGCAGCGATGCAATCGACACGGTTCGCGTCAAGGAGCTCGTGGCCGAACACCGGGCCGGAATGGATGACGTGATAGACCTTGTGGTGGATCGGATAGCGGAATTTCACGCAACTCTGTCGCCTGAACAGCGCGAAAAACTTGTGAGCAAGCTGGAGAAGTTCGAAAAGCGACACCAAGCTGAGTGGGGACAGTAAACCGGATATGTCGTAAAATATTCGGCGTGGATCGGTGGATGCTGTTCGGCAGAGAAGATATCTGTTTTGCCGAACAGCAGTAATATTGTAATACCATGGGACGATGCCATGATGCATAAGATTCTCATCATAGACGATGATAAGAAACTGAACCAGCTGCTGGTGACCTTTTTGGGAGAATTCGGTTTCAACGTCTTCACGGCAACACGACCGAGCATTGGTCTCAAACTGCTGAAAAAGGAAGCGCCTGACCTGGTCATCCTGGATATCATGCTGCCGGAAATGGATGGTTTTCAGGTATGCAAAACCATTCGTGAGACCCATAGTGTGCCCATCATCATGCTGACCGCCAGAGGGGAAACCACCGACAGGATTGTGGGGCTTGAACTGGGAGCCGATGATTATCTGCCCAAACCGTTTGAGCCACGGGAACTGGTGGCCCGTATTCATTCGGTGATACGCCGGGCAAGCGGGGTGGATGAGAACCGCCCGCTATCGTTCGGTCCCCTGAAAATCGATTTTGCCAGGCGTAGCGCCCGTCTGAACAATGATTTGCTGGATTTGACCACCAACGAATTTACCGCACTGGCGTTGCTGGTAAAAAATGCGGGCAAAGTGCTCGACAGGGATCAGATACTACAGGAACTGAGAGGGATGGATTCAGAAGCGTTCAATCGTTCCGTGGATATCACCATGAGCCGTCTGCGGCAAAAACTGAAAGACGACCCCAGGGCACCGGATTATATCAAAACCGTATGGGGTGCCGGGTATGTGTTTATCGGCAAGGGTGAGCCATAAGCCATAAGCGGTAAGCAGTTACCGGTAAGTCAGCTTAAAGCTTATTGCTTACAGCTTATGCCTTAGGACCCCGTACAATACAATGTGAGATTCAGCCAAATCATGCACTCCCACTGGTTTAAAAAAATATTCAACTCCGTTTTCACCAAAATGGTGATGGTCATCCTGATCGCCGGCATCGCCATCAATGTTGCCCTATGGGGTTTTTTCTGGGCTTACCGGGCCATGGCAGGACGGCCCTTTCACAGCAATATCCATCAATATCTCAATTATGTCATCGAGGATCTGGGCACACCCCCCAGTTACGAGCGTGCCGGTGTGATAGCTCGTCAGGCAGGACTTCAAATTCACTTTCAAGGCCCTGACACCTCCTGGTCCACAACTCTCAATGCCATTGATCGCCGCAGAATCCATTTTCGTACATGGGGTGACAAGCCGAATATCCGCGGGGGGATGTCCCACGGTCGCTTCTATATTGAATACCGGCACGACAGGGGTGATTTTATTTTTGAACTGTCGGGTGAATACGAAAAAAATCCGGCCCTGAAATGGATTCACGGTCTCATCGTATTATCCATCACATTGATTTTACTGGGTGCTTTTGTGTTGATGCGAAGGATTCTGCGACCCATCAAGTGGCTGGATGCGGGTGTAAAAGAAGTCAGTCGCGGCAATCTGAAACATCGGGTTCCCGTTACGAAATCGGATGAACTCGGCCAGTTGTCTCAGGCTTTCAACGCCATGACCCAACGCCTAAACGAGATGCTCACCGCCAAGGAACAACTGCTGCGGGATGTCAGTCATGAACTGCGCTCACCCTTGACCCGCATGAAAGTAGCGCTTGAATTCGTAAAAGAGAGCCGGACCAGGGAACTGGTGCAATCGGACATCCAGGAAATGGAGGGGATGATTACCCATATTCTGGATACCGCCCGCATGCATCATGACCACAGGCGCCTTAAGCTCCAGAAAATCGATCTCACTGAAGTCATCGATGCTGTGGTTGCTATCTATCGTCGGCAGCAGCCCGGTGTCATTTTCAGCGGGACATCATCTTCGGTTTTCTGTATGGCAGATCCTGAGCAGATCAGCATCGTTTTGAAAAATATTCTGGACAACGCCATCAAATATTCCCAAAAAGACAGTAAACCCGTTCGAATTTCCACATATACCAAGGATGAATGGGCTGTCATCGAGATCGAGGATAACGGCATTGGCATTGAACCGGAAGCCTTGGGATATATCTGGGAGCCATTCTACCGGGCCGACAAATCACGATCCAGGGATACCGGCGGGTACGGTTTGGGGCTCAGCCTGTGTAAAACCATCATCGAAGCCCATGGCGGCACCATAGACCTTCGCAGCATACCCGGCAAAGGCACCACTGTTTCCTTGGCACTTTTTTCCAAAAAATAAAAGCCCATGAAACTGAAGTGACGCCTGGCGACACTGCCCACTATCCCCGCGGCAGCCATTTCTTTTAATCGTGTAACCGGAAAAACAATATTCAGATCCTTATCTGCATCCCGATGATCATAGTAGTCGTGTGTGATCAGGTAATCTTCTTCTATGGTTTGAGCGTCAATTATTCTATACGTGGGATCCCCGATGGGGTCGCGCATGTTAAAGGGTTCGTGAAGGGTGTGGTGGACACCGGCCGTTGTTATAAGTGCTATCTTGGATTTGTCCAATGCTGTTTTCAAGGATTTGTTGGGGCTGGAAAAGCGACAATGTTGCGCTTCATAAATTCGCTTGACGGATTCATGTGTATAAAAATTATACGATTTTTATTTTTAACAAGAAAATATGTTTACAATTTATACGCAAGCCTTAACTTGCGTTATGGGATTTACCTGAGCTGAAATGCTTGGGCTAACTGAAAGGACATATCATGCTGCAACCATCCAAAGGTGGCCTGCGCACGGGGATGCAGACATCACCCTGGATCATTCTGGGCTTGACCGTCATCTTACTCATTGTCGTGCTGGTGCTGGCATTTCAAAATACCAACCGGGAACGGCGCTACATGTCGGAGCTTATGAGCGCCAAGGGCGCGGCCCTCATTCGAGCCGTGGAAGCAGGTGCCCGAACGGGGATGATGGGAATGAGGTGGGGTGGGCGACAGATACAGCGACTGATCGAGGAAACCGCCCGCCTGCCGGACGTTCTCTATATGGCGGTCATTGATCAAAATGGCCGGGCGGTTGCTCACAGCGACCCGACAAAAATCGATCAGCCTTTTGATCAGCATCGCCGGATAACACATCTTGGACCGGATGAACTTGAAAATTGGGAGTTGGTGACCCTCAGTAACCAGCAGCGAATATTTGAGGTTCATCGGCATTTTCGCCCCTTGAGGTTTGACGGAAGCAAACCCTTTGGCCATATGCAGTCAATGAACCAGCGGCACGGCCTGCGATCCGACTCTGCCGAGGATTGGTTTTCTGCCGACAAACGCCAAAAGCTGTTGATTATCATAGGGCTGGATGTCACCCCATTTGAAGAGGCAATCCAGAGCGATATTCGAACAACGGTGGTACTGTCTGTCATCATGCTTGTTTTAGGGTTTGGCGGGTTTGTGTCATTGTTTTGGATGTACAGTTATCGGGGTGCCAGGAAGTCTTTGCAGGACACCAGTGCTTTTGCCCACGAGGTGGTCAGTCATCTGCCTGTCGGTTTGATCGCCACGGACCGGTCGGGAAGGATAACTTTTTTCAATGCAGCGGCTGAAAAAATCACTGGTCTGAAAAAAAACACTGCCTTGAACGCGCGTCCGGAAACAATCCTGCCGGATGGATTGTGCGGTCTGCAACAAAGACTTGATCAGGGGGAGACGATTTCCGAACAGGAAATGGAATGCGATTTTTCAGGAACCAAGCAGGCGGCCGTCAGTGTCAGTGCCGCCCGTATCACGAATGACTCGAAAGATTTCGTCGGGCAGGTTCTCATATTGAGGGACTTGAGCGAAATTCGCCGTTTACAGGATGAAATACACCGCCAGGAAAAACTGGCTGCCATGGGTGGCCTGGCTGCCGGTGTAGCACACGAAGTCAGAAATCCATTAAGCTCCATCAAGGCATTGGCCACGTTTTTCGCCGGACAGTTTGCCGAAGGCAGCCAGGCCCGGGAAGCGGCAGGGGTCATGATACAGGAGGTGGACCGCTTAAACCGGGTGATCACCGAATTATTGGATTTTGCAAGACCCTCGGATCTGAAAAGGCAGCCGAACGATATCGGTCTGCTGCTGTCTCGTTCCATACAACTGATTCAGCAGGATGCAAGCAACAAGAACGTCGATATCGAGCTGCATACGGAAACAGGTATCTGTTCCCCATGGATAGATTCGGACCGGCTGGCCCAGTGCCTGTTAAACCTTTATATCAATGCCATCCAGGCCATGCAAAACGGCGGAACCCTGACCGTGTCATGCACTTCAGCCGGTGCCGGGCATGTCAACATCACTGTCAAGGATAGCGGCTCGGGGATTTCTGCTGATCAGCTTAGAAAAATCTTCGATCCTTATTTTACAACCAAAAAAAGGGGAACCGGGCTGGGTTTGGCCATCGTCTATAAAATTGTCGAGGCCCATCAGGGACAAATAGCAGTTCATAGCACCATCGGTGAAGGGACTTCATTTACAATCACGATTCCATGTCAACAGAATCAAGCCACGGAGAGGTCATGATGCGTTCGCCTAAAACAACTAAAATATTGATTGTGGACGACGATCCCGGTCATCTGGTTTCACTCAAAACCATCATTCGCAGCTGGGGATATAAGACTGAAACAGCCGATGACGGAGATGTTGCTGTGGACGTGGTGAAATCCGGACCTATGGATCTTATTCTGATGGACGTTCGTATGGCAACCATGAGCGGCATCGAAGCGCTTAAGCAGATCAAAGCCTACAACCCCACGATTCCCGTTATTATCATGACGGCCTATTCATCCGTGGACACGGCGGTGGAGGCTTTGAAATCAGGAGCTTACGATTATCTGATCAAACCGCTGGATTTTGAAGTCCTCAAACTCACCATCGAGCGGGCCGGCGAGCACGCCGGACTCAAGGAAGAAAACAGGGTTTTAAAGGAACATCTGCAAGGGAGTTATAACCTTGAAAACATCATCGGCAGGAGTCAGCCGATGAAGAACCTGTTGGAGATGGTATCCATGGTGGCTCCTTCAGAGGCGACCGTGTTAATCACCGGCGAAAGCGGCACCGGCAAGGAATTGATTGCCCGATCCCTGCATTTCAACAGCCCGCGCCGGGAAAAACCCCTGGTGGTGGTCAATTGTGCGGCCATTGCGGAAACACTGCTCGAGTCAGAGCTCTTCGGGCACGAAAAGGGTTCTTTCACGGGTGCGGACAAACGCCGTGAAGGCCGATTTTTCATGGCCAATCACGGCACCATCTTTCTGGATGAAATTGGAGAAATGCCCTCCACGATGCAGGCCAAGCTTTTGCGGGTTCTTCAGGAAAGGGAGATCCAGCGTGTGGGCGGTGAGGAGACCATCAACGTGGATGTGAGGGTGGTTGCCGCCACCAACCGTGACCTGGAATCCGATGTCGCTCAGGGGCATTTCCGGGAAGATCTTTTTTACCGCTTGAACGTCATGTCCTTGAATGTGCCGCCACTAAGAAGAAGGCAGGAGGATATCCCTGTATTGGCTCAGCATTTCCTTGAAAAATTTGCCGCTAAAAACCGCAAATCTGTTAAAGGATTTGTTCCCTTGGCCATGGATATGCTGCTCAATTATTCCTGGCCCGGAAACGTCAGGGAACTGGAAAACGCCATGGAGCGGGCCGTCATTCTGCTTTCCGGGGAGTATATTACCGAGAAACAGTTACCGCTGAATATCACCGAAAAATACCCTGACCTTGAAGCATCGGCAGCCATTGCGGCACCCGTAACGGACGGCACGCGTTCGTTGGAGGAAATTGAAAAAGAGGCTGTACTTGCCACCCTGAAAGCCAGCGACGGAAATAAAGCCGAAGCCGCCCGCCGTTTAGGGGTCACCCGAAAGACCCTGCACAATAAATTGAAAAGCTATGGACTTGGTAAAGAAACTTAATCCGGTTTGCCGCTATAGTATGTATTCTCCGGGTTTTTTTTACACGCTTACGGTAACTGCAGGGAATTGGCACCCAGATCTTCCATTCTGAAAAAAATAAAACAAAATAAACAAATCAGATAGTTAAATTCGATATTCACTATCAGTGGGTATCGTTGGCACAGACATTGCGTTGCATGTGTATACATCAGCACTCTTTCGGCGGTGTTTGATCTACAACGAGAAATAGACTTAGAAAGGAAAATTGAAATGAACCGAAACACTTCAACACTTCTCAGCCTGGGTGTGTCCGCCGTCCTGATTGCCGTCGGCGTATGGTTTCTTTACAATCACAATATAGGTTTCTGGCCCGGACACGGTCGCTGGGCCATGGGAGGGCACGGTATGATGGGAGGCGGTATGGGAATCGTTATGATTATATTCTGGATGGTCCTGATTGCGGCTGTGGTACTGCTGCTCTCAGGGGCGGTCAACGGACTGCGTGGCACTAAACGAAATCAGGAGGGCACGTCATCTTTGGAAATCCTTAAGCAGCGCTACGCCCGCGGTGAGATCGACAAAACTGAATTTGAAGAAAAGCAGCGCGATCTATTAATTTAAAGAAGTATTTTTATACAACGCTGGAGGTGCAACATGACAACCCAAAACAATCAACACGCTTATATAGATCCAGTATGTCGGATGAAAGTTGCCACGACAGGCAAGGTGCCGCCTTTTACATTTCATGCTGATATATACTATTTTTGTGCCGAAGCTTGCCGGGAGGCGTTTATTTCCGACCCGGACAAATATTTAGAGGCGGAAGCACCCAAGAAAAAAGGAATATGGGGAAGGTACCTGGACCGACTCAACAAATCAACGGGTGGCAAACCCCAATGCTGTCATTAACCAAAAACAACCCAAGGAGGAAACAAAAATGTTTAGACTCAGAAATGTTATTATCACCATCGTTTCAATCGCAGTACTCGGAATCGGCATCAGCGCTTTTGCTCACGGCGGAATGGGCTGGGGCGGTGGATGGGGGCATCATCGTGGCGGTATGTATTGTCAAGGTGACGAAGATAACGGGAACATGAGCCGGATGAGTCCGGAAACATACAAGCAGTTCGAGCAGAATAGAGAGGCGTTTTTCAATGAGACCCGGGATATCCGGACCAGCCTCTTTGAAAAAGAGCGTGAGCTGCAGAACGAATTGGTAAAAGATGAGCCGGATGTGGCCCAGGCATCCCGTTTACAAAAAGAAATTTCTGATCTGCAGTCCCAGTTCGATCAGAAGCGCATCGAGCATATGGTTGAAATGCGGAAGCTCAACCCGAACGCCGGCCGTGGTTATAACTCCGGTGGCCGCATGATGGGATCCGGCGGCCCCATGATGGGATATGGTTATAACGGCGGAGGCGGCAACTGCTGGTAGCAATCCTGATAAACATTGAAACATTATTTGCGACAGGGCGGTCATCCAATGATCGCCCTGTTGAAATTTGGTTGCATGAAATGGCTTTTCGACAAAGGAGTTTATCATGAAAAATACACACAATGATTTATGGATCGAAGGCGGAAATAACAGAAGCAGTTTCTGAAACTGGCCGGTTATGGAACCCTTGGCCTGATGACAGGTGGTGTCTGGCCGCTGTTAGGTCAATCAGCGGCAGAACAACCTGGAGCACGAAGACATGGGCATGATGCGCAATTACTATGTCAGAGGTGTATAAAACGCCAACTCTGAAAACAGTGTGACCGGTAATGTTAGCGGCAGAAAAATGCCATAGGCGTAATCGCCGGGAAAATCACGCCATATAGGTCGTTTTATCCGTAAAACTCTTCCTGGGTGTGGGAGCAGGATCCCCAGCAGCCCTGCCGAGGCATACCAGTGCCAGGGGGATCTTGTCTGAGGCCAGATGGAGAAGTTTCTGAAGTTTGTCTCTGTCGAACAGGGTAAACCAGACCGATCCGATACCCAGGGCATGTGCGGTCAGCAGCATGTTTTGTACGGCAGCCGCACAGGCGTGTTCGTAGGCTCTGGCTCCTCCCTCCATAAACTGATCGACACCCGACTTTTTGGGATCCCCGGTGACCGCAATGATGACGGGGGCCGACAGCAGAAATTCAACGCTGTACTTTCCCAACCATCCCCAAGCACTTTTTTGAACACCCTGTTCCCGGCTTCTTTCCGCTTCCGCGAAAATGTTATTCTTCACTTCGCTGTTGGAAATGACCACAAAGCTCCAGGGCTGGGCATTCAGGGGGGAGGGCGCCCAGGTGGCCGCATCCAGAATTTTCTCCAGGTGTTCCTTCTCGATGGGTTTGTCTGAAAAGCTTCTGCAGCTCCTTCTCTCTTTTATGGCGGTCATGATGTCCATGGTGATTCCTTTCTTTAAATCCGAAGCACGAAATTCGAAATCCTGATATGATTGACACTTGTCAATAGAATAAAAGCTATCCGCCTTCCTTTATAGTTTTAAGTTAAAGGAAGTTCACTTATTGATACAATCCAGATCATTGATAGAGGCGGGATCATTGAAACGACGGTTGATCACTCTGATATTCGCGGGTTGGTTACCGCATGTCATGTCTTCGTCGTGGAGCTGCCTCTGTCTAAAGTCGGGAGTTAAGGCAATTGCCGTATCCCATAGGATTTTCGAGGGTTCTCCTTGACCGTGATCGCGCCCCTATCGATGATCTGGAAATAAATGGTTGTTCTTTTACATAGCCTCCTTTGGTAAGGTAATGGCAACTACAAATTCGTTGTCGTAATCAAATGACTGGCTGCACCTGTTTTGTTATTGCCCATAGAAAGGCGCTCAGTTCACGGGCGATAGCGGTGACCACCTTCTGCTTGGGTTTGCCTTTGGCCGCTAGTCTTTTGAAACGGGCACATAAACGGAGTTGTGCCTTCCATGCGATCCGGCAGTTCTGTTCCGACAAATCCTTCTGGCGCTTGAGGAGCATACGGCTGACCCGGGCTTGCATCCTGTACGCCCAGGCAGCTTCAACCAGTACCTTTCGGGCATGACTGTTACCGGTTTTGGTGATACCGCCTCTTTTGATGCTTTCGCCACTGGAATGCTCGGAAGGAACCAGACCAAGGTGAGCCATGAGCTGAGACGGTTTATCAAAACGGCCCAGGTCTCCCAGTTCTGCAAGCAAGGTCCCCAAAAAAAAAAAAAAAAAAAAAAAAAAAAAAAAAAAAAAAAAAAAAAAAAAAAAAAAAAAAAAAAAAAAAAAAAAAAAAAAAAAAAAAAAAAAAAAAAAAAAAAAAAAAAAAAAAAAATTTTTTTTTTTTTTTTTTTTTTTTTTTTTTTTTTTTTTTTTTTTTTTTTTTTTTTTTTTTTTTTTTTTTTTTTTTTTTTTTTTTTTTTTTTTTTTTTTTTTTTTTTTTTTTTTTGCCGGGATAGTACCGCAGCGATCCCAACCTGCTCTCGGCCACCTCCACCCTGGAGATGGGCATCAACATCGGTGATCTCTCCACCGTGCTGCTGGCCTCGGTGCCACCGGAGCCCGCCAACTACCTCCAGCGCATCGGCCGCGCCGGCCGCCGCGATGGCAATGCCGTGGTCGGCACCATCGTCACCGGCACCGCCCACGACCTCTATTTCTTCTCCGATCCCCGCGAGATGCTGCAGGGGCTGGTGAGCCCACCCGGCTGCTATCTCGACGCCGCCGCGATCCTCAAACGCCAGCTGCTGGCCTACACGATCGATCGCTGGGTGCAGAGCGGCATCACCGCGGAGGCGCTTCCGCGCAAGCTCAAGCCCGTGCTCGATGCCGTGGAGCAGGCCGGCAAGGAAGCCATCATCCCCGAGCGCTTCCCTTACACCTGGTTGCGCTGGTGCCATGCCGAGCAGTCGGCCCTGCTCGATCGCTTCCTGGGGCTCTTCGATGAACAGCTGCAGGAGCCCAGCCGTCAGGAGCTGCGGGCCTACTTCCTCAGCTCCCCCGATGCCGGCGAGTCGGGTGCCTTCACGGCGCCTTTTGCCAGAGGCCTGATCGTGCGGCTCGAGGAGCTGATCGCGGAGCGCAAGCGCCTGCGCAACGAGGCCACCAAACTGCGCGAGCGCTTCAACAAGCTCGCCGCCATCCCGGAGACCTCTCTGCTGGAGCAGCAGCGGGACGACAAAGACTCGATCCGGCGCGAGCAGATCGCCTACAACCAGCTGCGCAAGGACCTCGATGGCCGCCCCCTGCTGGCCATGCTCACCGACGAGGGCTTCCTGCCCAACTACGCCTTCCCGGAAGCCGGCGTCACGCTCAAGTCGGTGCTCTGGCGCCGCCTGCCCGCCCGCGGCGGTGGTGCCCGCCGCACCGAGGAGCTGCCGACCCTCAGCTACGAGCGGCCGGCCAACGTGGCCATCCGTGAGCTCGGTGCCCGACGGCCAGTTCTATGCCCAGGGCCGGCGGGTGAAGGTGGATCAGATCGATCCCAACCTCAACAAACCGGAGCGCTGGCGGTTCTGCCCCTCCTGCTCCTACGCCTGCCGCGAAACCGACGATGACTACAACCGCAAGGAGTGCCCCCGTTGCGGCCACAGCGGCTACGCCGACCATGGTCAGGTCAAGGAGATGGCCCGCCTGCGCCAGGTGCAGGCCACCACGGAAGACGCCCGCAGCCGCTTCGGGGATGACACCGACGAGCGCAATCCACTCTTCTTCCACCGCGAACTGCTGATCCTTCCCGATCTGGCCCGCCGCGAGATCTCCCTGGCTGTCGACGACGAGGAGTTCCCCTTCGGCGCCGAATACCTGGCCAGCACCACCTTCCGCGAGATCAACTTCGGGGAGCTCACACCCATCGGAACCACCCACACCATCGCCGGCAAACCCCTGCGGGTGAGGGGCTTCGAGCTCTGCCGCAGTTGCGGCAAGGTGCAACGCGGCCCCGCCAGGGCCTCCAACCACACCTGGGCCTGCACCTTCCGCGACAGGCCCGACAACGCCCAGCTCCGCAATCTCCTGTTCATGTACCGGGAGTTCAGCTCAGAGGCCCTGCGCTTCCTCCTGCCCGGTGCCAGCTTCTGGGATGAGGAGGGCCAGCCCTCTTTCGTGGGTGCGCTTCATCTGGGCCTGCGCCATCGCTTCGGCGGCAAGGTGGATCACCTGCGCTCCGCCCTCGGAGAAGAACCCCAGCCCGGCAGCCAGCAGCGCAAAACCTTTCTCTATCTCTTTGATTCCGTCCCTGGCGGCACGGGCTATGTGCGCCAGTTGATGGAGCAGGGCGGCAAGGATCTGCGCGAGGTGTTCCAGGGCTCGCTCGCGGCTCTGCAGGCCTGCCCCTGCAGCGACGGCTGCTACCGCTGCATCTTCATGTACCGCCAGCGCTTTGATCGCGAGCGCACCAGCAAACGCCGTGCCATCGAGCAGCTGCAGGCGATCCTGCGTCGCTGGGACGACCTGCAGGCCACCGACCGCAGCCTTTCGGAGATCACGATCAACAGCCGGGCCGAGAGCGAACTGGAGCTGCGCTTCCTCGAGGCCCTGCGCACCGGCAAGGGTGCCCCTGATGGCGTGCCGGTGGTGCTCAAGCAGGACGTGATCCATGGCCGCATCGGCTATCTCCTCAAGATCGGCAGCGGGCCAGCGGCCACCACCTGGAAGGTGGAGCAGCAGGTGCCCCTGGGTGAGGGCGAAGGCGTAGCGGAGTTCTCCCGCGCCGACTTCCTGCTCACCCCCACCGCTGGCGGCAAGCCGATCGCCATCTACACCGACGGCTGGGAGTTCCACCGATGCCGCCTCGCCGATGACGCTCGCCAGCGCATGGCCCTGCAGCGCAGCGGCCGTTACTTGATCTGGTCGCTCAGCTGGAACGATGTGGTGGAAAAACTGCCCAGCGCCCAGTCCCCGCTCGAACCCAATGGCTTGGCAGTGGGCGTGCTGCCGGCCTTCGCCACCAAGCCGGAGACGTTCACCGATCGCTGGTGGCCCGAGGCGCTGCTCCAGAGCCTTCCTCAGCCGCCCCTGCTGATGCCCCGCGAGGTGCAGGGAGCCAACAGCCTGCAGCTGCTGATGGCCTACCTGACCAACCCATCGGAGCGCCTGTGGCAGGGGCTGGCACAGCTGTTCTGCCTGGCCCAGGGCAGTGCTGCCGCCCTCGATTCCCCTGAGATCCAGCAGGCCATCGCCGATCAGGCGTTAGCCGATCACGTGGACGAGTGGCAGGGCACCGAGCCTGGTCGTCGGCTGGGCCAGTTCCTGGCCATTGCCCCAGGCCTGAGTGCACTGAACCTGCTGGATCAGGCGCGCCATGGCAGCCGGCACCCTGCCGCCAGCTTCCGCACCATCCACTTCGATCCCGAACCCGCCAGCTCGGACCAGCAGCAGCAGTCCGCCTGGCAGGAGTGGCTGCGTCAGGGCAACCTCTTCCAGTTCCTGCCCCATTTCCTCCTGTCCACCCCTGGCTGGTCCGGAGCGGAACAAACCGCCGCCGTGGATCCCTCCACCGTGTGGGTGGCTGGACTGGCGGGAGCAAACGGCGGGGGAGCATCCACCGCGAGCAATCCACGAGCTGCAGCGCCAGTGGCAAGAAGCGCTCGATCTGGCGGACTCAGCTGCAATGCCCGTGCTCGAGGCATTGCGTGACCTTCTCCTGCAGGGGCAGATCCCCTTCCCGGATCTCGGCTACGAGCTGGAGGGAGCCAGAGGAGACGTTGCTGGCCGATGGCCGATCTGGCCTGGCCCCAACAGCGCCTGGCCTTGGTGCTGGAGTCAGGCGATCAACCAGATTTTGAGGCCGCTGGCTGGCAATGCTGGCTGGCTGAGGACCCACCCGATGAGACGGCCAGCGCTTTGATCGAACGCCTTCAGACCTGCCCCGTCCCCCTCCCCCGATGAGCGAATCCCGCATCACCGTTGCCCTCTCCACCGGCTTCCTCAAGGCCCTCAACCAGTTGCCGGAGAAGGCTCGCGGCAAGGTGGCGGCGTTCATCTCCAAGTTCCGCGACAATCCGCGCAGCCCTGGCCTCAACTACGAGCGCATCGAAGGCGGCAAGGATCCGCTGATCCGCTCGATCCGGGTCGATCAGGACATCCGCTGCATCCTGCGGGCGCCCGAGCAGGGAGACACCTACGTGCTGCTCTGGATCGACAAACACGACGACGCCTACAACTGGGCGCGGCGCAAGACCTGCCATGTGAACCGGGTCTCCGGTGCCCTGCAGATCGTCGATGTGGAGGCGGCCGAAACTGCCGTGGAGGAGGCGAGCGCATCGATCCGGCAGCGAAGCGGCTGGCCACAGCGCCCACCGTCACCGCCCATCCCGGAGAGCGGCACCCGCCGCACGATCCGGCTTCGCTGTTCGCCCACTGCGACGATGACCAGCTCATGCTGCTCGGCGTTCCCGAGGCACTGCTGCCGGCCGTTCGTGCAGTCCAGAGCGAAGAGGCCCTGGCGCGGCTGATCGAGTGGGTGCCCCAGGATTGCGTCGATGGCCTGATCCTGCTGGCCGAGGGAAAGCCGATCGAGGCGGTGATCGAGGAGCTGGAGCGCCAGCGGCCCGCCCACATCGATCCCGAGGATGTGGCCACGGCGTTGGCCACACCCGAGAGCCAGGCGGAGTTTCTCGTCATCACCGACGACGACGAGCTGGAGGCCATGCTCTCGGCGCCGCTGGAGCAGTGGCGGGTGTTCCTGCATCCCAGCCAGCGACGACTGGTGAATCGCGACTGGAACGGCCCGGTGAGGGTTCTGGGCGGCGCCGGCACAGGCAAGACGGTGGTGGCCATGCATCGCGCCCGCTGGCTGGCCAATCGCTTGCTCGCCTCTGGTGCCCCGGGCCAGGTGCTGTTCACCACGTTCACCCGCAACCTCGCCACCGACATCCGCAGCAACCTCGCCAAGATCTGCAGCCCGGAGGAGCTCCGGCGCATCGAGGTCATCCACCTCGATGGCTGGGTGATGACCTTCCTCAAGAATCAGGGTCTGCAGGTGCGGGTCTTCAACGACGAAGCCCGTGATGCCTGCTGGAGCCTCGCCATGGATGTGGCCGACCCTGCCCTGGGCCTGGAGGAGCGCTTCTACCGGGAGGAGTGGAAAGACGTGGTGCTGGCCAATGGCTGCCGCACCCGTGACGACTACCTGGCGGCCCGGAGGATCGGCCGCGGCACCCGGCTGAGCAAGCAGCAGCGGGCTCAGATCTGGCCGGTGTTCGATGCCCTGCGCGCTGAGTTCCGCCAGCGCGGGCTCTGGGAACCAGAAGAGGCCAAAACCGCAGCGGCGGATCTGCTGCGCAATGCCGACCAGGGCGGCCGCTACGTGGCGGTGGTGGTGGATGAGGCCCAGGACCTCGATGTCGCCTCGTTCTCGCTGATCCGGGTCCTGGCCGGCGAGCCCCATGCCAACGATCTCTTCATCGTGGGCGATCCCCACCAGCGCATCTACGGCAAGCCGATCGTGCTCAGCCGCTGCGGCATCGATGTGCGCGGCCGCTCCCGCAAGCTGCGCATCAACTACCGCACCACCGAGGAGACCCGCGCCTGGGCCACTGCTGTGCTTGGAGGGGGTCGACTTCGACGACCTTGATGGCGGCAACGACCCCAGCAGCGATTACCGCTCGCTGCTCCACGGCGAGAAGCCCGTGCTGCGGGGCTTCGAGGACCTGCTGACGAACAGCGCTTCCTACAGGACGCTCTCACCCAGCTCCGCGCGAGCCGATGGCAACCTTGCCTCCACCTGCGTGACCCTGCGGACCAAATCGGCCCGCGACCGGCTCGCCCAGGCCCTGGAAAAGGCGGGGTTCTCCGTTCGGCTGATTGAGGCCAATGAAGCCGACGACCCCAGCGATCCTGCCCTGCGCGTGGCCACGATGCATCGCGTCAAAGGGCTGGAGTTCGATCAGGTCTTCATCCCCGAGCTCACAGCCGACCAGATGCCCTACCGCTTGGAATTGAACCGGCGGCCGGATCTGGTCTCGCGTGAGCTGTTCGAGCAGCAAGAGCGATCGCTTTTGCATGTCGCGGCCACCCGAGCAAAGAAGAGGGTGGTCGTGACCTACAGCGGCAAGCCATCGTCATTTCTGACGCCAGGAGGCTGAGCTAAGGGCCGGAGAACACAGCATTCAGGCGGGAAGTGTTTTGACTTCTCCCCCTAGCTGCCCTGACACCCAGGGAAGATCAAATCCGCCGCCTGCCGCGCATCACTCAGCACCTGAAAGAGCACGCTGGGCGATTCCTTCAGCAGCTCGATCCAGTGGCCGAGATAGGCAGCGTGGCTCTCGATCTGGCAGCCGATCTCCAGCCGCTGGCCGAGTAGCACGGCGCCGAGCTCGGCGACCAGCTCCTCGCGGGCGTAGAGGGGGCAGCCCATGCGGCCACCAAGATCCCGGTTGAGCCGGGACTCGTGGCCCGTGGAGTGGATGGCTTCGTGGGCCCAGGTGGCATAGAGCGCTGCGCTGGAGTGGAAGGCGGCGCGATCAGGCAGCTGGATGCGATCGATGGCCGGGGCATAGAAGGCGCGATCGCCGCCATGGCCGACGGGCACGCCCCAGGCGGAGAGGCTGGCTTCTGCCCTGGCGAGCCGCTCGGGCTCTGGCCGCACCTGGGGCGATTCGCTGGCCTGGCGGCTGGCGATCAGGCCATCGAGGGCCTCGCCCTGCAGATCGGCGGCATTGAAGATCGCCACGGGGCGGAAGCTGGCCCAGCTGCGGAGCACCTTCTCGCCGCCTTCTGCTTCCTCCTCGCGGGAGTGCAGCTGGGGCCTCAGGATGCGGACGGCCTTGGAGCCCTTCTTGGGCACGATGCCGAGCTTCTTGGCCTCGCCGAAGCCGCACCAGAAGGGCAGTGCTGAGCCACGAAGGTGCATGCCCAGGGTGAGCAGGATGGGATTGGCGCCGCTGTAGCGCTGGCCGGAGAGCAGATTGACGTGATGGCCGCCGCCTGTGGCATCCCAGGGCCGGCGCCAGGGGTTGGCGCCCCGCTCCATCAGGGCGATGAGATCGGCGACCATTGCCTCCTGGGGAGAGGGACCGGAGTGGGCGCGGCGTGAACGGGAGCTGGCCATGGCAGGCGGAGCGTGGGCCGACCATGAGGCATCCCTCGCGACGGTTTTCAGCTCTCGTGAGCCTTAGGAGCTTGCTGAAAAACCCGGCCATCTCTGCGAAAATGGGCCAACTGCCCAGTCCAGATGCGAGGTCACCGGGAGCGCAGCGGCTCCCTGTTCTCCTACGTGTCGATTGAGGAGCGGATCCCGACCAGTCATCCGCTGCGGCGGATTCGGAAACTGGCGGATCAGGCTCTCGATCGACTCAATCCCACCTTCTGTGAGCTCTACGCCGCAGAGGGCCGGCCCTCGGTGCCGCCAGAGCAGCTGCTGCTGGCCTCGTTGCTGCAGGCGTTCTACGGGATCCGCTCGGAGCGGCTGCTGCTCGAGCAGCTCCACTACAACCTGCTGTTCCGCTGGTTTGTGGGGCTGAGCCCGGATGATCCGATCTGGCACCCCACCACGTTCACCAAGAACAGGGAGCGGCTGCTCAATGACGAGGTCATGGGGCGCTTCCTGGAGAAGCTGATGGGTGCTCCGGAGGTCAAGCCGCTGCTCAGTGACGAGCACTTCTCAGTCGATGGCACCTTGCTGCAGGCCTGGGCCTCCCATGCCTCGCTGGAGCGGATCGATGGGCAGGACGATCCACCGCCGCCGCCGTCAGGCCCTGGCGAGGGCTTTGGCGCTCCAAAGCCCGGCAAGAAACGGGCCAAGGGTGATTTCCGCGGCATCAAGCTCAGCAACAAGACCCATCGCTCCGGCGTCGATCCCGACGCGCTGCTGTGCCGTAAATCCAAGGCCCATCCGGCGCTACCCAGCTACCGGGGGCACGTGCTCATGGACAACCGCCATGCCCTGATCGTCGATTGCAGCGTGACGCAGGCGACGGGCACTGGGGAGCGGGATGCCGCGAAAGCGATGGCGGCGTCGTCCCGGTGCCCACCAGAAGACGATCGGTGCCGACAAGAACTACGACTGTGATGATCCTGGCAACCCCATCATCAGCAGATCTGACCCGAACTACGACCGGCCTGGTCAGCTCAGTGCCTTTCTTAGTGATCTGTCGATCTGCATTGATGGGGCCGATCAACAGGGAAGGTTCGTGACCTGATACGAGCCTGGTCGAGAGGCCCCATCACAGTCCTGTCCGTCTTCCCCGCTGATCGCTCCTCCCCACCACCATCTGGCAGCGATGGCTCCACCAACCTTGACACAGTCCGACTCTCTGCGGACTCCTGATGTCGTGATCGGCGTTGACACCCACAAGGACATCCATGTGGCTGTGGCCCTGGCCCCCAATGGCGGCAGGCTCGGCGATTGCCGGATTCCCACAACCCGCAAGGGCTATGACGAGCTGATCACCTGGTCGGAGCATTTCGGCTACGCACCGGTCTTTGCCGTCGAGGGCACCGGTTCGTTCGGAGCCGGGCTGTGCCGCGAGCTTGTCGATGCTGGCTACGAGGTCGTCGAGGTGAACCGCCCCGATCGCTCCACCAGACGCCGCCTCGGCAAGGACGACGCCATCGACGCCGAGGCCGCTGCCCGAGCGTGGATCGCTGGCACGGCGACGGTGACGCCCAAGGCAGGCTCCGAGAGGGTGGAGATGATCCGGATGCTCAAGTGCGCCAAGGATTCGGCCACCGACAGCCGCACCCGGGCGATCAACCAGATCAAGGCGATCCTGGTGACCGCTCCGGCTGCACTGCGTGAGCGGCTGGAGCATCTGCACCGCGGCGCCCTGATCCGGGCCTGCGCGGCCCTGAGGCCCGGCCTGCTGGATGCCCCAGTGGCGGCGGCCAAACGGGCACTGCGCAGCCTGGCTCGCCGTGTTCAGGCCCTGGAAGCGGAAATCGCCGAGTTGCGGGACGACCTCGATCAGCTCACCCAGGCTGTTTGCCCTGCCCTGCGCCAGACCTTTGGCGTGGGAGTCGACAACGCCGCCACCCTGCTCACTGCGGCTGGCGACAACCCGGAGCGCCTGCGCAGCGATGCTGGTTTCGCGGCGCTCTGCGGCGTCAATCCCCTGCCGGCAAGCTCAGGCAAGACCAACCGCCATCGCCTGAATCGGGGAGGGAACCGCCAGGCCAACGCGGCCCTGCACCGCATCGCCGTGGTGCGGCTGCGATGGGATGAGCAGACCCAGTCCTACGCCGAGCGCCGAACAGAGCAGGGGCTCTCGAAACCGGAGATCCTGCGCTGCCTCAAGCGTTTCATTGCCCGCGAGGTGTTCCGAATCCTCATGGGCGGTCCAGCTGTGCGGCTGAAGAAGGTGTGAGTCCACAAGGGGCACCAGCCCAGGCTCCCGCCAACCAGGCCGCCCGCTGCCCCGTTGCGGGCGGCCTGGTTGGCGGATGGAGAGCCGGACGCATCTCCGTCATGGCATCGCCGAAATGCTGCGCCAAGGGGGTTGACGATCTATACGAGCATCACCAAGGGATTCGTCGCCGAGATGCGCCGCATCGGCGTCACACCTCACGTGGCTCAGAACACCGCCCGCTCTGGTGGTTCCGCCATCGATGGCCGCACCACCCGCCACGAGGGCTACGCCAAGTCGATCAATGCCCGCCGCGGCATCGAGAAGGTGTTTGGCTGGATCAAACAGTGGGGCGGCCTGCGCCAGTTCAAGGTGCGCGGCACCGAGAAGGTGAGTGCGGTGTTTGGCCTGCACGTGATCGCCTACAACCTGATCCGCCTGGGCAACCTGCTCAAACCGGCGATGGCGACGGCATGAACAGGTGGTTGCCCAGAGGTGTGGCCAGGTGGCCGCGATCAGGGAGCCCAAAAGGGGCAAAACACGCCAAAATCGGGAGTTCTGAGCCGCTGAAACGCTGAAAACCAGCCCGAAAGGAGCTGCATCAGCTCTCAGGAGGGGAAAACGCGGCTTCTCAGGCTGGTTTTTCCGCAAACTCCTAGAGGCTCCCAGGGAATGATGCTGGCAAGCGTAACCCAGCGATTGTTCGGATCGAGCATGCCCCCAAGGGGGGCATGAAAGTCACCTCTCCTCAATGGATAGCTGACCGTTGTGCTGAAAAACGTACATTTTCAGGTCAGCAAATTCTTCTAGCCCACTAATGGCTGATCTGCTCTCATTCTAGCGTGAGACCCTGACTGGAATCCACTGCGCCGCAGGTGATCTAGGTTCCACAGCAAGCTCTATTTATCGCTGCCAAGCGGAAGAGAGCTGATTGTGGCGCAGTAAGTGTCTGCAACTGCCTGAGCTGTCGGGTCCTGAGAGGTTGGCATCCATCCTTTCCTCCGAAGACCCGCACTTCGGCGATCGCCTTTTCTGTCAAAAGTCATGTCTCTGCAGTCAAGCAAATACTCAAACCAGCCTGCTTGCTCGCCACCAGGAGATCCCGGGGAGTAACTAGGCGCTACGTATCCAATGCGATTGCAACTGGTGTATGATCCAATGGTGCTGCAACTAACATAGCCGGGATTGCCCGGGTTATAGTTGCCAGAGGAGCCGGAGTAGGAGTTTGTGCTCCTCCCTCTGAAGCTGATATATCTGCCGTATTTTCCCCTTACTCTTGCCTGGGCAATCGAGCCCTTGTCGTAGCTGAATTGAGGAGGGGCCTGAACTGGAACCTCTTGGGCGTAGCCGACCTCCGAGCCAACCAAGGAACTGAAAACGAAGGCCAGGCTCACGAGCCGGCGTAAAGGCGACTGGATTGGCATGGGGAAAGTCTCGACCACACACACGACAACATAGTCGTAGCCTCGGAGGCGTACCGGTTCCGGCTTCGTAAGAGTCCGCTCGAAAACCCGGCCATCTCTGCGAAAATGGGCCAACTGCCCAGCCCAGATGCGAGGTCACCGGGAGCGCAGCGGCTCCCTGTTCTCCTACGTGTCGATCGAGGAGCGGATCCCGGCCAGTCATCCGCTGCGGCGGATTCGGAAACTGGCGGATCAGGCTCTCGATCGACTCAATCCCACCTTCTGTGAGCTCTACGCCGCAGAGGGCCGTCCCTCAGTGCCGCCAGAGCAGCTGCTGCTGGCCTCGTTGCTGCAGGCGTTCTACGGGATCCGCTCGGAGCGGTTGCTGCTGGAGCAGCTCCACTACAACCTGCTGTTCCGCTGGTTTGTGGGCCTGAGCCCGGATGATCCGATCTGGCACCCCACCACATTCACCAGGAACAGGGAGCGCCTTCTCAATGACGACGTCATGGGGCGCTTCCTGGAGAAGCTGATGGGTGCTCCGGAGGTCAAGCCGCTGCTCGCCACCTGCTAACCGGGTGATCCTGGGCATGCCATCTGGGTGAGCGATGGACGGCGGGCAGAGCTGATCGTTGCAGGATCCAGAGACCGGCTGGACGCTCCGCTTCCGCTGGTTCACGGACGGCAACTGGCTTCACCGACTGGAGGTCATCCGGGGCCGGGCGATGGGGTGATGGTCAATCACTGGTCAGATCCTGCAACGCATTCGCCAGGTCCTCGGGAAGGTTGCCGTCGAGCCCAAGCTCCCTGCAGGCTTCGGGATCGCGTAACAGAGGCGCCAGGCCTGCCTTCATGGCGCGGTCGATCGTTTCGTCTGCGATCAGTTCCCAGCGCTTGCGGGCGATGTCATCCATGGGCCAGGTGGGCGATCACGTCGAGGTGCAGCCGTCACCAGGCCGTCGGCAAAGGCACGAGACCAGCTTAAGGGTGGAGTGATGACCTCAAAAGGGATCGACAGGCGGCAGTGTGTTGCAATTTTCGGGGGTCGGGACACCAAGTGCATTGGTTGACCATTGGGTCCCTCTCCCACTACATATCCAACGGGCGCACTTGTAGTAGCTCATGTCAGGTGAGAGAGTTTCTGTGTACTTCCTATTCTGCAGTATGAGCAAAGGCGATGCTGCCGGTTCCGCACAAGCTATGTGCCAAGCCCCAAGCCTATTTTTGCCGGCCTTGCAATGTTGAAGGTCTGCCACGTCCTTATCCTCCTGAGTAATAGTGCTGTCTACCTAAAAATAAGTAACTGGCGCTGATGTGCCAGCATATCTTCATACTTTTTTGCAATACAGTCATTCTTTGCGGCGCCGCCTTTACCACCCGGCTTAGCGGTTGAGGCAATCACGGTCCAGGGGCAGGCTCACCAGGCCATGGGCAGCGCCACCAGCAGGTCAGCTCGGCGCCCCCCATGGCTCAGGCATCGGGGCAAAACCAGATCGCTGACCAGCTTCTGTGGTTGCCGCACCGGCAATACCGTCAACTCAGGCATGGGGTGAGTCTGGGGCGCAGGTGGTGCATCAGGTGCAGGCTCAAGTATCACCCGCTCGGGTGAACCAGGATTCTCGGATTGGTTGATCGCCACCGGAGCCGTGCGGGCGCCGTGTGTGGCGGCAGCGATCGGTATGGCGGGCTGGGGCGGTGCCTGCGTGGCAGAGGCTCGGGGGCAGGGTGAGCAGCGGCTCAACTAAGCCGGTCGCAATCCGCGTGAGCTGCATGCAGCTCCTCGAGCGGGCATCGGATCAGCCAGGCCAGATCCTCAAGGCCGAGCAAGGGTGCCGTGGTGGACCTGATCTCGGTGACCGTGACTGGGTGGCCCAGGGAGGAGCCACCGCGCTCGACGTGAACCAGATACTCGGCCATGGGTGAGGCGCGCGAAGGACGCGAACGAGCAGCGCGGGGAGGGCAAGGGGCGGAGAGCGCAGCGAGCCGCCTTGCGCAGCCCTTGCCCCGCCGCGCACCGTGAAGCGGGCCGCCGCCGCCTCCTGTTGCCTTGATCCGAAGGCCTTCGCTCGAAAGCCGGGGCGCCAGGCCCCGGCGCCGCTGCTCAGGCCGCCACCACGGCCGCGCTCGGCAGGGCCACCCCGAAGCGCCAGAGCACGGAGCGGGCGTGCTCGGCCTGCTGCTCGCTGAGGGCCTGCCAGCCGCCGCTGACGGGATCGGGGCAGATGCCTGCCGCCCGGCCGTGGATCAGCGAACCGCCGAGCAGCGGCCAGTGGAAGCTCGGCTGGCAGTGCTGCTCAGCCCAGAGCCCGCCGTGGGCCAGCCAGATCGGGCCGACACGGCTGGCGGTGACGGCATCGACCGGGCAGCCGCAGAACCAGGCGAGCACGTGGGCGGGGAGCTCGCTGGTGGGCACCACCAGCACCTGGAAGCGGGTGTGCGGCATGCCGCGTGAATCGCTGGTGCGGCTGAGCAGAAGCGTGTGTGGAGCCATGGCGAAAACGCCGGAGGACTTCACGGATCACCACGGCGAGGGCAAGGGCCGCTGAGCGCAGCGAGGCGGCCTGCACCGCCCTTGCGCCGCCGTGGACCGTGAAGAAGGCCGCCGCCCTCTCCATCGCGACCGGCCGTTTTTCTCACCCTGTTTGGCAGTTGCTGGCGTTGCCGCTGAGCTGCTGGCAATAGGTGGTGACGTGACTGGGGGGTTCGCCCCGGGAGTGACCATGGGCCTGACCTTGATCGAGGCGATGAAGCACGAGACGCGGGTCGATCGGCTCGCTGTCACCAAGACCTTCGCCGAAGGTGAGCTTCTGCGCCGTTTGACGTTCCGCAATCTCTCTGGCGGTGCTCTCAAGTTCGCCAAGGAGGTGAAGATGCCTCGGGTGGGCTTTCGTGCGGTGAACGAGGGCTACCGGCGCAGCTACGGCGCCATCGCCAACGACACCGAGTTTGTGCACCTGTTCGGCGGCGATCTCGATGTGGACCGCTCGATCGTGGACCTGAACGGCCCGGAGGCTCGTGCCAGCCAGACGGAGCAGAAGGTGCGTTCGATGCGCCTCACCTTGGAGGCGGCGATCATCAACGGTGACGACACTTTCGACCCTCGGGCGTTCAACGGCCTCAGCAAGCGCCTGGTGCCGGCTGGGCCTCGGACGATTGACAACGAGGGCGGCACCGTGAAGCTCACCAAGCTCGAGGAGCTGGTGGACTCGGTGAACGCCAACGGCGGTGAGAAGGTGCTGATCACCAGCAAGGCTGGCCGGCGCCAGATCAGCCACGCCAGCCGTGAGGCCGGTGGCGATCTGTATCAGGTCATGGACGGCCGCCACTACTTCGAGGACAGCGAGATCCTGGTGGTGGATGAGGATGCCAACGGTCATCCGGTGCTGGGCTTCGGAGAGGCCGGCAGCACCACCAGTTTTTACTGCTGCGCCTTCGGCGATGAGCTCGTGACCGGCCTGCAGGGTCCCTTTGAGGGGCGCTACGGCATCTCTGTACGGGATTTCGGCGAAGTGTCTGACGCCCCGGTGTTCCGCACCCGTGTGGATTGGTACGTCGGCTTTGCTGTGTGCCACGACCGAGCCGCAGCGCGGCTGTTCAACATTGGCCCGGCCGTGAGCTGAGGCGGACTTTCTGATCACCATTCCTCTGAGGACACGACCATGGCCAAACTTCTCGATGCCGCCACCACCCTGATGGGGTGGGTCAATTACTCCGCGACTCCCCACGAGGAGGAGCGGGTGATTGCGCAGGCCACCACTGTGAAGCTCACGACTCCGCTTGACCTGGCGGACACCTTCACCTTCGTGGCCTCCCATCCCGGCCACGTTGCTGCTGTCACCTTCACCCTGCAGGTGGCTCCGGAACTGCTGGATGGAACGATGGGCACCTGGGTGCAGGCCGCCCAGGTGGCGGTTCCCGCCGGCGGCGGTCGCGTCGAAGCGCCGCTGAACGGCAGTCTGCTGAGCGTGGCGTCTGCTGATCTCAGTGACGTGGCTCCGGGCCACATGCTCTACGCCCGCGTCACCGCTACGGTCCCCGCCGCCCAGCCGGAGGATCCGCCTGTGGCCGCCAATCCTTCTGGCGCCTACGCCGGACTCACCTATTGAGGCTGGCCCGATGACAAGCGATCTGATGGTGCCCAGCGGGATGCTGCGAATCTCCAGGCAGGGTGAGGTGGACCGTGTGATCTACCCGGTGCACGCGGACGGCTGGCGTCAGCAGGGCTGGACGGTGCATCCGCCGGTGCTGGACTCAGAGGATGAGCAGGAGCCGCCGCAGCCGTTGGCAATGGATGGCACGCTGCTGTCTCAAGACGGCGCCGACCTGGGGGGCGAGGGGGAGGCCGAGCCGCCTTTCCCCGAGCCGATCGACCTTGAGCGCCTGACCAAGGCGCAGATCGAGCAGGTGATGCTTGATCGCTACGGCGTGAACCTGGACACCAGCCACACCCGCGCTCAGCTGATCGCCGCGGCCCAGGCGGTGATCTCTGCTGCACCTGCTGCTGAGGCGGACCCCCAGGAAGAGCCCGAGGCCCGCGACGGCGAGGTGGGCGCCGTGGTGCCCCAGCTGCTGATCTGAGCGCCCCCTTCAGGTGCAGAGCCCGCCGGCCGAGGACCCTTGGGTTCTTGGCCGGCATTTCTGCATGGCTGCTGGCAAAGGGGAGTAGCCCTCCCGCGTGAGTGATGCCCTACCCGCTTCCCTCCTCGCCGGCGCAGAACGGAGATCGAGTGCGGCTTCTGCCGCCCGTTGGCTGCCCTGGCGGCGAGGAGTGGGTGGTGCCCCACCAGGCGCGGCGCTGGCTGGAGCTGGGCTTTCGCCTTGGCCCGGTGCCTGCGGCATCGCTGGAGCTGTTCTGGATGCCCTCGCCCAGGCGCTGGAACGAGGACGCGGCCACCGCGGCCATTGAGCTGAGCGTGGATCCCCGCGGCGTGCCGATGCAGGACCTGACGGTGCTCTGGGGTGACGGCACCACCGAGTTGGTGCCCTGGAGCGTTGGCCGGCCCGACATCCCAAAGCTGCGGCACGTCTACCAGGAGCGCCAGGACCTGACCGTGTCGGTGACGATGGGCCTCAACCTGGCCCAGCTGGAGGTGGCACTGCTGGGCTGCCCGCTGCCGCCGAGCCTGATGCTGGGCACCAGGCCCCCTGGCGCCGGCGGCGTGACGGGCCTGGCCGGCGTGGAGCCGCTGGTGCCTGGCGATGGCCTCGAGGGCCAGGCCTACAACGGCACCGCCACGGAGGTGTGGCGATTGCGGTTGCACCCGCAGGGCGGACTGGGGCTGCTGCCGAGCCCCATCGATGGCAAGCCGGCGCTGTCGGTGATGTTCGGCTCCGGTTCGGCCAGCCGCGGCACCCGTTGGTACGGCGCCGAAGGACCGCCGACGCCGGAGTGGATGGAGCTGGTGCAGCCACCCCCGGCGCCGGGTGATTTCTACCTCGATCGGGTGTCGGGCCTGGTCTACGAGCTGGTGGCCTGACGATGGCCTGGGCCAACACGGGCGATTCGCTGCTGGGCCCCCCGGGGCAGCCGGGACCAGCAGGCCCCCAGGGCGATCCTGGCCCTCAAGGTCCAGCGGGGCCAGAAGGCCCACCGGGGCCGTTGGCCGGCACGCCGGTGGAGGCACCCTGGGTCGACCTCGAGGAGGAGGACGAGGAGGCCCCTGTACCCCCGCCGCGTCGACTGCGCACCTTCACGCGGCTCCGAGCTGGCCGTGTGATGTTGATTCAGCGGGGCCCCAATGGGTCGCGCACGGCCCTGCAACCGGCCCTGTTCGACAACTTTGTGTGGAGGGTCTTTCCCAGTGCGACCTCGACGATTTCATCTGTAGGTGGCAACCACACGACCTTGGGCACGATTAGCCACCCGTTGCCGGATCCCAACTACGGCTGGATGACTAACGTGCAGACGATCAGTCAAGTTGGCTTCGCTGCTGGCACCAGAAATCGTGATGAGCTGTGGCGCCGGGGTGATGGCACCGGCTACGGCGGCTTCTTCTTTTCCGCTCGCGTTGCGTTTCCTGACAGTACCTACGACTCCGATGGCGGCGGCACGGGCACGCGCATCTTCATCGGCTTCACGAACCAGACATTTAACACTACTGCCGCTTCCGATGAGCCCCCGGGTCACTTCTGTGGCTTCTTTCGGCGTGCCACTGAAGGCGGTGCTACTGATCAGAACTGGCAGTTCGCCACGAAGAACGGCAGCACCATGACGCTGGAGAATACGGGCCTGGCTTTTACTCCCCAGCGGGCTCTCGACTTTCAGATCTACGTGCCGCCCCATGGTGATGAGATCGGCTGGGCAATCCAGGACTTGACGACGGGCAACCGCTTCAAGGGCAGCCAGACGCAGACACTTCCAGGGCCGACAGTCCAACTGTTTGCCGGTATCCAGCTCAGAACGTCGGACGCGAGGATCCGCAACATCCGCTTTCAGGGTTTGTACTGCGAGAGCGACCGCTGACGGTGGCGCCTGGCAATAGAAGGCAGATCGGCGTTGCCTGATGGCCTGGACAAACACCGGCTCGATTCGTGGACCCCAAGGTGTGCCTGGTCCCAGCGGCTCAGCGGGGCCTGCGGGCAGCCCTGGCCCCGAGGGCCCTGCTGGCCCCCAGGGCGTAGCGGGAGCACCAGGGGAAGCTGGCGCGGCCGGGAGCATCGGACCGGCGGGGCCTGCAGGGCCGACTGGGCCAGCCGGCGAGACTGGCCCGCAGGGCCCTGCCGGCACGGGCATCAACCTGAAGGGCTCGGTGGCGACCTTCTCGGCCCTGCCGACCAGTGGGCAGCAGCAGGGCGATGCCTATGTGGTGCAGGACGAAGGCGAGACGCTCTACGTCTGGGACGCCGCGACCACTGACTGGATCAACGCCGGCGAGATCCGGGGACCAGCGGGCGCAGCCGGTGCAGCGGGTCCTGCAGGTCCTGCTGGGCCAGCAGGGCCCCAGGGCGATCCCGGCGCGACAGGCCCAACCGGTCCCCAGGGCCTCCAGGGCGCGGCCGGGCCAGCGGGGAGCATCGGGCCGGCCGGTCCGCGCGGCACCGGCTGGTTTGTGGGCAGCGGGCCGCCGCCTGCTTCCATCCCTGGCGCGGTCAGCGGTGACCTCTACCTCGATTCGAGCAGCGGCGCTGTGTACCAGCTGCAGGGGTTTGCAGTGGGCGACCTGCCGGCGATTGGCGCGAGCTTCCAGGGCGGCTTCTACGCCGGGTTGATCTCGGCCACAGCGGATGGAGCGCCGACCCATGCGCTGGTGATTGCGCCGGTGTCCACGGGTCAAACCAGCCTGGCCAGCAAGACAACCAACACAAGCACGCCCGGTACTGACAGTGTCTTTGATGGCCTGGCTAACAGCGAGAGCATGAACAATGCCCTGCACCCTGCGGCGCAATGGGCCCGTGCGCTGACAATCGGTGGCTTCACTGATTGGTATGTTCCTGCTCGCGATGAGCTGGAGATCATCTATCGGCGCTTCAAGCCAAGCAACCCCCCAGCGAATGTGACTAATGCTGGAGCCAATGCCTATGCAGTACCGCCAACCAGCAACTACACATTCTCAGTTCCAGCTGCCACGGCTGTTGCTGACTATCAGCCTGGCCAGGCTCAGGCTTTCCCTGCCACCTTCCTCCTTACTTCGACTGAGTTTGCGGCCGGCGCGATGTTTGTGAAGTCCTTCTCGGATGGCAGCTCGACGCAATCCAACAAGAACAATCCGCTGACCGTGCGGGCGATCCGCAAGGTCCTGGTGTTCTGAGCCATGCCGTGGATCCAGCGTGAGGCGCAACGACGGCTGACGGAGCAGCAGGAACTGAGCACCATGGCTGGGCCAGTGCTGAGGCCCCTGCGCTTTGAGCTGCTGGGTAGCGCTGGCCTGCTGCTCAAGGTCCGCTGTGACCATCCGGCCTGGCTGAGCTTCTATGTCAGCGAGGCGGCCCTGGTGGCGGACGGCGGGCGGCCCCAGGGCCAGGACCCGGCGCCCAGCTCGGGCGTGGTGTGTGATCTGTTGTTCACGGCCGGGATGCTGGAGCTGCTGCTGCCGCCGGGGGTGAGCTGGGCGAACCAGGACAGCCCTCTGGCCCCGGTGCTGCATGGGGTGCTGCGCACGGAGCTGGAGGCGCCGGCGACGGTGAGCCTGGCGGTGGATGCCCTGGCGCTGAGCTTCTGATGGCAAGGTGCCGCGGCCGGGCCGGCACCGGTGTCCCCTGGCCCCGCGCCACCGGCTGACCGGGGTTGCACACCTTCCTGGGGGCGCCATGACCTGCAACCTGATCCGCCTGCGCTGTGAGCGCAGCTACGGCCCCTCTGGCGAGGCCCTGCAGCCGCAGGCGTGGCCTGGGCCTCAGCTCGCGGCCCTGGCCTCGATGCTGCGCTCGCGGGCAGCCTCGAGGGTGGCATCGATCTCGCCGGTGCGGGCGAGGAACTGCTCGATGGCGGGCAGCAGCTCCTCCTCCAGCAGGGCGAGCTCCTCTTCCCCGTAGGGGTGATCGATCCAGAGGCGGCGGATCGGCCGACCCCTGTGCTGCTCGAGCAGCCGCCGCAGGGAGGTGTGGCATGACTGCACCACGGCGACGGGATCCTGACGGGTGAGGGAATCGAGCTGGAAGGACATGGCGGGCAGGCGCCTGGTGGGCGCGGTGACGGGACGCGAAGCGAAGCCGCCGGGATGGCAAGGGCCGCCGAGCGCAGCGATGGCGGCTTGCGCAGCCCTTGCCCCCGGCGGACGCTGAAGCAGCCCGGCACAGCCCTGGGATGGGGCCATGCCGGGCCCGCAGGCCTCAGGCCGCCACCGGCTGCGCCGCTGCGGCATTGGGCTCCCGATCGGGCGCCGGAGCCTCGGGGCAGATCAGATCCACGGCCTGGCGTGCCTCGCTGACCAGCTGGAGCAGCAGCCTGGGTGACTCGCGCAGCACGGAGATCCAGCTCTCCAGATAGGCGGCGTGATTGGTGAGCTCACAGCCGATCTGCAGCCGCTGCCCCAGCAGGACGCTGCCCAGCTCTGCGACCAGCTCCTCCCGGGCATAGGGCCTGGAGCCGAAGCCGCCTGAGAGATCCCGCTTGAGGCGGGACTCGTGGCCGGTGGAGTGGATGGCCTCGTGGCCCCAGGTGGCGTAGAGCGCTGCAGCGCCGTGGAAGCTCTGGCGCCCTGGCAGCTGGATCTGATCGGTGGCCGGGACATAGAAGGCCCGCTCACCGCCCCAGCCGACCGGCACCGGCCAGGCTGCGAGGATCTCCTCGGCTTGGCTGATCGGCTCGATGGCCGGCCGCTCTGGGGCCTGGGGCATGCGGGCCTGGATCAGGCCGGCGAGGGCCTCACCCTGCAGATCGGAGACATTGAACACCGGCACCGGGCGATAGCTGGCCCAGCTGTGGAGCACCTTCTCGCCGCCTTTCTCCTCCTCGCGGCAGTGCAGCTGGGGCCGGAGGATGCGGACGGACTTGCTGCCCTTGAGCGGCACGATGCCGAGCTTCTTGGCCTCGGCGAAGCCGCACCAGAAGGGCAGCGACGAGCCGCGCATGGCCATGCCCAGCTCCAGCAGGATTGGGTTGCCGCCTCGATAGGCGCGGCCGGTGAGCAGATTGATGTGGACGCCGCCGCCTGTGCAATCCCAGGGCTTCCGCCAGGGCGTGGTGCCGGCCTCGAGCAGCTCGATCAGATCGCGCACCATGGCCTCCTCGGGCGAGGGGCCATCGAACTTCTTGCGGCGGTGCGTGGTGGTGGATGCGGCCATGGGACAGGGCGCAAAGGACGCCGAAGTGACCGCGCGGACAGCGCAAGGGCGGGAGGCCCGCCAGGGCCGAGCGCTTGCGTAGCCCTTGCGCCATTCCGCGCACACTGAGGCAACCAGCGCGCCCAACCCCCTGGCTTCAGGCAGCCTTCCTGCGCCTTTCGGCGGGGAGGGTGACGACCAGGCTGGTGGGAGGGACGCCTGGAAGTCCGTAGAGGCCAGCAGCGACGCTCTGGAGATCGTCCAGGCGGAAGGTGCGGCCGATGTTGCGCAGCTCGATCACGTCCTTGGGTCCGAAGTTGTGGACGCGGAAGCGCTGCATGTGATTGAAGGGCCCGTGCTCCTTGGTGGTGTTGGCGAAGCTGAAGCTGTGGCTGCCGTCGCCCTTGAAGTCGATGACCGAGTTGACCCGCTTGGTGATCGCTCCGGCCTGGGGCCCGAACTCGATGTGATCGGCGCCCTTGATGCTCCAGCTGGCGGCCATGGCGCGGTCGATCGACACCTTGCTGACCGGGCCTTTGAGCCTGATGCGGATGCGGTTGATGACGGGCTGACCGGCCCAGCCGTTGTTGCCGCGCAGGATGAGGCGATCGCCCTTGCTGGAGAGGCTGGCGTTGATCCAGTTGGGCAGGCCGCTGACGAAGTCGTTGGGGTCCATGGGGAAGCTCCGGTGCGGGCGTGAAGGCGTCCCGCTGTAGAGCTCTTGCCTGCTGCGCTCAGGCCTGCTCGGCCAGCCAGTGGAGAGCGGAGCGAATCACCTCGGCGTGGCAGGGCAGCGGAGCGCACCAGCACATCAGCTCCAGCCGGCCGGCCCGGGCCCGCCCGAGCAGCTGCTCGAGCTCCTGGTGCTGGATCGAGCCGGGCTCCTGCAACCGCCCCCAGAGCCAGCGCCGGTAGCGGGCGATCACCTCAGCGCGGCTGCCATTGCGGCCGAGCTGGAAGGGATTGCCGAGCGGGCTTGGCCGGCCCACATAGGCCTGGCCGGGCAGGGGATCAGAGAGCCCTCGCCGGGCCTTGCCGATCGTGATTTCCATGGCGCCTCCGCCGGTGTGCGCCCTGACCACGCTGCCGAAGGTGGCGATGCTGAGGGGTGGCGCCGGTGGACGCCATGGACATGCGATCCGCAGCGGGGCGTGAGTGCACAGCCCTGAACGGTCAGGCCGGATCGGTCGACCGGTGCTTCCGCCAATCCTGCCTGTTTGCGTACATCTTGCGTACAAGCCCCAGGCCCAATCCCTGAGAAGTCAATCGGGGCGACAGGATTCGAACCTGCGACCTAGTGCTCCCAAAGCACCCGCGCTACCAAGCTGCGCCACGCCCCGTCGGGGCAGAGTTTACCGCTCGGTGCCGCTCAGCTCTGTGCTGCTCAGCCCAGGGCCCCTGCCCCATCGGCAGCCGGCAGCACCTGCCGGTAGCCGTTGGCCTCGATCAGCTGCAGGGGGGTGTCGAAGAGGTCGCTCAAGGGGCCGGCCTGGAGCAGCTCGGCCGCTGGGCCATCCCCTACCAGCTGCCCCTGGCGCAGCAGCAGGCAGCGGCTGATCTCAGGAATGATCGCCTCGATCTGGTGGGTCACCAGCAGCAGGGTGGTGCCGCGGCGGGTCAGGTCCCTGAGGATGGCGAGCAGCTGGTGGCGGGCCTTGAGATCGAGGCCGTTGGTGGGCTCATCGAGCACCAGCACCTCGGGGTCGTGCACCAGGGCCCGGGCCAGCAGCAGGCGGCGTCGCTGGCCATCGGAGAGCTCCCGGAAGGGCCGTTCGGCCAGATCCGCCAGGTGCAGCTCGGCCATCAGCTCCGCCACCCGCCGCTGCTGGGCGGCGCTGGGCTGCTGGCTGCGGCCCAGGCCAACGGAGCCGAAGAAACCGGAGAGCACCACATCCCGCCCCCTCACCCCGCCGCTGTAGTAGGCCTGCAGCTGCTCTGACACCAGGCCGATGCGGCTGCGCAGGGCCCAGAGGTTCACGGTATCGCTGCCGAAGATCCGCAGCCAGGAGCCCGGCTGCACCACCGGGTACAGGCTGCGGCAGAGCAGCTTGATCAGGGAGCTCTTGCCGGAGCCGTTCGGGCCCAGGATCACCGTGTGTTCGCCGGGGAACAGCTGCAGGCTGAGGTTCTCGAACACTGGCCGCGGGCCCAGGTAGGCGGTCACGGCACGCAGGTCGAGGTAGGGCTCTGCCATCGGTGTCGGAGCCCTGCAGGCGCTGATGTTGCGATTCTGGCGGTCAGCGATCGGCGCCTCGGCCGGCTCTGCTTAGCGTTGGCTTGCCTCGCCCGCGCCCATGGCCCGCACCGCCCTGCGCCTGGCAAGCAACGTGCCCGGCCCCTTCTACGTCGACTCCAACTGCATCGACTGCGGCACCTGCTGGCAGTGGGATCCCCACCACTTCGCCCCCACCGGCAGCAGCTCCCACGTGGTGCACCAGCCGGAGGGGGAGCCGGAGATCGCCCAGGCCCTGCTGGCCCTGCAGGCCTGCCCGGTGGCGGCGATCGGGGCCACCACGGAGCTGTTGCGCCACACCCCGGCCGAGGGCTTCCCGGCCTTGCTGTTCTCCCACCCGGCCGGCGACATCTATTACTGCGGCTGGACGTCGCGCCGCAGCTTCGGGGCCAGCAGCTATCTGGTGGTGCGCCCCGAGGGCAATGTGCTGATCGACAGCCCCCGCTTCAACGGCCACCTGGCCCGCCGCCTGGAGGCCCTTGGCGGCGTGGCGGCCATTCTGCTCACCCACCGCGACGACGTGGCCGACCACGCCCGCTGGGCCGAGCGCTTCGGGTGCCCCCGCTGGATTCACCGCGCCGATGCCGATGCTGCCCCCGGCGCTGAGCAGTTGGTGGAGGGCCAGGCGCCGGAGCTGCTCGATCCCGGCCTGCGCCTGATCCCCACCCCCGGCCATACCGCCGGCTCGATGGTCGCCCTGCTGGGCGAGCAGATCCTGTTCAGCGGCGACCACCTCTGGTGGAGCCCGGGGCAGCGCGCCGTGGTGGCCTCGCGCACCTACTGCTGGTGGGACTGGCCCAGCCAGGTGGCCTCGGTGGAGCGGCTGCGGGATCTCGATGTGCGCTGGCTGCTGCCGGGCCATGGCGACCGCCACCCCTTTGACGCCGGCGCCTGGGGACTAGCGATCGACTGCACACTGGCCTACTGCCGCGGGCTGGCGGCTGGCTGAGGGCTGCTGCTGCTCATTCCAGCTCCTTACTGCCGCTACTGAATCGAGAGATCCAGTCGGTATGCCACGGTCTTGTCCGTGTCGCGGTCGTTGCCCATCAGGTACAGCCGAATCGTGTACTCGCCGCTGCTGGGCAGATTGATCCGTATCCAGTTCTCCGGCTGCATCGATCCCACGACAATGGCCTCCCCGCTGCTTCCCGGTGGCAGCACGTTGAAGTAGACGGTGCCATGGCCGTTGGTCTGGGCCCTGTCGACGGAGAGTTCGGCGAACAACTCCTGGCCGGCCTGGGCACTTAACCGGTAGTCGACGTAGCTGCGGCCCTGAAGGCTGCCGCTCAGCATGGTGCCGTAGTCCCCAGGACGGAACCTCACTGCTTCAGACTGCTGGGCCCGAACTTCAGCGAGAGGCAGCACCGCCGCCATGCCGACGGCGAGGCTGCCCAGCAGCAGCGCGACAGGGAGGGAAGGCAGGAAGGGGTGCCGCTGCAACTGGCGGAGCATGGTGGTGGCAGTGATGACTTCAGATCTGGACCTTACGAGCCGTCCCACCCCCACGCCGCGCCGCATCCTGCTCACCGGGGGCAGTTCCGGCATCGGCTTTGCGGCAGCCCGGCTGCTGCTGGAGCAGGGCCATGGGCTGATCCTTCCCTGCCGGGATGCCGTCACCGCCGAGGCCACTGTCGCGCGGCTGCGGGAAGCCCTCGGCAGCGCCGAGCCGAGCCTTCCTGAACCTGCGCTCAGCGCCCCGGTGGCGGATCTGGCCGACCTCAGCAGCGTTGAGCGCTGCGCCGCCGCCTTGCTGGAGCGCGGCGAGCCCATCGACACCCTGGTGCTCAATGCCGGCCTCCAGGACAGTGGTGCCCCGCAGCCCCGCCGGTCCGCCCAGGGCTATGAGCTCACCATCGCCGTGAACCACCTGGCCCACCTGGCCCTTGCCCTGCGGCTGCTGCCCCTGCTCAAGGCCGGCCGGGACCCGCGGGTGGTGGTCACCGCCTCGGAGGTGCACGACCCCACCACCCCCGGCGGCCGGGTCGGCCCCCCGGCGGGCCTCGGCGACCTGGAGGGTCTGCGCTCGGGCCCCGGCTTCGAGATGGTGGCAGGAGGCCAGGCCTTTCAGGCCGACAAGGCCTACAAGGACAGCAAGCTCTGCAACCTGCTCTTTGCCCGGGAGCTGGAGCGGCGTCTGCGCCAGCGGGGCACGCCGCTGCCGGTGCTGGCCTGGAGCCCCGGGCTGGTGATCCCGCGTGAGAACGGCGGCTTCTTTCGCTCCAGCCGCCGCCACAATGAACTGGGTCAACGCCTGTTCGCCCTGGTGGCCCGCGATCTGCTGCGGGTCACCGCCACTCCTGCCCAGGCCGGTGCCCTGCTGGCCCGCCTGGCCACCGATCCCGAGGAAGGCAGCCCCGGCTTCCGCTACCGCTGCAACCAGGTGCTGGGTCCGGGGCGGCTGCGCGAGGCCCTGGTGGAGCCCAGCGCCGAGGCCCACGATGACGCCCTGGCGGAGCGCCTCTGGACGATCAGTGCCGGCCTGGTGGGCTTGCCGCCGGAGGTATGAGTGTGAAGCACTCTTTCCATCGGTGAAGAGGGATGTCGAGTGCGCCGCTGCATCTGGACACCACCACTGTTTGCTCCGAAGCTGTGCTCAACAGATCTCGGAGGCTCCTTTGGACGACACTCCGCCCAACCAGATGCCAGGAGCGAACTGACGTTCGGACCCTGCTCCAACAATCTCGAACCATTCCCGACTGTTCCAGTGCTCAACCATGTGCCCATGGCAGGGTTGATGCACACTCTTCCCGCACCGCCCACCGGCACGGTTCATCCCAGGCCATCAGGTGCCCCAGAGTCACCGGAACGTCCATTTAGAGCCATGGCCCCAGGTGCCATTGTCAGGCAGCTCCGCCCCACAATTGAATACAACCGTTCTGACGATCTGATCGATCGCGACATTGGGTGCTGAAGTGATCTTCGGCCCTAGCCAGAGAGACAAAGCCCGACGTGTGCAACGCCGGGCTTTGTTGTGGGCTCGATTGTGCGTGGGCAGGGCTGAGTTCGTGCAGCTGCCTCAGCGGTTCAGACGCTGCATCTGCCAGGTGACCAGCGTGCCGATGGGGCTCCACAGCAGGTAGGGCACCAGCAGCAGCCAGGCAGCTGTGCCGAGGGGGGCAACAGTGATGCAGAGCGCGACGCCCCAGATCCAGCCCGCCATGCCCACCAGGGTGCCGTTGCGCAGGCTGCGGGTGCGGCCGATCACCAGGGTGTAGCTCTGCACCAGCACCAGCAGACCCAGGTAGCCGCCCATCAGTGCAAAGCTCCGGCTCGCCATCCAACCCAGCAGCGCCGACCCATAGAAACAGGCATAGATCGTGATCCAGATCACCGGGATCAGCCGCTCAAAGCTGAGCCAGGCGGGGCGCCGCTGCTGCAGAAACCAGGCGAAGTCCTGGCGGGATGGATTCAGCAGCGAGGCCACAGCCACCATCGTCGCCAGGATCACAGCAGCAGCGAGCACAGGTGTTGTTGCGAGGAAGGGTGGAAGCGGTGGGCCCAGCCGTGCCGCTGGCCTGTTGATTCTCCCTCAGCCCAGGTCGTGAAGACAGCAGATCTGGAGGCTCTTTCGGACGATGCTCCACCCGATCAGCCTCCACGGGATGGAGCCCCAGCGCTGCAGGAAGGCCCAGATGGAGGCACGATCCGGTGGAGGCGACCATGGCTGTCAGCCGTCCCCGCCCAAGCAGTGCCCCCGTGAACACACCCCAGCATCCGATCACCCTGAGCCTGCGCGGCCGTCTGACGTTTGCGCTCAACCGGCTAGGCGAGAAGCTCTGGGCCAAGCCCCTTCTCCTGGTCCTGGTGTCGCTGCTGGCCGTGGGGCTGGCCCACCTGGCCGACCGCCTGGCGCCGGGGCTGTTGCTGCCCGACATCACCCAGGACACCCTGGAAACGCTCCTGCGGATCATCTCCTCGAGCATGCTCGTGATCGCGGTTTTCGCGGTGGGCTCGATGCTGTCGGCCTATGCCTCCGCAGGCACCACCGCCACTCCGAGGGCCCTCACCCTGGTGGTGGCCGATGACGTGTCGCAGTACGCCCTCTCCACGTTCATCGGTGCCTTCATCTTCGGCATCGTGGCCCTGATCGCCCTGATGAATGGCCTCTACGGCCGCACGGGCCGGTTCGCCCTGTTCCTGCTCACCCTGGCGGTATTCGCGGTGGTGGTGCTCAGCTTCGTGACCTGGGTGGATCGCCTTGCCCGGCTGGGCCGGGTGACCAACACCATTGGCCGGGTGGAGGAGGCGGCCGCCATGGCCCTGCAGGATCGGGCCCGGCAGCCCACCTTGGGGGCAAGGGCCCTGGCCCGCTCGCCCGCAGCCGCTCCGGGCGCCGCAGCGGCTCAGCCGGTGCTGGCCAGCAGCGTCGGCTACCTCCAGCGCATCGATCTCGGCTCCCTGCAGCTGCTGGCGAAGGCGAACGGGGCCGAGATCCGGGTGCTGCGCCTGCCGGGAGCCTTCATCACCACCACCCGGGTGCTGGCCCAGGTGGAGGCCGAGGCTCCCCTGCCGCCTGATCAGCTGCAGCGGATCGCCCACACCTTTCTGATCGGCAATCGCCGCACCTTTGACGACGACCCCCGCTTTGGCCTGGTGGTGCTCTCGGAAATCGCCAGCCGCGCCCTGTCGCCAGCCGTGAATGACCCCGGCACGGCCATCCATGTGATCGGCACCGTGGTGCGGCTGGTCACTGACTGGGCCCAGACCAGCCTCGAGGAGAGCCGTTCGTCGGCCTCGGCCCCCCGCTTCGGACACCTGTGGCTGCCTGAGCTGGCCCTGGACGATCTGCTGGAGGATGCCTTCGCCGCCATGGCCCGCGATGGAGCGGCGTCGTTGGAGGTGGGCCTGCGCCTGCAGAAGGGCCTGCATCAGCTCAGCCTGCTGCCCCTGCCGGAGCTGCGCCAGGCGGCCATGCTCCAGGCCGAACTGGCCCTGGAGCATGGCGAGCTGGCCCTGCGGCTGGAGCGGGAGCGCGAGCGGCTGCGGCGGGCGGCCGCCTGGGTGTTGCCGCCGTCAGGCTGACGACCTGCCCGTCGCTCGGCTCCGCGATTCACCAGGGCAGGGGAGTGCGCCCGACACCGACATTGCAGCCCACCTGGGATCCCAGCAGGGCGCCGAGTGGCACGGCCCAGGCTCGCCCCTCATCCTGGGAGGCCACATAGCCGGCGCCGCCACCCAGCAGGCCCCCCACCAGGCGACCGGTGTTGCAGCGCTGGGCATCGCGCTCCAGGTCGGCCCGCAGCTGGTCCACCCGGGATTCCCGGCGGTAGGGCACGGTCTGGACCGGGACATTGGCGTAGCGCCTGGGGCTGCGCTCCACCGTGCGCACCACGGTGCGGGTCTGCCTGGCCGGCTGCTGTCTGACCGGCACCAGCACATAGGTGGGTTGTTGCCGCCAGCCGCGGGGGGCCGCCAGGGCTGCGGGGGCTGCGCTGAGGCTGAGCAGCCCGGCGGTGCCGAGCAGAAGGCAGAGGCGATGGCGAAGGGTGAGCTTGGTCATGGTGGTGAACGGGTGAGGAGGGGTCCCTTTGGGGGATGACCTCACTCAACCGATCCCGTGTGTCTGGGCCGTGAACGGCTCCAGGCGCAGGTGTGACCGGATCCTTCCAGCGGCATGGGCCGCTCCTGCAGGAAGGGAGGCAGATCCTGGCCCGGCTCAGCCAGGTGGGCAGCCAGGCATCAAGCCCGATGCAGGGCCCGGTGGAGAGCGGCTGAGGCCGTCAGCTCAGCAGGGCGATGCAGTCGATCTCCACCCGGGCCCCCTTCGGCAGGGCCGCCACCTCCACGCAGGCGCGGGCCGGTGCCACCTCGCCGCTGAAGGTGGCGGCGTAGAGCGCGTTCACGGTGGCGAAATCGGCCAGATCCGCCAGGTACACCGTGGTGCGCACCACCTGGGCCGGTGTGGCCCCAGCCGCCGCCAGCACCGCCTCCAGGTTGCTCAGCACCTGGCGGGTTTCCGCCTCCACATCCCCGTCCCCCACCAGCGCGCCGCTGAGGGGATCCAGGGCGATCTGGCCTGAGCAGAACAGCAGCCCTCCGGCCTGCACAGCCTGGTTGTAGGGGCCCACCGGAGCGGGGGCCGCGGCGGTGTTGACGGCGATCGCCGTGGAAACGGAGGGCTGGGGGGTGGTCATCGCTGGGCGGCTGGCTGCCAGGCGGATGACTCATCATGAGTCCTGCATGCCCACCGGCCCCGAGGCCCCAGGACCCATCACCGCCACCCTCGCCGCCCCCTCGCCTGCCGACCCGCTGCACCCGTCCCATGTGGAGCTGAGCGGGCTGTGGCATCGCTACGCCGGCACCGAGGCCTTCACGTTGCGCGGCATCGATTTCCAGCTGCGCCCCGGCGAGTTGGTGGGCTTGCTGGGGCCCTCAGGCTGCGGCAAGACCACCCTGCTGCGGCTGATTGCCGGATTCGAGCGTCCGGAGCGCGGCGTCGTGATGATCGCCGGCCGCCAGGTGGCCGGCGAGCAGCGCTGGCTGGTGCCGGAGCGGCGCGGCGTGGGCATGGTGTTCCAGGACTACGCCCTGTTCCCGCACCTCAACGCCTGGCGCAACCTCTGCTTCGGCCTGCGCCGCGGCGAGGACACCGCCCGAGCCGCCTGGCTGCTGGAGCTGCTGGGGCTTGGCGGCCTGGAGCGCCGCTATCCCCACGAGCTCTCCGGCGGCCAGCGCCAGCGCCTGGCCCTGGCCCGGGCCCTGGCGCCACGGCCCTCGGTGGTACTGCTCGATGAGCCCTTCTCCAACCTCGACGTGGAGGTGCGCCTGCGCCTGCGGGCGGAGCTGCCCCAGGTGCTCAGCCAGTGCGGCGCCTGCGGCCTGATCGTGACCCACGACCCCGAGGAGGCCCTGGCGATCTGCGACCGGGTGGCCGTGCTCTGTGACGGCGTGCTGCACCAGTGCGCCAGCCCCAGGGAGCTGGTGCAACGACCCGCGACCGCCTTCGTGGGCCGCTTCGTGCTGCAGGGCAACCTGTTGCCGGTGTGCGCCGCTCGCGGCCTGTTCACCACCCCCCTGGGCCAGCTCAGGCCCCTGGAGCCGATGGAGGCACAGCAGCCCGCTGAGGTGATGGTGAGTCCTGAGGCGATCGCCCTGGTGCCCGATCCCGCCGGAGAGGCCCGGGTGCTGGGCCGGGAGTTCCTGGGCCGGGAATGGCTCTACCAGCTCCGCCAGGGCGACCTTAACCTGCGGCTGCGGCTGCCCCTGAACGAGGAGTACGGCCATGGCCAGCGCTGCCGGCTGCAGTTGCGCCCGGGCCACGGCGCCACCCTGTTTCCCCAGGGTCTGCCCCTGGAGGTGTGCTGACTCAGCCGCGCCAGTGGTCCTTCTGCTCCCTCAGCTGGGCCAGGCTGGCGGCATCAGGGGCCCGCAGGAAGAGGTTCGTGGCCAGCTCCAGGGCGATCTGGCTCGGCACCGTGGCCTGGCCCCGGGCCCGCTGCGCCAGCACATCCGCCAGCCGCTGCCGGATCGGCGTCGCCGCCGGGTCGTCGCTGGCCACCGTGGCGGCGGCCCAGCGCAGGTTGGCCTCCGTGTACTCATGGGCGCACCACACCCAGGTGGAGCCGGGCAGGGCCGCCAGCCGCTGCAGGGAGGCCTGCATCTGGGCCGGGCTGCCCTCGAACAGCCGGCCGCAACCGCCGGCGAACAGGGTGTCGCCGCAGAACAGGTGGCCGGCCCTGGGGAACCAATAGGCGAGGTGGGCCCGGGTGTGGCCCGGCACCGCCAGCACCTCCACCGGCTCTTCCAGCACGGTGAGCTGATCGCCATCCGCCACCCCCTGGGTCTGGAAGGGGATGCGCTCAAGGTCGTCGCGGGCGGCCACCACGGCGCAGCCGGGCCAGCGACGCAGCAGCCCGGGGCTGCCGCCGATGTGGTCGCTGTGGTGGTGGGTCTGAAGGATGGTGACGAGCTCCAGGCCCCGTGCCTCCAGGCGCTGCTGGATGGGCCCATCGACCGCGGGGTCCACCACCACGGCCTGCCCGCCCCGGCTCAGCAGCATCACGTAGTTGTCGTTGAGCACGGGGATCAGCTCCACCGCCAGCGTCTGCTGCTGCTGCGGCCCCACCTGAGGGGAAGCCACCGTCATTGGCCCGACTCCTGCGGGGCTCTCTCGGCGATTCGGGCCCATCGTTACAGTCCGAACAGAGACGTGTCTCCATGATCACCGTTGCCCTGGCCAAGGGTGCCCTGCTGAAGGATTCGGTGCGTCGCTTCGCCGCCGCCGGCCTTGATTTTTCCGCCGTGCTCGAGCCGGGCAACCGCCTGCTGATGGTGCCCAGTGCCTGCGGCTCGGCCCGGGCCCTGCTGGTGCGCAACGCCGATGTGCCGGTCTATGTGGCCTATGGCCAGGCCCAGCTGGGAGTGGTGGGCTACGACGTGCTGCGGGAGCACCAGCTGCCCGTGGCCCAGCTGGTGGACCTGGGCTTCGGCGGCTGCCGCATGAGTGTGGCCGTCAAGGCCAGCAGCCCCTACCGCCGCGCCGCCGACCTGCCGGCCCATTGCCGCGTGGCCAGCAAGTTCACCCGCTGCGCCGAGGCCTACTTCGAAGCCCTGGATCTGCCGGTGGAGCTGATCCATCTGGCCGGCTCGGTCGAACTGGGGCCGATCACCGGCATGAGTGAGGCGATCGTCGATCTGGTGGCCACCGGTCGCACCCTCAAGGACAACGGCCTGATCGCCATCGAAGATCTGTTCCAGTCCACGGCCCGGCTGGTGGGCCACCCCCTGGCCCTGCGCCTTGACGGTGGCGCCCTGCAGACGATCGTGGACAGGATTGCAGCTGTTGCCACGACCCCGGCCACTGCCCCAGCTCCGGCCGCGGCCGGCGTGGCCTGATGGCGGCTCTAGACCGCGAACGGCTGCTGCGGCTGCTGCCCTACCTGGGCCGCGACAAGCGCCGCCTGCTGCTCACCCTGACCCTGCTGATCCCGGTGGCCACGGCCGCGGCCATCCAGCCGCTCCTTGTGGGCCAGGCGATCGCGGTGCTGCGGGGTGAGCCCACCCTGGCCTTCCTCAGCGGCATGCCGGTGGACCAGGCCCTGCGGCTGCTGGTGATCGTGCTGCTGGCGGCGGTGCTGCTCAGGCTGGGTCTGCAGGGCCTGCAGAGCTACAGCGTTCAGGCCGTGGGCCAGCGGCTCACCGCCCGCATCCGCGACGACCTCTTCGCCCATGCGATGGCGCTGTCGCTGCGCTTTCATGACCGCACGCCCGTGGGCAAGCTGCTCACCCGGCTCACCAGTGATGTCGATGCCCTTGCCGAGGTCTTCGGCAGCGGCGCCGTGGGGGTGCTGGCCGATCTGGTGACCCTGCTGGTGATCGCCGTGACCATGCTCAGCATCGAGTGGCGCCTGGCGCTGCTGCTGCTCTCCTCCCAGGTGCCCGTGGTGCTGGGGATGCTGTGGCTGCAGAAGCGCTACCGCCGGGCCAACTACCGGGTGCGCGAAGAGCTCAGCGCCCTCAACGCCGACCTGCAGGAAAACCTGCAGGGGCTGGAGGTGGTGCAGATGTTCCGCCGCGAGGACGTCAACAGCGCCCGCTTTGCCCGCACCACCGACGCCTACCGCCGTGCCGTGACGGGCACGATCCTCTACGACAGCTCCATCTCCGCCTTCATCGAATGGGTGGCCCTGGTGGCCGTGGCCGTGGTGCTGGCGGCCGGTGGCAGCATGGTGTCGGGCGGCCTGCTCGGTCTGGGCACCCTCACCACGTTCATCCTCTACTCCCAGCGGCTGTTCGACCCTCTGCGCCAACTGGCGGAGCGCTTCACCCAGATCCAGGGGGGGCTGACGGCGGTGGAGCGCATCGGCGAACTGCTGGAGCAGCCGATCGAGATCCAGGAGCTTCCCGCCGCCCAGCGTTCGGCGGCGGCCCATCGCTCGGGGGGCCAGCGCAGCAGCGCCGGCGAGGTGGTGTTCGAGCACGTGTCCTTCGCCTACCGCGAGGACGACCCGATCCTCACGGATCTCTCCTTCCGCATCGCTCCCGGCGAGCATGTCGCCCTGGTGGGTCCCACCGGATCCGGCAAGACCACGGTGATCCGGTTGCTGTGCCGCCTCTACGAGCCCCAGAGCGGCCGCATCCTGCTCGATGGCGTGGACATCCGCGAGCTGCCGATCCCCACCCTGCGGCAGCGCCTCGGCGTGGTGCTGCAGGACACGTTCCTGTTCAGCGGCAACGTGGCCGACAACCTGCGCCTCGATGCGCCCATCTCCAGCGACGACCTGGTGCGTCTGTGTGGCGAGCTGGGCCTGGCGGAGCTGCTGCGGCGTCTGCCGGAGGGGCTGGCCACGGAGCTGCGCGAGCGGGGCGGCAATCTCTCCTCCGGCGAGCGCCAGCTGCTGGCGGTGGCCCGGGTGGCGATTCGCGATCCCTCCGTGCTGGTGATGGATGAGGCCACCGCCTTCATGGATCCCTCCACTGAAGCCACCCTGCAGCGCGACCTCGATCGCCTGCTCCAGCAGCGCACGGCGATCGTGATCGCGCATCGCCTCGCCACCGTGGAGGCCGCCGATCGCATCCTGGTGCTGCAGCGGGGCCGGGTGATCGAGGAGGGCACCCATCGTCAGCTGCGCGACTCCGGTGGCCTCTACGCCCGCCTCGCCGAGCTGCAGGACAAGGGCCTGGCGGCCCTCTAGGGCCCGCAAGCGACAAAGGCAAAGGGTGGCCATTGGTAGTCGTGGCTGCCACGCGAGGTTCAAGTGAGGGGCTAGGACGTTTTCATTGCTGGTGAATCCCCTTGTCCATGAATGACGTTGATCTGCTCAAGAGCGCCGCACCGATGATGGACGGGAGTGAGAAACAGAGCAAAAAGGATAAGAAGGAAAAGAAAGTCGAGAAAAAAGCCAAGTCCAAGAACCCTGGCAAAGCCAAGGGCGGCAAGGGCAAGAACGATAAAAAAGGGCTCTCTGCTGATAGGTACAAGCCTTCTCCGATCTTCGACGACTTCTCCAAGGATTCAGAAGGCCGTCTACCCAAGCTCGATCGCAAGTACTACGAGAAAGAGCTGGCCAGGTTGCAGGTGGAGCTGGTCAAGATGCAGTACTGGATCAAGCACGTGGGCTATCGGGTTGTGCTGCTGTTCGAGGGCAGGGATGCGGCCGGCAAGGGCGGCACGATCAAGCGCATCACCGAGCCCTTGAACCCCCGCGGCTGCAACGTGGTGGCTCTGGGAACCCCCTCTGATCAACAGAAGACCCAGTGGTATTTCCAGCGCTATGTGGAGAACTTCCCTTCCGCTGGGGAAATCGTGTTGTTTGACCGCAGTTGGTACAACCGCGCCGGGGTTGAGAAGGTGATGGGCTTCTGCACGCCAGAGCAGGTGGAGGAGTTCATGCTCTCCTGCCCGGAGTTCGAGCGCATGCTGGTGCGCAGTGGCATCGTGCTGATCAAATACTGGTTCTCCGTCAGCGATGACGAGCAGGAGGCCCGTTTCCGCTCACGGCTGGAAGACCCTGCCCGCCGCTGGAAGCTGAGTCCCATGGACCTGGAGTCACGCGACCGGTGGGTCGAGTTTTCAAAAGCCAAGGATGAGATGTTTGCCCACACCAACATCCCGGAAGCACCTTGGTTCACGGTGGAGGCCAATGACAAGCGCCGGGCCCGGCTCAATTGCATCAGCCATCTGCTCAGCAAGATCCCCTACGAGGACATGACCCCCGACGCGATCGAATTGCCCCCTCGCAAGAGTGGCAGCGATTATCAGCGCCCCCCCATGAACGAGCAGTTCTTCGTGCCTACCGTCTACTGATCTGACCTACTCCGCCACAGGAGGAGATGGCCGAGGCGGGGCGATCTGATCCAGCCACGGGCCGATCGTGTCGGCCAGCTCCCGGGGCCGCCCAAGCATCGGCAGATGGCCGGCCCCCGCCAACACCCTCAGATCGTGCTGGCGGGCGTAGCCTGCCAGGTGGCGTACGTACCGCGGTTCCATCACCCGGTCGTTGCTGCCGGCGATCCAGAGGCTGGGCACCGTGAGGGCGGCGGTGAGCCCGGGCAGCTGTTGCACGGAGCTACGCCGCATGCTGCAGGCCAGCAGCCCCTGGGCGGCCCGCCGATCCGCCAGCAGGGGGCTGCGCAGCGGGCCGCTGCCGGGCACGTGAACCAGCCAGCGGGGCCTCAGCTGCAGAAACAGCGCCCCACCCCGCCGCACCTGGGCAAAGGGCCGCGGCTGGTACACCCCGCCGCCCACCGCGATCTGCACCACCCCTGTCAGCCGGCTGCCGAGGCACCCGGCGGCATGGAGGACCAAGCTGCCACCGAGCGAGTGGCCCATCAGCACCACCGGCCGGCCGTCCTTGGCCTGCCGAAGGGCCTGCTCGGCCACCCAGGCGCCGTAGCTGGCCAGGCTCGCCTGCAGCCCCCGGGGCCTTTCCCGGCCGCCGAAGCCGGGCAGATCCGGCGCCCAGATCTCCCACTCTGGCCCCAGCTCCGCCGCCAGACGATCCCAGAGCCGCCCTGCCAGCAACCAGCCGTGCAGAGCCACGATCAGGGGCTTTTGCCCTGCCGGGAATCGCTCTGGGGCGATCCGTGGTGGAGCGGAAGCTGCTGCCATCAGTCAGGATCGTGGCATCCCGCCATCGCTGTTCCGTGGATCCGGCCCTCCAGCTCACCACGCTCTATGGGGAGCAGCACCGGCTCTGCCCCACGCCCAAGAGCCAGGTGTCGCTGGTGCTGAGTGCCGAACGGGAGATCGATCTGATCGAGCTGGAGCAGCTGTGTGACGCCGTGGGCTGGAGCCGCCGGCCGCTGCGTCGGGTGCGCAAGGCCCTCCAGCACAGCCTGCTGCGGGTGGGACTCTGGCGCCATGATCCCCGCCTGCCGAAGTTGGTGGGTTTTGCCCGTTGCACCGGCGATGGGGTGGTGGAAGCCACGGTCTGGGACGTGGCCGTGCATCCCCACTACCAGGGCCTGGGGCTGGGCAAGGCGCTGATGGTCTACGTGCTCGATCAGCTGCGCAGCATGCAGGTGGATCGCGTCACCCTGTTCGCCGATCCCCAGGTGGTGGCCTTTTACCGGGCCCAGGGTTGGGATCTGGAGCCCCTGGAGCGTCGCTGCGCCTTCTGGTACGCGCCCTAGGGCTGCCCGCCTCGATGCCGTAGTACAGGTGGGCGAGGGTCTCGGCATCGGCGCCGTGGCGCCAGGCCCGCCGCAGGCGGGCATTGTCGAGGGTGGTGCGCCAGACCCCGCGGCTGCGCCAGCGGCGTTCGTCCACCCGCACGGCGCCACCGAGGCTCCGCAGGCGCCCACGACGTCGCAGGCGCTGCACCAGGTCGAGGTCCTCCATCAGGGGCAGGGGCCTGAGGCCACCGCTGGCCCAGTAGTGCTGCAGGGGCAGCAGCAGCCCCTGGTCGCCATAGGGCAGCTGGCGCCAGCGGCTGCGCAGGTTCACGCCAAGCTCCACCAGCCGCAGGGCCAGGCCGCGCCCGCCGATCCCCAGCTCGAAGTACCAGGCCTCCGCAGGCCTCTGCCGCGCCTGCCCCAGCCGCGCGGCCCAGTCCGGCGGCAGGCGCACGTCGGCATGGAGCAGCAGCAACCACGGTCCACGGGCCTCCCGGGCGCCGAGGGCCAGCTGGCGGCCACGCCCCGGCGCGCTGCGCAGCAGTCGCGCTCCTGCCAACTGTGCCAGTTCTGGGGTGCCGTCCTGGCTGCCGCCATCCACCACCAGCACCTCGCGCACCAGGGCCGGGGCGCTGGCCAGCTGGGCCAGCAGGCCCGCCAGGGCATGGCCCTCATTGCGGGTGGCCAGCACCACGCTCAGCCAGGGTGAGGAGTCGGCCACGGTTCAGCGCCAGGCCCGCAGATCGTCGGCGCGGTCGAGGTCCCGGCGCAGGGGCAGCAGACGCGGCTCGATGCCCAGGGCGGCTGCCGCCGCCAGGGTCTGCGTCAGCACCTGGGCACTGCCCCAGGGGATGCCCGCTAGCAGTTCGGCCCGGGCCTGGGTCAGGCCGAGCAGCCAGTAGCCGCCGTCGCCTGCAGGCCCCAGCACCAGGGAGGGGGTTCCCGGCCTGCCCGCGCCCAGGGCCTCGAAGGCGGACTCCAGATCGGCAGCTTCCAGGGTCGGCAGGTCACTGCCGATCAGCACCACCCGCTGGGCCCCCTCCGCCAGCGCCCGCAACACCTGGCGCTGCAGGCGCACCCCGAGGCTGCCCGCCCCCTGGTCGGTGGAGCCATCGCAGCCCAGGCAGCCCGCCCAGCGCCGCCGCTGTCGCTCCCCCAGGCCCTGGGCCGCCAGCACCAGGCGGCAGCCCACCCGGCTGCGGGTGCGGCGGGCCACCGCGAAGGTGTGGGCCGTGAGGCGCTCCTGAATGGCGGCCGCCCGCCCGACGCCCAGGCCCCTGGCCAGCCGGCTCTTGCAGCGCCCGGGCGCCGGCCAGCGGGCCAGCACCACCAGCTGCAGTGCCCCTGACGGGCCCCCCTGGCTGGCCTGGATCACGCCGGCCGCTCAGTTCTGCCGCGGCAGCTCGGCGGGTCGCAGGGTCAGGTTGGTGGTGGCGCTGCCGCGGCGCACCACCACCTCGAGGGCATCGCCCACCTTGCCCTGATCCACGGCCAGCTGCACCTCCGAGGGGTTGCGCACCCGGCGCCCGCCCACAGACTCGATCAGGTCGCAGGGCTTGAGGCCCCCCTTGGCGGCCGGGCTGTTCTGCATCACATCCACCACCACCACGCCATTGGCCTCCGGCAGCCGGCACTGGTCGGTGGTGGCGTTGATCTCCCGCGCCAGCTGGGGGGTGAGGGCCTGGAGCCGCACACCGATGTAGGGGTGGCTGGCGAAGCCGCGCTCAATGATCTGGGCGGCGATCTGGCGGGCCACATTGATCGGCACCGCGAAGCTCAGGCCCGCGCCCGGTGCCTGGCGGATGGCGGTGTTGATGCCGATCACCTGGCCCCGGTCGTTGATCAGGGGCCCGCCGCTGTTGCCCGGGTTCACGGCGGCGTCGGTCTGGATGTAAGGCACCCGCTGGCCCTCGCCGACGGCGTTGGTGCGCTGGATGGCGCTGATGATGCCGGCCGTCACAGTGTTATCGAGCCCCAGGGGGTTGCCGATGGCGATCGCCCATTCGCCCGGCCGCAGCTTGGCGGAGTCCCCCAGGGGCGCCACGGGCAGGTCTGTGGCCACCACCTTCACCACCGCCACATCCGTGAGCGGATCGCTGCCGAGCACCTTGCCGGTGAGGCTGCGGCCGTCGGGCAGGGTCACGGTCACCTCGCTGGCCCCATCCACCACATGGGCATTGGTGAGCAGCACCCCGTCGGAGCGGGTGATGAAGCCGGAGCCCTGGCCCTGCTGCTCCTGGATGGTGGGTCCGCGGCCGAACAGGCCCCCCAGCGGATTGATCACCCGTTTGGTGGTGTCGATCCGCACCACGGCGGGTCCCACCTTCGCCACGGCGTCCACGATCACGTTGTTGCCGGGCTGCAGGGGCGGCACGGGGGCGGCGTCGCTGATGCGCACGTTGCCCTGATCGGGCTGGCCGGGCAGCTGGGGCAGATTCGGCAGTCGGGGCAGGCCACTGGCGCAGCCTGTGAGCAGCAACGTGCCGATCAGTCCGGCACTGGGCCAGGGGCGGAAGCAGGGCATGGTCGACTCAGGGGGACGGCTGGTGGGAGGGGGGTTGCCCCGGTGGGTCTGGGGCACATTTAAGACGGAGCGGGGGCGGGTGATCTGCCTATATTCGGCACCCGCGTGGGGGCCCTTGGTGCAGCAGACAGACGAGCTGTGGCACCAGGTTCAGCAGGCCCTCCAGGCCCGGTTCAGCAAACCCACCTTCGAAACCTGGATCCGCCCGGCCCGTTGCCTGGGGGTCGAGGCGGACATCCTGCTGCTCGAGGCACCCAACAGTTTCGCCTGCGGCTGGCTGCGTAAAAACTATCTCGACACCATCGAGGCTGTGGCCAGCGAGATCGCCGGCCGGCCGCTGCGGATTCAGATCGGCACCGCTGCCGCCGCCGGGGGCCTCCCCGACCAGCCCGGCTCCAATGGGGTGCCCCCTGCGCCAGCGCCGGCCCCCACGGCCCAGGGCACCACTGCCACCGGCAGGCCTGGCCAGGCCGCCGGCTCCCCAGGCAGTGGTCTCAACCCCCGTTACGTGTTCAACCGCTTCGTGGTGGGCCCCAACAGCCGCATGGCCCATGCCGCGGCCCTGGCGGTGGCTGAGGCGCCTGGCCGGGAGTTCAACCCCCTGTTCATCTGCGGCGGGGTGGGCCTGGGCAAGACCCATCTGATGCAGGCCATCGGCCACTACCGCCTGGAGATCAATCCGGAGGCGCGGGTCTTCTATGTGTCCACCGAAACCTTCACCAACGACCTGATCCAGGCGATTCGCAAGGACGGCATGCAGGCCTTCCGCGACCGCTACCGCGCCGCTGACCTGATTCTGGTGGATGACATCCAGTTCATCGAGGGCAAGGAGTACACCCAGGAGGAGTTCTTCCACACCTTCAACGCCCTGCACGAGGCCGGCCGCCAGGTGGTGATCGCCTCCGATCGGCCCCCCAGCCAGATCCCCCGCCTGCAGGAGCGGTTGATCTCGCGCTTCTCGATGGGGCTGATCGCCGACATCCAGGCCCCGGATCTGGAAACCCGCATGGCGATCCTGCACAAGAAGGCCGAGCAGGAGCAGATGGCCCTGCCCCGCGATCTGATTCAGTTCATCGCCGGGCGCTTCACCTCCAACATTCGTGAACTGGAGGGGGCCCTCACCCGGGCCGTGGCCTTCGTATCGATCACCGGTCTGCCGATGACGGTGGAGTCGGTGGCGCCGATGCTCGATCCGGCCGGCCGTGACGTGGAGGTGAAGCCCGAGCAGGTGCTCGAGAAGGTGTCAGAGGTGTTCGGTGTGGGGGGCGATGAAATGCGCAGTCCCAGCCGCAAGCGGGCCGTGAGCCAGGCCCGCCAGGTGGGGATGTACCTGATGCGCCACAGCACCAACCTCTCCCTGCCCCGCATCGGCGAGGTGTTCGGGGGCAAGGACCACTCCACGGTGATGTACGCCGTGGAGCAGATCGAAAAGAAGCTCAGCGCCGATCCCGCCCTGGCCCGCCAGGTTCAGCAGGTGCGTGACCTGCTGCAGATCGACTCTCGCAAGCGGCGCTGAGCCCAGGCGCTTCGCTTCACATGCAGCCTTGAACCGAGATGCGGTAGCTGAAGCCGAGGGCCCCCGGGTCGTCGCTAGCTCCCACCTTGAAGTTCATCTGGCTGGCCTGCTTTTCAGGCACAGCAGGGAAGGGACCGAACTCCTGTCCCTTGCCGATCGGCGGATTCATCGTGGCATTGATCACCTGCAGGCTGGTGCCATCGGTGAACTTCATGAATCCCTCCACGGGATACTTCGCATTGGCATCGGAAGAGTTGGCCGTGAAGAAGAACTTGTAGTTCCTGTAGGGGCGATCCACGATGAAATCGGTGTTCCAATTCGTTCTGCCGAGCAGCTTGGCCCTTCCCACGGTTTTGGATACCACGGGATTGCTGCCATCGCCACCGATCGGCTGGAGAAATGTGCAGGTTTCGGCCCGCACCGTGGTGGCGGAAGCCAGGGTGAGGGTGAGGGCTGCGACTGAACCGCGGACCAGAGACTGCAGAAGCTGCTGGTTGGATGACTTGATCACTGCGAAGAGAGGCTGCACAGCAGGGTTGAAGGTGTTCATGCTTGACTGTAAATCGCGGCCTGCCTGTTGGCTGTCTGCTGTTATGAGTGCGATGGAGGTTGCTCATAGCAGCCCCCCGCCAGGACAGCCTCATGGGGCCCGGGTAGAATGGGATTTGCCCTGCCGTTGTCCCATTTCCAGCATGAAGCAATCCCTGCCATCGAACCTGATGGCTTCCATGGGCCACGTCTTCGGGGCGGCAGCTCTGGCCGCTGCACTCGGCGGCAGCTTGGGCGCCGGCCCCGCCCGGGCCCAGACCCAGACCTGGCAGCGGCAAGGCGCCCCGCCACCGGCCGGCTCCCAGGTGGTGCCGGAGAATTGCACCACGGACAGCGATGGCACCATCTCCTGCGGGACCCGCCTGGAGGGGGATGAACGGCGTCGCCCGGCCGCTCCCCGCATCGATCTCTTCCCGAACTGAGTGCGCCTGCCGAACCGGCCCCGTCCTTCAGGTGAGGGGACGGGCGGGATCCAGGCCCTCCACTTCCCCCTGAAACACCCTGGAGGCCGTGATGTCCTCGGCCTCCAGCGTCATCAGATCCAACTTGGTGAGGGCGTTGCCCATGCCACTGAACAGCCGGTTGGCCTGGCGCATGCGGGCGCGATCGATGGCGTTGCGGATTGAGCGGGCATTGGCGAAGAAGGGCAGCTTCATGCGGCGCTGGATGTAGTCCGCGAAGGCGGAGCGGGCTTCATCGCTGAAACGGTAGTTCTCGGCAGCCAAGATCAACTGGGCGATCGCCAGCAGCTCCTTGGCGCTGTAGTCGGGGAAGTCGATGTGGTTGGCCACCCGCGACGAAAGACCGGGGTTGGATTGGTAGAAGATGTCCATCCGATCCTTGTAGCCCGCGAAGATCACCACCAGATCGTCGCGCTGACTCTCCATCACCTGCAGCAGGATCTCGATCGCCTCTGCCCCATAATCCCTCTCATTTTCAGGGCGGTAGAGGTAGTAGGCCTCGTCGATGAACAGCACCCCCCCCATGGCTTTCTTGAGCATCTCCCTGGTCTTGGGAGCGGTGTGGCCGATGTACTGCCCCACCAGGTCATCGCGGGTGGCGGTGATCACATGGCCCTTGCGCACATAGCCCAGCCCGTGCAGGATCTTGCTCATCCGCTCGGCCACGGTGGTCTTGCCGGTGCCCGGCCGACCGGTGAAGGACATGTGCAGCGAGGGCGGCGCCGTTTCCAGCCCCACTTGCTGGCGGGCCCGGTTCACCACCAGCAGGGCGGCGATCTCACGGATGCGGGCCTTCACCGGCCGCAGGCCGATCAGGTCGCGGTCGAGTTCATCCAGCACCTCCTGCACCCCGGCTCCCTCGTAGGCCGCCCGCAGGTCCACCGACAGGCCCAGATCGGTCACGGGCCACTCTCAGCCGGAGGGGCGGCCGGGCAGAGGGCATCGATGGCGGCGGTGAACGCCTCGTCCTCAGGTCCGATCAGCTCCTGCTCGGGCTCAGGCCGCAGGGTGAGGTTCACATAGGTTCGCCCGAAGCTGATGTCCGGATAGCGGCCCAGCCGGTCGCAGAGATCGTTCAGTTGCTCCAGGAAGGCGCGGGTTGCCCCGTAGTCGCCGAACTCGATACGCCGCTCCAGGCGCTCGGCGCGGTCGGGCTTGGGCCGGGGAGTCCAGGTCTGCTCCATGGTCAGACCCTAGGCCAGCGCTGGGTTGGGGCGGACCCAGCGGCTCTCCGCCAGGCAGTCGGTGCGGGCGGCCGCCAGGCGCCTGGCCCAGGCACCGGCGTAGGCCAGGTTGGCGGCCTGCTGGCTCGCCTCGCTGCAGGCCAGCCCGTGGGGCATGGTGCCCTGGATAGCGGCCTCGGTCACACAGAACATCGCCTTCTGGAAGCTGCGGCAGATGTTCACGTGGATGTCGCCCTCACCGCGGCCGTGCTGGTCGTACCAGCGATGTAGGGCCTCGGGCAGATGGCGGAGCATGTCCTGCATCAGCAGGCTGGGGGGGATGCCCGCCCCCATGGTTGGCAGCGGATCGGCAAACAGGGCGCCATAGGCGAAGCGGGCCTGGTCGGTGGAAATCTGCTGGGCCTGGGCGTTGAAGCTCACGGTGCCGAAGAACGGCGTCCCGCGCAGGAACACCGCCTCCACATAGGGCACCGCCACATCCATCAGAAAGCTGAGGCCGGCCTCGGGGGGCAGCACCCAGTGCCGCTGGCCGCCGAGCTCCACGGCGTAGGTGATGGGAGCGCTGGCTGCCCGCACCAGGCCCTGCCGGATGTACTCCACCACAGCGGCCATCGTGCCGATCCGGCCCTCGCGTTCCTCGGTGGCCAGGGCCAGGAACAGATCACTCATCACCCGCCAGAACTGGCCGAGCGCATGGGTGGTGGCGGCACTGCGGATCAGCTCCGGCAGGAAGCCCGGGAACAGGGGATGGAGCAGGGCCAGCAGGGGATCGCCCTGACGCTTGGCGGCGATGATGCCGGCGCAGCCGGCGGCGAAGTCGGTGGAGTCAAGGTAGACATCCAGCCCGCCCGTGCCGTGCCAGAGCATGGTCTTCATGCAGTACTCGGCATACTCGTAATTGATGCGGTCGTGCCGCAGGTTGCGCCAGATCCGGGCCGGGCTCGGATCCCCATCCAGATACTTGAACAGGGGCAAGGGATTGAGAAACTGGCGCTCGGCCTGAAAGATCAGGTTGGTGCTGTAGGCATCCAGCACGGCGCCATAGCTCTCCAGCACCCCCACCACCTGCAGCCGCTGGTCCGCCGAGTCGGCCACCAGGGTCTGGCCGCTGAGCAGCCGCTGGCACAGCTCAGCCGTTGTGAGCCTGTCGCCCTTCACGGTGAGATCGGCCGGAATCACAGGCATCAGCCCAGGCCCCCGGAGGCCAGCTGCGCGGCCAGGGCCGGCAGCTGCGCCATGGCGGTGGTGGTGGCCTCACTCAGGTGCCCCAGGCCACCGGGCGCCAGACCGAGCACCACCACGCCGAGGGCCAGGGCGATGGCCGGCACCGTCTCGCGCGCTGCTACGGCGGGCAGCTGGATGTCGAGCCGGCTGGACTCGAGCGGATCCTCGGCGGCGGTGATGGCCAGCCGGCCGAAGAAGGCCCGGTTCACCAGCAGCAGGAAGTACACCGCCGTGAGCCCGGAGCCCACCATGCAGCAGAGGGTGGCCACCGGGTAGGCGCCGAGGCTGCCCCGAAACACCAGGAACTCGGCGATGAAGCCCGCCATGCCGGGCATGCCGGCACTTGCCATCACGGCCAGGATCATCAGCGATCCCGTGAGCGCCAGACCTCGCTCGGGGTTGAGCAGACCCTTCAGCACCGTCAGGTCGCGGCTGCCCGTCTTGCGGTACACGATCCCCACCAGCAGAAACAGCAGGGCTGAAATCAGGCCATGGCTCACCATCTGGAACTGGGTGCCCAGCAGGCTCACCGGCGATGCTGCCGCCGCCGCCAGCAGGATGTAGCCCATGTGCCCCACGGAGCTGTAGGCCACCATCCGCTTCATGTCCTGCTGGGCGATCGCCGCCAGCGACCCGAACACCACAGAGATCGCCGCCCATACCGCCAATCCCGGCGCCAGCACCGCCCAGGCCTCAGGGAACAGCCCCATGCCGAAGCGCAGCAGGCCGTAGGTGCCCAGCTTCAGCAGCACGCCCGCCAGCAGCACCGACACCGGCGTGGAGGCCTGGGTGTGGGCATCGGGCAGCCAGGTGTGGAATGGCACCAGCGGCATCTTGATGCCGAATCCCACCAGCAGCGCCAGCAGCAGCACGATCTGGCTGCCCAGTCCAAGTTGCTGGGAGGTCACTGCCGTGGGGCTGAAGTCCACGGTTCCGGTGAGCAGGGCCAGGCCCAGAAAGGCTGCCAGGATCAGCATGCCGGAGATGGCCGTGAAGATGAGGAACTTGGTGGCCGCGTAGGCCCGCCCGGCGCCCCCCCAGATGGAGATCAACAGCCATAGGGGGATCAGTTCGAGCTCGTAGAAGAGCACGAACAGCAGCAGGTTGTCGGCCAGGAAGGCCCCGTTCACGGCCCCGCTGATCAGCAGCAGCAGGGCGAAGTAGAGGCGCGGCCGGCGGCTCAGGTCGCGGCTGCAGACCACGGCCACCAGGCTGAGGCCGGCGTTCATCAGCACCAGCGGCAGCGACAGCCCATCCACCCCGAGCCGGTACTCGAGGCCCAGGTCGGGCAGCCAGGTGTGCACCTCCTGCAGCTGCAGGCCGCTCTGGCCGGGGTCGAAGGCCAGCACCACGGCCAGGCTGAGGCCCAGCTGCAGGCTGAGCAGGGCGATGCTGGCCTGCCGCAGCCGGGCGGCAGTGGCAGGTTGGGGCCAGGCCAGCAGGCCCAGGCCGCCGGCCAGGGGCAGCAGCAGCAGCAAGGAGAGCAGGGGCAGGGCGCTCATGGGCCGCCTCGGCTGAGCCAGGCCAGGGAGGCGGCCAGCGTCACGATCGCCACCACGGCGGTGAGCAGATACGACTGCAGCTGCCCGCTCACCCCCAGCTTCAGACCCTCGGCGCTCTGCAGCGAGAGGCGACCGAAACCATTCACCACCCCATTCACCAGGCGTCGATCCAGCCAGTCGCTGAGGCGGGCCAGGGCCGCCACCAGGGCCACCAGCGTGCTGCGGTAGGCCGCCTCGCTGTAGAAGTCGAAGGCCAGCAGGTCCTGCAGGCCGCGCAGGGCCTGGGGGCTGGAGCGGCTCCGCACCCCATCGAGCGGCAGCCGCGCGCCGATCCCCACCCCCAACAGCCCACTGCCCACCACCGCCAGGCCGATGGGCCAGGGGAACGAGGCCAGGCCAGGCACTGGATCCAGCCGGGCCAGCAGCAGGGGGGTGAGCAGCACCAGCACGCTGAGACTCACCATCGGCAGGGCCATCAGCCAGACCACCTCCGGCGTGCGGCGGGTCTTGGGCATCGCGGGCCCCAGAAACACGCTGCGGAACACCCGGCAGAGGTTCACCGCTGTGAGGGCATTGGTGATCAGGAGCACGGCGGCGAAGGCGGGAGTGTCAGCCAGCAGAGCCTCCACGCCCAGGCCGAAGCACCAGAAGCAGCCCAGGGGCAGCAGCCCCACCAGGCCGGCGCTCCCCACCACAAAGGCGGTGGCGGTGGCCGGCATGCGGCTGCCGATGCCGCCCAGCTCGGTGAGGTCCTGGCAGTTGGTGGCGGCGATCACGCTGCCCACCCCCATGAACAGCAGCGCCTTGGCCAGGGCGTGGGAGAACAGCAGCAGCAGGGCGATGCCGGGCTGCTGCAGGGCGATGGCAATGAACACCAGCCCCACGTAGGAGGTGGTGCCGTAGGAGCAGGCGCGCTTGAGGTCCACCTGGGCCAGGGCCACGAGGGCTCCGGCCAGGGCGCTGATCGTGCCCACCGCCAGCAGCACGTCCGTGGCCACCGGGGAGAGCAGCAGCAGCGGCATCAGCTTGAGCAGCACCAGGGCTCCGGCGGTGACCACCGCTGAGTTGCGCAGGATCGAGGCCGGGTTGGGGCCCTCCATGGCCTCATCGAGCCAGAGGTGCATCGGGAACTGGGCGCACTTGCCCATCGGTCCGGCGATCAGCCCCAGGCCCAGCAGGGTGCCGGCCAGGGGGGTGAGGCTGCCGTCGGCGTGGGCGGCCGCGGCCCAGCTGTAGAGATCGGTGAACTCCATCGATCCGGCCCAGGCCGAGAGCGCCACCACCCCCATCAGCAGCAGCACATCGCCCACCCGCTTGGTGAGGAAGGCGTCGCGGGCCGCCGTGACCACCAGCGGCTGGGCATACCAGAACCCCACCAGCAAATAGGTGGAGAGGGTGAGCATCTCCAGCAGGAAATAGCTCATGAACAGATTGCTGCTCAGCACCACCCCACAGAGGGCGCCTTCAAAGAAGCCCACCAGGCCGTAGAAGCGCGCCAGCGACCACTCCTTGTCGAGGTAGCCGAGGGCAAACACCTGGGCCAGCAGGCTGAGCAGCGTCACCAGGGCCAGGGCCGCCAGGTTGGTGGGCGAGAGGTCGAAGCCCAGGCTGAGGCTGAGGTCGGCGGCGGAAAACCACGGGATGGCCAGATGGGCAGGGCCGTGGAGGTTCACCTCCCAGGCCACCAGGGCGCCGTGGACCACGGCCAGCAGGGTGACCAGCAGGTTGAGGTAGGCGGCCGGCCGGGGACCCTGGCGCGGCAACCAGCCCCAGGCCCAGGGCAGCGAGAGCAGCATGCCGCTGAACCCATAGAGCGGGATCAGCCAGGCCAACTGAAGCGAAAGAGGTAGGGATGGGCTCAATGGCTCGACCATCAGGCGGCCCGGAGCCGGGGGGACTCAGTACCGCTGCTCCCCTGCAGGGGCTGGCTCAGAAACGGGCCCGATCGAGGTCTGGGCCCGGATGAGCGCCCAGCTGGCCCAGCCAAGTGGCCAGCTCCTCGCCATGGGATTGCTCCTCGCGCCACAGTTCACGGAAGAAGGCTTCATTCTCCCCGTCCCCGATCTGAACGCAGAAGCGCACGGCCTCGGCGTAATGATTGATGAGGTCGGCTTCCTGGACGCTGTTGTGCCGCAGCAACCCCAGCAGGTCGGGGGCGTGGGCGACCGGATGCAACTGGGAGGCCGCAGGAGCCACTCCGAGGCGGAGCATGCGCTGCACCAGCTTTTCGGCGTGCCGGAGTTCTTCCACGGTTTCTTCGCGGAAGCGCTTGGCGGCCTCAGCATCGCCCCAGAGCTCCAGCAGGGAGGCCTGGGTCATGTATTGCTGCACGGCCGAGAGCTCGAGGCTCAGGGCGCGACCCAGATAGCCCAGGACGCGCGGGTGGGCGGCGTCCATCGGCATCACAGGCGGCGGATGGCCTCAGTGCTCTGCAGGGCCGGCTCCACCTCGGTGTGGGGGCGGGCAATGATGTGGGCAGCCACCAGGCCATCACCCACCCGCTCGCAGGCGTCGGCACCGGCGCGCACCGCTGCGTTCACGGCGCCGGTTTCGCCACGCACCATCACGGTGACGTAGCCGCCACCGACGAACTCGCGGGCCACCATGGTGACCTCAGCGGCCTTGGTCATGGCGTCGGCCGCCTCGATGGCAGGCACCAGGCCGCGGGTTTCAATCATGCCGAGGGCGATGCCGTGAACGGTGGGAGCCATGGGGGAAGTTGCGGAGGAGGAGGAAGAGGCGGGGGGCCGGGTGCCACTGGAGCCACCGGAGCGGCGGCTGGAGCGGCTGCTGCTGGAGCGCGGACTGGTGCTGGAGGCGGGCGGCAGAGCCCTGGACCGGCTGGTGGCGCTGGCTGCGGAGCGAACTGTGGAGGGCTTCGCAGTTGCTGCAGCTGGGGCGCTGCTGGACTTCACGGCGCTGGTGTTCGGTGAGCCGGTGGCGGCTGCCGGGGGTGGGCTGACGGGAGTGGGTGCTGGCGTGGGGGTGGCGCTGCTGGTGTCACCGGCGCCCTCTGAGGCGGCGGACTTGCCGGTCGATCGGGTGGTCGGTGTGGCCATGGCGGGGCGCGGGGGGACGGGAACAGGGAGAGATCAGCAAACCGGCCGCCCTGATGGAAGCAGCCGCCGGAGCGTCAGCTAGCCATCGGGTTCCCAGAAATCAATGATTCCGGCGATGGTCAGATCGATCTGGGCTTCAGGGACCCCACAGGCGAAGCGGGCGGCGGAGCCGCTGGAGGTGAACACCCAGTTGCCCACGGAGGCCCCGACGGGATCCACGGCCACCGCGATCTTGCCTTTGACGTTGCGCAGCACCCTGAGGTTCCAGTGGCCCATGCCACCGACCCGCTGGGTGCAGACGAGGGAGCCGGTCACCTGCATGATCTCCATCAGCCGGCCCCTCCTGCCGCAGGGCTGGTGCCCGTGGCAGGCGGGGCCGGCTTGGGGGCGTCGGGGTCCCAGTGGTCGATGATCCCCACGATCGTGAGGTCGCTGGGGTACGACTTGCTGCCGGCGGCTTCCCGGGCCGCCGAACTGCCCACGCAGATCACCCAGTCACCGGGGATGCAGCCCACGGCGTCCACCGCCACTTTCTTGGTGCTGCCATCCAGCACCACCTGCAGCAGCTTGTGTTCGAAACCGGGGATGCGGTTGGTGGACACCAGGGGTTTGAGCACTTTGCAGATCAGCATCTCAATGGCCTCCTGGTGCGGCAAAGACGATGGTGGACGCCACCACCTCGGCAGGGATGTGGCGATCCTGATCGCGGATGGTCAGCAGGGCGTGCAGCAGGCCCTGCTGGCAGAGTTCGGCATAGCGGCCCTCGATGGCGGCCTGCACCCGCTGGCAATGGCGTACCGCCCGCTCCCGCGCCCCGGGCACCTGGCCGTGGTAGTCGAAGCGCACCACCACCGGCACCGGCAGCCCCCGCGATACGTTCAGCCCCCGGAAGATCTTGACGCCCACATCCAGGTCGGCGGCGCCCTCTTCCACGGTGTCCATGTAGGCGAAGTAGGTGAGGTTGCGCAGGTGGATTTCCTTGAAACCGATCCCCACGCCGATGAACCGCTCCGCGTGGCTGGCGTCGTCGTAGGCGCCGCCATGGAACTGGCGCACGTAGTCGATCTGGGAGATGTTGTGCTCGAGCAGGCGGGCCACGAGGCTCACCATGCCGGGGTCAGGGGCCGAGGCCGCGGCCTGGCGCACCAGCTCCTGCAGCCGCTGGCGGGCCTGCTCGGGGTCCAGGTCGGCGGTGGCGGCATAGACGTCCTGGGCATCGAGCCAGCGCTCGAGGTTGGTGCTGCCATCCATGCCCGGCACGTGCACCCGGATGGCATCGGTGTCGGTGTCGATGCCCAGCAGCAGCAGATCCACCGAGGCGCCGCAGCAGAAGCTGTTCTCCACCGCCTGCTGGAAGTCCTGCAGGCGGTGGAGCCCACAGGAGGCTGCCAGGCTGTCATTGCTGCCGTGGGCGGCGCAGCCCTCATGGCTCGGATCCCTGGAACTGAAGTGGTACATCGCCACCTTCAGGTAGCGGGTGTCGGCATGGGCGGGATTGGGGATCCCCTCCCGATAGCGGAGGTGCTCGGTCTTCACCCAGCGGTTCACCGTGTTCTCCACATCAAAGAGGGCACCGGCATGGGGCCTGCGCCGCACGGAACTGAAGGGCAGCCTCAGGCCGTAGGCGATGGCATGGCCCAGGCGGCCGTCGGCACAGGGGGTGATGTCGAGCAGGTGGAAGCCACACTCCAGCAGGAATTCATTGAAGGCCTGGGCGGCTTCACTGCCAGCCTGGCCGCCGAGGGGATCCCGATTGAAAAAGGCGGCGCTGGTCTGCTCGTAGGTCTCGAATACGCACCAGGCAAACAGGGTGCGCATGTCGAGCTGGCTCACCCAGGCGGTTTCCAGAATCGGCAGGGGCAGGGCATAGCCCAGCTGGTCCTGGGCGATCGCCTGGGCCTGGTCCACGAAGTTGTCCTCGTGCTGGAGGGCCGACAGCTGCTTGAGCACAGGCACGATGCGGTCAAAGGCCTGCTTGACCCCCTCGTCGTAGGCCTGCAGGGCCCGGTTGGCGCCCAGATCGGTGAGCGGATGGGTGCTGGAGCCGCTCCCTGGGCTGGTCGCCGGCCGGCTCGCGAGGACGCGGCTGAAGCCTGCTGTTCGCGTACCCGGTTTGCCCAGGCTGGAGATGTTGGGACCTGAGGGCCGGGTCCGCTGGCTCCGGCTGGGGCCGCTGGGTGTTGCTGGAGGCCGGACGGCCTGCATGGCTGCCCTGGCGCGGGTGCCGCGCAGGGGCACCGTGGGCTGGGGGCTGTTGTCAGCAGGAGGCATGCCCGGATCCCTGCTGGATCCCGGGCGGCGGCGCTGGGCTGTGGGGGCGAGCGAAGCGGCGCTGGGGCGGGAAGATCGGCGGGGCATGGGCAACTCAGCCGCGGGCCCCACCGGAGACGGTGATCAGGGATCCGGCCTGGGTGTTGCCGCTGGAGCCGGTCACCCGGCTCACCGGTTCGGGCACCGTGTCGTTGCGCTTGGGCTCGGCACCAGGCATGGCGCTCATGGGGCCGACGCGGGTGGGGTTGCGGCGGCGGGCGGAACGGCCCTCGGTGCCGGTCACATGTTTGCCCCGGTCCCAGTCGTCGCCAGTGATGTTGAGCCCAGCGGAGATGCCTTCACCGGTGACCCTGGAGGTGGGTCGCACATCCTGGTCCATGCTCACGGGAGCAGGGGCCGGCGAGACCTGGATGGGCCCGCGGGAGAGCTGGGTGCCCTTGCGATCGAAGCGGAACTGTTCGGTGCCGGTGACCTGGCCGGCGGCCAGGTCAAAAGGGCCGGTGATGCGCCCTCCCTGTTCGTAGGAGTTGCCGGTGACTCCGCCGCCCTGCTGGCGCGCTGTCTGGGCGGCCCTGGCCGGCGACTGAACGCTGAACCGCTGCCAGGGGGCTGTTTCGAGGGGCTGGGGGTAGTCGGCGTCCTGGCTGCTGGCGGCACCACAGGCGGCAGCCAGCTGGTCGCCACCCACGTAGGGCGTGCCGGTGACGGGCTCACAGGCGCCTCGCCCGGCGCCGGTCATCACACCGCCGATCCCGGGCTGGATCCCACTCATGCGGCTGGAGCCGCGCACGGGAGTGCGCTGACGGATCTCCCGCACGGCTGGAGTGGAGCAGTAGTCGGAGGCCTGCTCCAGGCCGGCGTAGGGGGTGCCGGTCACTGACTTGCAGGTGCCGGGCTCATCGCCGGTCACCTTGTCGCTGCGGCCGGTGCGGGTGCCGCTCACCACCTGGGCACGGTTGGTGACGCTGAAGCCCACCTTGGGGGCTTCAGGTTCAGGAACCGAGCCGCAGAAGGCGGCGTATTGCTGACTGCCGACATATTCATCGCCGGTGACCAGGCGGCAGCTGCCGGGCTCGTCGCCGGTCACCCGCTGGCCACGACCCACGTGGGTGCCGGTGACACTGGTGCCCCGCAGCGTATGGAGCGAGTCCACCTTGGTGGGTGCCCGGCCGGGGGTCGGCGGTTCGGCGCCGAGGTACTGGTCGCCCGTGAGCTGCAGGCCTGAGCCTGGCTCATCGCCCGTGACCCGCTCGGAGCGTCCCACCATCACTCCGGAAACCGGTTGGCCGCCCAGGGTCTGGCTCCTGCCCACCTTGCGTGGACTGGATTGGGCTGTGCCGCAATAGGACGCCATCTGGTTGGCCGACACGTACTCGGTGCCGGTGACCAGCTTGCAGGTGCCGGGTTCGTCGCCGGTGACCTTTTCGGATCGGCCCACCTCGTTGCCCGTCACCCGGTTGCCGTGGCTGGTGGCCGTGAGACGCACCTTGGCCGGCTGGCGGCTGGGAGCGTCGCTCTGGCAGAAGGTCTGGAACACCTCCGCGCCCAGGTATTCGGTGCCGGTGATGGCGCGACAGGTGGCGGCCTCGTTGCCCGTGGTCTTGGGCGAGCGGTTGGCCTGGGTGCCGGTCACCACCTGGCCGGAGGTGGTTTCACTCATACCCACCTTCCAGTGGGCATCGGCCGTGGCGGCCTGCTGGGCGCCGTGGCGGTTGGGGCCGCAGGGGCGGGTGCCACCACTGCGGCAGGAGCCGGCACTGCCCACCTTGGCCTTGAGTTCCCGTACCTTCTGGGCGAGCTCGCGGGTGCTGATGTCGGGATTGCCCTGGCGGGCCAGGGTGGCGGCGGTGCTGTTGGTGGGGGTGTTGGCGGATTTGCCGCGCTTGGAGAGGGCCTCCCGCCTGGCCAGCACCAGGGCCCGGCTGGGGTTGTGCTGGGCCTGGGCCCGCTTCATGGTGCGGCGCTCGGCGGCTCCGCCGCTGCCGGAGCCAATGCGCGAGCTCGACAGGCTGAGATTGGGGGAGGGGCGGCTGCCGGGGCTGGACGCCGTCGGGGCTGCTGGCGTGGCGTTGGCCGCTGGCTCGCTGCTGGTGGCAGAGCTGGTGCCGCGGGTCACGGTCAGGCCCAGATCCGTTCTGGTGCGATCGCGGGATGTGCTGGCCCGCTTGCCCTTCTGGGTGAGGGCCTCGCGGCGGGCCAGTGCCAGCTCCCGGCTGTGGTTCAGGACCCGTCTGGGGGGGGTGCTGCGCGGAGCGTCAGGGGCGCTCAGGGAAAAACTGGCACGGCTGGGGGCACATCTGGGATCAGCTGCAGGCTGACTGGCCTCGGCCACCGGAGCCGCAGTCTCGATCGATCGGGCCTGGCGCAGGTCCTCGACGGTGCGCACCCGGCTTGGGCTGGAGACGAATCTGCCAGCAGCCTTCTTGCCCCCTGTGGTGAGGGCCCGGCGGCGCTCGAGTGCTGTTTCCCGACTGGATGTGCTGGCCATGTCCGCCCGACGTGTTGAGATCGCTGTGAAGAGGCCTTAGGGCCTGAAGCTTCAGCCGCCGGCGCCGCCGGCGGAGAGAGGGGACGGTTGCAGCTCACACTGCAACCATCAGTGGTCTGTCAAAAGCAGCTGCAATCAGCGGCCTTCGAACACCACGAAGCAGGCACCCTGGCTCTGGATGTAGGCGTCGTAGCCGACCAGACGCACGTGGTGGTCGGGGTAGGCGCGGTGGCAGGCCTCGAGCTCGCTCACGATCACGCCCAGATCCTTCTCGCCGAAGAAGGGCAGCTTCCAGAACGACCAATAGGTGACCATGGAGCGGCTGGGATGAACGTGCTCGATCAGGGGACTCCAACCCTGGGCGATGATGTAGGCGATCTGGTCGTAGATCTCGTCCTGGGTCATCGGCGGGAGGAAGCCGAAGGTCTCCAGGGTGGCGACTGTTTGGTAGTCACCCACGGTGCTCTTGAAGGGCATGGGGATCCTGTGGTGGATGGAATGAATGGATGCGGTTCTGGATCACCGCGGGAGAGAAGGGATGAAACCTCCCGCTCCCGCCGTCATGGGGTGATCAGTTGACGTCGAGCTTGTCGACGGTGTCGAACTCGAACTTGATCTCCTTCCAGGTTTCGAGAGCGATGGCCAGCTCGGGGCTGTGCTTGGCGGCCTCCATGAGGATGTCGCGGCTTTCCTTCTCGATTTCCCGACCGGCGTTGCGCGCCTTGACGCAGGCTTCCAGGGCCACCCGGTTGGCGGCGGCGCCGGCGGCCGAACCCCAGGGGTGGCCGTGGGTGCCACCACCGAACTGGAGCACGGAGTCGTCACCGAAGATGGCTACCAGGGCTGGCATGTGCCAAACGTGGATACCGCCTGAGGCCACGGCGAACACGCCGGGCATGGAGGCCCAGTCCTGGTCGAAGAAGTTGCCGCGGCTGCGGTCTTCGGGCACGAACGACTCGCGCAGCTGGTCGATGAAGCCGAGGGTGGTCTGGCGATCGCCCTCGAGCTTGCCCACCACGGTGCCGGTGTGGAGCTGGTCACCACCGGAGAGGCGCAGGCACTTGGCCAGCACCCGGAAGTGGATGCCGTGCTTGGGGTGCCGGTCGATCACCGCGTGCATGGCGCGGTGGATGTGGAGCAGCATGCCGTTCTTGCGGCACCAGTGCGCCAGACCGGTGTTGGCCGTGAAGCCACCGGTGATGTAGTCGTGCATGATGATCGGCTGCCCGAGTTCCTTGGCAAACTCGGCCCGCTCATACATCTGCTCAGGAGTGGCGGCGGTGCAGTTGAGGTAGTGCCCCTTCTTTTCGCCGGTTTCCTCCTGGGCGAGTTGCACGGCCTCGGCCACGAACTCGAAGCGGTTCTGCCAGCGCTGGAAGGGCTGGGAGTTGATGTTCTCGTCGTCCTTGGTGAAGTCGAGACCGCCGCGCAGGCACTCGTAGACAACGCGGCCGTAGTTCTTGCCGCTCAGGCCGAGCTTCGGCTTGATCGTGCAGCCCAACAGGGGACGGCCGTACTTGTTCATCCGGTCGCGCTCGACCTGGATGCCGTTCGGCGGGCCCATGCAGGTCTTGATGAAGGCCAGGGGGAAGCGGATGTCCTCCAGGCGCAGGTGGCGCAGGGCCTTGAAGCCGAACACGTTGCCGACCAGGGAGGTCAGCACGTTGGTGACGGACCCTTCCTCGAACAGGTCGAGGGGGTAGGCGATGAAGGCGTAGAACGCCTCCTTGTCGCCGGGCACGTCTTCGATGCGGTAGCAACGGCCTTTGTAGAAGTCGAGGTCGGTGAGGAGCTCGGACCACACAGCTGACCAGGTGCCGGTGGAGGATTCAGCGGCCACGGCGGCGGCCACCTCTTCCTTGGGTACACCCTCCTGGCCCGTGCACTTGAAGCAGGCCAGCAGGTCGGTGTCGAGGGGGACGTAATCAGGAGTCCAATACGTGTCGCGGTACTCCTTGACGCCTGACTCGTACTTCTTGCTCATGGAGATTCTCCGGTTGGGTCGGTTAAGGGAATGACGAAAGAACGCCTCAGGCGTTCAGGGCCTCAGTCCTTGGAACCCACGAAACCGGCGCTGCCGCTCAGGGCAGGCTCCACTTCGCGGTGGGGGCGGGCGATGATGTGGGCCGCCACCAGGCCGTCGCCCACGCGTTCACAGGCGTCAGCCCCGGCGCGCACGGCTGCATTGACAGCGCCGGTCTCGCCGCGCACCATCACGGTCACGTAGCCTCCGCCGACGAATTCGCGGGCGATCAGACGCACTTCGGCGGCCTTGGTCATGGCGTCAGCCGCTTCGATGGCGGGCACCAGACCGCGGGTTTCGATCATGCCGAGGGCGATGCCCATGGTTTCGTTAGCCATTACCTGCTCCTGAAGGAGGGGGTGGAATGTTCGCTCGCAACCATGGTCCGCCGCCAAACCCCCCGTCAAGCAAAAGGGCCTGGTTGGGTGATCACTCTTTGCGTCATCACTCATAAGCGACCCTGATTGATCGCATACATTTCGTTAGCTTCTGCTTGCCACCCCTGTGACGGCCTGCTGTTTCGGGCTTCCGTCCCACCCTGTTCCAGCTCCTCAAGCGAGTCTGGGGCCCGACCTGGCCACTCCTGGGCCACCACCAAAACCCAGAACATTCAGTACTTATGCCTAGCGTGATCAGGGACCGGAATCCTTCTGGGTTTACCAGGGGTGGAATGTTCAAGCCATCCGGTCCCACCCCCTTCCCCTCCGCCTGGTGCCATCGCTTCACGACCGTCCCAACCGCCGCTATTCAGGCCGTCTGGCTCCAGGCCTCCTGCCACACTGGCCTCCCTGGAGTGAACGCTTCTTGCCCTCCCTGGTCATTGCCAGTGGCAACCCGCACAAGCTGGCGGAGATCACTGCCATGCTTGAACCCCTGGACGTTCAGGTGTCACCCCAGCCACGCGATCTGGAGGTGGAGGAAACAGGCCACACCTATGCCGAGAACGCCCGCTTGAAGGCCGAGGCTGCGGCGCTCCGCACGGGCTCCTGGGCCCTGGCTGACGACTCTGGCATCGAGGTGGCTGCCCTGGCCGGCGCTCCTGGTCTCTATTCCGCCCGCTACGGCCCCAGCGACCACGAGCGGGTGGCGCGCCTGCTGAGGGAGCTCGGCGACACCCCCTACCGGGCGGCGTGCTTCCGCACGGCCATGGCCCTGGCCAACCCCGCCGGTGAGACCGTGCTGGAGGCCGAGGGCGTCTGCCATGGCCAGGTGCTGACCGCTGCCGAGGGTGAGGGGCCGGGCTACGGGCCGATCTTCTACGTGCGGGAGGCCGGCAGCAGCTATGCCCAGATGGGGGAGCACCTGCGCCGGCGCCTGGGCAGCCGCGGCAAGGCGGCACGCCAGCTGGCCCCGGGGCTGATCGCCCTGATGGGTCTGGCCTGAGGGGGGGAGATTCAGCCCCGGGGGCGGGCCAAACCTTGGGCGGTGGTGTTGATGTGGTGGATGGCACGCATGGCGGCCGCCGCCGCCTCCTCCACGTCTCCCTCGCGGCCGGCCAGGGTCAGGCGCCCGAAGGCACCCACCGCCTTCACATCCACCACCGTGATGTTGGAGGCCTTCTCGGCCTCATTGGCAGCGATCAGCACATAGCCGGCCGGCTCCGTTTCCAGGATGAACATGCTCATGCCGGCCTGGATCATCGAGCCCCGCCGGTTCTGGCGGTTGATCAGAACGGCATGGTCTGGGGTGATGGCGCGGATGATCTCCGTCCAGCTCACCTCGCAGCGGCTGCGCTGCTCCACGGTGTTGCCGATCGCCTCCAGCACCACATCGCCGGAGTGGAGCACATTGCTCTGGTCGCGGTGGTAGAGCGCCAGGGAGCCGAAGGCCCGCTCCACGATCATCTGGCCGAGCCGCACGGTGCTGGCCTTCAGGGCGATGTCGGTGACGCGGTGCACGGCCATGCCCGGTGACACCTCCAGCCAGAGGCAGGCGTCGCCTGGGATCGGCAGGAAGCCCTGGCTCACGGTGCCCATATAGGCCGCCAGTTGGGGCTGTAGGGAGTCGAGGAAGACGTAGGTGCGCAGCTCGATCGACTGCACCTGGCTGTCCAGCCGGGCCAGCCGCGAGCCCTCACTGTCCGTGGTGATCACGCAGCTGGCGCCGTCGGACTCCGGGCGCACCACGGTGCCGGTGATCAGGGGGCCGGCGCCCTCACTCCTGGCCGGGGCCTGGCGCAGGGAGCGGCGCTGCCTGGAGGCCCGATCATCTGGAGTGCGCGGGCTCGGGGGCATGGGGCGGCGGAGAACCTCGGTCGGCGGGGCAGCAGGCGAGTGCGTCAACCGCTCTCAGTCCGCCAGACGGCCTGGGAGCAGGGGTGACCATGGCCCAGGGAACCGTTCGGCTCGAGCGCTCTCCCGAGAAGTCCTGGTGTTGAGGGACTTTACCTGCCGCTGAGGCACCCCTTGCCCCCCGCCGGGAAGCCGATACCGTCCCCACAAGCTGAACCATCCCCCATGGCCCCCAAGCGCAGCGCCGCCAGTTCCGCCACCTCCAGGGCAGCCCAGGCCGATCCGATGCCCGACGCCACCGCTGGCAGCACCATGCCCGACTGGATCGCCGCCGCCTCGGCCCAGGGGGTCAAGCCGGAGCAGGCCCTCGCACTGATCGGCCTCGGGTTGATGCAGAAGATGGCCGCCGCCGGTGAGGAGATCGGCTGGGCCTGGAATGAGCCCGAGGATGGCGGCACCGCGGACCTGATCAGCCTGCGCCAGCGTCTGGAGATGGTGAACCTGGCCCTGCAGACCGGGGCTCCGCTCAGCACGGCCGAGGTGAGCGCCCTGCTGGGCGCCCGCCCCGGCTCAGCCGTGGTGGAACGTGGTGGTCTGCGGGCCCGCCGGTTGAGCCGCAACGTCTGGAAGTTGAGCCGGCTGGAGTCGACCTCCGCCAGCTTCAACGACGGTTTCCGCCGGCGCCTCTGAAGGCGCCCTCAGGCGTTGACGGGGGCTGCCGCGCCCTCAGGTGAGCTGCCGTGCTGTGAGCCCAGGGCGGCTGGATCGAGGGCCACCAGCTGCATGGAGTAGTCCCAGGTCTTGCGGGCTGTGTCTGGGTTGCTGGCCTTGTCCGAGAGTTCCTGGCTGAACTGCCTGCCGCCACGCTTCTGCCGATTCCCCCAGCTCCAGTGCACGCCCGAAGCGGCGAAGTCGGGATCCGCCACCACCTGAGCCACCCGTTCACCGGCCAGGGCCTGGCTGACATAGCCGCCGGTGATCTTTTTCTGGAACCAGGGAAAGATCTTCTGAAACAGCCTGGGCGTGTTGCGAAACAGTGGCGTATCGGCGACGCAGCCTGGATACAGGGAGCTGAACACGATGCCCGTTTCGGCATGGAGACGGCGATGCAGCTCCTGGGTGGTGATCATGTTGCAGAGCTTGCTGTCCTTGTAGGCCTTGCCCGGCTTGAAGGCCTTGCCGCTGGCCATGGCGATGGGGCTCTTGAAGCCCGCGGCGAAGCCGGAGAGGTCGCCCAGGTCGGCGGGGGCGGGGATCGGAATCTTGCCGCCCAGCTCCTTGGAATTGGCCGTCACGGTGCCCAGGATCACCACTCTCCTGGAGGGATGGTTGGAGCGCTGCAGTTCGCTCAGCAACAGCTGAATCAGCAGAAAGTGGCCCAAGTGGTTGGTGGCCATCGAGAGCTCGTAGCCCTGGGGGGAGCGCTCCGGTTGCTTCAGCCGCGGCTTGTACACCGCCGCATTGACCACCAGGGCGTCGAGGGGCAGGCCCAGGGAGGACACCAGGGTCTCGACGCCGGCACGCACGCTGTCGAGGTCGCCGAGGTCCATCCGCAGATGGTGGAGCTGCCCAGAGGGCAGCCCCAGGGAGTCGGCCGCCGCCGCTGCCCGGATCGGGTCGCGGTTGGCGGTCACCACCGTCCAGCCCCGATCGACGAGCGCCTTGGTGGCATTGAGACCCACCCCGGAGGTGGTGCCGGTGATCAGGACCGTTCCTGGGGTCTGGGCAGCGGCCATGGAGGAGGAGGGGAACTGGCGCCCAACCTAAGGAGCGGCTCAGGGTTTGCTCGGCCCGGATCCGGCCTGCTCAACAGAAGGAAATGGGGCCTGCTTCCACACCACCCGCAGGCGATCCGGGGCGATCCACTGGCTCTGTTCGCGCAGCAGGCGCTGCTCCCCTTCGGTGGTGAACAGCTGGTCAAAACGCTCGCGCGCCTTGGTCAGCTTGGCCTGCTCGATCTGCAGGACGGCCGAAAGCTCCCCCTGGCGCTCCATGCGGTCCTGGTAGGCCATCGCCAGCCGCACCAGACTCACCCCGGCCACGATCGCCAGGGCCGCCTTGATGGTGAGCCCCACGACACTGCAGACCAGTTCCCGCCGCTCCAGCGACAGAGTGCTGGCCGCCGACAGGGCCAGGGCCGAACCGGCCGGCGCCTGCGGGGGAGAGACAGACTGCAGCGGGCGGGCAAAAGACTGCTGTGGACGAGCAGTGCTGACGGACCCGCACAGTCGTGAAGCTGAAGCGGGCTGCAGCGGGGGTGCCAACGCAGGAAGTTCAGGGGATGCTGATGTCTTCTAGCGGGCCCAGGCCCCCTTGCCAAGAGCCGCTTCAGGCCTTGTAGAGGCTGAAGCAGAGCCGCACAGCCAGAACTCCGGCGTGGGCAGCCACCACCAGGGCAATCAGAATCTCGGCCTGACTCAGTGCGGAGACCATGGCAGTAGGGGCAAATCGATGACCCCACCATTGTTTGGCCTGACCCCGCTACGGTCCAGCCGCGGCCGCCTTGCTGTCACAGCTCTTGATGCCCCCCTCCCCCCCGGTTGTCCCTTCCCAGCCAGGCCCTGCCCTGGTGGATGCCGAGGCCATCCGGGCCCTGGACCTGAGCCCCCTGAGCGCCTGGATCGCCCTGCCGCCGGATCAGCTGGTGCGGCTGGGCGGAACCCTCAGCCTCAGCCTCGAGTGGCCCCGCCAGGCTGACGACCCTCGGGAACTCTCCGAAATCCCGGAGGTGCGGCTCTGGTGCTTGCGGGCCGATGCGGCTCTGCCCTGGCTGCCCCTGTTGATCGAGCGCAGCAGCGGCCAGCTCACCCGCCATGTGGCCATGCTGCTGCCCCACGGCTTCAGCCGGACGGAGGGCCTGCGCTTTGCCCCCGAGGCGCTGGAGCTCTGGCTGCCCCACCGGCTGTTTCTGCTCGACACCTGGGCCCGGGGCCACGGCCTCAACTGCCGCCATGGCCTCGGTCAGATGGCGGCGGTGCTCGGCCTGGAGGTGGACCCGGCCTTCTGGGAGCCGCTGCCCCTGGCTCCGGCCGGCGCCAAGGGACCCGCTGGCGGCCCGTAGCCCCCCCTCAGCTCTGCGGCCCTATCCACCGAGGGCCAGGGCCCTGCGGGTGCTGTCGGCGGCCAGCAGCAGCGTCAGCCCCCGCAACAGCACCACGAGAAGTCGTTCGGGTAAGCGCTCCATCCGGGCCGCCGACCACTGCGCCGCCAGCGCCGCAGGTCCCCCCAGGGCCAGGCCGATCGTCCAGAGACCGCGGCCATCGGCCACGAAGGTGGCGCTCGCTGTGGCCGCTGAGGCCAGCACCGCCAGGGTGCTGTAGCGGATGGCGAGATGCAGCGGCACCCCCAGCCCCTGGCCGAGCAGGGGCACCATCAACAGCCCCCCGCCCACGCCGAGCAGGCCGCTGGCCAGGCCGGCCACCGCCCCTACGGCCCCCAAGGCCCCCAGGGGTGTCTGCCCCGGCTGCGCCGCTGCGGACTGGGCCGTGCGGGGCCGGATCAGCAGGGCCAGCCCCAGGTAGAGGGCGGCCTGGAGAGCCAGCAACAGCGAGCTTTGCAGCCCCATACCCAGGCGGCTGCAGAGGGCGGCACCGAGGCTGGCGCCCAGAGCGATGGCCATGCCGCTGCGCAGGGGCAGGGCGCGGCTGCGCAAGTGCGTCCAGGTGCCGCCGAGGGTGGTGGGCACGATCGCCAGGGTGCTGGTGGCCAGGGCCTGGTGGGGCTCCAGGCCGAGCAACAGCAACAGCGGTGAGAACACCAGACCGCCGCCCACGCCCAGCAGGCCCGACAGCACCCCGGCGAGCAGGCCCAGGGGCAGGAAGACCAGCAGCTCGGTCGGTTGGGGGATCAATCTGGAGGGATGCGGTCCAAGCCACCAGCATTCTCCAGTTCCGCGGGGACCAGCTCCGAGCAGGCCCGTTTCGAGCAGGCCAGGCGTGGGCGCTGGTTGCCCGCCAGCCGCCTCGGGGGCTCCTGGCAGATGGCCATCGATGCCTGGCTGTTCACCCAGGAGCGTCCCGCCTTCCGCCTCTACCGCTGGCTGCGCCCCACCCTCTCCCTGGGCCATCACCAGCGCCGCTGGCCTGAGCACTGGCTGGAGCTGGCTGCTGCGGGCCGGATCGATCTGGTGCGTCGCCCCAGCGGCGGCCGGGCCGTGCTCCATGGCGGCGACCTCAGCTACGCGCTGGTCTGGCCCACGCCCCCCCCGAGCAAAGTGGAGGCCTACGCCCAGGCCAGCCGCTGGCTGCGGCTGGCCTTCGAGCAGCTCGGCCAGCCCCTGCGGCCTGGTGGTGATCAGCCCTCGCTGCGGTCGGCCAACTGCTTCGAGTTGGCCACGGCCGCGGATCTGGTCCACGCCGATGGCAGCAAGCGGATTGGCAGCGCCCAGCTCTGGCGGGGTGGCCGGCTGCTCCAGCACGGCTCGATCCAGATGGCGCCTTCGGCCAGCCTCTGGCAGGAGCTGTTCGGCACGGCAGCCCCGCGCCTGAAGCCGCTTCCCTGCGCAGGCCAGGAGCTCGAAGCGGTGCTCCAGGAGGCGGCTCGGCAGCAGCTGCCCTTTTCGCTGCCGGCCCTCAGTCCGGAGCCGTTGCGAGCCCTGGAGCTGGCCGCAGTGGCTGAGTTGCTGGAGCTGGGCGATCCCTCAGGTGCCGGCATTGGCTGAGGGCTGGGCCTCCCCCGAGGCGACCATGCTGCGCACCACCTGGGGCAGGGCCAGGCCGAGGGGGTAGATGTTCTGACGCCGGGCCGCTTCCAGCAGAGGTGCAGGCAGCTTCAGACCCAGTTTCTGCAGCACAGCCTCACCCAGATCGGGTCGTTCCAGGGTGCCGCAGGGTAGCCCTGCAGGGCTGAGAACCAGCAATCGGGTGGCCTGGTCGGCTTCGAGCAGTTGCACCGCCTGCCAGAGCGGCGCCGTTTCGGCGATCGAGGGCAGGCTGGAGAGGGGCTGGAGATGGTCGGCGATGCGGTCGCTGTCCCAGCGCTGCACGGGGATCTCCTTGAGGGTGGCGTCGTCGATCACGCCCTGCCAGCGGCCCCGCTCACACACCAGCAGCCAGTCGGGGATACCCACCGGGCTGGGCTCGCTGAGCCGGACGCGGCTCACCTCCCGCAGGGTTGCATGGGCTTCCAGCACCCGGAAACGGCGGCCCGCGGCCTCCTTCACCTGCAGGGTGCTGAGGGCGCTCTGCAGGGTCAGCAGCTGCTGCTGGTTGCGCACGGCGCCGAGTCCGAACCAGCCCAGCAGGATCAGCCAGGCCCCACTGATGCCACCGCCCCGCAGCAGCAGGACCGTGCCCAGGGCCATGGCCCCGAAGGCCAGAAAGCGGCCACAGGCATTGGCCACCTCCACGCCGCGCCGCTGGCTGCCGCTGGCCTGCCACACGAGCGCCTTGACGATCAGGCCGCCGTCCAGCGGCAGACCCGGCAGCAGGTTGAACAGCGCCAGCACCATGTTGAGGGTGCCGAGCTCGGACACCATTGCCCCCAGCCAGGGGGCCAGGTGGCTGGCGGCATGGGTGGAGGCCAGCAGCGCCCCTCCCAGCACCAGGCTCACAGCAGGGCCGGCCGCCGCCACCTTCAGGGCGCCGATGGCGGTGCTGCACTCGCGCTCCACACTGGCCACCCCACCCAGCAGGAACAGGGTGATGCTGCGCACCTTCACCCCTTCGCCCAGGGCCACGAAGGAGTGGCCGAGCTCATGCAGCAGCACGGAGACGAACAGCAGCAGGGCCGTGCCCAGGCCCAGACCCCAGAGGCCGGCGGCTCCCACGGTGGTACCGAGGCCAACGCTGTACTGCTGTTGGAAGGCAGCGGTGGCCACCAGCAGGATCACAAACCAGCTCGGGTGGATCCGCAGCGGGATGCCGCGGATGCTCATCAGCTGCCAACCCTCACCCACAGGTTTCACTCACAGGTTTCACTCATCGGTTTCACCAACAGCTCTACTTTCCGATACCGGTGGCGCTCCGGCGGTTGTCAACCCCGATCCTAGAAAGCTGTTCTCCTCCCCGCTGCCGATGCGGCCTCGCACCCAACTCAAGATCTGCGGACTGCGCGATCCCAGCCAGGCTGCTGCGGTGGCAGCCCTCGGGGTGGAGGCGATCGGGGTGATCGCCGTGCCGTCCTCGCCCCGCTTCGTGGCCGAGGCGCAGCGACCGGCCCTGTTCGCCGCCATTGAGGCGGTGGCTCCGGCCTGTGCCGGCGTGCTGGTGGTGGCCGACCCCTCCGAGCAGGAGCTGGCCGCGCTGATGCCAGAGCGGGGGCATCGGATCGTGCAGCTGCACGGCGGCGAGCGCCCTGAGCAGTGCGGGGCCCTGCGCCGGCGCCTGGGCTGCACGCTCTGGAAGGCCCTGCGGATCCGCTCCGCGGCCGACCTGGCCCAGGCCCAGGCCTATGGCGGCCATGTGGATGCCCTGCTGCTGGATGCCTGGGTGCCGGATCAGCTGGGCGGCACGGGCCATCGGATTCCCCTGGAGTGGCTGGAGGGGTGGGAAAGCCCCCTGCCCTGGTGGCTGGCGGGCGGCATGGCACCCGAGCGGGTCGCCGGCGTACTCGCCAAGGTCCGTCCCACCGGTCTGGATGCCTCCAGCGGCGTTGAGCGTGCTCCAGCCGACAAAGACCTCAGCAGGGTGGCGGCCCTGGTGGCGGCCGTGAAGGGCAGCAGCTTCCCAGGCCCCTGAAGCGTCAGAATCCAGGCACGTCACGACCTGCCCCCATGGTGTCCCTGCAAGCGTTCCGTCGCGGCTGCTTCGCCGCGCTGCTGCTGGTGTGGGGCGTGCCTGCCCAGGCCCAGGACCTGGTGGGCTGCCAGCTGCTCGATGGCCAGCTCTCCTGTGTGCCCGGGGTCAGCACCAATCCCGAGGCCCAGATCAAGGCCCTGCGCCAGGAGATTGCTGGCACCATCAGCCAGGAGGATGCTGTGGAACAGAGCATCAAGGGCTTGGAATCCCTGGAGCTGGCGGGCGAGACCAGTGAGGGTGCCTTGCTTCAGGCGGTGGCGGATGCCGATGCCCTGGCGGCCTTGCCCGCTTCGGCCTACCACTGGTATCGCCTGTCGGTGGATGACACCACCTGGCTGTTGATCAGCGGTGCGCAAGGCCCCACCTATGTGCTCCAGCCCGAGGATGTAGGCAGGGAGGTGATGCTCGTGGTCACCGTAGATGGTCGGGATGGGAGCTCCGAGACGATGGCGAAGCCATCGAGCCGTCGGCAGGCCAGCCCGCCGGTAGGGCCGATTCGGCCTTGATCCGGGTCAGGTTGAGAGAACGGCTTCTTGCTGTTTTACGAGCTCAAAGAATTCCGACTTGAGGCTTGGATCGTGACGGAAGTCTCCACGCACGATGGAGTTCACCATGCTGGTCTGGGGCTCCTTGACCCCACGCCACTTCATGCAATAGTGCTGTGCCTTCACCAGAATCGCCAGCCCCTGGGGCTTGCAGAGGCGCTCGATTTCATCAGCCAGGATCATCACGGCCTCTTCCTGGATGTGGGGCCTGGAGAATACCCAGTCGGCCACACGGGAGAATTTGGACAGGCCGATCACCTGGTCGCCAGGCTTGATCCCGATCCAGCAGTTGCCGAGAATCGGCACCAGGTGGTGCGAGCAGGCCGAGCGCACTGAGATGGGGCCAACGGTGTAGATCTCATCCAGCTTCTTGACATTCGGGAAGCTGGCGATCTTTGGCTGGTGGTGGTAGCGACCCTTGAACACCTCATGCAGGTACATGCGCGCGACGCGCTCGGCGGTTTCTTCGGTGTTGTGGTCGTTGTCGATATCGATCACAAGACTGCGCAGCAGTTCGCGCACCTTGCCTGCCACCTCGATCTCGAGCTGATCGAGCTCACCTTCCTGGAGGTGGTTGGCGATGTTGTCGTTGGCGAAGAAGGCCACGCCCTCCTTCTCGAGGCGATCCCGGATGCGCAGCGAAACGGGCATGGGGGTGGTGTTCGGCGCCGAGCCGCTGGCACTGAAACTGGAAGGAAACGTGGACGTCATAGGAGTCAGAGCGCGCCGGCGGCCGGCATAAGGGTCAGATCGTCCACCACCTGGGTGGCGGGCTGTTGGGCCAGGTACAGCAGGGCATCGGCGGCCCGCTCAGAATCAAGCATGGCATGGCGATCAAATGAACTGTGGACGGTTTCACTGTCCCAGAGGGGAGTATTCACCGCACCCAGGGTGAGCGTGCTGACACGAATGCCATGGCCCCGCTCTTCCACAGCCAAACAACGGCTGAGCGAAGCGAGGGCCGCCTTGCTGACGCAATAGGCTCCCCAGTCGGGGAAGGCCTGGTGCGCGGCATGGCTGCTCACGTTGATGATCAATCCCCCTCCCCGGGCCCGTAGTCGGGGCACCAGGCACTGGCAGACCTGGAACACCGCCGTGAGATTGAGCTGCATGAGCTGCTGCCACTGGGCCAGGGCCATGGTGGTCAACGCTCCGGTGTAGGCCATACCGGCGTTGTTGATCACCACATCGGGTTCGAGGCCCCGGGAGCAGAGATCCTCCAGCCCCGGGCCCACGCTGTCGGGCTGGCCGAGGTCGATGGCCTCGATTTCCACCCGGCAGCCTGAGCTGGCCAGGTCAGCCGCCTGGTGCGCCAGGGACTGGCGATCGCGGGCAAGCAGCAGCAGATCGAAACCTGCCGCCGCAAAACGCCGAGCTGTTGCAGCCCCAATCCCTCGGGACGAGCCGGTGATCAGAACTGTGGGCAAGGGGGAAGGGGGTGACGACGGCTTGGAAGGCTGGTAACCGAGGACCTCGGTGAGGGCCCTTCCAAGCGGTTGACTCAAACCTTAAGGGCGGAGCGAGCGCTCTGGGGCACCGGATTCCAGCACCTGGCCCATGCGGCGAAACTTCTCGTAGCGCGCCTGCTGCAAAGCGGCGGCGTCCAGGCTGCTCAGCTGGCCGAGGTGATCGAGCAGGGCGGCCTTGAGGGTGTCGGCCGCCTGCAGCGGCGCCCAGTGGTTACCCCCTGAGGGTTCCGGCAACACCTGATCCACAATGCCGAGCCTGAGCAGATCGGCTCCGGTGATCTTCAGGGCTTCGGCGGCCTCGGGGGCCTTGCCGGCGTCGCGCCAGAGGATCGAGGCGCAGGCCTCCGGTGACGCCACCGTGTAGACGCTGTGCTCGAACATCAGCAGTCGATCGGCCACGCCGATGCCGAGGGCACCACCCGATCCCCCCTCACCGATCACCGTGGCCAGGATCGGCACCCGCAGCCGGAACATCTCGCGCAGGTTCACCGCAATCGCCTCCCCCTGGCCCTGCTCCTCGGCCAGAACACCGGCATAGGCCCCGGGGGTGTCGATGAAACTCAGAATCGGCAGCCGAAAGCGGTCGGCATGCTCCATCAGCCGCATCGCCTTGCGGTAGCCGCCCGGCGAGGCCATGCCGAAGTTGCGGGCCACGTTCTCCTTGGTGTCGCGCCCCTTCTGGTGACCCAGCAGCATCACGCTGATGCCGTTCACCCGGCCCACACCCCCCACCAGGGCCTGGTCGTCAGAGCCGCGGCGGTCGCCGTGCAGCTCGAGGAAGCTGTCAGTGATCAGCTGGATGTAATCGAGGGTGCTGGGTCGCTGGGGGTGGCGGGCCACCTGGATCTTCTGGGCGGCACTGAGGCCGTCGAAGATCTCCTTGCGCCGCCTGGTGGCCAGGGTTTCCAGCTGCAGCAGCTGCTGGCTCACATCCACTTCGGAGTCACGCGCCAACTGGCGGATCTGCTCGATCTGATCCTCCAGTTCCACCAGAGGTTTTTCAAATTCGAGCAGAGCGCGGCGGGCCATGGGGTGGCTGGGGAGCGAGGGGGAAGAGCTCGGTCGTCAGGCGATCGAGAGGGCGGGTGATGGGGAGCCGGCCGGCTCCAGGCCCAGGGATTGGAAGCCGTGGCGCAAGGAGGCTTCGCCGATCAGGTCCATGGCGGCCAGGTTGATGTTGTTGCGCCCCCAGCTGAAGTTGGTATGGATGTCTTCGAAGTCGAGCAGCATGGCCTCCGCAAAGCAGGCAAACATCTGCCGCTCGGGCACCGCCATCTCGGCCAGCTCCATCATCTGCCAGCCGATGTCCTGCCAGAACTCGACAATGCCGCCCTTGAGCACGTGAATGCCCTCGGCGGCGGCCTTGGTGTCGAGGTTCTTGGGGTAGCCGCCGTCGATCATCAGGCAGGGGCGCTTGAGGCTGCCGGTGTCGATGGTGAGGCTCTGGGGCAGGCTGGCCACCCATACCACCACGTCAGCCTCGGGCAGGGCCGCCTCCAGGGGCAGGATCCTGCCTTCCCCCAGGCTTTCCTGCAGCTCCACCAGGGGTTGGGGTCGCCTGGCCACCAACAGCAGTTCGCCAACGCCCGTGCGCTGCAGCCAACGGCAGACGGCACTGCCGATGTCGCCGCTGGCGCCCACCACGGCCACATTGGCCCTGGCCAGGTCGATGCCCAGTTTTGGGGCGTTGCGCTCCACCTGCTGACAGATCACCCAGGCGGTGTGGGTGTTGCCGGTGGTGAAGCGACTCCAATCGAGCTGGACGGCACTGATGCGTTCTTCGCGCAGCAGATTGAGGTCTTCGAAGATGATCGAGGTAAAACCACCCAGGGCGGTGATGTCAATGCCAGAGCGTTGCACCAGCTCCATGGCTTTGAGCACCTTGCGCTTGGCCGTCTTGAAACGACGCAACATCTCCGGCACAAACACCGAATCGATGTAGGCGCCCTTGATCACTTTCCCGGTGCGGCTGGTCACCTGCACATGCTCGACCAGCTGGGGTGGCGCTGCACACCACATATCGAGGTCCCCATCGGCGAACTCGTCAAATCCCAGGGAGCGAGCCTTGGCCCTGGCCTCCTCAAAGCTGGTGGAGTGCCCGATGAGGCCGAACATGCGCAGAAGTGGAGGATGTCGCGGACGCTACATCCTCCCATGGGGGTGTGGGGCAGCTCGTCAGCCGACCAGAGCAGCGGCAGCAAGCTTGGCGATTTCGCGGCTGGTGAAGCCGATGTCCATCAGGGCCTCCTGGTAGGAACTGAGGAAATCGGCCATCAGGTCTTCCTTGTCCATCAGCAGCACGGCGGCGTCATCGGCCACCTGATCGAGCATCTTGCGCACGAGTGGCAGATTCTCCCGGTTGGCCTGCTCAAGCTCCTCTCGCACGTTGTCCAGATTGGCCTTGAGCCACTCCTGGCCATAGTTGAGGTGGGTGTACTCATCCTTGACCACCCCCTCAGTGATGCGGCGGGCGAAGGGGTCGGCCACCGGGATGTAGATGTGGTAGGCCGAAATGGCGAAAGCTTCGATCAGGATGGCCTGAATCAGCAGACAGGTGGTGACCTTGCCTTCCTCCAGGGCCTTCTGGAAGTTCCTGTGCAGCGGGGAGAAGAATTCCTTGGCGAACGGCATGTCCGCCGTGACACTCAGGTTGTTGGCACAGGCGGTAAAGCCCTTCATGTGCTTCAGCTCCATGCGGGCCAGCTTGGCCAGCTCATCGGCCTGGTCAGGGATCAGGGTGCCCAAGGCGATGTAGTTGTCGTGGGCTTCCTGCTCACCCTCGATCACGATCGCATTGATGCGGCTGTAAGCGTCCTTGTAGGTGGGGCTGGCGAAATCCGGCAGACCGTCGGCCGGAGTCTGGCCGTTGCTGGCAGCACCGGTGGTTTCGACGACAGCAGGGTGGGCGACAGATGCCATAGGGGCCGCAGCTCAAGCAATGGCCAGACTGTAACCACCCCTGGTGAAACTCGGCCCAGCGGTTGCCCGAACAGCACCGTTGCCGGAACAGCCCAGTGGCCCCAGGTCTGCCCGGTTCAGGCGCCCGCCTGCTCCGCCGGCGGGGGAACGGGCGGCCAGTCGCTGGCCAGCAGGGACTCCAGCCGGCGCGTCCACCCGTCCACCAGGCGTTCGAACAGGTCGGCGCCCAGGGCCGCCGTGGCCCCCCGGCTGTCGCCGATCACGCCGCTGCTGGTGAGGTCGTGGCTCAGCCAGGCGCAGGGGGCCGCCCCCTCCAGACTCCAGCCCTCGGGGGGCGCCGGTCCCTCCACCCCATCGCGGGGGCGCTCGGGTCCCACCAGTTCGGGGGCTAGATGGAGCATCAGACTGGTTTCCGCCAGGCCGGCATGGAGGCCTTGCAGCCGTTCGGCCTGGGGCAACAGCGGGCCCAGCCCCTCCGGCCCGCTCCACAGGAAGCAGGGCAACACGGCCATCTGGGGCGCGGCGGCCCGCAGCTGCCGCGCTGCCGCCTGCAGCAGCGCGATCTGGCCGCCGTGGCCGTTGAGCAGCACGAGCCTGCGGAATCCGGCAGAAGCGAGCTGCTGGCCGATGCCCTGCACCAGGTCCACCACCACATGGGAGGGCAGGCTCAGGGTGCCGGGGAAGCCCAGGTGCTCCGGCGAAAACCCCATGGGTTGGAGCGGCAGTCGCCAGATGGGCCGATCCTGCGGCAGCCGGGCCAGCACCGCTTCCACCAGTCGCTCAGCGAAGACGGCGTCGGTGCCTAGGGGCAACTGGGGGCCGTGCTGCTCCACAGCACCCCAGGGCCAGACCACGGTGCTGCCGTCACGAGCCGCGGCCCGCTGCAGCTCGGGCCAGGGCAGCGCCATCAGTTCGTGCTGCAGGGGCATGGGGGCGGCCGGAGTCGGAGCGGAAGGGGGCTGGCGTGGCATCGGGACGGGGCGGCCCTGGGTCCCGCCGAATCCCCATGAATCCAATCTCTACAGTGTGCTGCGCTCAGCAGCAGCACCGATGGCCGGATCAGGCAACAGTTCGCCCGCCCCGTCCTCCCGGCCCGTGCCGCCGAGGCCGCCCCGTTCTGGCGCGGAGCCCCCGCAGCGCAAGCCCCCTCAGGTGTTGCTGATCAAGAAGGATCAGCCGGCCGCCCCGGTGCCGGCGGCCCCGCTGGTGGCTGACCAGGATTCCCCAGCCAGCCCCCGAGCGGCGTCACCGGTCCACACGCCCCAGACCCAGCCCCCGGCAGCCCCGCGGAGCGACGACGAGCTGTTTGACCTGGGGGGAATGGAGGGCCTCACCATGGCCGACCTGCTGGGGCCCGATGGCTCCCGCCAGGCCCGTCCCCGAGCCGCCGAGTCCCCTGGTCGGCCCGCCAGCCGCAGCGTCGACGAGTTCGACTTTGACGAACAGGCCTTTCTCGCCGCGCTTGACGAGCAGGACTTCGTGGGCTCCACCGGTGAGGTGGTGACCGGTGTGGTGGTGGGCCTCGAGAGCGACGGTGTCTATGTGGACATCGGCGGCAAGGCGCCGGGCTTCATGCCCAAGAAGGAAGCCGCCCTCGGCGTGATCACCAACCTCAAGGAGCGCTTCCCCAGCGGCACCGCCGTGGAGGTGCTGGTGACCCGGGAGCAGAACGCCGACGGCATGGTCACGGTGAGTGCCCGCGCCCTGGCCCTGCGCCACAGCTGGGAGAAGGTGCGGACGCTTGAGAAGGAGGGCAAGGTGGTACAGGTCAAGGTGAGCGGCTTCAACCGTGGCGGCGTCACCTGTGATCTCGAGGGGCTCAGGGGCTTCATTCCCCGCTCCCAGCTCGTGGAGGGGGAGAACCACGAGGCTTTGGTGGGCAAGACCCTGGGGGTCACGTTCCTGGAGGTGAATGCCGAGACCCACAAGCTGGTGCTCTCGGAGAAGAAGGCCGCCACAGCGGCTCGCTTCAGCCAGCTGGAGGTGGGCCAGCTGGTGGAGGGCGTGGTGGTGTCGGTGAAGCCCTACGGCTTCTTTGTGGATCTGGGCGGCATCAGTGGGCTGCTGCACGCCAGCTGCATCACCGGTGCCGAGCTGCGCGATCTGCGCGAGGCATTCAGCCAGGGGGAGCGGCTCTGCGCCCTCGTCACCGACCTTGACCCCGGGCGGGGTCGCATTGCCCTGAACACGGCCCTGCTGGAGGGCCAGGCCGGGGAGCTGCTGGTGGACAAACAGCGGGTGATGGAGGAGGCCGCCGACAGGGCCAATCGGGCCCGTTCGCTGCTGCGTCAGCAAGAACAGGCGGCCGGATGAGCGATCTGAATCCGCCGACGCCTGCCGTTCCGGCCCGACCCCCAACGTCGCAGACGGAGACCTCTGGGCCCGCTGCCACGGCACCCGCGGCGGTCCCCGTTGCCCCGACCGCGCCTGGATCGCCGATCGGCCCTGACTGGGAGCTCGATTTCTATTCCCGCCCCATCCTGGATCCCGAGGGCAAAAAACGCTGGGAGCTGCTGATCTGCTCCACCCCCGAGGTGGGTAAGGACGGCGCTGCTGCCAAGGACAGCTTTCGCTGGGTGCGGGCCTGTCCCGCCTCCAGCGTCAATTCGATCTGGCTGCGGGAGGCCCTGCAGGCCGCCCAGGCCGAGGCGACCGCCGCAGGATTGGCGCCGCCGCGGCGGTTGCGCTGCTGGCGAGCCTCGATGTGCACCATGGTGCAGCGGGCTGCCGAGGGTCTGGGACTGGACCTCATCCCCAGCCGCCGCACCTATGCCCTGGTGGGCTGGCTGCAGCAGCGCGAGCGGGAGGTGTATCCCCAGCAGGAGGGCTACCTGGCCGGCCCCCTGGCACCGCCTCCCCAGGCCGTGCGGCCGGTGCCGCTGCCCCTGCCCGAGGCCGCCCGGGGTGACAGTTGGGCCTGGGCCAGCCTGCCGGTGAAGGCCCTGGCCGGGGCCAAGGCCTGGGACAGCGGCTTCGCGGGCCTGGTGCCCCTGCCCGAGGACGCCGCCGCCGATGCTGCCGTGCCTGGCCTGCGGCTGTTCAGCTCCCGTCGCGCCCTGGCGGTGGCTGGCTGGCTGGCGGGCCTGGAGCCGGTGCGCCTGGAGATCGTGGGCACCCAGCTGGTGCTGGAAGCGGGCATGGATGATCGCTGGTTGCTGGCCACCCTGCCCGAGGCCGAGGCTGAGGCGGCGGCGCAGGCCTTCACCACGTCGCGGCAGCAGGCAGCGGGCCTTCAGTTCATCGCGGTGCAGAGCCGCGAGAGCGATCAGCGGTTCGAGGGGTTCTGGCTGCTGCGGGATCTGCCCGATGGCTGAGGCCGTGCCACCGCCGTTCGATCGGCCTGATGCGGGATTCAATCAACTGGCTGGCTGGACCTGGGTGGGCTGCTACGGCGGCTACTACCTGCAGTCCGACCTGCTCACGGGCTTTGAGCACGGCTTTTTCACCCGCCAGTGGCAGGGCCGCACTCCCGAGGTGCTGGTGGGCTATCTCAGTGCCGGCGTCACGGTGCACCGGCCCCAGCAGGTCCATGGAGGCCTGGTGCTGCCCGCCAGCAAGGCGACGCTGGAGCCCTGGCCCGAGGCGGATGGGCTGGTCAGCGATGCCGGTGCCCAGAGTCTGTGGGTGTGCGGTGCTGACTGCACCCCCGTGCTGCTGGCCGACCCCCGCAGCGGCAGGGTGGCGGTCTGCCATGCCGGCTGGCGGGGGGTGGCGGAGCGCATCCTGCCGGCTGCGGTGGCCCAGCTGGAGGTCGCCGGCTGCCGGGCGGCAGACCTGCTGGTGGCCCTGGGCCCCGCCGTGTCGGGGGAGCGGTACCAGGTGCTGCGCGTTGTGAGCGAACGGGTGGCCCTAAGCCTCACGCCTGAGGCCACTGCCGCCCCCACGGCCACTGCTGAGGCCCTTGAGGCCCTCCAGGCCTGTGGTGCCCTGCTGGGCGATCCCGAGCCCGGCCATGACCGGCTCGACATCCGGGCCGCTGCCCGAGCCCAGCTGCTGCACTGCGGCATCCCCGCCGAGCAGATCGCCACCTGCCCCCTCTGCACCGTGACCGAGAGCGAGCTGTTCCACTCCTGGCGCCGTGACCAGGTGAAGGCGGTGCAGTGGAGTGGAATCGTGGCCCAGGGCTGATCCCCAGCCCGCCCCAGGTCGCCTGATTCAGCCCGTGGGCTCGCCGCCGAACAACTCCAGCTGCTGCACCCTGCTGTCGCGCGGACGCCTTGGGGCGCGGGGTCGCTCCACGGGCGTGCGGCCGCCCATAAACCAGCTCTCCAGCGCGGCTCGCTCCTCTCTCTCGAGGCTGCCGGGCTCCAGGCCTTCCGGAAAAAGGGCCGGATGGCGCTCTTGGCACCAGTCGGTGCAGCTGCCGGGGATGCGGCTGGCCCCGAAGGGGGTGACATCGCTCGGCATGGCACTGAAGCTGCCCCGGCTCCATCCCTGGCGTCGCTTTTGGAGCCAGGCCAGGCGGTCCGCTCGGGCGCTGGCGTAGTCGAGCATGGGCGGCGGATAGTCGGCCATGGCAGGCGGTTGGCCCAGCTGGTCGTTGGTGAGGCCTTCGAGCTCCGGCAGCCAGCGACGCACGAACACCCCCTGGGGGTCGCAGCGGTCCACCGCCAGCTGCCCTGGGTGGTAGATGCGGGTCCAGGCCCCCTGGCCACCCGTGTCGCCGCCTCCCTTCGCGTCGCCACCGGTGGTGACGCCCGCCTGCATCGCCCACTGGTAGTGATCGATGGGACAGTCGCCATCGAGCAGATGGCGCATGTAGTGGAGGGCGCCGTAACGCCAGTCGATGCCGCAGAGATTGGTGAGGAAGCTGGCGTGAATGGCACGGCTGCGGAAGTTGAGCTCGTGCCAGCCGCCGGTGGCCAGCAGACAACGGGAGGCGGCATCGACGATCGGGAAGCCGGTGCGCCCCTCCTGCCAGCGCAGATAAAGCTCCTCCTGGCGGGCGTTGAGCCGGGCCTCCTGCTGGTGGCAGTGCCACAGGGGCTCCAGTTCCAGTTGGGGGAGGTACCGAAACCGCTGGGCCATGCCCGCACCCCAGCGCAGACGACTCACCAGCTGCCGCCAGCTGCGCTGCTGGCCGCTGTCCCCGTGCTGCAGCGGCGCGATGGCTTGGAGGCATTGGCGATGGCTCACCACCCCGAACTTGAGGTAGGGGCTGAGGCCGGAACTGGCGCGGGCGGCGGGGTAGCTGAGCTGCCAGTAGTAGCGCGACGACACGCCCTGGCTGCAGAACAACTTCAGTCGCTTCAAGGCTGCCGTTGTGCCGGCCGGCGGCCGGGGTTTGCCGTCGTCACCCAGCCCCAGGGCCGCCAGATCCGGCAGGGGAGTGGGCGCTCCGTCGGGGTGGGGAGGGGTTCGCAGCCGGGTGGGGGCCGGCAGGGCCGGCTCCGCCATCGCCGCGTGCCAGGATCGGCGAAATTGGGTGTAGGGCAAAAGGGCAGCCACTGCTCCCGGAGGTTCTATCCAGTGGATGGGTATGCCCGCCTTGGCCAGTAGGCGATTGACGCGGGCATCGCGGACCCGGCCCACGATCCTCTCACTGTCCACATGGGCCACAACGCCATCGGCGCGGTAGTCGCGGACAACCTGCAGGAGGGTGGCGGCCGGTTCGCCCCAGCGCACTTCCAGGCGTGACTGACGCGCTTGCAGATCCTTGGCAAGGCTGGCGAGGCTATCCAGCATGACGGCCACCCGGGCAGCACCGGTTTCGGGATGCAGCAGCAGGGCCGGGTCGAGAATAAACAGCGGCACTACCCCTCCATCGCAGGGGATATGACACAGGGCTGGGTGATCGCTGATCCTGAGATCCCGACGAAACCAGACAACCTGCAGAGTCATGCTATTTGCTTGCAATCGGTTGGGTCGAATGGTAATAATGTGAGGAGTGCGATTCTGTTTTTATGCTCACCGGAACAGACCTCCTCAACAAGGTCAAGGAGCTTGGCGATGTTGGCAAATCCGATCTCGTGCGGGCCTGCGGCTACGTGTCTACCAAAAAAGACGGCAGCGAGCGGCTGAACTTCACGGCATTCTACGAGGCTCTTCTAAGTGCCAAGGGAGTGGATTTCGGCGCTGCTCCCTCCACCGGCAAAGGGGGACGCAAGCTGAGTTTTTCCACAAAGGTGCAATTCAATGGCAATCTGATGGTGGGCAAGGCCTACACCGCCTTGCTGGGCCTCGAGCCCGGTGATGAATTCGAGATCAAGCTGGGCCGCAAGCAGATTCGCCTGGTGCCCCTGGGTGGCGAGGACGAGGAGGAGTGACGGCCTCAAGTTGGCTGAGCCACGGCCAGAGCCACTTGCTCAGCCAGCTTGATGCCGTCGATGGCGGCAGAGAGGATTCCACCGGCATACCCAGCCCCTTCACCTCCCGGATAGAGCCCCGGGGTGTTGAGGCTCTCGAGGGTTGTGCGATCGCGGGGAATCCTCAGCGGTGATGACGTACGCGTTTCCACGCCGGTGAGCAGGGCACCGGAGCTGCTGAATCCAGGAAGCTTGCCCTCGAAGGCGGGCAGCGCTTCCCTGAGGGCACCCACCACGTAGGGCGGCAGGCAGCTGCTCAGGTGGGCCCGATGAACACCAGGCTGGTAGGAGGGAATCACGCTCGTGAAGGCCCCCTCCCCCTGGCCCTCAGGGCTGATGTCGGCCAGGAAATCGGCAACGGTCTGGACCGGTGCCTGGTAGGCGCCCCCACCCGCCGCGAAGGCCAGCTGTTCCCAGTGCCTCTGGAAGGCCACCCCCGCCAGCGGGTCGTGCTCGAAGCGGCCGTAGGACAGTAGATCCTCCAGGGTGACCGGCACCACCAGGCCGCTGTTGGCATTGCGCTCGTTGCGGGAGTGCTGGCTCATGCCATTGGTCACCACCGCACCGGCCTCCGAGGTGGCCCCCACCACCAGGCCGCCCGGGCACATGCAGAAGCTGTAGACGCTGCGGCCCTCCAGGCCCGCCCCGCTGCAGTGGTGCACCAGCTTGTACTCGGCGGCGCCTAGGCGGGGGTGCCCGGCCGCCTCGCCCCAGCGGGCCCGGTCGATCAGGGGCTGGGGATGCTCGATCCGCAGACCGATGGCGAAGGGCTTGGGCTCCAGCGCCACGCCACACTCCTCCAGCTTCACGAAGGTGTCGCGGGCGCTATGACCCACCGCCAGCACCACCGCGTGGGTGGTGATGGTCTGGCCATCGGCCAGCCGCACGCCCTGTACCCTGCGGCTGCCAGGAGCCAGGAGCAGCCCCTCCACCCTGGTGCCGAAGCGCACGTCCCCACCCAGCGTCTCGATCCGCTGCCGCAGCCCCCGCACCACCGTGGCCAGCTTGAAGGTGCCGATGTGGGGGTGGTGGTGCGTGAGGATCTCCGGGTTGGCCCCGGCGGCCACCAGCTCCTCCAGCACCTTGCGGCAGTAGGGGAGGGGTTCGCTCACCTGGCTGTAGAGCTTGCCGTCGGAGAAGGTGCCGGCACCGCCCTCGCCGAATTGGGCATTGGACTCCGGGTTGAACGGCAGCTGGCCCTTCCAGAAGCCAAAGGTGTCGGCGCTGCGCTGCTTCACGGCCGGCCCTCGCTCCAGCAGCAGGGGCCGCAGCCCCATCTGGGCCAGCAGCAGGGCGGCGAAGTAGCCGCAGGGTCCCGCGCCCACCACCACCGGCCGGGTAGCGGCGCTGTAGCTGCCACTGCCGGTGGGCAGCACGGGGTGATAGGTGCTGTCGGGGCTGGGCCTCAGGTGGGGATCCCCGCGGAAGCGCTGCAGCAGCCGCTCCTGCTCCCGCTCGCTGAGATCGAGCACCAGATCCAGGCTGTACACCAGCTGGATCGGCTTGCCGCGGCGGGCATCCACACTGCGCTTCACCAGCTGGTGGTGGCTCAGCTGAGCGGCGCTGAGCCGCAGCCGCCGGCAGATCGCCGCTGGCAGATCGGAATCCCCATGGTCCAGGGGCAGCTTCAGCTCACTCAGCCGCAGCAAGGGATCTCCTCGACGGTGTCCCAGTTGTAGATCGGCGAGCTTCTGTTGCAATCGTCCCTGGTCGCCCCCACCACCTACCAACTCCCGGCCATCGTGGGTGCAATCCCGTGCCCATCAGGGACCTGCGCTCGCTGCCCATGGGTCTGGCCCACTGTCCCCTCTGTGTCGCCCTGGCGGTGCTGGCCGTGCTGCGCAGCGGCGCCCATGCCCTGCAGCTCTGGCAGTTGAGGCCCGCCGCGGTGCCGCTGCCCATCCCCTCTCCCTAGGGTCTGGCGTGGAGTGCAGGCGAGGGTCTGTGCTTCCCCCAACCCGTGTTGCTGCAGCTGCTTTTCTGAATGTCTTCCGCCCCCGAGGTCTGCAGACTCGAAGCCACCTACTTCGGCGCCAACGGTTGGCTGCTGCAGTTCGACCAGCTGAGGGTGCTGGTGGACCCCTGGCTCACCGGAACCCTGGAGTTCCCGCCGGGCCCCTGGCTGTTCAGGGGGCAACTGCCCCGCCCCTGGCCCGCCCCGGAACGGCTGGATCTGCTGCTGCTCACCCAGGGCCTGCCCGACCACTGCCATCCCGCCAGCCTGGCGCTGCTGGATCCGAAGCTGCCTGTGGTGGCCTCCCCCACGGCGGCGCGCCGGGCCCGGGAGCTGGGTTTTCAGCAGGTGACCACCCTGGCCCCAGGGCAGTCCCACAGCATCCATGGGCTCAGCATCCTCGCCACGGCGGGGGCCCCGGTGCCCCAGGTGGAGAACGGCTACCGGCTTGACCATGCCGCCGGGAGCCTCTACCTCGAGCCCCACGGCTACCTCGATCCCACCTTGGCGGCCGAGCCCCTCGATGCGGTGATCACTCCAGTGGTGGACCTGGGCCTTCCCCTGGCCGGGGCCTTTGTGAGGGGCCAGCAGGTGTTGCCGCAGCTGCTGGAGCGGCTGAGGCCCTCCACCGTGCTGGCCAGCACGGCCGGAGGGGATGTGCGTTTCGATGGCCTGCTCAGCCGTGCCCTCTGGCAGCGGGGCAGCGCAGCCGAGGCCGCCGGCACCATTGCCGCCCGGACCCAGCCCCCCCGCTTCATTGATCCCATCCCCGGCGAGCCCTACCGGCTGACGCGGCCGGATTGATGGCCTCCCTGGCGCCACTCTGGGCCATGGCCCAGCCGCTGCGATGGCTGCAGGAGTGGGGCCGCGATCCGCTGTTGGTCAAGTTCGCCTCTGCCGCGGTGGTGCTCGTGGTGATCAGCCTGCTGATCCGTGCGAGCCAGGCCTCCCTCACCCGCTACCTGCGGGATGCCGACTCCCGCTACTACGCCCGCAAGCTGGTGGCGCTCAGCGGCTATTTCATTGCCCTGGTGGGCCTCACCGTGATCTTCAAGGACCGCCTGGGCGGCCTCACGGTGGCGATCGGTGTGGCCGGCGCGGGGATCGCCTTTGCCCTTCAGGAGGTGATCGGCAGTGTGGCGGGCTGGATTGCCATCTCCTTCGGTGGCTTCTATCGGCCCGGCGACCGGGTGCAGGTGGGGGGGATCAAGGGAGATGTGATCGATGTGGGCATCCTGCGCACCACCTTGATGGAGCTGGGCGAGTGGGTGGATTCAGACCTCTATTCGGGCCGGATCGTGCGGATCGCCAACAGCTTCGTGTTCAAGGAGCCGGTGTTCAACTACTCCGGCGACTTCCCCTTCCTCTGGGATGAGCTCCGACTTCCGGTGCGCTACGGCAGTGACCACCGCCTGGTGCGCCGGATTCTCGAGACCATCGGGGCGGAAGTCGCCACCGACGTGCTCACCGATGCCGTGCGCCAGGCCTGGGCCGAAATGCTGCAGAAATACCTATTGGAGCATGCCCGCATTGACCACCAGGTGACCCTGGTGCTCACCGACAACTGGATGGAGTTCACCCTCCGCTACGTGGTGGATGTCAAGAAGCGGCGCCTGATCAAAGATCAGATCTATACCCGGATCCTTGAGGAGTTCGAACGCTTTTCCCCCAGGGTGAGTCTCTCCTCCACCACCATGGAGGTGGTGGCACTGCCGCCGCTGGAGGTGCACCTGAACAACCCCTACTCCGGCCCACCTGCTGAGCCCGAGCCTTGACCCGGCCCAGGGGCCCCAGATCGGCAGCTCAGCTCAGCTTCGATCGCGGCCACGGCGATGCGGGTGCTGAGCACGGCATCGGGGTTGAGGCTGATCGAATCGATGCCCTCCTCCACCAGGAACGCGGCGAAGTCTGGATGGTCGCTGGGGGCCTGACCGCAGAGGCCGATCTTGCGGCCGCAGCGGTGGGCGGTGCGGATCGCCAGCTGGATCATCGCTTTCACCGATGCGTCGCGTTCGTCGAACAGATCCGCCACCAGGGCTGAATCGCGATCCAGCCCCAGGGTGAGCTGGGTGAGGTCGTTGGAGCCGATCGAGAAGCCATCGAAGCGCTCGGCGAAGGCCTCGGCACTGATCACGTTGCTGGGCAGCTCGCACATCACATACACCTGGAGGCCGTGCTGGCCGCGCACCAGCCCGTGCTGCGCCATTGCGGCCAACACCCGATCCCCCTCTTCGGGGGTGCGGCAGAAGGGCACCATGGGAATCACGTTGACCAGCCCCATGGCCTCCCGCACCCGCCGCAGGGCACGGCACTCGAGACCGAACGCGTCTCGAAAGGCCGGGGCGTAGTAGCGGGAGGCGCCGCGCCAGCCGAGCATGGGGTTGTCCTCATGGGGCTCGAACGCGCTGCCGCCGAGCAGCCGGGCGTACTCGTTGCTCTTGAAGTCCGAGAAGCGCAGGATCACCGGGCGGGGGTAGAAGGCGGCGGCAAGGCGCGCCATCCCCTGGGCCAGGCGATCCACGTAGTACTCACTGGCCTCGGCATAGCCAGCGATGAGGCTGGCGATCGCCTGCCGTTCACCTGCGTCCGTCACCCGTTCCGGCTCCAGCAGGGCCAGCGGATGCACCCGGATGTGGTTGGCAATGATGAACTCCAACCGGGCCAGCCCCACCCCGTCGCAGGGGATCGCCGCCAGCTTGAAGGCCTCCTCCGGGTTGCCCACGTTCATCAGGATCTGGGTGTGGGTGGAGGGCAGGTTGTCCAGGGGGCGCTCCTCCACGGAGAAGGGCAGGGCACCGCGGTACACCCGGCCCTGATCCCCCTCGCAGCAGCTGGCGGTCACCTCTTCTCCGTCGGGAATGCGGCGGCTGCCGTCGCCGGTGCCGACGATGGCCGTGATGCCCATCTCGCGGGCAATGATCGCCGCGTGGCAGGTGCGGCCGCCCTGGTCGGTGATCACGGCGCTGGCCCTTTTGAGGATCGGCTCCCAGTCGGGGTCAGTGCGCTCGGTGACGAGCACCTCCCCCTGGCTGAACCGAGCGATCTCGCCGGGGTGGCGGAGGATCCGGGCCCGCCCGCTGCTCACCGAGGCGCCGATCGCCCGCCCCTGGGCCAGTTGCTCGGCGCTGTGGGGAGCCAGATGCCAGGTCCGCAGCACCGCCGCTGATCGGCGGGACTCCACCGTTTCCGGCCGGGCCTGCAGGATGTACAGGTCGCCGCTGCCGCCGTCCTTGGCCCACTCGATGTCCATGGGGGTCGGTGTTCCCCGCTGGGCGCTGTAGTGGCGCTCGATCGCACAGGCCCAGCGGGCCAGCTGCAGGGCTTCGGCGTCGCTGATGGCGAAGCGGCAGCGCTCCTGCTGTGGCACCGGCTGGGTGAGCGTGCTGGCATGGCCGGGCTCGGGGGCGCCGGCACCGGCCGGGGGGGCGTCGGCATAGACCATCCGGATCGCCTTGCTGCCCAGGCGCCGGTGCACGATGGCGTCAAATCCCTGCTCCAGGGTTGGCTTGAAGATCAGATATTCATCGGGGTTCACCGCCCCCTGCACCACCGTTTCCCCCAGGCCGTAGGCGGCGGTGAGCAGCACCGCGTCACGGAACCCCGTCTCGGTGTCGATGCTGAACATCACGCCTGAAGCGGCCAGGTCGGAGCGCACCATCCGCTGCACGCCGATCGAGAGGGCCACCTCCAGATGCTCGAAGCCGTGGATCTGGCGGTAGGAGATGGCCCGGTCGGTGAACAGGGAGGCGTAGCAACGCCGGCAGGCGGCCAGCAGGGCCTGTTCACCGCGCACGTTGAGGAAGGTGTCCTGCTGGCCCGCAAAGGAGGCCTGGGGCAGGTCTTCGGCCGTGGCGCTGGAGCGCACGGCCACCGCCGGGGGTTCGCCGCCGGGCTCCAGGGCCCTAAAGGCTCCGACAATCGCCTCCTGCAGGTCAGGGGGCAGGGGGGAGCCCAGCAGCAGGGCCCGGGCGGCGGCGCCTGCGGCCTGCAGCGCCCCCAGATCGCTGCTGTCGAGACCCTCCAGCAGGTCCTTGAGCTGCGGTTCGAGGTCGTTGACGGCGAGGAAGTGGCGGTAGGCGGCCGCCGTGGTGGCGAAGCCGCCGGGCACCCGCACCCCCTGGCCACCGAGTTCCCGGATCATCTCTCCGAGGGAGGCGTTCTTGCCGCCCACCTGGGGCAGGGCTTTCAGATCCACCGCTGCCAGCGGCAGCACCAGGGGGTCAGCAGGGGTCATTGGCGGCGGTGCGGCTGAGCTGAATCTGACCCGGATGGACAGTCTGCGCTCCGACTGTGAATGGGCCTAAAGACTGGGTGAGCCGGATTCCGGGTGGCACAGTGGAGTGATTCAGCACGCCCCACCCACGGTTTTCGTGTTCCGTTTCTCCCAGGTTTGCACCGCCCTCAGCGCGCGGACGCTTGCCACCACCGCCACATCTGTGACCACTTCCCTGGCTGTGGCGATGGCTGCAACCATCTCCCTGGCACCTGCGGCCTTGGCCCAGGCGGCCGCGGCTGGCAAGCCGGCCACGATGGAGTTGATGAACGACATGGCCCTTGCCGCCGCGGTCAACGTGTGCGAGCTCGCCGTGGAGTCCAAGGTCCCGGTGGAGAAGGCCGTGTTGTCCAACGCCAAGGCCATCACCTATGTGGTGACCAGCCGCTACGGCAGCCAGGTGGCCAACGCCGGCACCCTTCAGCCGGAGCAGATCGCCAATGGCGCGATCATTCAGGTGGTGGGCCGGGTGCGCCAGGGCTGCTACGCCAAGCTCGCCGGCGCCGACAAGAAGTTCGTCGATGAGGTGATCACCGAGTACTCGAACGCTGTCCAGAAGAAGTAGACCTGAGGCGCTTCAACGCTGGTCGTCTGTTCGCTGACTGTCGCGGCTGTTCTCGGGAGCAGGCTCCGGCAGCAGCTGGGCCAGCAGGCCGGCGCCCATCAGCAGGCCGCCCAGCACGGCCGCCAGGGTGCGGTTGTCGCCCCCAGGCCCGTCACTCCACACGGCAGCGGCCATGAAGGCGCCCCCCAGCAGCAGGCTGGGCACCAGCACGATCCCCTTGGCAGTGCGATTCAGGCTCATGGACTGCTCGGGCAGTCCTCGCCTCCGACGGGGTCAGCCGTGGCCAGGCCTTGCTGCACCAGGCCGGCGCCGAGGTCCAGGGGATCTGGACCCTCTGGCGCCAGCCGGGTGACCCTGGCCAGCAGCATGCCGTCAGCCGTGCCCATCGGCCGCAGGTTGACGCGGCTGCGCCGCGGCAGTTCAGCCCGCAGCCAGTCGGCCACCCCGGCCTGGCTCTCGGGGTCAATGCGGGTGCAGGCCAGGGCCACGGTGTAACTGCGGTTGCCGTCACCCACCTGCAACTGGCCGTTGCCCCGCACCTGCAGCACCTGAGCGGCCTGGGCCACCGAGGGCCAGAGCAGCCATCCGGCCAGCGCCGCCAGCAGCAGGCTCAGAGCTTGGCGCCGCAGCTGGGGCAGAAGCGGTGGTCGCTGGCCGTGCTGATGCCGCAGCTGTTGCATTGCCTGGTGGTGTCGATGGCGAGTTCGGGGTGGGTGGGGAGCCCCACCATCTGGGCATTACTGGCGCCCGGAGGAACCATCGGGTAGCAGTTCTCATTGCGGCGCACCTTCACGTCGATGAAGGCCGGGCCGGGGTGCTCCAGGGCTTCCCGGAGCTGCTGGTGCAGGCTGGAGCGCTCCGTGATCAACACGCCGCGCACTCCGAAAGACTCGGCCAGGGCCTCGAAGTTGGGCATCCCGCCGGTCATCTCGGAGGCTGAATAGCGCTCGTCGTAGAAGCTCTCCTGCCACTGGCGCACCATGCCCTGCCAGCCGTTGTTGATCACCACCACCTTCACGGCCAGGTTGTACTGGGCCAGAGTGCCCAGTTCCTGGATGTTCATCAGAATGGATGCATCGCCAGCCACGCAGATCACCTGCTGGTCGGGGAAGGCGGTCTGCACGCCCATGGCGGCAGGCATGCCGTAGCCCATGGTGCCGAGGCCGGCGCTGCTGATCCAGCGGCGCGGACCGTTGTGCAGGTACTGGGCCGCCCACATCTGATGCTGGCCCACATCGGTGGTGAAGTAGGCACTGGGGGCCAGCTCCTGCAGGGCGATGATCACCTCCTGGGGAGCGATCTCACCCTCTGGTGTCGGCGTGACCAGGGGGTAGTGGTGCTTCCAGCTGTCGATGCGCTCCAGCCAGGCCTCGGTGCGGCCCTGGGAGCGGTCGGTGCCGGAGCCGTCCACACCGGCGGCCTGGAGCAGACCTTCGAGCACCTGGCGCACGTCGCCCACCAGGGGCACATCGGGCACCCGGGTCTTGCCCACCTCAGCGGCGTCGATGTCGATGTGGATCACCTGGGCCCGGGGCGCGAAGCCATCGAGCCTGCCGGTCACCCGGTCATCGAAGCGAGCGCCGGTGGCGATCAGCAGATCGCATTCGGTCACGGCGAAGTTGGCGTAGGCGGTGCCGTGCATGCCGAGCATGCCCACGGCCAGGGGGTGGGTCTCATCGAAGGCCCCCTTGCCCATCAAGGTGGTGGTGACGGGCAGCCGGAAGGCCTCCGCCAGCTGGCGCACCTGGTCGTGGGCGCCGCTGCTGATGGCTCCACCGCCCACGTAGAGCAGGGGGCGGCGGGCCTGACGGATCAGCTCCAGGGCCTGGTGGATCCGCTCCGGATCGGGCCGGGGGGGCAGGCGGAAGCCCGCCGGAATGGCCGTGCCTGGCTCCACGGGCACGTAGTCGAACTGTTCGGCACCCACGTCCTTGGGCACGTCGATCAGCACCGGACCGGGGCGCCCGGTGGCGGCGATGAAGAAGGCCTCCGCCACGATGCGGCCGATGTCGCGGGGGTCGCGCACGACCCAGGAGTGCTTCACGATCGGCAGCGTGATGCCGAAGATGTCGGTCTCCTGGAAGGCGTCGGTGCCGATCGAGGCCCGTGGCACCTGGCCTGTGATCACCACCATGGGCACGGAGTCCATGTGGGCGGTGGCGATGCCCGTGACCAGGTTGGTGGCCCCGGGCCCGGAGGTGCCGAAGCACACGCCCACCTTGCCGGTGGCGCGGGCGTAGCCATCGGCGGCATGGGTGCCCCCCTGCTCGTGGCGCACCAGGATGTGCTTGAGCCAGCCGCGGCTCTCCGCCTGGTGCAGTTCGTCGTAGATGGGCAGGATCGCCCCACCGGGGTAGCCGAAGATGTGCTCCACCCCATGGCGGTGCAGGGCATCCATCAGGGCATAGCCGCCTGTCACCCGCTGGCTCAACTGGGGGCCTTCACTCACGGCCATCCCGGCCGGGGCGGGAGCGGACTGGGCCGCGGAGCTGAGGGGCGTAAGCGTCACGGCTGCAGCAGGCCCACCAATGGGGCCACTATCGGACACCAGCAACCCTAGGTGCTGCTGCGGTTTTTGGAGCTTGTCTGGCCCGGGCCATGGCCCGCAACACCTGGGCTGGATCGATCCAGCGCCCGCCGTGGCGCAACCCCCAGTGCAGGTGGGGGCCGGTGGTGCTGCCGCTCATCCCCACGTGGCCGATCACCTGGGCGGTGCGCACGCCCTGCCCCAGCCTGAGCTGCACGGCGCCACTGCGGTAGGAGCCCCCTGAGCCGCGGCCAGCCAGGTGGCAATAGATGTGCTCATAGGCCCCGGAGCGGATCACCAGGCCCACGCCGCAGCCACCGTCGTTGATCACGTCCTTCACCACGCCTCCCCACCAGCTGCGCACCGGGGAGCCCAGGGGGGCGGCGATGTCCAGACCGTAGTGGGGGCGCCTGTCGCCGCCCAGCGGGTGCACGCGCATGCCGAAGGCGCTGGTGTAGCCAGCGAAGCTGGCCACCGGGAAGGCCCCGAGCCGCCAGCTGTCGGCACGGGCGGCGGGCAGGCCAGCCAGCAGGGGTGCCAGCAGCAGGGCCACAGCCGCCATGGCCCGGCGCTCAGAGCAGCCCCAGGGCATGCAGAGGTCCTCGTCCACTGAGCAGTTCCACCAGGAAGGCCGAGAACCCCACCATGGCCAGCCTGCCGTTCCACACCTCAGAGCTGTTGTTCCAGCCCCAGGCCCACTTGTCCTGGGGATAGAGCTTCACCTTGGTGGGCAGGGCGGCCGCCTGATCCAGGTTCACCTCCGGGCCCTCCAGGGCATGCTGCACCAGGTCGGCGAGGCCGGTGATGAAGGCTGGCGTGGTGTCCAGGGCCGGGACCCGCCGGAAGTTGGTGATGCCCGCCTCAGTGGCGATCTCGCGGTATTCGATATCGATCTCTTCGAGGGTCTCGATGTGCTCGCTCACGAAGCTGATCGGCACCACCACCAGATCCTTCACCCCCTGCGCCCCGAGATCTTCGAGGGCCTCATCGGTGTAGGGCCGCAGCCATTCCACCGGCCCGACCCGGCTCTGATAGGCCAGGGTGGAGGGGTTGGCATGGCCCAAGTCGGCTTCCAGCTTGGCCATGATCAGCTCGGCGCAGGCTTCGATTTCCCGCTGGTAGGGATCCCCGGCCTCGGCCACGTAGCTCTTGGGCACACCATGGGCGCTGAAGAACACGTGGGCAGTGGCCGGCTCGGGGCACTGGTTGATCTCCTTCGCGATCAGCCCAGCCATGGCGCTGATGTAGCCGGGGTCGTCGAAATAGCTGCGGATGCAGCGGATCGGCAGCCGCTCGAAGCCAGGGTCAGCCTGGCGCAGGCGTTTGAGCTCGCGGAAGCTGGAGCCGCTGGTGCTGATTGAAAAGTGGGGGTAGAGGGGCAGCACCACCACCTCATCCACGCCGTCGGCCTTGATGTCGGCCACGGCCGACTCGGTGAAGGGATGCCAGTAGCGCATCGCCACGTAGCTGGTGGCCTCGATGCCGCGCTGGCGCAGGCTGCTCTGCAGCTCACGCGCCTGCTGCTCGGTGATGCGACGCAGGGGCGAGCCACCACCGATGGAGCGGTAGGCCTCCTGGGACTTGCCGGCCCGCAGGCTGCTGATCAGCCAGGCCAGGGGCTTCTGCAGGGCAGGATTGGGCAGCCGGATGATCTCCGGGTCGGAAAAGAGGTTATACAGAAACGGCCCCACGTCCTGGATCCGCTCGGGACCCCCGAGGTTCAGCAGCAGCACGCCAACCTTGGCCATGCCTTCTGTTCCGTACGGCGTGATGGCCGTGAGCGTAACGCTGCAGGCCTGGCCCTAGCGGTGCTCGAAAGGCATCGATAGGGTCGGCCCAGTCTGCGCCGCAGCTCTCGCGCCCCGATCCGCTGCCCCTGTGAATCTCCCGTGAGCGCCGCCATGAGCCCCTCTGGGGGCCCGGCTGGAACCGACGCTGCCCTGGCCACGGCCGCCCTGATCAGCCAGCACAATCGGCGCCTGGCGGCCGCTGGCCTGAGGCTGAGGCTGGAGATGCGCGGCGGCAAGCTCAGCCTGCGGGGCCCCCTGCCCTGCCGCAGCGGGGCGGGCCAGCAGCGGGTGCAGCGGCTGAGCCTGGCCCTGCCCGCCACGGCGGCCGGGGTGGCGGAGGCCCTCGAAAAGCTGCGGGAGGTGCAGCGCCAGCTGGAGCTGGGCCATTTCGACTGGGCCCGCTGGAGCCGGCGCCCGGCGGAGCGGCCCGCCAAGCCCGCCTTGGCTGGGGATGCCGGCAGCTGGCAGGCGCAGGTGCAGGCCTTCCAGCAGGCCTTCTTCGCCGATCCGCGCCGGCGCCTCAACCCCGCCGGCAGTCGCACCACCTGGAGTGCCGCCTATCGCCCCTACCTGCGGCGGTTGCTCCAGCTGAGCTCCGAAGCGCCTGGAGCCGGCAGCGAGAGCCTGTTGCGCCGCACCCTCGAGAGCTACGCCCCGGGCAGCCGCAGCCGTCAGCAGTGCGGCACGGCCCTGGCCGCCCTGGCCCGCGAGCGCCAGCTGGTGCTGCCCCTGGACTGGGCCGCCCAGGCCAGCGGCTATGGGCTGCACCTGGCCCGCTTCCGCCAGCTGCCCAGCGACGCCGAGATCCTGGGGTTGCTGGAGCGGATCCCCAACCCAGGCTGGCGGCTGGTGTACGGGCTGCTGGCCACCTACGGCCTGCGCAACCACGAGGCCTTCTTCGCCGATCTCTCCGCCCTGGCCCCGGGGGCTGACCGGGTGATCCGGGTGCTGCCCACCAGCAAGACCGGGGAGCACCAGGTGTGGCCGTTTCAGCCGCACTGGGTGGATCACTTCGGCCTGGCGGCCCTTGCTGGCGGAGCCGCCGCCCTGCCGCCGGTGTCCACAGACCTGGGGCGCACCACCCTGCAGCAGGTGGGCCGGCGGGTGGCGGAGCAGTTCCGGCGTTATGAGCTGCCGATCACCCCCTACGACCTGCGCCACGCCTGGGCCGTGCGCACGATCCACATCGGCTTGCCCGACACCGTGGCGGCCCGGATGATGGGCCATTCCGTGGCGATCCACACCCGCACCTACCACCACTGGATCACCCGCCGCGACCAGCAGCAGGCCGTCGATGCGGCCCTGGCCCGGCGCCCCGGCGCCTGAATGGGCCCGCCCAGCCGGGCTGTGGGCGGGTCAGAGTGGCGCGGCGCCGTCTCCCGTTCCCCGCTCCCCGCCGATGCCGGATTCCAGCCTCGATCAGATCGCCCAGGACCTTGGCCCCGGCGGCGCCCTCGCCCCCGAGCCGGACCAGGAGGGCTACCAGCGCCGCATGGCCCGCCGTAAGGAGGTGCAGCAGCAGCGGGTGGGGGAGCGCTCCCTGGAGAAGGGGCTGGTGCTGGTGTTCACCGGCCAGGGCAAGGGCAAGACCACGGCGGCCCTCGGCCTGGTGCTGCGCACCCTGGGTCATGACGAGAAGGTGGCGGTGGTGCAGTTCATCAAGGGCGGCTGGCAGCCCGGGGAGGCCCGGGCCCTGGCCGTGTTCGGAGAGGCCCTGCACTGGCATGCCCTCGGCGAGGGCTTCACCTGGGAAACCCAGGACCGGGAGCGCGACCGGGCCCTGGTGCAGAGGGCCTGGGAGCGCTCCTGCGCCTACCTCGCGGATCCCGAGCGCAAGCTGGTGGTGCTCGATGAGGTGAACGTGGCCCTCAAGCTGGGTTACCTGGCGGTGGACCAGTTGCTGGAGGGCCTGGCCCTGCGGCCGCCCCTCACCCACGTCGCCCTCACCGGACGCGGAGCCCCGGCGGAGCTGCTGGAGCGGGCCGATCTGGTCACCGAGATGACCCTGGTGCGCCATCCGTTCCGCGAGCAGGGCGTCAAGGCCCAGGCCGGCATCGAATACTGAAGTCGGCAGTGATGCTGCCAGACAAGCCGCTGGGCCAGATCAGCCCAGGTCGTCCTGCAGCTGGGCCAGGCCGCTCACCAGCACCGAGAGGCCGCTGATCAACACCGCCCGGTGCACGGCAGGTTCACTCCAGATGCCGGGCTGCTCAGCGGCGCGTCCCAGGGCCGAGAGGGTCAGCCGGGCCATCAGCTGACAGGACCGCACAGTGGGCTGCTTCGGCGGGGGAGCCATGGCTGCGCTGCTTTGCAGCAGTGAAGCGCCAGCGCCTGCGACTGGCAAGCCATGCCGTCGTCGGGGGGCAGAGACGGGGCCGGCAGCAGGGCCATTGCTACGGTGCGGCAAATCCGTGGTGTCGATGGGTTATCAGCGCGTGCTCCTCAAGCTCAGCGGCGAGGCGCTGATGGGAGAGCAGGGCTACGGCATCGATCCGGAGATCGTCAAGGCGATCGCCTCCGATGTGGCGGCCTGTGTGGCCGACGGCACCCAGCTGGCCATCGTTGTGGGGGGCGGCAACATCTTCCGCGGCCTCAAGGGCAGCGCCGCCGGCATGGACCGGGCCACCGCCGACTACGTGGGCATGCTGGCCACCGTGATGAACGCCATCACCCTGCAGGACGGCCTCGAGCGGGCCGGGGTGCCCACCCGGGTTCAGAGCGCGATCTCGATGCAGGCGGTGGCCGAGCCTTACATCCGCCGCCGCGCCATCCGCCACATGGAAAAGGGTCGGGTGGTGATCTTTGCGGCCGGCACCGGCAACCCCTTCTTCACCACTGACACCACCGCCGCCCTGCGGGCCGCCGAGATCAGTGCCGATGTGGTGTTCAAGGCCACCAAGGTGGACGGGGTGTACGACAAGGATCCTGCCAAGCACCCCGATGCCCGCCGCTTCGACAGCCTCTCCTTCCTGGAGGTGCTCAGCAGCGAGCTGGAGGTCATGGATGGCGCGGCGATCGCCCTCTGCAAGGACAACGCCATCCCGATCGTGGTGTTTGACCTGTTCGGGCCCGGCAACATCGGTCGAGCCGTGGCCGGGGAGCCGATCGGCACCCGCATCCATCCGGCCTGACGCGCCCTGGCTCAGCCGTGAGTACTCTCCCCACGGTTCTCGATCAGCGACTCCGCCAGCCCCAGCCATCCCGCAGCACCCGCCATGGACCTCGAAGCCAGCATGCGCAAGTCGGTGGATGCCGCTCTGCGCAACTTCAACACCATCCGCACCGGCAGGGCCAACCCCTCCCTCCTCGACAAGATCAGCGTGGAGTACTACGGCGCTGAAACGCCGCTCAAATCCCTCGCCAGCCTCTCCACCCCCGACTCCCAGACCATTCAGATCCAGCCCTTCGACATGGGCGCCATGGGGCTGATCGAAAAGGCGATCTCGATGAGCGATCTGGGCCTTACCTGCAACAACGACGGCCGCCTGATCCGCATCAACATCCCCCCCCTCACCGAAGACCGGCGCAAGGAGCTCTGCAAGATCGCGGCCAAGTACGCCGAGGAGGGCAAGGTGGCCCTGCGCAACAACCGGCGCGATGGCATCGACCGGATCAAGAAGCAGGAGAAGGACGGCGACCTCTCCGAGGACCAGAGCCGCGACGAGCAGGACAAGGTGCAGAAGTTGACCGACCGGTTCATCGCCGAACTGGAGAAGCATCTGGCTGAGAAGGAAGCCGAAATCCTCAAGGTGTGAGTGCTCCGCCGTGAGTCTCCTGGCGGGCTGCAGGCCCGAGGTGATCGTGGTGGGTGCCGGTGCCGCCGGCGCTGCGGCGGCTTTCCACCTTGCCCGGCTTGGCCGCGAGGTGCTGCTCCTCGACGGCGCCGCCTTCCCACGCAACAAGCCCTGTGGCGGGGGCATGGCGGCCTCGGTGCAGCGCTGGTTCCCCTTCGATCTGAGCCCCGCCGTCGACACCGTGATCGAGCGGGTGAGGTTCACCTGGGCCCTGCAGGATCCAGTGCTGGCGGAGCTGCCGGGGGAGTCGCCCTTCTGGATCGTGCGCCGCTCCCGCCTGGATGCCTTCCTTACTGAACAGGGTGTGGAGGCTGGCGTGCGCTTTCAACCCAGCACCAAGGTGGGCAGCCTCAGGCCCGTACCGGGGGGCTGGCGCGTGGAGGTGGAGGGCCCTGATGGAGTGCCGCTGAGCCTGCAGGCCAGGGCTGTGGTGGTGGCCGATGGCTCCGGTTCGCGGCTGGCCGGCCCCCTGGGTCTGGGTCCGCGGCGGCCCCGCTTCGCCTCCACCGTGTCGGTGGAGCTGGAGGGGGAGGTGAGCGACCCGGCGGCGGCCCGCTTTGATTTCGGCCTGGTGCGCCAGGGGTTCTGCTGGGCCTTCCCGCGTCAGGGGGGCTACAGCATCGGCCTCGGCACCTTCGTGGGACGCGACCCGGTGGCGGCCGAAGCCGTGTTGTCACGCCTGTTGCCCAGCCTCGGTTTTGCCCCAGGGGACGGCGTGCGCAGCGCCGGCCAGCTGCGGCTCTGGGATGGCCACCACGCCCTGCATGGCGATGGGGTGGTACTGGCCGGCGATGCGGCCTCCCTGTGCGATCCCTTCCTGGCCGAGGGGCTGCGGCCGGCCCTGCTCAGCGGCTGCGAGGCCGCCTTCGCCGTCGATCGCTGGCTCGGAGGAGAGGCCGGGGCTCTGGCGGCCTACAGCGTCGCCATGCGGCGCGAGTGGGGTGAGTCGATGGCCTGGGGCCGGCGCATGGCCCAGGTGTTCTACCGGGTGCCCCGGGTGGGCTATCAGCTCGGCATCAAGCGCCCCACGGCGCCGCGGCGTATCGCCCAGATCCTCTCCGGGGAGATGGGCTATGGCGACATCGCCCAGCGGGTGATCCGCCGACTGCTGCTGCGCAAGAGCTGAAGCCGGCAAACTCAGATCCGGGTGCAGTCCTTGAGTTGGCGCAGGCGCTTGTCGATGGAGCCCAGCAGCTCGATGGCGAACATCGGTGATTCCTGGACGGCGAACAGAAACTTCTCGCGGTTCATGACCAGCAGCCGGCAAGGGGTGAGGGCCCGGGCATTGCCGTAGCGGCGGTGCTCACTGGTGACCAGGGCGCCAGCCCCAAACACATCGCCGGCATTGATCTGTTCATGGCCCTGGTCACCGTTCCAGGTGAGCTCAACGCGCCCCTCCAGGAGGCCGAACATGCAGTCGCCGGATTCGCCCGAGCCGAAGATCAGGGAACCGGGCTCAACGCTGACCACCTCGCCGGTGCTGGCGAGGGCGCGCATGGTGCGAAGGGCGTTCAATCAGCTGGCTCCATGGTGCGGCGGCACCAGTCTGCCCCGTGGGGGAAGGGCATCGTGCTCAGCGACCGGCCAGGGCCAGGGCCGCCCCGAGGCCGCCGCGCACATCCTCAGGGGCCAGCCGACCGTCCTTGTCGGTGTCGAGGGCGTCGAAGACGGCATCGCTGCCGAGCCACTCCTCGCGGGTGATGCAGCCGTCCCCGTCCAGATCATTGAGCAGGAAAATCTCATGCACCGCATGGCCGAAGGCGGCACCTCCCTCGAGCTCCCCCAGCCGATGGGCCAACTGGGCCTCCAGGGTTTCGATCGCCTTGATGAAGCCGCCGATCCCTTCATCGAGCTTCTCGGTGGCCATGGGGTCCTCGGCCAGCATGGCCCGGTAGGCGGCCTCGTCGAGGTGCACCTGGGAGCGGGTCGGGGCCGGATCAAAGGCGTTGAGCTTGCGCTCCAGGGTGCCCTGGCTGCCGCGCAGCTGGGCCAGCAGGGCGGGGGAAATGGTGAGCAGGTCGCAGCCGGCCAGTTCGATGATCTCGTCGGTGTTGCGGAAGCTGGCTCCCATCACCTCGGTCTTGTAGCCGTAGGTCTTGTAGTAGTTGAAGATCTCCGTCACCGACACCACGCCCGGATCCTCGGGGCCGGGATAGCTGTCGCGACCGGTGCTCTTCTTGTACCAGTCGAGGATGCGGCCCACGAATGGGGAGATCAGGGTGACGCCAGCCTCGGCGCAGGCCACGGCCTGGGCAAAGGAGAACAGCAGGGTGAGGTTGCAGTGGATGCCCTCCTGTTCCAGGGCTTCGGCGGCCCGGATGCCCTCCCAGGTGGAGGCCACCTTGATCAGCACCCGGTCCTTGCCGATGCCGGCTTCGGCGTAGAGCTCGATCAGCCGCCGCGCCTTGGCGATCGTGGCCTCGGTGTCGTAGCTGAGGCGCGCGTCCACTTCGGTGGACACCCGGCCTGGCACGATCTTGAGGATCTCCTTGCCGAAGGTGACGCAGATCTCATCGAGGGCTTCGCGCACCACCGCGTCGGCACCGGCCTCGACACCCATCACCGCCCTCGACTCCCTCAGGGACCGGTCGATCAAGTCTTGATAGGTCGGGATCTGGGCCGCCGCCAGGATCAGGGAGGGGTTGGTGGTGGCATCCCGGGGCGTGAACTGCTGGATGGCCTCGATGTCGCCGGTGTCCGCGACCACCACGGTCATGGCGGACAGTTGGTCGAGCAGATTGGCCATGGAGGCTGGGTGCTGGTGCCTCTGCACGCTAGCCAGAACGCCGCTGGCGCCCCTCAAGGCCCGTGCTCCTTGCGTGAATGGCCACACAGCTGCGCCCGCTCACCCCGCGGCCGGGTTGGCCGCCTTGCTCGGGGTGGCGCCCAGGGCCTTGGGATCGGAGGGGGGCAGTTGCTCCAGCACCAGCAGGGCGTCGATGATCTTGCGGGCCACGGGGGCCGCCACGGTGGAGCCGTAGGTGTTGCCGCCCTTGGGCTCATCCACCACCACCAGCACCACGTAGCGGGGATCGTCGATCGGCAGATGGCCCACGAAGCTGGTGATCAGGGCTCCAGGGATGTACACGCCGCGCTCGGCCTTCTGGGCGGTGCCGGTCTTGCCGCCGATCCGGTAGCCGGGGATGTGGATGCCCAGGCTCTTGCTGTTGGCCACCACGCTTTCCATCCAGCCCATCACCACTTTGGTGACCTCCGGATCCAGCACCTGCAGGCCCCCACCGCCGGGAGCCGGCGCCAGGGCGTCGCCAGAGCGCAGGCCCCGGGTGATGTGGGGGCTCACCAGGCGGCCGCCGTTGGCGAGCATGGCGTGCAGCTGGGCCAGTTTCAGGGGAGTGAGCGAGAAGCCCTGGCCGAAGGCCGCCACGGCGGGCTCGATCGGATGGCTGATGAAGGTCTTGCGGTCCTTGAGTTCGCCTGCCACGGCGCCCGGCAGGTCGGTGTCGGGTCGCTCGTCGATGCCGATCGTGCTCAGCCACTGCCAGAAGCGCTCCCGCTTCACCTTGCCCATCGCCTTCACCATCGCCACGTTGCTGGAGGCCTCCAGCACCGTCGGGAAGTCAATCAGGCCGTTGCCCTGGCGGTTGTGGTTGAAGATCGGCCAGCCGCCGATGCTCAGGGAGCCGTTGTCGAACACCTTGCCGTCCGCCTGGATGGCCTTCTCCTGCAGGGCGAGGGCCAGGTTGATCGGCTTGAAGGTGGAGCCCGGCTCGTAGAGGTCCTGCACGGACCACTCGCGGAACAGGCCCGGCTTGTAGCTCCAGAACCGGTTGGGGTCGTAGGTGGGCACCGAGGCCAACGCGAGCATCTCGCCATTGCGCACGTCCATCACCAGGGCGACGCCGCGCTTGGCCTTCCACTTGCTCACCTGATCTAGGAGAGCCTTCTGGGCCACCTGCTGCAGGCGGGCGTCGAGGGTGAGCTGGAGCCTGAGGTCGTCGCCGTAGAGGGAGCCGGCGGCCAGGCCCTCCGGCAGGGGAGTGCCATCGGCGCCGCGGCGCATCCGCAGGGTGGTCTCGTTGCGCTGCAGGTCGCTGTCGCGGCTCTGCTCGAGTCCCGCCTGGGGCACCCGTTCCAGGTTGAGGAAGCCCACCACATTGGCGAACAGGCTGCCCTGGGGATACACCCGCTGGGGGTAGGCCTCCAGATCGATGCCGCTGATGTTGAGCCGGCGGATGCGGTCGGCGGTTTCGGGATCGATGTCAGTGCCGAGTTTCACGCCGCTGGGGCGGCCTGCCATCCTCTGCAGCAGGGTCTCGCTGGGCTGGGCCAGCACCGCGCCAAGGCGGCTGGCCACCTCGTCAGGACGGCGCAGCTTCTGGGGATCGTCGCCGGGAAAGTTGAAGTAGCGCGGGTGGGCCCAGAGCGTGAAGCGCTCCTCATCGAGGGCCACCAGGCGGCCGTTGCGATCCACGATCGTGCGGCGCTTGCCGAGCGGCGCCACCGACTGGGTCTGAATCGCCCGGGCCCGGTTCTGGAGGTTCTGGGTGTCGATCACCTGCAGCCAGGCCAGCCGCGCCCCCAGGCCCAGCAGACCCGCGCTCAGCAGGCCATAGACCAGCAGCAGGCGGTGGGTCGGCAGGGGCTGCATGGCCACCACCCGTTCGGAGCGGGCAGGACGGCCAGGCCTGGCGGTGCGGGGCAGACGGGGGGTGTGGGGAGGGGCTTGCTGGGCCATGGCTGGGGAGGGCCGACGGGGTGGGCTGCGGTCGGCGGACTCAGTAACCCGCTGGGATCCGGTGGATCTCGAGGCTGCTCAGCAGGGGCTCGGTGGGGTGGGGGGGAAGGCTCTGGGCCATGGGCAGGTGAATCAGCTGGTGGCTGGCGGTGGGCACGAGCTGGCCGGGCTTGCCCACGACACTGAGGTGGTGCTGCTCCAGCAGAGCAGCAGACTCCTGCAGCCGGTGCTCGAGCACCTGGGCCGATTCCAGGGCCTGATAGCTCTGTCCCCAGTGGTTCTGCCAGTGCAGGGTGAGGCCACTGAGCCCCAGCATGCAGAGACCCAGGCCGACCAGGGCACCATCGGCCACCCTGTGCAGTCCGGCCAGCCAGGGGGCCCGCCGGGCCACCTTCTGACCCGAAAGCGAGCCCTGGATCAGTTGGAGCGGGGCGCCGTCGACACCGCGGTGGATTCCCGTGGCCCGGGTGGCAGGGACAGGAAACACGGCGGTGGGGCCCTCAAGGGGCTGGCGGGTGGAGGCCTGCGAGGGGGCGAACGAGGCGACCACGGATGCAGCGGAACACTGCGCAAGTGAACCACCCCGCCGCTGCCTCAGCAAGGCTTCTATCCGGCCAGCAACAGCAGGTTGGCGAAGGTGAAGCCATTCCACAGGGCGTGCACCAGCACGCAGCTCCCGAGTCGACCGCCGCGCAGCCGCAGCCAGCCCAGCCCCAGCCCCAGCACCATCAGCGGGGCCAGCTCATTCAGGCTGAGGTGGGCAGCCGCGAAGATCAGGGCACTGAGCAGCACGGCCGGGCCGGCACCGACCCGCTGCCCCAGCACCGGAAGCAGCACACCGCGGAACAGGGTTTCCTCAAACAGGGGAGCCAGCAGCACTGCGGTCACCGCCAAACAGGCGAGGGCCAGGGGCTGGCCTGTGGTGAGCACCAGTTCGAGCAGCGGGTTGCTGCCGCCCTGATCGCCGGCGACCTGGTCTGTGATCCAGCCCACCAGGGCCACCAGGGGCAGCAGCATCAGCATCACCTGGAGCGCCTGCCCGGCGCTGTTCCCGAACGGGCGCCAGCGCCACTGCAGCCCCCTGGAGGTGGCTTCCGCGAGGGTCTCCTCCCTGGCCCGGCCCCCCATCTGGGCCCAGAGGATGGTGAGTGGCGCCAGCATCAGGGCCATGTAGAGCAGCAGCACCTGCAGGCCCTGCTGCAGGGCAGGCTCGCCGTTGAGGGGGCTCAGCAGGGCGCGCAGGACCGGGCTCAGCAGCAGGGGCACGGCGAGTTCCCCCAGCACCACAAAACCGCCGGCGATCAGCAGGGTCACGTCCACCAGGTCCAGGGGTGGCCCCTGCAGGGGCGGCGCCGCCGGGGCCTGGCCCCGCAGCTGCTGCCAGGCCTGGCGCAGCAGCAGCCCCACGCCCAGCAGCAGCAGCAGCCCCGGGGCCCAGCTCACCCCCACCAGCCGCCACAGGGCCTGCTGCGCTGCGCTGGTGCTGCCACAGCCCTGGGGGGCCTGGCTAAGCCCCTCACAGAGCAGCCGCTCGGTGAGCGGCCGCAGGGTCCAGGGCTGTTGCAGGGTGTCCAGCTGGGAGCTCTCCAACCGCTGTCCCCGTTCCAGGGCCGCCACCAGGGCCCTCTGGTCACTGGGGATCTGCTCCTGCAGGCGCTCCCGCAGCTGGCTGGCCTCAGCGTTCTGGCCCTGGCGCTGTTGCAGCAGGGCGAGCTGCAGCAGGGGCTCGCCCTGGCCTGGGCCCGGATCGGCATCGTCCTGATCGAGCAGGGACTGGCGCAGCTCATCGAGGGGGTCCGCCCCGGTGAGCAGGGGCTGTAGCGAGGGGGGCGCCGCAGGCATGGCGAGGGCCCGCAGCTCCAGCTGCCGCTGGTCCAGGGCCCCGGTCACGGTGGGTTTCTCCAGGCTGAGCAGCAGGCCGTTCAGCCAGAGCAGGCCAGTGATCAACAGGCAGAGCAGGGCCAGAAGGGTTTTCCAGGCCGGCGTTCTCGAGCCACGGGCGTTCAAGCTGGCGTCCTGCGGAGGGGAGGGGATGGCCCGATTCTGTCCTCGCGCTCCCTCCTGAGGCCCCAACAGCGCTCCCATACGATGGCGCCAGCAGCCAGAACGCCGGTGGCCCTACGGATCGTGTTGGTTCGCCACGGCCTCAGCAGCTTCAACGCCGAGCGGCGCATCCAGGGACGGGATGATCTCTCCACGCTCACGGCGGAGGGGCACGAGCAGGCCCGCCGCGCCGGAGAGGCCCTGCGTGCCGTGGCCTTCAGCGCCGCCTACGCCTCGCCGTTGCGACGGGCCAGCGACACCGCCACCACCCTGCTTCAGGCCCATGGCCAGGGGCTGGAAGCGATCCATGATGACGATCTGGTCGAGATCGACCTCTCCCCCTGGAGCGGCGTCACCCGCGAGGAGCTGGGCCAGCGCTTTCCCGACGGGGAGCGGCTGTGGCGGGAGGCGCCCCACACGCTGACGCTGCAGCACGCCGATGGTCGCCACTATCAGCCGCTGCCTGAGCTGATGCAGCAGGCCGATCGCTTCCTGGTGGGGTTGCTCCAGCGCCATGGTGCCGCAATCGACGCGGAGCCGCAGCCCTCGGTTGCCCAGGGCGCCCCAGCCGATGCCAGCGTGCTTGTGGTGGCCCACAACGCCATTCTGCGCTGCCTGGTGCTGCGCCTGCTGGGGCTCGACGCCACGGATTTCCGGCGTCTGCGCATCGACAACGGCTCGATCTCGGTGCTCAATCTCAGCCCCAACCCAGGCAGCGCCAACCCCGGCAAGTCGAATCCCAGGGCGGATGCGGCGGTTCAGCTGGAGTCGCTGAACGGAACCGCCCACCTCGGGGAGCCCCTGCCCAAGAAGGGATCGGGCCCCCGGGTGCTGCTGGTGCGCCACGGCGAAACCGACTGGAACCGCCAGGGACGTTTCCAGGGAAAGATCGACATCCCCCTCAACGCCCATGGCCTGGCCCAGGCGGAGGCGGCTGGCGGCTTCCTGGGGCCGATCAGCATTCAGCGGGCCTACAGCAGCGTCCTGTCGCGGCCCCGCCAGACCGCCGAGGCGATCCTGGCCTCCCACCCCGGTGTGCCACTCACCACCAGCAGGGGCCTGGTGGAGATCGGCCATGGGCTCTGGGAGGGACAGCTGGAGCACGAGATCCAGGCCGGCTGGCCAGAGCTCCTGGCCGACTGGAAGCGGGCGCCCCAGACGGTGCAGATGCCCGAGGGGGAAACGCTCCAGGAGGTGTGGGATCGCTCGCTGGCTGCCTGGGCTCGAATCGTGGCCAGCCTGGGCGCCGACGAGACGGCGCTGGTGGTGGCCCATGACGCCGTCAACAAGACCATCCTCTGTGCCCTGCTGGGACTGACGCCGGCTGACATCTGGGCCATCAAGCAGGGCAACGGCGGCGTCACCGTGATCGACTACCCCCACGGAGCCGACGGGCTGCCCATGGTGGCCGCCCTCAACCTCACCCCCCACCTCGGCGGGGTGCTCGACCGCACGGCTGCCGGGGCCCTCTAGGGCAGCGTGATGAAGGCGATCTGGCTGCATCAGGTCCAGCTGCTGCGCGGTCCGGGGGACGAACTGGAAGTAGGCGATGCCCTGCTAGGCGCCGACGGCCGCCTCGACGCCCTGGGGGTCGAGGCCAGCCGCCGTGCCGCTGCCTTGGGGCTCAGCCCCCTGCCCGCCGGGAGCTGTCTTCTGGCGCCGGTGCTGGTGGATCCCCACTCGGTGCTGGACGATCCCTGGACCGGCCAGGCCGAGACCCTCGCCAGCCTGGCCGAGGCCGCCGCCAGGGGCGGTTACGGCACGGTGGCGCTGCTGCCCTGGGCGAGGCCATGGCGCGACCGGCCCGAGCGCCTCAACCTCAGCTGGCCGGCCCCGCTGCAACTGCTCCTCTGGGGCAGCTTCAGCCTTGACGGTGCCGACTCCGATCTGGCCCTGCACGCCCTCCAGGTCGCCGCCGGAGCCGTCGGCCTGGCGGGCGGCCCGGAGTGTCCTCCCCTGGCGCTGCTGGAGCGCGGCCTGCTGCTGGCCGAGGCGCCGCAGCAGCCCCTGCTGGTGGCGCCGCGTCAGGTGGCGCTCACCAGTGGCGGCTTCGTGCGTGAGGGGGTGGAGGCGCTACGGGCCGGCTGGCCCATCGACCCCCAGGTGAGCGAAACCCTGCCCCTCCAGGCCCTGCTCACCCTGGCGGCCATGACCAGCGGCCAGGTGCTCAACCTGATGAACCTCTCCACCGCAGCCGGTGTGGCAGCCCTGGAGCAGGCGCCCTGGCGCCCGCCAGCCACGGTGGCCTGGTGGCATCTGGTGGCCGATAGCGGCAGCCTCTCGCCCACGGCCGAGGGTTGGCGGCTGGAGCCCTCCCTTGGCACCCCCGGCGACCGGCAGGCCCTGATCGCCGGGCTCGCCGCCGGCACGCTCACGGCCGTGGCGGTGCACCACCAGGCCCTCGATGCGGAGGAGCAGATGCTCCCCCTCGACCAGCGGCCTCCGGGAGTGGCCGGCCATGGTGGCCACCATGGACTGGTGTTGCCGGCCCTCTGGCACGAGCTGGTGCGCGGCCGCGGCTGGAGTGCGGCCCAGCTGTGGCAGGTGTTGAGCTGGGGGCCCTCAGCCCTGCTGCAGCAGCCGGCCGAGCGGCTGGTGGCCGGCAGTCGCCGCTGGCTGCTGTTTGACCCCCAGGCCCAGCAGGATGGCGCTGGGTCCGCCGGTGGCTCCCTTGCGGCGAACCAGCCCCTGGAGCCTCAGGCCTTGCCAGGAGCGGTGCGGGCTACGGGCCTCACGGCGCCGGAGCAGTGGTGGCTGAATCCGGCTGGGCCGGAGGCAGCAGCGTTCCCGCCTGGCTGAAGGGGAAGAAGCGCCAGAAGGCCCGGCCGATGATCTCGCTGGTCGGCAGGAAGGCTCCGCCTGGCCAGAAGCGTCCGTCCCAGCTGTTGGCCCGATTGTCCCCCAGGGTGAGCACGTGGCCCGGGGGCACCTGGGCCTTCAGGGTGCGGCAGGGGCCCATGCCCCGGTCATCCACGGGGCAGTAGTTCTCCACGTAGGGCTCGGCGAGCTTCTGGCCGTCGATGAACACCTCGCCCCTGGGGTTGACAGCCACCTCCTCCCCCGGCAAGGCCACCACCCGCTTGATGTAGGCATCGCAGGCCGGATCGCTCACCCCCGGCAGAGAACCCAGAAACGGGATGTTGACCACCAGGCAGCTCAGCGGATTGCGCTCGCCGGCGCCGGCCAGCACCGGATCGAAGCTGTAGGGAGAGCGGAACACGACGATCTCACCGCGCTGGGGCGCCTGGCGGCGATAGGTGAGCTTCTCCACCAGCAGCCGGTCCTGCAGCTGCAACCCGGGCAGCATCGAACCCGAGGGGATGTAGCGGGCCTCCACCAGGAACTGGCGGATGCCCAGGGCCACAGCCAGGGTGAGCACCACGCTGCGCCAGAACACCCAGGGACTCTCCGTCTGATGCACCGGGGTGCGCCTGGGGCGCTCTGCCGGATCCTCCGCCTCGACAGGCCTGTTCTGCTCGCTCAACTCCTGAACTCTCCGCGACGGCATGACGCCTCGTCGGGGCAGATTAGGCACGCCTTACCCCGTTCCCTGCCGATGGCCCGTCCCCGCTGGCAGCGATCCCGCCCGGTTCCAGCCGGCCTGGGGGCCATGGCCTGGGATCGGTTCGTGGCGATCTGGGCTGCGCTGAACCTGTTCTGGGTGGCCTTCGACATCACCTATGTGCCGCTGCGAACCTTCTGGTTGCAGCGCAACCTCTACCCGATTCCCTCGGTGCCCCTGGCGGTGCCCCTCACCTTCATCCCGGACGTCACCCCCTGGGTGGATCCGATCAAGGGGATTGAGCCCCATCGGGAAACCAGCACCTTCTTGAAGCAGTTCCGGGAGCTGGAGGAGGTGATGGACCAGCCCACCGCCGACCCCGCCCTCAAGGCGAGCCTGCTGCAGCGTCAGGCGGGCCTGATGGCCCAGATGATCGACAGCAACCCCTTCCTGGCCTCCGATCGCGCCGGCACCCTGGAGAAGATCAAGAACCGGCTGCGCCAGCGAGCCGACCGCGACTCCTCCAAGGACTCCGCCAAGCTGTTGCTGAGCCCCGAGTGGCTGGTCACCAACCCCTGGCCTGGCGAGCGGCGCTTCTGGGCCGCCCAGGTGCTGCCCCTGGTGGAGACCAACTACTGGCGATCGATCGACGAGAACGGCCGGCCCACCGATCACTTCTGGCGCATCGACCTGCTGTTGTTCCAGAGCGTGTTCCTGCTGGACATCCTGCAGCGGCTGATCCGGATCAAGCGGCGGCTGCCTGGCCTGGCCTGGCACGAGGTGCTGTTGCGCCGCTGGACCGACCTGCCCCTGCTGCTGCCCTTCTGGCGCTGGTTGCGCATCGTGCCCGTGGGGGAGCGGCTGCAGACCTCGGGGCTGGTGAATCTGGAGCCCCTGCGGGCCGTGGTGAGCCGGGGCGTGGTGGCCCTGCTGGCGGTGGAGCTGTTCGAGGTGCTGGCCCTGCAGCTGCTGGATGGGCTCCAGGGCCTGATTCGCTCGCGCCAGTGGCCGCAGCGCATCCGCAGCCTGCGCAGCCACCAGAGCGTGGCCAGCAGCCGCGACGAGCGGGAGCTGGCCGAGCTGGTGCGGATCTGGGCGCCCCTGCTGCTCAGCCAGGTGGCCCCGCGCCTGGCTCCGGAGCTCCAGGGGGTGCTGAGTTACAGCCTGCGCCAGAGCCTGGATCGCACGGTGGTGCCGCCGCCGCTGCGCCAGCTCCAGCCCCTGATGCAGATGGAGAGCGGCCTCAGCCGCCAGCTGGCCAACGGCATGGTGGAAAGCCTGCTGGAGCTCTCCCGCAATGCAGGCAGCAGCCTGTCGCGGCGGGATGACGCCCAGCTGGAGCTGTTGCAGCGCTTTGTGGACCGCTTCTGGGAGGAGCTGGCCCTGGCCCTGGAGAGCGGGCCGGCCCTGGAGCGCTCCCAGCGCCTGCTCTGTGCCCTGCTGGAGCAGCTCAAGGGGTCTTACCTCACCCAGATCAATCGCGCCGGCATCGAGTCGCTGCTGCGGGAGCTGGATGCCCTCACGGTGCCGCCCCCCCTCCAGCAGGGTCTGCCACTCCTCGGGCTTGAAGCCGATCAGCAGGCGGCCGTCGTCGGTGATCAGCAGGGGGCGCTTGATCAGCCGGCCATCGGCGGCCAGGGCCTCGATGGCCTCGCTGTCGTCCATGGCCTTCACCGCCGCAGCCCCCAGGGCCCGGTAGCTCTGGCCGCTGGTGTTGAACAGGCGAGCCCGGCCCAGCTGCTCGAAGGCCTGCTCCAGCAGGGGGCGGCTGGGGGGCGTGAGCGTGATGTCGATCAACTCCACACCCAGGTCGTGCTGCCTGAGCCAGGCGATGGCTCGGCGGCAAGTGCTGCAGCCGGCATAGCTGTAGAGCTTCATGGCCTGGCTCGCCCGATCTTCAGCGGCCCACCAGGGCTTTGAGGGCGCCCACGAGGCTGTTGGTGCCCTTGCCCACGCCATCGGCGGGCCGGGTGCGCACCTTCACGTCGCCATTGACGCTGGTGCGGCAGCTGAGGCGGTAGTTGGCGGGGCGGTCAGCCAGATAGACCTCCTCGACATCGCTGCGGGGGGAGAGGTTCTGCAGGCCCTCAAGCACCTCCATCACACAGGTGCCGCACTGACCGATGCCGCCGCAATTGTTGACATTGTTGAACCCCTTGTAGGGGTTGATGCCGGCGTCGAGAGCCGCTTTGCGGAGGTTGGCCCCCTCGATGCAACCGACCTGCTGGCCTTCCTGTTCAAATCGGATGGTGGGCACGGCCGATCAAGGGTGAAACGCGCCTGCCAACCTAAGGCCGCCGGGTACCCACTGCCTAGCATCGATGCACTTGTTGCGCGTTCTTGGCTGTTCCCCAGGCTGACGACCTCACCGCCCAGCAGCTGATCCCGGGCTACGCAAGCCTGGCTCGCCTCTCGGTGGCCCTGCTTGCCGCATCCGCCCGGGCCGGCCTCGAAGGTGCTTCGGTGCTGGTGGCGGGCTGCGGCACCGGCGCCGAACTTGTCGAGGCCCGGGCCCAGCGCCCTGACTGGCAAATCACGGCTCTGGACCCCTCTGCCGCCATGCTGGCCGAGGCCCGCCAGCGGCTGGGCAGCGAGGGCATCGACTGGCGCCAGGCCCGGGTCGAAGACCTGGAGACCAGGGGCTGCTTTGCCGGCGCCCTCTCGGTGCTGGTGCTCCAGTCGCTGCCCGACGACGGCACCAAGCTGGCCTTCCTCACCGCCCTGGCCCGCAGTCTCGAGCCCGGCGGCCAGTTGGTGCTCGTCGACCTGATGGCCCCCGAGCGCTCACCGTTGCAGGCCCAGGTGCAGCAGGCCTGGCTGGGGTTCCAGCGCGCCAGCGGCCTCGAGGCTCTGGCGGGCAGCGCCGACGGCGAGCTGACGGCCCTCACCCACGGCCTGCACCCGATCGGTGTGGCCAGGCTCACGGCCCTGGTCAATGCCGCCGGCTTCAGCGATCCGGCCAGGGTGTTCCAGGCCCTGGGTTACGAGGGCTTCCTGCTGCAGCGCGCCAGCTAACTGCTGGGGATGGGCTGGCTCTCGAGTGCTGCCCGGGTGCAGTGCTCCAGCAGGGCAGGCACCGCCTCAGGCTCGAGCCAACCCTGGATCACGGTCATCCGCCCCTCCATGTTCTTGTAGGTGCGGAAGAACTCGGCCACTTCTTCCAGGGTGTCGGGGGCGATCTGGCGAATGGAGTGGATGTGCCGCTGGCGGAATCCCACCTCCGGCACACACAGCAGCTTGCCGTCGTGGCAGCCCTCATCCACCATGTCCAGGATCCCGATCGGCCGGGCCCGGATCAGGCAGCCCGCGAAGGTGGGCTCCTCCATGATCACCATGGCGTCCAGGGGAGCCCCGTCGTCGGCGAGGGTGTTGGGGATGAAGCCGTAGTCGAAGGGGTAGCGCACGGAGGAGTGCAGCACCCGATCGAGGGCCATCACGCCGGCGACCCTGTTGTACTCGTACTTGTTACGGCTGCCGGCGGGGATCTCCACCACCAGGTTCACCAGCCCTGGCGCTGGGGATGCCGGCAGGTGGCTCAGATCCATAGAACACGTAGGGGCCCGGGGGGCTGGGACGGCCTGCCACCACGGTGGCCAGGGGGACGATGGCGGTGAGCAGGGCGATGGCCGCTCCGATCAGAAAGGCGAGGGGTTCTCCCCCCGGACTGTGGGGGTCATCGCTGGAGTCAGGGAGGGCCGCCGCTGGGGGGCTCGCGTCACTGGAAGCCCTGGTGGACGCTGGGGCCGATTCAGAGGGCCTGTGGCTGGAGGTGTTGGAAGTCATGGGGACGGTCAAGGCCCCATCGCTCCGGCTGAAACGACGTTGTGATCAGCTGGAGGGACGGAGCCCGAGGAGACCGGACGGACAGAAAAAGGAAGTACCAGTGACAGTCTGGCACCCCCTAGGTGGCGGAGGGTGGGTTCCAGGCAAGCTTCAGCTGCCGCTGGCCTCAGGCCGCTGGCCTCGACTGGTTGTCGAGGCGTGAGGAGAGTTCACTCGGGGCCACCGCCATGGGTGCAGTGGGGCCCACCCGGGCCAGTTCGGTGCGGATGGCGCGCAGTTCATCGAGGATGGAGCTGAGCAGCTGATGGGTGGCGGTGGAAGGGGCGTTGAGCACTTCCACGGTCACCTCCTTGATCCGCAGCACGTCTCTGGCGAAGCGGGCCACCTCATGGGGATGGAACAGGAGTGGATCCTTCTGATCGCTGCGGTATTCCGGATTGAGGCGCCGAGGGTTGAAGGGGGGATTGAGGTTGCGGGGGTCGGTGTTGGTGTAGCGATACACCGAAGCCCTCGATCGACTCAGCACCTTCTGCACCTCATCGATGCTGACCAGGGCATCGGGATGACCAGCGTCCGCCGCGGCTGGGATGTCCGTCCGGCCATCCTCAGGACCACGCCCATCACGAAGGGGCGCGTAGGGCTGGGGCGAGGGCGTTGCCGGGGCTGGGGCGGCAGCTGAGGTGGGACCGGGTCCCCCGCCAGCGCCCAGGGACCTGGCGTCACCCGCAGGGGAACGCATGAGTCTCAGATGAGATGATTTGGATTGCCCCAAAAAACTAGCAGAGTCCCTGACCGGCAGCTGTGACAGCCGTTACGGCCGCCTGCGTGCCCGGTGCTGCGGCCGCCCTCAGGGGTCAGCGGTGGTAGCTTCCGGCCTCCTCGGAACCCTCTGCCATGCGCGTCTCCCGCCTGATGCTGGTGACGCTCAGGGACGATCCCGCCGAGGCCGAGATTCCATCCCACAAGCTGCTGCTGCGGGCTGGCTACATCCGCCGGCTGGGCAGCGGCATCTATGCCTACCTGCCCTTGCTCTGGCGAGTGCTGCAGAAGGTGTCGGCGATCGTGCGCCAGGAGATGGAGGCCAGCGGGGCTCTGGAAACACTGCTGCCCCAGCTGCAGCCGGCCGAGCTCTGGCAGCGCAGTGGCCGCTGGAGCGGCTACACCGACGGTGAAGGGATCATGTTCCACCTGGAGGATCGCCAGGGGCGCGAACTCGGCCTCGGCCCCACCCACGAGGAGGTGGTGACGGCCCTGGCCGCCGATCTGCTGCGCTCCTACCGCCAGCTGCCGGTGCATCTTTACCAGATCCAGACCAAGTTCCGCGATGAAATCCGGCCCCGCTTCGGGCTGATGCGGGGGCGGGAGTTCATCATGAAAGACGGCTATTCCTTCCACGCCGATGAGGCCTGCCTGCGCCGCACCTACGCCGCCATGGATCAGGCCTACAGCCGTATCTTTCGCCGCTGTGGCCTGCGGGCCGTGGCCGTGGAGGCCGACAGCGGTGCCATCGGCGGCTCCGCCAGCCAGGAGTTCATGGTCACCGCCGAAACCGGCGAGGACCTGATCCTCAGCAGCCCGGATGGCCGCTACGCCGCCAACCAGGAGCGCGCCACCGCGCTTGCCCCCGAGGCCCCGCCCCTGGCTGGTGGTCGCCGCCAGGCCGGTGCCGGAGAGCTGCTGAGCACCCCGGGCCAGGGCACGATCGAGGCCCTGGGCCAGGCCCATGACTTCGCCGCCAGCCAGATCCTCAAGGTGCTGCTGCTGCTGGCCCGCTTCGACGACGGGGCCGAGCTGCCCCTGCTGGTGAGCCTGAGGGGCGACCAGCAGCTCAACAGCGTGAAGCTGGCCAATGCGGTGACAGCCCGCTGTTCCCCCAGCCACGGCACCCTCCTGGAGATCACCCCGCTCAGCGAGGAGGCCGTGGCCAGGCAGGGGCTGGCCCCGCTCCCCTTCGGCTACCTGGGGCCCGATCTGGCCGACGCCTGCCTCAAGGACGCCCGCCGCTGGACACCGGCCTTCCTGCGCCTGGCGGATGCCACCGCCGCAGAGCTGGACAGCTTTGTGTGCGGCGCGAACCAGCTGGATCACCACCTGGTGGGAGCGGCCTGGGGGGCGCTCTGCCCGAGGCCCGAGGCCCTCGATCTGCGGGCCGCCCAGCCCGGCGACCGCTGCCTGCATGATCCGGCCCAGCGCCTGGAGGCCAGCCGCGGCATTGAGGTGGGCCACATCTTTCAGCTGGGCCGCCGCTATTCCACGGCCCTGGGGGCCACCGTCAGCACCGAATCCGGCAGTGAGGAGGCCCTGTGGATGGGCTGCTACGGCATCGGCGTCTCGCGCCTGGCCCAGGCGGCGGTGGAGCAGCACCATGACGCCAGCGGCATCTGCTGGCCCACGGCGATCGCGCCGTTCGAGGTGATCGTGGTGGTGGCCAACACGGCTGAGCCGCTGCAGCTGGCCCTGGGGGAGCAGCTCTACGCCGAGCTCACAGCGGCGGGGGTGGAGACCCTGCTCGACGACCGCAGCGAGCGGGCCGGGGTGAAGTTCAAGGACGCCGACCTGATCGGCATTCCCTGGAGGGTCGTGGTGGGGCGGGGTGCGGCCGCCGGCCAGGTGGAACTGGTGCAGCGGGCCGGCAGCCAGCGCACCGACCTGGCGGCCGACGGGCTGCTTGATCGGCTGCTTCCGCGCCTGGTGGCCGAGCGCAGCGGCCTGCCCGAGCTCCAGGCGCAGCCAGGCTGATCGGTCTGGCCAGGGGCGAAAGGCGTGGTCCGTAAGATCGTCCAATCCGCACCCACGCCATGGCCGCCGACCTTCTGAGCTCCCTTCGGCGCCTGGTTGGCAGCTGGGGGCGATCCCTGCTGGCCGGCTGCCTGGGGCTGTGTCTGATGCTGGCCGGCTGCAGCAGCGCCGATGGGCTCAGCGGCCGCTACGTGGACGACACCATGGCGGTGGCCGACCTGCTGATCACCACCGTCGGTCTCGAGGCCGACGATCCCTCCCGTCCCGAGGCGGAGAATGAGGCCCGCGGATTGATCAACGACTACATGGCCCGTTACCGCCCCCGCAACGCCGTGAATGGGCTCTCCTCCTTCACCACGATGCAGACGGCGCTGAATTCCCTCGCCGGGCACTACGCCAACTACCCCAACCGACCGCTGCCCGATGCCCTGCGCGAGCGGGTCAGCAAGGAGCTGCTGAAGGCCGAGAAGAGCGTGGTGCGCGGCGCCTGAGGCGCCCGGTTCTTTTGACGAACGGGACCTTGATCTGAGAGTCTCTGCAGTTGTGCTCTGAAGCGGCTGCGGGCCGCCGTGTCCTTGGCCAACGTCGTCGTCATCGGTGCTCAGTGGGGTGACGAGGGAAAAGGCAAGATCACGGATCTGCTGAGCCGCTCGGCCGATGTGGTCGTGCGCTACCAAGGCGGCGTCAACGCCGGTCACACCATTGTGGTGGACGACAAGGTGCTCAAGCTGCACCTGATCCCCTCCGGCATCCTCTACCCCGATACCATCTGCCTGATCGGTTCCGGCACGGTGGTGGACCCGAGGGTGATGCTCGAGGAGCTGGACATGTTGCTGGGCTTCGGCATCGATGTGAGCGGCCTGCGGCTCGCCTCCACGGCCCACGTGACCATGCCCTACCACCGCCTGCTGGATCAGGCCATGGAGCGGCGTCGCGGCGACCGGCGCATCGGCACCACCGGCCGCGGCATCGGCCCCACCTATGCCGACAAGGCGGAGCGCAATGGCATCCGCGTGATCGACCTGCTCGATGGCGATCGGCTGCGGGATCGCCTGGCCGGTCCGCTGGCCGAGAAGAACGAAATCCTGGAGAAGCTCTACGGCATCGAGCCCCTCGACTTCGAGTCCGTGGTGGAGGACTACCTGGGCTACGGGGAGCGCCTGGCCCCCCACGTGGTGGACTGCACCCGCACCATCCACGAGGCCGCCCGCGCCCGCCAGAACATCCTGTTCGAGGGGGCCCAGGGCACGCTGCTTGACCTCGACCACGGCACCTATCCCTACGTCACCTCGTCCAATCCGGTGAGCGGCGGCGCCTGCATCGGCGCCGGGGTGGGCCCCACCCTGATCGACCGGGTGATCGGCGTGGCCAAGGCCTACACGACCCGCGTCGGCGAGGGCCCCTTCCCCACCGAGCTGCAGGGCAGCCTCAACGACCACCTCTGTGATCGCGGCGGCGAATACGGCACCACCACCGGCCGCCGCCGGCGCTGCGGCTGGTTCGATGGCGTGATCGGCCGCTACGCCGTGGAGGTGAACGGGCTCGACTGCCTGGCGGTGACCAAGCTCGACGTGCTCGATGAACTCGACACCATCCAGGTGTGCGTGGCCTACGAACTCGACGGTGTGCGCATCGAACACTTCCCCAGCAGTGCTGAGGTGTTCGCCCGCTGCAAGCCGATCTACGAGACCCTGCCGGGCTGGCAGACCTCCACGGCCGAGTGCCGCAACTTTGATGAGCTCCCCGCCACGGCGATGAGCTACCTGCGGTTCCTGGCGGAGCTGATGGAGGTGCCGATCGCGATCATCTCCCTGGGGGCCGACCGCGACCAGACGATCGTGATGGAAGACCCGATCCACGGCCCCAAACGCGCCCTCCTCAGCGCCTGACCCCCATGACCGTCAAGAGCCTCGATGTCGTCGGCATCGGCAACGCCATCGTGGATGTGCTGGTGCACGCCGACGACGCCTTCCTCGCCAGCGAGGGCCTCACCAAGGGCACCATGGCCCTGGTGGATGCCGAGCAGGCTGAGCAGCTCTACGCCCGGGTGGGGGCAGGCCTGGAAACCTCCGGTGGTTCGGCCGCCAACACCCTGGCCGGGGTGGCCCAGCTGGGAGGGCGGGCCGGTTTCATCGGCCGGGTGCGGGACGACCAGCTGGGGGCCATCTTTGCCCATGACATCCGCGCCGCAGGGGCCCGCTTCGAAACACCCGCCGCCACGCAGGGGCCCTCCACGGCCCGCTGCCTGATCCTGGTGAGCCCCGATGCCCAGCGCACCATGTGCACCTACCTGGGCGCGTCGGTGGGCCTCGATCCCGCCGACCTCGATCTCTCGATGGTGGCTGACGCCAAGCTGCTCTACCTGGAGGGCTATCTCTGGGACAGCGATGCCGCCAAGCAGGCCTTCATCGCGGCGGCGGAGGTGGCCCGCGCCCACGGCGGCCAGGTGGCCCTCAGCCTCTCGGATGCGTTCTGTGTGGAGCGCCATCGCGACAGCTTCCAGGAGCTCGTCGATGGCCACGTCGACATTCTCTTCGCCAATGAGCAGGAAATCCTGTCGCTGTACGGAAGCGAGAGCTTCGAGGCCGCGGTGGAGCAGGTGAGGGGCCGCTGCCGCATCGCCGCCCTCACCCGCAGCGAGGCGGGATCCCTGGTGCTGGAAGGCCCCCGCAGCCACCGGATCGAGCCCTTCCGGCTGGGGCCCCTGGTGGACACCACCGGCGCCGGCGATCTCTATGCCGCCGGATTCCTGCACGGCCTGGCCCAGGGCTGGGACGTCCAGCGCTGCGGACGCCTGGGCTCCCTCTGCGCCGGCCAGGTGGTGACCCAGCTCGGCCCCAGGCCCCAGCAGGATCTCCAGGCCCTGGCGGCCGCTCACCTGGGCGTCAGCGCCTAGCCGGTCGCCCCGGGCCACGTCGCCAGCCGCTCCAGCAAGGCCGTCTGGTTCAGGCCTGAGCTCTGCGGGTCCTCTGCTGGGCGCTGCAGCAACAACAGACGGCAGCCCTGGCTGCGGGCGATGTGGCGCCAGCGCTGCTCCGGTTCCCCACCGGACTGGCGCGCCAGGATCACCTCGATCCCCCAGCGACGCACCAGGGCCGCTTCGATCAGCCCGTCCCTGGTCGGCCGCAGGCAGGCCACCCGCTCGGCAGGCAGGCCGGCCGCCATGGCCTGCTGCAGCCCGAAGGCCGTCGGCAGCAGCCGGGCGTGATGGTGGGCCCCGGGGCTGAGGCTCACCGCGGCAGGCAACTGGCGCGCGCCCAGGGCCAGCAGCAGCCTGGTGCCCGCCAGCGGCTGAGGCTCCAGGGCCGCCAACCCGGCCAGCAGGGTGGGGCTGGAGGCCTTGGCTCCAGGGCCGGCGCCCTGCGGCCCATCGCACCAGGGACGCTGCAGGCGCAGCAGGGGCAGGTCCGCTGCCCGGCAGCCGGCCGCCAGGGTGGCCTGGATCGTGGTCGCAAAGGGATGGGTGGCATCGAGCACCAGGGCGAAGGGATCCCCCTGCTGCTGGGCCCGCCGCAGGGCCAGCTCCAGAGCCTGGGGGCCGGCCAGGGCTCCGCTCAACAGCTCGAGGTCCGGGAGCTCGCCATAGGCCCGGCCGGCCTCCGCGCTCACCACGCTCACCCGCAGGCGCCAGCCCTGGCGCTGCAGGGCGGCGGCCAACGGCGGCCCCTCCCCCGTGCCGGCAAACAGCCAGAGGCGGCGGGATGCACCGAAGACTGGGGCCCCAGGGCCTGGCATCGAACCCCCCCTGCCGCTCGATCAGTCTGCCCAGAATGGCCCTCTGGCATCGGGCAAGCCCTCTGGCATCGGGCAAGATGATCTGGCTGTGCCAGGGGCTGGGGCGTGAATCACTGTCTGTTGGAAGTGGATGTGCTGGAAGCACCCCAGGTCCGTTACACCCAGGACAACCAGACCCCCGTCGCCGAGATGGCAGTGCAGTTCGACGCTCTGCGCCCCGACGATCCGCCGGGCCAGCTCAAGGTGGTGGGCTGGGGCAACCTGGCCCAGGACCTGCAGAACCGGGTGCAGGTGGGTCAGCGGCTGATGATCGAGGGCCGCATGCGCATGACCACGGTCACCAGGCAGGACGGCGTCAAGGAGAAGCGGGCGGAGTTCACCCTTTCCCGTCTTCACCCCATCGGAGCAGGGATGGCTTCCCCGCCGATGGCGATGGCCCAGCCAGCTGCTACGGCCACCGTTGCCAGCCGTACGGGCCCTGCCCCAGGACGTCCTGTTCCCGCCGCTCCGACCCCGGCCCGGTCCGCCCCGCCCGCTGCGGCTCAGCCCGCCCGCGTCGAGCCCCCCACCTGGAACACCTCGCCCCTGGTGCCGGAGCTGCCGGAGGGAGACGACGACATCCCGTTCTGAGCCTCAGCCGGCGCTGGCCTGATCCGGGCCCACGCGGTCGAGCAGTTCGCCCAGTTCGCGCTCCAGGGCGGCCAGGTCGAGGCGCCATTCGGGCCAGGCGCCCGAGTCGATCTGGCGCAGCAGCCAGAGCCGGTCGGTCTGGAGCTGGCGGATCAGGGCCGCCGTGCTGATCGCCGTCGCCGGTTCCGGGCCGCCGGCGCCGTCCACGGGTTGGCTGGGGTCACTGCTCATCTCGGGGCCCACGGCGTACAGGAAGATGGCGTCATGCAAGCACTTTTCTCGCCCGGCAGCCTCGTCACCCTGGCCGGCGCCGCCCTCTCGGTGATCGGCTGGATCGGCTACGCCTCCGGCAACCCGAACCTGAGCCTGCCGACGATCTTCTATGGCATCCCCATCCTGCTGGGCGGTCTGGCCCTGAAGTCGTCGGAGCTGCCGCCGCCGCGGCGCGTCACCCCGGCCGGGGTCCACAGCGCCCTGCGTCAGTTGCCCGAGAGCGAACCCCTGCGCAAGCTGCTTGCCGATGTGATGCGTTGGCGCTACGGCCAGAAGGCCCACCTGGAAAGCTCGCTGGAGGTGCTCAAGCTCTGGGATGAGGATGCCCCGCCCCAGCTGCTGTCCGTGGAGGAGCTGGACGAGCAGGGGCGCTATGGCCTCAAGCTCCGCTTTGACGCCGGTGGCGTGCCCTTCGAGCGCTGGCAGGCCAAGCAGGAGCGCCTGGGTCGCTTCTTCGGGGAGGGCCTCACGGCCGAACTCGAGCCCCTGGAAGGCCGTCGCTTCAACCTCCGTCTCCTGCTTGCCCCTGCCGCCTGAGGTCGGCCTTTGCTCAGGCGCCATGACGGCCACCCTTCTCCCCCTTCAGATTTCAGCCCTGTTCCCGTGAGCTCCGACACCGCCATCAGCCACACCGATGCCCTGCGGGTGTCCGTGCTCAGCGAGGCCCTGCCTTACATCCAGCGCTTCCGTGGCCGCCGGGTGGTGGTGAAGTACGGCGGTGCCGCCATGGCCCGCGCCGACCTGAGGGACGCGGTGTACCGCGATCTGGCCCTGCTCACCTCGGTGGGGGTGCGGCCGGTGATCGTGCATGGCGGCGGCCCGGAGATCAACGAGTGGCTGGCCCGTCTGCAGATCGAGCCCGAATTCAAGGGAGGACTGAGGGTCACCACCCCCGAAACCATGGATGTGGTGGAGATGGTGCTGGTGGGCCGGGTCAACAAGCAGATCGTCAACGGGCTCAACAAGCTCGGGGGCCGGGCCGTGGGGCTCTGTGGCAGCGACGGCTCCCTGGTCACGGCCCGGCCCTACGGCGAGGGCCGCAACGGCCTGGTGGGGGAGGTGGCCGCCGTCAATCCCGCCGTGCTGCTGCCCCTGCTCGAGGCTGGCTATGTGCCGGTGATCTCCAGCGTGGCCGCCGACCCCGAGGGCCAGGCCCACAACATCAATGCCGACACGGTGGCGGGCGAGCTGGCCGCGGCGCTGCAGGCGGAGAAGCTGATCCTGCTTACCGACACCCCCGGGATCCTGCGCGACCGCCACGATCCTTCCACCCTGGTGCGCCAGCTCACCCTGGCCGGGGCCCGCGAGCTGATCGCCAGCGGCGTGGTGGAGGGGGGCATGACCCCCAAGACCGAGTGCTGCATAAGGGCCCTGGCCCAGGGGGTCGCGGCCGCCCACATCATCGATGGCCGCATCCCCCATGCCCTGTTGCTGGAGGTGTTCACCAATGCCGGCATCGGCACGATGGTGGTGGGCAGCCCCCAGCTGCTGGATGGCAGGCAGTGAGCATGGAGAGCGAGGATCCCTGCGCCGGGGCCCGGCGCTGCCTGGAGCGGGGCGACTACGGCCAGGCCCTGCGCGCCCTGGAGCCCCTGGTGTCCAGCTTCCCTCCCGCCACGGCGGAGGGGGCCCAGATCCAGCTGCTGATGGCCACGGCCTGGATGGGCCAGGGCAATGCGCTGCGGGCGGTCGCCTGTTGCCGCCAGGTGAAGCGCTGCTCCGATGCCACCCTGCGTGCCCAGGCCAAGGATCTGCTGGAGGTGCTGGAGGCGCCGGCCCTGGAGCGGCCGCGCCGCTGGTCGATCACCCTGCCGGAGCTGGGTGAGGCCGAATCGGTCACCGGCCGCCTGCAGCAGGTGGCCCGCAGCCGTCGAGCCCAACGGCCGCCGCCGCCGCCGGCGCCCCCGGTGGGGCCCACCCGGGCACCGGTGGGATTCGGAGCCCTGGTGCTGGTGCTGCTGCTGATCAGCCTGCTGCTCGGGGGCTGCGGGGCCGTGCACGCTGAACTCCACTTCCATGGTCCGGGCCGGCTTCAGGTGGGCCAACGCCTGGAGCGGGGCCCCACGGCTGTGGCGACCCCCTGGGAGCAGGGTCTGCTCCAGGCGCTGCAGCAGGCGGGCCTCAGGCCGGACGGCGCCAGTGAGCCAGGCCACGACCATCTGCAGGGGGCGACGATGCCGGCCGTCCAGGCCCTGGAGCTGCTCGCGGCCAACCTCGGGGACGCCGCCCGCCTGGCGGGGGTGGAGCTGCCTGTGCCGGAGCTGCTCTGGCAGGAGCGCAACTGGCTGGTGGGGGTGCAGCAGCGGCTGTCGGTGGCGGTGGATCTGCGCGGTGCCGATCCCGTGCCTGGCGCTGATTTCAGCCTGGATCTGGAGCCGCTCCGGCTGGCGGCGATCCGTCTGGCCAGTCCGGAGTCGGCGCGGGCCCTGCACGGCTCCGGGGGGGTGCGCTGGCCCCTGCACCTCGGCGCCGACAACCACCTGCAGGTGGCCTGCTGGCGCTGGAGTCCCCTGGGGCTGGGGGCGGGCCTGATCCTGTTGGCCCTGGGGCTGGTGTCTGCCCTGGGCCGGCTGCGCCAGCAGCTGGGGTTCGGGCTGCCCCAGCTGCCCTCCTAGGAGGGTGGCTGGGGCTAGAGGCTGAGCGGATCGGGATCGATCGCCAGGGCGACGACGGCCGGCAGGGCGCGGCGCAGTTCCGCTTCGCTCGGCAGGGGCAGGGGGGCGCCGGCAGGGCCGTGCAGCAGCAGTTGCCAGCGGCTGCGCCCAGCCACCCGGGCCACCGGCGCCGGGGCCGGCCCGATCAGCCACCAGCCACTGGCCTCGAGGGCCGGCCTCAGCAGCTCGGCGATCGAAGCGGCCGCCGTGGCGGTGCCGCTGGCACTGGGGCCGCTGAAGCGCAGCAGGCAGGCGCGGCTGAAGGGCACCTGGGCGCCGCTGCGGCGCAGGGCCAGCTCGCTGGCCAGGAAGCGGTCGTAGCGGCCATCCACCAGGTGGGCGATCACCGGGTGTTCGGGGCTGTAGGTCTGCACCAGCACTTCCCCGGGCAGCTCGCCCCGGCCAGCCCGGCCCGCCAGCTGCAGCAGCAGCTGCAGGCAGTGCTCGGAGGAGCGCAGATCGGGCCGGTGCAGCAGGCTGTCGGCCGCCAGCACGGCCGCCAGGGTCACCCGGGGCAGGTCCATCCCCTTGGCCAGCATCTGGGTGCCCACCAACACGTCGGCCTCTCCCGCGGCGAACCGGGCCAGCAGCTGGCCGTGGCCATCGCGGCCGCGGGTGGTGTCGCGATCGAAGCGCAGCACCCGCAGGCCCTCCAGCTCCTGAGCCAGCCGCTCCAGCACCCTCTGGGTGCCGGCGCCGAAGGGTTTGAAGGCCGTGGAGCCGCAGTGGCCGCAGCGGTGGCCCATGGCGGCCCGATGGTCGCACCAGTGGCAGCGCAGCCACTCCTGGCCACCGCTGCCGCGGTGCACCGTCATCGGCACGTCGCAGTGGGGGCAGAGCACCGCCTCGCCGCAGCTGCGGCAGCTCAGGAAGGTGTGGTAGCCGCGGCGGGGCACCAGCACCACGGCCTGTTCCCCCCTGGCCTGCACCCCCTGAAGCCGCTGCAGCAGGGCCCGGCTGAGCAGGCTGCGGTGCCCCTCGGCCAGCTCATGGCGCATGTCCACCAGCCGCACCGGCGGCAGGGGGCGGCCGCCGATGCGCTCCGGCAGCCGCAACAGCTGCACCGGCTCGGGCACCTCGGCTTCTGCTGCCCCTGCCTGGCAGGCCAGCCAGGTTTCCAGGGCGGGGGTGGCACTGCCCAGCAGCAGGCGTCCGCCGCCTTGCCGCACCCTGATCCGGGCCACGTCGCGGGCGTGGTAGCAGGGCATCGGACTCTCCTGCTTGTAGGAGCTGTCGTGCTCCTCATCCAGCACGATCAGGTCGAGCCGGGCCAGGGGCAGAAACACGGCGGAGCGGGTGCCCACCGCCAGCAGGTGGTGACCTTCCAGGCAGCGTCGCCAGGCGGCCACCCGGGCGCCGTCGCTGAGGCCGCTGTGATACTCCACGACGGCAGCGCCGAAGCGCCGGCGGCAGCGCTCCAGCAGCTGGGGAATCAGGCCGATCTCCGGGGTGAGCACCAGGGCGCTGCGCCCCCGGGCCAGGGCCGCGGCGGCGGCCTGCAGGTACACCTCGGTCTTGCCGGAACCGGTGACGCCCCAGAGCAGCAGGCTCTGCCCCGGCTGGGCTGCCAGAATTGCTTCGAGGGCTTTGGCCTGGGCTGGGGTGAGTGGCTGGGGCGGTTCGAGCCCCACGCTCCGGGGCTCTGGATCAGCCCCCGCCCCGCGCCCCTCGAGTGCGGCCTGGGGAAAGGCCTCGGCCGGCAGGGAGAGCCGCTCCACCAGCCCCCGCTGTTCCAGGGCCTGGGCCACGCCCCGGCTGAAGCCACCGGGCCGGCACAGCTGCCGCAGCGGCAGGGGGCCGGCGGCGGCGGCGAGCTGGTTCAGCAGGTCCTGCTGGCGGGCACTGAGGCGTTCGTGGGGTTCGGGTTGGCGGGCCGCCCGCAGGGCCAGCAGCGGCTGGCGGTTGGCTCCAGCCCGACGGCTGCGCTGGCCCAGCCAACCCGGCGGCAGGGCGCTCTTGAGGGTGCGGAAGCTGCTGGTGTGGCACTGCCGGGCCACCGCCGTGATCAGGGCGCGCCAGTGCTCGTCCACGGCGGCGCTCTGCAGCACGGTCTCGACGGGCTGGAGGGCCTTGCCAACGAGGGCTGCCGGCAAGGCCTCGAGCAGTTCCACCACCAGCCCGCTGTGGGGTCGTCCCTGCAGCCGGACCCGCACCAGATCGCCCAGCTCCACGGCCAGCTCCGGCGGCCGGGTGTAGGTGAACACCTGCCCCTCGCGGCCGGCCTCCAGCCAGATCTGGAGCCATTGGCTCAACGAACTTGCACATCGCTGGCGCTATTCATAGGATGGTGGTGTTGGGCAGCTGCAGGCTGCCGTCGGAACCCGACAGAGTTCCGTCCAGCGGGAAGACACGTACAGAGAGCCTGGGAGTTTGCCTCCACAGCGCCCTCACGGTCTGCGACCACCCCTGACAACCCTGTCCTCGGCTCCGGCCCCGTTCCCATTGCTGCTGCAGTCCGCCACCCGCTCCCGGGCTGCCTGTCGATTTGTTGAAGCGTCCTGTCTCCTCCATAGCGCGGTAACGGCACCCGCTCCATCGGCCTTAAGGCAGAGGTGTGTTTCGCCTGGCGAATCAGATCCTGCCGCGCCGCCAGTTGGAACGCCATGGGCCCCGGGATCCCTCCGGCTCCCTTTGACGCCTCGGCCCCTGGCCGACCGTTATCCCCTCCCGCCGCGGGGCCTTTCTCCCGGTGTGACCCGCAACCTCTCCCCCTTCCCCGTCCTGTCTCCCCTCCCTCGATGAGTACTGCACTCCCCAAAGCCAAGCCAGCCGTTGAGGTCGTGATGGTGGCGACGGCGAAGGGCGACACAGTGCGGCTGAAGCCCCAGGACTCCCCTGCTGCCGATGCTGCCCGGGCCAGCGAGGACGCGGCCGGCAAGGTGAAGCCCACCCCCAAGGCGCGCTCCAGCAAGTCCCCTGCAGGTTCTGTCAAGAGCACCCCGGCCAAGGCCACGGCGGCGAAGTCCGCTTCCGCCAAGGCCACCTCCTCAAAGGCCAGTTCGGCCAAGGCCTCCGCCTCCAAAGCTGCTGCCGCCAAGGCCACCGCCGCCGCCGCCAGCCCTGCTGGCGAGGCCATGGCCTCCGATGCGGCTGCCCTGGCCAAAGGCGACGCTGTGAGCGCCAAGGACGACAAGGCCGCCAAGGCCCTGGCCAGCATCAAAGTGGGCCCCAAGGGCGTCTACACCGAGGACTCGATCCGCGTCTATCTGCAGGAGATCGGCCGCATCCGCCTGCTGCGGCCTGATGAGGAGATCGAGCTGGCCCGCAAGATCGCCGACCTGCTGCTCCTCGAGGAGCTGGCCGCCCAGTTCGAGGCCGACCACGGCCACCACCCCGACAACAAGGAGTGGGCGGTGCTGGTGGAGATGCCGCCGATCAAGTTCCGGCGCCGGCTGATGCTGGGCCGCCGTGCCAAGGAAAAGATGGTGCAGTCGAACCTGCGCCTGGTGGTGTCGATCGCCAAGAAATACATGAACAGGGGCCTGAGCTTTCAGGACCTCATCCAGGAGGGCAGCCTCGGCCTGATCAGGGCGGCTGAGAAGTTCGACCACGAGAAGGGCTACAAGTTCTCCACCTACGCCACCTGGTGGATCCGCCAGGCGATCACCCGCGCCATTGCCGATCAGAGCCGCACCATCCGCCTGCCGGTGCACCTCTACGAGACCATCTCTCGCATCAAGAAAACCACCAAGACCCTCTCCCAGGAGTTCGGCCGCAAACCCACCGAGGAGGAGATCGCCGAATCGATGGAGATGACGATCGAGAAGCTGCGCTTCATCGCCAAGAGTGCCCAGCTGCCGATCTCCCTGGAGACGCCGATCGGTAAGGAGGAGGATTCCCGGCTGGGCGACTTCATCGAGGCCGATATCGAGAATCCTGAGCAGGACGTGGCCAAAAACCTGCTGCGCGAAGACCTCGAAGGAGTGCTGGCCACCCTCAGCCCCCGGGAGCGCGACGTGCTGCGGTTGCGCTACGGCCTCGATGACGGCCGCATGAAGACCCTCGAAGAGATCGGCCAGATCTTCGATGTCACCCGCGAGCGCATCCGTCAGATCGAGGCCAAGGCCCTGCGCAAGCTGCGTCACCCCAACCGCAACGGCGTGCTGAAGGAGTACATCAAGTAACCTCCCAGCCGCTGCAGCACCGGCATGGCCGAGACCCTGGCTTCTCTGCGGGGCCTCCGCACCGCCCCTCGGCTCGGGGACCAGGCCACCGCTGAGCTCCTTGAGGAACTGCTCCAGAAGATGGCCCTCTGCGAGTGGTTCACGGTGGGGGTGATGGCCCCCACCGCTCAGCAGGCGGTGGGCACCCTGCGCCGACTGGAGCAGATCTGTGGCTGGCCCACTCTGGAGCTGGATCCCGGCGCTACGGCCCTGGAAGGCCAGGAGGGCCCGGTGTTTCTCAAGGCCAACCAGAACAACGGCCGCTTCCAGCTGCGCCTGGAGCAGGGCCTGGGCGAGGGGGTGCTGATCACGGGCCACAGCCCGGTGGATCCCGCCGCCCAGGACACCTGGGGGCCGTTGCCGTTGCAGTGTTTCTGCTGAGGCCCTCTCCCCGAAAAGGGCGGCGGGCCAGTGCCTAGGGTGGACGGCTGTTACTCGGCAGGCTGACTGCCAACCGAAGGTTCTCGATGGCCGGCTCCACCCTGCGCATTGCCTCCCGCCGCAGCCAGCTCGCCATGGTGCAGACCCACTGGGTGCGCGATGAGCTGGCCAGGGCCCATGACGACCTCACGATCACGATCGAGGCCATGGCCACCCAGGGGGACAAGATCCTCGATGTGGCCCTGGCCAAGATCGGGGACAAGGGTCTGTTCACCAAGGAACTGGAGGCCCAGATGCTGGTGGACCAGGCCGACATCGCCGTCCACAGCCTCAAGGATCTGCCCACCCACCTGCCCGAGGGGTTGATGCTCGGCTGCATCACCGAGCGGGAGGACCCCGCCGATGCTCTGGTGGTGCACGAGAAGCACAGGGACAAGAGCCTCGCCACCCTCCCGGAAGGGGCTGTGGTGGGCACCAGCTCCCTGCGCCGTCTGGCTCAGCTGCGCCACCACTACCCGCACCTCGTCTTCAAGGATGTGCGGGGCAATGTGATCACCCGCCTGGAAAAGCTCGATGCCGGGGGGTTCGACTGTCTGATCCTGGCCGCCGCCGGCCTGGGCCGGCTGGGGCTGGGCGGCCGCATCCACGAGCTGATCGACCCCTCCATCTCCCTCCATGCCGTGGGCCAGGGCGCCCTCGGGATTGAATGCCGCCACGGTGACAGGGCTGTGCTTGATCAGATCAAGGTGCTGGAGCACACCCCCACGGCCCGCCGCTGCCTGGCTGAGCGGGCCTTCCTGCGGGAGCTTGAGGGCGGCTGCCAGGTGCCGATCGGCGTCAACACCAGCTTCTCGGGCCCGGAGTCCAGCGGCAGCCTCAAGCTCACCGGCATGGTGGCCAGCCTCGATGGCCTGCGCCTGATCCGCGACCAGGCCGAGGGCCCCCAGGACGACCCCGAGGCGATCGGCGTGGCCCTGGCCCACAAGCTCAAGGCCCAGGGTGCCGGTGAAATCCTGGCAGAGATCTTTGCCGCCGTCCGTCCCGAGGTCTGACGCTGCTGAGGGCGCGGCCCCAGCCCAGGCCAGCAGCCTCCCCTTCCAATGGAGCCTGCTGGCCTGGGCTGCCCTGGTGGGCAGCCTCACCGGAGCGGCTGTGGTGCTCTTCCACGAGCTGCTGGGGCTGATCAACAACGGCCTGTTCGGCTCCCTGGTGGAGCTACTGCTGAATGTGGCCAGCCCCGCCGGGCCTGAGACCGTCATCGAGCTTCCGGAGCTGGTGACTCCGCCTGACACCCCGCTGGGATCGCTGCTGCAGATCGGGCTGGGCGGGCTGGGTTTTCTGCCGCCGCCGCCGCCCGTTCCGGAGCCGGCGACGCTGCCAGCGTCTGTGTTGCCGGACTGGATTCAGCTCTGGCCCGTGGTGCTCGTGCCCACGCTGGGGGGCTTCGGGGTGGGGCTGCTGCGCTGGTTCGGCGGCGATCCCGGACCGGGCCTGCCGAGCCTGATGGCCATGGCGGATGGGGCGGTGCCCCCAGCTCCCCGGCTGCCTGGCCTGCGCCTGTTGGGCGCCTCCCTGAGCCTGGGCAGCGGCGCCTCCCTGGGGCCAGAAGGGCCGAGTGTGGAGAGTGGCGGCAACCTGGGGCTCTGGCTCGCCCTGCGCGGTGGCCTGCCCGCCCAGAGCCGCAAGGCCCTGGTGGCGGCGGGGGTGGCGGCCGGTCTGGCGGCCGGGTTCAAGGCACCGATCGCCGGGGTGTTCTTTGCCTTTGAGGGCAGCTTCAGCGCGATCCAGGGACGCCCCAGCCTGCGGGCCGTGCTGGTGGCCGCCGTGGCCTCCACCCTGGTCACCCAGCTGGTGCTCGGGGACACGCCGATCCTGCGGCTGCCCGCTTACGAGGTCCGCTCGCCCCTGGAGCTGCCCCTCTATCTGGGGCTGGGCCTGTTGGCCAGCCTGATGTCCTGGTTGCTGGTGAAATTGCTCGCTCTCGGCCGCAGCGAGCAATTGCAGCAGGGGCTGCGGCGGTTGCCGCCCGGCCTGCCCACGGCCCTCGGGGGCCTGGCGGTGGGCGTTCTGGCCCTCGGCTTTCCCCAGGTGCTCGGCGTGGGTTACGACACCATTGAGGCCCTGCTCGGCAGTGACGGCGGCATTCCGCTGCAGGCGCTGCTGTTGTTGCTCGGTGTGAAGCTGCTGGCCACCACGGTGAGCAACGCCACGGGGTTTCTCGGGGGCGGCTTCGCCCCAGCCCTGATGCTCGGTGCCGTGCTGGGCAATGCCTACGGCCAGCTGTTGGGGGATGGGGGCCTGGGATTGCCGGTGGCTGAGCCCCCCGCCTACGCCATGGTGGGCATGGCTGCCGTGCTCGCCGGCAGTGCCCGGGCCCCGCTCACGGCGCTACTGCTTCTGTTTGAGCTCACCCGCGACATCCGCATCGTGCTGCCGCTGATGGCCGCCGCCGGTCTGAGCGCCCTGTTGATGGAGCGCTGGCAGGGGATCGCCGATCCTGGCCTGCTGGGGCCGGATCCGGTGGAGGAGCAGCGTCGCCGGGAGCTCACGGGCCTGCCCGTGCTCGAGGCTCTGGAACCGGAGGCCCCCCTGGTGCTACCGGCCCAGACCCCTGCCGTTGAGGCCCTGGCTGAGCTGGTGGCGGTGCATGGCCACTGTCTGCTGGTGGCGGATGCGGGCTGGGTGTCGGGATTGGTGACCCTGGCGGATCTGCAGCAGCGGCTCAGGGTGTTGGCGGGCCCACCTGGGACGCCTTCCGGCGGGCCTTTGTTGCGGGAGTGTCTGCAGGGATCTCTGCTCTGGCTGCCGGAGACAGCCCACCTGGCCCAGCTGGAGGACCAGCTCACCCCCTCAGGCTGCCGGCAGGTGCCGGTGTTCGCCCTTGCAGAGGCGAACACCGGCGCGTTACCCCACGGCCAACCACTTGGGGGCTTGCCCGTGGCGGCCCTGCGGGGGCTCGCCAGTCGGGACGGCATGGCCAGGGCCCTGGCCCGCTCTGGCCTCGACCGTCTCCTGGCCGAAGGCCCGGCCGCTCAAGGCTCTCAGGTGGACTAGCGGCTCACCATGCCGAACTGGCTCACCGACAGGCTGCTGGCCACAGGATCGGCATCGGCGAGCCGGTCGATGATGCGATGCAGATCGAGGGCGGAGAGCTCGCCATCGCTGGACCATTTCAACGTGGTACTGGGCTCGGCCACGACGAGGCGGGCCTGCTCATCGACTTGCCGTCCTGTGGGGGGGTGAGGTCGGAAAGCAGACACCATTGGACCGGAAATTCAAACGGAAACCTACAGGCGAAAGCCTGGGTTTGCTGACCGAACCGTAGGCATCTCCAGGAAGTCTTTCGGATCTGGCGCTGCCTGGCTCGAGGTTTCAGCGTTTGACGATCACTGGAGTGCCAACCTCCACTTTTTCAAACAATTCGCGCACATGGGGCGTGAGCATGCGCACACAGCCGTTGGACACGGCGGCGCGGGAGGTCACGGTCCAGGCCCAGGCCGTGGGGGTGCCATGGATGCCGTACTGGTTGAGGCCGCTCTGCTTGAAGCCGATCCAGCGGTCACCCAGGGGACCCTGGGGCCCCACGGTGGCGTTGATCTTGCCGCTGCGGGTGCTCTGGTACTGGGGGTTGACCACCTTGTTCTCCACCGTGAAGGTGCCGACCGGGGTCGGGGTGCTGGGGTCGCCGATGGCCACCGGCCAGCTGCCCACCACCGTGCCGTTCTCCTTGAGGCTGATCTGGCGCCGGCCCAGCTCCAGCACGATCTGCCGCTGAATGGCGGCCGCCGGAGGTGCCTCCTCCCCAGCCGCTGGAGCCGATTCCGTTGGCTGAGCGACATCCACTGGCGCCTCCTCTGGCGCTGCCTCCTCTGCCGCAGCGACCTCGGGGGCCGGTGGGGCTGGAGGCTGGGCCAGGGCCGTCCTCGGCAGCAGGGCCCCGGCGGCGATCAGGAGCCCCGTGCCCAGGGCGAACCCAGCGCGCAGCGAGGGGAGAGTGGGCAGGTGCCGTGGCGGGTGCTGCAGGGCCATGGGTTCAGGCGGGCTGGATCAGAACGGGTGGTGAGGAGGGGGGCCGTCAACCCGGCCGGGCCTGGGGCCGTTTGAGTTGACCGTTTACGTGAGGCCGCTGGCTCAGTTCACCAGCTTGGGATCGATGGTGGTGGTATAGCGGGCCTCGCAGGCCTTGACAATCGCCACGGCCTCGGCCGGCTCGAAGAAGCCGTTCACCTTGCAGGTGCCGGGTTTCTTGAGGTCTTTGTAGCGCTCCCAGTAATACTGCGTCTCCTTCAGCCAGTGGTCACCCAGCTGGGTGAAGCTGGTGATGTGGTCCATGCGCTTGTCATCAGCGAGCACGGCAATCACCTTGTCGTCCACTTCGCCGCCGTCATCGAATTTCATCACCCCGATGATGCGCGCTTCCACCAGGGAGCCCGGCACCAGTGGTTCGGTCACGCCCACGATTTCGATGTCGAGCGGATCGCCGTCCTCGTCCCAGGTGCGGGGAATGCAGCCGTAGGCAAAGGGGTAGGCCAGGGAGGAATAACCGACGCGATCCAGCTTGAGATGGCCGGTTTCGGTGATCAGTTCGTATTTGTTGATGGTCATGGAGTTCAACTCCACAATCGCGTTGAGGCGCAGTTCGGCTTCATCGGCAAAGGCCGGCAGCACGTGCAGCAGGTTGAGCATCGTGCGGCTCGGAGCGTGGTCGATGTTCGCCATGAAACAAAGGAGGTCGGCGTGGCGCATCTTACGGAGGGCACCGCGCCGCCCCAGCCCAGCAGCCGGGTTCAGGCCGCGAGTCGTGCCAGCTTCTGCTCCAGGTAGCTCAGGAATGGCCTGGCACTCAGCTGCACTGCCGCTCACCCGCTGCACCAGCTGCTCGCCGTTGACCTGGCGGCCCAGGGGCCACACGTGCTGCCCCAGCCACTGCCGCAGTTCCCCCTCTTCTCCCCGGGCGACGCGATCCTCAATGGCGCCGGGGCCACCGAGATCGCGCTCCATCGCCTCGGCCAGCTGGGCGCTGATCAGGTGGCCGAGGGCATAGGAGGGGAAGTAGCCGAACAGCCCTTCGCTCCAGTGCACATCCTGCAGGCAGCCCTCGGCGTCGTTGGCCGGGGTGAGGCCCAGCAGCTCCTGGTGGCGACGGTTCCAGGCCGATGGCAGCTCCGCCACGGGCATCCCCCCCTCCAGCAGGGCCAGCTCCAGTTCGAAGCGCAGCACGATGTGGAGGCCGTAGCTGAGCTCGTCGGCCTCCACCCGGATCAACCCCGGCTGCATGGGGTTGAGGGCCCGCCAGAAGCTCCGGCTGCCGCCCCAGGGATCGCGGCCGAGGGCCGCCGTGAAGCGCGGCTGCCAGCGGGTCGCAAAGGCCTCTCCCCTGGCGATGCGGCATTCCCAGAACAGCGATTGCGATTCATGCACCCCCATGGAGGTGGCCTCCCCCAGGGGCCAGGGGAAGTAGTGGTCATCCCCCCGGGGCAGGCCCTGCTCGTAGAGGGAGTGGCCCCACTCATGGGCCGTGGCCAGGAAGGCGGAGAGGGGCTGGCCAGGCACCACCCGGGTGGTGATGCGGAAGTCGGCGGGGCCGAGGGTGCAGGAGAAGGGGTGGGGCGAGCGGGATCGCTGGCAGTGCCTGGGGTCGTAGCCCCAGCTCTGCAGCAGGGCCTCGCAGAGGTTGTCCTGCACCGGCTCAGGGATCTCGATGGCCTCGCTGGCAGGGCCAGGAGCGCTGCGTGAGGCCTCCAGCAGCCGGGGCAAGTGCTCCCGCAGGGGCAGGAACAGTTCCTGCAGCCTGGCCTGGCGCACGTCCGGCTCGAAGGGCTGGGCCAGGATTTCCCAGGGGCTGCTGCCGGCCGGTTCGGCCTCGGCCAGCTGGTGGGCCTGATCGCGCCGCAGCCCGATCAGTTCCTCGAGGGCCGGGGCGAAGAGATTGAAGTCCTGGCCTGTGCGGGCCTCCTGCCAGAGGGCGTAGCCCCGGGATTGGGCCTTTGCCAGGGCGGCCACCAGGGCCGGGTCGAGGCAGCGCTGGCGCTCGAGGTCCTGCCGCAACAGCTCCAGGTTGCGGCCCAAGGCGGCCTGGCTGGCCTCGGGGGCTGCCGCTGCGGCTTCAGCCTCGGCAGCCTGCAGCAGGTCGCCGTAGGGCGGCGCCACCTGGCGCCGGTGCAGCTCGGTGGCGAGCAGGGCCAGCTGTTCGCCCCGCCAGGCTGCGCCGGCCGCAGGCATCACCGTGTTCTGGTCGTAGTAGAGGGCACTGCTGATTGACCCCAGCAAACGGGTCTCGTGCAGGTAGGCCCGCAGCTGGGCCAGGGCCGTGCCCGTTGCGCTCATGGGGATGGGGGGAGGGGCAGCTCAGCATGGCGGCTGGTCAGGGTCAGGCGCTTCAGGCCGCAGCCCAGTGCAGGGTGATCGGCACGGCGCCCTTCAGGGTGGCCTTCACCGGACAGCCCTCGGCAGCGCGTCGCAGGGTGGCCTGCTGGGAGGCCTCCAGGCAGGCGGGCAGCACCAACCACACCTCCAGCGCCGCGATCCGGCGCGGCAGGTCCTGGCTCATGGTCTTCTCCACCCGGGCCGAGGCACCCTCCAGGGGCCAGCCATGGCGCTCGGCCACCAGGCCCATGATCGTGAGCAGACAGGTGGCCAGGGAGGTGGCGATCAGGTCGGTGGGGGAGAAGGCGCTGCCTTGCCCCTGGTTGTCGGCGGGGGCGTCTGTCGTGAGGGTGGCGCCGGAGGGGCCATGCACGGCGCTGCAGCGCAGGGAGCCGCCGTAGTGGCAGCTGATGCTGGTCATGGCTGCTGGCCCGGTAGTTTCACGGCACCCACTGTGGCCCTGCGATGCCGTTGCTGCTGGCACCTGATCCGCTCCTGGCGGCGGCGGCGCCGGTGGAGAGCCTGGCGCGAGCCATCCAGCTCTCGGTGGCGCCGGTGTTCCTGCTGGCCGGCATCAGCGGGCTGCTGGTGGTGCTCACCAACCGGTTGGCGCGGATTATCGACCGCTCCCGTCAACTGCAGGAGCAGCTGAGCGATGCCACCGTGTCGAGGGCACGGCAGTCGAAGCAGGAGCTGCAGCTGCAGAAGCGGCGCATGGCCCTGGTGCTCAAGGCGATCGAGCTCTGCACCGGCACGATCTTGCTGGTGGCGCTGGTGGTGGCGATCGTGTTCGTGAGTGTCGTCACCGCCTTCGACCTGGCCCTGGTGGTGGTGCCCCTGTTCGTGGCCGCCATGCTCTGCCTGATGGTGGCGGTGCTGCTGTTCATGCGCGAGGTGCAGCTGGCGGCTACCCAGCTGCGGCGCTGGTTCTGACGCTGCTCAGGGCCAGCTCCTCCAGCAGCTGGCGCTGGGCCCTGGCGGACACGAAGCGGTGGGCGGCCATGGCTCCGCTCACGGCCACGGGCGGCACGCCGATGCCGGGAAAGGTGCCGGCGCCGCAGAGCACCAGACCGTCGATCGGCGTGCTGCCGCCGGGGAACGGCCCCTGATCGGCGGGCCAGGCCGGGCCGTAGCTGCCCTGGTGCACGTTCAGGAAGTGCTGGTGGGTGAGGGGGGTGCCCTGCAGTTCCAGTTCCAGCTGCCCCTGCCACTGGGGTAGCAGCCGCTCCATCACCTGGTGGAAGAGGTTGCAGCGCTCGGCCTTGAGGCGGCGGTAGGCCCCACTGCCCCGCTCCAGATCACGCCAGAGCTCCCACGGTTCATTGGCCGGGGTGTAGCCGTGGATCACCTGATGCCCCGGGGGGGCCAGGCCCGGATCGAGGCGCGACGGCATCGACAGCACCGCCATGTTGCGGTCCGCGTTGATGCCCCTCTCCCAGTCGCCTACCCAGACGTGATGGATCGGCAGGGCTTCGATCGCTGCCGAACTGCGCAGGGCGGCATGCCAGTGCAGAAAGCTGCCGCAGGCTGGGGTGGCCGCCTGCCTGCGGCGCCAGCGGGCCGTGCTGCGGTCCTGGGGCAGCAGCGCCAGCAGGTCCCATGGGCTCAGGTTGGCGATCACGCCGCGGCGGGCGCAGAGGCGGCTGCCGTTCTGGAGCTCCACGCCCACGGCGCGGTTGCCCTCCACCAGCACCTGGCTCACCGGGCAGTGGCAGCGGAGCTGGCCGCCGTGCTTCCTCAAGCCCCGCAGCAGCGCCTCCACCACCGCGGGGCTGCCGCCGATGGGGTAGTCGAGGCAGGCCTCGGGCTCGAACCACTCTCCGAACAGGGTGGCCATGGCCGCGGCGCTGGTGTGCTGCATCGGCAACCCGGAGATCAGGAAGCAGAGCAGATCCACCCAGTGCAGCAGGAAGGGATCGCGCAGGTGACGCCGCGCCAGGGGCCCGAAGGCCCCGCCCAGGGCCGCCAGCCGGCCCACCTGGCCGAGCAGCCCCAGGCCGCCACTGGCCCCGAGGGTGCTGGCCAGCCCCAGCCCGGGCCGCAGGGCCAGCAAGGGCAGCTGGCGGGCCGCCTGGCAGAAGGGCTGCAGCCAGGCCATGAAGGCGCTCCACTCGGCGGCCGCCGGGGCCCCGCGCAGTTCTCTCACCATGGCCACAAAGGGGTCGAGTCCAACCCCCACTTCCAGGTTCCCCTCCGGCAGCAGCAGGCCCCAGGTGTGATACGTGGCCACGGGCACGCTTTCCCCCACGGCTCGTAGCACCTGGGCCAGGGGATTGGCACTGGGCCAGCGGCCCAGACCCGACCATAAGGACGGCCCTGACTCGAACTGGAACCCACCCCGGCTGAAGCCGTGGGCGGCGCCGCCGGGGCGGTCGTGGGCTTCGAGCACCATCACCTCGAGGCCATGGCGGGCGGCGATGGCGGCGGCACAGAGGCCCCCCAGCCCACTGCCCACCACGATCAGATCCGGCTGGCCCTCAGGCGTCATCGCTGGCCCGCCGGCTCCGCAACGCTCGAGAGCGAGCAGCGGTTCCGGCAGAGCTCCTCCAGCCCAGGACGGCCGGTGATCCGCAGCCGCCACTGGGCCCAGAGCCGGTAGAGGCTCTCCACCAGGGGCTGCACCAGGGGCCAACGGGTGGGGGCATAGATCCAACCGAGGCCCACCAAGCTGTAGGCGCGGCGGAATACCTCCACGCCGCTGAGCAGCTCGCCATCGCCACTGAGGCCGTGGATGGTGCCCATGGCGTCGCGGTAGGTGATGCCCCCGTGGGCGCTGGGGTCGTAGCTGGCCGAGTCGATGTCGATGAAGGCGAGCACGGGCTGATCCCCGTGGCGTTGCTGGTCGCGGGTGCGCAGCAGCCGCACCTCGCGCAGGCAGAGCGGGCAGCCGCCGTCGTAGAGGATGCGCAACGGGCTGGTCATGGGTGGTTTGAGGCTGCCCCGCTAGCGGCGATGGGCCCAGGGCTTGTGGCAGTGGCGCAATGCTAGGGAGATTGCGCTGCAGGTCCCGATGCTGAGCCAGTCGTTGCAGGTGCTCGAGGTGGACACCGCCGGGGCCGGCTTCACCGACCTCACCGGCGCCCTCAACCGCGAGATCGCCGCCAGCGGCCTGCAGCTGGGCACGGCCACCCTGGTGTGCCAGCACACCAGCGCCTCGCTCACGATCAATGAGAATGCCGATCCGCGGGTGCTTCACGATCTCAAGGCGGCCTTCGCGGCCCTGGCGCCGGAGGCGGGCGTGCCGCCTCTGCCGGGTCAGGGCAGCTGGCAGCCCTATCGCCACAACGACGAGGGGCCCGACGACATGCCCTCCCACATCCGCACGGCCCTCACCGCCACGAGCCTCTGCCTCTCGTTTCAGCAGGGACGCCTGCTGCTGGGCACCTGGCAGGCCGTGTACCTCTGGGAGCACCGCCGGGCCCGGCAGCGGCGGCGGCTGAGCCTGCA
>CAVONQ010000011.1:0-122854 GCA_963697335.1 uncultured cyanobacterium
CGTGGGGTTCGCGGAGGCCTCGTTGAGGTCTGGCCCTTTCCCGCCGCAGGCCACCAGGGAAAGACTGAAGAACAGCGCCAGCACCAGGCTGGTCAGCCGACGGATCGTTGGTGCCAGTGGGGCCATGCGCCGAGCTGGGTATCTGAAGAGGACAGCGACCCCTGACGGGAGCGCAGGTAACCCATATTTCCAGGCAATGGCGGGGAGGAGGCCGAGGCGCTGAAGTTTTTTGCCCGAATTGAGCAGGCGTGCCCAGCTGAGTCGCAACGACTACCCCTCGGTCGGGCCGGAGACCAGCCGAAAACCGATGTGGGACGTGCCCGTATCCGGTTCGAGGGCCTCCCGGGCCGCCGGGCGGTAGCGGCTGCAATAGTTCTTCGCACAGAGGAAGGAACCACCCTTGATCACGTGCTTGGCGATGCCAGGCTCGCGGGGATCGAAGCTCAGCTCCTGCTCGCTCACAGCTGGATTCACATGATCGGCCATGCCCTGGTGGCCGGGTCGGTACCAGTCCTGCGTCCACTCCCAGACGTTGCCGGTCATGTCCTGGAGCCCGTAGCCGTTGGGCGGAAAGCTCCCCACCGGGGCCGTGCCGAAGTAGCCATCCTTCTCCTGGTTGCGGATGGGGAACTCCCCTTGCCAGGTGTTGGCCTTCTTCGCTGAATAGGTTTTCCCCCAGCTGAAGATCTGATCCTTGAGGCCGCCCCTGGCGGCGAATTCCCACTGGGCCTCGGTGGGAAGCTCCTTGCCGGCCCAGGCGGCATAGGCCTCGGCATCCCTGAAGGCGACCTGCACGACGGGATGGTTGGCCAGGCCTTCCAGATCGCTTGTCGGGGCCCTGCGGATGCCGCCAGTTCGCCCCGGGAGTCCAGTGCCACCAGCTCAGGTAGGCGACTTCACTTCCAGGAGCTGGGCTTTCGAAGACCAGGGCACCGGGAGCCCGTTGATCGTCAGCCAGATCGGGGTACTGATCCTTGGGGATCGGCCGTTCCGCCACGGTGACATAGCCCGTGGCCGTCACGAACGCATCGAACTCGGCATTGGTGACTTCATGGCGGTCGATGCAGAAACCCTCCACCGTCACCGCATCAACCGAGAGCTCATCGGGGTAGTGGTCATCCGACCCCATGCGGAACGTGCCGCCGGGGATCCATTTCGTGCCGGACTGGACAGGTGGGAGAGGCCTGCGCGGCACCCAGCTGCAGCGGCTGGATCAGCAAGCCCAGGATGAGAAAGGTCGTGGCCAGCAGACCCAGGGGCATGAAGTCTCCGCTGGGTTGCTATCGATCAGCCTGAGAGTATGGAGGAAAGCCTCTGCCCATGGCCCCTTCGCCAACCTCCCTCGCGCTTCAAGTGCTGCCCCTGGCCTTGGGGGCAGCCGTGAGCCCCCTGCTGTTGGTGGGTCAGGTGCTGACCCTCACCAGCCCAGGGTCCGGCCTGCGTCGAGGTTGGTGCTTTGCCTTCGGCTCGGCCCTGGTGGTGGCCGTCTGGGCGGTGCTGGGTCTGGCCACAGGAGCAGCTCTCCCAGCCAGGACCCCTGGCCCCGACCCCGTTTCAGCTTGCCTGCACCTGGTGCTGGCGATCGTGCTGGTGGTGCTCGGCATTGAGATTCTGCAGCGGCCCGACCATCAGAAGGCCGCCACACCCGCGTCCGTTGCCCATCCTCTGCGCGCTTCTTTGCTGCTTGGTATGGGCCTCATGGCCGCCAATCTCACCAGCTTGGTGTTGTTCTTACCCGCGATCCAGGATTTGGCCCGATCCGGGGTTTCAGCCATGACGCGGGCCTTGATGGCGGCGCTGGTCAGTCTGATCACGCTGCTCCCGTCCCTGGGCCCGCCGTTGGCCCTGGTGCTGGCGGGCTCATCAGGCCGCCGTAGTCTTGTGGCCCTCAGTGGTTGGAGCGAACGGCATCAGCGGCAGATCAATGCTGCTCTCTGCTTCGGTTTCGGGGTGTTTCTCACCATCAGTGGCTGCTCCAGGCTGTGACCTTCTGATTTCTCTGTGGGCGGGCAGGCCAGAACCGTTCTCTCTCCTGCCCGATGGGCTGGGTGGGCGCCCGGCTTGGGCCCCGGACCGGCCCCCCAACCGTGTTGACCGTGGTGCGCTAGTACTTGCCGGCCTGATCGGCCGTCCCCGGCCCGCTGCGCTTGTCCAGCGATTGCGTTCCCCTTCCCCCTGCCTCCGGCGGCGGAGAGTCCGACGACCTGAAGCTCTCCAGCTACGACTTCCAGCTGCCGCAGGAGCGCATCGCCCAGCGGCCCGTCGAGCCGCGCCACAGTGCCCGACTGCTGGCGGTGGGCGCTCCCTGCCGCCAGCGCGTCCGCTGGGAATGGGCCTGACTGCCGCCACCTGCGCGTGTGGGATCTGCAGCAGGAGCTGCAGACCCGGCGATCTGCTGGTGGTGAATGACACCCGGGTGCTGCGGGCCCGGCTGGAGGCGCGCCGCAGCTCAGGGGGCACGTGGAGCTGCTGGTGCTGGAGCCCTGGCTGGAGGAGCCCGGGCCGCCGGCGCCGGGCCGCTGGCTCTGCCTGGCCAAGCCGGCCAAGCGCCTCCAGAGCGGCGAGGTTCTGGAGGTGATCGCCGAGGGTCAGGACCCCCTGCCGGTGGAGATCTGCGGCCGCGATGCCGAAACCGGCGGCTGCATCGTGCAGTTTCCGGCGGCCTGCGCCGATGCCGCCTCCCTGGAGCCGCTGCTGGTGCGCTACGGCGCCATCCCGCTGCCGCCCTACATCCACGAGCACGACGCCAGCGACAACGACCGCTACCAGACCCGCTACGCCGCCAGGCCCGGCGCCGTGGCCGCCCCCACCGCCGGCCTGCACCTGAGCGATGCGCTGCTGGCGGCGATCCAGGCCCGTGGTGTGGCCCTGGCCACCACCACCCTGCACGTGGGACTGGGCACCTTCCGGCCGGTGGAAACGGAAGACCTGCGCGGCCTGGAGCTCCACAGCGAGTGGGTGGAGGTGAGCCCCGAGCTGGTGGCGGCGGTGCAGGCCTGCCGTGCCCGCGGCGGCCGGGTGATCGCCATCGGCACCACCAGTGTGCGCAGCCTGGAGGGGGTGGCCGCCCTCCATGGCGGCGAGCTCAGGCCCCACACGGGCCCGGTGAACCTGGTGATCCAGCCCGGTTTCCGCTTTGCGGTGGTGCAGGGCCTGCTCACCAACTTTCACCTGCCCAGGAGCTCATTGCTGCTGCTGGTGAGTGCCCTGCTCGGCCGGCGGCGCCTGCTGGCGCTCTACGCCGAGGCGATCGAGCGGGAGTATCGCTTCTTTTCCTATGGCGATGCCATGTGGATCCCGCCTGAGGCGGTGCTGCCTCCAGCCCCATGAAAAAAGCCCCCGTGCCGGCGGGGGCTGGCCCAGGGCCCTGATGGGCCGGGCGTTGGGGAGCAGGGCTCAGGCGGCGGCCAGGTTGGCGGCCACGAAGTCCCAGTTCACCAGCTTCTCGAGGTAGGTGGTGATGTAGTCAGGCCGGCGGTTCTGGTAGTCGAGGTAGTAGGCGTGCTCCCACACATCCATGGTGAGCAGGGCCTTCTGGCCATGGGCCAGGGGCAGGTCGGCGTTGGCGGTCTTGGTGATCTTGAGGCTGCCGCCATCGAGCACCAGCCAGGCCCAGCCGCTGCCGAACTGGGTGGCGCCGGCGGTCTTGAACTGCTCCACAAAGGACTCGAAGCTGCCGAAGTCGGCATTGATCTTGTCGGCCAGGGGGCCGGTGGGCTGGCCACCGCCGCCGGGCTTCATGCACTGCCAGTAGAAGCTGTGGTTCCACACCTGGGCAGCGTTGTTGAACACCCCCGCCTTGGCGGCATCGCCGGCCACGGCGGTGATGGTGTCCTCGAGGCTCTTGCCGTCAAGGTCGGTGCCCTCAACCAGCTTGTTCAGGTTGGTGACGTAGGCGTTGTGGTGCTTGCCGTGATGGAACTCGAGGGTCTGACGGGAGATATGGGGCTCGAGCGCATCTTGGCCGTAGGGAAGCGCGGGAAGCGTATGGGCCATGGATGGGATGTCGTTCTGAAAGGTGCCCGCCGGCGTGACCGACGACACAGCCATCCTAACGATCGCTAAAGATTCCCTGGCTCTCCCCCGCCAGGGCAGGGCCGGCGCGGCCCGGGCTCAGCGGCCGATTTCCAGCAGCTCCACCTCGAAGATCAAGGTGGCGTTGGCGGGGATCACGCCGCCGGCACCGCGCTCGCCGTAGGCCAGATCGGGGGGGATCACCAGCTTGCGCTTGCCGCCCACCTGCATGCCGGCCACACCCTCATCCCAGCCCTTGATCACGCGGCCGCCGCCGAGGGGGAAGGAGAAGGGTCCGCGGCCGTAGCTGCTGTCGAACTCCTTGCCGTTCTCGAGGGTGCCGCGGTAGTTGACGCTGACGCTCTGGCCGGCAGTGGCCTCGGGGCCGTCGCCGATCACCAGGTCGGTGATGCGCAGGCCACTGGCGGTGACCCGCTCCTTGGGGGCTGTCATCGAGTCGCCGAGGGCACTGGCCTGGGCGATCTCGGGGCTGGGTTCTGGCGCCATGGCAAACAGGGTGGGGTTGGGATCGTCGGGATCGAGTTCATAGGGGGCCGTGCTGACCACGGCGGGAGCCGCCGCCACGGCCGGGGCGCTGAGGGGTGGCCGCCTCGGCAGGGGCGGCGGCGGCCACGGTGGTGGGGCTGACCAACTGGCTCACAAAGGCCAGCAGCAGGCACAGCACACACACGGTGGAACTGATCAGGATGTCGCGCATGGCAGGCCCGTAGAGGCTTGCGATTCTGCCTACTCGCCGGCAGCCTCTCCGTTGCGCTGGCGCAGGGACTGCTCGAGGCGATCGATGCGACCGCGCAACTCGTCGAGTTCGCGCTGCATCGGGATGCCGAGGTCCTGCAGCAACTGGTCGCGGTTGCGCTCCAGCTGGCGGCTGGCCTGCTCCTCCAGGCCCGGTGTGTCGCCGCGCAGGGCCCGCATCACGTCCTCCACCAGGGCGGGAGCGTGGTTGGGGTCGAGCTTGCCGCTGCGCACCCACTCCTGGCTCACGTAGCGCAGCCTGTCACCCACCAGGGAGGTGGTGCCCAGGCCCCGCAGCAGCAGTTGGTGCAGGGGATTGGAGGAGTCCATCAGTAAGGCCTCGCCTGACTCGCGTGTGGTTCAACCTTGGCGCTTCCTACGGTGGCCTGCCAATGGCGGTCGAGGGACGGTTGCGCGGGATCGCTCTGACGGCCGGGGCCCGGTCCGCCTGGATCCGGGCGGCCGCCGCTGGCCTGCTGGCGGGCGTTGCCCTGCCACCGCTCGGCTTTCCCCCCCTGCTCTGGCTGGCCCTGGCCGTGCTCTGGCATGGCAGCAGCGGTTCGGGGACCCGCCGCCTGGCCACAGGAGGGCTGTGGGGCGCTCTGGCGGTGCTGGTGAGCCACCGCTGGCTGCTCGGCCTGCACCCCCTCGACTGGATCGGGGTGCCCCTGCCCCTGAGCCTGCCCCTCTGCCTGCTGCTGCTGTTGCTGCTGGCGGCCCTGGGGGCGCTGCTGGTGGCCGGCTGGACCTGGCTGGCCGGCCTGCTGGGGCCTGGGCGCTGGAGCACGGCCCTGCTGTTGGCCGGCCTCTGGGGCGCCGCTGAACTGGTCCTGGCCCGGGGGCCCCTGTTCTGGCTGGGGCTGGGGGCGGCTCCCCTCCCCCACGACCGTCCGCTTGCCGGCCTGGCGGCGCTTGGGGGCAGTGGCCTGGTGGCGGCGGTTCAGGTGCTGCTGGGCTGGGGCCTCTGGCGCCTGGCGGCGGCGTTCCGCTGGCGGCGGCTGGGGGCTTGGCTGCTGGTGGTTGTGGTGCTGCACGGCAGCGGCGCCGCCCTGCTGGCGCTGCAACCCGCGGGCGAGCGGGCCGCTGAGCGGGTGCTGGTGCTGCAGCCCGCCATCCCCACCCGCGAGAAGCACACGTGGGAGGCGCGGCGGCAGCTGGAGCAGCAGCTGCAGGCGGCCCTGCTGGAGGCCGACCAGCGGCAGGCCGTGGCGGTGCTGTTGCCGGAGGGGGCCCTGGGGCTCGAGCCCCGGCTGCCCCAGCCGGCCCCGGTGGAGCTGCTCAGCGGCGGCTTTCGCTGGCAGGAGGGGCCCACGGGGCCGGAGCAGCGGAGCGCCCTGCTGCGGTTCGGCGTGGGTGACAGCCGGCCCGCCATGGCGGTGGACAAGCACCGTCTGGTGCCGCTCGGGGAGTGGGTGCCCCTGGCGGGCTGGCTGCGCTGGAGCGGCCTCTCAGCCGTGGGGGGCGTGGAGCCGGGGCCACCATCGCGGCTGCTGGCGCGGCCCCAGGGCCCCCTGGGAGTGGCGATCTGCTACGAGCTCTCCGATGGCATGGCCCTGAGCGCGGCCACCCGGGAGGGCGCCACCTGGTTGCTGGCCAGCGCCAATCTCGATCCCTATCCCTTGATGCTGCAGCAGCAGTTCGCTGCCCTGGCCCAGTTGCGGGCCATCGAAGCCGGCCGCTGGCTGGTGAGCTCGGCCAACACAGGGCCAGGGCTGCTGGTGGACCCCCGCGGTGCGGTGACGGGGCGCATGGCCCCAGGCCGGGCCGGCACGGCTCTGTTTGAACCCGTGCCGATCACCCGGCTCAGTCCCTACGGCCGCTGGCGGGAGACCCCGCTGCTGCTGCTGGCGCTGCTGGGCCTGGCCCTGCGCCGCTGGGAGGGGCGCAGGGCAGGGCTCAGCCCGTGAACTGGAGCGCCACTTCCACCAGGGTGAAGCCGAGCAGCCCGGCGAGGGCGAGGAGGGATCCGGAGCTGATCATCAGCAGGAGCGCCAGGGGCGGTGGGGGGGTGAACCTTGATGGCCAGATTCTGACGAAAACCTTAAGGATGTGCCCGTAGCGTTCGTCACCCTCTAGGGAATCGTTACAGGTCGGCCCCGCCGGGGTCAGCCCTCGAAGCTGCGGCGCGCCTCGCTCACCCCGGCAGAGCTGGTGCCCTTGAGGTAGGCCAGCATCGTGTCGGCATCGGACACCTCAAAGGGGTCGATGGGGCAGTTGTCCCCAAACTCGGGCTCGGCGAACACCTTCTCGATCGCGCCATCGTTGACGAGCATCGAGTAGCGCCAGGAGCGCAGCCCGAAGCCCAGGTTCGACTTGTCCACCAGCATGCCCATCTTGCGGGTGAACTCGCCGTTGCCATCGGGCAGCAGCATTACGTGGTTGGCGCCCACCTGCTTGCCCCACTGGAACATCACGAAGGCGTCGTTCACCGAGAGGCACACGATCGTGTCGATGCCCTGGGCCTGGAACTCGGCGTAGAGCTCTTCGTAGCGGGGCAGGTGGTTCGAGGAGCAGGTGGGGGTGAAGGCGCCGGGCAGGGAGAAGAGCACCACGCGCTTGCCGGCGAAGATCTCGTCGCTGGTCAGGTCCTGCCAGCGGAAGGGGTTGGGGCCGGGCACGGATTCGTCGCGCACGCGGGTCTTGAAGGTGACGCTGGGAACGCGGTTGAGGATGGCCATGGGGATCGTGGAAAAGAGCGGAAGGGACGGGCGAAGCGCTGGCCGGGGCCAGATCACACAGAAATTAACTCATAGTGACTCCGCTTTGCAATAGATCGGGATTGGCTGGGGGCTGGGGAGCCGCTGAGGCCTCAAGGGGCCAGCCGTTCCAGGCACCAGGCCGGCGCGGCCTCTGGGGCGTTGCCCCCGGTGGCGGGGCTGGCGGTCTGGCGGCTGTAGAGAAAGCGGTCGTGGAGGCGGTTCTCGCGGCCCTGCCAGAACTCGACCGTGGCGGGAACCACGCGAAAGCCGCCCCAGCTGGGCGGCCGCGGGATCTCCCCAGCGGCGAAGCGCTGCCGCATGTGCTCCCACTGCATCTCCAGGATCTGGCGGGAGCTGATCACCTGGCTCTGCTGGGACACCCAGGCCCCCAGGCGGCTCCCCCAGGGCCGCGAGCGAAAATAGGCCAGCGACTCGGCGGCGGAGATCCGCTCGGCCTGCCCTTCAATCGCCACCTGCCGCTCCAGGACATACCAGGGGAACAGCAACGACACCGCCGGCTGGAGGGCGATCTGGCGCGCCTTGCGGCTCTCGTAGTTGGTGAAGAACACGAAGCCGCGCTGATCGAAGGCCTTGAGCAGCACCGTGCGGGAGCTCAGCCGCTGGCCATCGCTGCTGCCGAGCACCATGGCGTTCGGCTCCGGCACGGCGGCCGCCTGGGCCTGGGAGAACCAGAGCCGGAACTGCTCCACCGGATCCGCGGCCAGCTCCGAGCGCCGCAGGCCGCCGCGGCGATACTCCTGGCGCAGGCCCGCCAGCGCCCCTTCGCCCATGCCAGGGTCAGGAATACGGGTGCTGTCATCGCCGGCCATGGAAGCGGAAGCATTGGTGGTGGCTGCAGAGGCTGGCAGGGGTGAGCGGGATGGGGCCGGGGCAGCGACGGCTGGTGCTGATCCTGCCCCAGCTGGGGGATTTCGACAGCCTCGAATTCGCCCAGCAACTCTTGCCCGTGCTGCCCCGGCTCGAGGCGGACCCTGGCGGAAGTGCTCGGCCGCTGGCGCACCTACGTGGCCCACGACCGCCACCTCACCCAGCGCGGCGGCACTTTTCCGCTGGAAGCGGACGACACTCTCCTCCACAGCCACCGGGACCCCGGCCTGCTCGGCCATTCGGCCACCATGGCGACGCCGCTGAGCTTCCTGGATCCGTCCCTGGAATCCCCGGCATCCCTTCCCACCCCATCCCTGAGCTCCTCCCCCCGCTAGGAATCCCCGTGACCTTGCTGCTGCCTTCGTTCCTGATCCCCGGCCTGCTGGCCCTGAGCCTGGGCCTGTTTCACCTGGTGGGTCCGGTGCCGCCCGATCTGGGCGTGGAGCAGGGGGCGCTGGCGGCGTGCCCGTCGCCGGCCCACTGCGCCCGGGAGAGCTGGCCCGTGGCCGACCCCGAGGCGGCGCTGCAGTTGGTGCTGCCTGTGCTGCTGGAGCAGCCCCGGGTTGAGCTGATCGAGCAGCAGGGCGGTTACGTGCACGCCGCGGCCAGCAGTGCGCTGTTCGGCTTTGTGGATGACGTGGAGCTCTACGCCGACCCCGCCGGGGGCGCACTGCAGGCCCGCTCGGTGTCGCGGCTGGGGGATTCCGACCTGGGGGTGAACGCCAAGCGGCTGGCGCTGCTGAAGGCCAGCCTCACACCCGAGCCCGGCGCTTGAGGTCGCGCAGGCGGCCCCCGAGGGACTGCAGCATCTCCAGGGCGAACATCGGCATCTCCTGCACGGCGAACAGGAACTCCTGCTGGTTCATCACCAGCAGCTTGCAGGCCGTCTTGGCGGTGGCATTGCCGAAGCGGCGGTGGGAGGGATCGAGGAAGGCGCCGATGCCGAAGGTCTCGCCCGGGCCGATGGTTTCCACCAGGCTGCCGGCATCCCAGTCGAGCTCCACCGTGCCCTCCAGCAGGCCGTAGAGGCAATCACCGAGGTCGTTGCTGCGGAAAATCACTTCTCCGGCCCCGATGGAGAGAACGCTGCGCTTTTTGGCCAGGGCCTCGATGGTGCTGAGGGCGTTCGTGGAGCTGGGGGACATGGGGGAGCGCAGCGACAGGGTCCTCGGGGAGGACAGCTCCATGGATAGCCCCCGCTGGCCAAGGTGCGGTTAAGAGAGGATTGGTGGGGTAGGCCAAGGCCGTCATGGGCATCGCGATCGCAGGCATCATCGATCGGTCCTGGGCCCGTTCCCTGGATCGCTTCTCAGGGCGGGATGGCGTGGTGAACGTCTGGATCAACCGCCGCGGCGCCTTCGGCGCCCTCTCGGTGTCGCGCCTTGAAGAGCGGTTCATCCGCAACACCTTCCGGCAGCTCGATCGCATCACAGGCCTGCGCTTCGCCTACACAAGCCGCCGCGCCTCGGATCTGGACATCAGCGCCGTGGAGGACCTGGGCGGCAACACCATCGGGCTCACGACCCGAAAGCGCGGCTGGTTTGAGGTGGCCTGGGAAGGACGCCAGGGGGGCCAACTCACCCGCAGTGAACGCCGCACCATCAACCACGAGATCGGCCATGCCCTCGGGCTCAACCACCCCTACGGCAGCGGGTACAACCCCCGCTACACCACCAGTGACACGGTGATGTCCTACAACACGCGGCCAAACTTCAGCTACACCAGCTCCGATGTGGCGGCGCTGAAGTTTCTCTGGGGGGGTTGAGTGGTCATGCCCGCAGATCCAGTGGTCCCGGGCAGCCTGCAGCGCTCCTCCGATCAGCACATGCTGGTCAACCACTCAAGGATGCACCCTCGGCCTCGGCATGGGATCCAGACTGATCACCAAGGGTTGATGCCGTCTGCCGCTAACCCCCACCATCAACAGAAGAGATAGACAATCTGGGACGTCCATCCGACAACCCGTGCGGGCATGACACGACACCGGTTGCTACTTTGCCTCGCTAGGAGAGCGGATGGAACCAATGGGAAACTCCTCTTGGGGTTGGGATGATCAGCCGCAATCATGAGCGTCTCGCCATACGACATGTGAAGCATTGGATGGGGCGATGCGGTCATTCGACTAGACATTGGGTACGCGGCATGGCCACCAGGGTGCACAATTTCAACAAGGACATCGCCAAGGAGTTGCTGAATCAAAGCAACTCTCCTTGCCTCTCGCTCTATCAGCGGACCCATCGGCACTACCCGGAGAATCAGCAGGACCCCATACGATTCGGAAATCTTATCAAGGTGCTGGAGGAGTCTCTCCTGAAGAGGTATGCCAAGAGTGAGGTTCAGCCCATGCTGGAGCCATTCCTGGCCCTATCCCATGACCATGCGTTCTGGGATCACACCCTTGATGGTCTGGCTGTGCTGGGAGCCCGGGATCTGTTTCGGGTCTACAAACTGCAGCGACCAGTCGCGGAAATGGCTGTCGTCGCTGACAGCTTTCACATCAAGCCTTTGCTGCGTATGCTTCAGTCGGCAGACCGTTATCAGGTTCTCGGTCTGAGCCGTACGGAGTTCAGACTCTTTGAGGGCAACCGTGATGCGCTGGACGAGGTTGAACCGGCCGGGGGGATTCCCCGAACCATGACCGAGACCCTGGGGGAGCAGGTCACAGAGCCACATCAGACTGTCGCGTCCTATGGCGGTGTGGGGGTCGGACACTCTCCTATGCACCACGGCCATGGGGGCAAAAAGTCTGAAGTGGATCACGACACGGAACGCTTTTTCCGCTCCGTGGACCGTTCCGTGTTGGAACATCACTCCCGGCCATCGGGACTGCCCCTGATCCTGGCCGCGCTACCAGACCATCATGGGCTCTTCCACGCCGTCAGCCACAACCCCTTGCTGATGCGGGAGAGCATCGACATTTTTCCAGAGCAGCACTCGTCCACGGAGCAGCTGCGGCAACGGGCCTGGGCACTCATGGAGCCCCACTATCTGCAGCGCCTGGCCACGCTGGTGGAGGAGTTCGGTAGGGCCAGCTCCGCAGGGAACGGTGACGACAATCTCGAGCAGGTCGCCAAGGCAGTGGTGGAAGGGCGCGTGGCGACCTTGCTGATCGAAGCCGAACGTGATATTCCTGGCCGGGTCAATCCCCGTACGGGCGAGGTTGACTCAGCGCCGCTAGAGGATCCCAAAGCCAACGACATCCTCGACGACCTCGGAAAGACAGCCCTGAAAATGGGAGCACAGGTGGTTGTACTTCCTGCAGACAGGATGCCGACCAAGACGGGACTAGCTGCCATCTACCGGTATTGAGCTGAAGAACCTATGCCGATGCAGGACGAGGTGCGGCATCGGCAATGAATGGCTTCACCATTCGTTATGCTGGAAATTCCCTTACTGCAGCACGGGTCGAAGCTCAGATCGACAAGAAGACGCAGCGTAATCCGATCAGGAAGACTGCCATTGGTCAGGCGTGGCTAGGCTTGGATGGAAAGAGCGGAAGAGAAATCCTATGAGAGTTTGTGGAAAAGATCTTGCTGTCTCGCTCATGGCGTTGGCAGTGATGATCATCACGATCTTGGTTCCCCTGACCGGAACGGCAATGGCCGCGAATCAACAGCCTCAACCCATCGCATTCTCAACCATGGCTAACAAAGCAGACGCCGCAGCCAAAGACGCAGAGGGCAGGCTGGAATCGGCCTATGGAGATCTCACGGGAGACACCGGCCACCAGATCAAGGGCAAGGCCAAGCAGATGCAGGCCTCGGCCATGAACATAGCAGCAGACTTGAAGCAAGGCGCAAAGTCGGTCGCCAAGGACGCTAAGGATGCTGCCGGAAGACTGGCAGACGATCTGAGCTGATTCACTCAGATGCCGCCATGACAACGTGGCGGCATCTGCTGATAGTTCTGCTCCCTCAGGGATGTCCCAGCTTGGCTGACTTCATAGCGCCACTGTTTATGAGTTCATGGCGCCACCATTTACCCTCACCGGAGATAAGTGATGTTGGAGTTGATCGCCATTGTCCTCGTCATCCTTTGGCTGCTGGGTCTGCTGACCAGCTTCACCCTTGGGGGTCTGATTCATATCCTGTTGGTCATTGCAGTGATTGCCGTTCTGCTACGACTGATCAGTGGGCGGCGCATCTGAAACCAATTCTTGCGTCTAATTGTCATGGATCAATACTTCATTGTTGATACAGCCAAATCGTTTGATGAAGCATGTGTCGATCTTCAAGCCGCAGTGGCGGCAAATGGATTCGGTGTGTTGTCGGTGCTTGATCTCGGCGAAACCCTGCGCGGTAAGGGCATCACCTTCCCTGAGCAATGCAGAGTGTTTGAGGTGTGTAACCCCCAACAGGCAGCCAGGGTGCTGGCGAGCGACATGAAACTGACCATGGCCCTCCCCTGTCGGATCTCCGTCTATACCCAAGGTGGGCAGACCAGGGTCGGCATGATCCGCCCAGAGGCCATGCTTCGCGGCCTGTCCTCCGAGCCCGACTTGATGGAGGTGGCGCAAGCGGTGGAGTCCACCACGACAGCCATCATCCAGGAGGCCGCCTCGCGGCGGGAACGGTGAGGTCCGCCAGCTCCGCAGCCAACAACCACCGGGACGTTCAAGCATCAGGACGATGGGATCAGCACGTCAGCGCCATGGGCTCAGTGAACAGATGGAAACGCTGGCTACAGCGCCACTACTGGACACGCTGAAGTCGTCGACGGCTGGCCTCAGTCAAGCCGAGGCTATTCACCGCCTGGCGGAGTATGGCAGCAACGAGATCACAGAGCGCAAGACCAATCAGCTTCTGAAGTTTCTGACCTACTTCTGGGGTCCGATTCCTTGGATGATTGAAGCCGCCGTGATTCTTTCGGCACTGGCCAAGCACTGGCCAGACTTTTCCATCATTCTGCTGTTGCTGATTGCCAATGGTGTGATCGGTTTCTGGGAGGAACACCAGGCCGGCAATGCCATCGCGGCCCTCAAGGCCCAGCTGGCCCTGAGGGCACAGGTGAAACGGGATCAGCAGTGGGCCACTGTGGAATCACGGGACCTGGTCCCCGGCGATGTTATCCATCTACGGCTCGGCGACATCGTCCCGGCAGATGCACACCTACTGGATGGTGAGGCGCTCCAGGTGGACCAGTCAGCTCTCACTGGTGAGTCATTGCCAACCACGCGACAGCCTGGAGAAGTGGTGTTCTCAGGCTCAGTCATTCGCCGGGGTGAGATGGATGCTGTGGTCTATGCCACAGGTGCGACGACGTACTTCGGCAAAACAGCGGAACTGGTGCAGTCAGCGCACAGCGTGAGCCATTTCCAACAAGCCGTCCTGAAGATCGGAAACTACCTGATCCTGCTGGCATTGGCGTTGGTGGCACTGATCGTGGCAGTGGCGCTCCTGCGCGGCGATCCACTGCTCACAACCCTTCAGTTCGCCCTGGTGCTGACGGTGGCAGCGATACCCGTGGCGATGCCCACGGTGCTGTCCGTGACGATGGCCGTGGGAGCGCGCATACTCACGAAGAAGGGTGCGATTGTGACGCGGTTGGCAGCCATCGAAGAGTTGGCTGGGGTGGATGTGCTCTGCTCTGACAAAACGGGCACATTGACAGAAAACACGTTGAGCCTGGGGGATCCATTCAGTGTCAATCCATCCCGTGAGGATCCGGGCGCGGCTCAGGTGACGTTGAACGCAGCCCTGGCGTCGCGCTCCGACAACAAGGATCCGATCGATCGTGCCGTGCTCGGCGGCCTGGCTCAGGACCCGCACCAGGCCGGCTATCAGGTGCTCCATTTTCAGCCCTTCGATCCCGTGCACAAGCGAACCGAGGCCACCATCAGGGGTGTGGATGGAGTGGAATTCAAAGTCACCAAGGGTGCACCACAAGTGATCCTGGCGCTGTCCGCCAACCGTGCCCTGGTGTCGAGCGCCGTTGAGACCGCCATCGCTGGATTTGCTGCCCGGGGCTTCCGTTCCCTGGGGGTGGCGCGCAAGGATCCGCACCACAACTGGCGCTTTCTGGGCGTCTTGCCCCTGTTTGATCCCCCACGCGCAGAAGCCAGAGCCACCATTGCCACAGCCCATCGGATGGGAGTCAGGGTGAAGATGGTCACGGGTGATCAAGTGCCGATTGCGCGGGAAACCGCCGAGCAACTGGGGCTGGGGGCGATGATTCTTGACGCCAGTGGGTTCGAGACCATTACCGGAGATCAACAGGAGCTGTTGGCCGAGACGATCGAGCAGGCGGATGGATTCGCTGAAGTATTCCCTGAACACAAGTTTCAGATTGTGCAAGTGTTGCAGCAGCATGGCCACATCGTGGGGATGACCGGCGACGGCGTCAACGATGCTCCTGCGTTGAAGCAAGCCGACTGCGGCATTGCCGTTTCTGGCGCCACGGACGCTGCCCGCAGCGCAGCCTCCATCGTGCTGATGAAGCCGGGGCTGTCTGAAATTGTGGATGCGATCAAGACAAGTCGAAAGATTTTCCAGAGAATGAACTCCTATGCGATCTATCGCGTCACTGAGACGTTGCGCGTGCTGTTGTTCATGACGTGTTCAATCCTGGCTTTTAACTTCTATCCCGTCACCGCCGTCATGATCGTGATCCTGGCACTGCTCAATGACGGTGCCATCCTTTCAATTGCCTATGACAACGTCCACTACAGCAACGCCCCGGAACGATGGAACATGCGCGTGGTGCTTGGAGTGGCGACAGGCTTGGGCATCATGGGTGTGATTTCAGCCTTTGGCCTGCTGTTTCTCGGAGAGCGCATCCTTGAGCTTGACCGTGACCATCTGCAGACGATGATGTATCTGAAGCTCTCCGTGGCGGGTCACCTGACCATCTTTCTGACACGAACCCGTGGGCCTTTCTGGTCCATCCGCCCAGCGAGGGTGTTGTTGCTGGCGATTTGTGGAACGCAACTGGTGGCAACTCTGATCGCTGTGTATGGATGGTTCATGGCTCCGCTGGGATGGGGTTGGGCCCTGACGGTTTGGGGCTATGCGCTGATCTGGTTCCTGATCAACGACCGCTTGAAGTTATTGATCTATGGGATCCTTATCCCAGAACTGCATCAGCAGCACGGTGGGCTGGGATCCAGGATCACGGTATGAGAGCTCTACCCCCGACGTTTAACTGACGGCTGTCGCCCACTCAAACGTAGACGCCGTCAACTCACGCTGGGTGGACGGCAGGGCCTATGAAAGTCTCAGGTTGAGGCCGGCCGTGGTCCTTCCTGTCCATGGCAGCGCCCCAGCTGGAGGGGATAGGCAGGAGCATCTGGGAGGAGTAGGGTGAGCGGCCGGGATTGACTCTGGGCAAGAAAGACTGGGCGAGAAAGAAAGGGGTGATGGGCCAGATGAGCCGAAATCAGATCAATTCATGCTGGATCTCTGCTGCCGAATGGTCACCAGAGCAATGTTGAGAAGGTAGGCGCCGGATGCGATCATGCTGGCCACATCCCTATTGATTGAACAAGGCTACTGATACAGATTAACGAGGACAATGCGTGTGGCAGAAGCCGCTTGAGGGTATCCTCGGTGGGCACCATGCTGCGCTGAAACCACCATGTCGCCGGCGCGGCAGAAAATGGGAAGAGCGGCGTGTCCAGCCAGCAAGCGGTATTCATGCTTGTGGAGGTCATGGTGCTCGTTGAAGGCCTGGTTTCTTTGCCGCAGAGTATCATCATGGTGGGAGCCCATGATGTAGCAGTAGGGCCCAACGTCGAAGCCATTGACGTTGTTGGCATAAACAAACGACTTGACCTTGATCTTCTCTCCGTCGCAGTGGTAGAAGCGCGTGTTCTCCACCCCCTTGTTGACGTAGAGGTTTCGGCACTTCACTTTCTGCTTTTTGTCGAAAGCTCTGCGGGCCAGGTTCGCAACCAGGTCTTCGTGCAGGCAGTCGAGAATCAGTTGACGATTCTCCGGAAAAAGATTCTCAGGATGGAAGACATCCATCATCCCGTCGTCTTCTCCATGCCGGAAATTCACCACCGGCTTGGTGCTCTCCACAAGGGCCTTGTAGCCTCGCAACACCCGATGCTCGCCGCGGTTGAGGATCAAGTGCGGTAGCTCACGCCCCGGCGTCAACGCGGCAACGTCGTCCCAGGTGCGCTCTGCCATGGTGGCGAGAGCGTCAACGGCCTGCCTGGGCGCCGCGCCCCGAATCACGATGAGGCCAGTGCGCGAGAGGGTCTTGGCTGCCTCTTGAACCTGCGATCTGTGCCTCCGCAGCGCTTTGAGGTGGAAGGAGACGGCCCGGGTTCGAAGCCACCGCCGCAGGCCGGAGTGGAGGTTTGGCTCCTGATAAAGCGGGGGCATTTCCCCAGACAGAGCCATACCTGCCCATGGCAATCACCTCAAAAGTAGCAGCAACCAATCGATGGAGGAGGCCAAGTTGGGGGGCGGTCCTAAGGAGCAGAGCCTGCTCACCAGTGCCGGGCGGAAGACATTCAACCGGCATCGCGAGCAGATCTGATGGGCTTCTTCGGTGGTGATGGCCTGCTCCACCTCGTCCACGATCAGCACCAGATTGCCCTTGGCCTGATCCACCACTTCGGTGAGGGCCTGGGCCAGGGTTGCTCCGCCCGGTTCTCCCAGCTGCTCCAACTGAAACCCGAAGCAAAAGCCCCTACTACCGAGATCCAGTCCTCTGAGCCAGCACAAGATCCCTGCGCAGGAAGGTGGTTTTCCCGTACGATGCAGCCCCGACAGGAACATCCCCCCGAGCACAGGCCCTCATCGAGAACGCCTGGGAGTAGCAGACGACCCGCCCGCTCAGCATCGAGGCGGGGGCGGCGGCAGACCTAGGCTATGGCTTGGGGGGGATTGACGCCCGGACATTAATTATGGCTGAGCCATAAATCTCCCTAAGTCGGTCCGCGGGGGCGTGCCCATTGGGTTGGGCCGCATCACGATGCGGCCATGGCGACCTTCGAACTCCTTTTTAGGCAACCTCATCGCCTTGAAGGGGCGTTCATTCAACTGCTTTCGATAAGAAAGAGAGGGCGAAACTGCGCCCATATCTGCTCTCAGCCGGCTGGCTGATTGCCAAAAAAGTCAATGGAGCCAAGCGGATTCGAACCGCTGACCCCCTGCATGCCATGCAGGTGCTCTACCAGCTGAGCTATGGCCCCGTTGTATGCGCTCGGCTGGATGAACGCTGGTCGCTCAACCGTTCGGCCTGGTGGCCTTGCCTGGCGCTGCTGGAGCTTACAACGCGGTGGGCCCTCACATCTGGCGCCAGACGGCCACCAGCTTGCCCTGCACCGTCACCTGATCAGCGGGCAGCACGATCGGCGCATAGGCCGAGTTGGCGGCCTCCAGGGTCACGGTGGCGCCCTTGCGGTGGAAGTGCTTGAGGGTGGTGCCGCTGCCGTTCACCAAGGCGCTCACGATCGTGCCCTGGCGAAGGCGGGCGGGATCGGTCACGGGCTCCAGCAGCACCACGTCGCCGTCGGCGATGTGGGCCTCCACCATCGAGTCGCCGTTCACGGTGAGGGCGAACAGGCCGCGGGTGTCGAGCACCGGGGCCAGGTCGAGCCGTTCCTGCAGGTCGTCATAGGGCTCCACCAGGCCGCCGGCGGCCACGGCGCCCAGCACCGGGATGCCGCCGCTGCCGCCCCCCAGCAGTTCCAGGGTGCGGGCCTGGCCCTCCTGCCAGGTGAGCCAGCCCTTCTGCTGCAGATGACGCAGCCGGCTCTGGATCGGCGCCGGCGAGCGCAGCCCCATGGCCTCCATCATCTGGCGGATCGAGGGGCTGTGGCGATGGGCGCCGATGTAGTCGGCAAGCCAGTCGTAGAGCTCCTGCTGGGCCTGGGTGAGCACGTCAGGCTGGGATCGGGGCACCGCGGCGCTGTGACTGATACAGATGTACCGCCCCCTGGCCCGTTTGTCCAGTGATCGGCTCAGATGCCGCCCAGCAGGGCGGCCAGCAGGGCCTGCTGGGCGTGCAGGCGGTTCTCGGCCTGGTCGAAGATGCGGCTGGCCGCTCCCTCCATGGCGCCGGCGCTGATCTCCTTGCCCCGGTAGGCCGGCAGGCAGTGCAGCACGATGGCGCGGCTGTCGGCCTCGGCGATCAGGTCTTCGTCGAGGCACCAGCCGGCGAAGGCGGCATCGCGTCGCTCCTGTTCGTCCTCCTGGCCCATGGACGCCCACACATCGGTGTAGAGGGCATGGGCGCCGCGCACCGCCGCCACAGGCTCGTGGTGCACCTCCACCACACACTGGCGCTCAGCCGCCAGGGCCTGGGAGCGCTCCAGGACGGCGGCATCGGGGCTGTAGTCCACCGGGCAGCCGATGCGCACGTTCACGCCCAGCAGGGCGCCGCAGAGCATCAGGGAGTGGGCCACGTTGTTGCCATCGCCCACGTAGCTGAGGGTGAGGCCCGCCAGGTCGCTGGCCTGGCCGCCGAAGGCCTCCTGCAGGGTGAGGTAGTCGGCCAGGGCCTGGCAGGGATGCTCCAGATCGGTGAGGGCATTCACCACCGGCACCGAGGCCCAGTGGGCGTACTCGGCCAGCTCCTCCTGGGCGTAGGTGCGCACGGCCAGCACGTCCACATAGCGGCTCAGCACCCGGGCGGTGTCGGCCACCGGCTCGCCGCGGCCCACCTGGGTGATCCCCGGCTGCAGGTCGATGGTCTGGCCGCCCAGCCGGGCCATCGCCACGTTGAAGCTGGTGCGGGTGCGGGTGGAGGCCTTGGTGAAGATCAGGCCCAGCACCTTGTCGCGCAGGTCGATGCTGCGGGTGCCGCGCTTGAGGGCCGCGGCCAGATCGAGCAGGGCGGCGGTCTGCTCGGCGTTGAGGTCGGCTGAGGAGAGCAGGTCGAGGCCCCGCAGGGCCTGCAGGGCGGCGAGGCTGCCGCCGGCAGAGGTGGGCTGACTGGCCATCGGACCCCGCTCAAACAACCCTTATCGGAGATGGGCCGCCCCCCAGTCAAGGGGGGCCAGCCTCAGGCCAGGGCCTTGGCGTCTTCCGGCATGACGCTCTCAGCCAGAAGATCGCGCAGGTTGTCGCCCTCGATCACCTCTTTTTCCAGGATCTCCTGGGAGATGCTCTCCAGCAGGGAGCGGTTGTGGCGCAGGATCGCCTGGGCCCGGTCGTGGGCCCGGTCCACCAGGCTGCGCACCTCCTTGTCGATCGCCTGGGCCGTGGCATCGCTCACCACCCGGCGGGGGTTGTTGCCACCGCCGAGGAAGCGGCTGCCGCCCTGCTTGTCATAGGCCAGGGGGCCGAGGGTGTCGCTCATGCCGTAGGTGCCCACCATCTGCTCGGCGATGTCGGTGGCGCGCTGCAGGTCGTTGGCGGCGCCGGTGGTGACCTCGCCGAACACGATCTCTTCTGCGCTGCGGCCGCCCAGCAGGGTGGCGATCTGACCTTCGAGGTCTTCCTTGGAATTGAGGAAGCGCTCCTCGGTGGGCAGTTGCAGGGTGTAGCCGAGGGCACTCATGCCCCGGGGCACGATCGAGATCTTGGCCACCTTGGAGCCACCGGGCATCAGGTGGCCCACGATCGCGTGGCCCACCTCGTGGTAAGCCACCACCTTCTTCTCATCGGGCTGCAGCACCCGGCTCTTCTTCTCGAGGCCGGCCACCACGCGCTCGATGGCCTCGTTGAGGTCCCCCTGTTCCACGCTGGTGCGCTTCACCCGGGCGGCCAGCAGGGCGGCCTCGTTCACCAGGTTGGCGAGGTCGGCACCGGCAAAACCGCTGGTGGCCTGGGCGATTTTGTCAAGGTCGACGCCCTCGGCCAGCTTCACTTTTTTGCCGTAGATGTCGAGAATCATCTTGCGACCGGAGAGGTCGGGGCGATCCACCAGCACCTGGCGGTCGAAACGGCCCGGGCGCAGCAGGGCGGCGTCGAGGGTTTCGGGCTGGTTGGTGGCCGCCAGCACGATCACCGGCTTGTCCTGGCCGGTGAAGCCATCCATCTCGGTGAGCAGCTGGTTGAGGGTCTGCTCGCGCTCATCGTTGCCACCCACCACGCCCATGGAGCCGGAGCGGCTCTTGCCGATGGCGTCGAGTTCGTCGATGAAGATGATGCAGGGCGCCTTTTTCTTGGCCTCCTCAAACAGGTCACGCACCCGGGCCGCACCGGCGCCTACGAACAGTTCCACGAACTCCGAGCCGGAGATGATGAAGAAGGGCACACTGGCCTCGCCAGCCACCGCCTTGGAGAGCAGGGTCTTGCCGGTGCCGGGGGGGCCCACCAGCAGCACGCCCTTGGGGATGCGGGCGCCGATGGCGGCATAGCGCTCGGGCGTCTTGAGGAAGTCGACGATCTCGGTGAGCTCGGTCTTGGCCTCGTCCACGCCGGCCACGTCGGCGAAGGTGACGCGGGATTCCTCATCGGGCACGTACACCTTGGCCTTGCTCTTGGTGAAGCTCAGGGCCCCCTGGGCACCGCCCATGCCACTGCGGCGGGCGAAGAACTGCAGCACCAGGATGAAGATCAGCGGCGGCACCACCCAGCTCAGCAGCGTGGTGAAGAAGTTGGGCTTCTGGGGCGGCGCGGCGGCGAACTCCACGCCGTGCTGCTCCAGTCGCTGGGGCAGGTCCATGTCGAAGATCGGCGTGGTGGCCAGCACCGTGGGGGCGCCCTCTGCAGGGGCCTCCTTGAGTTCGTAGCGGATCTGCTCCTGGGTGATGAAGGCCCGCTTGACGCCGTCGTCGTTCACCTGGTCGATGAACAGGGAGTAGGGCACCCGCGGCACCTGGGAGGAGCCGTTGGGCAGGAAATTGCTGAAGAGCAGCAGAACGCCGAAGCCGATCAGGATCAGATTGATCAGGCCGAAGCGCCGCGAGGGCCCCTTGTCATCCTGGCGGATCGGCATGGTGCGGCAGCCAAAGGTTCGCCCAAGCTAGGCCTGGTGGGTGAGAGCCCGAACCGACCCGGGGTTGGGAGAACCGATCCTTCACCGTCCCTGCCATGTGCGGCCGTTTTTCCCTCACCAGCGAGCTCGACCGCCTGCTGCCCCGGCTGAAGGGCCCCCTGCCGCCGGGGCTCATGGAGCACTACGCCCCCAGGCCCCTGATCCGCCCGGGGGAACCGCTGCTGTTGTTGCGGCAGGAGCACGGTCGGCTGGGGCCGGCCCTGGCCCTCTGGGGGCTTCTGCCCAGCTGGGTGAAGGACCCGGCCGGGCGCCGGCGGCCGATCAACGCCCGGGCCGAAACCGTGGCCGAGAAGGCCAGCTTTCGGGGGCCCTGGCGCCACCACCGCTGTCTGATCCCCGCCGATGCCTTCCAGGAGCAGGGGGCCCAGATCCGACGCGCCGACGGGGCGCCGTTCTGGCTGGGCGGGCTGTGGGAGCGCTGGATCGGGGCCGACGGCAGCGAGCTGGACACCTGCTGCGTGCTCACCACCACGCCCAACGCCCTGATCGCCCCCCTGCACGACCGCATGCCGGTGGTGGTGCCGGACGGCCTGGAGGAGCCCTGGCTGGCCCCCTGCGACGGCGCCGCCCTGCGGGCCCTGGAGCCCCTGCTGCAGCCCTGGGATGGCGACGGCTGGCGACTGGAGCCCCTCTCCAAGCCACCGCCGCAGCCCGCACCGCTAGACCAGGACCAGTTGGAGCTGCCCTGGTGAGCCTGGAGCAACTGGATGCCTTTCTGGCCGAAGCCCGCAGCCAGGAGCCCCTGGCCGCCCGCCTGAACGAGCCCCTGGAGCTGGTGGAGTTCCTGCAGCTGGCCCGCTCCTGCGGCTATGCGGTGGAGGAGGCCGATGTGCTCGCCGCCCAGGAGCGGCAGGACGCCCAGCTCAGCGACGTGGAACTGCAGCACCGGGCGGGCATTGAGGCCCGCAAGCTGCGCCACTTCATCCAGGCCTGACCCCATGGGCCTGGGCCTCACCCCACCCCACGACGGCGGCCCTGAGCCAGGCGAATGGGACCAGCCGATCAACAGCCGCCGGCCTGATCGGGTGGCCCGCTATCCGCGCCCACCGGCCCTGGTGGCCTGCAGCCTGCCCGTGCAGGTGCGGGCCCTGGGCGAGGAGCTGGCCAGCAGCGACCACTCCCTCTGGGTGCTCGAAACCTTCCACCCGCCCACGATCTACCTGCCGCCCCGAGGCGCTGCGCAGCGAGTGGCTGCGCCCCGGCTACGGGCCGCTCCTTCTGCGAGTGGAAGGGCATGGCCAGCTACTGGGATCTGGTGCGGTACGAGGGCGGCCCCCAGGAGCGTCGGCTGCCCCGCGCCCTGTGGAGCTATCCCCAACCCACGGAGCGCTTCAGCGCCCTGGCGGGCTGGTTTTCCCTCTATCCGGCCCTGATGGATGGTTGCTGGGTGGATGGCGAGCCGGTGCAGCCCCAGCCCGGGGGCTTCTACGGCGGCTGGATCCTGCCTTGGCTGGAGGGCCCGTTCAAGGGAGATCCGGCCCACCCCCAGCTGAGATGAGGGTGCGGGTGGGGAAGGGCATGCTGGCGCCCTGTTCCGCCACCACCTCACCGATCAGCAGCAGCACCCGGTGCTGCACGGCCCAGGCCACCTTGATGTCGCCGCTGCGGGCGAAGCAGGTCAGGCGCAGGTCCAGGCTGGAGTCGCCATAGCCGATGAAGTGCACCAGGTGGTCCTTGGCGGGGTCCACGCCCTCCACCTCGAGCACCCGCTCCTGCAGGGCTTCGGAGATGGCCGGAATCAGTTGGCGGTCGTCGTAGCTGAGGCCGAAGGGAATCACCAGGCGCCGGTTGTCGATCTCGGCCACGTTCTGCACCGGCTGGGTGGTGAACACACCGTTGGGCACATAGATGCGCTGGCGGTCGGGGTCGCGCAGGCGGGTGTAGAACCAGCTCACGTTCTCCACCGTGCCCAGCAGCGAGAGTTGGGGCAGGCTGATCGTTTCGCCGATCGTGAACGGCCTGTTGATGTAGATGCTCAGGCCGCTGAGGGCGTTTTCCACGATTGTGCGGGCCCCGAAGCCCAGGGCCGCGGCCCCGAAGCCCCCGGCCGTGATCAGCACCGACGGCGACACCCCCAACGCCTGCAGCACCTGGAAGGTGACCAGCACCCAGATCAGCACGCCCAGCAGCTTGGTGAGCACGTCGAACAGGAACATCCGGTCTTTGCCATCCAGCTGTGGCAGCAGCTGGGCGGCGTAGCGCTCGGCCTTGCCGCTGAGTTCAGCCTTCCAGCGCAGCAGGGTCCAGAACACCCCCACCGCGATCAGGCCATCCCGCAGGGCGGCGCCGCCGCGGGCCTGGGCCAGCAGATCCGGAGCGGCCAGGCCGGCGGCCCACCACAGCGCGGTGCCGAGGGCCAGGGTGAGGCAGAGGCTGAGCTTGCTCAGCAGCAGCAGGGCGCGCCAGAGGGAGTCGCTGCGGAAGCGGCGGGCCAGCTGGTCGAGCACGAGCCCCAGCGACGCGGCCAGCAGCAGCCCCGCCAGCGGCAGCTGCAGGTTGAAGGGCAGGGCCGCGGCGGCAGCGGTGGACGGGGACATGGCGATCAGCTCCTTGGACTCTGCAGGCGCCACAGCAGATCGGGCCCCAGGCCGCGGGGTGTGCGGCTCTGCCAGGTGGGCACCTGCTCCATGTCAGTGAACCCCAGATCCCCCAGGGGTGTGTGGGCCGGGGTGCCGCCCATCAGTTTGGGTGCGATCACCGCCGCCAGCTCCTGCACGCAGCCCTGATGCAGGGCGGCGCTGGCCAGCTCGGCGCCGCATTCCCACAGCACCTGGTTGCAGCCGCGCCGCGCCAGGTGCTCCAGCAGGGCCCGGGGCTCGCACTGCTCCAGCACCAGCCGCTCGATGCCGAGCCGGTCGAGCTGGAAGCGTCTGCGGGCCGGGGCGCCGTAGCCGTGGGCCACCAGGGTGGGGGCTGTGCTCGTGTCCCAGAGTTGGGCCTGCCGGGGCAGATCGAGGCTGCGGCTGATCACCACCCGCAGCGGTTCCGGCCGGCGCCGCCCCCGGGAGGTGAGCAGGGGATCGTCGGCCCGCACGGTGCCGCCGCCCACGATCACCGCGTCACAGCGGGCCCGCAGCCCATGCACCCAGCTGCGGGCCTCAGGCCCAGTGATCCACTGGCTGGCGCCGTTGGCCAGGGCGGTGCGGCCGTCCACCCCCATGGCCCACTTGAGGATGCCCAGGGGCCGCCCGTGACTCAACCGGTGCAGGAAGGCCCGGTTCAGCTCGCGGGCCTCGGCCTCGCAGATGCCCTCGATCACCTCCAGGCCCGCCTGGCGCAGCTGCTCCAGGCCGCCTCCCGCTACCTGGGGGTTCGGATCGGCCATCGCCACCACCACCCGGGCCAGCCCCGCGGCCAGCAGGGCCTCGCTGCAGGGGGGGGTGCGGCCGTGGTGGCAGCAGGGCTCCAGGCTCACCACGGCGGTGCCGCCCCGGGCCCGTGTGCCCGCCTGGGCCAGGGCGCCCACCTCGGCATGGGGGCCGCCGGCCCTGGCATGAAATCCCTCCCCCACCAGCCGACCCTCGGCATCGAGCACCACGCAGCCCACCATCGGGTTGGGGCTGGTGCGACCGGCCCCCAGGGCCGCCAGCTGCAGGGCCCGTTGCATCCAGGGGCGCCAGGCCCGCTGCTGGGCCGTCATCCCAGGGGGGCGCTGGGCAGGCTGCGCCATTCCGCCACCACGAAGGGCGGCACCGGCAACTCCACGAACACCCCGGGCAGCTGCAGCCGCAGGGGCCGATCCTGCTGCAGGTCGGCCAGCAACGGAGCCAGGTCGAACTCGGCGGCGGCGTCGCGGCCATCGGCCGCCAGCTGGGGGTTGTCCAGGGTGAGGTCGCCCAGTTCCCAGCTGCTGCGGCCGCTGCGCACCAGCAGGGCGGTGGGGTGATTCAGGCGCACCCTGCCGGGGAAGCCCACCACCCGCAGCCGCAAGGGGCCGCCGGGGCGGCCCTGGCGGTAGGCCACCAGCTGCCAGCTCTGGTAGTCAAGATCGCGCAGGCTCTCGAGGCTGCGCACCACCGGCACGCCGTTTTCATCCGGGTGGGCGTGCACCTGGGCGAGGGCCGGCGCCCCGCCAGCCAGGCCCAGCAGCAGGGCGAGCACGAGGCCGACCACGCCGCTCATGCCAGGGCCTCCCGCTCGGCCCCGGGGATCGGCTGCCAGTTGGTGTGGGTGGCCCAGAGGGCCCAGATCGCCATGGCCCGCAGGTAGTGGCAGGCCCGGAAGGTGTTGACCCCGGTGATCGCTTCGGGCGTGCGGAACTGGAGGCCGCCGCTGTACACCTGCTCCACCACCGCGCCGGTGATCGCCAGCGCGGTGGCCTGCTCGCCCATCAGCCGGTAGTAGGCGGCCAGGCCGAAGTTGATGCCGGTCCACACCTCCAGGGGGTGGGTGCCCTGGGGATCCAGGGGTGTGCCGTCGCGGCGCAGGCCGTTGGCCACCCCCAGCTTGCCGCCGGCGAAGCCCTCGAAGCAGGCCTCCTTCACCGCCTGCAGGGCACTGCGGGCCCGCTCGTCAGCCACCACCGGAGGCAGACCCAGCAGGCGGGCATAGAAGTCGCCGCAGAGCTGGTCGGCCATCACCACCGGCGTGCCGCTCTCGGCATCGATCTTGTAGAACTCTCCGTTCCAGAGCAGCCGATCGAAGTTGGCGCGCGACTGCTCCAGCCAGCTGCTGAACTGCCGCTGCTGGCTCGAGGTGTCGAGCCCCAGCTCCAGCTGCAGCCGCTGGCCCATGGCCAGGGCCGCCTCGAGGGCGGCGATCCAGAGGGCGCCGCAGTAGGCGCTCACCCCCTTGAGCGGCCAGTCGTCGAAGGTCTGGTCCGGGGCGCCGCCGTTGTCGGGCAGGCCGTCGTCGTTGGCGTCGAAACTCTTGAGGTATTGCAGGGCCTGCACCGCCGCCGGCCAGCAGTCGGCCAGGAAGCGCAGGTCTTCGCCGCCGGGGGCGAGACGGAAGGTGCGCCACACCTGCAGCACGAAATCACTGGCCAGGTCTTTCCAGAGGTTGCAGTCCTGGTAGGCGGTGTAGTTGGTGGCGTCCCAGGGGCGCTCGTTGGGGGCGCCGAGGTCGTGGGGGGTGGCGCCGGCCACCTTGCGCTCCGCCTCCACCCGGCCCTTGCCCTGGGTGAAATACCAGCCGATCGGCCGGGCCGTGGCATCGGCCGCCGGGATGGCCCGGGCGAAGCTGCGCAACACGCTCTTGTCGAGCTCCGGCCACAGCTGCAGCAGGGCGAAGGAGCCGTAGAGCCGCACATCGAGGCTCTCGTACCAGGCGTAGTCGAGGCACTCCAGCACCCCGAAGCGGCCCACCGGATCCTCGGGGCTGGCGGCGGTCCAGAGGCTGCCGCCGGAGGCCAGGTCGTAGAGCTCGTTGAACAGGGCCATGCGCAGGGGCTCGGGCAGGTCGGTGCGCTCCAGCACCGGCCGCTGCCAGGCCTCGATCTGCTCCAGCCAGCCACCCCAGTCGCGCAGGGCCTCGGCGGCGATGGCCGCGGCGTTGGCGCCGCTGGCACCGAAGTGGTCGGTGTAGCGCCGCAGGGCCGAGCTGCCGGTGGCGAAGGCCGTCACGGGCAGGTCCCAGCTGATCACCACGGGGATCTCGATCGTTTCGCCCGGCTCGAGGCGCAGCTGCACGGCCAGGGCGGCGCTGGCGGGGTCGTTCGTCCCGCTGTGGCGGTCGTTGTTGCTGTCGGGAATCGAGCCATCGCGGGCGAAGGGCTCCCACAGCTCAGCGCCGTCACCGGCGGGGTTCCAGCGGCTGCAGCGCTGGATGCGCAGCCCTGGGTGGCGCTGCTCCAGGCCGGCATCGGTGGCGATGCACCACTGGCCCTGCCCCTCGGCGATCGGCTCAGAGCGCGGGCCCTCCAGCAGCACGCCCTTGAGCGATCCGTCGTCGATCCAGCGGTTGCGCTGGCCCTGGCTGCGGCCAATGGCCGGCAGGTAGTTGTGCTCGGGACTGCCGTCGTCGCGGAACTTGACGGCTGCTGTGGGGTCGGTGTTGGTGAACCAGCCGGTGGTGTTGCGCCAGCTCAGCAGCAGGGAGAGATCGAGGGGGCGGCGGCTGGGGTTGCTGAGGCTCCAGCGGAACACCGCCACCGGATAGCTGCTGCGCTGGTAGTCGCCCGGCAGGATCGGGCTGAAGGCCTCGCAGCCCACCTGGGCGGCGAACACCCCCGTGTAGCTCGTCCAGCTGAGCGGGTAGCGGGCGGCGTAGGTGCCGGTGCTGCGCTCGGCCGAGCTGGCCGGATACCAGCTCCAGGCTGTCAGGGGCGCTCCGGCGTCGGGGCGGGAGGCATCGGCCTCGGGGGCCACGGCCAGGGCGTGGGCGCGGCTGCTGTCGCCATCGCTCTCGTAGAGGGCGAACTGGCAGTCGGGCAGGGTGCCGAACCAGTGCTCCCCACCATCGAGGTGCCAGAGGTTGAAGCTGCCATCGGGGGCGCGGCCGAAACAGCCGGCGCCGAAGCCCCCCAGGGGCATGCCGTGGTTGGGGCCGTCATCGAGGTTGCTGGCGTAGCGCACCGTGTAGGGCTGCTCCCAGCCCAGGCCGAAGGGCCGCGACCAGCTGGCCGGCGGCGGGTTGCCCGGCGCCCCGGACCCCCTGCCCTGCAGCAGGGTCTTGAGGGTGGAGAGTCCGAGGCGCGCCATGGAGCGGAGGGAAGTGGGGCCAGCTTGTCAGAGATGGCTGGCGTCTTCCTGGTCGATCAGGGCATCGAGGGTGATGGCCGAGCGCACCAGGGCCTGGTAGCGCTGCACGACGCGCCGGTTGCGCTCGATCCAGTTGCCGGGGTCGCCGCTGGGCAGGGCTGTGCTGTCGCCACTGAGCAGTTCGAGATCCTGCTGCTGGGCCAGCAGGGTGAGCACCAGCTCGTGGATGCGCTGGCGGCGGTCGCTCATGGCTGGGGGGTGGACACTCGATGGCCATCCTCGCGCCGAGGTCCTGGGTCTGCAGTTCGAGCTCGAGATTCGGCGAGAAGCCGGCAGCAAGGCTCTCCGATCAACGGCCGACCGCCATCGGTTGTCGATGTGCGATTGCGCTGCCGTCGAGCGCGAGGTACTTGGCGTAGTTGGCTCAGCTGATCGGCGGGATCGCCGAGCTTGCTGGGTGCCGGCCTGGCGATTCAACGCAGGCCAAGGACTGCTGGATTGGCTTCCAGGGTGGAGCTCCGCTCCAGGATGAGGCTCAGGCCGAGGCAGGAGGGGAACCAGTTGCCCATGGCGGCGACGAGCTGCTGGCGGCTCTCGGCGGAGGTGGCCACGGGGGCCCTGTGGTGGGTTGCAGCCGGCCCGGGGGCCTCTTATGGACATTTATGGCTCAGCCCTAATTAAGAGACAGGCGTAAACCCCCCACAGCCTTGGCCGAGGTCTTCCACCGCCCCCGTCTGGCCGCAGAGCTGGCGGGCCGTCTGCTGCACCCCGGCGTGCTCGACGAGGGCCTGCGCTCGGGGCTGTTCCTGTCGGGGCTGCGTCGTACCGGCAAAACCACCTTCCTGCGCAGGGATCCTGTGCGGGGAGCCGGGCGTGGTGATCTACGTGGACCTCTGGAGTGACATCAAGGTCAGCCCGGCGACCTGTTATGCCGCCGTTCGCGCAGGCGACTGGTGACCCAGCCTCGCCGCGCGGCTCAGGGGACTGGATCTCGGTGGGATGGGCTTTCGCTTCGGGTTTCAGTTGGAGCAGCTGGGTGAACAAGGTGGAGCGACCTTGGCCCAGGCCTTCACAGAAGTGGTGGATCAGGCCAAGGGCGATGTGGTGCTGATCGTGGATGAGGTGCAGCAGGCCATCACCACAGAAGAGGGTAATCAGATGTTGCTGGCCCTCAAAGCCGCCCGAGACGCCATCAATCCCAGACCCGGTACGCCGGGACACTTCCTGTTTCTCGGCACCGGCTCCCACAGGGCCCTGGTGGGTGAGCTCACGGCAAGGCGGAACCAGGCGTTCGCCGGTGCCACCTCGCTGCCCTACCCCGTGCTGGATCTGGAGTATGTGCGCCATGTGCTGCAGCGCCTGCGAGCGGAAGATGGCGAAGCCACTGCCGTCGGAAGCGATCGCCTGGGAGGCCTTCCAGACCCTGGGCCATCGCCCCGAAGAGTTTCTGCGGGCCCTGGGCCAACTCCAGGCCAGCAGCAGCAGTTCTGGTCTGGAACCGGATCAGCTGTTGCCGGTGATTGCCGCCACCCTGCGCGGCACTGCCGCAGACCTGGAGCTGCAGAAGGTGGAACAACTTGGCGGGCTGGCCACGGCGATCTTCGACCGGGTGGCCATGGAGGTGGGCCCTGCCAAGGGCCTGTTCTCAGCGGAAGCTGCTGCGGCCTATGGCGAAGCGATCGGCCGGGAGGTGCGGGTGGAGGAGATCCAGCCGGTGGTGAATGAACTCCTCGCCGACAACGTGCTGATGCGGCTGGGCCACGGCCTCTACGGCGTTGCCGATCCGTTTGTGCAGGAGATCTGGCGCGAACGGCGGCGCTGATCGTGTGCCCAGGAGATGTCACCTGAGCAGGCCACCCTCATCAGCAGGTGGGGGCTTCGACGCAATCGCAAAATCTGCGGCAACTGCCTCTCCCCGATTTCGCCGGTAGAGCACCTGGCCAACACGCTGGATGTGATCGATCAGCTCAGGGGATTGCAGCGATGCCCGCAGCGACAGATCAAAGCGCCAGGGCAACAACAGATCGTCGAGGGCCTGATCGAGGCGCGTCAGGGTGAGGCCATCGAGATCGGCCCCGGAGAGAGTGAGATCAATATCGGAGCCGGGCCGATGGCGGCCAAGCGCACGCGATCCATAGAGGGTGGCCTGCTCGATCGCCGGGAACGCGGCCAGAGTGGCCTGGATCCGCTCCACCGCGGCGACGGGCAAACCGTGGCTGGCGCCAGTGGTCTGCTCGGTCATGGCTGTACAGCCCGCTCTGCCAGCCAGGCTTCCAGCTCCTGGAAGGCAGCCAGATAGCGACTGGTCACCGCCGACACGATCTCCTGCACGGTGGCCTCATCGTAGGTGTGGGTGCTGAGGTTGCGGTGGCGAATCATCGCCATCCAGATGTCGCCATCGCGGATCAATCCCTGGGCAAAGGCTTCTCGGCTGGTGTCGCGGGAACCAAACAGCTCCACGGCCCCGCGGGAGGCGAGAAAGTCTTTGAGGGTCTTCCAACTGAGTTCATGGGTGAACTCAAAGGTCTGGATCAGGCCCTGCCGCTCCAGATCGCTGAGAGGACGCTGCCGCGTTAGCTCCACGGCCTCCGTTAGCTGCGCCAGCACGCGGCGGTAATTGGTGAACCGCTGGATCCAGCGGATGTCAGCGTCTTGCATGGCCACCGAATGGGTAAAGAAGCCAGGCCCTACGGATTCAGAAACCACATCTTGGCTGGGGCGCGATGACCGCCCTGCGTCGCCGCCGGCGCTCTGGCCCCCAGCCGCTGATCTGGCTTCAGTCGCGTGGGAAGCCCACTGCTGACTTAGTAGGCATGACGCCAAGAGTCCCAAAGGTGTCAACCGTGATGCCACCCACTCCCACCCCCTTCACCGTTGTGCAGGTGGGCTTCCCCGGCTGTTGACGCTCGATCAACGCTGAGGTGAGCATCATGGCTCCCATGGCAGAAGGCACCCAGGGCAGCGAGCTGGCAGCGGCCCACTGCAGCGAGCCGGCGTCGACCCATCCCGGCGTACTGGACGTGATCGGCACCGACGCCGCCGGCGTGGCCGGTCTGGCCCCCCGCAGCCTGGCGCTGCTGCGGGGGGCCCGGCTGCTGCTGGCCCCGGCGCGGCTGCTGGTGGACCTGGCCCCCTGGTGGCAGCAGGAGCAGGCGGCTGGCCGGGTGCCGGCGGGATTGGAAGGCCCCGAACTCCTGGCCAGCGACAGACCGGAGCTGATCCATGGCCCCCTGGAAGCGGCCATGGCGGCCGGCCGGCCGGCGGTGCTGCTGGCCAGTGGCGATCCGCTCTGGTTCGGCATCGGCCGTCTGCTGCTGCAGCACTTCAGCCCCGCCCAGCTGCGGTTTCACCCCGCCCCCTCCAGCCTGCAGCTGGCCTTCGCCCGCCTCGGCCGCCCCTGGCAGGACGCCAGCTGGATCAGCCTCCACGGCCGCGACCCCGAACCTCTGGCGGCGGCGCTGCAGAAGCGGCCCGCCGCCCTGGCGGTGCTCACCGATCCCGGCCGGGGCGGTGCCGAGGAGGTGCGCCGGATCCTGCGCTGCCTCCGGCCTGGAGGCGGCCTACGTCGTGTGGCTGTGCGAGCGGCTGGGCCATCCCCAGGAGCGGGTGCAGCGGCTGGCGCCCCAGGCGGCGCTGCCGGCCGATCTCGATCCCCTGCACCTGGTGCTGCTGATCGCTGAACCGCCGCCGCCGCCCGACCCGGCGACCCTGCCCCTGTTCGGCCTGCCGGACGGGATCTTCCTGCAGCACGCCGACCGCCCCGGCCTGATGACCAAGCGGGAGGTGCGCATCCAGCTGCTGGCCGATCTGAACCTGCCGGCGGCGGGGGTGCTCTGGGACATCGGCGCCGGGGTGGGCTCCATCGGCCTGGAGGCCCTGCGGCTGTGCCCGAGGCTGCAGCTCTGGGCAGTGGAGGCCCGCGGTGGATCCGCCGCGCTGATCCGGGCGAATGCCGAGCGCCTGGGGGTGCAGCCCCAGACCGTGCTGGAGGGGCGGGCGCCGGCGGTGTTCAGCCAGCTGCCCGATCCGGATCGGGTGCTCCTCGGCGGCGGTGGCAGCGACCGTTCGGCGATCCTGCAGGCGCTGTTGCCACGCCTGCTGCCAGGCGGTGTGGTGGTGATCCCCCTGGCCACCCTGGAGGCCCTGGCCGAGCTGCGCCCCCTGCTGGAGCGGGCCGGCCTGGCCGTGACGGTGGCGCAGCACCAGAGCTGGCGGGGGGCACCGCTGGCAGCGGGCACCCGCCTGGCGCCGATGAATCCAGTGCTGGTGCTCAGGGGTGAGCGGCTCTGAACGGCTCGATGCGCACCGCTGTGCCCACCCGGATGCCCAGGGCCGCCGCCTGACCTCCCGCCAGTTCCAGCACCCCGTCCACGGGCACGCCCGGGCCGTAGCTGGGGCAGGGCAGGCGCGGGCAGGGGGTGGCGGCCGCTTCGAGGGCCACCACCTTGCCGTTGGCCACAAACAGCATGTCCAGCGGCTCGGGGGTGCGGTGCATCCAGAACCGGGCCGGGGTGGGCTGGGGGAAGGGAAACCACATGCCGCGCAGGGGCGGCAATGGCGGCCGCAACTGCAGGCCCAGGGCCTGTTCCTGGGGGGCATCGGCCACTTCCAGCAGGATGCAGCGCTCGCTCTCCAGGCACCAGCGGGCTTCCAGGGGCAGGGTCTGGGGTGGTTCCGCCGGCTGGGCCAGGGTCCGCTGGCTGGAGGCCAGATCTGCCGCCGCCAGCCCGATCAGAGCCAGCAGACCAGCACCGCCCACGAGCCGCGTCACCCCCAGCCGCCGCGCCGCCCCCATCAGAGTCCTGCCGGGGGCGGCAGCCGCTCGCTGAGGCAGTACCCCTGGCCTCGCACCGTGTGGATCAACCGCCGGGCGCCACCCTGCTCCAGCTTCTGGCGCAGGTAACGCACGTACACCTCGATCACATTGCTGCTGGTGGCCTGGTTGTCGTCCCACACCTGCCGCAGGATCTGATCGCGGCTCACCACGGTGCCACGCCGCTCCAGCAGCAGCACCAGCAGGGCATATTCCCGCGCTGTGAGGGCCACCTGGCGCCGGCCGCGACGCACGTCGCGGGTACTGGGGTTCAGGGTCAGGTCCGCCACCTGCAGGAGCTGGGTGGGCACCACCAGGCTCTGGCGCAGGCTGAGCTGGAGCCGCAGCCGCATCAGCAGATCGCTGGGCCCGAGGCTGGACAGCCAGAAGTCGTCGGCGCCGGCGCTGAGGCAGTGGGCGCGGGCCTCCACCGTGTCCTCGCCGATGTTGAGCAGCAGCGGGGTGGAGCCGAACCGTTGCCGCAACGCCGGGATCCGGTCCGCCTGGGAAGCCGTGAGCACCACCACATCCGGCCCCGCGCCGCTGGATCCGTCGGGAGGCCACAGGGCGTAACCCGAGGCCTGCAGCCGCGGACCCAAGGCTTCCGCTTCCGCCCCGAGCAGCCAGACGCTGGCGGGGCTCATGACGTGCCGCCCCTGCTGGCCCGCGGTTCGACCCCCGCCAGAGGCTCGAGCTCGTTGCCGGGCTTGGCCACATGGGGCAGGCCCCAGCCCAGCTTGTTGCGCAGCACCTGGAAGAACTCGTGGTCGTTGAGCCGCACGAAGCGCGCCGCATGCTCGCTGCGGCGGATCAGCACCCGATCTTCCGGCCAGATGTAACAGCCGGCGCTGCCGTCCACCACCATCATCAGCCGCTCGGGCGTGGCCGGGAAGATCGTCACCGGTTCCCGGTCGCTGAACACCAGCGCCCGCGAGGCCAGCGAGTGGGGCGCGATCGGCGTGAGTTGCAGCACCGGGCAGTCGGGGGTGATCACCGGGCCGCCGGCGGAGAGGGCGTAGGCCGTGGAGCCGGTGGGGGTGGAGAGGATCACGCCGTCGGCGGCGATGTCCACCGGGGCGTGGCGGCCGATGGCGATCTCGAAATGGCACATCGAGGTGAGCGGCTCGCGGTGCAGGGCCATCTCGTTGAGGCAGAGCACCTCCCAGCGCCGCTGCTCGCTGCGCAGCACGCTCACCACCTGCAGGGTGCGCTCCTCCACCGTCCAGGTGCCGGAGATCACCTGCTCGAGCACCTCATCGAGCTGGTGCAGATAGGCCTCGGCCAGGAAGCCCAGGTGGCCGGTGTTGATCGTGAGGATCGGCACGCCGATCGGCGCGGTCTGGCGGGCCGCCGACAGCACGGTGCCGTCGCCCCCCAGCACGATGGCCAGCTGCAGTTCCTCGCTGAAACTGGCCGGCACGCAGGCCGCATAGCCCTTGGCGCGCATCTGCTGGTCGGGATTGGCGAAGCCCACCATCCCCCCGGAGCTGCTCACCCGCAGCACCTCGAGCCCGCTGGCGCTCAGGCGCGCCTCGACGGCATCGGCCGTCTTCACGGCCAGGTGTTTGCCGTCATTGACGATCAGTCCGACACGGGGCACCGATCGGTGGGCGGGGGGCCGGTTGAGTTTATGGGCGCTGACCCCGGCGGCCGGCGCGGAGCCGTTGGCGATCAGAACTGCTCCAGAAAGCGCAGATCACTGGTGTAGAGCCGGCGGATGTCGTCGATGCCGTGGCGCACCATGCAGAAACGCTCCACGCCGAGGCCGGCCGCGAAGCCGCTCCAGCGCTCCGGATCGAGGCCCATGCCCGTGAGCACGGCCGGATCCACCATGCCGCAACCCATCACCTCCAGCCAGCGGCCCCGCCACTGCACATCCACCTCGGCGCTCGGCTCGGTGAAGGGGAAGTAGCTGGCCCGGAAGCGCACGGGCAGATCGCCGAAAAAGCGCTGCAGGAAGGCCGTCACCGTGCCGCGCAGATGGCTGAAGTCGAGCCCCTCGTCGATGGCCAGCACCTCCACCTGGTGGAACACCGGCGAGTGGGTGGCATCCACGGCGTCGCGGCGGTAGACGCGGCCCGGGGCGATCACCCGCACCGGTGGCGGGTTGTTCTCCAGATGGCGGATCTGCACCGGCGAGGTGTGGGTGCGCAGCAGGCGGCCGTCCTGGAGGTAGAAGGTGTCCTGCATGTCCCGGGCGGGGTGGTGCTCGGGGATGTTGAGGGCGGTGAAGTTGTAGTAGTCGCTTTCGATCTCAGGGCCCTCAGACACCCGGTAGCCGAGGCCGGAGAAGATGTCCACAATCTCCTCGATCGTGCTGATCAGGGGGTGCCGGTGCCCTGGCGGCACGTAGCTGCAGGGGGCGGTGACATCCAGGCTTTCGCTGGCGATGCGCTCCGCCATGGCGGCTGACTTGACGGCCCCCAGCCGCTGGGCCAGCAGGCCCTGCAGCTGTTCCTTGAGCACGTTGGCCCGCTGGCCCACCAGGGGGCGTTCGGCGCCGGGCAGGCGGCCCATGGCGCCGAGCACGGAGGAGAGTTTGCCTTTTTTGCCCAGCAGACCCACCCGCAGATCCTCCAGTTCGCTGGCGTTGGCGGCGGCGGCGATGGCGGCGGCGGCCTCCGCCTCCAGGGCCTGCAGCTGGCCGTTGAGCTGCTCCAGGCTGACCCCACCGGAGCCTGAGCCGCTGCCGCCAGCGCTGGATGGGGCGCCGGCGGGGGAGCTGGAGGTGGCGGAGGAGGCGGCGCTCACGGCGTTCGCAGGCTCGGAGGGCAAGGGAGAGACTGTACGGAGCTGCCCCGACCTGCGCCGATGACCCCCCTGAGGATCCTGATCAGCAACGACGACGGGGTCTTTGCGGATGGCATCCGCACCCTGGCCAACGCGGCCGTGGCCCGGGGCCATGAGGTCACGGTGGTGTGCCCCGATCAGGAGCGCTCCGCCACCGGCCATGGCCTCACCCTGCAGACCCCCATCCGGGCCGAACGGGCCGATGAGCTGTTCGACGACGGGGTGACCGCCTGGGCCTGCAGCGGCACCCCCAGTGACTGCGTCAAGCTGGCCCTGTTCTCCCTGCTGGAGAGCTGGCCGGATCTGGTGCTCTCCGGCATCAACCACGGCCCCAACCTCGGCACCGACGTGCTCTATTCCGGCACCGTGAGTGCGGCCATGGAGGGCACGATCGAGGGGCTGCCCTCCCTGGCCGTGAGCAGCGCCGATTTCCAGTGGCGCCAGTTCGTGCCCGCCGCCGCCATCGCTCTGGATGTGGCGGAGGCGATGCTCGCCGAAGGCTGGCCCGCGGGCATGCTGCTCAACCTGAATGTGCCGCCCCTGCCGGCGGAGAGCCTGGGCCCCCTCAGCTGGTGCCGCACGGCGGTGCGCCGTTACACCGACCAGTTCGACCGCCGCGTCGACCCCCGCGGCCGCACCTACTACTGGCTGGCGGGCGAGGTGGCCAACGACCTGGAGGCCAAGGTGGCGGGCCCCAGCGACTGGCCGGTGGATGTGGCCCACGTCCATGGCGGAGGGATTTCACTGTCTCCCCTGCAGCCGGAGCTGTTCTGGCGCGGCGCCACGCTGGATCTGCCCCAGCTGGAGCTGCCCCGGGATGACCTGCCTCAGGTGGGTCTGTAGATCCGCTGCAGCAGCCAGAGGCTCACGCCCAGGCCGATCAGGTGGGCGAACAGCACCTGGGTGTTGCCCAGCACCGAGAACATCTCGATCGAGGTAATCGGCAGGCCGATCAGGCGGCCGGCGCCACCGGCCTGGCCCTGGACCTGGGCCCCGAAGAACCCCGGCACCTGCTGGGAGGCCTGCACGAACAGGCTGCCGGCCATGGCCTGGTATCCCACGGCGGCCAGCGTCAGGCCGGCCAGGTCGATCAGCAGGCCCCGTTTCACCAGCCGGCCGGTCTCGCCGCGGCTGGGCCGCACCGGGCTGGCCAGGGCGCGGCCGCAGCGCACCACCAGCCAGCTCTGCCAGAGGCAGCCGAGCAACAGCAGAAACGAGAGCGTGGTGAGTGAGATCCCAGGCCCCAGCCCGAGGGCGCGGGAGGAGTTGGCGGCGAGCCGTCCGCCGATGTTGTTGAACACCAGCACCCCCACCACCACCACCGCGAGCACCAGTTGGGCCCAGAACCGCACCCAGCCCACACGCCGAAGGGCGGCGGCCATCTGCTGCAGATCGAGGCGGTCAGCCATGGGTGCATCGAAACGTGCCACCCAAAGGTGCCATGGGAGGATCGGCGCGGCCTGCTCCGGCGTTGGGATCTGTCGCGTTGATACCGCTGCGAACCCCCCAGGAGGCCCAGCGCCCCACCGCCATCGCCCTCGGCAGCTTTGATGGTCTGCATCGGGGCCATCGGCGCGTGATCGCGGCCGTGGCCGGCGAAGGCCAGTCCGACGGGGCCGTGCCGGCCCTGGTGCCCACGGTGGTGAGCTTCTGGCCCCACCCCCGCGAAGTGCTGCATGGCGACACGCGCCTGCGGCTGGATCTGCCCTCGGAGAAGCTCGAACTGCTCGGCCCCCTGGGCATCCGTCAGCTGGTGCTGGTGCCCTTTGACCGCCGCCTCGCCGCCCTCGACCCGGAGGCCTTCGTGGACCAGGTGCTGGTGGCCCAGCTGGATGCCCGCCGTATCGCCGTGGGCAGCAACTTCCGCTTCGGGGTGGGGCGCCAGGGCGACACCGACACCCTGATGGCCCTGGGGGCGGCCCGGGGCCTGACGGTGACGGTGCTGCCGATGCTCAGTGACGGCGGCGATCGGCTCAGCAGCAGCCGCATCCGCCGGGCCCTAGCGGCCGGTGATCTCGCCGAGGCGGAGCGGTTGCTGCAGCGGCCCTACCGCTTCAGCGGCCAGGTGGTGTCGGGGAGGGGGTTGGGCAAGGGCCTGGGCTGGCCCACCGCCAATCTGCGGGTGGACGGGCGCAAGTTCCTGCCGATGGAAGGGGTCTATGCCGCCCGGGTCCAGCTCAATGGCCAGCTGGACGGCAAGCCCCCTGGAGACGGTCGCTGGCTGCCGGCCGTGATGAACCTCGGGCCCCAGCCCACCGTGGATCCCCAGGCCAGTTCTGCGGTGGAGGTGCACCTGCTGGATCAGGAGCTGGAGCTGGGCGGGCGTGAGCTGCGGGTGGAGCCCGTGGCCCTGCTGCGCAGCCAGCAGCGCTTCGCCGACCTGGCCGCCCTCTGCGCCCAGATCGGCCGCGATGCCGCGTCGGCCCGCAGCCTGTTAGCCGCCGGGATAGGCGTGGGTCAGGCCCCAGCCCATGAAGGCGGCGATGCCGCCCAGCAGCAGAATCCCTGACACGAGCACCAGCATCGGGCTGTCAGCACCGCCTTGATCCATCGGGGCCTCGGGATGGGCCAGCAGGCCCCGATCAGGACCTCCAACCTAGACAGGCCAGACCGGCCCACCTTCAGCCGGATGTGCTGATTTCACCACGCCGCCGCCCCATGGCCCTTCCCGACTCCCCCCCAGATCCCGCCAGTGCGCCGGTCCAGCCCCAGGACGGCTGCGGTGCCCTTGGGCCTGCGGATGACCTGGCGGTGCGGCGCCTGATCGACGCCAACCTGGACCGGGCCCGCGAAGGCCTGCGGGTGCTGGAGGACTGGGCCCGCTTCGGGCTGGAGCGGGCCGACCTGGTGAGCCGCACCAAGGACATGCGCCAGACCCTGGGGCTGCTGCACCGCGACGCCTACAAGCTGGCCCGCCACACCGCCACGGATGCCGGGGCGGGCCTCGGCCACCCCGCCCAGGCGGAGCGCCGTCAGCCCGCCCAGGTGGTGGCCGCCAATGCCGCCCGGGTACAGGAGGCCCTGCGGGTGCTGGAGGAGTTCGGCCGCAGCAGTGATCCCCCCCTGGCGGCCGCGGCGGCGGCGATCCGCTACGGGCTCTACGACCTGGAGGTGGCCCTGCTGCAGGGCAGCGGCGACGGGGCCAGCCGCCGCCAGCTGCTGGCCCGTTGCCACCTCTATCTGGTGACCAGCCCCGTGCCCGAGTTGGAGGCGGTGGTGGCCGGCGCCCTGGCCGGCGGCGTGCGTCTGGTGCAGTACCGGGCCAAGCCCGGCAGCCCCGGCCCCGATGGCGCCCCGCTCAGCGACGGGCAGCGGCTGGAGCAGGCCCGCAGCCTGCGCCGCCTCTGCGCCGACCATGGCGCCCTGTTCCTGGTGAATGACCGCGTCGATCTGGCCCTGGCGGTGGATGCCGATGGAGTGCACCTGGGCCAGGACGACCTGCCGCCCGCCGTGGCGCGGCGGCTGCTGGGGCAGGAGCGCCTGATCGGCCGCAGCACCCATGCCCTGCCCCAGCTGCAGCAGGCCCTGCGGGATGGCTGCGACTACGTGGGCGTGGGGCCGGTGCAGGCCACCCCCACCAAGCCGGGCCGGGCCCCGGTGGGGCTCGAGTACGTGCGCCAGGCCGCGGCGGCCTGCCCGATCCCCTTCTTCGCCATCGGCGGCCTGGCCCTGGAGACGATCCCCCAGCTGCGTCAGGCGGGTGCCGAGCGGATCGCGGTGGTGCGGGCGATCACGGCGGCCGCCGACCCCGTCGCCGCCAGCCGTGCCCTGCTCACGGCCCTGGGGCGGCCCAGCTGATCGGGTGGCCTGAAGTCCCCTAACTTCAGAGCCTTGAGGCCCGTGGGGCCCAGGCGATCACCATGCCCCTTGAGGATCCCAGCGCCGCCATCACGATTCAGCTGAACGGCGAAGCCCGCCGGGCACCGGCGGGCCAGAGCATCGAGCAGCTGCTGACCCAGCTGGGCTACCGCCCCCAGCTCGTGGTGGTGGAGTTCAACGGCACGATCCTGCCGCGTCAGCACTGGGCTCAGCAGCAGGTGGTGGAATCCGATGTGCTGGAGGTGGTCACCATCGTGGGAGGTGGTTCCTAGATTTTTCGTACTCGCACCGGCCCTGTTGCCGATCTCAGACTCCTCCCTGTCCACCACCCCTGCGCCCACCGGTCGGCCGCCCCAGCGCCGTGGCTTCTGGCGCCGCGCGGTGAGCCTGCTGGCCCTGCCGGCCCTGGTGATCACCCTGTTGCTCTGGGCGCCTGAACCCTCCATGGCGGCCCGGGGCGGCCGCATCGGTGGCGGCAGCTTCCGCGCCGCCCCCTCCATGCCCCGCGGTGGCGGTGGTGGCGGTTTCAGTGGCGGCTATCGCGGCGGCGGCGGCATGGGCGGGGGCGGCATCGGCTTCCCCTTCCTGATTCCGATGTTCGGTTTCGGCGGTGGCGGCCTGTTCGGCTTCCTGATCCTGATGGCGGTGGTGGGTCTGATCGCCAATGCCCTGCGGGGTGTCAGTGGCGGCAGCCCTTCCCTGCCGGGCGGCTCCGGCTATGCCCCCCGGGTGGATGGCCCTGTCACGATCAGCCAGCTGCAGGTGGGCCTGCTGGCCTCGGCCCGCGACCTCCAGACCGATCTGCGCGCCATTGCTGGCCGCGCCGACACCGGCTCCAGTGGCGGGCTGCAGACCGTGCTTCAGGAAACCACCCTGTCCCTGCTGCGCCATCCCGACCTGTGGGTCTACGCCAATGCGGAAGTGGGTCAGGTGCCCTTTGCCAGCGCCGAGTCCACCTTCAACCGCCTCTCGATGGCGGAGCGCAGCAAGCTCGACGCCGAACTCACCACCAACGTGGCGGGCCGCCGTTCCGACGCTGCCACCACGGCCGCCGGTGACAGCGATGCCGGCAGTGATTTCATCGCCGTGACCCTGATCGTGGCCTCGCGCCAGAAGCTCACGATCAAAGGGGCCTCCACGGCCGAAGAGCTGCGTCAGTCGCTGCAGGTGCTGGGGGGCATAGCCAGTGCCGATCTGCTGGCGATTGAGGTGATCTGGCAGCCCGATGGCAGCGGCGACGTGTTCAGCACCGAGGAGCTGCTCACCGCCTATCCCCAGCTCCAGCACCTCTGAGGATGCGCAGGGCGGCCATGGCAGCCCCGTAGCCGTTGTCCACGTTCACCACGGTGAGCCCCGGCGCGCAGCTGGCCAACATGCCGTGCAGGGCCGCCATGCCGCCGGTGCTGACGCCATAGCCCACCGCCACCGGAACACCGATCACCGGCTGGGGCAGCAGGCCCGCCAGCACGGTGGGCAGGGCCCCTTCCATGCCGGCGCAGGCGATCAGCACCCGCATCGATCGCAGCAGGGGCAGCTGATCCAGCAGGCGGTGCAGCCCCGCCACGCCCACATCCAGCACCAACTCGGCACCCACCCCATGGCAGTGCAGGGCCAGCAGCGCTTCGCTGGCCACGCCGAGATCACTGCTGCCGGCGCCCAGCACCGCCACCTGGGTGGTTGCGGTGCCGGAGGGGGCCAGGGCTGTGTCCGCTGATGCCGGCGCCGCGAAGGTGAGGCATCGGGCCTCGGGGTGATAGCGCAGGGCCGGGCTGCTCAGCAGGGCGTCCACGGCCTCGGCCTTCTGCGGTGACACTCTCGTCACCAGCAGCACCTCGCCGGCTGCCCAGAGCTTGGTGGCGATGGCGGCGATCTGCGCGGCGCTCTTGTGCTCGCCCCACACCGCTTCCACCATGCCGAGACGCTGGCGGCGCTCCAGATCCAGGCGGTGATCCAGGGGGGGCGAGGATTCGTTCATGGCCGGGGTGGTGTCAGGGCTGGATCCACACCATCTCCACCAGGGCCGGCGTGATCCACAGGCTGGCGCGCCGCTGGGCCAGCTCCAGCTCGTTCAGCAGGGCCTGCTGCTCGGCGCTGGTCCACTGGCCGGCGCTGATCAGCTGATGGGGGTAGGAGTGCAGAAAGTCCCGCAGCCAGGCGGCCTTGGGGGCCTCTGCCGGGCAGCAGGCCATCAGGCTGCGGCAGTGCTGCAGCCGCAGTCCCCGTTGCTCCAGCAGCAGCGGCAGGCGAGCGGCCACATCGGGATCGCAGCCATGCTGGCGCCAGTGGCTGATGCAGCGCTGCACGAAGCGCTCGAGCATGGGCACCCCGGGCTGAACCGCAAAGGTGTCCCAGCGCACGTACTCGTGCAGCACCAGCCGCCCACCGGGCCGGAGGGCGTGCTGCACCAGATCCAAGAGGGGATCCAGCGAGGGTAGAAACATCGCCAGCCAGCGGCACCAGGCCCCATCCCAGCGGGCTGCGCCCAGGGCGGAAGGGGGCGGCTGGGGCTGGCCCAGGTCGAGCTGAAGCCCCTGCAACTGGTCCAGCTGCTGGCTGCGGGCCTGCTCCTGCAGGTGCTGGAGAAAGCGCTCGGAGCGGTCAATGCCGAGCACCGTGCCCTGCGGCCCCACCAGCCGGGCCAGATCCACGCTGGCGCAACCAGGGCCGCAGCCCAGATCCAGCAGCCGATCGCCACGGCTGAACCCGGCCCGCAGCCAGGCCGCCCCGCAGTCGTCGCGCCAGATCGCGTGCTGGCGGCCAAGCCGCTCCACCTCCTCGGGATCGCAGCCCAGCACGTACTCCTCGCGGAGGGCCGTTGGGAGGGCTTCAGCCATCACCAGGGGTGTCGCGCTGGTGTGGGGGCTGAAGTTGCGGCTGGAGCTCGGCTGCGTACAGCAGCGGAAAGGGATTGGCCGCGGCGCTGCCGGTGAGCTCCCTGGCCAGCCGCTCAAAACGCTCCTGCACCGCGCCCACTTCGGCCATCGGGATGGCCTTCCACTGCTCCAGGCTGGCCCAGCCGATCAGCAGGGTGCCCTCCTGCCGCTCTGGATCCCAGAACAGCTGCCGCCCCAGAAAGCCCTCCTGCTGGTTCAGCCAGGGCCCCCAGCTGGCCGCTTCGGCTTCCAGCCAGGCCTCGCGGTGCTGGGCCGGCACCCCCAGGCGCAACAGCTCCATCACGCCAGGCTCGGCCATGGGGTTTTGGGAGGATGGGCTCATGGGGCCACGGGCCGCGGCGGGGGAGCTGAGTCCGCCGAGCAGTGCGGCCAGCAGCAGCACCAGCAACAGCCGCCGCATGGCACTCGGCAGGAAGCCCAACCTAGGCAGAACGCCCCTTGGTGCTGGGGGGTAGGGCACGGTCATGGTCGCTCCAGCAGGGCCACGGCGTGGCAGGAGATGCCCTCCTCGCGGCCCTCGGCGCCGAGCCGCTCATTGGTGGTGGCCTTGACGCCCACCTGGTCGTGCTCGAGGCCGAGTCGGCCGGCGATGGCGGCCCGCATGGCCGGGATGTGGGGCTTGAGCTTGGGCCGCTCCGCTACCACCACACTGTCCAGATTCACGATCCGCCAGCCCCGCTCCCTCACCAAGGCCATCACCTGCTCCAGCAGCACCAGGCTGTCGGCCCCTTTCCAGCGGTCGTCCTCCGGTGGAAAGTGCTGGCCGATGTCGCCAAGGGAGAGGGCCCCTAGCAGGGCATCCATGATGGCGTGCACGAGCACATCGGCGTCACTGTGGCCGTCGAGGCCGAGGCCCTGCGGATGTTGGAGGCTCTGGCCCCCCAGGATCAGGGGCCGCCCCGGCACCAGGCGGTGGATGTCGTAGCCGTTGCCGATCCGCAGGGCCAGGGGGTTTGTCATGGCGTCCACAAGCGGGGCAGGGCGTTGCCGCGAGTCTGCTCCGACCCCCTGGGGAACGCCCCCTGGCGGCGCACTGGTTCAGGCCTTGAGGCGAGACAGCACCTGCTTTTTGAATTTGTCATCACTGAATCCAGCCGCCTGATTGACCGTCACCGAGAGGGATGCCGCTGCCTTGGCAGTAGCGCCAGCGGCCTTGGCCGCCGCCAGAGGCTCCGGAACCATGTTGACCATCCAGGAGCTGAACGGAATGCCAGCACGAAGCTGATCAAGGATTCCCTTGAGAAACAGCTCACACACCAGCCTCACCTGGGCCTCGGGAAGCTTGGTCTGCTCAGCAATTTCCTTGCAATAGGAGGCCAGAAACTTTGGTTTTGCGGTAGAAGCCGGGGCCATGAGGGAAGGAGATGGAGGTGTCGGGGATGGTGAACGCTGCGGTTCAGAGGGAGTGATCGACGCCGCGCTGATGACGATCGGATCACTGATGGGCTTAGGGGCGCTGCCGCTGTTCAGACCATCCGGTTTCGGTGGGTCTGAAGGGACCTCAGAGGCATGGGCTTCGGGGGGGATGGCTGTTGCTTGCTTTCCGTTGGGAGGTTTCAGAAAGCCCTTGATCAGGAACTTGATTCTGCTCTTGATTCGGCCAACGATTGATGGCTTGTCGAGGCTCATCGGTTCATGGCTTCTGCTCTGCAACCCTATCCAGGGCCCTGGTCCAACGCCTGGTTGGGAGTCAGTTCCCTGACCCACCAGGCAGCTCGCCTGGAGCCGCCTCAGCCAGCACCTGCAGACGGTTGCCGTCGCGCCCCATCACGGTCACCGTGCTGCCAGGCGCCAACGGCCGGCTGGCCTCAAGGTTGGTGGCGGCCCAGCTCTGGCCCTGCCAGCGCACCCTCCCCTCTGCCGCGCCCTCAAAGCCGCTGATCACGGAGGCCCGCTGGCTGTGGCCGCTGGCCGGGATCGAGCGTTCGCGGCTGCGCCGCTCCCAGCCCCGCAGCGCCAGCAGCCCCAGGCCGCTGAGCAGGGCGAAGGCCGCCACCTGCAGCAGCGGTGGCCAGGGCAGCAGGGCACTCAGCACCGATACCACCAGGGCCGCGACCGCCGCCTCCAGCAGACCGTCGAATTCAGCACCCATGCCCTCGAGCCCCAGCAGGGCCAACCCCACCAGCAGCCAGATCACCGATGCCAGTGCCATGGGTCAAGGGCTGGGACAGAACCATGCTGGCCTGTTCCCGGGTCGGCCGGCGCGCCTAGCCTGGGCAGTGGCAGGTGTGCCTCGGCGTGATGCCTGATCTGGCACGGTGCCCGCCTCTCCTTAGCCCCCTCCCCTCCATGGAAGCCCTGTTCAGCCTGCCGGCCCTGGTGGTGATGGCCTTTCTGGGCTTCAACAGCGTCAAGGTCACGAGCGGCGGCCAGTCGCGGCTGGTGGAGCGCCTCGGCAAGTACGACCGCCAGCTGCAGCCAGGCCTCTCCTTCGTGGTGCCGGTGGTGGAGAAGGTGGTGAGCCACGAGTCGCTCAAGGAGCGGGTGCTCGACATCCCGCCCCAGCAGTGCATCACCCGCGACAACGTGTCGATTGAGGTGGATGCAGTGGTGTACTGGCAGCTGCTGGAGCACTCCAGGGCCTACTACGGCGTTGACAACCTCCAGGCCGCCATGGTGAACCTGGTGCTCACCCAGATCCGCGCCGAGATGGGCAAGCTCGACCTCGATCAGACCTTCACCACCCGCCAGGAGGTGAATGAGGCCCTGCTGCGCGAGCTGGATCTGGCCACCGACCCCTGGGGCGTGAAGGTGACCCGGGTGGAACTGCGCGACATCCGTCCCTCCTCCGGGGTGCAGCAGGCGATGGAGCAGCAGATGACGGCCGAGCGCGAGAAGCGCGCCGCCATCCTGCGCTCTGAGGGGGTGCGCGACAGTGAACTCAACGCCGCCCGGGGCCGGGCCGAGGCGCTGCTGCTGCAGGCCGAGGCGGAGGCCAAGCAGCAGCGCCTGCAGGCCGAGGCCCGCGCTGCGGCGGCCACCCGGCTGGCCGAGGCGATCGAGGCCAATCCAGCCGCCGCCGAGGCCCTGCGCCTGCTTCTGGCCAGTGACTGGATGGCCATGGGCGAACAGATGGCCCACGCCAAGGGCGGCAGCGTGCTGATGGTGGACCCCCAGAGCCCGGCCGCCCTGCTCACGGCCCTCAGGGGTCTCCAGAACGGCCAGGGCTGATCCCAGGCCTCACGGCTGTTCAGCCTGCCAGCGCTGGTAGAGGTCGGGGCGACGCTCGGCGGTGCGCTGCTGCTGCTGCTCCAGGCGCCAGCGGGCCACGGCGCCGTGGTCGCCGCTGCGCAGCACGGCCGGCACCTCCAGGCCGCGAAAGCTGGCGGGCCGGGTGTAGTGGGGATGCTCCAGCAGCAGGGCGCTGTGGCTCTCCTCCTCCAGGCACACGGCGCTGCCCACCGTGCCCGGCAGCAGCCGCACGACGCCGTTGATGATCACCGCCGCCGGCAGCTCGCCGCCGGTGAGCACGAAGTCGCCGATCGACACCTCCTCATCGGCCAGCAGGCGGATGCGCTCATCGAAGCCCTCGTAGTGGCCGCACAGCAGCACCAGCTGGTCGGCCGTGCTGGCCCAGCGGCGCAGGTCGGCCTGCCGCAGCGGTTGCCCCTGGGGACTCATCAACAGCACCTGGCGCCGCGGCAGCACCGGGATCGCCTCCACCGCAGCGAACACCGGCTCGGGCTTGAGCACCATGCCGGCGCCGCCGCCGTAGGGCACATCGTCCACCTTGCGGTAGCGGTCGCTGGCGTGGTCGCGGGGGTTGTGCACGTGCAGCTCGGCGATGCCGGCGGCAAAGGCTCGGCCGATCACCCCCAGGCTGAGCAGTGGCGTGAAGGCCTCCGGGGCGAGGCTGACCACATCGAGGCGCATGGCCGTCAGCCGCCGCTGGCCGGCTGGCTCACCCGGCGGATCTCGGTGCTGAAGCTCGCCTGGCCCGGAGTGCCGTCGGCCTGGCGCTCCACCGTGCTGCGCAGGCGCAGGTTGGGCTTGGTGAACCAGATGCGCTCGCGCACCTCGCGATCCCCCTGGCTGAACCACAGCTCCAGGCTGCCATCGGGCCACAGTTCCCAGTGGCCCTCCAGGCTGCCGCCAGAGCCGGCTGTGCCGGAACCGGTTGCAGCCGGGCTGCTGCTGAAGCGGCCATCGGCGCGGAACAGCAGCTCCCGCGATGGCGCGTTCCTGGGCCCCACCCGCAGGCCGCCGGGGCCGTCGCTGCTTGGCTCCAGGAAGGTCACCAGCAACTCACCGCGCTCGCTGCTGTGCCATTCATCGCCATTGGCTCCTTCCTCCTCCACAACCTCGCCGAGGGCAAACTGGCTGCGCAGGCCCATCCACTCGCCGGCGCAGAAGCGCAGGAAGGCTCCGATCTCCTCGGGCGGAAAGGCTGGGGTGTCGCTCATGGATCCATCCTCTCAGCCGCCTGCCCCTGGGTTGCCCTCAGTCGCCCCGGTAGCCGAGTTCGGCCAGGCGGGCGGCGTTGCGACGCCAGCCCGGCACCACCTTCACGAACAGCTCCAGGTAGACGGGGCCGGAGAACACCTTCTCCATCTGCAGCCGGGCCCCCTGGCCGATGGTCTTGAGCATGCGGCCGCCCTTGCCGATCAGGATGCCCTTCTGGCTGGAGCGCTCCACCAGCACGGTGGCCAGCACCGCGGTGCGGGGGCCGTCGTCCACCACCCGATCGATGCTCACGGCCACGGAGTGGGGCACCTCCTCGCGGGTGTGGGTGAGCACCTGTTCGCGGATCAGCTCCGCCATCAGCAGCTGCTCGGGCTGATCGCTCACCGCATCGGCCGGGTACAGCTGGGGGCCGGGGGGCAGGGCCTGGCTGAGGGCCTCCACCAGCTCCGTGGTGCCCTCGCCGCTGAGGGCGCTCACCGGGTGCAGGGGCCAGGCGAGCGTTTCGCTTCCCCCGGGGGTGGCGAAATCCCCCCGACCGGCCAGCAGGTCGCGGTAGCTGCCCGCCAGGGCCGCGGCCTGATCGGGCGGCACCAGATCGTGCTTGTTCAGGGCCAGGTGCACCGGGGCGCGGCAGTGGCGCAGCAGCTCCACGATGAAGCCATCGCCGCGGCCGGCGGGCTGGCTGCCGTCCACCAGCAGCAGCACCACATCCACCTCGCCGATGGCGCTGCGGGCGGTCTTCACCAGGCGCTCCCCCAGCAGATGGTGGGGCTTGTGGATGCCGGGGGTGTCGAGCAGCACCAGCTGGGCTGCCGGAGTGGTGAGGATCGCCCGCAGCCGGTTGCGGGTGGTCTGGGCCACCGGCGAGGTGATCGCCACCTTTTCCCCCACCAGCTGGTTCAGCAGGGTGGACTTGCCCACGTTGGGGCGACCTACCAGGGCCACGAAGCCGGAGCGAAACGGGCCGTCCGCGGGGGAGGGCTGCAGCATCCGGGCCGACTCGGCTGGATCCGGAATGGGAAGAAGCACCCCCTCGGCTTCAGCCGCGTGAGCAGCCGCTTCAGGGGCGGCGTTGCTGGACTCGCTGGAGGACACGGTGGCGGGCATGGTGCCCTCAGTCTGGGCATGGGCCGCGCCCGATGGCCCGGGGCGCGGACCTCGGGCCCGGATTCCATAACCTCAGAGACCGCCGCACCCCTCACCTCGCGATCGCCATGGCCACCCCCCCCCTTGAACCGAGTTTCCAGCAGGCCATGGAGATCACGGCCCAGTGGCTGGCGCTCTGGGACAACGGCGAACTCAGTGATGAGGTGCTCGCCGATCGCCTCGGGGAGCTGGTGGCGAGCCGGGATGGGGCCCGCGGCTTCTTCGTGGTGAGCCTGGTGGGCGACTGTCCACTGATGGACCGGCTGCCCGAGCCCCTGGTGCTGCAGCTGAGGGCTGCGGGGGCGGGGGTGGTGGATCTCACCGCCCGCAATCTGGCCATGAGCACTGCCATGGCCCTCCACCACGGCCGTGCCGACGATGCCGAACAGCAACAGGCCTCGCTGCGGGTGGCCAGCCGCTGCACCGAGCTGCTGCGCCTGCTGGAGCCCCTCAGTGTCAAGGAGCGGCTGGAAACGCTGCTGGCTGCCGCCGCCGCGGCAGAGGGTGAGGATGTGGCCTTTCTCGATCGCTGGGGTTACGACGCCGAGCAGCGCCAGGCCATCGCCGCAGCGGTGGAGGCGGTTGCGGAGCCTTGAGAGGCGAAGGACCGACTTCCCGAGTTCCTGAGGAGGTTCCCCACAAAAAAGCGCCCCCTCAGGGGCGCTGGAAGCTTGCAAAGCTTGGGCTGAAGTTCAGTCGTGCACTGAGTGTCAGTCGCGGCGGCCGCCGCCCTGGAGGGCGATGATCAGGCGCAGGATGAAGATGAACAGGTTGATGTAGGTGAGATACATCCCCAGGGCACCGGCCAGGTACTGATCGTCGTTGTAGGTGCGGGGCATCGTGTAGAAGTCCACGAAGGCCGCGCCGACGAACAGCACGGTGCCGAAGCCGGCGATCAGCAGCTCGAAGCCGTTGCCGCCGAAGCCGGGCACGAAGATGCCGCCGACGATCTGGACCACCATCGCGATCAGCAGGCCGACAATGCCCAGCCCCACCACGCCGCTGAGGGCCTGGCCGAGGCTGTCGCTCATGTTGCGCCCCACGATCGAGGCGATCACAAAGGTGATCCCTGTGGCCAGGGCGGCCGTGCCGATGGCTCCGATGCCGGCGGTGCCGATCGCCAACGCCACGATGCCACTGAGCGTGAAGCCAGTGATCAGGCTGTAGGCCGCAAGGATCGGCAGCGCGGTGGCGTTGTTGCCCTTCATCGCCGAGTTCTGGGCGACGAAGAAGAGGATGAAGTTGCCGATCAGGGCCACCCAGAAGAGCGGCATGAACAGGGCCTGGTTGGCGGCCATCAGGGCCAGGCCGCCGATCACCCCACCGGCGGTGAGGACCATGCCACCACCCACGTAGGGAAGGGCCTTGTTGACCACATTGGGGCCCACCAGGGCGCTGGATTGCGCCTCGCGGATGGCCTCCTGGAAATTGCTGCTGGCCGGCATGACGCACCGGGAAATCGAACTGGGGTCATCCTGGCAGTGCCGGCGCCCCGGTGCCCGTCCCCCTAGGTCTCTGACAGGTGTGGATCTCCCTATGAGGTCCGCTTGGGAGCAGCTGGGCTCTGGCGGCGGGCATCGCACTGGGCGTAGGCGGTGACCAGCCGTTGCACCAGCGGGTGGCGCACCACATCCGCGGCCCCGAGGCGACAGATGGCGATGCCCTCGACCCCCTCCAGCACCTCGGCTGCCTCCTTCAGGCCGCTGGTGACCCCGGGCGGCAGATCCAGCTGGGTCGGGTCGCCGGTGACCACCATGCGCGAGTTCTCGCCCAGGCGCGTGAGCACCATGCGCATCTGGGCGGCGGTGGTGTTCTGGGCCTCATCGAGGATCACGAAGGCATCGGCCAGGGTGCGCCCGCGCATGTAGGCCAGGGGCGCCACCTCGATCACCCCCTTCTCCAGCAGGGCACTGGTGCGCTCCGTGCCCAGCAGGGCGTGCAGGGCGTCGTAGAGGGGGCGCAGGTAGGGATCCACCTTCTGCTGCAGGTCGCCGGGCAGAAAGCCCAGCCGCTCGCCGGCCTCCACCGCCGGCCGGGTGAGGATCAGCCGCTGCACCTTGCGGGCATTGAGCATGCGCACGGCCAGCACCGTGGCCAGAAAGGTCTTGCCGGTGCCGGCGGGGCCCAGGGCCAGGGTGAGGTCATGGCTCTCCATGGCCTCCACGTAGGCCTTCTGGCGCAGGGTGCGGGGCCGCAGCAGCTGGCCGCTCTGGCTTCTGGCCAGCACCTGCTCGCCCAGGGCCCGGTGCGCCTCGCCCTGGTTGGTGTCGAGGGCCTGCAGGGCCGTCTGCAGATCCACCGGGGTGATGGCCTGGCCTTCCTGCCAGAGGGGGCGCAGCATGTCCACCAGGGTCTGGGCCCGCTCGAGCTGGCGGGGCCGGCCTCCGATCCACAGGTCGAGGCCATGCAGCACCAGCGAGGCCCCGGTGAGGGCTTCGAGCCTCCGCAACGTGACTTCCGCCTCACCGGCAAGCGCCAGGGCGGCAGCGGCATCAGGCAGGGCCACGGAGGCGCCGGTGCGGCCTCCGGGCTCTGCCGCAGGGCTGGGGCTCAAGCCTCGGCAGCAGGCTCGGCGGCGGCAGCCGCAGCGGCCTCTGCCTCAGCTGCCGCAGCGGCCTTGGCCTCAGCGGCCTCGCGGGCCTCCTTCTTGGCGGCGGCTTCCCTGGCGGCGGCCTGCTTGGCCTGGCCCACCACGACGGAGGAGCGCACGGTCTTGGTGACCAGGCCGCCCCGCTCCAGCAGGGTCAGCACGGTGGCGGTGGGCTGGGCGCCCTGGGCCAGACGGGCGCGGATCGCCTCGGTGTCGAGGCGGGTTTCCTTGGTGCGCGGGTTGTAGAAGCCGAGCTCCTCCAGCGGCCGACCATCCCGACGGGAGGTGCTGTTCGTCGCCACGAGGCGGAAGCTCGCTTCCCGCTTCTTGCCGAACCGCTTCAGGCGGAGCTTGATCATCGGGGCTGTGCCGCTAGGTGTCCAAAGAAGCAATGTACCTCCCGGCGTGACCCCCCTACAGCTGACCGAAGCCCTTGCGTTTCTTGGGGGGTTTGTGGGCCTTGCGGCTGCGGCCAGCGGCAGCCGGCGCCCCCATCCCCGGCATGCCGCCGCCCATGCCCGGGAAGCCCCCCATCCCCGGAAAGCCGCCCATGCCTGGCATGCCGCCGCCCCGGGTCATCTGTTGCATGAAGCCGCGCATCTTCTGGAAATCGGTCAGCACCTTGTCCACCTCGGCGGGGGTGTGGCCGCTGCCGGCGGCGATGCGGCGGCGGCGCGAGGGGGTGGAGGCCAGCAGGTCGGGGTTCTCGCGCTCGGCGGCCGTCATCGAGCTGATCATCGCCTCGATCTTGCCCAGTTGTTCTTCGCCCTGGCGGAGCATGCCGTCGTCGATCTTGTTCATCCCAGGAATCATTTTCATCAGCCCGCCCAGGGAGCCCATGCGCTTGATCAGGCGCATCTGCTGCACGAAATCGGAGAAGTCGAAGCTGGCTTCCTGCAGCTTCTGCTGCATGCGCGTCATATCGGCCAGCTCCACCTCCTTCTGGGCTTTCTCCACCAGGGTGAGCACATCCCCCATGCCGAGGATGCGGCTGGCCATGCGCTCAGGGTGGAAGGGCTGCAGGGCCTCCACCTTCTCGCCGGTGCCGATGAACTTGATCGGAGCGCCGCTCACCTTGCGGATCGAGAGGGCTGCACCGCCGCGGGAGTCGCCGTCGAGCTTGGTGAGCACCGCTCCGGTGATGCCCACCTGCTCGTGGAAGGCGCGGGTGAGCTCGGCGGCCTCCTGGCCGATCATCGAGTCCACCACCAGCAGCACCTCATCGGGGCTGCAGGCCTCCCTGATCCGCACCATCTCCTCCATCATCGAGGCGTCGATCTGGAGACGGCCGGCGGTGTCCACCAGCACCGTGTCGAAGCCTTCGGCCTTCGCCTTGGCGACGCCCGCCGCCGCGATGGCCTCCGGCCGGGCGTCGGTGCCCAGGCTGAACACCTCCACGCCGATCTGGCCGCCGAGGGTGCGGAGCTGCTCGATGGCCGCAGGTCGGTAGACATCGGCGCCCACCAGCAGGGCCTTGCGCCCCTGCTCCTTGAGGTGCAGGCCGAGCTTGGCGGTGGCGGTGGTCTTGCCGGCGCCCTGGAGGCCGGCCATCAGCACCACGGAGGGAGACTCCGCCGTCCCCCCAGCGGCCAGGGGGGCGTTTTCGCCACCCATCACCTCCACCAGCTGCTCGTGCACCACCTGGATGAACTTCTGATCGGGGCTGATGCCCCGCACCACCTCGGCGCCGACGGCCTTGCGGCGCACCTCGTCGACAAAGTCCTTCACCACCGGCAGGCTCACATCGGCCTCCAGCAGGGCACGGCGCACCTGTTTCAGGGCCCCTTCGACGTTGCCCTCGGTGATGGCCGCCTGGCCCCTCAGGTTCTTGACGGCGTCTTCAAACCGCTGGGAGAGCTCGTCGAACATCGCGGAAACGGCCTGGGAAGGGGAGGGCGCGGGGGCACCGCTGCCACCGATGGTAAAAACCGGCGTGGTTGGCGCTGGCCTCAGCGCATGGGGGAGAAGCTCACCACCCGCCAGGTGTCACCGTCGCGGCCGAACACGTAGCGGTTGCGCAGATCGGCCTGGGCCGCCGGGCCGACAGGTTGGCCGGCGGCGTCGATCGGCTGGGTGCTGTAGCCCAGACTCACCACGGCGGTGATGCGCCTGGGGGAGCGCTCCTCGATCGTGAGGTTGTTCACGGTGGTGCTGAGCCTGAGGGTCTGCTGCCTGGCGGCCGAGGCGCGGCGCTGTTGCTGCAGGTAGGCGATCTCCCCCTGGCGGGCCATGGAGTCGAGGGGAGCCGGGCTCTCGCCGCCGGCCAGTACGGCCGCCTTGGCCGCCAGCCAGGTTTCAAGCAGGGCCTGCACCTGGGCCTGGGAGGGTTCCGCCACCCGCAGGGGCACAGGCAGTGGGGGCTTCGGGGTGGAGGGGGTGGCGGTGGTGGTGGCCGGCGGCGCCGGGGGCTGGGGTGGCGCAACCTCCACCGGGATCGGCATGGTCTGCGGCCGTGGCCGCAGCAGGGCCCACAGCCCCGCGCCGAGCACTCCGGCCGCCACCACAGCCACCAGCAGGCGGCCGCGGCGACTGCGCGGCAGCCGCAGGCGCTTGCTGTGCTGCCTCAGGTTGAGGCCCTTGGATCGCCTCCAGCGCGGCAGGGCGACAGCCGGCAGCCGCAGCGAGGGCAAGGCCATGGAGGGCAGAGCCGCCCGCAGTCGGGCTGTCCAGGACGGCGTGGCCTCGCTGTCCAACCGGCTGCCGTGATCGCGATCGCTCTCCAGGTCCAGCGACGGGTCGAGCTCAGACCACTGACCCTCCAGGCCGTCCTGGGCCGTAGGGCTGTCCGGCCAGCCGGCCGGGCTGAACAGGTCGCCGGTGGGGGGATCGGCCCGGATCAGCGGGGGTGGCATCCGTTCGATGAAGGCCTGAACATCGCGGTCGGCGAAGTAGGCCTCCAGGTCGGGGTCGGCCTCCAGGTCGCGGTAACCGCGCAACACGTCTCCCTTGAGCCAGTCGCGGCAGTAGTCGCACAGCTGGGCCAGGGGATCGCCGCTGCGCTGCTCGGCCCACTCCTTCAGGCTGGCGTCCTGACCGGCGCCACGCTTGAACGCCTGCTGGGCGGCCTCCACCTGGCCCAGCAGCAGATGCAGGCAGGCCAGCAGGGGCTGGATGCCGTCCTCTCCCGAGACCTCCAGCCGCTGCATGGCCGCGGCGATCCGCTCCGGTTTGCGCTGGGCGAAGCCGGAGGCGGTGAGGGCGGTGCTGGCCAGGAAGTCGGCCACGGCCGACTGATCGGCCCAGCGGCTGAACAGGTCCACCTGCTCCTGCACGGTGAGGTAGCCACGGATCTGCAGAAAGAAGGCCTGGAACTCCTGGGGACTCATGCCCGCCGAACTGGTTCCCTCGAGGCCGCCCCGTTCCTGCACCAGCTCCTCCAGCAGCTTCAGGCCCTCGGCGCGCTCGTCGGCGGCGGAGAGGCTGCGGCTGAGCAGGTCAAGCACGCGGAAGGGCCGCAGCAGGGCGAGCTCCTCGGCCACCTGCTGCCGCAGGGCCGGGTGCTGGCCCATGCGCTGCAGCAACTGCAGGCCGTCGCGCAGGGTGAGGGCGGCGGCCTCGTAGCGCCGCTGCCGCTGCAGCTCGGCACCGCTGGCCAGGCAGGCCAGGCCGGCCAGCAGGCTGAGGTCGCTCTCACGGCCGCTGCCGAGGGTGGGGGCCTGGGGGGGCTGCAGCAGGCGCCGCGCCAGGCTGAAGCACTCCAGCGGTTGATCAGCTTCCAGCAGCAGCAGCAGGCCGCCCAGCTCCCGGCTGGTGGGAATCTCCAGGCCCGCCTGCAGGGACTGGTCGTCGCCGCCCAGGGCGGTGAGTGCTGACTCGTAGGCCTCCCGGCGGGGGGAGTCGGTGAGCAGATCGGCGCTCAGCCGCAGCAGGGCTTCGCGGGCCTGCAGGGTCTCGGTGGTGAAGCCCTGCTCCGGCACCCGGTTGAGGCGCTGCTCCAGGGCCCGCAGCACGGACTGGGCATCCGTGGTCGGGCTGACACCGAGCAACCGGAAGTGATCGATCGGCAGTTCCAACCCGAGCTGGCCGCAGTGGCTGACTGTAGACAGGGACTCCGGTTTTGGCAGCGACTCGAACACTTCCTGGGCCCAGACCCCGTACAGTTCACTCCAGGATCCGGCGTTGCCCCTGGCCCGCTTGACGAGCTCTTCCCCATGACCCAGGCAGACACCAGTCGCAACATCACGGCGGCCTCCGGCCTGGCCGACTCCGGGGTTCCGGGCTGTTCCGCCGAGTCCACCCACGTGGCGGGTCCCCACGCTGAGCGCCTGGAGAACCTCTATCCGGCCACCCCCGCCACGGTGACGCGGGAGGAAGGGCTGATGCTCTACCGCGACATGACCCTCGGCCGTCGCTTCGAGGACAAGTGCGCGGAGATGTACTACCGCGGCAAGATGTTTGGCTTCGTGCACCTCTACAACGGCCAGGAGGCCGTCAGCACGGGCGTGATCAAGGCGATGAAGGCCCAGCACGACTGGTTCTGCAGCACCTACCGCGACCACGTCCATGCCCTCAGCTGCGGCGTGCCGGCCCGGGAGGTGATGAGCGAACTGTTCGGCAAGGAAACCGGCTGCAGCAAGGGCAGGGGCGGCTCGATGCACCTGTTCTCCCGCGAGCACCATCTCCTGGGCGGCTACGCCTTCATCGGCGAAGGCATCCCCGTGGCCCTCGGGGCCGCCTTCACCAGCCGCTACAAGCGCGATGCCCTCGGCGATGCCGGCAGTGATTCCGTCACGGCGGCCTTTTTTGGCGACGGCACCTGCAACATCGGCCAGTTCTACGAGTGCCTGAACATGGCCTCGCTCTGGAAGCTGCCGATCCTGTTCGTGGTGGAAAACAACAAGTGGGCCATCGGCATGGACCACAACCGCGCCACCAGCGACCCCGAGATCTGGCGCAAGGCCGCCTCCTTCGGCATGGCCGGTGAAGAGGTGGACGGCATGGATGTGCTGGCGGTGCGGGCGGCCGCCCAGCGGGCGGTTCAGCGGGCCCGCGCCGGCGAGGGTCCCACCCTGCTGGAGTGCCTCACTTACCGCTACCGGGGCCACTCCCTGGCCGACCCGGATGAGTTGCGGGCTGAGGCCGAGAAGGCCTTCTGGGCCAAGCGCGACCCGATCAAACGCCTCGCAGGCCAGCTGGTGGAGCAGCAACTGGCCACGGCCGAGGAACTCAAGGCCATCGAAAAGGAGATCGACGCCGAGATCAGCGACTGCGTTTCGTTCGCCCTGGCGGCACCGGAACCCAACCCCGAAGAGCTCACCCGCTACATCTGGGCCGAGAACTGAGCTGCCCAGCGCTGAGTTGCCGAGCAGTCAACAGCCCTGGAGCCCGTGCAGCCTGGCTTGCTCGGCCGCGGCCCGGAACACCAGGCTGTGGCGCTCCACCAGCTCCGGCAGGCTGCCGTAGCCGCCGCCGATCACGCTGGCCACCGGGATGCTCCGGCGCAGGCAGGCGTCGAACACGAGGCGATCACGATTGAGCAGGCCTGCGTCACTGAGGCAGAGCTTGCCCAGCCGATCATCGCGGTGGGGGTCGACCCCAGCGTTGTAGAGCACCAGCTCCGGGCGCCATTGATCCAGCAGATCGGGCAACACATCGCCCACGGCCTGGAGATAATCGCGATCCTCCAGGCCATCGGCCAGGGGGATGTCGAGGTCGCTGGTCTGCTTGCGCAGGGGGAAGTTGCTGGCTGCGTGGGCGGAAAGGGTGAACACCCTGGGCTCGCCGGCGAAGATGGCCGCGGTGGCGTCGCCCTGGTGCACATCCAGATCCACCACCATCAGGCGCCGCACCAGGCCTTCCGCCAGCAGCACCCGGGCCGTCACGGCCACGTCGTTGAAGATGCAGAAGCCGCTGCCCTGGGTGGGGAACGCATGGTGGGTGCCACCCGCCAGGTGGCAGGCCACGCCATGGCGCAGGGCCAGCCGCGCCGTCAGCAGGGTGCCCCCCACCGACAGCCAGGTGCGGCGCACCAGGGGCGTGGTGGCGGGCAGGCCGATGCGGCGCTGGTCGGCCCTGGGGAGCTCACCGCGGGCGAAGGCCTGGTGATAGCCGCGGGGATGCACCAGCTCCAGGCTGCGGCGGGGGATGGGCAGCGGTTGGCGCAGGTTGGCGGCCGGGGCCAGATCCAGGGCCCTCAGGCGCTCGAACAGCAACCTGAATTTGGCCATCGGAAAGCGATGGCTGCTGGGCAGCGGGGCCGAGTAGGCGGGGTGATAGACGAGTGGCGGAAGCACCCTGCCGGTTCAGCCAGGCGTGGACGGCCTTTCTAGGGGCTGCTGGGGGTGCGGCGGGTGAGATTGCGCAGCTTGCGCAGGGCCTTGAGCTCCACCTGGCGCACCCGCTCGCGCGACACATCCAGCTGGCGGCCGATCTCCGCCAGGGTGTGACGTTCATAACCCTCCAGCCCGAAGCGCAGCTGCAGCACCTGGCGCTCCTGGTCTCCCAGCTGGTTCAGCCACTGCTCAAGCTGCTCCTGGTTGAGGCCCCGCTCGACCCGGTCGAGGGGCTCCTCCTCGCTGGAATCGGCGATCAGATCGCCCAGAAAACTCCTGCCCTCGTCGCCGTTCACCGGGGCGTCGAGGCTGGAGGTGGTGAGGGACTGGCGCAACAGGCCGTCGAGTTCGTCGAGGGGCATGGCCATCGCCTCGGCGATCTCCTGGCGGCTGGGCATGGCCCCGAGCTTGTGGGCCAGCTCCAGGCTCACCTTGCGGATCGCACTCAGTCGCTCACTGAGGTGCACCGGCAGCCGGATCGTGCGCGACTGGCAGGCGATGGCCCGGGTCATGCTCTGGCGAATCCACCAGAAGGCATAGGTGGAAAATTTATAGCCGCGGGTGGGGTCGAATTTTTCCACCGCTCGCTCGAGGCCCAGGGATCCCTCCTGAATCAGATCGAGCAGTTCCAGGCCCTTGCCCTGGTATTTCTTGGCCACGCTCACCACGAGGCGAAGATTCGCCTTCATCATGCGCTGCTTGGACCGCTGACCCACTCGCAGCAGCTTTTTGTCGTGCTCGGTATAGCTGGCTGCATCGCTCTCCAGCAGCCGCATCAAGACCTGCACCTGGTTGCCCAGCTCGATCTCCTCCGCCGGCGTCAGCAGGGGCTCACGACCGATGCTGGTCAGATACCAACTGATCGGGTCGCTGCTGCGCTTGCGGCTGTGATCACTGGCCCTTTGGGTGGTGGCGTTCATCAGGACGGCCAGTGGCGGGAGTTGACTATCCACGGCTAATGGGTTGATCCGGTGTCATTTCAGTAACCCTTTAGGTTTTGCTTGCAAAACCACATGGTTGTTGTGGCCGCCTGGTGTCGGATCGAGGCCCGCCAGGGCTGAGGCGATCGCCATCGGTGTGCAGTGGCCGGGACCAGCGCCTGCTCGCACCTCCAGACCCGCCTGGGCGTGGGCCAGGGCGGCCGCCGCCAGCAGGGCTGGGTCCGCCTGGCCGCTGGCGGCCATGGCCTGGGCGCCCAGGCCGGCGCAGTAGCCCGCCAGCACGTCCCCGAGGCCGGCGCGGGCCGCCCGGGGCTCAGCCTCGTCCAGCTGCCAGCGGCGCCCATCGGCGGCGGCCACCACGCTGCGGGCTCCCTTCAGCACCAGGCCCACGCCCGCCTCGCCGGCGGCCCGGCCAGCGGCCTCCAGGGGCGGCAGCGCCGACCACTGGGGGAAGAGGCGCTCGAACTCCGCCGCATGGGGGGTGAGCCAGGTGGGGCCCTGGCGAAGGCTCAGCCAGGCCGCCGCGCTGCAGCCCAGGCCCGGGGCCACCGCCAGAGCCAGACGGTTCAGCCCGTCGGCATCCAGCACGAGCAGGCCGGGCAAGCGCTGCAGCCGCTGCCACACCTCCAGCTCGCGGGCTGCCCCGAGGCCGGCTGCGGCTGGCTCCCCAGCCCCGGCCCCAGCAGCAGGGCATCCAGGCGTTCCAGGGCGGCTTCGGGGAGGTCAGCCAGGCGGAGGTGGCCCGCCGGGTCGCAGGCCAGCTCGGCGCTCACCACCACGTGGGGCGCCCTGGCCACCAGCTGTGCTCCCACGCCGGCCGCTCCGGCCAGGCGCACACTGCCGCAGCCGCTGGCGCTGGCCCCCGCCACCGCCAGGTGCGCGGCGCCCTGGAAGCGGGCACTGCCGGCCAGCAGCAGCAGCCGCCCCCGGCCGTACTTGCCCGCTGCCGCCTCGATCCGGGGCCAGGGCGCGGTGGCCAGATCGGCGGCAGCCAGCAGCAGCGGCGGGCTGGTGGGCAGGGCGTCCAGCGCCTGGGGGGCCAGCCCCAGGTCGATGCGCTCCAGCCGGCCCACCCAGGGCAGGGCGGCATCCTGCACCAGGCCCTGCTTGATCAGCCCCACCGTGCAGGTGTGCATGGCCCTAGCCGCCACGGCGCCGAGACAACGCCCCGTGTCGCTGCACAGTCCGGTGGGCACATCCAGGGCCACCAGACCCCCGGGGCCCTGCTGCTGCCGCTGCTTCAGCAGGTTTTCGAGCTCGGCGCCTGGGGGGCGGCTCTGGTTGAGGCCCAGCAGGGCATCGATCCAGAGGCTGGCCGCGGCGGGGTCCGGGGGACCGGCCAGAGCAGGGATGCCCAGCCAGTGGGCATGGCGGCGGTGGGCGCCGGTGAGGGGCTTGCAGCGCTCGAAGGGGCACCACAGCTGCACGGCGATGCCGGCCAGGTGGAGTTCCCGCGCCACCACCAGCCCATCGCCGCCGTTGTGGCCAGGCCCCACCAGCACCAGGGCCCCGCAGGCCATCAGCCGGGGCCCGTGCCGTTGCAGCAGCCGCTGGCTGAGGGCCAGGCCGGCCTTCTCCATCAGCGCCTCCACCGGCAGGCCGCTGTCGAACAGCCTGTGTTCCACGGCGGCCATCTGGGCGCCGCTCACCAGCAGGTGCCCGGCGTCGCGGGCCGGCCAGGGGGTGGGGCTGGGGGTCACGGCAGGCGACGGGGCATCGCTTCATGATGGGAGCAATCACGCCATTCGCCCTGCCTTGCTGAGCTCCGCCCCTGCCGCCACCGAGCCCGGTGCCGCCCCTCAGGCCGGGGCTGCCACCGAGGCCGGTGCCCAGGCCCTGGAGCGCCTGCGGGCCTGGCCCGGGGAACACCGCGTGGCCGTGGGGCTTTCCGGCGGGGTGGACAGCTCCCTCACGGCGGCGCTGCTGGTGGAGGCGGGCTGGCAGGTGGAGGGGCTCACCCTCTGGCTGATGAGCGGCAAGGGGGCCTGCTGCGCCGAGGGGCTGGTGGATGCCGCCGGCCTCTGTGAGCAGCTGGGGGTGCCCCACCACGTGGTGGATTCCCGCGAGCAGTTCCGTGCCCGGATCGTCGACTTTCTGGTGGAGGGCTACGCCGCCGGTGTGACGCCCCTGCCCTGCTCCCGCTGCAACCGGGAGGTGAAGTTCGGCCCGATGCTCGCCTGGGCCCGGGAGCAGCGCGGCCTGGAGCGCCTGGCCACGGGTCACTACGCCCGTGTCCGCCCGGCCAGCGGCGGCGGCCGGGATCAGCTGCTGCGGGGCCTGGACCGCCACAAGGACCAGAGCTACTTCCTCTACGACCTGCCCCAGGAGGTGCTCTCCCGGCTGGTGTTTCCCCTCGGTGAGCTCACCAAGCCCGACACCCGGCTCGAGGCCGCGCACCACGGCCTGCGCACCGCCGCCAAGCCCGAGAGCCAGGACCTCTGCCTGGCCGACCACCACGGCTCGATGCGGGCCTTCCTCGATGCCTACCTGCCGCCGCGCCAGGGCGAGATCGTGCTCGCAGACGGCCGGGTGCTGGGCCACCACGATGGCCTGGAGCACTTCACCATCGGCCAGCGCAAGGGGCTGGGGGTGGCCTGGAGCGAACCCTTGCACGTGGTGCGTCTCGATGGCGCCCTGAACCGGGTGGTGGTGGCGCCCCGCTCCGAGGCGGCCCGCCCCGACTGTGTGGTGGGCGCGGTGAACTGGGTGTCGATCGAGCCGCCCCAGCAGCCCCTGGAGGTGGAGGTGCAGGTGCGCTACCGCAGCGCCCCGGAGCCGGCCCTGCTCACTCCCCTGGAGCCCACCGAGGCCGATGGGGCGGCGGGCCGTCCGTACCGGGTGCAGCTGCGTTTCGCCGAGGAGCAGTTCTCGATCACCCCGGGCCAGGCCGCGGTGTTCTATGCCGGCGACGTGCTGCTCGGTGGCGGGCTGATCCAGGCGTCCCCTTAACAGAATCCCCTTGACCAGCCCTCACCTCACCAGTAGGGATCGCTGGCCAGTTCCACCGTGAGCGAGCCGGTGCGGCTGGGGGGCACTGTGGCGATGCAGGCCCGCACCACCCGGCCGTTCACCTCGATTTCGCAGGCGCCGCAGCTTCCCCCCAGGCAGCCGGTGGGGATGGTCACGCCGGCCTCCGCGGCCGCCACCAGCCAGGAGCTGCCGCTGGTCACCTGGCTGGTGTGGCCGTTGGGCCAGTGCAGGCGAACCGGAGTGGCACTCATCAGGGGCGAAGCAGGGGGGTGAGGTTCACGTGGGCCTCGAAGGCATCGGCCAGGCGATCGAGCAGGGCGTCGCGTTGCTGGGCGTGGTCGCCCTGATGTTCGCTCAGCGGGGGCTGTCCCCGGCGCTGGCGCAGCTGGTTGAGCCAGCGCCGCCGCCAGGGGCCGCTGTCGAACACCCCGTGCAGGTAGGTGCCGGCCACGCTGCCGCCCCGCTCTCCGATGGGCCGCCACCATCCCAGGCCGGCCTCGGAGGCGAGGGGCTGGGTGGCCAGGGGCTGGGTGGCGGCTGGCTCGCCCTCCCGTCCTGTGGCCAGCAGCTCGGTGTGGCCGCGGTGCAGCTCAAAGCCGCGCAGCTCCAGCGGCGACCCGGGCGGCCAGAGGGCCAGGCAGTGCCGCTGGCGTAGGGCCTTGGCCTCGCCGTAGACGGTGCGCAGCGGCAGCAGGCCAAGGCCCGGCTGCTCCGCCCCCGCTCCCCCCTCGCCCTCCAGGCCGCCGGGATCGCCCAGCACGCGCCCCAGCATCTGCAGGCCGCCGCAGAGGCCGAACAGGTGGCCGCCGCTGCTCACATAGGCCGCCAGCCGCTCGCCCCAGCCGTGGCGCCGCAGCACCGCCAGATCCCGCAGGGTCTGCTTGCTGCCGGGCAGGATCAGGGCATCGGGCTGGCCGAGCTCCTCGCCGGGCTGCAGCCAGCGCAGCTGCAGGCTGGGCTCGGCCTCGAGCGGATCGAGGTCGGAGAAGTTGCTGAGGGAGGGCAGGCGCAGCACGGCGATCTCCAGCTCGGCCCGGCCCCTGCTGCCGCGACGCTCCAGCAGATCGAGGGAGTCTTCCGGTGGAAACAGCTCATCCAGCCAGGGCATCACCCCCAGCACGGGCACACCGGTGTGCTCCTGCAGCCAGGTCCTGCCGGCGTCAAAGAGTTCGCGCCGGCCGCGGAAGCGATTGATCAGCAGCCCCCGGATCAGGGGACGCTGCACCGGCGTGAGCAGCTGCAGGGTGCCCACCAGCTGGGCGAACACCCCGCCCCGTTCGATGTCCGCCACCAGCAGGCAGCGGGCCCGCAGGAACTGGGCCAGCCGCAGGTTGGTGAGGTCGCGGGCCTGCAGGTTCACCTCCACGGGGCTGCCGGCCCCTTCCAGCACCAGCCGGCCGCCGGCATGGCTGGCCTGCAGGGTCTCGAGCCCCGCCCGGATGGCGGCCCAGCCGGGGCGAAACCAGTCGCGGTAGTAGTGCTCGGCCCGGGCCGTTCCCACCGAGCGGCCCAGGTGAATCACCTCGCTGGTGCTGTCGCCCTGGGGCTTGAGCAGCACGGGATTCATGCTGCAGTGGGGCTCCAGCCCCGCCGCCCAGGCCTGCAGCGCCTGGGAGTAGGCCATCTCACCGCCGCCGCCATCCACCCAGGCGTTGTTGCTCATGTTCTGACCCTTGAAGGGCAGCGGCTGCTCGCCGCGGCGGCGCAGCACCCGGCAGAGGGCGGCCGTCATCAGCGACTTGCCGGCGCCGCTGCTGGTGCCCAGCACCATCAACGGCCTGGGCGCGAGGGCCGGATCCCTCACAGGCGCGGCCGGCTGCGCCGCAGCTGGTGCTGCAGGCGCTCCACCAGGGGCGCCGTGGGAATCGCGCCGGGCCACTGCTCCAGCAGGTCGCGCCCCATGGGGGTGAGGCGCACCCGCTCGGTGAGTCCCTGGCCGTCCACCTCCCGGCGCAGCACCCCCACCTGGATCAGCCAGGTCCAGTGGGCCTCCACCCTCTCGCTGCCCAGGCTGCGGGTGCAGTGCTGGCTGGCATCGGGGCGGCGGCAGAAGGCGCCGCTGCTGAGGGGGGTGGCGGCCACCAGCTCATAGAACGAGCGCCGGAACGGCAGGCAGCGCATCGCCTGGGAAGCCCGGGCCCAGGAGCGGGCCTGGAGGTGAGGCTGTCCTTTCATGGGGCGATTCTCCCTGACTCGACAACCCAGATGCTGGTGCTTGCCTCCGCCTCCCCAGCCCGGCGTCGCCTGCTGCAGCAGGCCGCCATCCCCCACCTGGTGCGGGTGAGCGGGGTGGAGGAGGAGGCGTTTGCTGATGCCGACCCCCGGCAGCTGGTGCGCCAGCTGGCCCAGGCGAAGGCGGAAGCGGTGCTGGCAGAGCTGGAGGCTGAGACGGCGGCAGCCTGGCCGCAGGGGCCTGGGGTGCTGGGCTGTGATTCGCTGCTGGTGTTTGCCGGGGAGACCTTTGGCAAGCCGCGCGATGCCGAGCAGGCCAGAGCCCGCTGGCGCCGCATGAGCGGCAGTTGGGCCGAGCTGCACACCGGCCACTGCCTCCTGGTCCCGCAGCGGCCGTCCTTGCAGGAGGTGGTGACCACCCGGGTGCGGTTTGCGGCTGTGGACGACGGGGCCATCGCCGCCTACGTGGCCAGCGGGGAGCCGCTGCAATGCGCTGGGGGGTTTGCCCTCGAGGGTCGGGGCGGGCTGCTGGTGGAGCGGATCGAAGGCTGTTACAGCAATGTGATCGGCCTCAGCCTGCCCCTGCTGCGCCGCTGGCTCCAGGACGCCCGCTTCAGCGATCACTGAACAGCTCGCCGATGCCATCACTGGCATTGCGACCGCGCCGCAGGCCGCGGTTCTCGCGGGTGGCGACCAGGGTGAGATTGCGCCAGCGGAACACCCCCGTGTAGCCGTGGTCGATGAAGGTCACCGGCGAGGTGCCGGTGGCATCCCTCACTTCCAGGCGTCCGCTGCGGTCGCTGAAGTTGAAGCGCCGCCCATCCGGCTGGGTCACCACGTAGCGGGTGACGCCGTTGTTGCGCTCCACCAGGCGCAGGGAGCAGTCGCCCTCATGAAGCAAGCGAGAGCCTTCCAGCAACGTGCAGCGGCCCTCGTAGGTGGTCACCTCGCGGTCGTTGCGCGCCATCCTGCCAAACAGCACCTGGGTCAGTTCGCGCTCGACCCGCCTGCGGTCTGAGCCCGCCTCCCAGCAGGTTTCGGCGCGCAGGCTGCAGAGGCTGCCATTGCTGAGCTGGAAATCCTGGGGAGCGGGCCGGCCGATCAGGGAGGTCTGCAGGCGCCGGGCGGCCTGGCTGCCGAACTGGCGTCGGGTCTCATCCAGGGAGATGCCCTCGCTGCTGATGCAGGTCTGGGCGCGTTGATCGCAGATCACGCCAGCCTCCGGGCTGGAGAGCCCGCGAGGCATCGCCGTCGCCGGGCCGGCGATGGCCAGCATGCCGACGCCCGCGCTGACGGCAATGGCGGCGGTGCTGCTGAGGCGAAAGCTGAGGGATCGCAGGGTCATGGCAGGGAACAGGGTGAGGAGAGGCGCTGGGGCAGGACCCGCCGGCAACGCATGTCCGCAACGTATCGGCCGGGTGTGAGCCAGCCATGACGGCCTGGAGTGGAGTTCTGACCAGATCGGTCTGGGCGCAAAAAAAGCCCCCACCAAGGGCGGGGGCAGGCGGCTGGAGCCGACAGACGACGGAGGGGTTCAGTCGAGGTCGGGCATGGCCAGGGTGGGCTCGGCCTGGCGGTCGATGCCTTTCTCGAAACCGGCAGCGGCGGCTCGGGCGCGGCCGGCATGCCAGAGGTGACCCACCAGGAAGAAGAAGGCCAGCACGAATTGCGTGGAGGCCAGCCACTGGCGGATGTTCACGAAGTTCACCGAGTTGGGTTCGGTGATGATGCCGCCCACAGAATTGAGCGAGGCATTGGGGGCGTGGGTCATGTACTCAGCCGCGCGGCGCACCTGCCAGGGCTGAATGTCGTTCTGGAGCTTGTCGAGGCTGAGGCCGTTGGGGCCGCGCAGCGGCTCCAGCCAGGGGCCACGGAAGTCCCAGAAGCGCATGGTTTCACCACCGAAGATGATTTCGCCGGTGGGCGAGCGCATCAGGTATTTGCCCAGGCCGGTGGGTCCCATGGCCGAACCGATGTTGGCGCCGAGGCGCTGGTCACGCACCAGGAACGTGAAGCTCTGGGCCTGGGAGGACTCGGCGTTGGTGGGGCCGTAGAACTCAGAGGGGTAGGCGGTGTTGTTGAACCAGATGTAGGCCGAGGCGATGAAACTCATCAGGCTGAGCGCGCCGAGGCTGTAGCTCAGGTAGGCCTCACCGTTCCAGATGAAGGCGCGACGCACCCAGCCGAAGGGCTTGGTGATCACGTGCCAGATGCCACCGAAGATGCAGATCAGGCCGAGCCAGATGTGGCCGCCGATGATGTCCTCCATGGAGTCCACACCGATGATCCAGCCCTCGCCGCCGAAGGGGGCACGGGTCAGGTAGCCGAAGATCACACCCGGGTTCAGGGTGGGATTGGTGATCATCCGCACGTCACCGCCACCGGGGGCCCAGGTGTCGTAGACGCCACCGAAGAACATGGCCTTGAACACCAGCAGCAGACAACCCACCCCCAGCAGGATGAGGTGGTAGCCGATGATGTTGGTCATCTGGTTCTTGTCGCGCCAGTCCTGGGAGAAGAAGGAGGAGTAGTTCTCCAGGATCTCAGGGCCGCGCAGGGCGTGATACAGGCCGCCCACGCCGAGTACGGCGGAGCTGATCAGGTGGAGCACGCCCACCACAAAGAACGGATAGAGGTTGGTGACTTCACCGCCGGGGCCGACGCCGTAGCCGAGGGTGGCCACGTGGGGCATGCAGATCAGCCCCTGCTCGTACATGGGCTTGTCGAAGGTGAAGTGGCTCACCTCAAACAGCATCATGGCTCCGGCCCAGAAGACCATCAGGCCAGCGTGGGCCACGTGGGCGCCGAGCAGGCGACCGGAGAGATTGATCAGGCGGGCGTTACCCGCCCACCAGGCGTAACCGGTGGAGTCGAGGTCCTTGCCCCCGACACCCACCAGCCCGGAATTAAAGGGCGTTTCCACGGGGCAGTACCTCTTCAGGGAAGACGAAGTTTTCATGCGGCTGGTCAGCCGGCGCCATCCAGGCGCGGATGCCTTCATTCAGAAGAATGTTCTTCGTGTAGAAGGTCTCGAACTCGGGGTCCTCAGCGGCGCGGATCTCCTGTGACACGAAGTCGTAGGCCCGCAGGTTCAGCGCCAGGCCGATGATGCCGATGCTGCTGGTCCACAGACCCATCACCGGCACGAACAGCATGAAGAAGTGCAGCCAGCGCTTGTTGGAGAAGGCGATCCCGAAGATCTGGCTCCAGAAGCGGTTGGCCGTCACCATCGAGTAGGTCTCCTCTTCCTGGGTGGGCTCGAACGCCTTGAAGGTGTTCGACTGCTCCCCGTCCTCAAACAGGGTGTTCTCCACCGTGGCGCCGTGGATGGCGCACAGCAGGGCACCGCCCAGGATGCCCGCCACACCCATCATGTGGAAGGGGTTGAGGGTCCAGTTGTGGAAGCCCTGCAGGAACAGCAGGAAGCGGAAGATGGCGGCCACGCCGAAGCTGGGCGCAAAGAACCAGCTGCTCTGACCCAGGGGGTACATCAGGAAGACACTGACGAACACCGCGATCGGGCCCGAGAAGGCGATGGCGTTGTAGGGGCGGATGCCCACCAGCCGGGCGATCTCGAACTGACGCAGCATGAAGCCGATCAGGGAGAAGGCACCGTGCAGGGCCACGAAGGGCCAGAGGCCGCCGAGCTGCACCCAGCGCACGAAGTCACCCTGGGCCTCGGGGCCCCAGAGCAGCAACAGGCTGTGGCCCATGGCGTCAGCGGGGGTGCTGACGGCGGCGGTGAGGAAGTTGCAGCCCTCGAGGTAGGAACTGGCAATCCCGTGGGTGTACCAGGAGGTGGCGAAGGTGGTGCCGGTCAGCCAGCCGCCCAGGGCCAGGTAGGCCGTGGGGAACAGGAGCAGACCAGACCACCCCACAAAGACAAAGCGGTCGCGCTTGAGCCAGTCATCGAGGACGTCGAACCATCCCCGCTGCGGCAAGCGTCCTGCAGCGATCGTCATGGAGGAAGCGGAACACCGGGCGATGGTAACAATGTTCAGCGGCATCGCGAGGTTGGCCGCAATGGGCTGAAACCCCAGCTCAGGCCAGGCTTTTAAGTATTTATTCTGGTCCTCGCCCCCTGGGTCGCGGCCGGGCGCCAGGATGAACCGGGCCTCCGCGGTGCCCCTGGCCCAGCCCGGCCCACGGTGCAGCCACCCGGCCCAGCTGCCCCGCACGCCAACCTTTCCTCCTTCTTGAACCCTGCCGTGACGACCGCTGCCAATCCCGAGGGCTTCACCACGGGGACAACCGATCTGCTGGAGCAACCGGTGCTCGGCTCCCGCCGCCCCTCCAACCTGCTGATGGCCGTGGCGGTGAGCCTCGGTGGGGTGGGCTTCCTGCTCACCAGCCTCTCCAGTTACCTGGGGCGGGATCTGCTGCCGATCGGCCACCCCGCCGAGCTGGTGTTCGTGCCCCAGGGACTGGTGATGGGCCTCTACGGCACGGCTGCCGTGTTGCTGGCCATCTACCTCTGGACCGTGATCGGCCTCGACGTGGGTGCCGGCAGCAACCGCTTCGACCGCCGCGCCGGTACCGCCACGATTCGCCGCCAGGCGTTCCGTCAGCTGATCGATGTGGAGATCCGGCTGCGGGACATCCAGGCGGTGAAGGTGGAGGTGCGCGATGGCCTCAACCCCCGCCGCCGCCTGGCCCTGAAGCTGCAGGGCCGGCGCGACCTGCCCCTCACCCGGGTGGGCGAGCCCATGCCCCTGGCCGACCTGGAACAGTCCGGCGCCCAGTTGGCCCGCTTCCTGGGCGTGCCCCTGGAGGGCGTATGAGCGGCTTCTCCCGCCGCCTGGCCACCCGGCTGGCCCTCGGTGCCCTGCTGATGCTCACCCCCCTGGTGCTGGCGGCCTGCACCCCGAGCGGGTCCAGCTCCACCCGCCAGGGCTGCGCCACCGCCACCACCCCCTGCCTGGAGGGCCCGGCCACGGTGGCCCTGCAGACCAGCCGGGGTGAGGTTCAGCTGCAGCTCGACGGCGACGCCGCACCCCTCAGTGCCGGCAACTTCGTGGATCTGGTGCAGCGCGGTGTCTACGACGGCACCGTGTTCCACCGGGTGGTGCGCGAGCCCACCCCCTTCGTGGTGCAGGGTGGCGATCCGGCCAGCGCCAACCCGGTGGTGCCCCCCAGCCAGTACGGCAGCGGCAGCTATGTGGACCCCGCCAGCGGTGAGGCGCGCCTGATTCCACTGGAGCTCAAGCTCAGCCAGGAGCCCGCCCCCCGTTACGGCGAGACGATCACCGCCCCTGGCGTCACCCGGCAGCTGGCGCTGGCCCACCAGCGCGGTGCCGTGGCGATGGCCCGCTCCGGCGATCCCAATTCGGCCAGCGCCCAGTTCTACGTGGCCCTGCAGGCCCTGCCTGAACTGGATGGCCGCTACGCGGTGTTCGGCCGGGTGAGCCAGGGCATGGACGTGGTCGACCGCATCCAGCAGGGCGACAAGATCGTCAAGGCCACCGTGGCCTCAGGGGGCAAGCTGGTGAAGCCCGGCTCTTAGGAGGAGCTTCAGTCAGGTTGGGGCTTCAGGCGGGGACCCGCTTGTTGGAGGCGGTGACCCGCAGGAAGGCCGTGTTCACTCCGGAGGCCCGCTCCAGGGCCACCTTGCCGGTGCGGGCGATCTCGAGGATCCCATAGGGGGCCATCACCTGCTCGAGGGCCACCAGCTTGCCGGGATCGCCCACCACCTCGAGGGTGAGGGCTTCATCGGCCACATCCACCACGTTGGCGCGGAACACCTGCACCAGATCGAGGATGGCGCCGCGGTTGTGGGCCGGGGCGGCCACCTTGAGCAGCATCAGCTCCCGCTCCACCGAGGGGAGCTGGGAGAGGTCGCTCACGCCCAGCACGTTGACCAGTTTGTCGAGCTGCTTGGTCATCTGGGCCAGGGTGCGGTCGTCGCCCTCCACCACCATGGTGAGGCGGGACATGCCGCCGCCCTCGGCCGGCCCCACCGCCAGGCTCTCGATGTTGAAGCCGCGGCGGGAGAACAGGCCCGAGATGCGGCTGAGGGCACCGGATTCGTCTTCCACCAGCACCGAGAGGGTGTGCTTCATGGCTGTGGGATGGGAACCGGGCAGGTGTGACCAAGCTACCGGTCAGCACTGAAGCTCCCTGGGTTGTTCAGGGCTCGCCCGCCACGGGGCTGAGGCTGAGCTGGTGCAGCCAGGGGATCACGGCTGCATGGAAGGGCTCGGGGGCCTCGTCATGGAGGCAGTGGCCACAGCCCTCCAGGCTGTGCAGCGGCAGGTCGGGGCGCAGCCGCAGCAGGGCCTGCCCCACCTGGATCGGCACCAGCTGGTCGCGCGTTCCCCAGACCAGCAACAGGGGGCGCCGCAGGCGCGGCACCAGGGAGGGAGCCGTGGCGCCATGGGGGCGCAGGGCCATGGCGATGCTCATGGCGCGCAGGCTGCGCACGGCACCGGGCCGGCGGGCCGGGGTGGCGATCAGGCGCCTCAGCTCCCGATCGCCGATCACCGGGATGGCATAGGAGAGCTGGATGCCCAGGGCCAGCAGGGGCGAGTGGGCCAGCAGCGGCACCAGCAGCTCCAGGGGCAACAGCCGGCAGAGCAGCACCACCACCTGCCGCTTGAGGCGGCGGCGCCAGGGACGCCGCCGGGGCGGGCGCGGCCGGCTGCGGCCCATCAGGGCCGGGTCGGGCAGGGTGGCGGCCACCACGCCCCGCACCCAGAGCGGAAAGAAGGTGGCGCAGCTGGTGGCCACCAGGGCGCCGAGGGAATGGCCCACCAGCACCGCGGGGCCTCCCACCACCTCCTGCAGGAAGGCCTGCACCTGCCGCGCCCAGAGGCGGTTGTCGAGGCGTCCGGCGGGGAGCAGGCCAGGGCCCGGCTGTTCAGAGGCGCCGAAGCCGATCAGGTCGAGGGCATACACCGCCCAGCCTTCAGCGGCCAGGGCGGCGGCGTTGTGGCGCCAATGGCCACTGGCGGCCCCGAAGCCATGCAGCAGCAGCACCGCTCCCAGCACGCCTCCCTGGCGCTGGAGCACCCCGTCGGGAGGGTCGAGCTGGCGCCAGTGCACCGCCAGACCCCGCCAGATCCAGGTGCCGTGCTCGCCCCAGTCCGCCCCTGTGCGGGGCGACGGGGACCGGGGGGCCAGCCCTGAAGGCGGCAGTGCCTCAGCCGGGCGGGAAGACAAGGGCGGTGCGGGGGGCCCCGGGGCCATGAAGCGAAGCTCAAACGTAGGCCGCGCCTGGCGCTGGCCGTGGGGCCGGGACGCCCCAGCCTTCAGGATGGGCCCCACCAGGGCAACGAGACGGGTGAAGGACAGGGGATTGGGGCCGGGCCCGCCAGGGCCTGACGGATGAGGCCGGCCATGGCCGATGCCGCGCCCGAGGCCTATCTGGAAGGTGGTGTGAGCCTGCGGCTGGGGCCGGGGTTCTTCCGGCCTGAATCCCGGCCCAGCCGCGACCTGGGCGTGCTGCTCTGCCGCAGCCTGGTGGCCTGCGGGGAGGGCCGTGGCGCCACCCCGCCGGTGCGGGTGCTCGATCTGATGGCCGGCTGTGGGATTCGCAGCCTGCGCCTGGCCGTGGAGGGGGGGGCGGCCTCGGTGTGGGCCAATGACGCCGATCCCGAGCGGCTGCCGCTGCTGCGCGCCAATCTCGCCCAGCTGGCGGCCTTCCCCCACCAGTGCACGGCCCTCACAGCCCAGAAACTGCTGGCGGGGTGCCTGCTGCGGGAGCAGCGCTTCGAGCTGGTGGATCTCGATGCCTTCGGCTCGGTGGGGGGGCTGCTGCCCCTCGCCCTGGAGGCGGTGGCCTTCGAGGGGGTGCTGTACCTGGCCAGCACCGATGGCCGCTCCCCCACCGGCCACGACCGCCCCGCCGCCATCCGCTCCCTGGGGGCAGCGGCCCGGGCCCACCCGGCCAGCTGGGAGTTGGCGCTGCGGCTGCAGATCGGCCAGGTGGCGCGCCTCGCCTGGGCCCAGGGGCGTGGCGTTGAGCCCCTGTTCAGCTTCAGCGAGGGGCGCACCTTCCGCACGGCGATCCAGCTGCGCCGCCGGCCCCAGGCCGGGGAGGAGCAGCAGCTCGGGCTTCTGGCCCACTGCCACGGCTGCGGCGATCAGCAGCTGCAGAGCCTGCTGCGGCTGCGCGGCTGGGCGCCGTGCCTCTGCCCTGGGGATCCCCAGCGCCAGGGCGGCCACCCCCTGGCGATTTCGGGGCCCCTCTGGCTGGGCCCGCTGCAGAACGGGGCCTGGCTGGAGCGCCTGCAGCAGGCTGCCCTGGAGCTGCCACCCGGCTGGCAGGCGCCGGCCAGCCAGCGGTTGTTGCGGTCGCTGCTGGCCGACCCCGGCCTGCCGGCCCGCTGCTGGCCGATGGCCGAGCTGGGGCGCCGCCTCCCCGGCGGCTCGCCGCGGCTGGCCAGTCTGCTGGAAGCGCTGCGCCGGGACGGCTGGTGCGCCCACCGCAGCGGCGTGATGGCCGGCATGCTGCGCAGCGATGCCCCCTGGGCCCGGATCCTGGAGCTGGCGTCGGGGCTGGTACCGCCAGGGCCGAACTGAGGCCGCGCCGCGCTAAAACAGGTGCCATAACGCGCCCCCGCCATGGCCTCGGAGATCTTCGGTATTGCAGCTCTGTTCTGGGTGCTGATCCCCGTGGGCCTGGCCGGCGGCGCCCTGCTGCTGCGCTTCGCCGACGAAGACTGAGCCTTCGCCGGCCACCGGTCCCATCGATCTCGCCCCACTGAACCGCCCCCTAGGCTCTCTGGCGATTGAGCGAGCGGCATGCAGGTCTTGGTGGTGGGCGCAACGGGCACCTTGGGGCGCCAGGTTGCTCGCCGGGCCCTCGATGCAGGCCACCAGGTGCGCTGCGTGGTGCGCTCCCCCCGCAAGGCCGCCTTCCTGCAGGAGTGGGGCTGTGAGCTCACCCGGGGCGACCTGCTCGAACCCGACAGCCTCGATTACGCCCTGGAAGGCCAGGAGGCCGTGATCGATGCGGCCACCGCCCGGGCCACCGATCCCGGCAGCGCCTACGACATCGACTGGGGCGGCAAGCAGAACCTCTTCGCTGCCTGCAGCCGCGCTGGCGTCAAGCGCCTGGTGTTCGTGTCCCTGCTGGATGCGGCACGCCACCGCGAGGTGCCGCTGATGGACATCAAGGCCTGCACGGAGGAGTGGCTGGAGGCCTCCGATTTCGAGTACACGATCCTGCGCGGTGTGGCGTTCATGCAGGGCCTGATCAGCCAGTTCGCCATCCCCGTGCTGGAGGGGCAGACCGTGTGGGTGAGCGGATCCCCCACCCCGATCGCCTACATGAACACCCAGGACATGGCCCGCTTCGCAGTGGCCGCCCTGGACCACCCCGAAACCGTGCGCCGGGCCTTCCCGGTGGTGGGTCCGCGGGCCTGGATCACCGGCGAGATCACCCAGCTCTGCGAGCGGTTCACCGGCAAGGATGCCCGGGTGTTCCGGGTGCCGCCGGCCCTGCTCTCGATGATGCGCGGCCTCACCAGCTTCTTCGAGGCCAGCCTCAACGTGGCCGAACGGCTCGCCTTTGATGCCGTCACCGGCGGTGGCGTCAAGCTCGATGCGCCGATGGAGGAGAGCTACGCCGCCTTTGGCCTCGATCCCTCCGAAACCACGGGCCTGGAGGCCTATCTGAAGGAGTACTACGACACGATCCTCAAGCGGCTGCGGGAGATGGAAGCCGACCTCGACAAGGACGCCAAGAAGAAGCTGCCCTTCTGAGGCCCTGCCCCCAGGATGGCTGGTTCGTCTGTACTATGACCCGCTGAAGCGTCTCGCCGATGTCGGTTGCCCAGATCAAGAACCTGCAGCGCCGCCTGGCCAATCTCGAGGCCGAGGCCGGTGAGGCCCTCACCAGCGCCTGCGGCCACGAGCTCTGGCAGAGCCTGGGTTTCGATGCCTTTGACAGCCTGGAGGATCCCGATCGTCGCGCCCGGGCCAACTACTACTACGGCCAGCTGCAGACGGTGCGGGAAATCAGGGACTGCCTGGGCTGAGCCCCTGGCCAAACCCCCTTACCCACCCCCGCCGGCCCGTCCCGATTTCCCGCCGCCGGCGCGGCCGCCCCGACCTGGGGAAGGTCGCCCCAGGCGATTGAGGCGCCCTTGCTCGGAGGCTGTCAAGACACGCCACTGGCCAGGGGCCAGGCCAAGCAGGTTGAGCGGTTCCTGACCATCCATCAGGTCGATGGCCGCCCGCACCAGGCGCAGGGTGGGCAGCCCCACCAGGGCGGTCATGCGCCGCACCTGGCGGTTGCGGCCCTCCTGCAGCTGCAGCTCCAGCCAGCTCACCGGAATCCTGGCGCGCTGCCGGATCGGCGGCTGGCGCGCCGGCAGGGCGGGTTCCGCCAGCAGCCGCACCCGGGCGGGCCTGGTGCGCTGCCCCTGGAGCATCACGCCGCCGCGCAGCTGCTCCAGGGCGCCGGGATGGTCGCTGGCCTGGCCCTCCACCTGCACCCAGTAGGTGCGCCAGTGGCCAAAGCTGGGATCGGTGAGGCGCCGCTGCAGCTGGCCGTTGTCCGTGAGCAGCAACAGCCCCTCGCTGTCGGCATCCAGGCGGCCGGCGGCATACACCCGCGGCACGGGGATGAACTCGGCCAGGCTGCGCCAGCGGCTGCCGGGTTCGGGGCTGAACTGGCTCAGCACCCCGTAGGGCTTGTGAAACAGGAGGGTGGTCAGTGGACCATCAGGACTGGCGGGCGTTCCAGAGGTTGACCACGCCGATCGAAATCATCAGCAGGCCCAGACCCAGGCTGAGGGGGGGAAGGATCATGGCGGTGGGGCCTGGTGCTGGGGGCGCGCAGACCCTAGGCCCTGAACCAGCCCCCCGGCCGGGGGGCGGCCCAGTGACGCCTAAGCTACAGAAAGCTGTTGCTTCGCCTGGCCGCTTCGCTGCATGATTGAGACCTCCGGTGTGATTGAGAAGGAACAGGGCAACGGGTTCTACCTGGTGACCCTGGAGCAGCCGGCTGGTCACAAGTGCCTCTGTCGGGCGGCGGGCAAGCTCACCAAGTTCCGGATCAAGCTGCTGGCGGGCGACAAGGTGCTGGTGGAGATCAGCCCCTACGACCTCACCCGCGGCCGCATCACCTACCGGGAGCGCAATGCCGGAGCCACGGGCCCCCGGGCCGGCGGCAACCGCCCCGGCGGCCCCCGGCGCCGTTGAGCCTGGGCCTGACCAGCGCGAGCCAGCTCAGACAGGCACCGCCAACAGCCCTTCGATGGCGGCCTTGAATTCGCTGCGCTGTTTCACGCCCTTGAACTGCTGCTGCAGCTCCTTGCGGAAGAACAGCTGCACCGTGGGCGTGCCGGTGACCCCCGCCTGCACGGCAATCTCCTGATCGGCTTCGATGTCGATCTCCACCCCCTGGGCGGCGCCGCCCAGCTCGTCGAGCACGCGCTTGAGCTGGGGCTTGAGCACGTGGCAGGGCCCGCAGGTGGGGGAGGTGTACACCACCAGCAGGGGCTTGTCGCTGTCGTGGTAGAGCTTGCGCAGGGCGTAACCGCCCTTCTGCCAGAGGGCCGCTGGATCGAAGTTGGCCTCGTCGCTCACGGCCGTGCGGCGGGGTTCACCCACCGTTTCGGGGTCCACCGGGGTGTGGCTCACGGTGGTGGCGAGGTTGTGGTGGGTGAGCCAGCGCTCGGCGGCGAGGGCGGCCTGACAGCCGCTGCCGGCGGCGGTGACGCCCTGGCGCCACTCGGCATCGGCCACGTCGCCGGCGGCGAACACCCCCTCGAGGCTGGTTTCGGGCCGGCCGGGCCGGGTCACCAGGTAGCCCAGCTGGTCCACCTCCAGCTGATCCTTCACCAGGCGGGTGTTGGGGGTGTGGCCGATGGCATAGAAGAGGCCCTTCACGGCCAACTCTTCGCGGCCGTCTCCCCGGGTGTCCTGCAGCGTGAGGGCGCCCAGCCAGTCTTCGCCGCTGCAATCGAGCACCTGACGGTGCCAGTGCACGGTGATGGCGGGATTGGCCAGCACCCGATCGGCCATGGCCTTGCTGGCCCGCAGCTGGCCGGAGCGCACGATCAGGTGCACCTGGCTGCCGTACTTGGTGAGATACACGGCCTCTTCACAGGCGGAGTCGCCGCCACCCACCACGGCCACGGGCTCGTTGCGGAACTGGGGGGTGGCGCCGTCGCAGATGGCGCAGGCGCTGATGCCGCGGCTCCAGAACTGCTCCTCACTGGGCAGGCCCAGCCGGTTGGCGCTGGCGCCGGTGGCCAGGATCAGGCTGTGGGCCTGGTAGGTGACACCATCGGCGCTCACCCGGTAGGGCCGCTGGCTGAGGTCGATGGCCGTGGCATCGGCGAGCACCAGCTCGGTGCCCCAGCGCTCGGCCTGGGCCTTCATCCGATCCATCAGGTCTGGCCCCAGGATCCCATCGGGAAATCCCGGGTAGTTCTCCACATGGGTGGTGGTCATCAGCTGGCCGCCGGGGATGCCGCCGTCCTGAAAGCCGGTGATCAGCAGGGGCCGCAGGTTGGCGCGGGCGGCGTAGATGGCGGCGGTGTAACCGGCGGGGCCGGAGCCCACGATCACCAGATTCTCGATCTCTGGCCGGCTCGGGACGGCGGGGCTGCTCTCGGCGGACACGGCTTAAGCGGAGTGACTATGACTTGCAGCCTAGGGGACGGGGCGGCCCGCCGCGTTCAGAGCTCCAGGATGCCGTCGATCTCGGGATTCACGGCCTTGTTCAGGTTGTTGGGCACCATCAGCATGCCCAGCTCCAGCAGCTGCGGATGGTCTTCCACGCCCAGGAGCCATTCGCGGAACTCCTCGGTGAGCGCGTAACTCTCCTCGTAGTGCTCCAGTGCGTCGAGGGTGGCCCGGCGGGCCAGGGCCCAGCTCACGGCAACGGTCAGTCGGCGGTTCAGTGGAGCATCCATGATCCCGATCCGAATTCCATTTGTGGCACCACGTTGGCGGCCGCTGCGCCGAATCGAGGTAGTGGTTGACACAACGTCGTGAAGACCTCGCCCCTTTGTCCCATTTTGGCAAGTGTTTTGTCCAAATCCGTACAGGTTTGTGGTGAAGGCTCCCTCGGGCGAGTGGCTCACGCGGCTCAGGCGGGCCGCCTCAGGAAGCCAGGCAGCTCGGGACCGCGCAGGCGAAGCATCTCGCCCGCCTCTTCGCGAATCGCCTCCAGGGGCAGCTGGCCCCCCGGGGCCTGGCCCGCCCCAGCCGCTGCCGCCGGCGCGGACCTGGGCCGCAGCAGATAGGGCTCGCTCAGCGACCAGCTGCGGGCGTAGCTGATCAGCAGGGGATCGGCAGGGGCGAACACATAGGAGGGGTGGCGCGGAATCGCCTCCAGGGCGGCGCGGCTCGCCTCCATGCGCACGGCCCTGGTGATCGCCTGCACGAAGCGGCTGCGGGTCACCACGGTGGTGAGGTAGGCCACCACCCGCAGCCGCGGCGCATCGAAGCCCTCGGCGCACATGTCGATGCTCACCAGCCAGTCGGCCTCCCCCGCCTGGAATGCGGCCAGCCGCTCCGCCGCCTGGGGGTCCTGGGAGTGCACCAGATGCACCCGATCACCCTGTTCCCGCAGCAGGGCACTGAGCTGGCCCGCATGGGCGATGTCCCGGGCGATCACCAGCCCTCCCGCTTCGGGGTGCTCGCGCCGCACCCGCTCCAGGCGGTCGCGGGCGCGCAGCAGCAGCCGCAGGGCAATGCTGCTGGGATCGCCCAGGCGGATGGCCCGCCGCAGGTTGCGGGCCCGCCAGCTCTCGCGGGCCTCGGCCGAGAGGGGCGAGGTTTCGGTGTCGCCGTGCTGGAGCGGGTGGGCCTCGATCGGGCGGCCGTGCTCCACCCAGCCGTCCTGGAAGCGGAACTCCAACGGGCGCACATCGCCGGCGGCGATCAGGGCCCGGGGCTCCACGCTCAGGTCGGGGCGGATGTGTTCCACGGTTTGATCGCCCTGGCGCTCCTGAATGCGGCGGGCGGCGCAGAAGGCCAGGTTGTCGGCCCGGAAGGGGGTACCGGTGAGCCCGAGCCGCAGGGCGGCACCGGTGGTGAGTCGGCTGAAGGCCTGCCCCCAGGCCGCCGCCTCCGGTTCCTCCGGATCGATGCCGAGGTGGTGCACCTCATCGGCGATCGCCAGCCAGCGGCCCCCTCCGATGGCGCCGGGGCCGCCTGCGCCCCAGGGGTCACTCCAGGCGGCCTCGAGGCGCTGTCGATAGCGGGCGGCGGCCTGGTAGCTGAGCACCAGGCCCTGCCGGGGCTCCCCGGCCTGGGGGGGCTCCAGCTCCTGGTCGGGGCTCCAGAGCTGCAGCTGCATCCCCAGCCGCACGGCGGCCGCCTGCCATTGGCTGGCGATCGTGGTGCGGTGGCAGAACACCAGCAGGTGATCCAGCCGGCCCTCCGCCTGCAGGCGCTGGAAGCTGAGCAGGGCCCCGAGGGTCTTGCCGGCGCCGGGTCCGGCATGGATCAGCACGTCCTGGCCACCGGCGGGCGCCTGCCCCAGGCGGGCACGCAACAGCTGGATCAGCTGGCTCTGCCACTGGCGCGGGCGGATCGGGCAGGCGGCGGCCGAACCGTTCCCCGCAGGCAAGGTGAAGGAGGGGGGGGCCATGGCACTCCTGGAGCCTGCATTGTCCCCCCAGCCGCCCATGTAAATAGGTGTTCTCGCTGATGGGCAGGTTCTGCAGGCTGCCTAGCTTCCGGGGGACCAGTAGTCGAGCGCGGCCATGGTTCCCCCTCCCCGCCTGCCGATCGCCTCGTCGTCGTGGCGACGCCGCCACCTGGAGCTGTGCTGGCTGCTGGAGTGCGACATCGACCCGCTGATCCTGCGGGCCCGCCTGCTGCACCGCTACCAGGCCGAGGCCCTGGCCCGCTGCATTGAGCAGGAATTGCTGCCGATCGTGTAGTGACGCCGATCCGGTGGTGTGTCCAGAGCGTGCCAGGTGGGCATGCCCGCACATTGCCCCCCGATGCGTTGCCGCCGCAGCCGACTGGCTTCCTAATACAGACAGGACCATGTGCAGCACCGGTGTCCCTGTCTCCCCCCCAGCTCCTGATTCAGCGGGAAGTCCACCCCGGCGAGGCGCGGGTGGCCGCGACTCCCGAAACCGTGCAGCGACTCAGCGCCAAGGGCCTGAGCATTGCCGTGGAGGCCGGGGCGGGGGAGGCCTCCGGCTACGGCGATCAGGCCTATGCCGCCGCCGGCGCCGCACTCCTGGCCGGTGACAGCCCCAGCTGGGAGCACCTCGATGGGGTGCTGTGCGTGCAGCCCCCTGCGCAGGAGCGCCTGGAGCAGCTGCGCCCCGGTGCCCTGCTGGTGGGCCTGCTGGCCCCCTACGGCGCCGATGCCCTGGTGGGAGCCCTCAACCGCCGTCAGGTGTCGGCCCTGGCCCTGGAGCTGTTGCCCCGCACCAGCCGCGCCCAGACCATGGACGTGCTCTCCTCCCAGGCCAACATCGCCGGCTACAAGGCGGTGCTGCTGGCGGCGGCGGCCCTCGATCGCTATGTGCCGATGCTGATGACGGCCGCCGGCACGATCCAGCCGGCCCGCACCCTGATCCTCGGCGCCGGCGTGGCGGGCCTCCAGGCCCTGGCCACGGCCCGTCGCCTCGGTTCGGTGGTGTATGTGAGTGACGTGCGCGCCGCCGCCCGCGAGCAGGTGGAGTCCCTGGGGGGACGCTTCGTGGCACCGCCCGAGCGGGACGAGGCCCCGGGCGAGGCCGGCGGCTATGCCAAGGCGGCCAGCGAGGCCTTCCTGGCCGCCCAGCGCCAGCAGCTGGAAGAGCAGCTCGCCCAGGCCGACATGGTGATCTGCACGGCCCAGGTGCCCGGCCGGCCGGCGCCGCGGCTGATCAGCGAGGCGATGCTGGATCGGCTGCGCCCCGGGGCGGTGGTGGTGGACCTGGCCGTGGGCCAGGGCGGCAACTGCGCCTGCACCGTGCCCGGCCAGACCGTGCTGCGCCACGGCGTGCAGCTGATCGGCGCCGACGCCCTGCCGAGCAGCGTGCCCAACCACGCCAGCGCCCTCTATGCCCGCAACGTGGCGTCCCTGCTGGAGCACCTGCTCAGCCTGAACCCGCCGCCCGGCGCCAGCTTCGGGTTTGATCGGGAGGATCCGATCGTGGCGGGCTGCCTGATCACCCATGGGGGCCGCTGCTGGCGCCCCGATGTGGTGGGCGTGGCCGCCGATGAACCCCAGCTGGCGGGGGTGGCCTGATGGGCAGCCTCTCCGAATCGCTCTGGGTGCTGCTGCTCGGCAGCCTGCTGGGGCTGGAACTGATCGGCAAGGTGCCCCCCACCCTGCACACCCCCCTGATGAGCGGTGCCAACGCCATCAGCGGCATCACCGTGCTGGCCTCGCTCACCCTGATTGCCCAGGCCGGGGATGCCCCGGTGCTGCTGTTGCTGGGCTCCCTCTCCCTGGGCTTCGCCCTGTTCAACGTGGTGGGCGGCTTCCTGGTGACCGATCGCATGCTGGCGATGTTCGCCCGCAAACCGCGCTGAACCGCCTCCCTTTCTCCCCCGCCCGAACCTGATGGACACCCTGAGCGCCGCGTTTCCCGTGGTGATCGACCTGGCGGCCGTGCTGCTGCTCGCCCTGGGCCTCAAGGGCCTCTCCAAGGTGCGCTCGGCCCGCTCCGCCAACGGCCTGGCGGCCCTGGCCATGGGCCTGGCGGTGGCCGGGCTGCTGATCCAGCTGCGGCCGGCGCCGATCGCCTGGGCCGGCATCGGCGCCGGCGCCGCGGTGGGTGGCCTGGCCGGGCTGATCACCGCCCGCCGGGTGCCGATGACGGCCATGCCCGAAATGGTGGCCCTGTTCAACGGCTGCGGTGGCCTCTCCTCGCTGCTGGTGGCCGTGGGGGTGGCCCTGTTCCGGGCCGATGCCTCCAACCTGGTGTCCCAGGTGTCGATCGCCATCTCGGTGGTGGTGGGCGCGATCACCTTCAGCGGCTCGATCGTGGCGATGGCCAAGCTGCAGGGCTGGCTCGACACGCCGGCCTGGACCCAGAGCGGCCTGCGCCATGGCGTCAACATCGCCCTGGCGGCGGTGGCCCTGGGGGCGGCGGTGCTCCTGAGCAGCTCCGGCGGCCCCACGCTGCTGGCGGTGCTGGTGACCAGCTCCTGCCTGCTCGGCATCGGCCTCACCCTGCCGATCGGCGGCGCCGACATGCCGGTGGTGATCTCGCTGCTGAACAGCTACTCGGGCGTGGCGGCGGCGGCGGCGGGCTTCGTGGTGGGCAGCCAGCTGCTGATCGTGGCCGGCGCCATGGTGGGCTCGGCCGGCCTGATCCTCACCCAGGTGATGTGCACGGCGATGAACCGCTCCCTGGTGAGCGTGCTGTTCGGCGGTGCCCTGGGCGTGGCGCCCAAGGTGGGCGGTGGTGGCAGCGAGGCCGGCTACACCCGCATCACCAGCTGCAGCCCGGAGGAGTGCGCCCTGGCCCTCGAGAACGCCGAGCGGGTGGTGTTCGTGCCCGGCTACGGGCTGGCGGTGGCCCAGGCCCAGCACGCCCTGCGGGAGCTGGCCAAGGTGCTCGAGGCCAATGGCACCGAGGTGAGCTATGCGATTCACCCGGTGGCGGGGCGCATGCCCGGCCACATGAATGTGCTGCTGGCTGAGGCCGATGTGCCCTACGAGCAATTGCAGGAGATGGACGCCATCAACCCCGAGTTCCCCCGCACCGACGTGGCGATCGTGCTCGGCGCCAACGACGTGGTGAACCCCGACGCCAAGACCGACCCCACCAGCCCCCTCTACGGCATGCCTGTGCTGGAGGTGGACCAGGCCCGCCAGGTGTTCGTGGTGAAGCGCAGCCTCGGCGCCGGCTACGCCGGCATTGCCAATGGCCTGTTCGAGCTGCCCCAGACGGCGATGGTGTTCGGCGACGCCAAGGTGGTGCTCAATGGCCTGCTCTCGGAGCTGCGGGAGCTGGGGGTGGGCCGGCAGAAGGTGGCGTCCTGAGGCGGGGGAGCCAGCATGATGGCGTCAGCAGAGCAGGGTCGATGACCACTGAGGCCTACCGGCGCCAGGATTGGGCCGCCGTGATCCAGGCACACGCGCTGGAGAGCCATGACCCCGGCGACTGGCTGCGCTACGGCGTGGCCCTGCTGCAGACCATCGAGCCTGGCCCTGAGCAGGGACGCCTGCAGCAGCAGGCCGCCCTGGCCTTTCTGCGGGCCGGCCAGGAGGGGGCGGCGGCGGAGCAGGTGCGGGCCTACCAGCAGCGCTCGGTGCAGCTGTCCCTGGCCCAGGCCATGGACCAGCTCGGCCTGGCCCATGAGGCGCTCTCCCCCATCCCCCAGCTGAGCGGGCCGCCGGTGTGCCTCACGGCGATCTCGCGCCGCCTGAAGACCCTGCCCAAGGTGGTGGAGTCGCTCAAGAACCAGAGCCTGCGGCCGCGCCGGATCGAGCTCTACCTCTCCAAGGAGGCCCATCTGCTCGATCAGGGCATCGATCCGGCCCACCCCGTGGTGCAGAAGCTGGAGCAGGATCCCGCCGTGCGGATTCACTGGGTGCCGAATCTGGGCCCTTACCGCAAGGTGGTGCCCTTCCTGGAGAGCTTCAAGGGCAAAGCCGCCACGAACGACGACCTGTTCATCACCGTGGACGACGACACCATCTACCCGCCGCGGTTCGTGGAGTACCTCACCCGCAACCACGAGCGCTACGGCTGCATCGTGGCCCATCGCGGCCGCCGCATCCGGGTGGGTGCACAGGCCGGTGATGGGTTTCTGCCCTATGACCAGTGGCACGATGGACTGCACGAACCGCGCCTGGCCAACCTTCCCACGGGCCAGAGCGGTGTGCTTTATCGGCGAGGCTACTTTCCACAAGACCTGGAACTGGAGGCGGCCTTGGCATTGGCGCCCACCCATGACGACCTTTGGTTGCGATGGCTTACGGCTCGGGAGGGCGTACCGGCTGTGATTCTGCAGCCCAATGCTGCTGCCCGTACCGACGATCTTGCTTTCCCCACCGCGGACAAGAACTACCTCAAGCGTCGAGAAACACTTTGGCATGCATACAATTCTCCGAATGCCTCTGATGCTGATGCGAGCAGTAATACTCCTGCAGTTCATGCGATATCCGCTTACTTTGCTAAGCGTGACTTTGACTTGACCGACATCCTGCGCAGCGAGCAAGAGGCGAATGCGGACTTTTACTGATCAGCGCGCTGATCAAGGTTCAGCTGCTGCAGCCATTGGGACTGGGTGGTTTCCGGGCGCAACGGGTGAGCCAAGGCTCAGTGAACTCTTTTGATCCACTTTTCTTTCAGGGCGGCAATGGAGTCACCATAAAAGTGTTGAACATATTGTGATGAATAAACGCTATCCAGCTCGCTTTCCGAGAAGTGGATTCTCTGCTTGAGCTGTTTGCTGATCCTGGACGTGGCCTTAAAATCTGATTCGTTTGAGATGACTAACGCTTCGACCTGAATGCCGAGAAGATCAAAGAAAGCACGTTGAAAGCAGTTGTTTAAAGACTCCATCTTCATGATGAGAATGTCATACTCTCGCTCGGAAAATACCGTATAACCTGCAGACTGATTGAAATCGTGCTGATAAACATCAACGCCAGTGTAAGGCAGGAATTCTTGCTCAAACCAGTTCAGGGTGTAGTCATAGCTGTTTTTCTCCTTGTAGATCCTGATTAGGTCATCAAGATCAGTGGTGGCGAGCGTCTGTCCGCTCGCGAGATAATTACCGGGATTCTGGAATAGGTCAGAAATGTTCCTTCCAACGGGTTCTCGCACCAATGAAATAATTTTGATGCGCGCTTCTCCGCTTGCCTTTCTGAGTTGCTCAACCTTGTTTATTTGCTGTCGATGCCACTTGTATTTCTCGAGGCCCCGTGATCTTTCCTTGAATTTTTCGGATAAGAAATGGAGCTGAATCAGGCGTTCGTCACCATAAATATCCTTAAGAGTAGAGTAGACGGACGAGGATCCAACTTTGCCTAATTGATAGATCAAGATGATGTCTGATTGGTTCATGGCTAGTCTGCGGATGGAGGCAAGTGGTGACGAAGTAAGATGCGTTGCAATCTCAGGCTCCAGCGGGAATAGCCATGGTGGGCAAGGCTTGGTATGACGATTTAATCGACCGATTCTAGTTTATTGACAGCCATTGATGGCCTGGGCCGCCTCAGGAGGCGTGGTTCTGGTATAAGGGTACGGATTAATTGGTGCAAGTCCGTTGGCGCCTCGCAATGACTCGTTGGCTCGTCTGGAGCGTGCGCGCAAATCAGGCGATCCCCTGCTGGTCGCCAGCACCTGCGAGGACCTGCTCCGCAATCCCCAAGCCAGAGCGCAGCACCTCAACAAGATTCGTCGTAACCATTTCAGTGCACTCTGCATCCTTGCTGATCCTGGTGCCGATGCCGCTCTGGCCGCTCTCCCCCTGCCAGAGAAGCAGGGGGCGGTGTTGGAGCGGCTCTGGCAAGCGGCCCTGCTTGCCGATAGCCGCGGCCGCTTCCGGGTGGCACGTGCCCTCTATCAGGCCATCGATGCCCTTTCCCCTGGCATGGAGTTGGTGCCGCACCGGCGTGAGGCCCTAGAGCGCAGCGAGCGGCTCGCCTATCTTCAGGGTGATCTTCGTGCAGCGGTTGCCACACGCAATCGCTTGCGTGAGTTGTTCCGAGCTGCTCCGAAGCAGGCGTGGCGCGCAAGGGCTGAGCCCTTGCGCGGGCTCCGGCTCGAGGTGAGTGCCGATCCAGAAGCTCTCGCGGCCCTGCAGAGCACCTATCAGGAGCTGCCAGACCCCCCACCCCAGCGGATCGCCCCACTGGTGCAGAGGTTTCCCGGCTCCAGCAGCGTGGCTTTCGCATTGGTCCAGGCACTGCGGAACAGCGGAGTCATCGGATCCTCTGCCCCATTCTTGCCAAGCCCGGCCGATGAAATTCCTAAACGGTTGTGGATGCTACGGCGACATCCCGGGCGAACGGATGCCTTGGAGAGGCGGGAAGCCTTTTGGCGCAAGCTTCACCCCCAATGGGAGCTGCAGTGGGTCGATCATGACCTGAACCAGGCGCAGCCTGACGCCGTGCTTCCCGAGCTGCCACAGCTTGTACGCACAGCCTGTGCCTGTGTCAACGACCCTGCCGTTCGCGGGGATCTGCTGCGGCTGGCTCTGCTCTGGCGTTATGGGGGTGTTGCTGTCGACTGGCGTACGCAACCGCTGCGTTCTCTGGCCCCCCTGGTAGACAGTGGAGTGGGTGGGGTCGTGAGCTTGGATGAGAACTCCTGCCTCTCGATCGACCTGGCTGCTGCCGTGCCGGGCCAGCCACTGATCCGTAGCATGCTCGAGCAGGCCTGCCACCTTGTGCTTCATGGACAAGGGTATGGCCGCTGGTTGCTGACGGGATCTTGCACGCTCAGCTTGTGTTTCTCTCGCTGGGCGGCTGAGGATGTCGCGACGACGGGCCTCCTGCCGGTTGGCTGGAAGGTTGTGCCAAGGCCTGAACTGCGGCGTTTCCTCTGCCTGGATCGGGGCCTGCCACGACCTCAGGGTGTGCCAGAGGATCAGCCTGTGCGGGTTTTATTCAACCATCGAGTGCGGCTAGGGGCATTACGTCGTTTAGCCGAGAAGCACTGTTAAGAGTCCCTCAGGCGGCAGTCCCCGAAGCCCTGCTGCAAGGGGGTTGAGCGTCCTCAACCCCAACCTCGAGCGCTACCCCGCAACGACCGGTTAGGGCAATGCGATCGAGGGAAAAACGCACTGTTGCGCCAGGGCGCCGGCGCCCCCTCCTGGGTTACGGAACTGAGCTACGGCGTCGTCAGCAGGCCGCCTGCCGGCAGTGAGCACGGGTTTAGGCAAACGTAGCGCTTGATACGGCACCCCGAAGACGACGGGAGGACCGAGTGAACCCAACGTCAATCGATAATCGAACAGGGGCCGAAGCAGTGGAAGCCATGTGGGGAGAACCTCCTGTAGCCTCGCCGGGCGGGCACATACCATAAACCCAAGCGACTGATCCCTTCCATCATGACTGCTGATGACTAATGCCCTCGACAGGCGAAGCCGTGCAACGGATATGTCAGGACTTCAAGACCACGGCAGGTGACCACCGACTGCTTGCGGTATGCTTGCGGAAACTGACTTTGCTGTCATGGCTGGCGTTGTAGCTACCCAAACCTTTGCCTACTCAAACGACATCAGTTTTGATGCTGGCGACAACAACTACAAGCTCAAAAATGATTCCAGCCTGGGTACTTTCACCCTAGAAACGTTTAGCCCCACCCTTACTGTCGGTGCTCCAGTTCGCATCAACGGTGTTGACTACATCTACAAAGGCTTCTTCCAGCCTGAGATAGACAACCAAGGTGGTCAGACAGCCACTGTTCCCTTCTTCCAAGAGGTCAGCCAGCCTGACAATTTCATTGGTCTCCAAAGCGTCCGCAAGCTCGATGGTGACACCACTGACAACCTGACCCCCAGCACAGGCACTTTCACCCCTGTTACGTCGTTCGCTGAAACCGATATCTTCGGTTATTTCAGTGAGAGCAATCTTGATGCCGGTACCGTTGAAATCAAGGACGGCAAAAATGACGGTGGACCCTTTGATATCGACGGAGGTTATACCGTTCAAGCAGGGGTAGATCCGCTGGTGGTGGGCAGCAAGGTGCTCATCAACAACATTCAATTTACCTATATCGGCAATGTTCCTGTTCCGGTTAACGACACCAGCGGCTTCTTCCAGCCACAACAGTTTGTTTCATCTCCAGCCTTCACGCAGGATGGTGAAAACAATGCCAATAAGCCATTTGTTCTCTTCGACTTCGAAAAAGTCGAAACGGCAGGCAATATTGATGAACAAACGCTTCTTATAGCCAACTTTGACCTAGCACCCGATGCGTTTGTTTCCACTCAAACCTTTGGCTACGCTAATGAAGGTAAAATCGATGGTGGCGGTTTAGTCGATCTCGGCAATGACGGCAAAACCAACGTTGGTATTTTTGGTACCGATGGCCCCTACACGCTCCAATCCACCAGCGCAACCCTTACCGCCGGTCAAGTTGTTTATATCAACAATGTAGCCTTCACCTACATTGGAACTGTCCAGCCGCAGATCAAGGATGGCGGTGGTGCCACCACCACCATCCCCACATTCCGGCAGCTGAGCGACCCGACAGTCATCCTTGGTCTTCAGGACGTCGAGAAACTTGAAAGCGGTGACAATCAAACCCTCAATACGGGTACATTTAGCCCGATCAATAACTCCTCGCTTCTCGGTGAGCAGGTATTCCCCTACCTGATTGCACTTAAAGATGAGGGCGGCGGCGACTATGAGCTGGATGCAGGCAAGACTTCAGATGGAGGCTTTGAAAGTCCCTTCACGATCAAAGCCACTGACGGCACCTTAACGCTCAATGAGCAGGTGCTCATCAATGGCCAAGCTTATACTTATCTGGGTCAACTCACTGCAACGGTCGAAGAAACTGGTGCAACGTTCCAAGTCCCTGCGTTCCGCAGGGTGGGTGAGCCTGGCAAGATCTACGCACTTTCAAATATCGAAGGTGTTGATAAGCTGGTTGAGCCCATCAGCACGACTGCTTTCACGATCGGTGATCCAGCCTCGGCCAGCATGGGGTCCTATGCTTTCTACAATGAAGTGAAAGATAACGAGGATGGAACTTACGACATTGACAAAGATGGTAAGCAAAGTGCCAATGTGAATGCTCCGGCTGGTGCCTTCCCCTACAAGATCGATGGCTTCACGGCAGCGACAGCTGTCGGCGAGAAGGTGCTAATCAACGAGCGTGAGTTCATCTACCTCGGCACTATTGAAGTGGCGGCTGCTGAAGGCGGTGGCACCTTTGATATGCCCATCTTCCAGGAAGTTGGCGATAGCACCACCATCCTCGGATTCCAGAATGTTCTCAAACTTGATGATTCTGACGCCAACATCAAGGATCGCACTTTAGACCTAGATGATTACACCCCCTGCTTCATGGCTGGGGCCATGGTCGCAACCCCGAATGGACCTGTCGCCATCGAAGATCTCAAGGTTGGTGATCTTGTCTCCACCCCTGAAGGTCCTCGGGCGGTGAAGTTTGTGGGACGTACCACCCGTCACATCCATACGCTCATGGCCCTTGGCCGTATGCCGGTCACGATTGAAGCTGGTGCCTTCGGCAACAACCTTCCTTCAGCTCCCCTGCGCTGCACCCCCAGCCATGCGTTTGCCCTGTCTGGCTTGCTGATCGAAACCCAAGCCATGATCAATGGCACTACGATCAGTCAATCCAGCCATTGGCCAGAGGCTCTTGTCACGTACTATTCCCTTGAATTAGACAGCCACAGCCTCGTGTGGGTCAATGATGCCCTCACCGAAACCTATTATCCCAACGTGCGTGGTGCCGGCTTCACCCGTGAGCTCTGGAACAACTATGAGGATTACCTCAGCCTTTACGTCAATGAGCAGCCCTTGGCTGAGCTCGAGATGGTTCGAGTTCCGTTCAGCCGTCAACTTCCTGCCGACGTGCGTGCTGCTCTGGGGATCCCATCCACAGAAACACCTAGCCTTAGCCTCGTTGACTAATCCCATCTGATCATTTCTATAAGCCCGTACTTAGCGTACGGGCTTTTTTATTGCCCATGGCATCCTTTTCGCATGGCCGTATTCTGGGCCACCATGTCTTGGCTGGCTCCTTCTCGATCCAGCTGCTAATGCTCAAGACCCTCCGTCAGGGTGTGGCATCTTTTGGCGTCTACTGAGCTAGAATAATAGGTAGAAAACTATAGTGCTTGGCTGCGTGGGCAAGGTCGGTAAACAGGCTCGAGGATTCTCTGCGCCCCAGCCCAGACTCTCCAAACCCCTACGACGAAACTCAACCCCTCGTGCAGCAGCATTGCATCGCCAGGCTCTGTCACTCATTGGCCAGAGCAAACTTGTTGAGGCAGAAAAGATTTATAGGGGTCTGATTTCTGATGGCACCATCCACCAGGATGGCTACTTCAATCTGGCGGCCATTTGCGGCACCACGGGCAGGTATGAGGAGGCCATGGCGCTACTGCGTCATACTCTGGAGCTGCAGCCAGATCTTGCCGAGGCTCACTACAACCTGGGCAAGGCGCTACAGGCCCAGGGTGACTCTACAGCGGCAATCACCTCCTACCGCGCGGCGATCAAGTTTAAGCCTGACTACTCAGAGGCTCATCATGCCCTCGGCACATTGATGTTAAGTCTTGGTCATTTGCTCACCGCGGTGACTAGCTTTACCAAGGCCCTTGAGCTTGCGCCATCAATGCTTGAGGCTCACGTGAATCTTGCTGCTGCCTATGCATCCCTTGGAGATCGAGAAGCAGCTCTGAGGAGCAATACCAACGCCCTAGGACTTAACCCGGATCTCAGCTACGTTTACATCAGTATGATCCAGCTTTATCTTCAAGATGGCGCCCAGGATGAAGCGCGATCTCTGGCTGTCAAGGCTTTAGGTAAATTTGGTGACTCGCTCTCTTTCCTGTCTGAGATATCCGTTTTTGGTTCGGGCTTTGCAGCAGCCGTGTTTGGTTGTGCAGACTTATGCGGAGAGGGAAGCCCTGATCAGCCGAAGCTCGAAGAAAAGAGTCTGCTTCAGTGAAGATGCTGCGTAGCTCGTCTCGCTCTGCAACGTATTCACCAGCTTTTCGCGTGCCACTATGTTCATCGTCTGAACTTCATGGATTAACTGGGCACTCGCTTGCCGGCTTATCCCATGGCATTCCAAGGTGGATTGAAAGTATTCGCGGGGCAGTTTGCTGGAAATACTGCCAATCGGTAACGACTGAATCGTAAGGACATCTTCTTTCCTTGTTGCATTCTTCTGTTTGTCGCCAGCTTCGGCGCCACCCTGTTTGCCAACCGTATGCAAGATAATGCTCGAAGATGGAATCTTGCGTGTAAATGGAAACGAGTAACAGGCGACCTCCTTGCTGCAAAACCCATATGTTCTCCACTGAGCAAGTGGACCCTTAAGCAAATTATAACGATGCAGAAACTCTTGTCCATGCATGAGGGATTCCTGTGTTTCCACCCCCTGTTCGGTGGTTCTGAAGCGTGAGGCGAAGCTGCTGTGGTTGATCAGGTCCCAGATAGGAGCTAGAACAGGGATGTTCTTATGCCTCACAGAACGCCTGGCTTTGTAGAATTGAAAAACCTCTGTCTCCGTCGGTTTTGTGTTCAGTGTGCGCTCATCAACGATTCCAAGCTTCATCAGCAATGACTTGGCATGCAATGGTAGCAGCCGTAACTCTTCATGAAAGCTGCTGAGTTCCTGCTGCCCAGATTGTTCGTAGAACAGAGCTTGATAGTAATCCTCAATGAATTGCCTGTGATCACGATTCGGCATGGCGTCCCCATTCACCTCAACCTTGCCTGAGCCTGCCGTCACAGCAGCGCTTGGGCTGAGTAAGTTCATCGGGCACTTGACCATCGCTTCCGAGCTGCTTTCAACATAAAACAGGCCCCTGCCATGTGCTCCTTCGTCGAGCCTGAGATTCTCGATGGTGCCTCCCAGTGCTTTGAAGTCTTTGGCAAGATCTCTCCATTGATCGCGATAATCCGAGTCCACCAATGCGCCCAAGCCTCCCCAAAATACTAGCATGAAGTGTGTAATAGCAAAAGGCAAACCCTGCGCCGCTATGGTCTGTCCGAGGGGGCTGAATCTGAAGTACGCTCCCATCCCCTAAGGCCTTGGAGACAATCAGACCCATTTGCCTTGCCCTTATCTTTGGGAATGGCTCGAGAATCTGTCCTGCCGAAGCCAGCTCGGTGATGACAGACTTTCGCTGCAGTCTGGAGATGAGGCCTTGCCGGGATCCCCTCTCCCAATGCCCCAATCCCTCAGAGGGGAAGCGATGTCCAGAACTTTTCAAGGTCGGTGATGAAGGTGCCGGGGCGATAGCGCTGCCACAGTTTCTTCAGCGCCGATCGACGCCGTTCCAGCAGCGCCGGTTTGCTGGCCCAGGTGCGGCACCGCTGCGGGATGTTCCGTACTCCAGTTGGCGTATCGCGCAGAAAAAACACGGCCTCATCCCAGAGCTCCCGTGGCCCCGGCGGCACCCAGGTGTCAGAGAGCACCACTGGGATGGCCCCGCTGCCAATCGCTTCCCAGAGCCTGATCGTGTTGGGTCCGGTGCCGGAAGGACACAGGCAGAACACCGAGCGCTTGAGGCTGTCGATGTAGAGCTGCCGCAGGTGTTCCGGGCCCGTGCCCTGGGCCCGGGGGTCGCTGGGCTTGATCGAGCCGCTGATCTGCACCCCGTAGACCAGATCGTCATAGAACCAGTTGTCGTTGCCGATGATCAGGGCATCGCTGCAGTGGGCCAGCTCGCTGATGATCAGGTTGCGGTTCTTGGTGAGGTAGTGGGGTTTGGCCCTGGCGCCGATGAACGAAAACAGGATCGTTCGTTCCGGATCGTCTGGTCCAGGCCGGTGCCACTGCACTGGATACAGAGGGAAGGGATGCAGGCGAATGCCCGCCAGGTCGTTGTCGGCGGTGGTGTGGGGCCAGAAGATGTCGGTGATGCCCGCCCTCTTCAGGATCCAGGTGTGCTTGGAGAGGTACACCTGCTGGCACACGGTGATGCGCCGCTGCCGCCCTTCGCAGGCCTCGGTGATGGCGTCCAGGGCACTGAGCAGCCCATTCACCTTCGGGTTGCCCTTGTTGAGATGGTCGATCAGGGTGGCCCAGGGAAAGCCGATGTACACAGCTCCTGGTCGTGGTTTCAGCGCTTGCCGGGCACGACTGAAGGCATGGCGTTCCGTCACCGCTGGGAACTGCCACTCGCCATTGAAGGCCACCACGGCCTTCTCCTTGATCAGCCTCCCCTCCAGGCCTGGAACAACCTCGTGCTGGCCTGGTTGCCTGGTGACAGCGGTGGCCGCCCCCTCTGGCTTCTTCGTGCTCGCCTGCTTGGCGTCGGGTCGTTGCGCGGCTGGCTTGGCGGCGGGTTTGCGGGAAGCCGGTTGGCTACCAGCGGGCTTGTCGGGCTTGGCTTGTCGTCGCTCAGGCTGATTGGCGGGGCTCAAGGGGCATGAATCCTGGACCCATCGCACTCTCCCACAGGCTGAAGGAGGTCCTGCGCAGCTCTCCTAACGTTCTGAGCAATCAAGAGATCCTCCCTGCCTGAGCCCACGCCCGCCGCCGGCGACTCCCGTGCCGCCCTGCTGCTACAGCCGATGGACGGCACGGTGTGTCCCCCCTGGCCCGGTGGCCGCTGGCCCTGGTGGGGCGCCGATCTGCAGACCCTGCGGGACACCCTGCGCCCCGTGCGGCTGCCTGACGCTGGCGCCACTCCGCTGCACTTTGCGCTGGACCCCTCCCCTGCTGGCTCCGGGTTGGATGCAGGCAAGGTGGCTGAGGCTCTGCTGGGTCTGCACCTGCCGCCGAGCCAGGGCACGGGAGCCGTGGCGGGAACGGTGGTGGTGCTCCACGGCCTGGGGGGCAGCAGCGAAGCGCTGGGGGTGCGGCGGCTGGGGCTGGCCCTGGCCCGGGGCGGCTTCGGTGTGCTGCGCCTCAATCTGCGCGGGGCGGGGCCCGGGCGGCCCTGGGCAGCGGGCACCTATGCGGCCACCTGTAACCGCGATGTCTTGCCGGTGCTGCGCCAGATCAAAGCCCTGGCGGCGCCGGCACCGCTGCTGGCCGTGGGGCTGTCGTTGGGGGGCACGGTGTTGCTGAATGCCGCCCTGGCCGAGCCCGAGCTGCTGGCCGGCCTGGTCTGCGTCAGCAGCCCCCTGGATCTGGCGGCCAGCTCGGCCCAGATCGATCGACCTCCGCAACCGCCTCTACCAGCGCTGGTTGCTGCGCCGCCTGATCAGCCTCACCCTGGCCGACCCCTTCGGCCTCGACAGGCTGAGCAGCGGCAGCGACTGCAGGGCGCCGCCGCTCCCCGCTCCATCCGCGCCTTTGACGCCGCCGTCACGGCGCCCCGCTGGGGCTACGCCAGCGCCGAGGCCTACTACCGCGACGCCTCCCCGCTGCAGCGGCTGCTGGCGGGTGCGCCCCTGCCGCCCACCCTGCTGGTGCACTCCCTGGATGATCCCTGGGTGCCCGCCACGGCCACCCAGCAGCTGGCTGCCGCCGCTCCAGCGTCTTCTGCTGCAGAGGTGGTGTTGACGGCGGGGGGCGGCCACAATGGCTTCCATGGCCGCGGCGATGGCCCTTTGGCCACCTGGGCCGATCAGCTCACGCTGGGCTGGCTGCAGCAGCTGCTGAACTGAAGGGCTGGCGCCGCAGGATCCAGGCCTCGATCGGCACGCCCCCCACCACGTGCTCCCGCACGATCCGCTCGATCCGCTCCGGCGTGACGGCCCCATACACAATCCCCGCCGGCCAGAGCAGCAGGATCGGCCCTTCGCTGCAGATGCGCAGGCAGTCGGCCTTGGTGCGCAGCACGATGCCGCCGGGGCGGGCCGGATCCTCCAGGCCCAGCTCCCGCACCAGCCGTTTGAGCGTGTCCCAGCTGGCGGCACCGAGGGCGGGATCGGGGCAGCAGAGCGCCTTGGTGGGGGTGGCGCAGAGCAGCAGGTGATGGGCGATCGGGGCTTGGGCCACGGGCATGGCAGCGATCAGGCGGGCAGGGCGGCGGGGGTGCGGGCGCTGAGCTGGGCGGCGGCCTCGCGCACCGCCTGGCGGGCCCAGGCGTCGATCGCCAGCACGTCGTCCAGGGACGGCTTGGCTGTGAGGTCGGCCCGGTGGCGGTCACACACCCGCTCGATCAGGCGCGGAATGTCGAGGAAATGCACCTGCTCCTCGAGGAACAGGGCCACGGCCTGCTCGTTGGCGGCGTTCATCACGGCCGGCATCGTGCCGCCGGCCCGGCCGGCGGCGTAGGCCAGGGCCATGCAGGGGTATTTGGCGGGGTCGGGGGCCCGGAAGCTGAGCTGGCCCACCTCCGTGAGGTCGAGGCGGCGCCAGGGGGTCTCCAGCCGGCCCGGCCAGCTGAGGCAGTAGAGGAGCGGCAATTTCATGTCTGGCCAGCCCAGCTGGGCCAGCACCGAGGAATCGGCCAGCTCCACCATCGAGTGGATGATCGATTGCGGGTGGATCACGATCTCGATGTGGTCGTAGTCGAGCCCGAACAGGTAGTGGGCCTCGATCACCTCCAGGCCCTTGTTCATCAGCGAGGCCGAATCCACCGTGATCTTGCGGCCCATGCTCCAGTTGGGGTGGCTGGTGGCATCGGCCACGGTGGCCCGGGCCAGGTCGGCGGCGGGCCAGTCGCGGAAGGCGCCGCCGCTGGCGGTGAGCTGGATGCGGCGCAGGCCCGGGGTGGGCACGCCGGTGGAGAGGCGGGCGGTGTCGGCCCAGGGGGTGCCCTGCAGGCACTGGAAGATGGCGGAGTGCTCGGAATCGGCCGGCAGCAGTCGGCTGCCGGATTTGGCCAGCTCCGGCAGCACCACCGGTCCGGCGGCGATCAGGGTTTCCTTGTTGGCCAGGGCCAGGTCCTTGCCGGCGCGGACCGCCGCCAGGGTGGGCAGCAGGCCGGCGCAGCCCACGATGCCGGTCACCACCAGGTCGGCGCTGGGCCAGGCGGCCACGGCGCAGAGGCCGTCGAGCCCCCCCAGCAGCTCGGGCAGCCGCGCCGGCTGGCGGGCCGGATCCAGGGCCGCCAGGCGCTGGCGCAGCTCCGCCACCCGCTCGCCATCGGCCAGGGCCACCGCCTCGGGCGCATGGCGCAGGATCTGCTCCAGCAGCAGGTCGAGGTTGTTGCCGGCGCTGAGGGCCACCACCTTGAAGCGGTCGGGAAACTCGCAGGCCAGCTGCAGCGTCTGGGTGCCGATCGAGCCGGTGGACCCCAGCACGCTGATGGCTTTCACGGCAGGGCTCCCTAAGGTTGCGGCGCTCCAAGTGTCCCACTGATTCCCCCCATGGCCCGCGCGCCCTCCCTGCCCTACGTGCTGCTGTGTGGCCTGGCCATGGGCGCCGCCGATGTGGTGCCCGGGGTTTCCGGGGGGAGCATGGCCTTCATCCTCGGCATCTACGGCCGCCTGCTCGAGGCGGTGGCCGGCTTCGACCTCACCTTTCTGGCCCTGCTGCGCCGCGGCGCCTGGCGGGAGGCGGCAGCGCGGGTGCAGCTCGGCTTCCTGCTGCCCCTGCTGGTGGGCATCGGCGCCTCGGTGCTGCTGCTGGTGCGGCCGATCACCTGGCTCTATGCCGACCACCGGGTGCTGCTGTTCGCCTTCTTCTTCGGCTTGATCGTGGGCTCGATCGTGCTGATCGCCCGCCACGCCCACTGGGGCGTCTCCGGCCTGATCGCCATGGCGGCCGGGGTGCTGGGGGCGCTGCTGTTCGTCACCCGGGTGCCGGTGACCATGCCCCACGACCCCTTCACCATCTACTGGAGTGGCGCCGTGGCGATCATGGCGATGATCCTGCCGGGGGTGTCGGGCTCCTTTCTGTTGCTGGTGCTGGGCCAGTACCAGCACGTGATGGAGGCCGTGAAGGGGCTGCAGTTCGGCACCCTGGTGCCCTTTGCCCTGGGCTGCATCACGGGCCTGCTGCTGTTCGTGCGCCTGCTGCGCTGGCTGCTGCAGCGCTGGCACGGGCAGACCGTGGCCCTGTTGGTGGGCGTCATGGCCGGCTCGCTCTGGAAGATCTGGCCGTTTCGTGTCGTGCTCGAGAGCGTCACCAACGCCAGCGGCAAGCTGGTGGTGTTGCGCGATGCCCTTGCCTGGCCCAGCAGTGGTCAGGCCCTGGTGGCCGCCGCCCTGCTGATGGCCGTGGGTGTCGCCCTGGTGGCGGCTCTGGAGCAGCTGCAGGCCCGCGCCGGCGGCCAGGAGATGGGCGCCTGATGGCCGGATGCCGGACACTGGGGCGATCGTCCTGTGCCCCATGACCTCTCCTCGCCCCGGCGACCGCGGCCAGCCTCCTGAACACTGGAGTTCGGCCCTGGGGTTCGTGCTGGCGGCCTCGGGCAGCGCCGTGGGCCTGGGCAACCTCTGGGGCTTCGCCTACCGGGCCTCCCAGGGGGGTGGCGCCGCCTTTGTGCTGCTGTACGTGCTGATCGTGCTGCTGGTGTGCCTGCCGGTGCTGGTGGCCGAAATGGTGCTGGGGCGCAGCACCGGCCACGCGCCGCTGCTGGCGCCGGTCACGGCGGGGGGCCGCCGCTGGGCACCCCTGGGCTGGCTCTACATGGTCGCCGCCACGGGGATCCTCTCCTATTACGCCGTGCTGATGGGCTGGACGGGCCGCACCCTGCTGCATGCCCTGGCCGATGGGCTGCCGAGCGACATGGCGGCGGCCGAGGCCTACTTCACGGCGATCAGCAGTGGTGGCGATGCCGTGCTGGGCCACCTGCTCAGCCTGGCCCTCACCGGTGTGGTGGTGGCCGCGGGGATCCGGGGCGGCATCGAGCGGCTCAGCCGCTGGGGCATGCCGCTGCTGTTCCTGATGCTGCTCGGCCTGCTGCTGTGGGCCACCACCCTGCCGGAGACGGCCGCCGGCTACCGCACCTTCCTGCTGCGCTGGGATGCCGCCAAGCTGCTCGACCCGGCCACGATCCGCAACGCCTTCACCCAGGCCTTCTTCTCGATCGGCACCGGCATCGGCGCGATCCTGGCCTACGCGGCCTACCTGGAGCGGCGCAGCCCCATCCCCCGCGAGGCCGCCAGCGTGGTGGCCATGGACACGGCCGTGGGGCTGATGGCCGGCTGTGTCACCTTCCCGGTGGTGGCGAGCTTCGGGTTGGGCGACGTGGTGAGCGGCAGCACCGTGGGCACCCTGTTCATCGCCCTGCCCACCGGCCTGGCCTCCCTGGGCCTGAGCGGCCGGCTGGTGGCGGTGGTGTTCTTTGCCCTGGCCTACATCGCCGCGATCACCTCCGCCGTGTCGTTGCTGGAGGTGCCCACCAGCTCCCTGATGGACCGCCTCGGCTGGAGCCGCCGCCGCACCACCTGGTTGCTGGTGCTGCTGATCGCCGTGCTGGGGCTGCCCTCGGCCCTGGATGTGGGCGTGCTGGAGCGCATGGATGCGGTGTTCGGCGGGGTGGTGCTGATCAGTGGCGGCCTGGGGCTGGCGCTGCTGCTGGGCTGGGGTGCCCCGGCGCGCTTCCTGGAGGATCTGCGCCAGTCCGGCAGCCCTGATGCCCTGGTGCGGCCCTTGCTCTGGGCCCTGCGCTGGCTGTCGCCGCCCGCCATCACGCTGGGCCTGGTGGTGTCGGTGCTCGACCTGGCCCGCAGTGGCGCGGCTGAACCCAGCCCGCCAGGGGTTTGACTGGCGCCAGTTGACCCATGAACGATGGCTGCCACGGCCGGGCTGGCTGCAGCGCTGGAATTTCATTGAGCGGGCCCGGCTGGAGCGCAAGCTCTGGGATGCCTTCGAGGCCCGCGAGGACATCGAGGCCATGGTGCGCGCCTGCCGCGAGGCCGTCGAGGCCGGCGATGAGGGGCGTTCCTTCGAGCTTGAGGTGTGGCAGACCACCCTGGTGCGCATCCGCCGCATCGAGAAGCTGATGGCCGATCAGGCGCCGCCGCCGTAGGCCTGCCGGTTCACTGGCGCAGCCACTCGGTGTGGCCGCCGGGACGGTCGATCAGCTCGATGCCCTCGGCCTGGAGTTCGGCGCGGATGCGGTCGGCGCTGGCGAAATCCCGGGCGGCCTTGGCAGCCCGGCGGGCTTCGATCCGGGCCTGGATGCTGGCCTCCAGGGCGCTGCGATCGGCTGAGCCCGCCGCCTCAGCTCCCGCCAGGGGCTCCGGCTTCAAGCCGAGCACGGCCGCCAGCTCCTGCAGCAGCACCAGCCGCGCCGCATTCGCCGGGCTGGCGGCTGCTTCGGTGGCGGCGTCATCGCCCCGCTCGATCCGGTTGGCCAGGGCCCGCAGGGGCCGGGCCAGCTCGAACAACGCCGCCAGGGCTGCGGCAGTGTTGAGGTCGTCGTCCATGGCGGCCACGAAGCGCTGGCGCAAAGAGGCCAGCTCCGGCTCCAGGGCTGCCGGATCGCTCGCCACCGCCGCCGGGGTGATCGGCCCAGTCCCTGCGCTGCACTGGCTCGGGTGCTCCAGGCTGAGGGCTGCGTTGAGCCCCTTCCAGCCGGCGGCAGCGGCCTCGAGGGCCTCGGTGCTGAAATCCAGGGGCTTGCGGTAGTGGGCCTGCAGGGTGAACAGCCGCAGGGTCATCGGGCTCACCCCCGAATCCAGCAGGGCGCGGATCGTGGTGAAGTTGCCCAGCGACTTCGACATCTTTTCGCCGCCCACATTCACCATGCCGTTGTGTAGCCAATAGCGGGCCAGCTCCCGGCCCGTGGCCGCCTCCGACTGGGCGATCTCGTTTTCGTGGTGGGGAAAGATCAGATCGGCCCCGCCCAGGTGGATGTCGATCGTGTCGCCCAGCTCCTCGCGCACCATGGCGGAGCACTCGATGTGCCAGCCCGGCCGGCCCTGGCCCCAGGGGGAGGGATAGCTGGGTTCGCCCGGTTTGGCCCCCTTCCAGAGGGCGAAATCAAAGGGGTGGCGTTTGCGGGCCTCCTCCGCCGTGGCCACCCGGCCGGCAGCGTTGTCCTGCTGATCCGCCAGATCACGGCCGGAGAGCTTGCCGTAGCCGCCATGGCCCATCACGGCGAAATACACATCGCCCTCGGCGGAATAGGCCGCGCCCTTGGCCTTCAGCTCGGCGATCATGCGGCGGATGGCGTCAAGGCTGCCCGTGGCCCGGGGCATGCGATCCGGCGGCAGGATGTTGAGCCGGGCCATGTCGGTGCGGAAGGCTTCGATGTTGCGCTCGCTCACCACTTCCATGGAGCTGCCCTCGGCGGCGGCACGGCCGAGGATCTTGTCGTCGATGTCGGTGTAGTTCTGCACGAAGGTCACCGCATAGCCGCTCCAGATCAGGTAGCGGCGCAGCACGTCCCAGGCGATGTAGCTGCGGGCGTGGCCCAGGTGGCAGAGGTCGTACACCGTCACGCCGCAGCAGTAGAGGCTCACCTGATCGCGGCCTGAGCGGCTCAAACACCTCCATGCGGCGGGTGAGCGTGTTGGTAAGCCGCAGGGTCACAAGACGAGATGGGGCGCTGGGTTGGGATCGTGGCACAGGCCCTATCAGGGCAACCGCTTGCCCTGCCTATCGCTGTCCCCCGAAGCTCTCTGACCACCCGCTTGGCTGATCCGACCGACCACATAGCCGAGCAGGGCACCGGCGGCGAAGCCCTGCAATTGCCATATCTGGCGGCGGTAGCGGTAGGGCACTCTGCCCAGTTGGATTCCCACCACTACGGCGATGGCCAGGGCCCCGACCCCGATGCCGCGGACGAGGCCAGCACCGGGTTGTCGCCGCTGGGGAGGGAGATTGCTGCCGGATTCGGGTGAGGGCAGGCTCATAACTGCGCTGGGTGGGTGGCGGTTGGGTCGGCGGCTGCTTCGATCGTCCACTGGTTCAGCCAGAGCCTGCGCCAGCTGCCCCGGGGATCCTGGCGCAGGCGGCGGTGGCTCAGATACCAGAGGCGGTTGAGGGCAAAACTGCTGCGGTTCTGATCCTCCAGGGCCGGATCACTGGCGATGGTGGCGCTGTGCTCGCGGTTCAGCTGGGCCATGGCGGCGTGGGCGAAGCTGCCGTCTAGCTGATCCACCTTGGGCGTGGCCCGCATCCTGTCGCGGTAGTCGAGGTCTTCGCCATAGGCCGGGTGGAAGTTCGGATCGAACAGCCCGAGCTGATCCCAGCACAGGGCCGTGATCAGGAAGGCGGAAAAGCCGTTCGGATCCGGCAGCAGAGGCAGGAACTGGGGCCGATCCACGTTGAGATGGGCCAGGGCTGCAGTCAGCACTCCTGGAGCGAAGGTCACATCGTTGTTGGCCAGGAGGGCAACAGTGGCTTGAGGAAAGCTGGTGAGGATCAGGTTCCAGCTGGCTGCCACCCCGAGGTTGGAGAAGGGTCTCGCGATCCGGATGCTTTCAATCATTGGATGGCCCAACTGGCGGATGGCTCCAAGCTGGGCCGCAACGGTTGAATGTGCAGGGCTGTTGTCAACGACCGCCAGGGTTTGTACCGGGTGATCGAGGCTATCGAGCAGCCGCTGCAGTAGATCCGGCCGGTTGAGGATTGGCACGCCGAGCAGCGGCAGGGGGCCCACTTGTGTGGCGCCAGCGGGGCGAGGGCCGGGGAGGGAGTCCAACACCTGCCAGAACCGTTCGATCAGGTACTGATCACCCGTGCGCTCTGCCACATCTCCCAGGCAGCGCCAGAGATCCGGCTGCAGCAACTGGGCTCGGCTCGGGTTGGCTGGCAGGCTGGCTGCCCAGCCCAGCAACCAGTGGTACACCACGGCTCGTGCCGTGGGGAGGTGATTGGCTCGAATGGCCTCCTGCACCTCCTGGCCTAAGACCTCAGGCGTATTGAGGTGACGCTGAATGCGTTCAGGAATCGCCATTCATCGCAGTAGAGACAAAAAAAGAGCCGGCTGAGCCGGCTCTTTGGACAATGAGTTCGGTTGGGATTACAGAGATCAGAAGTCAAGTCTGGTAGAACCATTGACCCACTGATCTGTGGTGGGATCGTAAGTGTACTCGGTGCTGCCAATAAAGAGGACGTCGCCAGCTTCTTCGCCAGTGATCGTCAAACCAGAGAAATCAACTCCATCAGCAATTCTTACAACGTCGGTGGCACCATCATCTCCACCAAGGTCAAGAGTTGTATTTTTAATTTCATTTTCTGCCGCTTTAGCGCTACTTGTGCGGAACTCGATTGTGTCAGCACCAGTGCCTAGAGAGATCGAAGAATTAACGACACCACCTCCAAAGATAACTAGATCATTGCCCTCTCCCATGTCAATGGAAGAGCCAACAGCAGCATTTTTGCCGTTGGAGATGAATCTGGCTGTGTCATCGCCATCTCCTGCATCAAATGTGCTTCCTCGGAATGGGCCATACTGCTTGAAAGTATCATTTCCATCACCCATGTTGATGTTGGCTTTGATCGTTGAAGCCGTCTGCTTACCAGTCGGTGCACCCAGGACAAGCCTGTCATCACCATCGTCGAAATTCGCGGTGAACCGCTGAACAGTTTTATCTGGACCACCAATGATCCTGACGACAGAGTCACTGCCATCATTGTCAACAACAGTGAAGTTGTTGATCGGGTTGTCGCGAATACTTTTGACAACTATTCTTCCGTTGACCTTCTCAACGGCTCTGATTGCGTTCAGGCCAGTGCCAGGTGGCTTGACTTCGCTCAGATCAAAAGCTGCTTGCTGAAGAGTAAGAGTTGCGGCCATTTGATGTGAACTTTTGTCCAGGTGGACGAACCCTACCAGAAGGCTCCCAGTCTTTTGCCCCCTTTGTCAGCTTTTCCGGAAATCGGCAGCCTTTCCGGAAACCGGGAGGTGCCCCTTCCGCAAGGCTGTCGGCCAATCTGGCTGGTGGGTCGGTGGCAGGGTTCTGAAAACAGGCTGAGGGACTCGTGGGACACATGGCAAGAACCTGCCCTATGGCTGTGATCCTGGTCTCCCGTTGCCAGTTCTTCCGGGGCTGCAGCCCTTTTGCGAGTACCGGTTACTCCTTCAGGCTGGCTTTAAGCCGCACGGACTCGAAAGGCCGCTGTTGTCGTTGTGACACTATTTTCATTGGCATGTCTAAGCGATGCGGCGGCGTCTCGGCTTGATGGAGCCATCTGTTCGGCCCTGCAGCTGACGCGGTTGGCCTGTAAGCGTGAGCCCCAGGATCAGTCATTCTGAAATGCCCCACCTTGCTTGAGCTTCCTGGCTTGGCTGCCTTGAACGATCTGCCCTTGACTGTCGGAGCCGATGGGTCAGGCCCGAGGCCATCCAGCCTCACCCATCAGGTTCTGGCCAACCTGGGCAATGACCTGTGGCTCAGGGATCAACCTTGGCAGGCGCTGGACAAGTACCGCCGTGCGGCCCAGCTGGCCCCTTCCGATCCGGTGGTCTACCGAGGCCTTGGCAACGTCTACACCGATCTTCAGGCGTTTGAAGCGGCCGAACGGGCCTACGCGCTCAGTTTGAAGTTCTGCCATGACCCTGTCACTGCGTGGAACCTCAGCCAGGTCTTGATCGGACTGGAGCACTACGGCCAGGGCTACGCCCTGGCGGAATGTCGTTGGCAGATGTCAGCCGCCAATTCGTACCGAGACCCAACCACAGCCTGGCAGGCCGAGCCAGACGGGTTTCGCCGACCTCTGCTCGTCTGGAGTGAGCAGGGTCTTGGTGACACGCTTCAGCACATCCGCTGGCTGGGCTGCCTGGTGGCCGCCCTGCGTCGCCAGGGCACCCCATTGATCCTGGAAGTGGAGGACTGTCTGGTGGCGTTGCTTCAGGAAGGTCTGGCCCACCTGGATCACCCTTTAAAGGTGAGGGCCAAGCACGCCGAAGCCAAGGCAATCGATCCCCACGACTGGGAGGGCCGTCATGTGTCGCTGATGTCCCTGCCCCATCTGCTCGAGCCCACACCCCGGCCCCGCAACGGTTGCTGGCTGCAGAGCCCCCGATGGCAAGCCGACTCCTGCCCACGTCCCAGTGGCTCCGCCGAGGAGAACTGTCGCGTGGGCCTGGTATGGGCCGCCGGACGAAAACTCCATGACCCTGTCACAGCCCGAGACTATTGGCGCCGCAGCCTGGATCCGGCCTCCCTTGAGCAGCTGGTCAAAGGCCTGCATGCCCTCGGTGGCCAGTGGATGTTCCTGCAGTTCGGAGAGGACCGCGACCAGGTGAGCCCATGGGTTCAAGGCGCCGATGGGATGCTAGATGCCGACGCCGATTTTCTTGCCACGGCCGATGTGGTGTCCCAGCTCGATCTGGTGATCAGCGTGGACACCGCCATGGCCCATCTGCTTGGTGCCATGGGCCAGGAGGCCTGGGTGCTCCTGCCCTTCAGTGCGGCGCCACGCTGGCTGCGGGGATGTGCCACGACGCCTTGGTATCCGTCGCTGCGACTGTTTCGGCAACCTCAGGTTGGGGACTGGAAGGCTGTGGTTCAGGATGTGCTGGCTGCGCTGCGGCAGCGCCTGGGCTCTCCAGACTGAAAAGACCATGGGCCGTTCCGTCAGCGACCCAGCAAAAAATATGGGGTTCCACCTCTTACTATCTGGTGGCCATCCGTTGCTGCCATGCCCTTCTGGAGACGCCTCTTCGGCCGTTCGCCCCAACTGGACATGGCTCCACCGACGGTGGACACCCTGGTGGATGACCCAAGGCGTTCAGCCACCAGGCTTGGCGGCATTCCTCAGATCACACCGTGGTCCACCAGCCGCCTGGTGGGGATCTTTCAGGAATGGAGCCGTAATCCCACCTATGGCTCCTTGATGGAGGCGCGCCTGGCGCGTCAATGCCTGTCCCAGTTCTGGCTGTCAGCCCCTGTGGATGAATTGCAGGCTCTGTACACCTCGGCGATCGGCGAAAGCTATCGGGTGCTGCTGGCCTGCGGCCTGGCCCGCGAAGCCTTGGTTCCCCAGGAACAGGGCTGGAAAACCGTGCTCTCGGAGCGGCTGAGTACCGCGTTCGACCGACCTGAAACCACCAACGTGCTGTTGGCGGCGATGCCCTATTTCGCACCCGGCAAGATGAGGGTGGCCGATCCACTGCAGCAGGTGCCTGGCTGGCTGCAGGAGGATTATGCCCGCCTGTTCGATCCTGGCCTGCTGCAGGTCGTGATGCGCCCAACAGCTCTGCTCAACCCCGCCGGCCACTCCTACGGCCAAGCACCGAGTTTAGGTTTGCAGGGCCGTCGTGGCTCAGTAAGCTCCACCGTGCCAGCCGATGGTGGCGCGGCACCCCAGCCTCCTGCTCCGCGGTTTGTCAATCGCCCAGTGCTGCCGCGGCTAGCCACTCTCAGGGGGGCGGAGGCCTTGGCCATGGTGCAGAGCTCTGATTTCCTGAACCGTATGGCTGGTTTGATCAACCTGTTCATCATTGATCCCGCTGATGAACAGGTGATTGGCCAGCTCCTGGATCTGCGCCGTCAGCTCGGTCAGATCTGGCTCGATGCCCAGCCGGCCCAGCTTCAGGATCTCTACGTGAGTCCCTTTGGCCAGCTCTACCAGAACCTCCTGGCCAGTGGATTTTCAACCTTGGCTTTGAGTCCGGAGGATCGTCAGATGCGCAACCAGCTCGCCAGTCTTGTGGCCGACATGAGTCAGCCGGGGGCCATCAATGCTCTGATGGCCGCACTGCCTTTCTATGCTCCTGGCAAGTTGGCCTTTGGAGGCGGCGAAAAGCATATGCCCTCATGGCTGTTGAGTGAAATTCCCACGATCTACGGCACTGCTGAGGAGACGGGCACTGATGGTCAAATGGAACAGGCTCCTAGTGGAACTCCTGCCAGATGAGCCAGTAGGCCAGGTAGGCGAGGGCGGGTATCAAAAGTAGGGGGAGTAGGGCCAAGCCCGCAAGGGGGCCGAGGCCTGAAAATGCGAGTAAAAACAATAGCAGGGCATAGATTGAGGCCAAAAAGATTAACTTTGCTCTCTCACTCTTCAGAAATTCCTGAATCTTCTTGAGGGCGATCTTGATTCTCTGCTGGCGCCTCCTTTCAGGCGCTATTGTGGAGGCCCAATGTTGATCTTTGGCTGGCTCCTTGGATTTGGGCATCAACGCAAGCGCTCAAGATTGCGACGTTGGTCCTCAAACAAGCCCGTGAAGATGCTGATCATCTTGCGCTCTCGTAAGATGATGTCCGCTGTCAGCGACATGCCGGCCTGAAGTGGAGCTTCCTTGGTTTTGAGCTTGATACTCTGACGTTCGAGCCGAAGCACTGCTGGAAAGAACAATCCTTGGGCATCCTGACCGAGGACACGGGCCTGCTCTTCGGCCGTGAGGGCATCGGAACCGATCCGGAGCACTTCAGCCGGCACTGTGCCGAAGTCTGTGGGATTAAACGCAGGAAATGAAAGCTCAGCCTTCATGCCTGGTGCCACGAAGCCGATCGATTCGTTGGGCAGATAGACTTTGGCTTGCAAGGAATCCTGGGGCACGATGCTCATCAAGGGTTTGGTGCTTGTGCTGGCGCTCGCCCCAGTACCTTGGGCCACAACGCTGCCAGGACGCACAGCCACGTCGAATACCAACCCATCTGTCGGGGCCTCGAGCTCTCCATATTGGATCTGGAGTCGGGCCAAGCGAATTTCGTTGTCAAGCCTTGAGATTTCACTCAGGTTGGCCTCCACCTTTTGCCGCAGCTCAACGTTGGTGGTGGCTCCGGTGTTGATGAGTTCGGCCCTCAGCCGTGAGATTTCCCGCTCTTCTTCGGCTACTTTCGTCTGCCACTCCTGAACGGTATTCCGGGCTTCCAGAAGTTGCAGTTCACTGATGGCGCCGGAACGCTCCAGTTGGGCATACCGCTGGGCGATATTCTGGTAGGTGGCTAGGGATGACCTATTGCCTGCGAGCCTGGTCTGGGCTTTGCGCAACTCCTGGGTAACGCTCTCGCGCCTGCTAGCCAGTTCTTCGGCCTGGCTGGAGAGCTGAAGCTGCTGGTTGGGTGTGAGCTTCGAGGTGGCTCTGGGATCTCCCAGCGTGGCTGCTGCGATGCTGTTTTCATTCAGCAGGCGCTCTCGCACACTCTCGGCTGCAGCCAGCTTGCTTCTGGGCTCGGTGAGGTCGAACCTCACGAGGGGATCGCCTTGCTTCACCTTCTGGCCTTCTTTCACCAATACAGCCTCCACAACGCCCGGCACCGGGGTGTCAATGCGCTTGGTGCTGCTGCCAGGTTCCAGTTTTCCAGACACGGCGATGGTTTCAGCTAGGGTGCCTACGAAGGCCCAGATGCCCACAAGCACGAAAGTGCCGATTCCTGTCCAGAGCAGGATGCGGGCCCCCTGTCCTCTCTTCTTGAGCAGCACCGCCTGGCTGAATTGCCATTGCTTGACCATCGCTGGCTTGCGTGTAGCCACTGCTGAGCCACTAGGGGATGCCAAAAGCCCGGAACCGGTTTCAGGGCCCGGGCTGCCAAAGGTGGCAACGTCCTGGTCTTCGCCCGTGGTGCTGGCGTGCTGTTGAGCGGTATCGGTGGATGAGCCTCCAACAAGATCAATGGTACCGCTATGGAGGGAATCCTTAGGTTGGCCGCGATGGATGTTGCTAAGAAATGGAGGCGATGGCTTACCCCGAAGTCTGCGCAGGAGTCTCTCGTAGAAATCAACCATGCCGTTAGGGCTATTGCTGCTCATGGGATGTCCTCCTGGTTCTGGCTGCTGTAGAGGGCGTAATACCACCCTTGTTTCTCCATGAGTTCATGGTGGCTGCCCGTTTCCACCACAGCTCCTTGGTCCATGAGCACAATCATGTCCGCGGGGCGGACAGTGGAGAGGCGGTGGGTGATGAAAAAAACCGTTCGTCCCCGCAGCGCTTCGAAAAGGTTAATACACACCTGCCGTTCGGTGCTGGCATCGAGGGCGCTGGTTGCCTCATCGAGAATCAACATTCGAGGGTTGAGCAGTATGGCTCGGGCTAGGGCCAAGCGCTGGCGCTGCCCTCCAGAGAGGCCAGCTCCCCGTTCACCCACGCTCGAGTTGTACCCCTTGGGCAGTTCCATGATGAACTCATGGGCACAGGCGATGCGGGCTGCGTTGATCAACTCCTGGGATGTGGCATCGGGCTTGACCATCAGGAGGTTGTCACGCACGGTCCCGTCAAACAGGGTGGATTCCTGAGGTACAACGCCGATTTGTCGACGCAGGGAATACAGTTCAACCTTGGCAATGTCCAACCCGTCCACGAGGACCTTACCTTCGAGTGGTTTGTAGGAGCGTGGCAGCAATTTGAGCAGGGTGGATTTGCCGCTTCCTGACCCACCCACGAGGCCCACGAAGGAGCCTGCCGGGATGTCTAGGTCAACAGAATCAAGATTTAAGGGGCCTTTGTCTGCGTAGCGGAAGCAGACATCCATGAACTTGACGTGGCCCCTCAAGGCTGGCATAGGAATATTTTGGCTTTCCTCGAAAGTCTGTTCCATGGGACGGTCCACCACATCCGCCACGATCGCAAGCGACTGAGCCCCTAGCTGGATTTGTTGCCATAGTTTAGGCAGCTTAGTTATCGGACCAAAAACATAGCCTCCCAAAATACGAACAGCAAAAAGTTCTGCAAATCCGATGGTGCCTTGGATTAGCAGGATCAGAGCTATCACCAGTACAATCAACTGGGAGAACTGGTTGGCGAATTCCAGGATATTGGAGCTGGACTCCTGAAGCACTCTCAGTTTGAAGTCCTCTCCCAGGAACTTGGAGTATCGATCTTGATATTCCCAGCGGGTCTTGAGTTCGGCATTTTGGGCTTTGATGGTCTGAACACCGGTGATGCTTTCGGTGAGGTAGCTGTAGGTGCTGATGGCCTCCTTTTTGGTCTTGGCTATTTGTGCTTTTATGATTGGATTGGAAATCACCCCGATGGCGAGCACAACTGGAATCAAAATCAGTTTGGTAACGGCCAGAATCGGGCTGATGAAAAGGATGACGGCGAGGTAAATCGGTACAAAAAACGTATCGATCAGGGCGGGTAAGGTGCCACCCAGTAGCAGATCTCTTAGTCTATCGAGTTCGTTGAAATAAAACACCACTCGGCCAACAGGTCTTGAGTCGAAGAACTGCTGGGGCAAGCGGATGAGATGATCAAGAACCGTGGTCTTGGCCGATTGGTCTACCCGGTTGGCAGCATCGGTAAAGATATAGGAGCGCAGGCTCTTCAGCACCGCTTCAAGGGTAATGGCCAGCAGGATGATGGCGCCGATACTGTAGACAGGGCCTACGACCCCGGCAGGTCTGACCACCCGAATCAGGGTGAGCAAGCCCAGTGGGAGAGCCAGCCGCAGGATGCTAATTACGAGAGATGTGATGAAGTATTCGATCAGTTCTCGCTTGTGTTCCTTGAGGTAGGGCTTGAACCACTCCCAGCCGAAGTTGGTGGTTTTGGCATCCTGTTTGCGCTCGAACAGCAGCAGCTCGGTGACGCCGCCGTCATGGGTGACCAGTTGCTCGGGTGGCACCTTGAGCGCCCCGAGTTCTGCTTCCAGCAGCCGCACCTGCCCGTCGGGCTCAAAGCCCTCGATCAGGCCGATTCTGTCGTTCTGGGTGAGGGCGGCCGGTACCGGGATGCGGCTGAGCTGCACGGTGGGGATGCGGCTGAGCACCACTCGAATGCCCAGGCCATCCATCAACTGCCCCAGGTTGATGAGGTTGATTCGGGGTTGACGCTCCAGAATCTCGTCGATCTGGCTGCCCAGGTTGTCGCGATTGATGGGAACGCCGAAGTAGTTCGCCAGGGCTGTGCACAGGGCAATGGCCGTGGGCCGCGCGCCTACAGCTCGCTCCAGGATCAGGGTGCCCTCGTTAAGCCCAGGTCGAATCGCCTCGGGTGAGGAGGTGTATTCATCGGCTTGCAGCACTTCGGTGGTGCTGAGGGGAACCTCCGGCTGTTGAGGGTCTGGGCTGGGGGGGGCTTCACTGGGCTGCTCGGTCAAGGGGAGGCCGATCAAGCGCAGCCAGGGAGAACCGGGAGCCAGGGGCTCGATCTCTCTGGGTTCGTCGCAAGGCCATGGGGCGGCGAATGCACCCCCGCTGCTCACGAACCAGCGGTGTTCAGCATTCAGTCCCAGGGAGGTTTCCGGGCCCGGCACCAGGCTGCGCACGGTGGCGTCATTCAGCGGGGCTGGCCACTGTTCCAACTGCTCCTGCGCCCAGGGATTGGTGGGAGCGAGGCTGAACAGCAGGTTGTGGAGCTCGGCAGCCACCAGCCGGTGCTGGAACACCGCCACGATGGAGGGATGGCCCTCCAGCAGCTCATGAAAGGGCTGGGCGGGCAGCAGCAGGGCCTCCACCTCGGTGGTGGCGCGCAGGTGCTCGCAGGGTTGCTGGCGCACCAGCCCCACCCACCCGACCACGCTGCCGGGACCCAGCCTCTCGATGGTGCGCAGGCCCTTGCCCCGGGGCGCCGGAGCCAGGGAGCGCAGCTGACCGCTGCGAACCAGCAGCACGCCCTTGGGCATCACCTTGGGGTCGAGCACGGTCTGCCCCAGCTGGAACCGACACGGCTCCAGCAAGGGATCGAGCAGCGCCCCCAGCCGTTCCGGCAGCAGGTCGAAGGGCTCGAAGCCACGCAGGAGCTGTCGGGGCGGCGCAACACTCATGGATCGCTGAAGTCCTCGGATGCGGCAGGCATCGGGGGCAGGGCGGGCACGGTCTCCCCGGAGAGCACCTGCTTCACCCTCTCCCTCAGCCAGACCTCGAACAATTCGTCCATCATGCGCGACCTGGTGGCTGGATTCAAGCGCGCATGCACCTGCTCCTCCAGCCGCAACACCACCCACACCGTGCTCACTTTGAACGGCGACCAGAGCTGCCCGGGCTTTCCGACCCGTAGCCGGCCAGCGATCTCCGGGTGGGCGGCCGCGATTGGCAGGGGGCCGATCACGCCGCGGCTGAGGCGCTCCCTGCCTTCGGCGTGGCTGCTGGCCAGCTCGGCGAAATCGGCTTCGCCGCTGGCGATCCGCTGGTGATATTCCTCCGCCACTGCCCGCTTGCTCACGCGCAGCAGGGAGTAGACGGCCTGATCGAGTTCGGGTTTGCGGCGCAGGAAGTGCTGTTCCACGTCATCTCTCCACCGGAAATGGCGAAAGCGGCGCAGGCGCTCCTGCTGGGTGGCGAGCACGGTGAGGTCGGTGTGGTGCAGACCCTGATGCTGTAGCCAGGCCTCGATCTCCTCTTCACTCTTCACCCCCTTCTCCTCCAGCCAGGTGCGGATGAGACGGCGTTCCTGCTTTGCATCGAGTGGAATCGCCCGAACCAGTTCATCGAGCACCCAGGCGCGGGCCAGGGCGGTGGCCATGCCCTGCTGACGGATCAGGCGGTTGGTTTCGCTCAGGGTGAGCCAAGGGCGCTGATGGGCCAGTTCCACCACTGGGATTTCAGGAACCCCGGACAGCGGCTCCGGCAGGTTGGTTCGAGCTGTGAAGATCTGACCTGTGGGCATTGCAGTGACTAACCGGGCACATGGCAGCTGGAGGTCGCCTGGGTGGGCAGGCCCAGCCGCTCCAGAGCCTGGCGCATCAGCACCAGTCCCCTGGAGCGGCTCCAGGTGTTCAGGGCATAGCGGTGGGATGCCGCGCTCAGCTGCTGCCACTGGTCGTCGTCGCCGCAGAGCTGCAGCACGGCCTGCAGCCATTCCTCGGGGCTTTGGGCGATCAGGATCTCCTGGCCGTGACGCAGCCCCGTGGCTTCCGCGGCCAGGGGGCTCAGCACCTGGGGGATGCCGTGGGCGGCGGCGGCGGCCACCTTGCCCTTGAGACCGGCGCCGCTGCGCAGGGGCGCGATGAACACCCTGTGACAGTTGTAGACACTGGCCAGGTCGGCCACCCACCCCTCCACCATCACGCCGGGGATCTGGCGCCAGGTCTCGCCGAGATCCGGCGGCAGGCCACTGCCGTAGAGATGCAGCCGCAGATCAGGGCGCTGCTCGTGGATGCGTCCCCAGGTGTCCTCCAGGAAGCCGGCCACCGCCTCCCGGTTGGGGGTATGGCCGTAGCTGCCCAAAAAGGCCAGCCCGCTGCGCTCCTCCAGGGGAGCCGGCGCGTCTGGTGCCTCCACCACCCAGGGGCAGGCCGCGGTGGAGGCTGCACCGAAGCTCTGCACCTCGATCACGGCACGTTCCACTTCGGAGTAGCTGAAGGTGAGATGGACGCGGTTCATCACCTCGATCTCCTGGCGCTGCACCTCGCGCACATGGGCCAGGGCCCGCTCGGCGGGCTCTCCACTCAGCCCAGCGGCGCGCAACGCTCTGAGTTCGCGTAGGTGGTGGAGGTCGGCGTTGCAGAACAGCAGCTTGGCCTGGGGGGCATAGCGCTCGATCAGGGGCAGGGCCGTGGTGGCGATGGCGTAGCGGGTGATGTAGATGAGTTCAAACTCGCTGCCCCGCTCGCGCAGGAATTGCTCCAGTGAGAGTACGAAAGGTGCATGGATCAGTTCGATGCCAAGGCGCTGTAGATCATCGCTATAGCTCCCCAGCCAGGCAAGGTTGGCAGGCAGGAAGGTGATCTTCCAGCCCAGACTCTGCACCAGGTCCATCTCAACCAGCGCGGCGTGGCTGCCGGCATCGCGGTCGGCCCGGGGTGTGTCGTGGTCAAGGAACAGGGCCCTGCCGATGATGCCGCGGTCCTTGATCAGTTCCGCTTCCCTCAGGTTGGGCTCCTGGGGACCATCGAAGGCTGCGGCCCACTTCTGCCGAAACAGCGGCTCATTGATCACCTGATAGCGCTTGAGCCCTTCGGCGGCCTTGGTGTCGGCGCCGTTGCTGATGCCCTCGTGGTGGATCACCCGCGCCAGGGGGGCATAGCGCACCGATCGTCCTTCCGCCCTCACCTTGAAGGCCAGGTCGGTGTCTTCGTAGTAGGCCGGGGAGAACTCCGGTGAGAAGCCCTTGACGTCGATCCACAACTGGCGGGGAATGGCCAGGGCGGCTCCGGAGACGTAGTCGACTTCGCGTCCGTAGCGGTAGCGCGGATTGGCTGGATTGCCGTTGCGGCCATAATTCCAGGGCTCTCCATTGCCCCACACGATGCCGCCGGCCTCTTGGAGGCGCCCCTCAGCAGTGACCAGCTGAGCGCCCACCATGCCGGTGCCGGGCCAGTGATCGAAGGGCCAGAGCAGCTCATCGAGCCACCAGGCGCAGGGCTCGGTGTCGTTGTTGAGCAGCACCACGTAGGTGCCCCGGGCGATCGCCGCCCCACTGCAGCACGACTGGTTGAAGCCCCTCGCGTAGTCGTGCCGCACCACCCGCACGCCCGGAGCCTCCTGGGCCAGCGCCTCTGAGGAGCCGTCGGTCGAGCCGTCATCCACCACGATCACCTCGAAGGGCACGCGGGTGGGTGCGTAGGCCAGGGCGGCGAGGCAGCGCCGGGTGATGGCGTAATGGTTGTGCACCGGGATCACGATCGAGGCCAGGGGGGCCTCACTCAGGGGCAACACCAGCGGCACCCGAGCCACTGGGGCGCCATCGGGCCCGGGCTCATGGCCCTGGGGCAGGGCCTGGGGACCCGCGGCGCCATCGCGCCGCAGGGGATGGCTCACCAGTCGTTGCCAGAGCGGCAGTTGCGAGGGCAGGGCGATCCCCTCCCGATCGGCGCGATCCAGCCAGCCCAGCAGGCACGCCTGCCGTTCCACGGCGAGGGGGGAGAGGTGGTCGGGAAAGAGCGGACGGCTGTGTTCCAACAACACGGGCCAGGGGGTGAGCTGGAAGGGGAAGAGATCGAGCCCCTCGTCGATCAATTCGCCTTCGAGGCTCTCCAGCCGCAGATGGTGCACATGGCCATCGCAGAGCTCGCTGGGGAGCTCGATCTGGAACGGCCACTCGCCCCGGGGTAGGGGGTCGGGCCGGGAAATGCCCACGGCTGGGCCTCCGTCGAAGCGCAGCTGGAGCTCCTGGGGGCCGCTGGCCCAGCCCCGCACCGTGGGACCCTCCAGCCCGGAGATGCGGGCCGGTCGGCCCAACCCCAGCAGGCAGAGCTCCTTCAGGCGGGCGTAGGCCTGGGCATCGAGCCGCAGGGGACTGCCCGGCAGTTCGTGGCTCTGCTCGGCATCGAAGAAGGCCCGCAGCACCAGCCCCGAGCTGAACGGAGGCAAATGCACGCCGGAGTGGCCTAGGAAGAGAAAGCCGCAGGCGGCCTCCACGCCGCTCGACTGGAGGTCGACCCGGGGGCGCTGGGCCAACATCTCAGCTAGCAGCCAGCAGCGCGAGCCGTCACCGTTGAGGAGGTCCTCCAGGGTTAGCCGCACCAGCAGGGGGGCGCTGGGGGAGACGGGGTCCAGGGGCCACACCGTGGCCCAGCCGGCCAAGCCCCCGGCTTCCTGGAAGCCCTCCAGCCGGCCCTGGTAGGGACCGCGCCTCAGGCACTGCAGCTCTGGCTCGACAGGGTCGGCCAGGCTGCGGGCAGCGATTTCAGGGGCGGAAGTTTCCAGAGCCTGCTCAGCGGCCATCGGCGGGCTGGTTGAAGGCTGAACTGACCCTAAGGCCGCCAGGGTCATAATCAAGGCAGCGTTTCTCCCAGCTGCTGGCATCCTCACTCCCTGCCGAACAGCCCCAGTTGGCTGGGGTCTGGCTGTCCCTGGAGCAATTGCGGGGGCTGTCGCTGCCCCAGGCCGAACGCCTGCGGCTGCAGCGACAGCTCCTGGCGATGCCCCAGCCCAGGCGCAGCGCCCAGGAACTGCTGATGGAAACAGCTCAGCTCACCTTCCTCTGCTGTGACGACTCCTTGACTGCTGGCGCCTGGGATGAGGCTCTTCAGCACCACGACGAGCTGCTGGGGCTACTCGCGCCGCTGATCGCCTTCCACCCCGAGAGGGCCCCAGCCGTGTGGGCCACCTACGGCAATCTGCTCGGCCAGCTAGCGACCGCCGCCCACAAGTTGATCGTGGAGGCTGGCGACCAGGGGCTGAAGCCCAGGCGGAGGGTGGAACTCAGCGCCCGCCTGGTGCCCGTGCTGAGCCAGGGTCTGCAGCGCCCGTTTGAGGTTCCGGACTGGCTGCCGGTGCTGGAGGAGCAGATCGTGCATGTGGGAGCCCTGGCGGCGGACAGGCTTCTTCAGAGCGAGACCTCAGTCCAGGCCAGGCGGGAACTGGCCCCCATGGCTGTTGACCTGGCCCTGCGGCTGGCCGAGCTGCTGGATCCCACACCGGACTGGGCGACCGCGCTTTGCACCGGGCCCCTGGACGATGCGGCTGCGTCGGTGCTGGCCTCCGATCCCTTCGATGGCGCCGCGGCCCTGAGGCTGATCGGATGGATGGAGCGGCTCCCCTTGGATCCTGCCGATCCTGAGGCCTTCCATGCTGCGCTGGTGCGGGCGCGCCTGGCACTGGAACTGTCGGCACCCGAACTGGCTGCCCCTGCCACCACCCCTGGGGACGACCAGGTCCGCAGACCTGACGAGGACTCGTCAACACCACCTGCTGTCGCTGCATCGGACCGCCCGCAGGCCGACTACCCGAATGCAGACACGCTGCAGGCAGTCACGGTGTGGGCCGAGCTGGTCTTTCTGCCCCCTGGTGTGGCCGCCGAACCGGGCCAGCTGGATCTCAGCACTCTGTTCGCCGAAGGCGCGGAGCCCTCGCTGGAGGCCATCGATGATGCCCTCGATGACTTCTGCTGGTATCTCCCCAAAGGAGCCCGGGCCCGTCAGGCCCTCCCCAGTCTGATGGCCAGCCTCGAGCCCCAGTGGACCTCAGGCCACCACCTCCCCCAGGCGTCCTGCGGCAAGCTCGCCTACGCGGTCTCTAACTGGCAGCGGCGCCTGGAGGAGAAGCTGGAGCCCCTGCCCACCCTCGACTGGCATCACGGCCTGTTGGTGGAGCTGCAGAGCACCGAGATGGCGGTGCTGGCCCCCCTCCTGGCCGATGTCCACGGTCTGGAGCCCGTTCTGGCCAAGTTGCGACGGCTGCACCACGACACCGACTTCTGGAGCAGGGGCCAGGAGGTGCCCTGGATGGAGATTCCGGCGCCGCTGGAGGCCCTGCGCCGGCTCCACTGCGAGGACGGCTTCTACGCTGCCGCCCACGACCCAATCAGCGGCCTGCGTCAATGGGGTGAGGCGGCTGTGGCAGCCCTGCTCGACAGCGACCTCTGGACCAACGACGCAGCCGGCCTGAGCCACTGGCTGGTGCTGGCCCAGGAGCTTCTGGCCCATGGCCACGGCCCCCTGCCGCCCCTGGGTTGCCCCCCCGAACCCAACCAGATTTTGCAGGAGCTGGCAGGGCTGGAAGTGGTGTACGTGGGAGAACAGGCCGAGCAGGTGCAGGCCGCCCATCGTGCCGGCTTGCTGTTCCAGGGCGCTCCCTTTGGCCTGAGGTGCCTGCCAGGGCCAAACAGCCGTTACCCGCGCCGGCCAGCTGGGGGCTTTGCCGAATCCCTGGCCGTCTTGGTGGAAGCGGTGGAGCAGTTGCACCATCAGCGTCCCTTCGCGGTTCTCCTGGCCGACTGCGGTGCCTATCGGCTGCCCCTGATGCAGCTGGTGCACCAGCGATACGGGGCAGCCTGCCTCAGCAGTGGTCTGCCCATGGCGGACTGGCTCAACCCAGCTTCAGGTTGAGCTTGACCAGGCCCTGTGGTTTCTCCGAGCGCTGGATCTGCACTTGCAAAAGCCAGCCGTGGTGCTCAGGCCCAGGGGCGAAGTCGAGGCGGAGGGCGCTGCCCAGCAGTTCCAGACTGGGGCCCGGTTCAGCGCGCTGGCCATCGGGCCAGAGCCAGTGCTTCAGGAGCAGCCGGTGGCTGCCGGTCACGCTGAGATCCACCCCCTTGGCGTCCGGCTCCAGCCATAGGTAAAGGGGATACCCCTCAAGCATGGTGTAGCTCCCAGGGCCCAGACGGTGGCGCTGGTCGAGCATGGCCTGGAGGGTGGTCTCTGGAAAATCCGGATCGCTGATGCGCCGATGCAGCGACAGGCCGAAATCCGGGTGGGGAATGCCGCAGAAGCCCGGATCTCCGCGCAGGAAGATCTGCTGGGCCGCCTCCAGGCTGAGGCTCTGATCCTGCACCAGGGCGTCGAGGCGCTGCACCACCGGATGGCCTGGCTTGCCCCGCATCGACTGGGCCATGTAGAAGGCCATCTTGGCGGCCTGGCCCCGGGGCGTACGGCAGGCGGTGAGGTGGTAGCTGTGCCCCAGGGGCTCCGGATCCACCCACTGCTCATTGGTGGGGTTTTGCTTCACCCCCACCAGCCAGCAGTAATCCAGATGGCGTTCGGCGCTGATGGCCCGGCGTTTGAACACGAGACGCTTGTGGGGTAGCCCCTCCAGCTGCTGGGTGGCGTGGTGGGGATCGCTGCCGTAGAGGCCCCCCGCGTAGAGGTTCTGGAGACGCCTGGAGGCCACGTTGTAGGCCGAGGCCCAGAAGGTCTGAAGCCGCTGGCGATCGAGCTGGAAAAATTCGTCGCTGTCGTGTAGCACCACCAGATCTTCCACCACCGCCTCATAGGCGTCGATGCGTTTCTGGGCCTCATCGCGCCATACCCCGTAGCGGTACACAACCCTGGGGTCACTCAGCAGGCGCTGGCCCAGGGGGCTCTGGTCCAGCCGCTCGTGCTGGTCTGGGAAAATCGCCAAGCGGTGTAGAAAGGCGTAAGGACCATCCCAGATGTAGATGCGGTCGTAGTGCTTGAGGCCCCCTGACTGCACCTGCCAGGCGAGGGTGTCGATGTCGTTGTAGTAGTTGATCAGGCAGGCAATGCTGGCGTTGCTGGTGGATGCTGGCTTCGTCTCAGCAGCTGAAGACCTCTGATCCTGCTCCAGGAGTCTCAGGCACTGGCGCGCCAGCTTGAGCTTGCCGTGGTGCCTGTTGTCGTCAGCGATCCAGGGGTGGTCCCGGTAGTAGGTCATGGAGGCCTGGAGCTGGTCGTCCAGCGTCAAGCGGCTCCCCTGACGCTGGCCCCAGCTGGAAGCCCAGGCTTCCAACTCCAGGGCCTCGATCACCCAGGGGTGCAGAGGAATCGAGAGGGCTCCGAGGTGCTCCACGGGATCAGGAACCAGTGCCTGGGGCCTGAGGGTCGGGGCAAGGGCGGCGAACAACCTCTCCAGCACCTGCTGCAATGAGGCCTGGGTGGGGTGGTTGATGGTGTGAAACAGGGGCTGGCGTCGGTGCTGGGCGTCGATCCAGTCGCTCAGGGCCAGGTCGCAATCTTCTTCGCGGCTTTTCAGTTCCTCAAGGGACTCCCGATGCAGGCGCTGCAGGAGCTTGCTGAGGACCGCGCCGCCGCTGACCGTGAGCAGCCGGCTGGCCGGCAGCCCGGCGGCGGCCGTCGCCATGGCCAGGAAGTCGTGGTAATCCCCAAGGGGGGATGCGTCCCTGATGGCGGCCAGCCTGCCCTGGGGGTCGTGGGCGTAGGCGGTCCAGGGATGGTGGCCTTCGTAGTGGAGGCTGGGCAGCACCAGGCAGCGGGCTCCAGGTGGCAGCAGGGAGCGCAGCTTGGGGCTGTCGAGGCCGATGTTATCGCGGTAGCCAGGCTGCACCCGGTGCATCACCAGCAGGTCCGCCGTGGCCAAGCGCTGGTGCAGGCGAGCCACGTCTTCGGCGGTGGCCAGGTGCACCGAGGGGCAGAAGTGGATCTGGGCCCTGGGCAGGGCTCGCTCCAGCCCCAGCATCAGCGGATGGGCCTGGCAGTTGCCAACCACAACCAGCCGCATTTCGGTGACAGGCGGGGTGAGCGTGGAGGAGAGGGTCAAGGGCGTGGACTCAGGTGGGTTGATGGTTCCTGTCGGGGTTGGCCTGTCGCTGCAGCAGGGCGCGGATCCGGGGGATCAGTTCCGGCTTGAGGCTGGCCGAAGCGCGGCTATGGGCCAGGAAATGCAGCAGTTCCGCCTCGTACTGGCGCTCGCGCTCGAGGGCCAGCTCCGCCTGCTCCTCCTTGCGGCTGAGGTCTTCCAGATAGACGGCCTGGCCCTCCAGCATCTTCTGGGCGGTGGCCAGCAGCGATTCGGTTTCGCGAGTGCGCTTCTGGGAGCGCTCCTGCTCGGCCTTGAGGGCCTTGAAGCGGTTGTTGAGATCAGCGATCTTGCGGTCGCGCTCGGCCAGCTTGCTGTCCCGGTCGCCCAGCTCCTTCTTGTGTTGCACCAGGCTGGCCTCCTGCCTGGATTTCAGGGTTTCGAGCTCCGCCCGCCGCGCCTCGAGGTTGGTCTCGTTGGCGCGGGCCCGTTGGGCCCACTGGTCCCGTTCGGCCTTCACGGTCTTGAGGCTGGTGCTCAGCTCGGCGAGGGCGTTGTCCCGTTCCGTCAGGGTGGCGTCGCGCTGGGCCAGTTGCTTGGCGTGCTCGGCCTTCAGGGCTTTCTGGGCCTCTTCGCCAGAGCTCGCCTTGGAGGTCCATTGGTCCCGTTCGCTGTGCAGGGCATCCCGGGCCGTTGCCAGATCGGCCAGACTCCTGGCCTGCTTGGCCAAGGCCTGATCCCGCTCGCTCAGGGTTCGGCGCAGATCGTCCTGGTACTGGTGTTGGCTCTCGAGCTCCTCCTGCACCTGCTGCAGCTGCAGCCGCAACAGTTCCACTTCCTCCTGCCACTGAGAGTCCTGGGCACCCTGGGAGGCCAGCTGGTCGCGCTCCGCCAGCGCGGCGGTGCGTTCGGCAAGGCTCAAGGCAAGCTCTGCGTTGCGGTGGTGCTGGCTTTCCAGCTCGTCGCGCAATCTGGTTCAGCTGCAGAGCCAGAAGTTCAGCCTCCTCCAGGGCGGCCCTCAGCGCTTCGTCGCTCAAGAGGCAATCCCTCGCTGGGGCGAATGTAGCCGCCCAGGATCCAGCTCCCATAGCTGCTGCCCAGCACCTGCTGGCCGTAGGGGCTGAAGGATGGGGCCAAGACGGCCCGCTCCACGCTCTGCTCCAGGGCCTGCAGCCAGTGGCTGGCGGTGGGCTCTTCAGCGACGGGGCTCTGCCAGCGGATGCCGAGGCTGCTGGCCTCCCGGGCCAGCCAGCCGCTGGGATAGCCCACGGCCGTGGCCCGTTTCTGAACGCGCAGCCGGGCGGCGCCGTAGCACCACAGCACTCCCGAGGAGCGCTCCGCGTAGTCTTCTGGGGAATAAGGCAGCAGGGCCGCGGCAGTGTCGGCGAAGGCGGCCTGCATGGCGGCGCTGTCCACGGGGCCATGCCAATAGCGGAAGCCCTCAAGCTGGTGGATGGCCCGGTTGATCAGCGCCTCCTCCTGAGATTCCAGGCTCTCGCGGCTATTGCAGTGAAACAGCCAGCGCCATGGAGGGGTGCTGACACCGCCGGCGAGCAGCGACTCGATCAGATCGAACACCTCCTGGCGACCCTTGCCGACCTTCAGATCGCCCCAGTGCAGCAGCACCTGGGGCGCCGCTGGGCCCAGCGCCGCCTCAAAGGGCACTCCAGCTCCCACCACAGCCGGTTGGCAGGCAGCTTCCGGCAGCCCCGCGGCGGCGAGCAGGGGCTGGTGCAGCTCGGCCTGCAGCCGGGAGGCGCAGCCCAGCCGCAGGCTGTGGCCGCCCTGGCCCACAGCCCGGGCCAGGGCGCTCCAGGCCACTCTGGTGTTGGCAATGGCCAGGGAGCGTTCCGCCTCCACCCCGGGGCTCACGGCGGTGGGCTCGCTGGAGCCCCCCAGCCGTTCACCAGGGGCATAGAGGATGCCGATTTCCACCCGGGCGGGGGGCTGGCGCTGTAGCAGTTTGGCCAGGCCGATCAACTGGAACGGCAGCAGGCTGTGGGCGATCCAGAGCTGTACCGCCGGCCCGTCGGCTGCGGCTGCCTCCATCTGGTTGGCCAGGCGGCTGGCCAGGTGAAGGCTCCCCGGCAGATCGAGCCAGTGGCGGGGATCCACGTAGCCACAGCCCTGTAACAGCGGCCGCAGGCTGGGATCGCTGCTCATGAGCTCACGGTCTACCCAGCACTCCACCGCAAGGTCGGCCTGCTCCAGATGGCGCATCAGCTGCCGGTTCACCTCGGCGTGGTGGCCGCTGGCATGGGCGTAGCCGGGATCAACGATCACCACGCGCTGGGGCACCAGACTCTTTGGCGAAACTGGCTCCATGATGGGCCTGGGGCCGGTTGGTTCACCCTCCCCCACGTGCTGTGATGCCCCCGTTGCCGATCCCACCTGAGCTTCCCCCCGCCTGGATCCGGGCGGCCTGGCTGGCAGATGGCGAAGCCATCAAGCGGCTGATCGCTGCTGAGGCCGAGTGTGCGGCGGACCAGGCCCTTCGACTGGCCCATCTCTGCCTTCTCGCCGGCACCCCGGAGCGTGGCGACGACCTGCTGCTGGCTGCGGATCAGCACAACCCCCAACTCGCCCTGGTGCCGGATCGTTGGGGCCTCTGGCCGCTCGAACCCGGGGAGGAGGTCTCCCTCAGTGAGGGTGATCGCCAGGCCCAGACCCTGGCGGCCTCCTATCTGCCTTGGCGCCACGCCAGCCTTGAAGACGCCCTGGAGACCTGGCTCAACCAGATCTGGAAGCCGTTGCAGCCCGAGCCCTCGGAGCAATGGGGGCAGCTGCTGGAGCCCGGCTCCCTGGCCCTGCTGGCGCTGGTGTTGGGCCGGCCGGCTGCAGGAGAGCGGTTGCGAGCCCAGCTTGAACCCCTGCTGGTGAACACGGTGGGGGAGGAGGTGGCGGCCAGCGCCCCCGAGGAGGCGCTGCTGTTCTGGAGCGGTGTGTGCCAGCGCTGCCCCAGCTGGGACTACGCCCGCCTCAAAGCGGCGGATCTGAGCCTGCAGATGGAGTGCTATGCCCCTTGCGGTGCCTACCTGGAGGCCGCCACGGCCGAGCAGCGCCGCAACCCCTGGCTGCATGACATCGAAGCCCGCCTGGCCATGGCCAACGGCCGCAAGGCCGAGGCCTTGAGCAGCTGGGATCAGGCGATGCAGTGTGCCAGCGGCGATGCGGATCTCGTGGAATTGCTGCGGCAGCGACGCCAGGGCGCTGAGTGGGGCGGCGAGCCCGAGCCCGCCCGAGCTGCTCCTGCTGCTGAGGGCAACGACCCGGACCTGGAGCGGTTCACGGCTCGCCTCGAGCAGATTGCCGCCCGTTTCAATCTGGAGCTGCCTGCACCGCGGGCCCAGGCGGCAGACCCGGAGGCCTTTCAGCAGTTCCTGGATGCTGCCAGTGCCCGGCTGGCGCTAGCGGCCTGAGGTCTCAGCCCAGCTCGCTTCTGGCTTCCAGGCGGGTGAGCAGGGCTTCGATCAGGGTTTCGGCGCTGTGTTGCGCTTCGCGGTGGCGCCGCAGACTGGCTTCGGCTTCGCTAAGGAGCAGCCTCAGGTGATCAAGCTCTTCCTGCACCTGTTGCAGTTGCAGCTGTGTCAGTTCCGTCTCTTCCCTGGCTTCCTCAAGCTGAGTTGCCACTGCTAGGTCTGCAGTCCTTGTCATAGGCTCAGGTTTCAGGGGGTGGGAGGAGGGCATTGATCCAGAGTGGACCTGGCTACCAGCATCGGACATTTGAGAATTTAAGCGACTTTCAGGCCCTGGCCCAGCAGGAGTTCCGTCATTGGCCCGCCGCCGTAACTCGGGGGCTGAAAAAGCTGGCGGTGGCTGGCCTGCTGGAGCCCTTGAGCGACGAACCGATCCCGCCGGAGCGGATTGAGGTGAGAGACGCCAACTGCCGCGAAACTCTGGCGGTGGATGGGGTGGTGAGCCGCCATCGGGCGGAATTGCTCGTGATCCGCAAGCTGATCGACGAGGGGGAGCTGCCGCCGTTCACAACAATGCGTCTGTTCCTGACCGAGGCCGTCACCCCCTTTGCGGACTATCTGCGACAGCGCTGCCCGCAGGTGCGCTGCAGCGAGTACCTGCCTAATCCCCAGCATCCCTTGCGGGGCCATGTGCCCCACCGGGATCTGCGTTCCCTCGGGCTCGCGCCAGCCTCGATGCATTGCCTCATCTGCAATGAGGTGCTGGAGCACGTGGAAGAGCTGGAGCCGTCCCTCGAGGCCATGGGTAGCAGCCTGTGCCTTGGCGGATATCTTTTGGCCACGGTGCCGCTCGCCTATGACTCGATAGATTCGATCGTCAAGGCGCGCTGGCGCGGTGAGGATCAGGAGCCTGAGCTGCTCATGGAACCGGAGTGGCATGGTGATCCGGTGGGTGAAACCGATCGCAGCCTTGTGTATCGCATCCCCGGCTGGGAGCTCTTGGATCAGCTCAAAGCGGCAGGTTTCCGCCAGGCGAGCATCCATGCGGTGTCGTCAGAGCGGTATGGCGTGCTCGGGGCGGAGCTGCCGATTGTGTTTGTGGTGGTGGCGAAGAGGTGAAGGGGGTGGGCCAAGGCCTATCAAAAGTCTGGTCCACTAGGCCTGGCAGATCGCCCCAGAATGTGAATCGTTCCACGGGAATGGACCTTTCCCGTGCCCGAGATCGCTGCGGGGATCTGGATCGTGACCAGGCTGCCGCGGCACGTCAATCAAGTTGTGGTTCCGGCAACAATATCGATGCTGGTGGGCCAGTTTTCGTGTCACCGCAGTGCTTCAGGTGAGCTGAGTGGTTGCTGGTCTCGATCGTGACGGTCATGACGTCGGCGTCAATAACGAAGGCGGGTCACTCCAATCACCAGAAAGCCCAGTAGCGGCTTGCTTCTGCCGGTAGCTCTTGACTTTGATGCCCACGATGTGGCAGTGGTGCTCCAGCCGGTCTACGGTGGCCACGGTAATCAATCCGATGCGGAAGATCTGGGCTTCCCCCAATTCTGGGGACAGCGATCAAGGGTTCACTTGATTACCCAGCTCGCTCCGCGGCAGCCACCCAGGCCCCTTCCGCAGCATCACCTCCAAAGGAATCGGCGGACGGCCTCCTTTGCTGGAGGGCTTGTAATACACGGGCTCAATAAAGCCAAGAACGCTTCCCAGGGAACCGTGGCCTACATCTCATCCAAGAAGCGCTGGCGACGCGTCCCCTTTTTGCTGTAGATCTGCTCGTAGTCCGTGAAGCACAGCTGGAGGAGTTTGGCCATCCGTTCCAGTCTCAGTCTTGGATCTTAATTGATTATAACGGATTTTTCAGATATTCCCTTAGTGAAATCTGACTAGAATCACTAAGTGTTTTGGCCCAAGGAAGCACTACGTGCTAACAGCCTGGAACGACGGAATATTTAACCTTTCCAAAATCTGTTTCGAGAGTATATCGCTCATGGGGGGCTCAACTTTTCTAAAAAAGTCGCCAGGCATTACGTTGCGTACGTGCTGAGAATCTTTTTCGGTTGTAGGGAATAGATCATGATGAGAGACAATATTAAAAATCGACTGGTGGGATGATTTGTCATCTAGTTTTCCGTCAGAGATAAATGAAGAGATTTTGGACAAGCATTCATATTTTCGGTAGACAAAGAAGTCATAGTCAAAGGCTAAAAGCCGTTCATTCGAAAGTGTGCTGATGGTGGAAAAGTGATGCCGATAGCGTTTCAGGAGCGTATTTCCGCCACGAATGTCATCCTCCACTACCGACTCTATATATTCTTGAAGAGTGAGATCTTGCAGTCTTTCGCGCTCCTTTAAGAGACCTTCTTTCGATGGCCCATCGCGCTTTGGGACGATATGAGACTTCTTGTGGGAATAGTACATTGACGTAAGACAGTCCAGGGGATTCCGAGTAAGAGAAACAACCTTGCATGGATGTGAACCACTGCCTAGAAGGTCTTCAAGCCAATTGGGGATATGGCGATAGCCACCCCAAACAGTGCCCTCGTTTTCGGAGTATAGCTGCTTCAGTTTGTTTCCATTTGGCCATTGCCCCCCTTGGCCAAAGACAAATCCCGGAATGTCACAGAAGCTATAGCTGAACTCTGTGCACCAGTCTTTGAGCAGCTTGGTCAGCAGCGTGGAACCAGACTTGTGCAGTGAGAGTAGAACGACGGAGCTTGAGAGCTTGTTTTTGCCGGGCTTGATTGATGGCAGCACTTAGCCAGTACAGCGTCTATCCAGCAATCTTACCACAACTTGAGATCTGGTTGTCAATCGATTGGAGTTTCATCTTTCCTCTACTTGACTGCTTCCGCGCTGCTTCCGGTGCTGGCACTTCTGCTTCCTTTACGAACATCAGCGGCTTTAAGACCCTGGCCAAGCAGGAGTTCCGCCACTGGCCCGCTGCGGTGACGCGAGGGCTGAAAAAACTTGCGGTGGCTGGCCTGCTGGAGCCCTTGAGCGATGAACCGATCCCTCCGGAGCGGATCGTGGTGAGCGATGCCAACTGCCGCGAAACCCTGGCGGTGGATGGGGTGGTGAGCCGCCAACGGGCGGAATTGCTCGTGATCCGCAGACTGATCGACGAGGGGGAGCTGCCGCCATTCTCACACATGCGGCTGTTCCTGAGCGAGGCCGTCACCCCCTTTGCGGACTACCTCAGGCAGCGCTGCCCCCAGTTGCGCTGCAGCGAGTATCTGCCTGATCCTCAGCACCGCTTGCGGGGCCAGGTGCCTCACCGGGACCTGCGCTCACTCGGGCTGCCGCCGGCCTCAATGCATTGCCTGCTCTGCAATGAGGTGCTGGAGCACGTGGAAGAGCTGCAGCCTGCCTTGGAGGCCATGGCCACCACTCTGAGCCTCGGCGGCTATCTCCTGGCCACGGTGCCACTGGCCTATGGGTCCCAGGACTCGATCATCAAGGCCCGCTGGCGTGGCGAGGATCAGGAGCCTGAGCTGCTCATGGAACCGGAATGGCATGGCGATCCGGTGGGTGAAACCGATCGCAGCCTGGTGTATCGCATCCCGGGCTGGGAGCTCCTGGATCAGCTCAAAGCGGCGGGGTTCCGCCAGGCGAGCATCCATGCGGTGTCGTCGGAGCGGTATGGCGTGCTGGGGGCGGAGCTGCCGATTGTGTTTGTGGTGGTGGCGAAGAGGT
>CAVONQ010000012.1:0-18035 GCA_963697335.1 uncultured cyanobacterium
AATCTCCCAGGGCTGAGCCTCACGCCTGAAAGCGCTGGTGCTCCACCGGGCCGTAGGCGCCTCCCCCCGGCGTCTCGATCCGAAGCGCCTCTCCAGAGTTCAACGCCACTTGCGTGCATCCCGCCAGGGGCACCACCTCTCCGTCAGCGCGAATCAGACTGTTGCATCCAAGGGCCCCTGCTCCGCCACCCGCCAGGCCGAAGGGTGGCCGCCGCCGGGAGCCGCTGATCAGGGTGGCGGTGACGGGTTCGAGGAAGCGCAGCTGGCGCAGCACGCCGTCCCCCCGGCCCAGCGGCCGACGCCCCCGGAACCGCGACGGATGGCGGACGGTCTTCACCCTCACCGGAAAGCGCTGCTCGAGCACCTCCGGATCGGTGAGGCGCGAGTTGGTCATGTGGCTCTGCACGGCGCTGGCGCCGCAGAAGCCCCGGCCCTCGAGATCCACGCCCGCGCCCGTGCCGCCGCAGATGGTTTCGTAATACTGGCGGTGGGCATCGCCGAAGCTGAGGTTGTTCATCGTGCCCTGGGCCGCGGCCTGGATGCCGAGGGCGGCGAACAGCGCGTTGGCCACCGCCTGGGAGGTTTCCACATTGCCGGCCACCACGGCGGCCGGGGGGCGGGGGTGCAGCAGGGAGCCCTCCGGCACGACCAGCTCCAGGGGCTCGAAACAGCCCGCATTCAGGGGAATGGCCTCCCCCACCAGGCAGCGGAACACGTAGAGCACCACCGCCCGGGTGATCGCCAGAGGGGCATTGAGGTTGCCGGGATGCTGGGCGGAGGTGCCGCTGAAGTCGATCCGGGCATGGCGGCGCCCACGATCGATCCGCACCGCCACCTGGATCGTGGTGCCGTCGTCGAGCTCAACACAGGCCTCACCCCCCACGAGGCGGCTGATGGCCCGCCGCACCGCCTCGGCGGCGTTGGCCTGCACGTGACCCATGTAGGCCTGCACCTCCGGCAGGCCCGCAGCACCGATCAGGCGCTCCAGTTCCACCACCCCCAGGCGGTTGGCCGCCACCTGGGCCTGCAGGTCGGCGAGCAGTTGCTCAGGGTTGCGCACGGGGTGGGGCCCCTCGGCAAAGCGCTGAAGCCAGGCGGCTGCATCCAGCTCGCCCCGGTGCAGGAAACGCAGGTTGTCGAGCAGCAGTCCCTCCTCCGCGATCGAGCGACTGAAGGCCGGCATCGAGCCGGGCGTGATGCCCCCCACATCGGCGTGGTGGCCGCGGCAGGCCACGAAGCATGCCGGCCGGCAGCCGGTCTGCCCTGGCGCAAACAACGGCGTGATGGCCGTGATGTCGGGCAGGTGGGTGCCCCCGTGGAAGGGGTCGTTGGCCAGCACCACATCGCCTGGCTCCAGGGGAGGGCGCTTCCCCGAAGCCACGGCGGCCAGCAGGCCGGCCACGCTCTCTCCCATCGAGCCGAGATGCACGGGGATGTGCGGTGCATTGGCCACCAGGCGGCCCCCCCATCGAAGACGGCACAGGAGAAGTCGAGCCGTTCGCGGATGTTCACCGAGCGGGCGCTCTGCTGCAGGCGCACCCCCATCTGCTCGGCGATCGCGGCAAAGCGGTGGTTGTACAGCTCCAGCAGGGTGGGATCCACCCGGCCAGGATCAGGGCTGTCCGTGTTGCCGGCAACGGTGCTGCAGACGACGGAACTCGAGGCTGCCGGAGCTTCCAGCAGCAGCGCCCGGTCGGGCAGCACCACCCCGCGCCAGCCGGGCTCGAGCACCGACGTGCTGGTGGGATCCAGCAGCACAGCAGGGCCGTCGAGGCGCTGGCCCGGCTGCAGCTCGTCGCGGCGCCAGAGCGGCACCGGGCACCAGCCCCTGGCCTCCTCCAGCCACATCGGCACCGTGGCCTGCGGCCCGTCGCCCCTATCTTCGGCGGGCTCAGCCAGGGGCAGGGGCTGCCAGTCCTCCTGCCAGGGCGGCGGCTCCGGCGGCGCCACCTCCACCAGCAGCCGTTCCACCACCAGCGGCTCCCCGACCAGGCTGGGCCCATGGCCGAAACGCTCCCGATGCTGCTCTGCAAAGCCCTGGGCGAGGGCCTCCACGCTGCAGCCGGGCGACCAGGACACCAGCAGGCCGTCCTCCCGGCCGGGAAGGCGCAGCTCCAGAGCGTGCCAGCAGCGCACCGGCAGCCGGGGATCGGCCAGGTCGCCGGAGGCCTGCAGGGTGGCGCATCCCTGCTGCCGCAGCCGCTCGGCCAGCCGTTCCAGCTCCGGCAGGGTCGAAGCCTGCAGGGGCAGGGCCGGCGTGCAGTCCTGGAGGGAGCGCTGCTCGGCCCGCCCGATGCCATAGGCCGAGAGCACCCCGGCCAGGGGATGGAGCAGCACCCGGCGCACGCCCAGCCGTGACGCCAGGCGGCAGGCGTGCTGGCCGCCGGCACCGCCATAGCTCACCAGCAGCGCCTCACGCAGGTCGTGGCCACGCTCGATGGAGATCCGGCGGATCGCCGCGGCCATGGTTTCGATGGCGATCTGCAGGGCCCCCGAGGCCACCTGCTCGGCCGTGATTCCCGGCGACACGGCCGCCATGGCCTCCGCCAGGGCCCCAAGGCGCTGCCGCACCGCATCCAGGTCAGCGGGCTGATCGCCCCGCGGCCCGAACACCGGCGGCAGCGCCGTTGCCGGCAGGCGGCCCAGCAGCAGGTTGGCGTCGGTGATCGTGGCCGGGCCGCCGCGGCGGTAGGCGGCCGGACCAGGGTCGGCCCCCGCCGATTCCGGCCCGACGGTGAGCCGCTGCCCCTCAAACCCCAGGATCGAACCACCGCCGGCCGCCACGGTGTGGATCGGCAGCATCGCCGCCCGCAGCCGCAGGCCGGCGATCTCCGTCTCCGGCTGCCGTTCCCAGGCCAGAGCCCCGCGGCAGGGATCCCAGTGGAACACGTCGGTGGAGGTGCCGCCCATGTCGAAGCCCACCACAGGGCCTGCCGGTTGGCCTGCGGCCCTCAGCGCGGCGCGGGCCACAGCCACGGCACCCACCATGCCGCCCGCCGGGCCGGAGAGAATCGTGTCCTTGGCGTGGAGCACCTGCGGGGCGGCCAGCGCCCCGCTGGAGCAGAGCACCCGCAGCCGCGGGCCCACGCCTTGCCCGCTGAGGGCGCTGGCCACCTGGTGCAGGTAGGTGCGCAGCACCGGTGCCACGGCGGCCTCCACCAGGGCGGTGTGACCACGCGGCACGAGCCTGGGCTGGGCACTGAGCCTGTGGGACAGCGCCAGCGCGTGGAAACCGAACCGGACCAACCAGGCCGCCAGCTGCTCCTCATGGCCGGGGGCGCGGCTGCTGTGCATCAGCGCCACCGCACAGCTGCTGTAACCCTCAGCCCGGGCCCGGCTCAGCAAGCTGGCCAGCCGTTCATCGAGCTGGAGCGGGGTGATCTCCTCACCCTGGGGACCCAGCCGACCCTCCACCTCGATCACCCGCACATCCAGGGGGCGGGGGCGGGTGATGGCGAGCGCGAAGAGGTCCGGCCGGTGCTGGTCGCCGATGCGGAGCAGGTCGCCCAGGCCCCGGTTGATCAGCAGCACCACCCGGGCCCCGCGGTGTTCCAGCAGGGCGTTGGTGGCCACCGTGGTGCCGAGACGCACCTCGGTGATCGGCTGCCCACCGGCCATGGCGGCGATCGCGCGGGCCGCAGGGTCGCCAGGCTGATCCGGCTGGCAGGAGAGCACCTTGCGCACCACCCCTTGGCCGGAGGGGGCGATGCCGATCACATCGGTGAAGGTGCCGCCGCGATCGACCCAGAAACGCCAGCCGCCGCCGGGGTGTTTTCCAGCGATCACGGGCAGCCGACTATCGGAAGGTCAATTCAAGCTAATCAACCTCATCAATCAGGCTTCAGTCGAGGCCTGAAGCTGAAGCCAGGGAGGTGATACGGAGCTTGTCCAGCGGCACGCCCCTGAACCCATACACACCATTCCCAAAGCTTTGCAGATCCTTGTTCGTGAATGTCTTGCCGCCGATGTTGCGCAGGACCACGCGATCCTGCTTGCCCCAATTGGCGATCACAAAGTTCTGCATGTGATTGAAAGGGCCATGGGTGCGAGTGGTGTTGCTAAAGACAAAGGTGTCGCGCACATTGTCATTGCCAAAGTTGATCACACTTCTTGCGCGCTTGGTGATGGCACCGGCCTGATCACCGAAAACCACCTTGTCCTTATCAAGATTGCCGCGATACGTCCAGCTGGCTGCCATGGCCCGATTGATCACAACCCTGTTGGTAATGCCATCGCCCTTGCCGCGGTTTCTGATCCTCACCCTGGCCACAACAGGCTGACCAGCCCAGGCGCTATTACCCGTGAGACTCAGCCTGGACCCGTTCTTGGATGTGCGTTGGCTCATCCAGGAGGGGAGGTTGCGAACATTCCAGTCGCTCATCGTCAGAAAACATCGGCGCGACTCACCGTAACAAATGAATGCGTCGGCGAGCGTGGATGCAAGAGGACAGTTGGGGGATCGTCAGTTCAGATGGCCTGACCTGAATTGCGGTCGATGGCACAGGTCGCTCCTGAACCGACTTGACAGCTGCGGTAGCAACCAAAAGGCGCAATCCGGCCGGTGTTTTCCTTAACAAGGGCTGGAAACCATGTCCACCCTTGGCTGGGCCACACATGAAACTGGCAGCTCATTCGGTGACGCCATCAACTCTCCCCTGCCCCCTTGACAGGCGGGCAATGCCAACAGCGTCCGGAGCGTCCCTCAGCGGTAGTTCTCGAACTGGAGCGGCACCTCCACCTCCTGGTCCCTGAGCAGCTGGATCGCCGCCTGGAGATCGTCCTTGCTCTTGGCCGTGATCCGCAGGCTCTCCCCCTGGATCGCCACGGACACCTTCTTGAGGTTGTCGCGCACCACCTTGCTGAGCTCCTTGGCCAGCTCCTTGCTGAGGCCCTTGCGCAGCTTCACCTCCTGCTTCACCCGGTTGCCGCCCACGGCCTCAGGGGTCTGGAAGTCGAAGATCTTGAGCGAGAGGTTGCGCTTGGTGGCCTTCTGGCGCAGCACGTCCTCCACCGCCTGCAGGGTCATGTCCGTGGCGGTGGTGATGGTGAGGCTGGTCTCCTCCAGGCCGATCTCGGTGGCGGAGTCCTTGAGGTCGTAGCGCTGGCCCACATCCCGGCGCACCTGGTCGAGGGTGTTCACCAGTTCCTGGCGGTCGAAATCCGAGACCACATCGAAGGAATAGGTGTCAGCCATGGACAGGGGGAGCGCGCGGTGCCTTCCCTAGCCTAGAAAACGGGCCAGACCAGGCCCCCTGACCCCGCTCAGCGCACGGCCACCAGCACCCGGTGCCTGGGGTCGCAGGCCTGGCTCCGCACCGCCTGGAAGCCCGCCTCCGCCAGGGCCGCCGGCAGATCGAGGCGGAAGTAGTCCTCCAGGTAGGGCTCGGTGCTCTTGAGCAGGGTGGCGATCGGGGCGGGCAGACGGCGGATCACCGCCGAGCCCGGGTCCTGGTCGACCAGGGCGATCACCCCCGACGGGCGCAGCAGCCGGGCGGCCTCGGCCAGTACTGCCCTGGTGGCAGCGGCCGGCAGTTCATGGCACACGAACTGCAGGGTGATCAGATCCAGGCAGGCATCCGGCAGGCCGGTGGCCTCGGCGGCGGCGTGATGCCAGCCGTGGATCTCCTGGCCGGCATCCCGCACCCTGGCCACGGCCAGCATCTCGGGCGAGAGATCGAGCCCCTGCACACTCACCGGAGCCTGCTGGCGCTGCTCCAGCCAGTGCTTGAGGGCCAGGGTTCCCACCCCCACCGAGCAACCCAGGTCGAGGGCATCCCGCACCGGACGGCCCTGAAGACTGGGTTCAATCGCCGCGAAGATCGCCTGCCGCAGGCGTTGCTGGGCCTGGGTTGGCGTGAGGGCTTCATCGGGCCAGACCCGCAGGGCCATGGCATCGGTGGCCTGCTCGGCCTCACAGGCCGCCTGCCAGCAGAGGTTGCCCTGCTGATAGGCGTGAAAGCGGGCCCGGTAGTAGGCGGGGGTCAGGGTGTGGGGGCTGCGGCTCGCCTCCAGCAGGGGCTCGGCCTGCCGCTGCAGCTCCTGCCGCCGGGCCCGCCAGGCGATGCCGCGGCCTTCGGCCGTGCGGATGATCAGCTGGCGCGCCTGCAGGAACATCAGGCGTCGCAGGGGCTCCACCGCCAGCAGCAGGGCGATCAGGCGGCCGAGGGGATGGCGGTTGTCGATCCAGTTGGGTGGCACCGCCGCTGACGCAGGCGAGGCAACGGGAGCGGAGGATGTCATGGGGTGCCGGGGCGCGGCCTGATCCTGGCCCAGGCGGCTGCGATCATGCAGACGCAAGCACCATGCGATCCCGGACCACCATGAGCGTCACCGCCGCCGCTGTCCCCCTGGCCTGGTCCCTGGCGCTGGCCGGGGCCGTGGTGGTGCTGAGCACGGTGCCCCTGGGGGCGGCCCGCTCCCAGGCCGACTTCAGCCTGGACGACCTGCAGGCGCCGCGCGCCATGTTCGAGCGGCTGCCGGCCTGGGGCAAACGGGCCAGCTGGGCGCATCAAAACAGTTTCGAGGCCTTCACGCTGCATGGCCCCGCCGTGCTGCTCTGCCTGGTGGCGGGGGCCGCGGGGCCGGCGGTGGTGGTGGCAGCCTGGCTGCATCCGGCCCTGCGGCTGGCTTACCTGGGGGCCTACATCGGCAACCTGCCGCCGCTGCGGGGGCTGTGCTGGGCCGCCGGGGTGGTCTGCAGCGGCATCCTCTACGTGGCCGGGCTCAGGGCGGTGCTCGCCCTGGCCGGCTGATGGGGATCCACTGATCAGGATCAGTCGAAGTAGAGCAGGCTCACCACCTTGCCCATGTCCTCGGCCACCCGCACGCTGGCCAGCAGCGTCTCGCTGTCGTGGAAGGCGTAGCAGATCAGCTGGTCACAGCGGGTGATGATGTCCTGATTGCAGAGGCTGCTGGCCATCGGCAGGGGAAGCTCGTCGTGCTCCGGCTTCTCGATCAGATGCAGCACCCGTTCAAGCTGATCGCGCGACTCACTGGGCTGGCGTTCCAGGCTCTGGGGCAGCAGCACGGTGAGCCGGGAGGGATCGATTTCCAGAACGCTGCGAATCACCGCGGCATTCACCCCCTGGGCCCCGGAGGTGATCAGGTTGTGGCCCTCCTGGGCCAGGGAGCGCGCCATCACTTCCACCAGGTGGATCGACACCACCGGCACATGGCGGCTGCCCAGGATGGCGATCCTGCGCTTGCTGGTGTCCTGGAGCATCGCCAGCTCCTGAGCCAGGGTGTCGATCCGTTCGATGGAGGGAAAATCCAGGGATCGGGTCACCGCAAGATCGCAGGCTGCGCCATGAAACTAGCAGCGTTATTGGGCCAATGCGGGCAACCGTAGGCGAGTGAAAAGACGCTCGAAATCGAAGTGTTCCTCCACCAGGCGCACCGCATAGGTGGCCTTGACCGCCTCGTGCAGCCGCACGTGCCCGAAGGCCCGCTCGATCACCTCCACCGTGGTGAGGGTGTCGTGTTCCACCTTGAGCAGCGGCACGTCCAGCTCCTCGGCGCGGGTGAGCAGCTGCGGCAGCGGCTCCCCCGCCCCGGTGAGGATCAGGCACTGGGTGGAGGCCTCCAGGGCCGCCAGCTGGATGTCGGTGCGGTCGGCGCCGGTCACCACGGCCATGTTGCGGCGGCGGCGGAAGAACTCCATGGCCGAATTCACGTTCATGGCCCCGATCGAGAGGGTCTCCACCAGCAGATCGAGACGGTCGCGGCAGCAGAGCACCTGGGCGCCGAGGCGACGGGCCAGCTCCTCCACGGTGACGCTGCGCAGCAGCGGACTGCGGGGCATCACCGCCAGCACCGGCAGGCCCAGCTGCTCCAGGGCGGGCACGATGTCCTGGCCGAGCTGGGGCACCATGGCGGGGTCCACGGCATTCAGCACCACCCCCACCAGATGGTCGCCGAGGCGGGCCTTGGCCTCGAGCAGGGAATCCACACTGCGGCTGTCGATCCAGGGCTGCACCAAGAGCACCGGAGCATCCAGGCCCTGGGCCAGCTGGGGCAGGCTGAGCCCGTAGAGCAGGCCTTCATGCAGGGTGCCGGCGGCCTCCAGCAGGGCGACGCCGTCGAAGTCCTGAGCCAGCCGTTGCTTCAGCTGGGCAAAGCCCTGGCCCGGGTCCAGATCCGCCGCCAGCAGTCGCTGGCGCGCCACGGCGGGCTCCAGGGCATCCAGGGAGGGAATCAGCTGGTGCGCCTCCAGGCCGAGGGTGGCCCCCACAAAGCGCACATCCGCGTCCAGCAGGGGTTCACCGGCGGGGGGGAGGTCCTCACCCTCCAGGGTGGTGGCCAGGGGCTTGCCGAAGTGCACCCCCAGGCCCTGGCGGCGCAGGCGCCGAGCCAGACCGAGCACCACCGCGGATTTTCCACTGAACGGTTCGCAGGAGCCGATCAGCAAGGTGGGGGCCATAGATCAACCTCGCCGAGGGCTGCCGGTCGCGTCAATCTAGGGCGGGCCACGGGGCCGAACGCCCCGGCCGCCCAGGCAGCTGGCCCAGCCCCATACGGTGTGGCCGCGAGCTCCCCTGCAGAGTTCGTCTCCCCCGTGGTGCTGCCCTGATGGCCCCTGCCGCTCCCCGCCCCCAGGCCCCCACGGTGGCGATCACCGGGGCCAGGGGGGCCCTGGGCCAGGCGCTGCTGCGCCAGTGGCACCGCCGCGGCGCCCGGCTGATCGCCCTCAGCTCGGGGTCGGCCCCGCTGGACCTGCGCGACAGCGGCGGCCGGCCCATCCAGCTCCAGCAGGTGCTCTGGCAGGTGGGCGAAGAGCAGATGCTGGCTCCCCTGCTCCAGGAGGTGGATGTGCTGGTGCTCAACCACGGCATCAACGTGCACGGCTGCCGCTCCGAGCAGGCGGTGGCCAGCTCCCTGGAGGTGAATGCCCTCAGCAGCTGGCGCCTGCTGGAGCTGTTTGCCGCGGCGACGGCCGAGCGGGAGCAGGGTGGCGGCGCCGCGGATCGCCCGCGGCCGGAGGTGTGGGTCAACACCTCGGAGGCCGAAGTGCAGCCGGCCCTGAGCCCGCTCTATGAGATCAGCAAACGCCTGATGGGCCAGCTGCTGAGCCTGCGGGCCCTGGAGCTGGGCGACCAGCTGCGGCTGCGACGCCTGGTGCTGGGCCCCTTCCGCTCCGCCCTCAACCCGATCGGGGTGATGGCGCCGGATCTGGTGGCCGCCCTGGTGCTGCGCCAGGCCGAGCTGAACTGGGGACTGATCATCGTGACCCCCAACCCCCTCACCTACGTGACGATGCCGCTCTCGGCCCTGGGCCGCTGGCTCTACTTCCGGGCCTTCACCCGCCCTCAGGCCAGCGGCTGAGGCTCAGAAGTCGCGGTCGGTGAGGATCTCGCAGCCGTCGGAGCTCACCACGATCGTGTGCTCCCACTGGGCCGAGAGGCTGCCGTCCACGGTCACCACGGTCCAGCGGTCCTTGAGGGTGCGGCAGGCCTTGCTGCCGGCGTTGAGGATCGGCTCCACCGCCAGGGTCATGCCGGCCCGCAGGGTCATGTTGGGCAGATCGCGGGTGCGGAAATTGAACACCGAGGGCTCCTCGTGCAGGTTGCGGCCCACGCCATGGCCGGTGTAGTCCTCCACCACCGCGTAGCCATGGGCCTCCACGTGGTCCTGCACGGCGCCGGCGATGTCAAGCAGGGTGTTGCCCGCCTTGATGCGGGCGAGGCCCTGCATCAGGGACTCCTGGGCCACCCGCGCGAGGCGCCGGGCCGGTTCGGGGGTCTCCTCGCCCACGCAGATGGTGACGCAGCTGTCCCCGTGGTAGCCCTCGAAGTAGGCACCGGTGTCCACCTTGAGCAGGTCGCCGGCCTTGATCACCCGCTTGGCGCTGGGGATGCCGTGGACCACCTCGTTGTCGATCGAGGCGCAGATGCTGGCCGGAAAGCCGTGGTAGCCCTTGAAGCTGGGCACGGCGCCCATGGCCCTGATGCGGCTCTCGGCATGGGCATCGAGATCACCGGTGGTCATGCCGGGAGCAGCCATCGCCATGATCTCGCGCAGCACGGTGGCCACGATGCGGCTGGCCTTGCGCATGGTGGCGATTTCCCGCGCCGATTTCACCTCCACGCCGCGGCGGCTCTTCTGGATGCGCGGCCCGGCCTGCACCAGGGGCGACGGGGCGGTGGTGGCGCGGGTGCTGGCCAGCAGATCGGCAAACAGGTTCATTCGGATCGGCGGAGGCGGGCACGATGGGTGCTGATTCTGGCGGACCCGAGACTCCAAAGAGTGCCGACCCCATCCGCAGCAACAGTTCCATGATGGGTCCGTTGCCGGCAGACCTGCGGCCCACCGTCCAGCCAGCCCCCAAGCGCCCTACGCACCGGTTCAGCGTGACACCGTCCCAGCCCAGGCCCCCAGCGCCGCTGCTGCTGCGCCTGCGCCAGGCCCATGCCGCCGTGGCGCCGCTGGTGCTGCTGCCCCTGCTGCTCACGGTGTGCACAGGGGTGTCCTACCGGCTGCTGCGCGACTGGGGCGGCCTGGGCCGCGACCAGGCCCACGTGCTGATGCTGTTGCACGAGGGGGAATGGCTGAAGCAGTGGTTCGGGCCCAATGGCGAGACCCTCTATGTGCTCCTCAACGGCCTGGGGCTGCTGTGGATGCTGCTGAGCGGGGGCGCCCTGGCCGTGCAGCGGCTGCAGCGTCAGCTGAACCCCAGGAGGGGGTGACCCCCAGCCCGTACACTGGTGGTTTGGCCAGGCGACGCGGAGTTGAGATGGCGGTTGAGGACACCAAGGACCAGCAGATCCAGGACGGAACCAGTCAGGAGGGAGACACCGTGACAGCAGAGGCACCGGTGGCGGCAGAGGCAGCACCCGAAGCAGCACCCCAGGTCAGCACGGGCAAGCTCAGTGCCTATGCGCTGATGCAGGCCTTCGAGAACGAGCAGCTCAAGAGCGACCTGCCCGAGATCTACGTGGGCGACACCGTCAAGGTGGGCGTGCGGATCCGCGAGGGCAACAAGGAGCGGGTTCAGCCCTACGAGGGCGTGGTGATCGCCAAGCGCCACGGCGGCCTGCACGCCACAATCACGGTGCGGCGGATCTTCCAGGGCGTGGGCGTGGAGCGGATCTTCCTGCTGCACAGCCCCCAGGTGGCTTCCGTCAGCGTGGAGCGACGCGGTAAGGTGCGCCGGGCGAAGCTGTTCTACCTGCGCGATCGGGTGGGGAAAGCCACCAGGGTCAAGCAACGCTTCGACCGCTGAAGGATCCTCCGCAAGGAGGTTCCGGTCGGTTTCGTCAATGTCTCACCGGGGACATCGGCCCTGCGCCGTTAGTTCAGTTGGTAGAACGCAGGTCTCCAAAACCTGATGTCGGGGGTTCAAGTCCTCCACGGCGCGTTCGATGTCCCCACCTGCTGTTTCATGGTTCCGGACATGGAGTTGGATCTACAACCCGGTGATGTGGTCAAGGTGCTCGAGTCTGCCGCTCTGGGCTGGGTTCGGGCTCGGGTGATCCGGGTGAAATCCGGAGGCCGGGTGGTTGTACAGAGTGACCAGGGTCGGGAATTCACGGCCCGGGGCAATCAGGTGCGCCTGATCGAGCCCGCCGGCTTTCGTCCCTGAACAGCCCCCTGCGGCCCATCACCACGGGCCAGAGCATCGCTGGAGCCCGCTACGGGCTCCCCTCAATGGTTGACGATGGGGCCAGCGATCACAGATACTTTCGAGGTCGAGATCCGGCCTGCGCGCTGGGGCCTCTGGCCCTGTCCGCCCAGCCAGCCACCGCGACCACGCCAAGGGTCAGACCACCCGATGGCCCGCCAGGGCCCATGACCCGTCTGGGACTGTAGTTCAACCGGTTAGAGCACCGCCCTGTCACGGCGGAAGTTGCGGGTTCGAATCCCGTCAGTCCCGTTTCCCTCCACTGGTCCTGCTCCGACCGGTGGTTTCCATGGAGTGCAGCAGGTGACCTCAGCTGGCGCGGTGCGCGTTCGACTCGCCCCCAGCCCCACCGGCACCCTGCACATCGGCACAGCCCGCACGGCGGTGTTCAACTGGCTGTTCGCCCAGCGCCACGGCGGCCAGTTCCTGCTGCGCATCGAGGACACCGACCGCGAGCGCAGTCGCCCTGAATTCACCGCCAACATCCTCGAGGGCCTGCGCTGGCTGGGGCTGAACTGGGACGGCGAGCCGGTGATCCAGAGTCAGCGGCAGGAGGCCCACCAGGCGGCCATCCAGCAACTGCTCGACTCCGGCCGGGCCTACCGCTGCTACGCCAGCGAGGCCGAGCTCAGCGCCATGCGGGAGCTGCAGGCGGCCAGCAAGCAGGCCCCCCGCTACGACAACCGCCACCGCTCGCTCACGCCCGAGCAGCAGCAGGCCTTCATCGCTGAGGGGCGCGAGGCGGTGATCCGCTTCCGCATCGACGACGGGCGCAGCATCGGCTGGAACGACCTGGTGCGCGGAGCCATGCGCTGGGCCGGCGCCGACCTGGGCGGCGACATGGTGATCGCCCGCCGCGCTCCAGCCGATCGCATCGGCGACCCCCTCTACAACCTGGTGGTGGTGGTGGACGATGCCGCCATGGCGATCAGCCACGTGATCCGCGGCGAAGACCACATCGCCAACACCGCCAAACAGCTGCTGCTCTACGAGGCCCTCGGCCTGCAGCCCCCCGTGTTCGCCCACACCCCGCTGATCCTCAACCAGGCCGGCAGGAAGCTCTCCAAGCGCGACGGCGTGACCTCGATCAGCGACTTCCAGGCCATGGGCTACACGGCGGCGGCCCTGGCCAACTACATGACCCTGCTGGGCTGGTCGCCGCCGGAGGGCATGGGCGAGCGCTTCAGCCTGGAGGAGGCCGCCCAGGTGTTCGGCTTCGAGCGGGTGAACCGGGCCGGGGCCCGCTTCGACTGGGACAAGCTCAACTGGCTCAATGGCCAGGTGCTGCACGAGCAGGGGCCGGAGGGCCTGCGCCAGCAGCTGCTGCCCCTGTGGGCGGCGCGGGGCTGGCCTGGGCCGGGCAGCGGCCAGGCCGCCGAGGCCCAGGCCGACCCCCACTGGCAGCGCGAACTCTGCGCCCTGATCGGCCCCTCCCTCACCCTGCTGCAGGACGGCGTCGAGCAGGCCGAGCCCTTCTTCAGCCAGCCACCTCTGAATGAGGCCGCCAGCCAGCAGCTGGAGGTTCAGGGGGCCAGGCAGAGCCTCGCGGCCCTGGTCCAGCTGCTGCCGGAGGGAGCTCTGGAGGCCGATCAGGCCCAGGCACTGCTCACGGCGGCCGCCAAGGACGCCGGCGTCAAGAAAGGGGTGCTGATGAAGAGCCTGCGGGCCGCGCTGCTGGGCAGCTTGCAGGGCCCCGATCTAGTGGCCACCTGGCTGCTGCTCCACCGCAGCGGGGAGGATCGCCTGCGCATCGCCCGCGGCCTCTGAGGAGGCGCTGGTCTTGGGCTGTTCGCCCGGCGGTTGATTGAGGCCGAGCCAGCCCACCAGGGGGCCGGCGCTCAGGCCCTGGAGCCCCACGGTGAGCAGGATCGTGAGGAACACCAGGCCCTGCAGCCGGCCGGCCCCCACCACCCCCGCCTGCTCCAGGCGGATGGCGAACAGGCTGGCCACGGCGGCGGTGACGATGCCCCGGGGTGCCAGCCAGCTGAGCACGGCCTGCTGGGCCAGACTGAAGCCCATGCCCCAGGTGGCCAGGGCGATCGCCAGGGGGCGCAACACCAGCATCAGGCTGAGCACACAGGCCACGCCCCCCCAGCCCAAGGGGCTCAGCTGGGCAAAGCTCACATCGGAGGCCAGCAGCGGGAACAGCATCGTGATCGCCAGCTGGGCCAGCTGGCGGATCAGGGCGTCGAGCTCGGCCGCATCGCTCTCGAGCCGGCGACCCACCACCATGCCGGCGGCCACGGCGGCCGGCAGCCCCGACTCCGCCAGCACCTGCTCAGCCCCGGTGAACATCAGGAAGAGGGTGCCGAGGGTGAGCTGAAGCCTCAACGGATCGGTGCGCGGCTCCACCGGCAGCCGCCGCAACACCTCCGCCAGCAGCCAGCCACAGGCGGCCCCCAGGGCCACCCCGCCCCCCAGACGCAACAGCAGGCCCGTGGCCAGCTCGCGCCAGCCGTGGAGGTTGCCGAGCACCAGTTCCAGCAGCAGCAGGGCGAGCACGGCGCCGATCGGCTCCAGCACCAGCCCCTCCCCCTCCAGCACTTCGCCAAGGGGGGGCTGCAGGCCGATCTGGCGCACCAGGGGGGTCACCACCGTGGGCCCGGTGGCCAGCACAATGGCGCTGAACACCGCCGCCAGGGGCCAGTCCAGGCCGGCCAGGCCATGGCCCACCAGCAGGCCACCCACCAGGGCCAGCACCAGCCGCACCCCCACGATGCGCAGCACCGCCTGGCGGGTGCCGTCGTCCGGGAGGCGCAGGTTGAGGCCGCCATCGAACAGCACCAGGCTCACGAACAGACCCACCACGGTCTCGAGGCCATCGCCGAGGTCGAGGGGCTCCACCAGGCCCAGGCCAGCCCGGCCGATCACGAGCCCGGAGCTCAGCAGCAGCACCACCCCTGGCAGACCCGTGAGCCAGGCCAGGGCCTGGGCCAGGGCGCCGGAGAACACCGTGACGCCCCAGAGGAGGCCCAGTCGCTCAGGGGTCATGCATCATCAGCAGCACGGAACCGGGGCTCCCGGTGGATGCCGATCACCGGCATCGTGTCTGCCCAGGATGGCCCAGCGGCGGGCGGATGGCAGGCTGGGGCCCGGAACGATCAGGACAGGCGTGGCAGCAGCGGAACCCGACAGCGCCAGGCCGCTGCTGCTGTTGATCGATGGCCATTCCCTGGCCTTCCGCAGCTACTACGCCCTCACCAAGGGAGGCGAGGGGGGCCTGAGCACCCGCGAGGGGGTGCCCACCTCGGTGACCTATGGCTTCCTCAAGGCCCTGCTCGACCACTGCAAGGGCCTGCAACCCCAGGGACTGGTGGTGGCCTTCGACACCGCCGAGCCCACCTTCCGCCATCAGGCCGACGAGACCTACAAGGCCCATCGGGATGAGGCCCCGGAAGCCTTCTTCCAGGACCTCGCCAACCTGCAGACGATCCTGCAGGAGAGCCTGGACATTCCCCTGTGCATGGCTCCCGGCTACGAGGCCGACGACGTGCTGGGCACCCTGGCCAACCAGGCGGCCAACGAGGGCTGGCGGGTGCGCATCCTCTCGGGCGACCGCGACCTGTTCCAGCTGGTGGATGACAGCCGCGACATCGCCGTGCTCTACATGGGCGGCGGCCCCTACGCCAGGAACTCCGGGCCCCTGGAGGTGCGCCGCGAGGGGGTGGTGGCGAAGCTGGGCGTGACGCCCGAGGAGGTGGTGGACCTCAAGGCCCTCACCGGCGACAGCAGCGACAACATCCCCGGCGTCAAAGGCGTGGGTCCCAAGACCGCCATCAACCTGCTGGCGGCCTATCAGCATCTCGATGGGATCTACCAGGCCCTGGCCGAGCTGGAGCAGGCCGGTGCCAAGGCGAAGGATCCCAAGGGGGTGCTGAAGGGGGCCCTGATCGGCCGCATGCAGGACGGTCGCGAGAAGGCCTACCTGTCGCGCAGGCTGGCCGAAATCCTGGTGGACATCCCCCTGCCCCAGCCCCCGCGGCTGCGGCTGGGGGCCGTGGACAGCGAGGCCCTGCGCGCGAGCCTGGAGGAGCTGGAACTGCACAGCCTGGCCAGGCAGGTGGAGCGCTTTGCGGCGCTGTTCTCGGCGGAGCCGCCCACCGTCAAGGGAAAGGAGAGCCCGGCTGCATCCGCTCAAGCCCACTCCTCAGGACCGCAAGACAAGGTGGCTGGAGGCTCCAGCGCTGAAGGCCCTGCAGGTGGGAGCACGTCAGCTGGAGCCAAGAATGCAACAGGTGGAACCCAGGGGAAGGAGCCCGAATCTCAGCTGTCGGAAGCCCAGCCGGCTGGATCGCAGCAGAGCGAACCGCCTGTCCTCTCACCCCAGCTGATCACCACCCCTGAGGCCCTGGCCGAGCTGGTGGAGCGCCTGCAGGGCTGCAGGGATCCCCAGAACCCTGTGGCCCTCGACACCGAAACCACCGCCCTGAATCCCTTCCAGGCCGAACTGGTGGGCATCGGCGTGGCCTGGGGGGAAGGCCCCAGCGAGCTGGCCTACATCCCGATCGGCCACCAGGCCGCCATCGCTGACGACCTGCTCAGCCCGCCGCCGCCACCGCCGGTGCAGCTGCCGCTGGAGCAGGTGCTGACGGCCCTGGCCGCCTGGCTGGCCAGCCCAGGCCACCCCAAGGCACTTCAGAACGCCAAGTACGACCGGCTGATCCTGCTGCACCACGGCCTGGAGCTGCGAGGGGTGGTGATGGACACCCTGCTGGCGGACTACCTGCGCGATGCCAACGCCAAGCACGGCCTGGAGGTGCTGGCGCAGCGCAACTTCGGGTTCATCCCCACCAGCTACGGGGAGCTGGTGCCCAAGGGCGCCAGCTTCGCGGCAGTGCCGATCGAGGCCGCCGCCCACTACTGCGGCATGGATGTGCACGTGACCCGGCGGCTGGCGCCGCTGCTGCGCCGGGAGCTCGAGGCGCTGGGGCCGGCCCTGCCGGCCCTGCTGGATCAGGTGGAACTGCCCCTGGAGCCGGTGCTGGCGCTGATGGAAGCCACGGGCATCCGCATCGACACGGCCTACCTCCAGGAGCTGGGGAGCTCCCTGGGCGCCACCCTGGAGCGGCTGGAGGCCGAAGCCAGGGCCGCAGCGGGGGTGGACTTCAACCTGGCCAGCCCCAAGCAGCTGGGGGAGCTGCTGTTCGACACGCTGGGGCTGGAGCGGAAGAAGTCGCGGCGCACCAAGACGGGCTGGAGCACCGACGCCACCGTGCTCGAAAAACTGGAAGACGACCACCCCGTGGTGCCCCTGGTGCTGGAGCATCGCGTGCTCAGCAAGCTCAAGAGCACCTATGTGGATGCCCTCCCCAGCCTGGTGGAGCCGGAAACCGGCAGGGTGCACACGGACTTCAACCAGGCAGTGACGGCCACCGGCCGGCTCAGCAGCAGCCATCCGAACCTGCAGAACATCCCCATCCGCACGGAGTTCTCCAGGCGGATCCGCAAGGCCTTCCTGCCCCAGGAGGGCTGGACGCTGATCAGCGCCGACTACTCCCAGATCGAGCTGCGCATCCTCACCCATCTGTGTGGCGAAGAGGTGCTGGTGGAGGCCTACCGCAACGGCGACGACGTGCACGCCCTGACGGCCAGGCTGCTGCTGGAGAAGGAGGAGGTGACCAGCGAGGAACGGCGGCTGGGCAAGACGATCAACTTCGGCGTGATCTACGGGATGGGAGCCCAGCGCTTTGCCCGCGAGACAGGGGTCAGCCAGGCCGCAGCCAAGGACTTCCTGAACCGCTACCGGCAGCGCTACCCCAAGGTGTTCGCCTTCCTGGAACTGCAGGAACGGCTGGCCCTCAGCCGCGGCTATGTGGAGACGATCCTGGGGCGGCGGCGGCCCTTCGCCTTTGATCCGGGCGGCCTGGGCCGCTACCTGGGCAAAGACCCGCTCAGCCTGGATCTGGAGCTGGCCCGTCGCGGCGGCCTCGAGGCCCAGCAGCTGCGGGCGGCCGCCAACGCGCCGATCCAGGGCTCCAGCGCCGACATCATCAAGCTGGCGATGGTGCAGTTGCAGGCCCGCCTGGAGCACGAAGGCCTGCCGGCCAGGCTGCTGCTGCAGGTGCACGACGAACTGGTGCTGGAAGCCGCCCCCGAGGCCGCCGAGGCGGTGCTGGAACTCACCCGCCGCACCATGGAGCAGGCCCTGGAGCTCAGCGTTCCGCTGGTGGTGGAGACGGGGGCTGGCCCGAACTGGATGGAGGCGAAGTAGGGCGGGCCTCACCCGGCCGAGGCGGCAGGGCGTAGTGCTTCTCTTCGATCAGGGGGCTGCCACAGGCGAGGTTGATGGCCCGCTTGATGGCGGAACGGCGGTCGTTGATGCGGTAGATGCTGCGGGCCAGCTCCACGAAGGAAGCACCGAAGTCCTGGGCCCGTTCCTTGGCACGGATGGCATCTTCCGCCTCCCACAACTGGGCAT
>CAVONQ010000013.1:0-13967 GCA_963697335.1 uncultured cyanobacterium
GCTGCCTCTGCCGCCACCGGTGCCTCTGCTGTCACGGTGTCTCCCTCCTGACTGGTTCCGTCCTGGATCTGCTGGTCCTTGGTGTCCTCAACCGCCATCTCAACTCCGCGTCGCCTGGCCAAACCACCAGTGTACGGGCTGGGGGTCACCCCCTCCTGGGGTTCAGCTGACGCTGCAGCCGCTGCACAGCGAGGGCGCCCCCGCTCAGCAGCATCCACAGCAGCCCCAGGCCGTTGAGGAGCACATAGAGGGTCTCGCCATTGGGCCCGAACCACTGCTTCAGCCATTCCCCCTCGTGCAACAGCATCAGCACGTGGGCCTGGTCGCGGCCCAGGCCGCCCCAGTCGCGCAGCAGCCGGTAGGACACCCCTGTGCACACCGTGAGCAGCAGGGGCAGCAGCACCAGCGGCGCCACGGCGGCATGGGCCTGGCGCAGGCGCAGCAGCAGCGGCGCTGGGGGCCTGGGCTGGGACGGTGTCACGCTGAACCGGTGCGTAGGGCGCTTGGGGGCTGGCTGGACGGTGGGCCGCAGGTCTGCCGGCAACGGACCCATCATGGAACTAATGCTGTTGATGGGGTCGGCACTCCTTGGAGGCTCGGGTCCGCCAGAATCAGCACCCATCGTGCCCGCCTCCGCCGATCCGAATGAACCTGTTTGCCGATCTGCTGGCCAGCACCCGAGCCACCACCGCCCCGTCGCCCCTGGTGCAGGCCGGGCCGCGCATCCAGAAGAGCCGCCGCGGCGTGGAGGTGAAGTCGGCGCGGGAAATCGCCACCATGCGTCAGGCCAGCCGCATCGTGGCCACCGTTCTGCGCGAGATCATGGCGACGGCTGCTCCGGGCATGACCACCGGTGATCTCGATCGCCAGGCCGAGCGTCGAATCAGGGCGATGGGCGCCATGCCGAGCTTCAAGGGGTACCACGGTTTTCCGGCCAGCATCTGCGCGTCTATCGACAATGAGGTGGTCCACGGCATCCCCAGCGTCGAAACGGGTGATCAAGGCCGGCGACCTGCTCAAGGTGGATACGGGTGCCTATTTCGAGGGCTACCACGGCGACAGCTGCGTCACCATCTGCGTCGGCGAGGAGACCCCCGAACCGGCCCGGCGCCTGGCGCGGGTGGCCCAGGAGTCCCTGATGCAGGGCCTCGCCCGCATCAAGGCGGGCAACACCCTGCTTGACATCGCCGGCGCCGTGCAGGACCACGTCGAGGCCCATGGCTACGCGGTGGTGGAGGACTACACCGGCCATGGCGTGGGCCGCAACCTGCACGAGGAGCCCTCGGTGTTCAATTTCCGCACCCGCGATCTGCCCAACATGACCCTGCGGGCCGGCATGACCCTGGCGGTGGAGCCGATCCTCAACGCCGGCAGCAAGGCCTGCCGCACCCTCAAGGACCGCTGGACCGTGGTGACCGTGGACGGCAGCCTCTCGGCCCAGTGGGAGCACACGATCGTGGTGAGCTCCGACGGCTGCGAGATCCTCACCGACCGCGACTTCTGAGCCTCAGCCGCTGGCCTGAGGGCGGGTGAAGGCCCGGAAGTAGAGCCAGCGGCCCAGGGCCGAGAGCGGCATCGTCACGTAGGTGAGGGGGTTGGGGGTCACGATGATCAGTCCCCAGTTCAGCTCGGCCTGGCGCAGCACCAGGGCGGCCACCAGATCCGGCGCCATCACCCCGATCGGGTTGAGGGCGGAGCGGAAGGGGCCCAGCACCAGGCGTCGCAGCCGCAGCTGGTCGCCCAGCTCCAGGGCCCGCAGGCTCAGCAGCTGGCCCATCAGGCGTTTGCTGATCTCATAGAGCGGGCTCAGGGCCGGCTGCACTTCGGCCTCCGAGGTGTTGACCCACACCTCCGGCCGCGGGCGATCCGCGGCGCCGCCACCCTGCTCCCGCTCGGCCGTCGCCGCGGCAAACAGCTCCAGCAGGCGCCAGCTGCTGAGGGCATTCACCTCCAGGGAGCTGGCCACCGCCTGCTCGGAGCGGCAGCCGTGCACGTTGATGCCGTGGTTGAGCACCAGCACATCCACCTCCTGGAGCAGGGGAGCCAGCATCTGCTCTTCGCCCACCTGCCAGAGCACCTGCTGGAGCTGGATGGGCCGGCCGCCGCTGTCGCGCAGGTCCAGCGGGGCCGACCCCGAGCTGAGGGCGATCAGCCGGGCGCCGCGGCGGTGCCACTGGCGCAGCAGCGCCTGGCCCAGGGCCCCCCTGGCCCCGGTGATCGCCACCGTGGGGGCCTGGGGTCGGGGAGCGGCAGGGGCCATCAGGGCAGCACCACGGGGGAGACGAACTCTGCAGGGGAGCTCGCGGCCACACCGTATGGGGCTGGGCCAGCTGCCTGGGCGGCCGGGGCGTTCGGCCCCGTGGCCCGCCCTAGATTGACGCGACCGGCAGCCCTCGGCGAGGTTGATCTATGGCCCCCACCTTGCTGATCGGCTCCTGCGAACCGTTCAGTGGAAAATCCGCGGTGGTGCTCGGTCTGGCTCGGCGTCTGCGCCGCCAGGGCCTGGGGGTGCACTTCGGCAAGCCCCTGGCCACCACCCTGGAGGGTGAGGACCTCCCCCCCGCCGGTGAACCCCTGCTGGACGCGGATGTGCGCTTTGTGGGGGCCACCCTCGGCCTGGAGGCGCACCAGCTGATTCCCTCCCTGGATGCCCTGGAGCCTGCCGTGGCGCGCCAGCGACTGCTGGCGGCGGATCTGGACCCGGGCCAGGGCTTTGCCCAGCTGAAGCAACGGCTGGCTCAGGACTTCGACGGCGTCGCCCTGCTCGAGGCCGCCGGCACCCTGCATGAAGGCCTGCTCTACGGGCTCAGCCTGCCCCAGCTGGCCCAGGGCCTGGATGCTCCGGTGCTCTTGGTGCAGCCCTGGATCGACAGCCGCAGTGTGGATTCCCTGCTCGAGGCCAAGGCCCGCCTCGGCGACCATCTGGTGGGGGTGGTGCTGAATGCCGTGGACCCCGCCATGGTGCCCCAGCTCGGCCAGGACATCGTGCCCGCCCTGGAGCAGCTGGGCCTGCCGGTGCTGGCGGTGATGCCCCGCAGTCCGCTGCTGCGCAGCGTCACCGTGGAGGAGCTGGCCCGTCGCCTCGGCGCTCAGGTGCTCTGCTGCCGCGACCGTCTCGATCTGCTGGTGGAGACCCTCTCGATCGGGGCCATGAACGTGAATTCGGCCATGGAGTTCTTCCGCCGCCGCCGCAACATGGCCGTGGTGACCGGCGCCGACCGCACCGACATCCAGCTGGCGGCCCTGGAGGCCTCCACCCAGTGCCTGATCCTCACCGGGGCGGGGGAGCCGCTGCCGCAGCTGCTCACCCGCGCCGAGGAGCTGGACGTGCCGCTGCTCAAGGTGGAACACGACACCCTCACCACGGTGGAGGTGATCGAGCGGGCCTTCGGGCACGTGCGGCTGCACGAGGCGGTCAAGGCCACCTATGCGGTGCGCCTGGTGGAGGAACACTTCGATTTCGAGCGTCTTTTCACTCGCCTACGGTTGCCCGCATTGGCCCAATAACGCTGCTAGTTTCATGGCGCAGCCTGCGATCTTGCGGTGACCCGATCCCTGGATTTTCCCTCCATCGAACGGATCGACACCCTGGCTCAGGAGCTGGCGATGCTCCAGGACACCAGCAAGCGCAGGATCGCCATCCTGGGCAGCCGCCATGTGCCGGTGGTGTCGATCCACCTGGTGGAAGTGATGGCGCGCTCCCTGGCCCAGGAGGGCCACAACCTGATCACCTCCGGGGCCCAGGGGGTGAATGCCGCGGTGATTCGCAGCGTTCTGGAAATCGATCCCTCCCGGCTCACCGTGCTGCTGCCCCAGAGCCTGGAACGCCAGCCCAGTGAGTCGCGCGATCAGCTTGAACGGGTGCTGCATCTGATCGAGAAGCCTGAGCACGACGAGCTTCCCCTGCCGATGGCCAGCAGCCTCTGCAATCAGGACATCATCACCCGCTGTGACCAGCTGATCTGCTACGCCTTCCACGACAGCGAGACGCTGCTGGCCAGCGTGCGGGTGGCCGAGGACATGGGCAAGGTGGTGAGCCTGCTCTACTTCGACTGATCTCGATCAGTGAATCCCCATCAGCCGGCCAGGGCGAGCACCGCCCTGAGCCCAGCCACGTAGAGGATGCCGCTGCACACCACCCCGGCGGCCCAGCACAGCCCCCGCAGCGGCGGCAGGTTGCCGATGTAGGCCCCCAGGTAGGCCAGCCGCAGGGCCGGATGCAGCCAGGCTGCCACCACCACCGCCGGCCCCGCGGCCCCCGCCACCAGGCAGAGCAGCACGGCGGGGCCATGCAGCGTGAAGGCCTCGAAACTGTTTTGATGCGCCCAGCTGGCCCGTTTGCCCCAGGCCGGCAGCCGCTCGAACATGGCGCGCGGCGCCTGCAGGTCGTCCAGGCTGAAGTCGGCCTGGGAGCGGGCCGCCCCCAGGGGCACCGTGCTCAGCACCACCACGGCCCCGGCCAGCGCCAGGGACCAGGCCAGGGGGACAGCGGCGGCGGTGACGCTCATGGTGGTCCGGGATGGCGTGGTGCTTGCGCCTGCATGATCGCAGCCGCCTGGGCCAGGATCAGGGCGCGCCCCGGCACCCCATGACATCCTCCGCTCCCGTTGCCTCGCCTGCGTCAGCGGCGGTGCCACCCAACTGGATCGACAACCGCCATCCCCTCGGCCGCCTGATCGCCCTGCTGCTGGCGGTGGAGCCCCTGCGACGCCTGATGTTCCTGCAGGCGCGCCAGCTGATCATCCGCACGGCCGAAGGCCGCGGCATCGCCTGGCGGGCCCGGCGGCAGGAGCTGCAGCGGCAGGCCGAGCCCCTGCTGGAGGCGAGCCGCAGCCCCCACACCCTGACCCCCGCCTACTACCGAGCCCGCTTTCACGCCTATCAGCAGGGCAACCTCTGCTGGCAGGCGGCCTGTGAGGCCGAGCAGGCCACCGATGCCATGGCCCTGCGGGTCTGGCCCGATGAAGCCCTCACGCCAACCCAGGCCCAGCAACGCCTGCGGCAGGCGATCTTCGCGGCGATTGAACCCAGTCTTCAGGGCCGTCCGGTGCGGGATGCCCTCGACCTGGGTTGCTCGGTGGGGGTGGGAACCCTGGCCCTCAAGCACTGGCTGGAGCAGCGCCAGCAGACTCCGGTGAGTGTGCAGGGACTCGATCTCTCGCCCGAGATGCTGGCCGTGGCCAGGGTGCGGGATGCCGGCCAGGAGATCCACGGCTGGCATCACGCCGCCGCCGAGGCCACCGGCCTGCCGGATGCCTGCCTGGATCTGATCACCCTGCAGTTCGTGTGCCATGAACTGCCGGCCGCTGCCACCAGGGCAGTACTGGCCGAGGCCTTCCGGCTGCTGCGGCCGTCGGGGGTGATCGCCCTGGTCGACCAGGACCCGGGCTCGGCGGTGATCCGCCGTCTGCCCGCCCCGATCGCCACCCTGCTCAAGAGCACCGAGCCCTACCTGGAGGACTACTTCCGCCTCGATCTGCCGGCGGCCCTGGCGGAGGCGGGCTTCCAGGCGGTGCGGAGCCAGGCCTGCGACCCCAGGCACCGGGTGCTGGTGGCCGTGCGCTGAGCGGGGTCAGGGGGCCTGGTCTGGCCCGTTTTCTACGCTAGCGAAGGCACCGCGCGCTCCCCCTGTCCATGGCTGACACCTATTCCTTCGATGTGGTCTCGGATTTCGACCGCCAGGAACTGGTGAACACCCTCGACCAGGTGCGCCGGGATGTGGGCCAGCGCTACGACCTCAAGGACTCCGCCACCGAGATCGGCCTGGAGGAGACCAGCCTCACCATCACCACCGCCACGGACATGACCCTGCAGGCGGTGGAGGACGTGCTGCGCCAGAAGGCCACCAAGCGCAACCTCTCGCTCAAGATCTTCGACTTCCAGACCCCTGAGGCCGTGGGCGGCAACCGGGTGAAGCAGGAGGTGAAGCTGCGCAAGGGCCTCAGCAAGGAGCTGGCCAAGGAGCTCAGCAAGGTGGTGCGCGACAACCTCAAGAAGGTGTCCGTGGCGATCCAGGGGGAGAGCCTGCGGATCACGGCCAAGAGCAAGGACGATCTCCAGGCGGCGATCCAGCTGCTCAGGGACCAGGAGGTGGAGGTGCCGCTCCAGTTCGAGAACTACCGCTGAGGGACGCTCCGGACGCTGTTGGCATTGCCGGCCTGTCAAGGGGGCAGGGGAGAGTTGATGGCGTCACCGAATGAGCTGCCAGTTTCATGTGTGGCCCAGCCAAGGGTGGACATGGTTTCCAGCCCTTGTTAAGGAAAACACCGGCCGGATTGCGCCTTTTGGTTGCTACCGCAGCTGTCAAGTCGGTTCAGGAGCGACCTGTGCCATCGACCGAAATTCAGGTCAGGCCATCTGAACTGACGATCCCCCAACTGTCCTCTTGCATCCACGCTCGCCGACGCATTCATTTGTTACGGTGAGTCGCGCCGATGTTTTCTGACGATGAGCGACTGGAATGTTCGCAACCTCCCCTCCTGGATGAGCCAACGCACATCCAAGAACGGGTCCAGGCTGAGTCTCACGGGTAATAGCTCCTGGGCTGGTCAGCCTGTTGTGGCCAGGGTGAGGATCAGAAACCGCGGCAAGGGCGATGGCATTACCAACAGGGTTGTGATCAATCGGGCCATGGCAGCCAGCTGGACGTATCGCGGCAATCTTGATAAGGACAAGGTGGTTTTCGGTGATCAGGCCGGTGCCATCACCAAGCGCGCAAGAAGTGTGATCAACTTTGGCAATGACAATGTGCGCGACACCTTTGTCTTTAGCAACACCACTCGCACCCATGGCCCTTTCAATCACATGCAGAACTTTGTGATCGCCAATTGGGGCAAGCAGGATCGCGTGGTCCTGCGCAACATCGGCGGCAAGACATTCACGAACAAGGATCTGCAAAGCTTTGGGAATGGTGTGTATGGGTTCAGGGGCGTGCCGCTGGACAAGCTCCGTATCACCTCCCTGGCCTCAGCTTCAGGCCTCGACTGAAGCCTGATTGATGAGGTTGATTAGCTTGAATTGACCTTCCGATAGTCGGCTGCCCGTGATCGCTGGAAAACACCCCGGCGGCGGCTGGCGTTTCTGGGTCGATCGCGGCGGCACCTTCACCGATGTGATCGGCATCGCCCCCTCCGGCCAAGGGGTGGTGCGCAAGGTGCTCTCCTGCCAGCCGGATCAGCCTGGCGACCCTGCGGCCCGCGCGATCGCCGCCATGGCCGGTGGGCAGCCGATCACCGAGGTGCGTCTCGGCACCACGGTGGCCACCAACGCCCTGCTGGAACACCGCGGGGCCCGGGTGGTGCTGCTGATCAACCGGGGCCTGGGCGACCTGCTCCGCATCGGCGACCAGCACCGGCCGGACCTCTTCGCGCTCGCCATCACCCGCCCCCGCCCCCTGGATGTGCGGGTGATCGAGGTGGAGGGCCGGCTGGGTCCCCAGGGTGAGGAGATCACCCCGCTCCAGCTCGATGAACGGCTGGCCAGCTTGCTGAGCCGGGCCCGGGCCGAGGGTTACGGCAGCTGTGCGGTGGCGCTGATGCACAGCAGCCGCGCCCCCGCCCATGAGGAGCAGCTGGCGGCCTGGTTGGTCCGGTTCGGTTTCCACGCGCTGGCGCTGTCCCACAGGCTCAGTGCCCAGCCCAGGCTCGTGCCGCGTGGTCACACCGCCCTGGTGGAGGCCGCCGTGGCACCGGTGCTGCGCACCTACCTGCACCAGGTGGCCAGCGCGCTCAGCGGGCAAGGCGTGGGCCCGCGGCTGCGGGTGCTCTGCTCCAGCGGAGCGCTGGCCGCCCCGCAGGTGCTCCACGCCAAGGACACGATTCTCTCCGGCCCGGCGGGCGGCATGGTGGGTGCCGTGGCTGTGGCCCGCGCCGCGCTGAGGGCCGCAGGCCAACCGGCAGGCCCTGTGGTGGGCTTCGACATGGGCGGCACCTCCACCGACGTGTTCCACTGGGATCCCTGCCGCGGGGCTCTGGCCTGGGAACGGCAGCCGGAGACGGAGATCGCCGGCCTGCGGCTGCGGGCGGCGATGCTGCCGATCCACACCGTGGCGGCCGGCGGTGGTTCGATCCTGGGGTTTGAGGGGCAGCGGCTCACCGTCGGGCCGGAATCGGCGGGGGCCGACCCTGGTCCGGCCGCCTACCGCCGCGGCGGCCCGGCCACGATCACCGACGCCAACCTGCTGCTGGGCCGCCTGCCGGCAACGGCGCTGCCGCCGGTGTTCGGGCCGCGGGGCGATCAGCCCGCTGACCTGGAGGCGGTGCGGCAGCGCCTTGGGGCCCTGGCGGAGGCCATGGCGGCCGTGTCGCCGGGAATCACGGCCGAGCAGGTGGCCTCGGGGGCCCTGCAGATCGCCATCGAAACCATGGCCGCGGCGATCCGCCGGATCTCCATCGAGCGTGGCCACGACCTGCGTGAGGCGCTGCTGGTGAGCTATGGCGGTGCCGGCGGCCAGCACGCCTGCCGCCTGGCGTCACGGCTGGGCGTGCGCCGGGTGCTGCTCCATCCCCTGGCCGGGGTGCTCTCGGCCTATGGCATCGGGCGGGCCGAGCAGCGCTCCCTCCAGGACTGCACGCCGGCCCTGCCCCTGCAGGCTTCGACCCTGCCGGAGCTGGAACGGCTGGCCGAGCGGCTGCGGCAGCAGGGATGCGCCACCCTGCAGGCCTCCGGCGACCTGGCCGATCCCCGGCTGCCGGTGCGCTGCTGGCATGCTCTGGAGCTGCGCCTTCCCGGCCGGGAGGACGGCCTGCTGGTGTCCTGGTCGCCCGGCTGCAGCGTGGAGGCCCTCGCCCAGGGCTTTGCAGAGCAGCATCGGGAGCGTTTCGGCCATGGGCCCAGCCTGGTCGGGGAGCCGCTGGTGGTGGAACGGCTGCTGGTGGAGGTGGCGCCGCCGGAGCCGCCGCCCTGGCAGGAGAACTGGCAGCCCCTGCCCCTGGCTGAGCCCGCCGAAGATAGGGGCGACGGGCCGCAGGCCACGGTGCCGATGTGGCTGGAGGAGGCCAGGGGCTGGTGCCCGGTGCCGCTCTGGCGCCGCGACGAGCTGCAGCCGGGCCAGCGCCTCGACGGCCCTGCTGTGCTGCTGGATCCCACCAGCACGTCGGTGCTCGAGCCCGGCTGGCGCGGGGTGGTGCTGCCCGACCGGGCGCTGCTGCTGGAAGCTCCGGCAGCCTCGAGTTCCGTCGTCTGCAGCAGCGTTGCCGGCAACACGGACACCGCTGATCCTGGCCGGGTGGATCCCACCCTGCTGGAGCTGTACAACCACCGCTTTGCCGCGATCGCCGAGCAGATGGGGGTGCGCCTGCAGCAGAGCGCCCGCTCGGTGAACATCCGCGAACGGCTCGACTTCTCCTGTGCCGTCTTCGATGGGGAGGGCCGCCTGGTGGCCAATGCACCGCACATCCCGGTGCATCTCGGCTCGATGGGAGAGAGCGTGGCCGGCCTGCTGGCCGCCGTGGCTTCGGGGAAGCGCCCTCCCCTGGAGCCAGGCGATGTGGTGCTGGCCAACGACCCCTTCCACGGGGGCACCCACCTGCCCGACATCACGGCCATCACGCCGTTGTTTGCTCCAGGGCAGACCGGCTGCCGGCCGGCATGCTTCGTGGCCTGCCGCGGCCACCACGCCGATGTGGGGGGCATCACGCCCGGCTCGATGCCGGCCTTCAGTCGCTCGATCGCGGAGGAGGGACTGCTGCTCGACAACCTGCGTTTCCTGCACCGGGGCGAGCTGGATGCAGCCGCCTGGCTTCAGCGCTTTGCCGAGGGGCCCCACCCCGTGCGCAACCCTGAGCAACTGCTCGCCGACCTGCAGGCCCAGGTGGCGGCCAATCGCCTGGGGGTGGTGGAACTGGAGCGCCTGATCGGTGCTGCGGGCCTGCCGGAGGTGCAGGCCTACATGGGTCACGTGCAGGCCAACGCCGCCGAGGCGGTGCGGCGGGCCATCAGCCGCCTCGTGGGGGGTGAGGCCTGTGTTGAGCTCGACGACGGCACCACGATCCAGGTGGCGGTGCGGATCGATCGTGGGCGCCGCCATGCCCGGATCGACTTCAGCGGCACCTCCGCCCAGCATCCCGGCAACCTCAATGCCCCTCTGGCGATCACCCGGGCGGTGGTGCTCTACGTGTTCCGCTGCCTGGTGGGGGAGGCCATTCCCCTGAATGCGGGCTGTTTCGAGCCCCTGGAGCTGGTCGTGCCGGAGGGCTCCCTGCTGCACCCCCGCCCCCCGGCCGCCGTGGTGGCCGGCAATGTGGAAACCTCCCAGGCGGTGGCCAACGCGCTGTTCGCCGCTCTCGGCATCCAGGCCGCGGCCCAGGGCACGATGAACAACCTCAGCTTCGGCGATGCCCACCGCCAGTATTACGAAACCATCTGCGGCGGCACGGGCGCGGGCGTGGATCTCGAGGGCCGGGGCTTCTGCGGCGCCAGCGCCGTGCAGAGCCACATGACCAACTCGCGCCTCACCGATCCGGAGGTGCTCGAGCAGCGCTTTCCGGTGAGGGTGGAGACGTTCGCCATCCGTCGCGGTTCCGGGGGCGTCGGCCGCTGGGCCGGGGGGGATGGCGTGCTGCGCCAGCTGCGCTTCCTCGAGCCCGTCACCGCCACCCTGATCAGCGGCTCCCGGAGGAGGCCACCCTTCGGCCTGGCGGGTGGCGGAGCAGGGGCCCTTGGCTGCAACAGTCTGATTCGCGCTGACGGAGAGGTGGTGCCCCTGGCGGGATGCACGGAAGTGGCGTTGAACTCTGGAGAGGCGCTCCGGATCGAGACGCCGGGGGGAGGCGCCTACGGCCCGGTGGAGCACCAGCGCTTTCAGGCGTGAGGCTCAGCCCTGGGAGATTGCGGCCGCGGCCACGCCAACCGATGCCGCTGGTGAGCAGGGTTGCCATGGGCCTGCATTGTGCAGGGCACGTGGGAACCGACGCCAGGCCAGCGTGCCTGGTGGTCAACCACACGCTTGCAGCCTGGTTCTCCCTTGCCTTGGGTGTCGCGGTGTACGCCGGACGCCGTAAAGGCCTGCTGCAGTGGATACAATGAAGTGCGCGAGAATAAGACTTTTTCTGGCCCTGCATCCACCTTCGTGGAGCAGGTTCGTGGAGCAGGAAAGTCTGCTGAAAACCGGTGATGGCGGGGTGCGGGAGATCATGCGCAAGTCAGAGATGGCACTCTCCTTGCTTTTTGGAACAGCTTGGTCCCCCTCTGGTTTGGGCATGCCATCCAGAATCAGTCGCTCTTGCTTGGGCTGATGTTGGTGGCAGGGAGAGATCGATGCTTTCCTCATTCGGTGAAAGCCCAGGGCCGGGCCAAGCTGCAGGGCGCTTCCCATCGACAAGTGTTGGGGCTGTGCTGAGTCCTCTCCTCAGGCAGACTGATCAATGACTTCAGGGGGCTCACCGGTCACTTGCGCCCTTGAAAGTTCTCGTTGGGGTGGATGAAAGTGGTGGGGTGCATAGTTGATCGACGGTTCTGAGATCTGAATCCTAGCTGTAATCTCAACTGAAGAGTGAGTTGTCAAAGGGATACCGAACCAAGATTTCACCTTGATGCATCCACTCAGCCAGCGTGTGCCGCAGGGTCTGGGGGTCGTGAGAAGCTGTTATGAGACAACTTGCCGAACCGGGGGAGACGCACCGATGGATACTGATCGCGAGGAGCTGCAGCTGATCGACCGCTGGTGGCGTGCCGCCAACTACCTGGCGGTGGGGATGATCTACCTGCAGGAGAACCCCCTGCTGCAGCAACCCCTCCAGCCCGAGCACATCAAGAACCGGCTGCTGGGGCATTGGGGTTCGAGCCCAGGCCAGGCCTTCATCTGGGCCCACGCCAACCGGCTGATCCGGCAGCGCGACCTGGAGATGATCTACCTCTCGGGGCCGGGCCACGGGGCGCCGGGGGTGCTCGGGCCCACCTACCTGGATGGCAGCTACAGCGAGATCTATCCCGACAAGTCCCAGGACGCTGAGGGGATGGGTCGCTTCTTCAAGCAGTTCTCCTTCCCCGGTCACATCGGCTCCCACTGCACCCCCGAGACCCCCGGCTCGATCCACGAAGGTGGTGAGCTGGGGTACGTGCTCTCCCACGCCTGCGGCGCCGTGTTCGACAACCCCGAGTTGATCGCCGTGGCCTGCGTGGGCGACGGCGAAGCGGAGACCGGTCCCCTGGCCACCAGCTGGCACATCAACAAGTTCCTCAACCCGATCAACGACGGGGCGGTGCTGCCGGTGCTGCACCTCAACGGCTACAAGATCGCCAACCCCACCCTGCTGGCCCGCATCCCCCGCCAGGAGCTGGTGAACCTGATGCGCGGCTACGGCTGGGAGCCGATCCTGGTGGAGGGCAGCGATCCGGCGGCCATGCACCAGGCGATGGCCGCGGCGATGGACCAGGCGATCGACACCATCCAGCGGGTGCGCCGGGACTGCCGGGCCAGCGGTGAGGCGGTGCGGCCCGCCTGGCCGATGATCGTGCTGCGCTCGCCCAAGGGCTGGACGGGTCCGGCCGCCCTCGGTGATAAGAAGCTCGAGAACTTCTGGAGGTCCCACCAGGTGCCCCTGGCGGCCCCGAAGCAGGATCCGGAGCAGCTGGCCATGCTGGAGGCCTGGCTGCGCAGCTACCGCCCCGAGGAGCTGTTCGATGCCGACGGCACCCTGCTGCCGGACCTGCAGGCCCTCTCGCCCCAGGGGCCGCGGCGGATGGGCTCCAGCCCCCATGCCAATGGCGGCCAGCTGCGCCGCAAGCTGCGGCTGCCGCCGGTCGAGGCCTATGCCGTGCCCGTGGAACTGCCGGGGCAGAGCGAACACGAGAACACCGCCCCGCTCGGGGCCCTGCTGCGCGACAGCATCGCCCGCAACCCCGATTCGCTGCGGGTGTTCGGGCCGGATGAAACCGCCTCCAACCGTCTTCAGGCGATCTACGAGGTGAGCAAGAAGGTGTGGATGGAGGAGCTGCTGCCGGAGGATGCCAACGGCAGTGAGCTCGCCCGCGAAGGGCGGGTGGTGGAGATGCTCTCCGAGCACACCCTGGTTGGGATGATGGAGGGTTACCTGCTCACCGGCCGCTACGGCTTCTTCCACACCTACGAGGCCTTCGCCCATGTGATCGCCTCGATGTTCAACCAGCACGCCAAGTGGCTGGAATCCTGCAACCTGCACGCTCCCTGGCGGGCCCCGATCGGCGCCTGGAACTGCCTGATCTCCTCCACGGTGTGGCGCCAGGACCACAACGGCTTCACCCACCAGGATCCCGGCTTCATTGACTTGGCCGGCAACAAGAGCGGCGACGTGGTGCGCGTCTACCTGCCGCCCGATGCGAACACCCTGCTGGCGGTGGCGGAGGAGGCGCTGCTGGAGCCGAATGTCTGCAACATCATCGTGTCGGACAAGCAGAAGCACCTCCAGTATCTGACCCTGGAGCAGGCCCGTGTCCATGTGGCCAAGGGCATCGGCATCGTGCGCTGGGCCAGCAACGACGACGACGGCACCGAGCCCGATGATCCCGATGTGGTGATGGCCTGCGCCGGCGACATTCCCTCCAAGGAGACCCTGGCAGCCGTGGAGATCCTGCGGCGGGAGTGCCCGCAGCTGAAGATCCGGGTGATCAACGTGGTGAAGCTGTTCGCCCTCACCCAGCCCAGCGAGCATCCCCACGGCCTCACCGACCGCGATTTCGACACCCTGTTCACCACTGACAAACCGGTGATCTTCAACTTCCACGGCTACCCGTGGCTGATCCACCGCCTCACCTATCACCGCACCAACCACGCCAACTTCCACGTGCGTGGCTACAAGGAGAAGGGCAACATCAACACGCCCCTGGAGCTGGCGATGAACAATCAGATTGACCGCTTCAACCTGGTGATCGATGTGATCGACCGCGTGCCATCCCTGGGTTCACGCGCCGCCCACGTGAAGGAACGGATGAAGGACGCCATTCTGGCCAACCGTGCCTATGCCCACCGGCACGGCATGGACGCCCCCGAG
>CAVONQ010000014.1:0-189864 GCA_963697335.1 uncultured cyanobacterium
GGGCAGAGATCCAGTCAGGCTTGCTGACAAAAGCGGAGAGTGCGGCAGACACGCAGGGCGTCCAGTGGAGCCGAAGTTGTAACGCTGGCAGCGCGACTGGCAAGAGCAGGCGCGGCCAGACCAGGAACTGACTGTTACCTCTTGCGTCCGGGCTGGATACTCATCCGTTGAGCTTCAGCACAGCCATGAAGGCCTCCTGGGGTACCTCCACCTTGCCCATGGCCTTCATGCGCTTCTTACCCTTGGCCTGTTTCTGTAGCAGTTTCTTCTTGCGGGAAATATCTCCTCCGTAGCACTTGGCGAGTACGTCCTTGCGCATGGCGCTGATGCTCTCCGAGGCGATCACGCGGCTGCCGATCGAGGCCTGGATGGGTATCTTGAACTGCTGGCGGGGAATCAGTTCCTTCAGCTTCTCTACCAGCCCCTTGCCCACGTTGTAGGCCTTGTCACGGTGCACGATGGTGGTGAGGGGATCGGCCTTCTCGCTGTTGATCAGCACATCGAGGCGGACAAGCTCATTACGCCGGTAGCCGATCAGCTGGTATTCCATTGAGGCATAGCCCTTGGTGCGGCTCTTCATCTGATCGAAGAAGTCCGTCACCACCTCGGCCAGCGGCATCTCGTAGTGGAGCGTCACCCGATCGGTGGTGATGTACTTCATGTCCACAAACTCGCCGCGCCGCTCCTGGCACAGCTCCATCAGGGTGCCGTTGTAGGTGTTGGGGGTGTAAATCTCGAGCTTCACATAGGGCTCTTCGATCGATTCCCGCTTCTGGGGATCCGGCAGGGTGGCGGGGTTGTCCACCATCAGCACAGAGCCATCCAGCAGGTTCACCTGATAGATCACCGAGGGGGCCGTGACGATCAGATCGAGGTTGTATTCCCGCTCCAGCCGCTCCTGCACGATCTCCATGTGCAGGAGCCCCAGAAAGCCGCAGCGGAAGCCAAACCCCATGGCACTGCTGGTTTCCGGCTCGTAGCGCAGGGCCGCATCAGAGAGCTGCAGCTTGTCGAGAGCCTCGCGCAGATCGGGGTATTGATCAGCATCAGTGGGGAACAGCCCGCAGAACACCATCGGCTTCGCCTCGGTGTAGCCCGGCAGGGCCGCCGCCGCCGGATTGGCCGCCAGGGTGATCGTGTCACCCACGCGGGCATCGGCCACGGCCTTGATCGAGGCGGCCAGATAGCCCACCTCCCCGGCGTGGAGGCTGTCCACCTGGCGCTGATCCGGCGCCATCACGCCCACCTCATCGAGCTCGTAGCTCTTGCCGGAGGCCATCAGCAGCACTTTGTCTTTACGGCTGATCGAGCCGGCCATCACCCGGAAGTACACGATCACGCCGCGGTAGGGGTCGTAGTAGGAGTCGAAGATCAGGGCCTGCAGCGGCTCGGCCATCCGGTTGGCCGGAGGCGGCACCCGCTCCACCACCGCCTCCAGGATATCGGGTACGCCGAGGCCGGTCTTGGCCGAACAGGCGATGGCCTTGGAGCAGTCGAGGCCGATGATCGCTTCGATTTCTTCCTTGATCCGCTCCGGATCGGCACCGGGCAGATCGATCTTGTTGAGCACCGGAATGATCTCCAGATCGTTCTCCAGGGCGAGGTACACATTGGCCAGGGTCTGGGCCTCCACGCCCTGGCTGGCATCCACCACAAGCAGGGCCCCCTCACAGGCCTGCAGCGAGCGACTCACCTCATAGGAGAAGTCCACATGGCCGGGGGTGTCGATCAGGTTGAGGATGTAATCAGTTCCATCGGCTGCGGTGTAATCCATCCGCGCTGCCTGCAACTTGATCGTGATACCCCGTTCTCGCTCCAACTCCATGTTGTCAAGAAACTGCTCCTGCATGTCGCGGGCGGCCACGGTGCCGGTGTCCTGCAGCAAGCGATCGGCCAGGGTGGATTTGCCGTGATCGATGTGGGCGATGATGCAGAAGTTACGGATGCGGGAAACAGAAACGTCGGTCATGCGCACGAATTCGGCCGCTCCCGCAGGTCGAAGCCAGGGGCGGATGCAGGCCGATCCTAGGCAGGGGCAGCGGAGACCCCCCCGAAACTGCCCCGCAGGGTGCATCTGCTGTTCGTAGGCGCCCGGGCATTGCCGGCTTCAAGGACCGTTTCACCGCAAGCAGCTGCTGCGGCAGATGGCCATCTCCCTGCAGCTGCAGGCTCAGCCCCCGCCAACCTGCCCGGTCAGCCCAGAGAGCCACTCCTTAGGATGGAACACACAGTCCAATCCATGCCATGACCGCCGAAACCAGCACCCTCGACCCGCGGGCCCTCACCGTTGAAAACGTGGAGCGCACCCTGGATGAGCTGCGTCCTTACCTGATGGCCGATGGCGGCAACGTGGAGGTGGTGGAGATCGATGGGCCGATCGTGAAGGTGCGCTTACAGGGCGCTTGCGGCAGCTGCCCGAGCAGCACAATGACCTTGAAAATGGGTATCGAACGCAAGCTGCGTGAGGCCATCCCCGAGGTCAGCGAAGTGGTGCAGGTGCTCTGAGCTCAGGCCTGCCTGCTTCTGGGGTCCAGCAAACCATGGGGAGCCAGGGTCCGTTGGTTGATCTCCTGGAAAGCTTCTGACCCCGCGCAACGCGTCGTCAGACCGTTGATCCCCGCTCGACAAGAACCCCATGGAGACCAGGGTCTGGACACGAGCACACCGTTTTGTCCAGGCCATCTCAGAACTGCGAGCTCAAAACAGGTCCATGAAGCTGGTTGAAGCCGCAACGCCGCCTCACGGTGTGGCTCCTGCCCGCGACTGAATAGAGCCCAATGGCCGTGGGGCTCAGTCAAATCCACACTCTGCGGTTGGCTCTTTAAGCCCGGGCACTGCAACCAGCACCAGCAGCGCCAATGTGCAGGGTGACGCTGCTGTGAGCCGGGGAGAGCGGCGATCTCAAGCTTTCACGCCGGCACGTACCCCTGCATGGACTGAGGCACCCAGGAGCCGCAAGCCCCGGCCAGGCCTGCTTTTAGGCTGGCCTGACCCGCCCCCCTGCCGTGCTCGATCAGCGCCTGCTGCGCAGCCATCCCGACCAGATCGTGGGCCAGCTGGCCCGCCGCGGCATGGCCGTGGATCTGATCGGTCTGCAGCTGGTGGCCACTGAGGAACGGGACCTCGAGCAGCGCCGCAGTGGCCTGCAGGCGGAGGGCAACCGCATCGGCAAGGAGGTGGGTCAGCTGATCCGAGGCGGGGCCGATCCGGGCGGGCCGGACGTGGCCGCGCTGCGGGAGCAGGGCAACCGGGTGAAGCAGCAGGTGGCGGTGCTGGAGGAGGAGGAGAAAGCCCTGCAGAGCCAGCTGCGCGAGCAGTTGCTCACCCTGCCCAACCTGCCCGCCCCCGAGGTGCCCGAAGGCCGCAGTGAGGCCGACAACGTGGAAGTGAAGCGCTGGGGCGAGCCGCGGCCAGCAGACGGCCTGCAGGAGCACTGGCAGATCGGCGAGCGTCTGGGCCTCTGGGAAACCGAACGCTCCGTGCGCATCGCCCAGAGCCGCTTCATCACCTTGCTGGGGGCCGGCGCCCGGCTGGAGCGTGCCCTGATCAGCTTCATGCTCGATCACCACACCGCCTGCGGCTACACCGAGGTGCTGCCGCCGATTCTGGTGAACTCGGCCAGCCTCACCGGCTCGGGCCAGCTGCCCAAGTTCGCCGAGGAGAGCTTCCAGTGCGCCGGCGACGACCTCTGGCTCACCCCCACCGCCGAGGTACCGCTCACCTCCCTGCACCGCGATGAGGTGATCCCCGCCGAGCAGCTGCCCCTGCGCTACTGCGCCTACACCCCCTGTTTCCGCCGCGAGGCCGGCTCCTACGGCCGCGACACCCGCGGCCTGATCCGCCTGCACCAGTTCAACAAGGTGGAGCTCTACTGGTTCTGCCATCCCGACCAGTCGGCGGGCGCCCTGGAGCTGATCACCGCCCAGGCTGAATCGATCCTGGAAGCCCTGCAGCTCCCCTACCGCCGCATCGAACTCTGCGCCGGTGATCTCGGCTTCTCCGCAGCTCGCACCTTCGATCTGGAGGTGTGGCTGCCCGGCGCCGGCGCCTACCGCGAGATCTCCAGCTGCTCCCTCTGCCACGACTTCCAGGCCCGCCGCTCCGCCATCCGCTTCAAGCAGGGCAAGACCACCCAGCTGCTGCACACCCTCAACGGCAGTGGCCTGGCCGTGGGCCGCACCATGGCCGCCCTGCTCGAGAACGGTCAGCAGGCCGATGGCTCGGTGACCCTGCCGGCCGCCCTGGTGCCCTACTTCGGCGGCGACAGGATCGGTTGAGGCCAGGTAGCCGCCCCTGCCGCCAAGCGGTACAGCCGCCAGCGGCCCCACAATGGATGTCCTCAGCGGCACGACCTGAATGGGCGTTCTCACGGCACTGGCGATCCTGGCGGGGCTGATCGTGGTGCACGAGGCCGGCCACTTCTTCGCGGCCACCTGGCAGGGCATCCGGGTGAGCAGCTTCTCGATCGGCTTCGGGCCGGTGCTGCTGGAGCGCCAGCGCCGGGGCGTGCAGTTCGCCCTGCGGGCCATCCCCCTGGGCGGCTTCGTGGCCTTCCCCGACGACGACGAGGACAGCCCGATCGCCAAGAACGATCCCGACCTGCTCACCAACAGGCCCCTGCACCAGCGCGCCCTGGTGATCGCCGCCGGGGTGCTGGCCAACCTGCTGCTGGCCTGGCTGGTGCTGGTGGCCCAGGGCGCGGTGATCGGCCTGCCGGCCGGCTTCAGCGCCACCCCGGGGGTGCTGGTGTCGGGCGTACTGCCGGGCCAGCCCGCCGCCGTGGCCGGCCTGCAGCCGGGCGATCGCATCGTGGCCCTGGCCGGCGAGGACATCGGCGGCGGCCAGCAGGCCGTGGCCTCCCTGGTGGAGCGGATCAAGGCGGCGCCGGAGCGCGATCTCACCCTGGTGGCCGAACGCGGCGATCAGCGCCTGGCCCTGCGGCTCACCCCCAGCGATCTCGACGGCGTGGGCCGCATCGGCGCCCAGCTGCAGCCCAACGGCACCGAGTTGTTCCGCCCGGCCCGCAGCCCCCTGGAGGTGATGGGCCAGGCCAGCCGCGACAGCTGGCTGCTGCTGAAGCGCACCGCCGGCGGCTTTGTCACCCTGGCCACCCACTTCGGCGAAACGGCCTCCCAGGTGTCCGGTCCCGTGAAGATCGTGGAGATGGGCGCCAGCCTGGCCCAGCAGGGCGGCGGCAGCCTGTTCCTGTTCACGGCGCTGATCTCGATCAACCTGGCGGTACTCAACGCCCTGCCCCTGCCTCTCCTCGATGGCGGCCAGCTCGCCCTGCTGCTGCTTGAGGGCGTGCGGGGGCGGCCCTTGCCGCAGCGCTTCCAGATGGCCTTCATGCAGTCTGGCTTCGTGTTCCTGGTGGGCCTCAGCATGCTGCTGATCGTGAAGGACACCTCCCAGCTGCCCGCCGTGCAGCAACTGCTCGGGCGCTGATCGGGCCACGCCATGCCGCGCCTCGCCACCGCCCGTCAGCGGGCGCCCCTGATCCTGGAGCGCCTCGGCCTGCTCTACCCGGAAGCCACCTGCTCCCTCGACTGGCGCACGCCCTACGAGCTGCTGGTGGCCACCATGCTCTCGGCCCAGTGCACCGATGAACGGGTGAACCGGATCACCCCTGCCCTGTTCGAGCGCTTCCCCGACGCCGCCAGCGCCGCCGTGGTGGACGCCACCGAGGTGGAGCCCTACGTGCACTCGGCGGGCTTCTTCCGCAACAAGGCCAGGAACATCGTGGCCGCCTCGCGGCTGCTGGTCGAGCGCCATGGCGGCGACGTCCCCCGCACGATGGAAGAGCTGCTGGAGTTGCCGGGCGTGGCCCGCAAGACCGCCTCGGTGGTGCTGGCCTGGTGCTACGGCATCAACGCCGGCGTCACGGTGGACACCCACGTGAGCCGCCTGGCCCAGCGGCTGCGCCTCAGCCGCCACAGCGAACCACGCCGCATCGAGCCGGATCTGATGAAGCTGGTCCCCCAGCCCCACTGGCAGACCCTCTCGATCCGGCTGATCTTCCATGGCCGCGCCGTCTGCACCGCCCGCAGCCCCCGCTGCCCCAGCTGCCCGATCGCCGACCTCTGCCCGATGGGGGCAGGGGCCACGCGGTAGGCTCAACGATCCCTGACCGCTACCACTCCGGCCCGCATGGCGAAGAAGTCGATGATTGCGCGCGACGTGAAGCGCAAGAAGATGGTGGAGCGCTTCGCCGTCAGGCGCGCTGCCCTGAAGGCCGCCTTCGAAGCCGCGGCCGATCCGATGGAGCGGCTGGAGATCCACCGCAAGATCCAGTCCCTGCCCCGCAACAGCGCCCCCAACCGGGTGCGCAACCGCTGCTGGGCCACCGGCAAGCCCCGGGGTGTGTACCGCGACTTCGGCCTGTGCCGCAACCAGCTCCGGGCGCGCGCCCACAAGGGTGAGCTGCCCGGCGTGGTCAAGTCGTCCTGGTGATCGCCGGCCTCAGCTGTGCTGGGGGTGGGGGGTCTCACCTCCACCCCGGCACCGCCAAATGCGAGAATGGACGTTGACAAAGAGAGATAAGGCCAAGTGCAAGGACAAACTCAGTCGATCTCCTTCGATGGTCGGGAGATCCGGCTGACCACCGGGCGATTTGCTCCCCAGGCAGGGGGTGCGGTGATGGTGGAGTGTGGTGATACTTCGGTTCTGGTGACCGCCACCCGCTCCAAAGGCCGTGAAGGCATCGATTTCCTCCCCCTGATCTGCGACTACGAGGAGCGCCTCTACGCCGCCGGCCGGATCCCCGGCAGCTTCATGCGCCGCGAGTCGCGCCCCCCCGAGCGCGCCACCCTCATCTGCCGCCTGATCGACCGCCCGATGCGGCCGCTGTTCCCGAGCTGGATGCGCGACGACCTCCAGATCGTGGCCACCTGCCTCTCGCTCGATGAGCGGGTACCGCCCGATGTGCTCGCCGTGACCGGCGCCTCGATGGCCACCCTGCTGGCCAAAATTCCCTTCCACGGCCCCATGGCCGCCGTGCGGGTGGGCCTGCTGGGCGACGACTTCGTGCTCAACCCCACCTACCGCGAAACCGAGCGTTCCGAACTGGATCTGGTGGTGGCCGGCACCCCCCAGGGCGTGATCATGGTGGAGGCGGGCGCCAACCAGCTGCCCGAACAGGATGTGATCGAGGCCATCGACTTCGGCTACGAGGCCGTGTGCGAACTGATCAAGGCCCAGCAGAACCTGCTCAAGGATCTGGGCATCGAGCAGGTGTTCCCCGAGCCCTTGGTGGAAGACCCCGCCCTGCCCACCTACCTGGCGGCGGAGTGCAGCCAGCCGATCGGCGAGCTGCTGAAGCAGTTCAGCCTCAGCAAGGCCGAGCGCGACGAGAAGCTCGATGCGATCAAGGCCGAGGTGGGCCAGAAGATTGCCCTCCTCGGTGAAGACGACCCGATCCGCAAGGGCTCTTGCGGCAAGGCCCTTGGCAACGCCTACAAGCGCCTCACCAAGCAGCTGATGCGCGCCCAGATCGTGGGCGAAGGCAAGCGCGTCGATGGCCGCAGCCTCGATGAGGTGCGCCCGATCCAGGCCGCCGCCGGCGTGCTGCCCAAGCGCGTGCACGGCTCGGCCCTGTTCCAGCGCGGCCTCACCCAGGTGCTCTCCTGCGCCACCCTCGGCACCCCCAGTGACGCCCAGGAGATGGACGACCTCAACCCGTCCACCGAGAAGACCTACCTGCACCACTACAACTTCCCCCCCTACTCCACCGGCGAAACCAAGCCGATGCGCTCCCCCGGCCGCCGCGAGATCGGCCACGGCGCCCTGGCGGAGCGGGCGATCATTCCGGTGCTGCCCGCCAAGGAATCCTTCCCGTACGTGCTGCGCGTGGTGTCGGAGTGCCTGAGCTCCAACGGCTCCACCTCCATGGGCTCGGTGTGCGGCAGCACCCTGGCCTTGATGGATGCCGGCGTACCCCTGAAGGCCCCCGTGAGCGGCGCCGCCATGGGCCTGATCAAGGAGGGCGAGGAGGTGCGCATCCTCACCGACATCCAGGGCATCGAGGACTTCCTCGGTGACATGGACTTCAAGGTGGCCGGCACCGAGAAGGGCATCACCGCCCTGCAGATGGACATGAAGATCACCGGCCTGGCCGTGAGCACCGTGGCCGAGGCCATCAACCAGGCCCGTCCGGCCCGGCTGCACATCCTCGAGAAGATGCTCGAGGCGATCGACAAGCCCAACCAGACCCTCAGCCCCCATGCCCCGCGCCTGCTCAGCTTCCGCATCGATCCGGAACTGATCGGCACCGTGATCGGCCCCGGCGGCCGCACGATCAAGGGCATCACCGAGCGCACCAACACCAAGATCGACATCGAGGACGGCGGCGTGGTGACCATTGCCAGCCACGACGGTGCCGCCGCCGAGGAGGCCCAGAGGATCATCGAGGGCCTCACCCGCCGCATCTCCGAAGGGGAGGTGTTCTGCGGCGGTGTCACCCGCGTGATTCCCATCGGCGCCTTCGTGCAGATCCTGCCCGGCAAGGAGGGCATGATCCACATCTCCCAGCTCAGCGAATCGCGGGTGGAGAAGGTGGAGGATGTGGTGAACGTGGGCGATCAAGTGACGGTGCGGGTGCGCGAGATCGACAACCGCGGCCGCATCAACCTGACCCTGCGCGGCGTGCCCCAGGCCGACAGCCCGGTGCCCGTCTGAGGGGCCGGGGGCCCGAGGTCAGAGCGCGAAGCCCGGGTCGATCACGGCCATGGCCGCTCTGGCCCGCTCGCACAGCTGGCTGTGTGCCGGGCCATGGCTGGCGATCAGGCAGCCGGCCTGGCGCACGTCACCGCTGTTGTAGGTGAGTGGCGCGCCATCGGCGTGGCTGAAGCGCCCGCCGGCTGCCCGTAGCACCGCCTCGGGCGCGGCCATGTCCCAGTCCTTCGGGGCACTCTTGCCCGAGAGCGAGATATAGAGGTCGGTCTCACCCCGCAGGATTGTGGCCACCTTGCCGCCCACGCTGCCGATCGCCTTGGTGTCGCCCAGCTCGAGGGCGGCCAACAACTGCTCCAGCCGCTGGTCGCGGTGGTTGCGGCTGGCCACCAGCACCAGCTCGCCCAGCTCGCGACGGCCGCTGAGCCGGGCGGGGCTGCGCTCGCCACTGCGGCTCTCGCACCAGGCCTCACCGGCCTCGCCCGCCACCACGCCGATCCAGAGCTCCTCCATCTCGGGCAGCAGCACCACCCCCAGCACCGGTGCACCGTCGCGCACCAGGGCAAGGTGCACGGCGTACTCACCAGTGCCCTGCAGAAAGTCCTTGGTGCCATCGAGGGGATCGAGGATCCAGATCCACTCGGCCGCCAGGGGCTCACCCGCCGTGAGCTGCTCGCTGGCGGTCTCCTCGCTGAGCAGGGTCCAGTCGGCGGCGGGGAAGGCGCTGCCCAGGCCATCGAGCAACCAGCGGTTCACGGCCAGGTCGGCGGCACTCACCGGCCCCTCTCCGCCGGAGTCCACGCTGAGGGCGGCGGCGAAGCCATAGGGGGGTTGCTCACCGCGGGCGTAGGCGCGCAGGATGTCGGCCGCGCCCCAGCTGAGCCGGCGCAGCACCGCTAGCAGCTCCTCCAGGGCGATGCCCGAAGGCAGAGCGAGGGTCACGGCCATCATGCTGGAGCTGCAGGGGTCATTGTGCAGGACAACCCAGCTGATTCCAGAAGCGGCCTGATCCCGTGACCCAACACCCAGAACCGGCGCCGGGGGTGCTCTACCTGGTGGGCACCCCGATCGGCCATCTCGGCGACCTCTCGCCCCGGGCCCGGCAGGTGCTGGCGGGGGTGGACCGCATCGCCTGCGAAGACACCCGCCGCAGCGGCCTGCTGCTGCACCAGCTCGGCCTGCGCGGCCGGGACCACGGCCCGCGGCTGCTGTCGTTCCATCAGCACAACCAGGCCGCCCGGATCCCGGAACTGCTGGCCGCCCTGCAGGCCGGCGAGGCCATCGCCGTGATCAGCGATGCGGGCCTGCCGGGCATCTCCGACCCTGGCGAGATCCTGGTGGCCGCCGCTCGCGCCGCCGGGCTGGAGGTGATCTGCGTGCCGGGGCCCAGCGCCGTGACCACCGCCCTTGTGAGCAGTGGACTGCCCTGCGGCCGCTTCTGCTTCGAGGGCTTCCTGCCGCCCAGGGCCAGCCAGCGGCGCCAGCGCCTGCAGCAGTTGGCCCAAGACGAGCGCACCCTGGTGCTCTATGAAGCGCCGCACCGCCTGCTGGATCTGCTCGAAGACCTGCTGGCCACGGTGGGGGACCGGCCCCTGCAGGTGGCCCGCGAACTCACCAAGCGCCACGAGGAGCAGGTGGGGCCCACGGTGGCAGCGGCCCTGGAGCACTTCCGCCACACCCCGCCCCAGGGGGAGTGCACCCTGGTGCTGGGCGGCGCCCCGGCGGCGGCCCCAGCCGCCTGGGATGAGGCAGCTCTGCGCCAGGAGCTCGATGCGCTGGTGGCCGGGGGCCTCAGCGGCCGAGATGCGGCCCGGTGCCTGGCGGAGCGCAGCGGCCACAGCCGCCGGGATCTCTACGCCCTGCTGCACCGGGGCGGCTGAGCAGGCAGACTCCTGCCAAGCCTCACTCCGCTGCCATGCTCGTGCGCCTGCGCCTGGTGCTGGCCAGCCTCTCCAGCGGCGCCCTGCTGCTGCTGCTGCTCTGCCTAGGCGCCCAGAACCTGGAGCAGCGCCCGAAGCTGTGGCTGGGTGCGGGCAGCACCGCGCCCCTGCCGGCCGGTTTCCTGGTGGGGCTGGCCCTGGTGGCCGGGGTGATCAGTGGGGGGTGCTCCGCCGCCCTTCTCTGGCCGGGGGCCAGAGGGGAGCGCCTGGAGGGCTAGGGCCGCGGTGCCGGGGGGCTGCCTGGCTCCGGCAGGGCGTAGAGACTGCCATCGATCACGACCCGACTGATGCCCTGGGCGCTCAGGTAAGGGGCAGTGAGCAGCAGCAGGCGGGGATTCGGCAGCGGGATCACCCGCTGGTTGCGGCCGCAGTGGCGCTTTGCCAGGCGTTGGTTGCCGAACACGCCCACCGCCTGGCGCTCCTCCTCGTCCTGGGGGAGGGGCCCCAGCTCGGTGAACTCCCGCAGGGGCTTAGCCAGCAGCTCCACCATCTTGTCCACCAGCAGGAAGGCGGTGCTGGGCAGCTCGGCTTCCGCCAGGGGCCGGCAGGTGATCGGTTCCGGTGGGTGGTCGAGGGCCAGCACCGGCACGGTCACGAAGGTCTCGCTGCCGTCGTCCTCGCTGTCAGCAGCGTCGCCGTCGGCCTCCTCGCCCTCGGGGTCGTCGCCGAAGTCATCGGCATCGTCGATGGCCCACACCCGCCGTCGACCGCCATCCAGCGGGTCGTCGACCGGATCGAAGATGCTGGGTTCAAGATCCGAATCGCGTTCGGGATCGGCTTCGGAGCCGGAGCCGGGATCGGCAGCTGGCGCGGCGCCGGCCTCGGGGGCGTTCTCCACCGGGGGGAGGGGCGCGGCGGCCGGTGTGGCGGCCGTCTCTCCGGCAGCGGGCTGCCTACCGCGCCTCTGCTTGAGCTGCTCGTACTCAGCGGGATCGAGGCACGCCTTCAGGGTGCGGCTGATGGTGTTGGCACTGCAGCCGTACAGCTGGCCCAGCTCCGTGCTGGTCTCCCCCGCCCGGTAGCGCGCCACGATCTCATTCTTCTGACCCTCGGAAAGCCGGCTAGCCACCATCCACCGTCCATCCAGAGCAGCAGGCCACTTTAAGGGCCTCACCGGGAGCGGCTGGCACAATGCCCCCAGCCGGCCCGCCGGGCCGACCTGCTCCCTTAGCTCAGCTGGATAGAGCAGCTGCCTTCTAAGCAGCCGGTCGTTGGTTCGAATCCAACAGGGGGCGTTATCACAGCTCGGAATGGTCGGGGCTCTGAGCTCGGGCCCCCTCACTGTTGTTCCATCACAAATCAGTTGGTTGCGATCAGTGAAGCGAGGGTCGGCTTCAGGCCCCGGCAGTGGACGCTCCCAACTCCCCTCAGCTCCTGCCGCTTGGCCCAGCTTGAATGGGTGCACTCATCAACGAACATGTCCTGGTGATGGGCTGTGCAACCGGCGTGGTGAAGGGTTTCCGGCCGGCCGGTGAAGCCGTCGATGTTGCCGTCATCATTGTTTCCTATCGCTCCGCCAACGTTCTCCCCAGGCTGATCGATTCCCTGCGGCAGGAGGCCGAGCAGATCTCCCTGCGGGTGATCGTGGCCGATAACCGCTCAGATGATGGCAGCCTCGAGCTGGCCCGTATCCACCCCGATGTGATCGCGGTGGATACGGGCGGCAATCTCGGCTATGCCGCCGGTATCAACCGGGGCATGGCCCACGTCGGGGAGGCCCCAGCCATCCTGGTGCTGAATCCGGACGCGGTGGTGCAGCCCGGATCGATCCGCACCCTCTACGACAGCCTGGCCCCTGGCGTCGGGATCGTTGTGCCACTGCTCCGGGATCGCACGGGATCGGTGGCCCACTCCCTGCGCAATGAACCAGGGCTGCTGCGCGCCCTGGTGGATGCCCTCTGCGGCCGCCGCTGGCGCACTCGCCCGGAGTGGCTGTCGGAATTCATTCGTGACGATCGGGCCTACCGCGTGGCCCGGCGCCTGGATTGGGCGACAGGAGCGGCCTTGATGGTGGCGCGGCCGGCCTGGGATCTGGTGGGGCAGTGGGATGAACGGTTCTTCCTCTATTCCGAGGAAACCGACTTCTTTCATCGCGTCCGGGCGGCTGGCTTTTCCGTGTGGTTGATTCCTACGGCTGAGGTGGTGCACTACGGCTCTGGCAGTGGCAGCTCCCCTGAGCTGATTGCCCTGTTGCTGCACAACTGCATTCGCTACGTCCGCAAGCACCGCCCCCGCAGCGCAGGGGTGTATCAGCTGCTGGTACGGCTTCGGGAGGAGTTGCGCCGCGGCGACCGCAGCCACGATCTGGCTCGCCAGGTGCTGCAGGGCCATGGGACAGCGCAGATTCTGCCCGCCGCCTCCTACGCGCCCGTGCCGGCGGAGCTGTTTCCAGAGGCCTCGATCATCATTCCGGCCCACAATGAGGCTGCGGTGATCGACCGCACCCTGGCCCAGCTCGACCCCCTGGTGGCGGCGGGCACTGCGGAGGTGATTGTGGTGGCCAACGGCTGCAGCGACGACACCGCCGAGCGGGCCCGCCGCCATGCCGGCGTGCAGGTGCTGGAACTGGCTGAGGGCTCGAAAGCCGCCGCCCTCAATGCCGGCAACGCCCAGGCCAGCCGCTGGCCGCGCCTCTACCTGGACGCCGACATTGAGGCCCCCCCGCAGGCCCTGGCCCAGGCCGTGCGGGCCCTCGCAGGGGATGGTGTTCACGCCGCCCGTCCCGCCTTCCGCTGGAACCTGGACGGGGCAGGCCCCGTGGTGCGTGCTTACTACCGGGCCCGGGGGCGGATGCCCTCGATGTCGGCTGCCCTATGGGGGGCGGGGGTGTTTGGGCTGAGTGAGGCGGGCCATCGCATCCTCGGGGAGTTTCCCCGGCTGCTGGGGGACGATCTCCTGGTGGAGCGCACCTTTCCCCCTGGCCGCAAGTACGTCGCTTCCGGGCCAGCGGTGGTGGTCAGGATGCCGCTGACCGTGCATGACCTGGTCGGTGTGCTGGCCAGGTCGCGGCGGGGCGGGGCGGAACAGGCCATGGACACGGGCCGCTCCAGCCTGCGGGAGTTGCTCAACACCATCACCGACCTGCAAAGTGCGCTGGACGCCATCTGCTTTGTGGGGTTCGCGTTGGCGGCGCGACGACGGGCCCGGCGTGCGACGCGAAGCTGGGACCGCGATCGCTCCACCCGAGGAGAATCGTGAGCATTGACCACGTGCTGCTGACACGCTTCAACCTTCCCTCCGCCGGTCCGGAGAGCTTCATTCGCGCCAGCGAGGGCTGGCTCCAGCGTCGGGTGGATCTGTTCGAGGCTTACACCATCCCATCCGTTGCCGCACAGACGGTCAGAGATGTCCACTGGATTGTGTACTTCGATCCTGAAAGTCCGCCCTGGCTGCTCGATCGTCTCGCACCCCACATTGCGGCGGGCGCCTTCAAGCCCATCTTCCGGGAGGAGGCCAGCTGGCGCGAGGTGGGAATCGACGTGCCCCAGCTCTGTGGCGCCCGGGGCCAGCTGCTGATCACCACCAACCTCGACAACGACGACGCCCTGGCGGCGGACTTCGTGGAGAGGATCCAGCGCCTGGCCAGACCGGGCGAAACCCTGGCCCTGTTCCTGGAGCGAGGCCTGATCCTCAGGGGCGAACGCAGCTATCTCCGCCGCGACCGCGACAACGCCTTTTGCAGCGTGGCCGAGCCCTGGAGCGCGGAGCCGGCGACGGCCTGGCGCGACTGGCACATCATGCTCCGCCGCCACATGCCAGCGATCGCTGCCGGTGGTGCCCCGGCCTGGCTTCAGGTGGTGCACGGGGAGAATGTGAGCAACCGGGTGCGCGGTCGACTGGGCGACCCACGCCGCCACCGGCGCCTCTTCCCGGGCCTGATCGACGGGCTGCCCACACCCCCGCTGGGGGCCATCGCCGTCGATGGACTGGTCGCCTCTCCCCTGCGCAGCGCCCGGGACGGCCTGCGCACCATCGCCAAACAGCTGCTGCTCCTACTTGGTGGCAAGGGGTCCCTCGATCGCGTCAAGCTCCTGATGCGCTGATGGGCCCACCGAAGCGCTGGCCACTGCTCACCACTGGGGATGGCAGATGGCCCGCTCGGCAATGCGGCGGCCGATCTCCAGGCAGGCGGTAGCGGCAGGGGAGGGGGCGTTGAGCACATGGATGGCCTGGGTACCAGCTTCGATCAGGAAGTCGTCCACGAGAGCCCCCTGGCGATCCACCGCCTGGGCCCGGATCCCGCAGCCCCCAGGCATCACGTCTTCATCCCGCAGGGCTGGAACCAGCTCCTGGAGCGATTGGACGAACCGCGCTTTGCTCCAGGAGCGTCGTTGCTCGCCGAGGGCGACGCGCCAGTTCCGTGCCGCCATCGGCCAGAAGCCTGGCCAGCTCAGCATCTCCCAGCTGTCCCGGGCAGAGAAGGCGACTCTGCTGTAGCCGTGGCGCGCCCAGGCCAGCACGGCATTCGGACCCGCCTCCACCCGTCCATCGATGCGGGGCGTGAAGTGCACCCCCAGAAACGGCAGGTTGGGGTCTGGAACGGGATAGATGGGATGCCGCACCAGGACGGCCTGCTCCGGCCTGAGCACGTAGTACTCGCCCCGGAAGGGAACGATGCGACTCGACGGCCTCAGCCCGCAGAGCTGGGCGATCCGGTCGCATTGCAGCCCAGCGCAGTTGATCAGAAAGCGGCAGCGATAGCGCGTTGCTGGCGTCTTGACGACCAGGGCGCCTGCCTCCTGATGCACGGCGGTCACAGGCTGACCGGTCACCACCTCCATGGAATGGCTGGTGAGGACCCGTCGCATCATCTGCAGCACCTCCCGGTAATCGACGATGCCCGTCTGGGGGACCCACAGCGCCGCCAGCGCGGCCACCTCGGGCTCCACCTCCCGCAGCTCCTCCCCGCTGAGACGCCTGAGGCCCTCGAGGCCGTTGGCTGTGCCGCGCTCCTGCAGCTGCTCCAGCCGCGGCATCTGTTCAGTTGTCGTCGCCACCACGAACTTGCCGGTGCGGCGGAAGGGAATCCCCTGTTGTTCGCAAAATGTATAAAGCGCCTCGCGGCCGGCCCGGCAGGTTTCAGCCTTCTGTGAACCGGGCCTGTAATAGAGGCCGGAGTGGATCACGCCACTGTTGTGGCCCGTCTGATGGGCGCCGAGTTCGCGTTCGGCTTCGATCACCAGCACGTCGGTGCCCCGCTCCACCAAGGCCAGAGCCGTGGCCAGCCCCACCACCCCAGCACCAACGATCAGAACGGGGTCTCGATTCATGACTGCCATCGTGTCGAAAAGGTGCAGATTTTATTGATGGCTGCAATTTCTTCTCCGGCCATGAGACCTAGCCCTCAGACTTGCAACGAGGACAACAATGCCAGGTCATGCCCATTGCAGAAGATGTTCAACTGGGCACCAACGTCAAAATCCCGCAGCCAGACCTGGTCAATCTCTACGGGTGCTGCATTGGCGACGAGACAAAGATTGGCGCCTTCGTGGAGATCCAAAAAAATGTAGTCATCGGGCGACGATGCAAGGTGTCTTCGCATAGTTTTATCTGCGAAGGGGTCTTAATTGAAGACGAGGTATTTGTCGGCCATGGCGTAATGTTCACTAACGACCGCCAGCCTCGCGCCACCAACGCCGATGGCACTCTGAAGCGTGAGGTCGACTGGGCCGTGGAGCCCACCCGCATCCGACACACCGCTTCGATCGGCAGCAATGCCACGATCCTCTCCGGCATCGTCATCGGCCAGGGAGCGCTGGTGGGGGCCGGGGCGGTGGTCACCAGAGATGTCCCCGACCATGCCGTGGTGGTGGGAGTGCCGGCCAGGGTCATCCCCAAAGGGCGTCGGGGTGTTTCTCAACCCTTGATCACGCAGGTGCCATGTTGAAGATCGGAGTGATTGGCTATGGCTACTGGGGTCCCAACCTGGTGCGCAATTTCGCCGAGGTGGAAGGGGCTACCCTGGCGGCCATCGCCGATCTGGATGAACGCAAACTTGAGCTGGCGAGCCGTCGCTTCCCTGGCCTGCAAACCACTCGCCACGTGCAGGATCTGATCCAGGATCCCAACATCGATGCGATCGCCGTGGCCACGCCGGTGAGCACCCATTTCGAGCTTGGTATGGCCGTTCTGCGGGCCGGCAAGCACCTCTGGCTCGAGAAGCCGATGACGGAAACCTCGCTGCAGGCCAGGCAGTTAGTCGATGAGGCCGCCAAGCGCAACCTTGTGCTGTTCGTGGATCACACCTTCCTCTACACGGGTGCGGTGGTGAAGATGGAGGAGATTGTTCGAGCTGGAGAACTAGGTGACATTTTCTATTACGACTCCACCCGGGTCAACCTTGGCCTGTTTCAGCGAGATGTGAACGTGATCTCTGATCTGGCCGTTCATGACTTTTCCATTCTCGACCATCTTCTCGGAGAGCATCCCTTTGCCGTGACCGCCAGTGGTGTCAATCACTTTCGGGGAACACCCGAGAACCTTGCCTTCATCTCGCTATTCTATGAATCCGGACCGATTGCCCACGTTAACGTGAGCTGGTTAGCACCGGTCAAGGTGAGGCAGGTGTTGCTGGGTGGCAGTCGCAAGATGATTAAGTACGACGATCTCGAGCCCAGCGAAAAGCTCAGGGTGTACGACAAAGGCGTGAGCTTCACCGACGATCCGAAACAGATTCTTGAGATGAGGGTGGGTTACCGCACCGGTGATATGTGGGCCCCCAAGCTGGAAACAACGGAGGCCCTTCGGGGGGCCAGTGACCATTTCATTGACTGCATTGAAACGGGCCTCACCCCCAAATCCGATGGCCAGTTGGGCGTGAGGGTGGTGGAGTTGATTGAGGCGGCCACCAGTTCGATGCGGGGCAAGGGCGAAACCGTCCACTTAGCTCGCGCGAGGGCGTTGGTGTGATCCCCTTTCTTGATCTCAAAGCGCAGTACAGCCAGGTTCGCGACGAGGTGAACGCGGCGATCCAGGGTGTTCTCGATTCCTGCCAGTTCACGCTCGGCAGCGAGGTGGAAGCCTTCGAGCAGGAATTCGCCGCCTATTGCGGCGCCAGCTTCGGCATTGGGGTCAACACCGGCACCAGCGCCCTGCACCTGGCCCTGCTGGCCGCGGGGGTGGGGGCTGGTGATGAGGTGATCACCGTGCCATTCACCTTCGTGGCCACGGTAGCCGCCATTCGTTATACCGGCGCCACGCCAGTGTTTGTGGACATCGATCCCCAGACCTACACCCTGGATCCGGCCGCCCTGGAGGCCGCGATCACGCCACGCACCAAGGTGATCCTGCCGGTTCATCTCTACGGCCAGCCGGCTGATATGGGGCCGATTCTGACGCTGGCAAGGCGCCATGGGCTGGTGGTGATCGAAGATGCGGCCCAGGCCCACGGCGCTGAATACAGGGGCCAACGCGTGGGCAGCCTCGGTGATCTGGCCTGCTTCAGCTTCTACCCCGGCAAGAATCTCGGCGCCTGTGGTGAAGCCGGCATCGTGGTCACCGACAACCCCGAGTACACCCGAACGCTGCGCATGCTGCGCGACTGGGGTGCCGAACGCAAATACCACCATGTTCTGCTCGGCTTCAACTACCGCATGGAGGGCCTTCAGGGCGCCGTGCTGCGGGTGAAGCTCCGCCACCTGGAGGCCTGGACCGAGGCCCGTCGCACGGCGGCCGCCCACTACAACCAATTGTTCGCCGGCAGCGGCGTTCTGGCGCCCGAAGCGATGGACTGGGCGCGGCATGTGTATCACATCTACGCCATTCGTTCACCCGATCGGACCCGCTGGCAGGAGGCCCTCCAGGCCAAGGGCATCCAGAGCGGCATTCACTATCCCTTCCCCATCCATCTGTTGCCGGCCCATGCTGATCTCGGCTACCAGGCTGGTGACTTCCCCCAGGCTGAGCGGGCCGCCGCTGAGGTGCTGTCGCTGCCGATGTGCCCGGAGCTCAGTGCCAGCCAGCGGCAAGAAGTGGCCGAGGCCGTGCTGGACCTGGCCGCGCCATGACGCCTCGCCCCCTGCTGATCTTTCCCTGCAATGGCAACGGCATCGAAGCCCTTGCCTGTCTTGGCCATGAGTATCGCGCCATCGGCTTCATCGATGACACGCCCGCCAAGCAGGGGTGCGATAGCTTCGGACTGGAGATCTTTAGCCGCCTGGCCCTGGAGCGTTTCCCGGAGGCGATGGTCCTCGCGGTTCCAGGGGGGCCAGCGTCGTTCAGGCAGCGTCAGGCAGTAGTGGAGTCGCTCGGCATCGCGCCCTCCCGGCTGGCCCGGGTAGTGCATCCCTCGGCCCAGATCTCGCCTTGGGCCAGCCTCGGTTTCAACGTGCTGGTGATGGCAGGAGTGGTGATCACCAGCAATGCGGTGATCGGCAACCATGTGTGTCTGTTGCCCAATACGGTGGTGCACCACGACGCCGTTGTTGGCGACTGGGCCCTGATCGGCTCCAATGTCACCATCGCCGGGCACGTCAGCGTGGGGTTGAATAGCTATGTGGGAAGCGGCACGAATGTGATGCACGACATCACCGTGGGAGCTGGAGCCCTGGTGGGGCTTGGCACCAACGTGATCCGAGATGTGCCCGCGGCAGCAACGGCCGTTGGCAACCCTGCCCGGCTGCTTTGCAGGAGTCGTAGTTCATCACCTCTATGAACATCAATTCAGCTAAGATCCTGGTTACTGGTGGGTGTGGCCTGGTGGGCTCCACCACCATCGACCTGTTGCTCAAGGAGCACGATCCAGCCCAGATCGTGATTCTTGACGACCTCAGCCGGGGCACCCTGGCCAATGTGGAGCAGGCTCTGCAAGACCCTCGCGTCAGCCTGCAACGCGGCGACATCCGCGATCCCGAAACTGTGCATGCGGCGAGCGAGGGCATGGATGCCGTGATTCACATGGCCACGCTTCGGATCACGGCCTGCGCCGCTGATCCGCGGGCTGCCCTCGGGGTGATGTGTGATGGCAGCTTCAACGTGGTGGAGGCGGCCCAGAGCTGTGGATTGAACAAGCTGGTGACGGCCTCCAGTGCCTCGATCTATGGTCTGGCGGATCACTTTCCAACCCGCGAAGACCATCACCCTTACAACAACAGAACCTGGTACGGCGCCAGCAAGATCATGCTGGAAGGTCTGCTGCGCTCGTTCCACGACATGCATGGCCTGCCCTATGTGGCTCTGCGCTACTTCAATGTCTATGGCCCACGCATGGACATCCACGGTAAATACACCGAGGTGCTGATCCGCTGGATGGAGCGCATTTCTGCGGGTCAGCCCCCACTGATTCTCGGCGACGGCAGCCAGACGATGGACTTTGTCTACATCGAGGATGTGGCCCGCTCCAACATCCTCGCGCTGCAGTCGTCGATCGATGATGAGGTGTTTAACGTGGCCAGCGGCACCGAAACGAGCCTCAACGAGCTGGCGGTGGCCCTGCTGCGGGTGATGGGCTCAGACCTGCAGCCGGAGTACGGGCCTGAGCGCAAGGTGAACCCCGTGTCACGCCGACTGGCGGACACCACCAAGGCGGCCGAACAGCTGGGGTTCCGCGCCACGGTTGGCCTCGACGAAGGGCTGAGGCGCCTGGTGACCTGGTGGCAGGCGTCCCGATCGGAGGCCCAACCATGATCCCGATCACCCAGCCCGTGATGGACCAGCGGGAGGCCGAGGCGGCCGGCCGGGTGATCCTGAGCGGCTGGGTCACCCAGGGGCCCGAGGTGGCCGCCTTTGAGCGGGAGTTCGCCGCCTACGTGGGGGCGCCCCACGCCTGTGCGGTGTCGAGCTGCACCTCGGCCTTGCACCTGGCCCTGCTGGCTGTGGGTGTGGGGCCCGGGGATGAGGTGATCACCGCCAGCCACTCGTATATCGCTACCGCCAACGCCGTGGCCTACTGCGGCGCCACGCCGGTGTTCGTGGATGTGGAGCCGCACAGCTTCAATCTCGACCCCCGCCTGCTGCAGGCCGCCGTCACGCCCCGCACCCGGGCCGTGCTGTGCGTGCACCAGATGGGTCTGCCCTGCAACCTGCCGGCAATTCTTTCGGTTGCCCGGCCCCTGGGGCTGGCCGTGGTGGAAGACGCCGCCTGCGCCATCGGCAGTGAGATCCGCTGCAACGGCGAGTGGGAGCGCATCGGCAAGCCCCATGCCGACGTGGCCTGCTTTTCCTTCCACCCCCGCAAGGTGATGAGCACCGGCGATGGCGGGATGCTAACCACCGCCAATCCGGCCTGGGACAAGCGTTTCCGCCTGCTGCGTCAGCACGCCATGAGTGTGCCGGACACGGTGCGCCACGGGGCGGAACGGGTGATCGTCGAGGCGTATCCGGAGCTGGGATTCAACTACCGGATGACCGACATCCAGGCGGCCGTGGGCCGCGAGCAGCTCAGGCGGTTGCCGGAGATCGTGCGCCGCCGCCGGGCCCTCGCCCAGCGCTACGGCGAGCTGCTGGCCGCCATCCCCGGCCTGGGCCTGCCGCAGGAACCCGACTGGGCCCGCACCAACTGGCAGAGCTACTGCGTGCGCCTCCCGCAAGGTGTGGACCAGCGGGAGGTGATGCAGCACCTGCTGGATGCCGGCGTGGCGAGTCGTCGCGGCATCATGTGTAGCCACAGGGAGCCCGCCTACAGCAGCTCGCCCCCCCGTTTCCCGCTGACCCATTCAGAGGCGGCCCAGGACCACTGCCTGATCCTGCCCCTCTACATCCAGATGATGGCGGAACACCAGGAGCAGGTGGCCCGTGCGCTGGCTGAGGCCTGTGCGGTAGGGAGGATATATGCCTAGCCCATCTGCAGCTCATCGAGCAGGGGATAGCTCTCAGCGATCGGATCGCCCGTGAACTGCGCCACCCAGCCCTCGGGGTTGTGGAAGAAGCGCAGGGCACAGAAGTGGGGCTCGGGCCCCATGTCGAACCAGTGGCGGGTGCCGGCGGGCAACGCGATCCAGTCGCCGGCTTCGCAAAGCACCTGGGCCACCTCCTCGCCCAGGTGCAGGCAGAAGAGGCCGCGGCCCTCCACAAAGAAACGCACTTCATCTTCGCTGTGGGTGTGTTCGGCCAGGAACTTCTGGCGCAGCGCCTGCCGATCGGGGTGGTCGGGGGCCAAGCGGATCGCATCCACGCTGGGGTAGACGCCACCCTGCTGCACCCGGGCCACCTCGGCGTCGTAGGCGGAGAGGATCTGGGCCTGGTCGGCGCCGGCGGGCAGCTGGGTCCTGGCGGGCCAGCGCTGGAAGGCGATGCCGCGCTGGGCCAGCTCCGCGCTGATCCTGGCGCCCTCGCCGCTGCGCAGGGTCAGCTCGGGCTGGGCCCCTGGAGTGGCAGGGTTCCGGTAGATGGCCAGGAGAGTCATGGCGTCCGCGCCGCTGGGCGACAGCCTAGAAACCGCACCAGCAGGTCCTGCCGCGCCCGGTCTGGCCCCGGCGGGGCTGACCCTGGTGGGCGTGGGGCCCGGCGATCCGGAGCTGCTCACCGTGGCGGCGGTGCGGGCCCTGCGCCAGGCCGCCGTGGTGGCCTACCCGGTGGCGCGGGAGGGGGCCGAAGGCATGGCCGCAGCGATCGCCGCCCCCTGGCTGAGCCCGGGCCAGCGCCGCCTGCCGCTGCTGTTCCCGATGGTGGCGGAGGCGGCCCCCCGCATCGCCGCCTGGCACGCGGCCGCCGATGCCCTGGCGGCGCAGGTGGCCGCCGGCCGGGCGGTGGTGCTGCTGTGTGAGGGGGATGTGTCGCTGTTCGCCAGCAGCAGTTACGTGCTGTTGGCCCTGCGCCAGCAGCATCCCGGCTGTCCGGTGCGGCTGATCCCCGGCATCACGGCGGTGGCGGCGGCGGCGGCGGCCGGCGCCTGGCCCCTGGCCCTGCAGCAGGACAGCCTGCTGATCCGGCCCACCCCCGAGAGCCCCGCCGAGCTGGAGGCGCTGCTGGCAGATGCAGCGGCCTCCGCCACGGTGCTGGCCCTGCTGAAGCTGGGCCACCGCTGGGGCTGGGTGCGCCCCCTGCTGGCGGCCCGGGGCCTGCTGGAGGACGCCCTGTTCGCCCAGCGGGTGGGCTGGCCTGACCAGCAGGTGGCGCCAGCCGGGGCGCTGCCGGCGGCGGAGCAGCCCTACTTCTCGCTGCTGCTGATCCGCCAGGGCTGGCCGGCGGTGCTGCCGTAGGCCGCTGCCAGCAGGGCGAGGGCATCGGCCGGCGTCGGCGCCCGCATCAGGGCATGGCGCAGCCGCGGCGCCCCGGGGAAGCCCTGGCAGGTCCAGCCCATGTGCTTGCGGGCGATCAGCAGGCCGTGGTCCCCCTTCGCGGCCACCAGGGCGCGCAGCTGCTCGGCGGCCAGCAGGATGCGCTCGCCAGGGTCGGGGCTGGGAGGCACGGGCCGGCCGCAGAGGGCGGCATCGATCTGGCCCACCAGCCAGGGCGCCCCCATGCTGCCCCGCCCCACCATCAGGCCATCGGCGCCCGTGGCGGCCAGGCAGCGCAGGGCATCGGCGGGGCTGGCCACATCGCCGTTGGCGATCACCGGGATGGTCAGGGCCCGCTTGACCGCGGCGATGGCCCCCCAGTCGGCGCGGCCCCTGAAGGCCTGCTCGCGGGTGCGGCCGTGCAGGGTGAGCAGCTGGGCGCCAGCTCCCTCCAGCTGGCGGCACCACGCCACGGCGGTGTCGGCCCCGCCGCCACACCAGCCCAGGCGGGTCTTGACGGTGACGGGAATGGACACCGCCGCCGCCACCGTTTCGACGATCCGGGCGGCCAGCTCGGGGTCGCGGATCAGGCCGCTGCCGCCGCCCTTGCGGGCGATCTTCTTCACGGGGCAGCCCATGTTGATGTCGATCAGGAAGGCGCCCGCCGCCTCGGCGCGCCGGGCCGCATCGGCCATCGCCTGCGGCCGGTGATCGAACAGCTGCACGCCAATCGGCCCGCTCTCAGCTCCCAGCTCCTCCACCTTCTGCAGGCCGTGGCCCAGCTCCAGGCTGGTGGCGTTCACCATCTCGGTGAACAGCAGGGCGTCGGGGGCCCAGCGCCGCACCAGCCCCCGGAAGATCCGATCGCTCACCCCCGCCAGGGGCGACTGCAGCACCCGGCAGCGCAACCGCCGCGGTGTGCCGTTGCCGGCCAGCAGCAGCGGCTCGCCGGCAGGCAGCGCGATGGCCGTCAGCTCGGTGGGGGTGGCGGCGATCATGGTGTCGATTCTGGGATGAGGCCGTGCTCCCCCCCACCGCTCCTGCCCAGGCCGCCCCGGCGGCCGAGGCCTACCCCCTCAGCCGGGCACTGCTGGAGGCTGTGCTGGCCGACCGCCTCAGCGATCGCTTCGTGTGTGAACTGATCTGGCCGCGCCTGGGTTATGGGCCCGATGGCTCCGGCACCTGGAGCGCGGGCCCGGCCACGGGAGCGGACTGGCGGGAGTCGTTCCCGCTGGCGCCGCAGCTGATCGCCGAGCGCCCCGCCAGCGTTCGGCTCACCCGCTCGATCGCCAAACCCCACAAGCAGCTGCTCAAGCAGCAACTGGGCTTTGGCGGCTACCGCATCGGCGAGCTCTACCCGCGCCGCACCCGCAGGGCCACGGCGGTGACCTGGCTGCTGGCCCACCTGGCCGAGCGGGGCGAACCCCTGCCGGAGCTGGGGCCGCTGCCGCCGCTGCTGGAGGCCCCGGCCGATCCGGTGCGCGGCCACCCCGGCGACCGGCCGATCTCCTGAGGGCAAGGCGGCGGGAGCTGCTGCCGACCCATCTGTAGGGTCAAGGAAGGACAGTCGTTGCAATAAGACTCTTGGCCTTACCGGTCGTCGCCATCATCGGCCGCCCCAACGTGGGCAAATCCACCCTGGTGAACCGGCTCTGCCGCAGCCGCGAGGCGATCGTGCACGACCAGCCCGGCGTGACGCGGGACCGCAGCTACCAGGAGGGCTTCTGGGGCGATCGCAGCTTCCGGGTGGTGGACACCGGCGGCCTGGTGTTCGATGACGACAGCGAATTTCTGCCCGAGATCCGCGAGCAGGCCAACCTGGCCCTGGCCGAGGCGGCCGTGGCCCTGGTGATCGTGGATGGCCAGCAGGGCTGCACCGGCGCCGACCAGTCGATCGCCGAGTGGCTGCGGGGCCAGGGGGTGCCGGTGCTGCTGGCGGTGAACAAGTGCGAGTCGCCCGATGCCGGCCTGGCGATGGCAGCGGAGTTCTGGGGGCTCGGCCTGGGCGAACCCCATCCGATCTCGGCCATCCACGGCGCCGGCACCGGCGACCTGCTCGACGCCGTGATCGGCCACCTGCCCCCCAGCGAGCAGGTGGAGACCGAGGAGCCGATCCAGCTGGCGATCATCGGCCGCCCCAACGTGGGCAAGTCCAGCCTGCTGAACGCCGTGTGCGGCGAGAACCGGGCGATCGTGAGCCCGATCCGCGGCACCACCCGCGACACCATCGACACCACGATCGAGCGGGAGGGCAAGAGCTGGAAACTGCTCGACACCGCCGGCATCCGCCGCCGCCGCTCGGTGAGCTACGGCCCCGAGTACTTCGGCATCAACCGCAGCTTCAAGGCGATCGAGCGCAGCGACGTGTGCGTGCTGGTGATCGATGCCCTCGATGGCGTCACCGAGCAGGACCAGCGCCTGGCGGGCCGCATCGAGGAGGACGGCCGCGCCTGCGTGGTGGTGGTGAACAAGTGGGATGCCATCGAGAAGGACAGCCACACCATGCCGGCGATGGAGCGGGAACTCCGGGCCAAGCTCTACTTCCTCGACTGGGCACCGATGCTGTTCACCTCTGCCCTCAGCGGCCAGCGGGTGCAGGCGATCTTCCCGCTGGCCCTGCTGGCGGTGGAGCAGCACCGCCGCCGCGTCACCACCTCCGTGGTGAACGAGGTGCTCACCGAAGCGCTCAGCTGGCGCTCGCCGCCCACCAGCCGCGGCGGTCGCCAGGGCCGGCTCTACTACGGCACCCAGGTGGCGGTGCGGCCGCCCAGCTTCACCCTGTTCGTGAACGAGCCCAAACTGTTCGGCGACACCTACCGCCGCTACGTGGAGCGCCAGATCCGCGAGGGCCTGGGCTTTGAGGGCACACCGATCAAGCTGTTCTGGCGCGGCAAGCAGCAGCGGGACGCTGAGCGCGACCAGCAGCGCCAGCAGAATCGCGGCCACTGAGCGCCCTGCCCTTGGACCTCCTCCGCCAGATGCCGATCGGCCAGTTCGTGGCCGAGGAGAGCAAGGAGGGCGGACGGGGCAGCTGGCTGCGGCGGCTGGATCCCCGCCTCAAGCTGGCCTGGACCATGGCCTTCCTGGTGACGCCGATCCTGGCCGGCCCGATCTGGCGTGGGGCCCTGGTGGGGCTGCTGCTGCTGATCACCGCGGTGTGCGGCCTGCCCTGGCGGCTGTGGCGCCGCAGCCTGCCGTTGCTGCTGGCTCTGTGCCTGCTGGTGGGGGGGCTGGCGGCCCTGTTGCCGGCGGGTGGGGTGGGCGCCGCGGCCCTGCAGCGGCCCCCGGCCGAGGTGCGGCTGCTGCCGGGATCGCCCCTGGAGCCCCCGCCGCAGCGGGCCGGGATGGCCTGGGAGCTGGTGCGCTTGGGGCCCATCAGCCTGGGCCCCGTGAGCCTTGGGCCGCTGGTGATCAACCGCCGCTCGGCCGAGCTGGGCCTCAATGGCGCCACGTTGCTGTTCACCCTGATCCACAGCGCCAACCTGCTGCTGCTCAGCACCCCACCGGAGGAGCTGGTGTGGTCGTTCGGCTGGCTGCTGGCCCCCCTGGCGCGGCTGGGCTGGCCGGTGGAGCGGCTGGGGTTCACCTTGCTGTTGTCGCTGCGCTTCCTGCCGCTGGTGCAGGAGGAACTGCAGAACCTGGTGCGCTCCGTGGCCACCCGGGCCGTGAACCTGCGCCGGCTCGGCTGGCAGCTCTCCCTGGGGCTGGTGCTGGGGGTGGGGGAGAGGCTGCTGGCCAACCTGCTGCTGCGCTCCGAGCAGGGGGCCGAGGCCCTGCTGGCGCGGGGCGGAACCTGGCAGCCGGCCTGGCAATTGCACCGCCTGGCGCCCCCGGCGCGGGCCGCCAACCTGGTGGTCAGCCTGGGGCTGGGATTGTTCCTGGCCTTACGATGGCGTGTCGGTGCTCTTTAATACCTGCAGTTCAGAAGGCTGAGTGACCACCGAGCGCTACCTCAATCACCCCACCTTTGGGATGCTCTACCGAGTGGCGCCAGTGCCCGACGGCAGGGATCTCTACGCCACGCTGTATGCCCAGCGGATCTTTTTTGTGGTGACCCTGCAGCCCAGGGGCGCCAGTTTTGAGGTGGTGCCGCTGATGGATGCCCGTCACTTCGCCGAGCAGAACCTGGCCCGGGTGCGCCGGGATGGCGCTGAGGCCCATGCCCACTGGCGACAGCTCTTTGACCAGACCTTCATCTGAGCTTCTGGCACCTGGGCCTCTCTCGGCCCGGCTGGAGGCGATCACTGCTGCGTTGCCCCCCGGCTGCCGCCTGCTGGCGGTGAGCAAGGGCCATCCGGCTGAGGCCATCCGGGCCGCCGTGGCCGCTGGCCAGCGCAGCTTCGGCGAGAGCCGGCTGCAGGAGGCCAGTGCCAAGCAGGAGCAGCTCGCCGACCTGGCCCCGCTCGACTGGCACTTCATCGGCCGGCTGCAGGCCAACAAGGCCCGGGCGGTGCTGCGCCGCTTTGGCACGATCCACTCCGTGGACAGCCTGGCCCTGGCGGAGCGGCTGGCCCGCATCGCCGCCGAGGAGTCCCTCAGCCCGGCGGCGCTGTTCCAGGTGAAGCTGCGGCCCGACCCCACCAAGACCGGCTTCAGCCCAGAGGAGCTGCGGGCCGCCTGGCCACGCCTGGCCGAACTGACGCCTCTGCGGCCGGTGGGGCTGATGACCATCGCCCCGCAGGGCCTCGGCCACGACGAGCATCAGGCCCTGTTTCAGGCCTGCGCGGCCCTGGCCACGGAGCTGGGCCTGCCCGAACGTTCGATGGGCATGAGCGGTGATTGGCGCGAGGCGGCGGCGGCGGGCAGCACCTGGGTGCGGATCGGCAGTGCCCTGTTTGGTGTCCGACCGTCCCAACGGCTTGCAATCACTGACGTGGGACGCTATTCAGGTTGAAAGCACCCCAAGAGGTTCGCTCCGTGTCGTTGTTCTCCCGCCTGCGTGCCGTCGTCTCCGGCGATGACTACCTCGACGGCGACTACGACGAGGACCTCGATTACGACGGTGGCGAGGCCCAGGACCCCCCTCCAATCCAGCGCAGCAGTGCCCTGGCGCTCAGCTCCGGCTTCAGCTCCGACGACCCGTTTGCCGGCAGCAATGTGATCGGCATGCCGGGGCTCTCCTCCGCAGCGGCCGAGGTGTCGCTGATGGAGCCCCGCAGCTTCGACGAGATGCCCCGGGCCATCCAGGCCCTGCGCGAGCGCAAGACGGTGATCCTCAACCTCACGATGATGGAGCCCGATCAGGCCCAGCGGGCCGTGGATTTCGTGGCCGGCGGCACCTTCGCCATCGACGGCCACCAGGAGCGGGTGGGCGAGAGCATCTTCCTGTTCGCCCCCAGCTGCGTCAGCGTCACCACGGCCAGCGGTGAAGAGGTGTCTGCCCCCACCACCATCTCCCGGGAGCTGGCCCAGGAGCAGGAAGCCGCTCCCTCCCCGGCCTGGGGCCGCCAGGACAGCGCCCTCTAGGGCGTTCGATCACCCCGCTGCCGTTGCACCCGGTGCATTCCGCTTCCGGTTCCCTGCTCCCCAGCCTCGGCGTGGTGGGCTTCGGCACCATGGCCCGTGCCCTGGTGCTCCCCCTGCTGGAGGCGGGGCTTCTGGAGGCCCCGGGCCTGAAGGCGGTGGTGGCCAGCCAGGCTTCCGCCGCCCGCCTGCAGGAGCGCCATGGCCTGGCGGTGGGCACCGATCTGGCGGCGGCCTGGGCGGCACCGGTGGTGCTGCTGGGCGTGAAACCCCAGCAGCTTGAGGCCGTGGCGGCCACGGCTCCGCCCGGGGCTACGGGGCTGCTGATCTCGGTGCTGGCTGGCGTGAAGCTGGAGCGGCTGCAGCGCCTGTTCCCAAGCTGGCGCTGCGTGCGGGCCGTGCCCAACACCCCGTGCCAGGTGGGCGCTGGCCTCACGGGCCTGGCCCTCGCCCCCGAGCTGGAGGAGCCTGAGCGGGTGCTGGTGCGGGAGTTGTTTGCCCGGGTGGGGGAGGTGCATGAACTGCCCGAAGCTCAGCTCGATGCCTTCCTGGCCCTCACCTCCTCCGGGCCGGCCTTCGTGGCCCTGGTGGCCGAGTCCCTGGCGGATGGGGCCGTGGCCGCCGGCCTGCCCCGGGCTCTGGCCCACCACCTGGCCCATCGCACCCTGGCGGGCAGCGCCGCCCTGCTGGCGGAGCAGGGGCTCCACCCCGCCCAGCTCAAGGACCTGGTGAGTTCCCCGGGCGGCACCACCATCGCCGGCCTGCGCCAGCTGGAGCGCGGCGGCCTGCGTTCGGCCCTGCTGGAGGCGGTGTTGGCGGCGGCGCAGCGCAGCCGCGAGCTGGGCTGAGCCCTCAGGAGCCAGCGGGCTTCTTGCCGAGGCGCGGTTCGGTGCCGGCGAGCAGGCGGCTCAGGTTGCTGCGATGGCGCCAGATCACCAGGGCACTGGTGAGCAGGGCCAGCAGCAGGTAGGGCCAGCGCACGCCCGTCCCCTGGCCCTGGAACCAGCCCAGCATCAGCAGCGGCAGAGCCACGGCCGCCAGCACGCTGGAGAGCGACACGATGCGGCTGAGGCTGAGGACGGCGAGAAACACCCCGAAGCTGGCCAGGCCCACCGGCCAGGCCAGGCCCAGCAGCATGCCCAGGGCCGTGGCCACCGCCTTGCCGCCGCGCCAGCCCAGCCACACCGGCCAGCTGTGCCCGGCCAGGGCCGCCAGGCCGCAGGCCACCACCCAGCTGTCGATGGCCCAGCCGTCAGGCCCCAGGGGCTGGCCCAGGGGCTCCAGCACAGCCTTGGCGAGCAGCACCGCCGCCGCGCCCTTGAGCACGTCGATCAGGAACACCGCCAGGGCCGGACCCTTGCCCACCACCCGCAGCACGTTGGTGGCGCCGGTGGAGCCGGAGCCCTCGCGGCGGATGTCGATGCCCTTCAGCCAGCGACCGGCCAGGTAGCCACTGGGGAGGGAACCCAGCAGGTAGCCCGCGAGCAGCAGGGGCAGGGCAAGGGGCAGGGTCATCGGATCGGCAGGGCTGGCTGGGGGGAGGGACAGGCGGCCTAGTAGATCTCTTCGTCGCGCATCAGTTCGCCCGGGCCCGGGGCAAAGGCCAGCCAGAGGGGGAACTGCAGGATCGGGATGTCCACCACCTGCTCAGCGGCATCCACCAGGATCAGGGGCAGCTCGCCGCGCTCCTCCAGCCGGTCGGCCCGCTCGATCAGGGCATCCGGGCGCTCGAACAGCACGATGCCACTGCTGGGGCCGAAGTCCTCTCGGTCGAGCCCCAGGGCCTCCTGGAGGCCGCGGCGCCACTCGCCCAGCCGTTCCGGCTGGCTGGCCAGCACCAGGGTCTGAAAGCGGTCGCCGTAGAGCTCCCCCAGGATCGCCACCGCAGCGGCGCTCACCAGGGCATTGCGGCCCCGGCTGCCACTGCTGGGCTGGGCGCCGCGGCCGCCCTGATCCAGAAACCAGTTGTCGAGGCAAGCGGCGGCTTCGGCATCGAGGCTGCGGCGCAGCTTCCAGGCGGGGGCGTAGAAGTCGGGCTGGCCCTGGAAGGCGGCGAGCTGCTCGCGAATCAGGGCTTCATCGGCGCCGAACTGGCCGGCGGCAGCCACCGGAGGACCGGCGGGTGGCTGGGGGCTGGCCTGGGCCGCCTGCTCGGCGTCGAGGGCCGAAGGGGCCACCAGCAGCTGCTGGGGCACCAGGTTCACCTGTTCGGCGGCCACGGCGAGATCCTGCAGGGCACCCACCAGGTAGTCCTGGAAGCCCTTGAGGCGGCGGGCCACCCCATCGGCCTGGCCCGTGACGCTGCTCTGGATCTCGCGGTTGATCTGCTCCTGACGGCTCTCCAGCTGGCGGATCTCGCCCAGAAGTTGCTCACGCCGTTGGCGCAGCTCCTCCAGCGCCAGCTCCTGCCAGGCGGTGCTGGCGGCGTTGTCGGCGCTGGCGGCGCTGGGTTCAGGCCCCGGCGGGGTGGGGCCGCTCTCGGAGGCGGCGGTGGGGATGGGCTCCTCAGGCATCGGGCGCGGAGAGATGACTCAGATGACGGTCCAGTTGTTGGCGCAGGGCGCCAGCATCGAACAGCAGGGGCAACAGGTGAATGCTGCGTTCCTCCCGGAAATAGAACACCACGGGCAGGCCCGGCCAGAACAGCTTCCAGCCCAGCCAGCTGGCGTAGGGGAAGCGGCGCAGCTCGCTGGTCTGGCGCCACACCACCAGGGAGTCGGCCTGAAACTCCAGCCGCAGCAGAGCGGTCTGCAGCACCAGGAAGAGCCCCAGCAGGCCCACCCCCAGGCTCAGCCACAGGGCCCCGCCCCAGAGGGGCAGCAGGGCCAGGCAGCCCAGGCCCAGCAGCACAACTCCCAGGGCCACGCCGTAATGGCGCGGCAGGCTCGTGGCCTCAGGGTCGGGGGCTGGGGGCGATGAAGGAGGTGTCGTCATGGCGGGGTCATCCAAACAGCACTGAGGTGAGCACGCCGTCCATCAGCGCCACTGTGACCAGGATCATCACCACGGCGCCGGTGGTGGTGGTGCCCACCTCCTTGGGGCCGCCCCTGGTGGTGAGGCCCCAGCCACAGGCGATCACGGCGATCTGCAGCCCGAACACCAGGGCCTTCACCAGCATGAACGGCAGATCCTCCGGCTGCATCCAGGTGCGCACCGAGTTCCAGAACACGCTGGGGGGGATGTTGTACAGCAAGGAACTGCTCACTTGCCCCGACCAGATCCCCACCCCGAAGAACAGCAGGCACTGCACCGGCGCCATCACCACCATCGCCAGCACCCTGGGCACCACCAGATACTGCACCGGATCGGTGCGCAGCATGGTGATCGCATCGATCTGCTCGGTCACCTTCATGGTGCCCAGCTGGGCGGCGTAGGCGGTGGCCACCTTGCCGGTGAGCAGGGTGGCGGTGAGCAGGGGCGCAATTTCCCGGGAGAGGCCCAGGGCCAGCAGTCCCCCCACGGCGGCGTTGGCGCCCTGCTTGGAGAGCTCCGCCACCACCTGGATGTTGAACACGGTGCCGGCGGCCAGGGCCGTGATCATCACGATCAGGAAGCTGCCGGGGCCGGCTTCCAGGAGCTCGTTCATCAGGTCGTTGACGCCGATGCGACCGCGGGCGATCGCACTGATCGCCTGGCCCCCGATCAGGCCGCTCACCGCCAGGCGCCGCAGCCAGCGGGGTGCCCGCAGCCAGCTGGGCATACGCATGGCCCTGAGCATCGGGAAGGAGCGGCTCATGCGGACCGGGGCAGACGGCGGGGCCAGTGGCGCATCACCACCAACCCGAGCACCACAAGCAGCGCCGGGATCAGGCCCATGCACAGCCGGATGGCCACCAGGGCGCTGGCGGGCTGCTCCAGGTTGGGCAGGGCTTCCTTGTAGCCACTGGCGGTGAGCAGGACGCCGAGCAGGGTGATCACCAGACTGATGCACACCTTCTGGGCTAGCACCATCCAGGCGCTGTACTGGCCGGCGGGTTTTTCCGGATCCGCATCAATGGCATCGGGCAGCAGCGACCACGGGATCAGATAGGCCGTAGACGCGCCGATGCCGGCGACCACGATGGTGGCCAGCAGCAGCGACAGTTTGATGGCATTGCCCGGCCAGGCAAAGGCCCCCAGGGTGCTGTCGAGGGGCTGGAGCAGCATCACCATCAGGCAGGCAGCGATCCACAGACCGCCTCCGTAGCGGAGGGCCGTGATGCGACCGCTGCGATGGGACACCGCAGTCCACAGCCACAGGCCGCCCAGCGAACTCACCAGGAAGGGCAGCAGGATCAGCTTGCTGATGCTTTCGGGCACTTCCATGACCACCGGCAGGAAGAACAGGGACACGGCCTGCATCAGCTGCAGAGAACACCAGAGGAGCAAATAGAGGCCCAGCACCATGGCGAAGCGGCCGTTGCCCAACACCCGGCGCAGCAGCCGCCGCGTGGTTCCCTTGGACCGCTCCGGGCGCTGGCATTGCCGGGCGGCGGGGATGAGCCCCCAGCCGCAGAGGAGAGCGGAGGCCGTGATGATCAGCCCCGCCACCAGGCCCACCGGCAGGTAGCTGCTGGCGTCACTGAGATTGCCCACCAGCACTCCCGCCAGCAGGGCCGCGGTCACCGTGGCCAGGATCGATCCGGTGAAGCGGGCAGTGTTGAGCCGGGTGCGCAGGGAGACATCGGTGCTGAGCTCCGCCGCCAGAGCCGTGTAAGGCAGGTTGACGCAGGTGTAGAGGCTGTTGGCCACCACAGAGATCAACAGGAAGATCGCGAATTTGGTCCAAACGCTCTCCCAGGGGGGCAGCCACCACATGGCGGCCATGGCCGCCCCAAGCGGGGCGGCGCTCCAGAGGATCCAGGGCAACCGTGGCCCCCAGGGGCTGTCGGTCTTGTCGCTGAGCCAGCCCACGATGGGGTCGTTGATGGCATCCCAGAGGCGGCCCAGCCCGTAGGCCAGCCCGGCCAGCCAAGGGGGCAGGCCGGCGGCCACGTAGAACCGCAGCAGGTAGAAGCCGATCAGCGAGGCGGCCATGCCGGTGCCGGCATCGCCAAGGCCGTAGGCCCAGAGCAGGCGCTGGCGCGCCGGTCCGCGCAGATCTGCAGCATCCGTGAAGGGCGCCTGGGGGGCTGGCGCTTCGCTTGCGGTGGACGCCAAGGGCTGCAGGGGAGGAGATGCCGGACGCAGGCCATAATGACGGAGCCCGTCAGGGGCATGGCCAGTACAGGCGTACTGACGCGGGCGTAGTTTAGTGGTAAAACCTCAGCCTTCCAAGCTGATGATGCGGGTTCGATTCCCGCCGCCCGCTTCCTGTTCTCAATCAGGGTTTTTCGGCCAGAAGTCCTTCCTGATGACCAATGAGGCCTAGGCGTTCACGGCTCAGCGGTGTAGCCCCTCAGTGCATGCGAGCACGTGCCCAAGTCCTGCCCGCCTTCTGGGAGGTGGGCGCCCTGGGACTCCAGCCAGACAGCAGTCCAAGACCTAATCTGCGACCTTGTCGGCGACCTATGGTGAAACTCCTGTCCGGTCTGATCTGCTGATGGCGCACCGCGTGCTGGCCGAGACGGCCGTGAGCATCTCGGAACTCAAGAAGAACCCTATGGCCACCGTGGCGGCTGGGGACGGCATGCCTGTGGCGGTGCTCAACCGCAACGAGCCGGCCTTCTATTGCGTGCCGGCCAAGGCCTACGAGCAGCTGATGGACCTGGTGGAGGACCTGGAACTGGGCCGCCTCGCCGACGCCCGGCTGGCGGACGGCCAGGAGCCGGTGCGGGTCAGCCTCGATGCCCTTTGATCTGGCCTTTCATCCTGAGGCCCTGCGGGAATGGCGGACGTTGACCGAAGGGATTCGGGAACAGTTCAAGAAGAAGCTGGCCGAACGGCTGAACGAACCGCGCATTCCTGCCAGCAAGCTGCAGGGGTCCATCAATCGCTACAGGATCAAGCTCCGCGCTGCCGGCTTCCGGCTGGTCTACGAGGTGCGGGATCACGAGCTGCTGGTGCTTGTCGTGGCGGTGGGCAAGCGTGAGCGCAATGCTGTCTATCGCCAGGCCGACCAGCGCTGAGGTCCTCACCCCATGGCCGACTCCAGGCCCTCTGAGCTGGATCAACTCCGCCGGGAAAACGCCCGACTGATGGCCCTGCTGGAGGCCCATGGCATCGCCTGGCGCTCCAGCGGACCTGCCCCAGCTGAACCCGCGCCCGTCTCAGTCCAGTCCCCTGCCAAGGGTCCTGTTTCGCCGCAAGAGAAGGTGGCGCTGTTCCGGCATCTCTTTCGAGGCCGTGATGACGTCTATGCCCTGCGCTGGCAGAGCCGCAGCAGCGGGCGCTCGGGGTATGCACCGTCCTGCGCCAATGAATGGCAACCCGGCGTCTGCGAGAAGCCCAGGATCAGCTGCCGCGACTGCCATCACCGGAAGCTGTTGCCCCTCACCGATGCGGCGATCTACGGCCATCTGGCCGGCGAACACACCCTCGGCCTCTACCCCCTGCTGGAGAACGACACCTGTCATCTGTTGGCGGTGGATTTCGATGAGCAGGACTGGCGCGACGACGCAAGGGCCTTTCTGCGCTCCTGCCTGGAGCTGGCGGTGCCGGCCGCACTGGAGATCTCCCGTTCCGGGGAGGGCGCCCATGTGTGGGTGTTCTTCGAGGAGGCGGTACCGGCCCGAGAGGCCCGCCAGCTCGGGGCAGCCCTGATCAGTCACACCTGCGCCGCGTCACGTCAATTGCAGCTGAGCTCCTACGACCGGCTCTTCCCCAATCAGGACAGCATGCCCAAGGGGGGCTTCGGCAACCTGATCGCCCTGCCGCTGCAGAAGGAAGCCCGGCAGCGGGGTTGCAGCGTGTTCGTGGATGACGACCTGAAGCCCTATCCCGATCAGTGGGCCTATCTGGCAACCCTGCAGAGGTTGTCGGTGGCGGGGCTGCAGACCTTGATCCAGAGCGCCACGGGCGGTGCCCATCCTCTCGATCTGGCGTTCATCGACGAGGAGGACCTGGCGACCCCATGGAAGGCAGCGGGCCGCTACCGCGCTCAGGGGACCGCTGCCCACCTCCCTCACGCTCACCCTGGCTGATCGGCTCTATGTGGAGCGCTCGGGCCTGCCGCAGCCACTGCTCAATCGCCTGATCCGCCTCGCCGCCTTCGCCAACCCTGCCTTCTACAAGGCCCAGGCGATGCGCCTGTCGGTGTGGGACAAACCGCGGGTGATCGGCTGCGCCGAGAACTTCCCCCAGCACATCGCCCTGCCGCGGGGCTGCCTCGAACCCGTGCAGACCCTGCTGCAGGAGCTGGGGATCAACTGGGAGCTGGTGGATGAACGCCAGAACGGCTCACCGATGGAGATGGCGTTCACGGGCCAGCTGCGCGCTGACCAGGAGGCCGCCGTCGAAGCGATGCTGCGCCATGACATCGGAGTGCTGCAGGCACCGACGGCCTTCGGGAAAACGGTGGTGGCAGCAGCGATCCTGGCGCGCCGCGGGGTCAACACCCTGGTGCTGGTGCATCGGGCTGAGCTGCTGCGCCAATGGCAGGAGCGGCTGCAAGCCTGCCTGGATGTCGCTCCTGAGGCGATCGGTTGCATCGGTGGTGGCAAAGCCAAGCCCACCGGCCAGCTCGACATCGCTGTGATGCAGTCTCTGGTGCGAAAGGGGGAGGTGAACCCCGTGGTGCAGGGCTACGGACAGGTGATCGTCGACGAGTGCCACCACATCGCCGCCGCCTCCTTTGAAACGATCCTCAGGCAGGTGAAGGCCCGTCACGTGCTGGGGCTGTCGGCCACCCTGGTGCGCCGCGACGGTCTGCAGCCGATCCTGTTCATGCAGTGCGGCCCCATTCGCCACACCGCCCAGCGACCTGCCGGGGCGCCCCAGACCCTGGAACTGGTGAGCCGCACCCATCAGCTCCCAGCACTACCCGCCGATCTGCCGATCCAGGAGCTGATGCGCCGGCTGGCGGAAGACCAACACCGAACCGATCAGATTGTGGCGGCGGCGCTGACTTGCTGGGGTGATGGTCGCAAGCTGCTGCTGCTGAGCGAGCGCACGGACCACATCACAGCGATCGACGCTGCGCTGGCTGAGCAGGTGCCGAATCTGTTTCTGCTGCATGGCCGGCTGAGCGCACGCCAGCGCAGCGCCACCCTGGCTGCGCTGGAGGCGTTGCCGCCGGAGGCGCCTCGCATCGTGCTCGCCACTGGGCGGCTGGTGGGTGAAGGCTTTGATCACCCGCCGCTCGACACCCTGCTGCTGGCGATGCCCGTGTCCTGGAAGGGCACCCTGCAGCAGTACGCCGGCCGTTTGCACCGGCAGCAAGCAGGTAAAACCAGCGTGCGCATCATCGACTGGCTCGACCTCGGCCATCCTGTGCCGCAACGCATGTGGGAGCGGCGGCTGCGGGGCTATCGGGCGATGGGGTATTCGCTGATTTCAGATCAGTAACCCGGGCCGAGCTCCTGGGCCTGGCTGGGTTCCGACAGCTTGGCGTTCTGGTTGTGGTCATCGGCAAACGGGACCCAACGATCAAGCTTCACGCGTTGATCAGTTTCCAGAACCCCCACTTCGCCCCAAAGCTGTCATAGAGGCGCTCAACATAGGTGGCATGGTCAGGATGGCCCTGCCAGTCATCGATGCGGGCCGCCAGCAGTTCGCAGGTTCGGAGGTGCTCGGCTGCATAGCGGTAGCGCTTGGAGCGGCCCATCCACAGCGCGAAGAACACCATCGGCCGTAGCAGCAGCGTGGCCGCCAGGGGATGGTCGGCACTGAGGCGCTCGGCAGCGGCGCTGTGAATGGCGTAGGCATCGCCCTCCCACTCGTCCTCATGGGCCAGCACATGGCGGGCGGCACGGGGGAGGGCTGGCCATTCCACCAGGAAGTGCAAGCCCAGCAGGCTCACGGGATGCTTTTCGGCCACCTCCAGGGCCCGCTCTTCCGCTTCCACATCCTCAAAGGCTTCAAGGCGCTTGAGGTAATCGCGCAGGTGCGGGATCGAGAGCGTCCTGCTGAACCACTGCCAGCGCATCTCTTGGGCTTCCGCCTGCCGGCTCAGGGCCTCGAGCACGGCGATGCGGCTGTCGTGCCACTGCGAATCCTGAAGACCGGCGGCGTCTTCTGTGGCTCCATCGAGGATCTCCAGGGCCTGCTCAGGCCGCCCGGACGTCAGCAGGAGTTGGGCCACGCCTGCGGCGATGTCGCGCCAGCGCAGATCCTCGGCATCGAACTGGGCCAGGTAGCCCTCCACATCCCCCCGGGCCACAGCGATCTGGAGAAGCTGGGTGTCGCCGTCGCGAGCGCCGTGCTGGCGGCAGTAGCTGCCCAGCAGCTTCAGGCCCCAGTCGCCCAGGGCGTCTTTCAGCGCTGGCACCAGCGCATCGAACTGCTCATAGGTGTTCTCGGCCAGCAGCTCGGCGGCCTGCTGCGCCAGGGTTTCTGGGTCCAGCTGGGCCGCCTGGGCCAGCAGTCCCAGCTGCCCAGCGGCCCGCTCGAACACGCCGATCACCGCGCCGGTGCTGTCTGAGCTGCGCTCCAGCACACCCTCGGAGAGTTCAAGGAACCGCAGCAGGAGATCGCAGGCCTGCTTTGGGTCGCCGGCCGCGATCGGGCCTGTGATCGCCTGGAGCTGGGCTTCCAGATCACTCACCAGCGCCTTGCGTCTGGCCGAATCCACAAAGGTGCTGGCCCGATCGATCGCAGTCAGACGTTTGCGCACCTCCTGAGCGGCACCGTCGATCCCCTCGGCAGTGGCCAGGGCAAGGCGCAGTCGCCGCTGGATCACGGCGTTGCCACCGCTCACCTCGATCAGCAGTTCCGCCAGCGCTGCAGCCCCCAGGGCTTCCAGGTTCCTGGCGTTGAGGGTGCGCTTGCTGGCCATGGGCTACGTCAGGGCAGGTTTCAGACACCAGGGCCATGGCAGCCTGCTGCAGCTCAACGCCGCCCTGCAGCAGTCGATCAAACAGCTCGACCGCCGCCTGGCGTGCCTGCGGGCTCAGCAGGGCGATCAGCACGCTGGTGTTGAGGGAGATCATTGACGGCCCTCCATCACCAGCGCTCACTGATGCGGCAGGCCTCGATCACCGCTGGGGTGAGGGGGAGGGTGGTCTGCAACTGGCGCAGATCGGCCACAAGAGCGAAGCGATCCAACCGCTGCACAGGCTCCAGGCTCAGTCGGCCGTCGGGTCCAACGACAATCTCGATCTGATCGCCCTCCCTCAGGCCGGCCTGACGCAGGCATTCGGCTGGCAGCCGCACCGCCAGGCTCTTGGCCCAGCGGCGGATCACCTGCTGGAAGCGCCGGCCGGCATCAACACAATGGTGACCCGGCTGGGACTGCGCCAAAGAAGCCAGCTCGGCCGCGGCCGGCCTGTTGTAGATGACACTATTTTACATTGGCAGGTGGTGGCTTCCATCTTCTCAAGGTGCCACTGCAGCGGCCCCCGTCCCGGGTAGAGCACCAGCGGGCCACCGGTCGGTCACAGCAGCCGGCAGCTGGCGAGGTTGATCGCCTACGCCAGGCCTTACATGAATGGGGAAATCTGCCAGGCCTGCGCCGTGCGCGTAGTGGGGATCCTGAGGGGCCGACACACACGCTGGCGTGAACCAGCACCTTATTTTCCGACTACATGTCTTCTGGAAATGCGCGGAAATAGTCGGCGCGCAGCTCATCGTGATAACCCCAGCCAATAGGGACCGAAGACCTCATAATGGCTTCCAGTCTCACTTTGAACGCGTCCCGGCTTGCGTCGGGCAAGCTGCAAACCTTTTCGATGGCGCGATGATACATCAGGTTAAGGGCAGCATAAAATCCTTGATCGATATCGCCGTAGTCGATCGTCAAAGCGTTTCCTTGCTCCACGAAAAAAGTCATCAGCTCCGCCTCTCCCCATGCATCGCCGACGGCCTTGCTGTAGTCAGCGATGGCTTTTTTGGCTTTTGCAATCTGAATGGGCTTGTTCTTTTGGACATCCGGGTACATGCATTCGTTGATGATTTTCTTGTAGAACTCCAGCGGGTTCTCAACGACCGCCAGCCGGGCATGCAGAAAGGCCTGATTCTCCTTCGAGAGACGATAAAGGTCTGCAACCAAGTTGACCAGTTGAGGCGCATCCAGCTTCATGGCCTTTGCCTTGACGTCTGACCAGGATGCCCCAGCTTTGTTCCCTTTCCTCATGGGCTATGCCTTTCTTTCCTGCCTATTACTAACGTTTGAGCTAAGCGGGGACGACGCCAGGACGCCAGGCCCGCGCGGTGCAGCATGTACCCCGGCCCCGCGCAGGCCTGGGGACCTACCGTTGGCGCTCCGCTTGAGCGAGGGGCCAGGCCTCACCTTTAGCGTCCGTGTCGCGGTGCGGTGTGAGCTTAGTAGCATAAGTAAACATAGAATCAAATTTTTCTGTAGATCGTCACGATGGTGAGAACTGTGAGAAAGCTGTTCGCTTGCCTTAATGGCGCACTTGCTCTCGTGACATGGTTCTTTCACGAGGCCATCAGGTCTTGGTTTTTCGATAAAGTGGTTCAGCAAATGAACTCCGTCGAAGCGGACTTGATTCAGTACGGCCCCCCGGTAATCTTTGCGGCGATCTGTATTTGGCTGCTCGTCGTGCCACGCCAGACGAGACATCCGGCTAAGGGTGCTGGGATCGATCGTCCGGTGGGGGAGAAGCCAGCGCTGAAGCCAACGATGTCTGGAGGAAGCATATTTGAACCTGGCGCGCCAGACATGGCCAAGAGCCATACTGGAATTGCGATAAATGCGAAAGTCTGGAACGTTGGGGGTGCGTCCGTGGCGACGAGTTGGGCCTTGAAGGTCATCATTCCCGGTCGCCTTCCTGTGTCGGGCCAGTTGACTCAAATACCCGACTTTCTAAGTCTTAGCGGTGCCATCAATAGTGTAGTTATTCGGGGTGACGACGCGCTTGACAGGAAGGTCGCAACGGAAGTCATTGGTGGCACGCCGATTGAAGGGACTCTGCTGTTCTACGTTCCGTTGCCGCGAAGTGCAGTGATGACGCCCGACACTGTTCTTAAACTATCGTTCAAAGACATTCTTGAGGTCCAGACAGTGAAGGCGCAGCGTCTTGGCGATTGGAAGCATCGCTAGCGAAGGCGTTCGGATTGGGTGCGTGATTGGACGTAGAGATGCGAGGTCTAACTTATTCTTCGGCGGTTTCCGTGCACCACTCCCAAAGTCAAATCTCTTTCCGATAACCAACCGTAGATCATGGACTGCGTGGGTGTGAACGGTTGTGATTGCAGTGGTTTTCAGCTGATTCCCTCAAACCGTAGGACGTGTTCGCGGGACTGAGAACCACTCGGAACCAGATCCCTACGCCTTGCCGCCTTCGTGCTGGAGACCAGCGGCCCTGGTCGATGCGCGACACCGGCAATAGCCAGCAGCGGCTGATGCGCTTGCCCCAGCTCTCCCCGGATCCACTCCCCTGGCCGCTCCACCCCACCCTGGCAGTTCCTGACAGCCACCCTCGATGCCCAGGAACCCGGAGAGCCAAGCATGACCCTCACCATCGAGACCCTGGTGGCCGACCCCCAGGCGCCATTGGGCTGGCGCAAGCGGCGTCTGGATCAGCGCGATTACCGTGGGCTCAGCCAACTCCCCGCTTGCTGGTACGCCAGCCATGGCGCAGCCTTCGGCGAGGGTGAACTGCCGCACCTGGTCCTAGCGACTAGCAGGAGCTGCTCTACCAGCCGTCGTTGCCGGTAAGTGTGCGCACCCGCGTGACCGAAGCCCTGGGCAGCAGCCCATCCAATGAACCGGTGGTGCTGGGTCCCAATACCGTGATCGACTTGCCGGAGGGAGCCAGCCTCCAGTTCGTGGAGATCCAGGCCCGCTCGTTGGCCGAGCACCGTGCTTGGCTGGAGTCGCTCGGCGACGACGTAGCGGCGTGCTCAGCCGATCGGAACGCGGCAGAAAGGTTCACGCCGGAAGCGCCGGTAGACATCGAAATCGCTATCCAGGCTGAGGGTCTCGGCGACATCCAGCCGCTCCGAGAGCGTCACCAGGGTGAGATCGGTGAGGTGATCAATTGCGCGGCGGTCTGATCAAAGAAAGCCACGACCGCCTGATGGAAGGGCTCCTGCTGCTGGTAGTAGCTGAGCAGGATGCCCGAATCAATCAGGATCCGCCGCATCAGCGCCGTTCCGCCTGTCGTGCAGTCAGTTTCTGGCCAAGCAACCGGCGCCGCTGCCAGCTCTCGCGGATCAGCGAACTCCTGTCCTGGCCGGTTGCGGCCAGGAGCTCCTTGAGGCAGTGCTCTGTTTCGGCATTCAGCCTGACCGTGAGCGGCATGGCCCGCAGGGGCTTACGCCCGTATGACCGATGAAGCGACTGCAGTACCGATCTTTGAATCAGGGGCCTCGACCCGCACGGTGTAGATCCACATTCCGGCAACCGGCCCTGGCCCTTGGGCTTCTGCGAAGGCGACGCCTTCTCGCAGAGAAGCAATAGGGCGCTCGACGCGGGGCGCCCTTTCTATTGGGGCCGTGTCCAGCACCCGAAGACACACAACAAAGCCCGGCGACGAGGCCACCGGGCTTTGATCATGGTGTGGTGGGCGGAGCTGCTGACGCTGGCACCTGGGGCCAGGGTTCCAGTGGGGCTTCCCGATGGGTCCGGGGCACCTGGGGCGGTGCAATGGACGGCGACGGCGTCACACGCCAGGGAAACCAGTGATCCGTTGAGAGTGTTGGAGCAGGGGCCGGATCGTCAGCGCACTCCTGGCGCCTGCTCAGGTGGGGTGTCTTCCATGCTCTGGAGCCTCCCGGTGTCGATGAACTCACAATCGGTCGGCCAGCCGTCTGGGGCAATAGGGCTTTATGCCTGTCTCAGCCAGCTCCGGGTTGATGCCAGGCGGGCCCAGCTCCCAGAGCTGCCTAGCTGGCCAGGGTGCCTGCTCAGCGCAGGCACGCGCGCACCAGGAGGCCATCCTTCGGCGAGGGGCTGGGGATGACCCTGAGCGACAGGTCCTGATCGGGCTCCAGCGCCAACGTCAGCTGTTTGAGCAGCCCCACCGCTAGCAGGCGGATCTCCAGCTCGGCCAACGCCTTGCCCAGGCAGACCCGCTCACCACCTCCGTAGGGCAGCAAGGTGACAGTGCTGTTGCCTGCCAGATGCCGCTGCGGCCGGAACACCTCCAGATCCTCGTTCCCTCTTCCATAGCGATGGCTGGCGGTGATGCTCACCTGCACCACCCGATCGGCCGGAACCAGGACATCCGCCAGGGCAATCGGCTCCCGGGTGCGGCGGAAGAAGCCCCCCACCGGCGGGGTCAGCCGCATCACTTCCTTCACCACCGCATCGAGACGCGGGGCACGGATCGCGTCGAAGGCGGTCCCGGCCTCCCCCTGCGCAGGAGGCCAGGGCAAGCCGTCGAGCTCCTGTTGCAGCCAGGCCAGCTCGGCTGGATGTTGCAGAAGGCTCAGGAGCAGACAGCTCAGCGCAGAGGCGGTGGTTTCGTAGCCGGCGAACAACAGCAGCAGCAGCTGCTCCGCCACGTCGTCATCGCCCAGGGGAAGGCCGGCTTCATCAAGGCCACCGGCCAGCAGATCGAGCCCGCCGGCGGCGAGGGGCGCTCCGGCGGCAGCGGCGCTCTGTGCCTTCTCGAGCACGGCGCCCAGGCGTCGCAGCAGCCGTTGGCGGGCCTGAAGGGCTCGGGCGTAGGGGCTGCCGGGCAGGGCGAACGGGAGGGAAAAGAGGCCCTGGCACCAGGTTTCGAAATCCACGAACAGGGCATCGCGATCGGCGGGATCGAGGCCCAGCACCGTGCTGGCGATCACGCTGAAGGCGAAGCGCCTCAGCTTGGGCACCAGGGCCACGGGCGATGCGCCGCCGAGCAGCTCCCCGCTGAGCTCATCCACCAGCGCCACGATCGCAGGGCAGTAGCGCTTGAGGGCAGTGGAAGCGAACAACTGGCCCACCACACGACGACGGGCCTTGTGATCGGCACCGTTGCGGTTGGCCAGGGACAGGGGCCCCAACAGCTTCCGCACACTGTCCGGCCACCAGCCCTGAACCGCATCGCCCTGGGCGAACAGGTCGCTGATCGCCTTCTCCCCCCGGATGAACACGGTTCGCTGCCCCAGAAGGGTGGTGCCGTACACATCGCCGTAGCGCTCGAAGCGGGAGCGGGCGAAATCCGGATCACGCAGAAAGGAGAGGGTTTCGAGCACGCCGCTCACAGCTGGCGTGATCGGCAAGGGCCGAAGGGTGGCGGGATCGAGCGGCAACCAGCATTCTCCAGAGTGATCTCCAGGCTGGCGGCCAGCGGCCGCCAGCGCGCCACCATGGACGTTCCATGACCACCGCGATCCCCGTGTCCACGACCGAGACCACCACAGGTCCTGCTGGCGCCGGGGCAAGGTCCATGGCAGCCCCAGCGCTGCTTGAGCGGCTGGCGAAGGTGGAGGGGATGGGGAAGGGCCGCCGTCGCCTGGTACTCCTGCTCCCCCAGCTGGGCGATTTCGACAGCATGGAATACGCCCAGGCCCTGGTGGCTGCTTGGCCCCAGCTGGAGGCCGCCGGCATCGCCGTGCTGGCCATCGGCATCGGTGATGAGTCCGGCCGCCAGCGCTTCTGCGCCTTCACCGGCTTTCCGAGCGAGCGGCTGCAGGTGGACGCCGAACCCCAGCTGCATCAGGCCCTGGGGCTCTACGAAGGCCTGCGGCAGATCGGCGGCCCCTGGCCGAACCTGCTGCTGATGTGCGCCGGGATCGGCTCCCCCGGCACCCTGGCCGAGGTGCTGCGTGGCTACACGGGCGATCGCAGCGCGCCCCAGCGCATCGCCGACGACGAGACCATCCAGGCCGGCCCCCTGCCGCCGATCAAGGGGGCGTTCTTCGCCAGAGCTGGCGGACGTGGCTTCCAGCGGCCCTTTGAGCTGGCCACGGTGCGGCTGCGCAACATGAGCGAAGTGCTGGGCCACTGGCGCACCTACGTGCCCCGCGACGACTTCCTCACCCAGCGGGGCGGCACTTTTCTCCTGGAGGCCGACGACACGCTTCTGTACAGCTACCGGGACCGCGGCATTCTCGGATTCTCGGAAACCATGGCCAGGCCGCTCAGTTTCCTGGATGCTTTCCTCGGCTGATGCCCCGCTGGCGCCACATGAGCGATGAGTCGAAGGCGGTCAGGAAGTAGGGCTCCTCTGTACTCGTCTATCGACCTTTCGCCCAGATCCGTTCCAAGGTTCTGCGGAAACCCTTTGCGCTCAGGGGTTTGGCGAGGCCTCGTGACCTCAGAGTGCTGCTGATCCACCAGACCTGCAGACCACCAAAAGCAAGGGCAAGCAGCCCTAATTGGACATATCCCCAGTTCAGGTGCTCCATCACAGTGAAATTTACTCCTTTGAAAGCCCTCGAGGACGGAGCTATGCCCTGTTCGGGGGTGGAGAGGGGTGAGGAAACGTGAAGTCGCTCCTGTGCCGAGGGAGGGGGGCCCACAATGAGGCCACCGGACATCAGGATCCTTAGGCTTCATGTCCATGAAGGCACCACTGAGCGAGCGAGAGCAAGAGCGGCTTGATGCCCTTCGCGACTACCGCATCCTCGACACACCAACTGAGCAGGCCTTCGACGATCTGACAGCACTGGCGGCCTATGTCTGCGACGTGCCGATTGCCCTGGTCAGCTTGGTCGACACTGACCGGCAGTGGTTCAAATCGAAGTTAGGTCTGGAGGCCACGGAAACCAGCCGGGACGTCTCCTTTTGTGCTCACGCCATTCTCCAGAACAGCATCCTGGTGGTCCAGGACACCCACCTCGATGCACGCTTTGCCGCCAATCCCCTGGTGACATCGGAACCCAACATCCGCTTCTATGCGGGCGTCCCGTTGTTGACGCCGGAGGCCTTGCCCCTGGGCACCCTCTGCGTGATCGACCACAAGCCGAGGGAGCTGAACGCCGCCCAGATCCGGACCCTGGAGGGGATCGCCCGCCAGGTCGTGACCCAGCTGGAGCTGCGGCTGGTCTCCGCCCGGCTGGCCCAGGCCCTGGAGAAGATCAACCTGATCGAAGAGCTCATCCCGATCTGTTCGTATTGCAAGGCGATCCGCAACGACGCCGGCTACTGGTCGAGCGTGGAGGCCTTCATCAAACAGCACGCCGATGTGGCCTTCACCCATGGAGTGTGCGAGTCCTGCATCGAAAAGCACTTCCCTGAGGTGGCTGAGGCGATGCGACAGGAGGACGCCTACAGCCCTTGACAAGTTGGTTTTTCTGCGCGCGACCACTGCGTCAAAGGCAGAAACGCCAGGGAAAGATGTGCCTCAAGCCAGCAGGTCAGCCCAGACCATCGGATTCACACATTCAGATTGGGGCAGATGACGTCCTGGTTCGGGACCGGATCGCTCTTCCAGTTTTCAAGCAGATTCAGCAGTTCCGCTCTGAACTGGCGCAACTCCCGCAGGCGTTCGTCCACCAGGTCGATCTGTCGTTGGATCTGCCCATGGATGTCGTCACAGGGGAGCTGGCCGGCATCGTGGATGGCGAGACATCCCTGAATATCCTCGAGGGACAGGCCCAGGGTCTTGAGCCGCCGGATGAACTCCAGACGGCGCAGACTCTCTTCAGCGAATAGCCGGTAGCCACCCGCGCTGCGGCCCACCGCTGGCAACAGGCCGATCTCTTCGTAGTAACGGAGCGTCTTGACGGGCAGTCCGCTGCGGCTGGCCAGTTCGCCGATCTTCATGCCGGCACGCACCGGCGCCGCCCCTGGAGGGCGGTCGGGCCGTGGCGGGGCGGGGGAGCGGGAGGCCATGGGGGTGGCGCTAGCGGTGGCGGCGGTGATGGGCAAACACACTCTCCATCGCTGGGGAGACTCTAGCCATCGCACACGGCCTCCCATCTCCCGGCAAGCCCTTTCATCCCAGCCTGGCCTTGACTCTCCAGTCCACTGGACCCCATAGGTTGAGGAGTACGTCCCCTGCAGCGCCCCGGCCCTGCCTCCAGGTCCCCCGATGCGTTCCCCGTCCCCAAGCCCTCCCTGCTGCCATGCCGAGGATCCGGCCGGCTCGGCGGACGGCATGGAGCGGGAGCTGGCCCGGGAACTCACCGAGCTGCGCCGCAAGGTGAGTGTGGCGGTGGTGCTCACCGCACTGGTGATGCTCTCGAGCCTGCCCCACATGCTCGGGGTCCACAGCCTGCCCTTCCTGCCGAGCTGGTTCACCAGCCCCTGGACCCAGCTGATCCTCACCACGCCCGTGCTGTTCTGGTGCGGCCGGGGCTTCTTCACAGGCGCCGCCTCGGCCTTTCGGCAACACAGCGCCGACATGAACACCCTGGTGGCGGCCGGCACCGGCATCGCCTGGCTCACCTCGCTGTTCAGCACCGTCTTTCCCCAGCTGCTGATCGCCGAGGGCCTGCCGGCGGATGTCTATTACGAAACCTCCGCCGTGATCCTCACCATGGTGTTGCTGGGCAACCTGCTGGAGGCCCGCGCCCGGGGGCAGACCTCGGAAGCAATCCGGCGCCTGCTGCAGCTCCAGCCCCCCACCGCCCGGGTCCTGCGCAACGGCCAGCCGGTGCAGATCCCCGTGTCCCAGGTGCTGGTGGGAGATCTGGTGCAGGTGCGCCCGGGCGAGAAGCTGCCCACCGATGGGGTGGTGAGCGAAGGCAGCTCCTGGGTGGAGGAATCGATGCTCACCGGTGAGCCCACGCCTGTGGCCAAGGCTGAGGGCGATGCGGTGATCGGCGCCTCGATGAACCGCAGCGGCAGCTTCACCTTCCGGGTCAGCCGGGTGGGAGGCGACACGGTGCTGGCCCAGATCGTGGAGCTGGTGCGCCAGGCCCAGAGCTCCCGCACCCGGGTGCAGCGGGTGGCCGATCAGGTGGTGAGCTGGTTCGCGCCGGCGGTGATCGCCCTGGCCATCGCCGCCTTTGTGATCTGGTTCCTGTTGAGCGGCAATGCGGTGCTGGCGATGCTGTTTCTGGTGAGCGTGCTGGTGATCGCCTGTCCCTGCGCCCTGGGCCTGGCCACCCCCACCTCGATCATGGTGGCCTCCGGCAAAGGGGCGGAGAACGGCCTGATCTTCCGCAGCGCCGAGGCCCTCGAAACCGCCGGCACGCTGCGCACCATCGTGCTCGATAAGACCGGCACCCTCACCCGCGGCCAGCCGGAGGTGACCCAGTTCGAGCGGCTGGCCGGTGGGGCGCTGCCGGCTGACACCCTGCTGGCGCTGACGGCAGCGCTGGAATCCCGCTCGGAGCATCCCCTGGCCGAGGCGATCGTGGCCTATGCCACACACCAGCTGCAGCCGGGCGACCTGCCGGCGGTGACGGACTTCGAGGCCGTGGCGGGTCGCGGCGTGCAGGGGGTGATCGGCGGTCAGCAGGTGCGGGTCGGCACCCCCCGCTGGTTCCCCGAGCTCGGCATCGACACTTCAGCCCTTCAGCCCCTGGTGGAACGCCTGGAGGCCCTCGCCTGCAGTGTGGCGGCGGTGGTGGTGGACGGGCGGATCGAGGCCTGCTTCGGGGTGGCCGATCCGCTCAAACCCAGTTCCGCGGCGGCGGTGGCGGCCCTGCGGCGGCTGGGTCTGCAGGTGGTGATGCTCAGCGGCGATGCCCGCCGCACCGCCGAGGTGGTGGCCGCCCAGGTGGGGATCGAGCGGGTGATCGCCGAGGTGCGCCCCGCCGACAAGGCCTCCGTGGTGCAACGGCTGCAGGAGCAGGGGGAGGGCCCGGTGGCGATGGTGGGTGACGGCATCAACGACGCCCCCGCCCTGGCCCAGGCCGACGTGGGCCTGGCCATGGGCACCGGCACCGATGTGGCGATCGCCGCCAGCGACATCACCCTGATCTCCGGCAACCTGGCCGGCGTACCGGCGGCGATCGAGCTCAGCCGCCACACCATGGCCAACATCCGCCAGAACCTGTTCTTCGCCTTCGCCTACAACGTGGCCGGCATCCCGATCGCAGCCGGTGTGCTGTTCCCCCTCACCGGCTGGCTGCTGAGCCCGATGCTGGCCGGCGCCGCCATGGCCTTCAGCTCCGTGTCGGTGGTGAGCAATGCCCTGCGCCTGCGGAACTTCCGGCCGGCGCCCCTGCCGAGGGCGGCCTGATGAGGATCCCAGCCTGATGTCGCCTCTGCCTACCCTCGCCGCCTTCGCCGCTACGACCAGCGCCTCCACCGCCGCGCCGCTCTGGCGCAGCATCGAGCAGCCCGTGCTGCTGAAGCTGCTGGTGGCCGGCGCGGGGCTGGTGCTGATCGCCTGGGAGCTGTGGTGGTTCCTCGGCCGCCATGGCACGGGCGTGGCGGCCCGCGAGGGAGAGCACGGCCTGCAGGAGATCACCATCACCGTGGACGGGGGCTATGCCCCCTCACGGATCCGGGTGAAGGCCGGCGAGCCGGTGCGGCTCACGTTTCACCGGATCGATCCGAGCGGCTGCGTGGCCCAGGTGATCTTCCCCGATTTCCACAAATCCCTCGACCTGCCCCTGGATGGCACCACCTCCGTGGACTTGCCAGCCAAGGCTGCCGGCACCTATCCCTTCCACTGCGGCATGAACATGGTGCGGGGCATGCTCGAAGTGGAGTGACTCCGGGCGGCGCGGTCCGGTTCGGTCGCGGGTGCTCAGGCGGTGATCTCCAGGGTGCCCATCATGCCCAGCTCCTCGTGATCGAGGATGTGGCAGTGATACAGCGTGCGTCCGGCGAAATCATCGAACCGGGTGCGAATCCGAACGGTTTCGCCCGGGCGCACCAGCACCACATCTCTCCAGGCACGCCAAGGTTCGGCGGTGCCGTTGCGGCTGATCACCTGGAAGGGGTTGATGTGCACGTGGAAGGGGTGATCCATCACCCCGTCGTTCACCAGGTCCCACTCCTCCGTGTCACCGAGACGCACGGAGGTATCGATCCGGCCGTGCTCATAGGCACGGCCATTGATCAGGAACACCATGCCCATGCCGGGGGCCATGCCGTGGTTGAGCACGAAGCGGCGGCGGCGCACCGGCGCCGGCAGGGGCTCCACCGGCAGCAGGCGCTCGGGCAGCGGCAGGGGCGTCACCGAGCCCGCGTAGTTCAGGGTGGCGATCGGCACCGGAGCCTGCTGCTCAAAGCCTGATCCGATCATTCCTCTACCCATTCCCATTCCTCTACCCATGCCCCTGCCGTTGCCCATGCGGCTGCCCATGCGGCTGCCCATGCCGCCCATCATTCCGCCGGCGCCCCGGTCGTAGGGAAGGTTGAGCAGCCTGTACCGTCCGCCCTGGCGCTCACCCCGCACCAGCACATCGGCCCGCTCGCCGGGGGCCAGCAGCAGTTCCGCCAGCTCCACCGGTGCCTCGATGGCACCGCCATCGGTGGCGATCAGGTGGAAGGGATGCTCCTCGAGGGCCAGCCGCCAGAAGCGGGCATTGGAGGCGTTCACGATCCGCAGCCGCAGCAGACCCCCTGAGGGGATCGAAAGCGCCGGGTTCACCTGGCCGTTGACGGTGAGCACACGCTCCCTCTCGCCCCAGCATCATCCCCATGCCCATCGGGCTGCCCACCCCCTCCCCGGGAAGATCCTTGAGGAAAAGCACCTGCTCTTCGGCGGCGCGGACTTCGGGGATCTGATCCAGGGCACCGCGCACGATGAACACCCCTCCGAGGCCGCCGAACACCTGATCGGCCGTCGTGCCGTGGTGGTGGGGGTGGTAGTAGAAGGTGCCAGCGGGGTGGTCGGCCGGCAGGGTGAAGGCGTAGGTGTGGCTCTGGCCGGGGGCCACCGCTCACGAACACGTTGTCAGCACTGCCGCCAGGAGGGATGTGGAGCCCGTGGTAGTGGAGGTTGGTGGGGCGAGCCAGGCGGTTGTGCAGCTGGATCCGCACGGCATCGCCGGGCTCGGCCTCCAGCACAGGCCCAGGCAGCAGGCCGTTGTAGGTGAGAGCCCTGGCTGGCCCGCCCAGGATCGCCACGTTGGTCTCTTGGGCCACGAGATCCAGTTCCAGCCGTCCGCCGCTGGAGCGCAGGCGGGACGGGGCTGTGGGCTGGGCGCTGCCTGCTGATGGAAGCTGGGCGGAGCGTCCCCGCAGGCATAAGCCGGTGGCGTAAGCGGAGGCACCGGCCACAAGGCAAAAAAAGGAACGGCGCCCGAGTCGGCCGCTCATCGCGCCCCGAAGCAGAGATCCGCAGGAAGGGGCTGGAGCAGGAACCGATTCATTGCCTGGGTTCCCATGACCGTGTGCCGCTAAAGGAGTTGTTTCAGCGTACGGTCTCCACAAGGGTGGAGAGTCAAGCGGGGCGGTCTGCTGCCGGGACGTTCAGAGAGCAAAGAGCGCGTCGTACCTGGAGTACTCCGGCTTGCGCAATCCCTCCACGGCCAGCATCCGGCGCAGCTCGATGATCTCGGCACGCTGCGCCACGATCACATTCCGAGCGAAGCGCCGGATCGTGGTGTTTGTGCTCTTGGCCAGGGCGTCATGGGCCATGATCAGTGCCCCGCCGTGGTGGTCAATCATCCCCTCGAGAAACCACACCACCCGGTTCTCTCGGGTGGGTCCGGAGCCCATCATCCGCATGCCGTCGATCTGGGCCTGGCTCATACGGGTCAGGCCGGAGAGGCTGTTCGGGTCACCACCTGGCGCCAACGCCACGGGATACACCGGCGCCTGCGGATACCAGGCCTTGCGCCACAGCCCCATGGCGCGGATTTCGCTGGCCTGGTCCTGCCAGATGGTGTTGCCCAGGGCCCCCACGCCGGGCTGGTCGATCCCGAAGACGAATTCACTCATGCGCAGGGCGCCGGTGTGGTGCTGCACCATGCCGTCGAGGAAACGCAAGTCGTAGGTGGCGCCGGCGGGGCCCACGTCATGGGCGTGGCCGGGGGTCGTCATGCCTGGCATGCCGTCCATGCCGCGATGAGCCTCGTGGGGATCCATCTGGGCCAGGACCGGGGAGGAGGACAAGGCAGCCACGGCCAGCGCAGACATGCCGAACCGAAAGGCGGATGCAGCCATGGGGAAGGGGGTGGAAGAAGCGGGCCAATCCACCGTATGGGCTCCACCTTGCTGGAGAGTCAAGGAGCTGTGCGAGGGCATTGGCCCCAGGCCGCATCGGCAGTCACCCAGACGCTCTCTATCGCCAGGGAGTTCCCACCTGATTTTTAAGACCTTCATCAACGAAACCATAGAGGCCTCCATGCTTGCCCCCCCACCATCACGCAGCTACATGACATCAACGGCAGAAGGGTTGAATGATCCACGGAAGGCAAGAACCTTGATCCGGTTGCTGCTTGCGGGCTGTTCACAAACCACAGAGAGTACGCAGGCTTAGAGAGCTCCCAGGGTCGGGAAAACTCGGGCTTCACCATCCCCTACTCTCAAGCCCAGAACCATCGCAATCCCTTGGTCCAGGACAGATCAGACACAGACCGTGGGGAACCGGATCGCTGTTCCATGGGCTCTTCGCTCCTCGCTCTTCCGGTGACTCCTGCTACTGCCGCTACCGCCAGGCAGCGTCAGCAGTGTGGCCACAGCCAGGCGAGCGAGTGATGCACAGTAAGCGGGTCAATCAGACCATCAGGTCATGGCGCAGCTGTTGTGGTGAGACATGGGGAGAGACCTGCTGAAATCAACAGCCATTCTGCCTGCAACAGACATTAAGTTTTTGAGATCCACTTTAATCGACCCTAACGGTTCACTCACACCCTGCAGCTCTTCTGGCCGGCTGGACGCGCTTCAGACGCAAGGGATGTAGAATCAACCATTGGCATAGACCAAAATCAGACATTCAATCAGTCAACAGAGCAGGCCCACTGCAAATCAAGCGCTGTCTGGTTGAAGCTGGGCCTTCCAGCAAGCAAGAAACTCGTAACTACTCCATTGGACTGTTTGGCTCAATCACAGCCAACAAAGCCTGCCAACAGTCAGCCAGGTCAAGCATCCCAACCCCATGATAGTGAGACCATTCAGATCCCCACTGCCACAGCCCTTATCAGACGGCGCCTTTGCATCAGCACCAGAGCTGATTCCTGATCTGCCGCTCCATCTCTCGCGGCTTCTGATCAGCGCTGCAGGCACGAAAGCCTCGTATCACTTCATCGAGCGAGTTCCCGCTGCTCATCGGATCATTCTTGTCAGCAACCACCGCAGCTTGCTGGATGTTCCATTGCTCATGGCAGCGCTGAATCGGCCCATACGATTTGCATGCCACTACTACATGAGCAGGGTCCCAGGACTGAGGGAGATGGTCTCAGCGATGGGAGCATTCCCTCTCGATGCACCACAACAAAGGCACAAGGACTTTTTCCAGAAGGCCATCAGCCTGCTGCACGAGAAGGAAGTTGTCGGGATCTTTCCAGAAGGTGCCGAACCCATGGTTCAATCAGCGACTCCAAATCAAATCAGCCCCTTCCACCGCGGCTTTGCCCACCTCGCCATGCGGGCTGGCGTTGGTGATGTGGCCATCCTGCCAGTGGGCATCGCTTCACTTCAAGAGCAGACAAGCAACCTCGCCCCACTCAGCCTGTTCAAACTGGCTGACCCGTCAGAACCCTTGTTTGATCGTGGTGGCTGGCACCACAGCGTTCGTTATCAGCATGTACGCGTGCTTGTTGGGCACCCCATCTGGGTCAAAGACAAAGAAAGAGAGGAGTATTCCGGGCGAAGGGCTGGCTTACTTGCACGAGAGATAACCAATACCTGCCAGAATCAGATCGTTGAACTGATACGCCAAGGCTGCTCGTAACCGGCTCTGTCCTCCATGCCATTCTTGATCAATCCACGGCCGTCCCCCCTTGGCGAGTCTGCCAAGCCATCTCGTCCTCTGTTTATCTATCTGCCCGGGATGGATGGCACTGGAGACCTGTTGCGAACTCAACTTTCCGGGTTGCAAGCCTCATTCGATATCCGATGCCTTTCCATTCCCTCTAATGACATCACTGGTTGGGATAGACTGGTTGAACAGGTAGCTCGGTTGATCGCCAAGGAGCAGCGCCCGGTTCAATCTCGCCCCATCTATATCTGTGGCGAATCCTTTGGTGGCTGCCTGGCTTTGCGGCTTGCAGCTTCCTTCCCTGACATCTGCCAACATCTGATTCTTGTCAATCCTGCCACATCTGCTTTCCATCAACCGTGGGTCAGCCTAGGAGCATCAATCACACAACGCTTGCCTCCCTCACTATATCGGTTATCAACCTTTGGTCTGCTCCCTCTTCTGATCCAGCCACAACGAGTCTCCCTGGCTAATCAACAGGCTTTATTGCAAGCCATGCAATCGGTTTCCCCCAGAAGTGCGGCCTGGAGGATTTCCCTGCTTGCCAAGTTCGCGGTTGAGTCGCTGCCGTTGAGACGAATCCTGCAGCCCGTCCTGCTGCTGGCGTCAGGTGCAGACCGGCTCCTTCCATCCCTTGACGCAGCAGGGAGACTCGCCCGACAACTGCCGAACGCCCGTACCGTGCAGCTTCCAGACAGTGGTCACGCCTGCCTGCTGGAATCCGAGGTGAACCTCGCCAAGCTGTTGAAGTCAACAGATTTCTTTGATCCTTCCAGCCGCGCCCGTCCCCTAAGCCTGAGCCACGGTCATTGAGATGGCGAGTCCTGACGATCAAGACAAAACCTCCGGGCTAAGCCCGGAGGTTGACGACCATCTCGCATCAGCGAGGGTAGGGAATCGGCTATGGGGTGCCGATCATCGAGGCTCCAAAGGAGCGAGATCGCTGGGGCGGGAGAGAACAAATCCCACCATCCCGGTCAGGAGGACGACAAGGGCGATGACACTGATAATGGCGGCGGAGTAGTCAGTACTCATGGCGATCAACCCAGGCCGATCTGGGACAGGATGCCCTGGCCGGTGAGCAACTCGGTGGAGAGTCCGATCACGAAGCCGAGCATGGCGAGACGGCCGTTCCAGGTTTCAGCAAAAGCGCTGAAGCCAAAGCGGGCGGAGGAGTCGGACATGGCTGTGGTGCGGTGTTCTGACAATTGTAACACTATGTAAAGGGCGTGTCGAGGCATCCGCCGGCACGGACCCGTCACCCATCGCTGCCTTCCTCAGCGATCCGATGACCCCATGGATCAGGCCGTATTGGCCATCGTCCGGGGCTTGGGAAGGGACCTGGACAGTGGCAGCTTCTTGGAGGTGGCCACGGAGGGCTCGGCACTGGAGGCTCCGATTGCTTCCCCGGTGGCCCGCATCAGACCGGGCAGGGAGACCACCAACAGATGGCAAGCTCGGCAATGGAATTGGTCATGAAAAGTCTCTAACCTTTTTGTAATGTGGATTGGGATGTGACCCGTTAAGGGATCTGGTTGACAGGCAGATCAGCCGTGATGGAGCAAGGCGCCCAAGCCGATTTGCTGAAGAATTCCCTGACCGGATATCATCTCGACTACCAAGCCGATCACAAAACCGAGCATGGCCAAACGTCCATTGAGAATCTCCGCGCGGCGGTGAAATCCCCAGCCGCTGTCATTATTCTGGTCGGCCAGGTACATTCGCGGTTCAATCACACGTGGATCGAGCAACTGGTTGTCTTCGGAATCCCACATTCCGCCTTCTGATTCAGCATGGCTGGCGATAGACGGCGGCTTTTGGCTCTTGCTTGAAGCTGACATGGCGATAAGTCCCTTGGAGAATTCTGAGATTGGCTCGAAGAAGTAGCGCTTGACAGGAATAGTCAGACCATGAAGCACTGGCCCAAGGAGCTTCGTGAATTTTTGATGCGCTTCGACACGGACCTGATCGATCACGATCAGGTTTCCTCTTCATGAGTTCAGCCTAGGTCGAAAAGATGGCTCCGCATCACCTGAGCTTTCACCATGCCAGTCAATGACGGATTCCCCTTCCTGCTCTGATCAGCCAGGCAAGGCCAATCGGTGCATCCAGGCGGGAACCCGCACCAGCTGGCGAGATCCAGGGTCAGTTTCTGAAACCGTGCGAAGAGATCGTTCGGCCCCTCACGGCAAGCCAGCCTGCTCAGCCCAGCGCAGGGGTGCAGAGCTCGACGAGGATGCCCTCCGGTGCGCGCCCATAGGACACCAGCTGCCCCGAGGCTTTCCGTAGGGGAGCTGACAACTCGGTGGCGCCTTGATCGAGGACTGAGCGATAGGCAGTGGGCACATCGGCTGTCACCAGGGCGATCTCCATGCCCAGGGGCTTGTGGGAGTCGCTGGCTCGCACGTGGCCTTGAGGTACGTTGCTCTCGCCCAGGCCGTGGGCTGCGAAGGCCAGCGTGGTGTCCCCGGTCGCCAGCTCGCCGTAGTCACCGGATTCGTGCCGAAACTTCTGCTGGAGCTGGAAGGCCTGCGTGAAAATTACCATGGAGGCCTCCACGCTTGGCACATCAATAATCACGTATCCGAGTTTCATCGATGACAGAGGGGTTGGGTGCTTGATTGGCGAGGTGAAGGGCCTTCATGGCCGCTGCCCCCGATGACGCCTCCGCCCAGCCCCCAGCGCTCGACCAGGCCCACGCCCCACGCACGCGACGACGGGGATGCCGATGACAGGCTTGTGGATCGGGGCATGCCCCTCGGCATGCGGTTGCTGGCCCTGGTGGGGGCGTTGTCGTTCGTGATGCTGGGCGTGAACAGCCTGCTTCCCGTGTTCCAGGTGCCACCATCCCCCCCTCCGATGCCGGATCGGCGCGACGGCGGATCAGCGTGATGGCAACGCCAGCTGAGCTGACGCCCCGTCGCCCTTTGATTGCATCGGCATGAACGACCCCGCCGTCTGGGATCAGCTGCTGCAGCGCTATGTGGACGGTGACGGCAGGGTGGATTACGCGGGCTGGCAGAGCAGGGATCGCCACACCCTCCACGCCTGGCTGGCCGCTCAGACGGCCCATACGGAAGGCCGCCAGGAGCAGCTGGCCCACTGGATCAACCTCTACAACGCCTTCACGATCCAGGCCGTGCTGGAGGCCTACCCGATCGCCTCGATTCGCCCCAGCCTGCTGGGGCTGCCGAACTGGATCGGTTTTCTGCGCTTCTTTCAGCGGCCGGTGCATCGGCTTCAGGACGGTTGCTTCAGCCTGGCCCAGATCGAAAATCAGCTGCTGCGTCAGCTGGGGGATCCACGCATTCACTTCGCGATCGTGTGTGCCTCGCTGGGTTGTCCGTTGCTCCGCCAGGGCGCCTACCGCGCCGACGGGGTGGAGCAGCAGCTCGAGGGCGACCTCAGCCGTTTCATCACCAACCCCACCAAGGTGCGCTTCGAGCGGGAGCGCAACATCCTCTGGTGCAGCCGGATCTTCCAGTGGTACCGGGCTGACTTTCTGGCGGTGAGTGCCTCTCTGCCCAGCTACATCCTGCCGCAGTTGTGTGACGGGCTTGTCCCGGGCCCAGAGCCCCGGGTGCGGTTCCTGCCCTACGACTGGAGCCTCAATCAGCGGATGTCTTCATAGAAGCGCCGCAGGTGACGCGGTGGCAGGCCCAGGCCCCAGAGGATGCCGATGCCGAGATAGGTGGCCATGGCCTTGCCGGCCCCCCAGGCCCGCACGCGGCGATCGGAGCTCACCACCACCCGGTGGATCAGCCTGATCCTGCCCTGTTTCAGCAGCCTCAGGCAGAGGTCGCCATCCTCCAGCAGGGGCAGGGCTTCATCAAAGCCACCGCCACTCCAGAAGGTGTGGCGCCGGGTGATCATCACCTGATCGCCAAACAGCAGCCTCAGCCCCTTCAGGAACTGCAGAGGCCGAAACAGCAGTGGCGCCAGATAGGTTTTGAGCAGGTTCAGCCCCGACACCCCCCAGCAGGTGCGCTGGCCGGAGCGCATCAGGGACACAAAGCCGGCACAGGCCACCGAGGGATCGGCCAGGGCGCGTTCCGCCACCGCCACAAGATCCGTCGGGATCAGGGTGTCGGCATGCAGGAAACAGAGCAGCGCTCCACTGGCCTGGCGGGCACCCTCATTCATCTGCACCGCCCGGCCGGTGGCCGGCGACTGGAGCACCCGCACCCCCGCCGCCGCGGCAATGGTGGTGGTGTGATCGTGGCTGCCGCCATCCACCACCAGCACCTCCCAGGCCGGTGGGTCGAGGGCCTGCACCCGCTCCAGGGTGCCGGCCAGGCAGGCGGCCTCATTGAGGGTGGGGATGATGATCGAGAGGCGCTGCATGGGGAGTGCGCTCAGGGCCGGCCCACCAGGCCAAAACACGGGCCCAGGGGGCCCAGGCGCCGGATCAGGCCCTCGTAGAGGCCCACGCTGATCAGCAGGGAGCCGCCGCAGATCAGGGCGAATTTGGCGCCGATGGTGAGCGGCAGCGGCACCACCCACCAGCCCAGGCCCACCAGCACCGGCTGGTGCAGCAGGTAGAGCGGCATGGCGGCCTTGCTGCCGTAGCGCAGCAGCGGATGGGGCGCCTTGAGGAAGCGGCGCGCCAGGGCCACCAGGGCCAGCACGGCGCACCAGCTGTTCCAGCCGCGAAAGGCCTGGAACAGCTGGGCGGCACGGGACCCATCGCCCGCGGCGGGCGTGGCGCCGCAGACCGTGAGGGCCAGGAACACCGCCATGCTCAGCGCCGCCAGGGCCAGGAGGAGCCGGCGATGCCGATCCAGCACCTCCCAGAGGCCGCTGTGGTGGCAGAAGAGGTAGCCGTAGACGAAATAGAGCAGATACAGCAGCAGATTGGCCCAGTCGTCGTAGAGGTTCTGAAAGCCCGGCCAGCGGGGCCGCAGCAGGGCCTCCGAGAGCATCAGGGGCAGGGCCAGCAGCAGCACCGAACCCAGACTCACCCGCCAGCCTGGATCCCCTTCAGCTGGGCTGGGGCTGGCCTGTGTACTCAGCCAGCCCAGCAGCGGCAGGCAGAGCAGGGTGATCACCAGCAGGTAGGCCAGAAACCACAGATGGGCCCACTCGAAGTGACCCGCCGGCCGAATCCCATCGAAGAAGTGGGGGTAGAAGCGCAGGTAGCCCAGGGCTGAATCCACGCTCTGCAGTTCGTGCACATACACCTGGGGCGGCACCAGCACCAAAATGCCCACGCCCAGGGGCAGCAGCAGCCGTTGCAGGCGTTCCCGCAGGTACGCCCCCGCACCCCGGGCCTGCAGGGAGTACCAGCTCGCCGAGCCCGCCAGAAAGAAGAAGAAAGGCATATGCCACTGGTGCACCAGCACCAGAAAGCCCCCCAAGGCCCTGCTGCTCTCGGGATTGGTCACATAGAACGCGCCCAGATCGCCCGCGTAGAAGATCGCCGCGGCGTGGAAGGGAATCAGCAGCAGCACCGCCAGCACGCGGGCGCCGTCGAGGGCATGGCAGCGGAGATGGCCCACACCAGGCGTCGCTGCCGGGCCATCGACAGGGAGAAGGGCCAGGGGGCGGCGGCCATGGCGGCGGAGGCGCATCGATGTCATCGCTTTACGCGCTTAGGCACATGATGCGTCTTGATTGGATCAGGGGATCGCGACGCAGGCGAACTCGCTCCAGCGGCGTTCCACCAGCTCAAAGCAGGCCGGAGGCGCCGCGGGCAGCTTCCTGAGCAGGGCGATCAGCTCAGGCCCATGGCCACTCAGCAGCAGCACCAGTTCCCGCGCCGGGTCGTAGCTGTCCAGGGCTCCCAGACTCGGACGGATCGCCGCGGGCCCCAGCCCCTGTCGGCGCAGCTGGGCAGCCACCTGGCCGCGCTCGACGTACTGGCAGCTGAAGGGCACTCCCTGCAGGCGCCAGTCGTGCTGAGGGCCGATTGGCGCAGCCAGGTGACAGATCAGCAGCCCTCGCCCGCCGGCCCGGAAGCCCCGCCAGGCGGCGTGGCCGATCAGCAGGCTGTTCTGCTCCAGAAAGCGCGGCTCCCAGGCCCCATGGCATCCCGACCCCTGGCCATGCCCGGGCATGGGCCCCCGCCAGGGCAGCGACTCAGGCCACGGCATCGGCCTGCCCCGGTCGCGGCACCAGGCGCTCTTCCACCTGATCCCAGAGCATGAACCGCGCACAACCGAGCATGTCGCCCAGGCGCAGGGTGGGCACATCGGCCAGCAGATGGGCATTGGCCTTGTGGGCCGCCCGCAGGTTGTAGTTGGGAATGCGCTCCGAGAGGTGATGGATGTTGTGGTAGCCGATGTCGGCCGTGAACCAGCGCAGCAAGGCCGGCAGTTGCAGATAGCTGGTGCCATCCAGGGCTCCCTGCAGATGGCTCCAGCCCTCGGTGTTGTGGGCATAGGAGCCCTCGAAGATGTGCTGCACGAAGAAGATCCAGATAAAAATCGCCGCCGAGCAGGCCAGGGTCACCCCGTAGAGCCCCAGCACCAGGCCGAAACCCCAGCGCTGCCCCGCCAGGATCAACAGGCCGATCACCGCCACGTTGTTCAGCAGCAGATCCCAGAACTCAGCCGAGCGCGGCATGGCCTGGGCCCGGATCGCTCGGGAGAGCGCCTTCAGCAGCTCCAGCCTGGGCTGGATGGCGAGATAGTAAAAACCGCCCGGAATCCCCATCAGCGGATGGCGCAGCAGCCCATAGGTGGCCTGCTGCCTGGCACTGAGCTGGGCGTAGTCCGCTGTGGTGATCAGGTCAGTGACGCCGCGATAGCGCTCCCAGTCGCCATTGGTGCGGTGGTGGAAGGCGTGGTCGTTGGACCAGGCCAGCTGGGGGATGGCATTCACCAGCCCCAGGGTGAAGCCACCCACCCGGTTGAGCCAGCGGCTGCGGAACAGGGAATGGTGACCGCAGTCATGCATCAGGGAGAAGCAGCGCAGCGAGAACAGCACCAGGGGAATCACCAGCAGGGGCAAGGCCCAGACCGCCCGCTGGGCGGCCTCAATGGCCAGGGCCCAGCAGGCCAGATAGGGGCCCACGGCGCTGAGGATCTGGAAGGCGCCGCGCCAATTGCTGCTGCGGGCGTAGGGGGCCAGGACGAAGTCGGCTGGCCGAAGATTGGTGATCATGCAGGGGGGCGAAGGGACAAGGCCGAGGCGGGGCCCATGGGAGCCATGGCCGGGCCATGGGGCTCTCGATCGGGCGGAGTGAACGTCTGCGGCGCGTCTCAGCGCCCCTCCAGGCCCTGGCAGGCCGACAGGGGATGGGATCCGGTGCTGGAAGGAAAGGCTGTGCTCATCGTGAAACCCGGTCCGCGCCGGGAGAGAGGGGGCTGATCACAACGGCGAGCGTTCTGACTGAGGGGTGCTCCCCTGAGCGAACCCCATCACAGCTGCGGGACAGCGCCGGAGTCGCAGAGGGTCCAAGAACCCTCTCCCCACCGGACTTTCCTCCTTGCGTCCAGGGTGTGAACCACTGGAACCGTCACCCCATTCTGGTCAGGATGGACTGGAACTGACGCATCAGGCGTTCAGCGGGCTCCCAGGGCGATCGGGCCGAGCGTCAGGGCTGCGCCAGCCAGGGCGAGCAGCAGGGCCACGGCGGCGGTCCAGCGGCTGGGCAGCCGCCGCAGCACCAGGTAGCTGCTGCCGCTCACCAGCAGCGAGGCGCAGAAGGCCCCCGCCCACCACAGGGCTGAGGCGGCACCGGCCGGAGCCTCCTGCCCATGGAGCATGGCGTGCACCGCCACGGCGGTGGCAATCAGGGCGCCGCACAGCCCCAGGGCCGGAGCCCGCGGCGACTGGTGGCTGCGCAGCACCAGCAGGGCCACCGCTGGGATGGCCAGGGCCGCCAGCAGCTCGGCACCGGGCAGGCCGCCGCCCATGGCGCCGAACACGCCTCCGGCCAGGGCACCCACCAGCCCCCAGAGCAGCAGTTCGGCCGAGAGGTAGGAGGCCGCGGCGCCAACGGCGATCAGCAGCAGCAGATGATCGGTGCCGGCCAGGGGGTGCAGGAAGCCTCCCGCCAGGCCGCCTGAGGCCACGCTGTGGGCCTGGGCGGGCTGGCCCAGGAGCAGGGTCGTGGCAGTGGCGAGGGCCACCAGAAGGCCGAGGGAGCGGCTGGAGCGGAGGTGTTGCATGGATTCTCCCGGTTTCCGCGCCGGGCAGGAAAGAACTCAAAGCGGCGAGCGTTCTGGCTCAGGAGCAGGTCTCTCCTTCACAGCTGCGGGACAGCGCCGGAGTTGCACCGGACTTTCCTCGTTGCCTTCCGGGCCTGAGCCACGGAAACCACTCCTCCCCCATTGTGCTCCTGCCACGGGGATTCGGCCGCAGCCCACTGCTCAGGGATTCAGCCCTTCCTCGCGCCAGCCGTGCTCAAGGCGCCAGCGGCGGCGCCGGTGGGGGTGGCCCCCCAGCTCCAGCAGCTCCACCTGCTCCAGCTGGATCTGCAGCAGCTGAAAGTGGGGTGGCAGCGGTGTGTCGTCGTCGAGGGTGGCGGGGAAGGCGGCTCCGGGCTCCAGGGGCGCCCCCGGTTCGGGCCAGCCCCAGAGGGCCCGGCCGCCGGGGCTGAGGGCCTGCCAGTGCCTCAGCCGTGCTGCCCCATCGGCCGCCGCATCGGGGGCGAGCACGCGCCCCCGCAGACGGAACTGGCTGCGGGCCCTCACCAGCAGCCAGCAGAGCTCCACGGCCGGCTGCCGGTGCAGTTCAGCGGCCTTGGCGCTGCGGCCATCAGTGAGCAGCTCCAGCACGCTGCCCTCCGCCCAGCCGCGGAACACCAGGGTGCGCACCCGGGGGGTGCCATCGGTGGCCACGCTGGCCAGCTGCAGCCAGCGGGCCGCCGGGGAGCGTCCTTCGCGCTGACGTGCTGCCCGCAGCAGGGGGCGCCAGGGGGCGAGTTCGATCACACCATCCCAGCGTCACGCCGCCCCACCCTCACGCCGGTTGGGCCTGGCGGCGCTGGAAGGCGAGGGCCCCACCGCCCACGGCCGCCAGCCCGAGACCTCCCGCCACGGCCAGAAACACCAGCGTCTGCAGGGCCAGCAGAAAGAGCCCCAGGGCCGAGGCGGCCTTGATCTGGATGCGGGCCTTGATCAGCAGCGTGAGCAGCAGCAGCACCGTGGCCTGCAGGCCGGCGGCCTTGGCGGCGAGGGCCGCGGTGGTGAGGAGACCGAAGGGACAGGGAAGCAGCATGGGCTCAAGGCGGTGGGCCCATGCTGGCGTGTGGAGCGGGCGGGCCGCTGCCCCCCCTCAGGGCAGCAGTGGCCCGCCCGCCTGGCGGCTGATGGCCACGATCCCCGGCCGGGGCACCCTGCCGGGCACGCCTGAGGGCCAGTTCGAGCCCGTCGGCACCCAGCGCTCCTGCTCAAAGCCCACCCCGTCGCGATCCACCAGGGAGGTGGTGTGGCGGCTGGCGCCCTGGGCCCTGCGGGTGCCGTGCACTTCGCCGGGGTGCTGCACGGCCAGAAACAGGCTGTGTTCGGAGCTGTCGAAGCAGGGTCCCGTGAGCTCGCACTCCATGGGCCCGGTGGCAAAGCAGAGGGCCTCGCCCTGGGCCGGCCCGCGCCTGGGCAGCACCCAGCAGCCGTTGTTGCCGAAGGCGTCGCCTGGCCTGGTCCCGGAGGAGCGATCGGTCACCACCCAGATGTTGCCGGCGCCATCCACCTCCAGGTTGTCGGGGTTGGCGAAGCCCATGCCCCCCTCCCAGGGCAGGCCGCCCACCGCCACCATCTGCCAGCGGAACCCATCGGCACTGGAGCCGCTCTCGCTGAGCCGCATCACCCAGCCGTGGGGCCAGGTGGGCTCCCCGGCGGGACCGGAGAAGATGGCGGGGTCGGCCCGGCCCTCCCGATCGGCTCCCCCGGCCGTGAAGGCGATCAGCAGATCGCCCGTGGCCGGATCGATCACCGTGTCTTCCGGGCGGGCGGCGGCGGTGGCTCCCACGGCGTTGGCGGCCAGATGGGCGTCGATCAGGATCGCGCCGAGCTGGGCCTCGCCGCTGCCGGGGTAGAGGGCGGCCAGGCTGCCGAACTGCTCGAGATAGCGCGCCACCTCGGCATCGCTGCCTAGGTCGACGGCGCCGGGCTGGCGACGGTCGGGGTGGGGCAAGCGCGTGGCCTGGCTCAGGCCCCAGCGCTGGTAGTGGCTGGGGAGCTGGGGAGCCAGGGGAGTGGAGGGCAGCAGCGGAATCCAGCGGCCCAGGCCGCCGGCGCTGAACTGGGCCACCTCCAGTTGGCCGGCACTGAACAGGGCGGAGTTGGCCGGATCCAGGGGGTCGCTGATCCGGTCCGCGCTCACGTAGCGGTAGAGGTGGCCGCCGTGGCGGTCGCAGCCGGAATAGAGCACCAGGGGCTGGCCGGCCGCCGCCTTCACGGCCACGGCCTCGTGGCGGCAGCGCCCCAGGGCCGTGTGCTTCACCGGCGGCCGCTGGGGCCGGCGCGGATCCACCTCCACGATCCAGCCGTACTTATTGCCCGCCAGGGCGAAGGGGTTGCCCAGGCCGCGGAGCCGCTGGCCATCCCAGTGGAAGGGCCGTTCGGAGGGATCCATTGAGGAGCCGTCGGCATACACCGCTTCGCACACCTCGTTCTGGATGTTCTCCTCGGCGCTGAGCACGGTGCCCCAGGGGGTGGTGCCGCCGGCGCAGTTGGCGAAGGTGCCGATGATCCGCTCGCCGAGGCCGTCGTCGTAGCCGAGGCGGCGCTCGGCGCGGAACACCGCCACGGCCGGGCCACTGGCGCGCAGGGCCTGGGCGGGATCCTGCAGGCCGCTCAGGCCGGTGATGCGGCGGTCGAAGCGCCCTGGCTGGCGGCGCCAGCGACCTTCGGGACCCAGCTCAAGGCCCGCCACGCCGATACCGAGGTCTTCGAGGGCGGCGCCGGCCACCTGCCGCACCATGGCCAGCAGGGGATCGCCATGGGCCAGGGCGGTGGCATCCAGCGTGGAGTCGCGATCGGCGAGGGCGGCCTGGAGCTGCTGCAGGGGCAGGCTGAGGCCGCGGGCTTCGCGCAGCCCTTCGGCCCAGGGAAGGGGGCTGATGTATTCGAAATTCACCGTGAGCAGGGCCTGGCCCGGCGCCAGGGCCAGGAAGGCGAGGTGGTCGTTGTTGTATCCGAAGCTCCCCTCCCCCAGCGGATCCCCCCACACCGCCAGCAGATCGGCCCGGTAGCCCACCGGCACCACGAGGCGGTCCTCCAGGCGCACCTGGCCGTAGTGGCGGCGCTGCTCCGCGGCGGTGAGGCCATCGAGGGGCAGGGGCAGCGGCGTGGGCAGCGGCTCAAAGGGCAGCTCGCCGCTGCGGCCACCGCCGACACCTCCAGCGAGGCCGCTGCCCCGGATCGGGCTTGGCGAGGCGCGCCCAGGCCTGGCCCGAGCGGCCTGGGCCGATCCGGCCGTCGCCAGGCCGAGCAGCATCAGCAGGGAACGACGCTTCATGGCCAGCAGTCTCGGCGCAGGCGGTGGTGATCCAGGCGACAGCCCGCCCGCAGCGCCGCCTCTTCACGGCTCCCCCAGAAGGATGCCAGGATGAACACACTTCGTAACATCGCCATGACCATGGGCGAACTGTTTCTCGAGTCGATGGCCTCCGGGGTGATCACCCCCGAAGAGCTGAGCTGGCTGGCCAGGCGCCAGACGGAGTTTTCCCGGGTGGAGGAGGCCGCAGCCCTCCGCCTCGGCAGGCTTCTGGATCAGGGGGTGATCCAGCTCGGTTGCCGACTGCCACGGCTGGCCTGAGGGTTCGCCGCCATGCTGGATCCCCAGGGGGGCTGTTCACCCAGAAGCAGGAGCTCAGCTCATGTCCGCGTCATTGGCTTTCGTGCTGGCTCCTGAGTCGGGCCTTCCCCCCGATGGCACCACCGACTGGGACCAGCTGCGGCTGGCCCAGCGCCGCGGCATCCGCGAAGCGGCCGCTTTTCGGCTCTATGCGCTGCCGGAGGCGGGGTCTCCAGCCCTTGCCCAGCCAGGCCAGGGTCTGGAGGCGCTTCCCTTCAACGGCACCATCCCCGAGGGCCTGCCCCAGGCCGCGGCGGCCCAGCTCTATTGCGATGCGGTGATCCCGCGCTTCGACCCGCCGCAGTTGTGGCTGGCGGTCTACGCGCTGGAGGACGACCGGACCAAGGCCCTCGCCCTGGACCGTTTCCCGTTGCACCAGGCCGAAAACGAAGCCTGCTGGTTTTATCCCACCGACGACGGCACCTACCTCTGCTGGGAACGGGCTGAGGCCATCACCCTGGCGCCCGGCTTCATCGCTGACCCTTCCTGCTGCCCCTCGCCCGCGGACTACCGCCGCAGCTCCCTGCACCTGTTGTGGTCGCTGATGGCCGACGACCCCGATCTCACCTGCGTGGGGATCACCTACGCGGGGGTGCGGCTCGAATGGCCGCTGCTGAGCGATGAGCCTGCGGCTGCCGCCTCCTGGACCGCCTTCGACGTGGACAGTGCCGCCAGCCCCCATTACCGGGAGATCGCCACCGTGCGGACCCATGACCCTCAGCGCAGCGATTCACAGGCCTCGCCGTCGCCATGGCCATCCAGGCAGCTTTAGCGGCTGCCTGAGCTTCCGCCCTTTCCACCACGGCGGAACTCCCACGGGCGGGTGATGCCACCCACCACCTGCCACACGCCGCTGCGCCGCCGGCTGGCCCGCTTTTCGGCGGAGAGGTAGGCGCTGGCATTGCACTGGCCCAGGTAGCGGCGATAGACGAAGGCCTGGCCGGATTCCACCAGCGCCAGGCCGACGTTCACCGGATCCGAGGCGTTGCTGACCACCTCGGCCACCGTGCGCCCGAAGCGGTCGGTGGTCTTGATGTTCAGATTCACCGAACTGCTGCTCCGCAGATGGCGGCGGAGGGGAGCGACGCGACCAGGCAGAGGGCGATCAGCAGGCGACCCATGGGGCCATTGTCCAGGCCCCGGGTGTTGTGAAGCCGCGCGCTCAGGCGCCCTGACCGGCGCTGACCACGACCGCCTGGGGCTGGGCAGCAAGACGGCCGCCGCGGGGGCCATCGACCGACTCGCTCACCAGCTCGGCGGTGATGGCGCCGTCAAAGGAGAGGCGTCCAGGGCCGAGCAGCAGCAGGGCCAGGCTGCCACCCAGATAGAGCACCACCAGTTCCAGCACATAGATGTTGAGCCCGGCGGTGAGGATGTGGTGGTAAGCGGCCACGGCCATGGTGCCGGTGATCGCCAGGGCTCCCAGCGGCGTCAGCAGGCCCAGGATCAGCAGCCAGCTGCCCACCACCTCCGAGAAGCCGGCCACGTAGGCGAGCAGCAGGGGGAAGGGCAGGTGCAGCGGCGCCACATAGGTGTCGGCGAAGGCCTGGGGATTGGCGAGCTTGTCCTGGCCGTGGTGGATCATCATCAGGCCGATCGCCAGCCGCAGGGCCAGCAGGCCGATGTTGGCGGCAGTGCCCTTCTGCAGCACGTAGCGCCGCAGGCCGCCCTGCACAGCCGGGCGCTGCAACAGGCGGGTGAGCGGGCCGACGCCCTCGGCGGGGGCGAGGTCTGGACGGTTGAGGCGCAGCAGCCAGAGGGCCATCAGGGAGCCGGTGAGGCCGGCGAAACCCTCGAGGAGTTGGGCGGTGGTCATCGCTCAGGGGAGAAGTCCCCAGACTCTGGCAAGCCGGGTAACGAAACGTGAAGCGCTGGCTGAGAAGGGAAGGGGGCGGGAAACCGGCTCCTTTCGGGCCAGCACGGCGCCCCAAAGCGCCCCAACCACTGTTACTATTTCTTCACGTTTCGCAACCAAGCGCAACCATGTCTGATTCCGCTTCCCGCTTCGGCTTCGTGGCCTTCGCCGAAACCTGGAATGGCCGCCTGGCCATGCTCGGTTTCGTGATCGGCCTTGCCACCGAAGTTCTCACCGGCCAGGGCATCCTGGGTCAGATCGGCCTCGGCTGAGCTGCGCCCCAAGCCCCCAACGCAACAGCGGCGCTATCCCTAGGGACGGCGCCGCTTTTTGCTGGGCTGTCGTAACCCCTGATCAGCCCTAGCGATGCTGGCAGGCCCCGCGGACGCAGGTCCGCCGAGGCCCGGGACATTCAGGAGGCCTGCTGGTAAAGCGCCTCGAGGCGTTCACGGTTGAGGTCCACATAGAGGAGCCGCTCGCCGGGCTCCGGGGCTTCCGGGTGGCGGCTGCGGATCCGCGGCCGGGCCGAGCCGCCACCGAAGCCCTGGCTCATCAGGGCGAAGGTGCTGCACAGCAGCACGGCTGCAGCCACGGCGTAGAGAAGGGCAAAGACCATGGCTTTCAGCTCGGAACGGCCACCAGCCTAGTGTGAAGAAGTGTTAATCGTGACAGATTGTTAAGCCAGTGTCCGTGCTGCTGCGGCAGCGGCCTGGCCCAGGCACTTCAGTCCAGCTTCACCCCGTCCAGGCGCCGACGCGCCACCAGCAGCATGAGGCTGCGGCTCTCCAGGGGAATCCCCGGCGGGCTCCAGATCCCGGGACGGGCCGGCAGGTCCTGACCGGCGGGCAGGGCGGTGTCGATCACCCGCAGCCAGCCGGAAGTGGACACGGGCAGGTCGAAGTGCACGGCCTTGCTGTAGGCGTTCATGGCACACCACAGCAGCGGCCCCTGGGTGTGGTCGTTGACGCTCCAGGCCACGGTGTGCGACCAGCTGGCCCAGTTCGGCCGGGTGATCTCCACGCCGTGCCACTGGCGCCAGCGCTGCTGGGGATCGTCCTGGCGGCGCTGGGGGTGCTCCGCCAGGGGCAGCACCGGGTTGAGCAGATCGACCAGATGCCGCCTCAGGCTCAGCAGCCGGCGCACGAAGCGGCGCAGGGCCAGATCGCCGCTGTCGGGCTGCCAGTGCATCCAGCCGAGGGGGTTGTTCTGGCACCAGGCGTTGTTGTTGCCCCCCTGGCTGCGGCGCACCTCATCACCCATCAGCAGCATGGGCACCCCCGGAGCGAGCAGCAGGGTGCTCAGCAGGTTGCGCAGCTGCCGCTCCCGCAGGGTCGTCACGGCATGGTCGCTGCTGGGGCCCTCCACGCCGTGGTTCCAGCTGCTGTTGTGGTTGTCGCCGTCCCGGTTGTCCTCGCCGTTGGCCAGGTTGTGCTTGCCGTTGAAGCTCACCAGATCGGCCAGGGTGAAGCCGTCGTGGGCCGTGAGGAAGGTGATGGCCTGGCCCGGGTGAGCGGGCATCAGGTTGTAGAGGTCGGGGCTGCCGCTCAGCCGCTGGCCCACCGCCCAGGAGCAGTTCTCATCGCCCTTCCAGAAGCGGCGCAGGTCGTCGCGGAAGCGGCCGTTCCAGGTGGCCACCCGCCGGGCCGGGAAGTCGGCCAGCTTGTAGAGGCCGCCGCAGTCCCACGGTTCGCTGATCAGCTTCAGGTCGGCGAGGTCGGGGTCGGCCTCCATGGCCTCAAACAGCGGTGGCTGGGCCAGGGGCGCCAGGTTCTCACCCCGGCTCAGGGCGATGCCCAGGTCGAAGCGGAAGCCATCCACCCCCAGCTCCGTGGCCCAGCAGCGCAGGGATTCCAGGATCAGGTGCTGCACCAGCGGCCGGTTGGCCGCGATCGTGTTGCCGCAGCCGCTCACATCCTGGTACTCGCCCAGGACGCTCTGCTGGTAGTAGAGGCGGTCGGCGAAGCCGCGCCAGCTCAGGGTGGGGCCGTGCTGGTTGCCCTCACTGGTGTGGTTGTAGACCACATCCAGCAGCACCTCGATGCCCGCCAGGTGGCAGGCCTTCACCAGCTGCCGCACCTGGTCGCGGGCTCCCAGGGGATCGTTCCCCACCAGGTAGTCGGGATGGGGGGCCATCCAGCTCAGGGGGCTGTAGCCCCAGTGGTTCTCGCGGCCCGGCGGCGCGTCGCTCGGATCGAAGGCCATCACCGGCAACAGCTCGATCGCGGTGATGCCCAGCTCCCGCAGCCGGGGCAGGGTGTCGATCAGACCCAGCAGGGTGCCCTGGCGCTCCGGCACCACCGGGCAGCCGGCCCCCTGGGTGAAGCCCCCCACGTGCAGTTCATAGATGACGCTGCGCTGCCAGCTGTGGCGCGGCCTGGGGGCGGCTTCGAAATCGAAGCGGTCGCGCTCGGTGACCACTCCCCTCAGGCAGCAGGAACTGTTGGGGGCGGCGCCGACGGCCGCGGCACGGCGGTAGCCCTCCCAGCCGGTGATGGCCCGGGCGCAGGGATCCAGCAGCACCTTGGACGGGGCGAAGCTGTGGCCTCCCGGTTGCAGGGGGCCGAACACCCGGTAGCCGTAGCAGCAGCCCAGCCCCAGGCCCTCCACCTCCACATGCCAGTGATCGCCGGAGCGGTGGCGGTCATCGAGAACCACCACCCGGCTGGGTTCGCTGGCGTCCGGGCGGCTGAACAGCACCAGCTCCACCCGGGTGGCTCTGGGGGCCACCACAGAAAAATTCACCCCCCTGGAGGTGATGGAGGAGCCCAGGGGGCCTGGGCGCCCGAGATGGACGGCTCCGAAACGTCTCCGACGGGTCGCCACGGACGCCGCTGGGGCCGAGGTGGATAGGGCAGACAACGGCTCGGGCCAGCTTGCCCAACAAACTAGACAGACCTTCCGGTTCCAGGCCACTGTCAGCCCTTGCCCTTCCGCCTGAGCCCGGCCGCCCTCCCCAGCTGGTGCGGCCCGGCCTGTGGCTGTTCGCCCCCAGCCGCGACAGCCAGGGCGGCAGCAGCTGGCTGCTGGAGTCCGGCGCCAGCGGCCTGGCCGTTGATCTGCTGATCGACTGCCCCGGCTACAGCCAGGCCAACCTCGACTGGCTGGCCGCCCGTGGGCCAGGCCTGCTGCTGCTCACCAGTCGCGAGGGCCACGGCCGCTGCCGCCGCCTGCAGCAGGCCATCGGCTGGGAGGTGCTGGTGCAGGAGCAGGAGGCCTACCTGCTGCCAGGGGTGGCGCCCCTGCGCTGCTTCGGAGCGGAGAGTGAGCTGTCACCGGAGGTGCGCCTGCTCTGGACTCCTGGGCCCACGCCTGGATCCTGCGTGGTGCATTCCCGCGGCCCGGACCTGGATGTGCTGTTCTGCGGACGGCTGCTGGCGCCGGTGGGGCCTGGCGCCCTGGCGCCGCTGCGCACGGCGCGCTGCTTCCACTGGGCGCGCCAGCTGGCCAGCCTGGAGACCCTGCGGGGCTGGCTGCCGGCGGGCTCCCCCCAGTGGATCGCCTGCGGCGGCGGGCTGGGGGCCCTGCGCGGCGCCAAGCTCGTGCCCGAGGGGGCCGCGGCGTTGCGATCCGCACCCTGATTTGGGCGATTCAGCACCAAACGGGCACCAGATCCGTTGCAGCAAGGCGCTTTTCTGTTGCAGTCCAAGGGCAGCACCCATACCATTGGCGCGCTGAACCCCGCTACGACGGGCCGGCCAGCCCCCAGAGGCCTCCAAACCTCCAAGCCCTGGCGCCGCTGCCCCACCATCGCTCTGAACGCTGCCCCAGAGGCCATCCCCGCTCTTATGAACAAAGCAGATCTCGTCAACCTCGTGGCCGCCCGCACCGAGCTCACCAAGACCGACGTCTCCCAGGCCATCGACGCCGCCATCGAGACCATCATCGATTCGGTGGTGGAGGGCAACAAGGTGTCGATCCTCGGCTTCGGATCCTTCGAACCCCGGGAACGCTCCGCTCGCCAGGGCCTCAACCCCAAGACCGGAGAGAAAATCAAGATCCCAGCCAAGCGCGTACCCGCCTTCACCGCCGGCAAGATGTTCAAGGACCGCGTCCAGGGTTGAGGCAGCAGGCGGGGTCCGCAGCTCCGCCCGCTGATCCCGTTGCCGCTCCCCCGCCATGTCGAGGCCCTGATCGAAGCCGGGGTGCACCGGCGCGATCAGGGCTACCGCGGCCGTTTTGCCCCTTCCCCCACGGGGGCCCTGCACCGTGGCAATCTGCGCACCGCCCTGCTGAGCTGGCTGGAAGCCCGCCTCGCCGGCGGCGAATGGCTGCTGCGCATCGACGACCTCGACACGCCCCGCAACCGGGCCGGTGCCGAGGAGGCGATCCTGGCGGATCTCACCTGGCTGGGCCTGGCCTGGGATGGCCCCCTATGGCGCCAGAGCGAGCGCCGCGGCCTCTACGCCAGCGTGCTCTCGGCCCTGCGGCGGGACGGCCGCCTCTACCCCTGCCGCTGCAGCCGCAGGCTGCTGGCCGATGTGTCGGCCCCCCACGGGGGCTGGGCGGTGTACCCGGGGTTCTGCCGGCAGGGGCAGGGGGGCTGGGGGGAAGAGGATGGCCGCTGGCCCAGCTGGCGGCTGCGGCTCCCGGCCGGCCCCATCGCCTGGGATGAGGCTGCGGCCCTGGTGCCGGTGTCAGCGTCGGGCCGGCTGGACGGCGCCAGCCAGGTGGGCGATGTGGTGCTGCGCCGGGCCGACGGCTTCATCACCTATCACCTGGCCACGGCCGTGGACGAGCTCAGCCTCGGCATCACGACAGTGGTGCGCGGTGAAGACCTCTGGCGCTCCACCGCGGCCCAGGTGGCCGTGATGCGGGAACTGGGCGCCCCGCCCCCCACCTACGCCCATGTCCCCCTCTGGCGCGAACAGGGCACGGGCCAGCGGCTCAGCAAGCGCAGCGGCGCCGAGGGGCTGGAGGGGCTGCGGGCCCGGGGGTTTGATGCCGCCGGGGTGGTGGGGCTGCTGGCAGCCAGCGCCGGTCTGGTGTCGCCGGGGTCACGGCTGAGCGCCACCGAACTGCTGCAGCACCTGGAACGCCGGGGCGTGCCTAGGCGCAAACCACCGGCCTGAACCCACTTCTTAAGGAAGCTTTCGGAAGCATGGTGTGCGAATCCACGCACACTGGTGAGGTTCCTACGGCTGGCGCGAGGCCGCATTGATGACAACCCCAGCCCGGCAGCTCTCGGGCGCCGGCATGGCCGACGTCGGTTTTTCCGGAATCCTGTCCGGAACCTTGTGCTGCCAGTGCGGCGGCAGTGGCGTGCTGCGGCTGGATGGCCAGCGCTATCGCACCTGCATGGACTGTGTGGGGGAGGGCCGGCAACGGCCCAGGGCCGTGCCGGCCGCCGAGGTGCTGCGGGTTCCGCTGCCCCGGTTGCAGGAGGCGATCAGCGGGTCGGCTTCTTCTGCTGCTGCCTGATGAAGAAGGCGGCGGTGGCCACGACCACGGCCAGAGGAACTGCGGTGAGCAGCAGGAGGATCACGGCCGTCCAGTCGGTGTACATCGCCGCCAAGTCACTGTGTTCCATCATCCCAGCCAGGATTCCCCTGAGTGCCGCCCCCGTGCCTTTGTGATGCGACTCCTCCCCTGCGCCCTGCTCGGCGCCTTGCCTGTTGCTGCCGCCCTGGGCCTGGGGGGCGCTCTCCCCTCTGCGGCCGATGTGGTGTTCGACGACTGCCAGCCCGCGGCTGGCGGTGGCGTCACCTGCGACACCCGCCCCACCGGTGACACCCTGGTGGATGACGAGGCTGCCCGTTTCGGCCTGTACAACCAAGCCAGCCCCGGCTGGAACGAGTTCGAACCGTTCGAGGCCGACGACGACATGTTCGGCGGCAACGAGACCTGAGCCCTGATCCGCCCTCCGCGCTGACAGCGCCCTGATCCCTTGCTAGGTCTGGACTGGCGATCGGTCCAGGCCATGGCAGCGACGCTTCTCCCGCCCCCCCCTCCCGCCGGGACACCGCCGCCCCAGGACGAGCGCATCAGCCACATCGTGCGCCGGCATGGCGCCAGGCCCGGGGAGCTGATCGAGGTGCTGCACCGGGTGCAGGAGCTGCAGGGCTGGCTGCCGCCCCAGGCCCTGGCCCAGGTGGCCCGGGAGCTGCAGCTGCCCCAGGCCCGCGTCTACGGGGTGGCCAGCTTCTACCACCTGTTCCGGCTGAGGGCCCCCACCGCCCACCGCTGTTCCGTGTGCCTGGGCACCGCCTGCTTCGTGAAAGGCGGGGCCGAGCTGGCGGCGCAGCTGGAGCGGCGGCTGGCGCTGCGGCTCGATGATCCCGCCGGCAACGGCGCCTGGAGCCTGGAGACCGTCAGCTGTCTGGGGGCCTGCAGCCAGGCGCCGGTGCTGGTGGTGGACGGCCAGCTGGAGGCGCAGCTGCCGTTGGATCAACCCGAGCGGCTTGAGGAACGGCTTTCTGCCCGGATCCCGGCTGTGGCTGAACCCACCGGGGGAAAGGGCTGATGGCGGCCGCGACCCAGCTGCGTTGCTGCGGGGCCAGCGGCTGCCGCGCCGCGGGCAGCGAGGCCCTGCGGCAGGCCCTTGAGCAGGCGGCCCCGCCTGGGGTCGACGTCAAGAGCGTGGGCTGCCTGCGCCTGTGCGGCCGCGGCCCCCTGGTGGCCGTCGATCGGCCGGGGCAGTGCTCTGGCGCTGATGCTGGCGCTGGCTCTCCCGGCGACTCCCTGCTGTTCGGGGAGCTCCAGCCCGGCGAAGCTGGCGCGCTGGTGGAGGTGGCCCTGGGCCAGGGCCAGGGCCAAGGCGTTCTGGCGGATCGGCAGCTCGATCTGAGCCAGCCCTTCTTTGCCCTGCAGTGCCCGGTGGTGCTGGAGAACTGCGGGCTGATCGATCCCACCAGCCTGGACGACGCCCTGGCCCATGGGGCCTACGGCCAGCTGCGGCGGGTGCTGCAGGAGTGCAGCCCCGAGCAGGTGCGCGAGCAGGTGAAGCACAGCGGCCTGCGGGGGAGGGGCGGCGCCGGCTATCCCACGGGCCTGAAGTGGGACACGGTGGCCCTGCAGCCGCCCGCCCCCCGCATCGTGGTGTGCAACGCCGATGAGGGTGACCCCGGCGCCTTCATGGATCGCAGCGTGCTGGAGGGCGACCCGCACCGGCTGATCGAGGGCCTGGCGATCGCCGCCTACGCCGTGGGCGCCGAGCAGGCCTATGTGTATGTGCGGGCCGAGTATCCGCTGGCGATCGAACGGCTGCGGCTGGCCTTGGAGCAGGCCCGCAGCCGCGGGCTGCTGGGGGCCCCGATCGACGGCAGTGGCTTCCAGCTGCAGCTGGAGCTGCGGGTGGGGGCCGGCGCCTATGTGTGCGGCGAGGAAACGGCGCTGCTGGCCTCTATCCAGGGGGAGCGCGGCACGCCTCGGCCACGGCCGCCCTTCCCCGCCGAGGTGGGCCTCTGGGGCGCCCCCACCCTGATCAACAACGTGGAGACCCTGGCCGCGATCCCGGCGATCCTGCGCCAGGGCGGCGCCTGGTATGCGGCCATCGGCACCGAGGGCAGCAAGGGCACCAAGGTGTTCGCGCTCTCGGGGGCGGTGGCGAACCCGGGCCTGGTGGAGGTGCCGATGGGCACCAGCCTGCGCACGTTGGCCCAGACCATCGGCGGCGGTGTGCCCGGCGGAGAGGGTGCCCACGCCGGCGTCAAGGCGGTGCAGACCGGCGGTCCCTCGGGCGGCTGCATTCCGGCCCGCCTGCTCGACACCCCGGTGGACTACGAGCGCCTGCGGGAGCTGGGTTCGATGATGGGCTCCGGCGGGCTGGTGGTGATGGGCGAGAGCACCTCGATGCCGGCGCTGGCCCGCTACTTCATGGGCTTCAACGTCAACGAGAGCTGCGGCAAATGCCTGCCCTGCCGGGCCGGCACCGTGCAGCTGGCCCAGCTGCTGGATCGCTTCGTGGGGCGGCGGGCGACGCTGGCCGACCTCGAGCACCTGGAGGAGCTGTGTCGCATGGTGGGCGCCACCAGCCTCTGCGGCCTGGGCCAGGCGGCGCCCAACCCGGTGCTGAGCACCCTGCGCTACTACCGGCAGGAGTACCTGGAAGCCTGTCAGCCGGAGCTGAGCCCATGAGCGTGCTCACCCTCACGGTGGATGGGCTGGAGGTGGCGGTGCCCGATGGCGCCTCGCTGCTGGATGCGGTGCGGGCCGCCGGCGCCGAGCTGCCCACGCTCTGCCACCTGGAGGGGCTCACCCCGGTGGGGGCCTGCCGGCTCTGCCTGGTGGAGTTGGAGGAGACCGGCAGGCTGCTGCCCGCCTGCGCCACCGCCGCCGCCGAGGGCATGACGGTGCACACCGACACGGCCCAGGTGCGCGACTACCGGCGCATGGCGGTGGAGCTGTTTTTCGCTGAGGGCAACCACGTGTGCGCCTTCTGTGTGGCCAGCGGCAGCTGCGAGCTCCAGGCCCTGGCGGTGGCGGTGGGCATGGACCACTCCCGCTTTCCCTACCAGTACCCCCAGCGCCGGGTGGATGCCTCCCACCCCCGCTTCGTGATCGACCACCACCGCTGCATCCTCTGCACCCGCTGCGTGCGCGTGTGCGATGAGGTGGAGGGGGCCCATGTGTGGGACGTGGCCCGCCGCGGTGCCCAGTGCTCGATCATCGCCGGTCTCGATCAGCCCTGGGGCGAGGTGGAGGCCTGCACCTCCTGCGGCAAGTGTGTGGACGTGTGCCCCACCGGCGCCATCTTCCACAAGGACGACACCACTACCGAGAAGCAGGTGCACCCGCCCCGGCCCCAGCTGCTGCGCCGCGCCCGGGAACAGAAGCAACAGAAGCAGCCGAACCCGTGGCCGTGAGCCCGCCATGACCATCCCGTCCCCGAAACTGCGCTTCGCCACGGTGTGGCTGGCCGGCTGCAGCGGCTGCCACATGTCGTTCCTCGATCTCGACGAATGGCTGTTCGAACTGGCGGCCCACGTGGATGTGGTGTATTCACCGGTGGCCAGCGACGCCAAGACCTATCCCGACAACGTGGATGTGTGCCTGGTGGAGGGGGCGGTGGCCAATGCCGACAACCTTGAGCTGGCCCTGCAGCTGCGTCAGCGCACCAGGCTGGTGATCTCCTTCGGCGACTGCGCCGTGACCGGCAATGTGCCGGCCCTGCGCAACCTCTGGAGCGACGTGGACGGCGGCAGCCGCCAGAGCGTGCTGGATCGCGGCTACCTGGAGCTGGCCGACACGGGCGGCCAGCACCCCCATGCCCCCGGCATCGTGCCGGAGCTGCTGGAGCGGGTGCTGCCCCTGCATGAGGTGATCCCGGTGGACCTCTATCTGCCGGGCTGCCCGCCGTCGGCGCAGCGCATCCGCGCCGCCATCGAACCGCTGCTGCGGGGCGAGATGCCGCTGATGGAAGGCAAGGCGATGCTGCAGTTCGGCTGAGGCCCCCATGACCCGCACGATCACGATCGATCCCGTGACCCGCATCGAAGGGCACGCCAAGATCACCCTCCACCTCGATGGGGCCGGGCGCCTGGCCGATGCCCGCTTCCACGTGGTGGAGTATCGCGGCTTCGAAACCTTCTGCGAGGGCAGGCCATTCACCGATATGGCCGGGATCACGGCCCGCATCTGCGGCATCTGCCCGGTGAGCCACCTGCTGGCGGCGGCGAAAACCGGCGACAAGCTGCTGGCAGTGCAGCCGCCGCCGGCGGCGCGCCAGTTGCGGCGGCTGCTCAACCTGGCCCAGATCTGCCAGAGCCATGCGCTCTCGTTCTTTCACCTGAGCAGCCCTGATTTCCTGCTGGGCTGGGAGAGCGATCCGGCGCGGCGCAATGTGTTCGGCCTGATGGCCGCCGATCCCGATCTGGCCCGCGCCGGCATCCGGTTGCGACAGTTCGGCCAGCAGGTGCTGGAGCTGCTGGGGGGCCGCAAGATCCATTCGGCCTGGGCCGTTCCCGGCGGCGTGCGCACGCCCCTGAGCGCTGAGGCAAGGCAGTGGATCCTGGAGCGCCTGCCGGAGGCGAAGGCCACGGTGGCCATGGCCCTGGAGCTCTACAAATCCCTGCTGGATGGTCCGCTGCAGCGGGAGCAGAGCAGCTTCGGCGATTTCCCCTCGCTGTTCATGGGGCTGGTGGGGCCTGGCGGGCGCTGGGAGTGCATCGACGGCCTGATCCGCTTCACCGGCAGTGACGGCCGGATCGTGGCCGATGGCCTCAGCGAAGACGACTACGCCAGCTACCTGGGCGAGGCGGTGGAGAGCTGGAGCTACCTGAAATTTCCCTATTACAAGCCGCTGGGCTATCCCGAGGGGATCTACCGGGTGGGGCCACTGGCGCGGCTGAATGTGTGCGACTCGATCGGCACCCCCTGGGCCGACGCCGAACTGGCCGAGTTTCGCCAGCGCAGCGGCACTGAGGAGAGCGGCAGCCGCATCGTGACCTCCTCGTTTGCCTATCACCACGCCCGGCTGGTGGAGATCGTGGCCTGCCTGGAGGGGATCGAGCAGCTGGTGGCCGACGACAGCCTGATGGGCGGCCGCATCCGTGCTCGCGCCGACCTCAACGCCAACGAGGCGGTGGGCGTGAGCGAGGCACCGCGCGGCACCCTGTTTCACCACTACCGGGTGGATGACAACGGCCTGATCACCCGGGTGAACCTGATCATCGCCACGGGCCAGAACAACCTGGCCATGAACCGCACCGTGGCCCAGATTGCCCGGGAGTACTTCCCCGAACGGGTCGCCGACGGCGCCGAGATCCCCGAGCCGCTGCTCAACCGGGTGGAGGCGGGCATCCGCTGCTTCGATCCCTGCCTCTCCTGCAGCACCCATGCGGCGGGGCAGATGCCACTGCACATTGAGTTGCGGGATGCGGGAGGTGAGTTAGTCGCGGAGCGGTTGAGGGATTGAGGGGTGGGCACCAGGGGTCAAGCCCCACGGCTGAGGAACCTCCCTCAAAGAGTCCACGCTCTTGCCTGGGATGGCAGCGGTACTTGGCTGTGTAGTCGCGTGAACGGTCTTATGCGGACCCGCATAAGACGCAAGGGCCTCGAAGTGGCCACCCAGAAGCCGCTGCGATCAAAGGGCTCTTGTAGTGTGGCCCTGAGATGGGGGCGCTCTTATGCGGCTGCAGGTAGATGGGGTCAGATTTTATACGGGTCCGCCCAATCAGCGTTAGCCAAATGAACAGCTCCCTGCTCTTAGTGCATTTCTAGAGGATGGACTTATGTTTCCAGCTTATTCACTGAATGAAGTCTTGCGCGAGATTGCCACAGCCTTTAGATCTCGCTACCAAAAAGAAGACGGTCAAAGAGTTCGCATGGTCGGGCTGCTATTTGCCCCACCTGGCGCGGCAATTAGTAAAGCCGAGATACTGCCTCGCCTTGATGACTTTCATCATCGTTCAGGGAACAACATCGATTTCTTCTGTGCAGGTTATGGCGCTTATTGGCCAGAGAGCTGGGTTTCCGATGCACAGCCAGTAACAACTACTACTGACCCCAGACTTGGCCTAAAGACAGATTGGCTTTACAGTTCAAAATACTTTCACGACTTTCGCAAGGAGATAGAATCTACGGCGAAAAGCTGGAAATATAGTGGCGAGGTTGATCTTGTCTTGTTAAACGCCTATCCAGATACCGATGATCTGGCCAGACTCGATTTCACAGGTGCTGTTGTACTACGTATTGACCAGCTAAGAAACGATAAATTGATCGAGTCTGCACCTAAATTGCTCGAAAAGATCTTTCGTTATGCCGAAGTGCAAAGAGGGGATGATCCGACATGGGGTTTTAGTGATGAGATGGGATTTAAGGAGGGCCGTTCCTGGTTTGTAGAACTAGTTCTGTCTCGGCTCCCTCTGAAAACAGGAGAATTATGGAAGAGAGGGAGTCACTATGCCGTTTTAAATCTTACCCAGTAAAATGCTCGCATGGGAGAACTCGTCTATTCTATTGCTCACCACTATTGCAGCCAATTCCGCATTCTGGCTAACATCACCATTCACCAAAGCCACCGCCGAGAGGATTCTGGTTATCTCAGAAACTCCCTCCGGACTGGTGATGATGGGCGTTAGCCTATGCGCAATTAAGACATGTTAATTCAAACGGATGGCCAAGAGAAAACCACATTCGCTTGAATCACTTTCTGATCGGGGCAGGCGACTGCTGCACGATTCGCATGATCCCACCGGAACACACAGTGAGTTTGAGAGCTGGGACCACGATGTTGCCAAATGGCTGGACACGGAATTTCCTGACAGAGGGTTCTCCGCTCAATGGTCATCCATCTCCACGTCGCCGCTCGTTTTGGGAGGTTACTACAACGATGACCCAGGGTCATGGGCTGCCTTTCGAACTGCTGTGCAACGCCGCCTAAAATTTCTCAGCGAGGTAATACAAACGAAGTCGCATCGACCACCGACACGCACTAGTGCTACAGACACTAGACGGGTATTCTTGGTACACGGTCATGATGAGGCGGCTCGTGAAAAGGTCGCTCGATTTCTCGAAAAACTGGGGTTTACACCCATCATTCTCCACGAGCAACCAAACATGGGGCGGACGATTATCGAGAAATTCGCCGACTATTCCGATGTTGCTTATGCCGTCGTATTGCTAACGGCTGATGATATTGGCGGCACGAAAGACACAAACGCAAATCAACTTGCAGCAAGAGCAAGGCCCAATGTGCTTTTTGAACTTGGCTACTTCATTGGCAAACTGGGTCGTGATCGCGTCTGCGCCCTCCATGAAACAGGTGTCGAGATCTTGTCAGATTACAGTGGCGTGCTTTACGTGACATTGGATGTGACGAATGCTTGGCGCCTACATCTGGCAAGAGAAATGAAAGCCGCGGGGCTTCCCGTAGACATGAACAAAGCGATTTGATTACCGGCTAACAATGAAGTCATGTTCAACTGCATGCCAGTGAGGAAATGAGGGAATTTATGAACCTAAGTCGTTCCTGGCTAGGCTAACAAGCCCCTCGAGTGGACAGGCCGCCACTAAACTCTCTGCTAAGCCACCCCAAGTTCCTTGCCTGCCACTCAGGGGCAGCGTTCGAAGGGTCAAGCCATTTCCTGAAGGATGTTGGAAGAAGATCTTTGGTGGCCTGAGAAGCGGTCTGCCATGGTAGAGAGTATAGCCCGTCTTGAAAAGCAGTTCGCAAAGTTGTTAGGAGGACTTTGTTATCTCAGGAGAATGTCAAGATTCTAATCTAGGTATGAGCTCCTTCGCGACGGAAATCCAGCAGATGCTTGGTCTGCAGGCAAGAGCTCTGCTCCACTCGCTGAAGACATCGTTAAATTTCCTCTCTGTTCACTGCATGGCGCTGCGATGGGGGCATAACAGATGAAACGCCTCGTTTACATGACAAGCCCCCGCAAGAGCAGATCCGCTGCAGCATCAGCATCAAGGCAGCGCGTTTCGGCAGCGCCCACGATGGAATCCGGCGGCGTGGAGCGGCGCCTCACCGCACGACCCGACAGCGTTGACTTCCGGGATCTGATGTACGTGCCAACGTTGGTGGAAGTTCCACCAGAAAAACCGATCGCCGACTATCGAGCGCTCGGCATTCCGGTGCTTGATCAGGGCAGTGAAGGCGCCTGCACGGGCTTCGGGCTTGCAACTCTGGCCAACTACCTGCTGGCCACCCGAAAAAGCCAGCCTGATTCGGAATCGGTAAGTCCGCATATGGCCTATAGCCTCGCCCGCCGTTACGACGAATGGGCCGGAGAGGACTATGACGGCTCCAGTTGCCGCGGTGCCATGAAAGGGTGGCACAAGCACGGAATCTGCACCAAAAAGCTCTGGACGAAATCGAGTCCGGCTAACAAGGGCCTCACACAGAGCGTGAGTGCTGATGCAGCCAAACGACCGCTTGGTTCCTACTTCCGGGTCAACCACACCGATTTCGTCGCCATGCACGCGGCGATCACGGAGGTGGGTGTGCTCTACGCAAGCGCCCGAGTTCATGAGGGATGGCAAAAAGTGGACAGCGATGGCCGCATCCATCCAAGCGACATCCCGCTCGGTGGTCACGCCTTCGCGATCGTTGCCTATGACGCCGATGGCTTCTGGATCCAGAATTCCTGGGGGCCGACATGGGGGAATGAAGGGTTCTGCCATCTCGGCTATGCCGACTGGCTAGCGAATGGCAGTGATGCCTGGGTGGCCCGCCTGGGAGCGCCGGTGTCCATGCGATCCCCCGAGGGCACGGCTACGGGCCCGGTGGGCGCTGTTCGATCGAACGCTTTCCAATACAACCAGATTCGCCCCCATGTGATCAGTTTGCGGAATGATGGTCAGCTCGATCCGCACGGCAACATCGCGACCACAACCGACCTGCTGGGGGAGATCATCAATCAGGATTTCATTCGCATCAGCGAGGGATGGAAGCGGCGACGGTTGGTGCTGTATGCCCACGGTGGGCTGGTTCCCGAAAATGCGGCGCTCCAGCGGACATCCGAATTCCTTGAGGAGATGCTACCCAAGGAATGCTATCCGCTGGCATTCATCTGGAAGAGCGATTATTGGAGCACCCTGCGCAACATTCTCGAGGAAGCCACTCGCCATCGCCGCAATGAGGGTTGGATCGATGCGACCAAAGACTTCATGCTCGATCGCCTTGATGACGCGCTGGAACCCGTAGCACGTCATCTCACCGGTAAAGCGCAGTGGGACGAGATGAAAGAGAACGCTCAGCGCGCCACCACCTCGGCCCGCGGTGGCGCACGCCTGCTCGCCGCCGAGTTGGCGAAGCTGATGGCGAAGGAGCCCTCCATAGACCTCCATCTGGTGGCCCACAGTGCCGGCAGCATCCTCCATGCCCATCTGCTGCGTCACCTCACGGAAGACCTTGGAATTACCGTGGCGTCCTGCACACTCTGGGCACCAGCCTGCACCACTGAGCTCTTCGAAGCCACGTATCTCCCTGCCCTCAAGAGTGGACTTCTGCAATCTCTCCATCTCTACACTCTCAGCGACGTGGCCGAACAGAATGATCACTGCGCCCGCATCTACAACAAGTCCTTGCTCTATCTGGTGTCGCATGCCTTTGAGGAACATGTGCGGATACCCCTGGTCGGTCCCCATGGAGAACCACTGCTTGGCATGGAGAGGTGGATCAAAGCAAACCCTGATCTGGCCAGACTCTTCAGCGGGAGTTACCCCGGCGTGAGCTGGACCCGCTCACCGAACGACGCTCCGTCCGATTCACCATTGGCGGCGCGTGCCACCAGCCATGGAGACTTCGACAGCCGCCGCTTCCATGTCGTGACATCCACTATCGCCCGCATCCGGGATGATGCCGTCACCTCGATGGAGGTAAGCCGGCTCCAGCGCACAGCGGCATCTCGTTCGGCACGCCGTGGAATCCTGAATGATCTCTGAAAGAAGCTCTCTGACCCTGAACTTCTCTGTTGGGTGATCTTCGGGCGAAGAGTAAGATCAGGTTTGAACGACTTGTCGGCGGCAGCCCTGATGATGTCAGGGCCGTTGGATCTGGCGCCCCTGAGTTAAGCATCAATGATGGTGCCAGCTCCAGGGTTAATTGCCAGCAGAAGGGCCCGACATTCATAATCCTGTTGACCGGTGGCGAATAGCCTTCACAGAGCATCGTTATTGAAGAAGCAGATGGAGGTGCGGCCTTAACGCAGATGCACTGGGAGAAATCGCACGTGCACAAGGAATGACACTGACCGAGCTCCAGACTGGCCATGCGCGCAAAAGCCTCGAAATGACGTTTTAAGGTGCTGGCAGCCAAGGCATTGAGGAGGCCCCAAAGGTCATCCGTTCTCTGGCGTGAAGTTGGGCTGAAGTGTGCTCAAGGATTTTCCCCTGAGTTGCAGCATCACGGCAAGAGTACAAGATGGTGGCAACATTACCGCGCCCTTCGAACACACTCTTAGATTGGACAGGCCACCCTCAGATCCCTACTACGCCCCCAAGGCTCCCTGCCTCCCACTCAAGGGGAGCGTTCGAAGGATGTGTCGTGCTTGAGGGGAGCCAGCAAGGCAGCGTTGCGCGGTCGTAGCCAGGAGGCTACAGTTGGTGGACGGTTGAAGTCCGCCAGGCAGAGCGGTTCGTCCGATGGCTTTCAGGTCTACGTGATCTGAGGGGCCGAGCGAAGGTTCTGGCCAGGATCGAGCGCCTCATCGGTGGTAATCCTGGTGACGTCAAGCCCGTTGGGGCAGGCGTGTCGGAGTTGCGGATCAACTACGGCCCTGGATATAGGGTCTACTACCTGCAGAAGGGAACTGAGTTGATCATTCTTTTGCTGGCGGAGACAAGAACTCACAAGCCAAGGACATTGATGAGGCCCTTCTGTTGGCAGACAACCTGACGGAGGAGACCTTATGAAAACCACGACCACTCCCTACGACGTTGCCGAGCATCTCCGCACACCTGAGGAGATGGCGGCCTACCTCGATGCCTGCATCGAGGAGGCGGATGGAGATGCTGCCTTCATTGCCAAGGCCCTGGGCGACATTGCTCGGGCCCAAGGGATGACCCAGGTGGCCAGAGATTCCGGACTGTCCAGGGAGAGCCTCTACAAGGCCTTGTCTGGAGAGCGCAGCCCGAGCTTCGACACCATCCTGAAGGTGGTCACGGCCTTGGGTCTGAAGTTGAGCGCGAGTGTGAGAAGCGATGCGGAAGTGACTTGAACATTGCAGATGCGGCGTTGGTCCGCATACGCTGGCTATGGAGATGCGACACCTTCGAACAAGCCCCTCGAGTGGACAGGCCGCCGTCGAGTCTGCTTCGCGAGCTATAGCTTCTTGCCTGCCACTCAGGGGCAGCGTTAGCCGCATCAGATGCCGAGGCTGGGTAGACTGGAGATTGTCTCTTTGGTGGCGGTGCCAACAATCCTGAGGAGTGGGCCATACCGGGTCTATTTCCACAGCCACGAGCCTAATGAACCTCCTCATGTTCATGTTGATCGTGATCGAGCAAGCTGCAAGATGTGGTTAAATCCTGTCGCGCTGGCCTCAAGCCTGGGATTCAAGGCGGCAGAGCTTCGAGACATTGAGCGGCTTGTGAGTGCCAACAGGGCTATGCTGGTAAAAGCATGGGAGGAGTTTCATGGTTAATCCTGGGGCGCGTGTCATGAACGTGAGTTCTACAGATGACGTTCTTGTTGTCGAGCTTGAGGACGGCAGAACTATTTCCGTTCCACTCGCTTGGTATCCAAGGCTGCTGCATGCGTCTCAGAAGGATCGTGATGACTGGCAAGTCGCCGGTGGTGGCTTTGGCATTCACTGGCCGACTATTGATGAGGATCTCAGCGTCGAAGGTCTGCTCCGTGGAGCACCAGCTCCCCGAGTCCGTGTGATGAGCAGCTAACACAGTCATGCACCTGACCCGCCACCGCAGATTCAATTCGCCCTTTGAGTTGCGTTCACCCCAGCTCTTTGCTGGCAGGTGACGGCAAGCGTTAGCCCCCCCAAGCAGCTCGCAACCCATCAACTAGCCCTGTGTTGCCGTGTCCAAGACCATCCAAGCCGGCCTCACTTACTTCGCCATGGTGTTGGGTGCGGGGTTTCTACTTGGCATGATCAGGATTCCGTTCCTGGTGCCACGCATCGGCGAGCGTTGGGCGGAACTGGCGGAGATGCCCATCATGGCGATGGTCATCTACCTGGCGGCGGGAGCGATCCTTCGCCGATTCCCTGAGATTGGCTCTCCGAGCCGGTCCTTGATCGCAGGCCTGCTGGCCCTGGCGCTGATGGTGGCGGCGGAATTGGCGCTGGTCAGCGTGGTGCAAGGCATGCCACTCATGGAATTCATCGCCAGCCGAGACGTGGTGTCGGGCTCGGTCTATCTCGTTCTGCTGCTGGTGTTTGCCGTGATGCCACGGCTTCGGCTCTCAGCACGATGAAACCAGCTCCCTTCTGCCGGCTTTGAGCCTTTCTTCAGCGCCGCCCCAGTGCCTGGTGATCGGCATCGGCAACCCCCTGCGCGGCGATGACGGCGTCGGGGCCCTGCTGGCCGAGCAGGTGGGCGGCCGTTGCATGCACCAGCTCACGCCGGAGCTGACCGCCGATCTGGCGCCGTTGCAGCGGGTGCTGTTCATCGATGCCTGGCTGGCACCAAAGCAGCCCGGCCCCGCGCCCCAGCCCCGGCTCGACCCACTGCCGGTCGCTTCGCGGCCCGCTGGCAGCGGCGCCAGCCATCACCTCGAGCCCGCCCAGTTGCTGGCGATCACCGCGGCCCTCTACGGCCGTGCCCCCAACGCCTCCTGGCTGCGCATCCCCGCCCACAGCTTCAGCCACGGCAACGCTTTCTCCCCCCAGCTCCAGGCCTCACTGCCAGCGGCTCGCCGCCTGCTGCGTCGCTGGCTGGGGGAGTGCTGAGATCCAATCGGCTGGCCAGGCGGTAGTCGTTCGGCCGCGCGCTGCTCCGCCCAGCTGGCCGCGCTCGATCCTTCGTTTTCCATCCCCCAATCCGATGAACACTCCTCAGGCACCCCATGCTCGCGGTCAGCACCGCCATCTCCGGCCTTCTGGCCCTCGGGCTGGTGGCCGCCACGGGCGGCGAAGCCCTGGCCGGCAAGGCCGGCATGGAAAAATGCGCCGGCATCGCCAAGGCCGGCATGAACGACTGCGGCACCAGCAAGCACTCCTGCGCCGGCGAGGCCAAGGTGTCCGGCGACCCGGAAGAGTGGGTCTACGTTCCCACAGGCACCTGCAAGAAGATCGTGGGGGGAAAGCTGAAGAAGTCCTGAGCCTGCGTTGATCCAGGGGGCTCTGGTGTGGTGTGTCCTCCACCCTCCAGAGCCCCCGCCCTTCTGTTGCTCTGCGCCTGCCGTGGCTGATTCCAACATCCAGGGCGTAGGCGTGGGCCTGCGCCCTCCCCACTACGCCGACATCCTCAGCCGCTGGCCGGCACTTCCCTGGTTCGAAGCCCTCTCGGACAATTACCTCGGCGGGGGCCTGCCCCTGCATCACCTCAGCCTCATCCGCGAGCGCTATCCGATCACCCTGCACGGGGTGGGCCTCTCGCTCGGTTCGGTGGATCCGCTCAATCAGGCCTATCTCCAGCGCCTGAAAGCGCTGGTGGATCGGGTTGAGCCCAGTGTCGTGTCGGATCATCTGGCCTGGGTGTCCCAGGGGGGCCGCTATTTCCATGACCTCGCCCCACTCCCCTACACCGAGGAGGCCCTGGTGCACGTGGCGGAACGCATCCAGCGCGTGCAGGACTTTCTGGGGCGACAGATCCTGATCGAGAACCTCTCCCCCTACGTGAGCTTTGCCGGAGCCGACTACCTCGAATGGGAGTTTCTCAGTGAGCTGGCCCGCCGGGCCGACTGTTTTCTGCTGTTGGATGTGAATAATGTGTTTGTCAATGCCTTCAATCACGGCTTCGATCCACTCCCCTATCTCGATGCCCTGCCCGCCGAGCGGGTGAAGGAAATCCATCTCGCCGGCTATGAAGAAGAGGGCAGCTTCCTGTTCGACACCCATGGCCGCGCCGTGCAGGATGGGGTCTGGGCGTTGTACCGGCAGGCCCTGCAGCGCTTTGCGCAGGTGCCGGCCCTGATCGAGTGGGACACCGACATCCCCTCCCTCGATGTGCTGATGGCGGAGGCTGCCAAGGCGGAGGCGCTGCGCTCGGATCGAGCCCGGCCATGAAGCTGGCAGCGCTCCAGCAGCTCTTCGCCGCAGCGGCCCTGGGCACGGCCACTGAAGCCGAGCAGGCCCGGCTGGCCGCCCACCTGCAGGGCAGCCGGGTGCTGCCGGCCCGGCAGGGCATCGAGGCCTACCGCACCAGCGTCAACGGCAAACTGCGGCGCAGTCTTGAGCAGATCTATCCCGTGTGCCAGCGGCTGGTGGGCGAGGCGTTCTTCCAGGCCATGGCGTCTGCCTTCCTGGAGCAGAGCGTCTCCAACTCACCAGACCTGGGCGACTACGGCGCCGGGTTGCCCGCGTTCCTGGAGGAGTTCCAACCGGCCAGGAGCCTTCCCTACCTCGGGGATGTGGCGCAGCTGGAATGGCTCTGGCACCGGGCCTTCAATGCCCCGGATCAACCCAGCCTCAATCTGGAAGCCCTGGCTGCTGTGCCTCCCGAGCACTGGGATCGGCTCGTGTTCCGCTTGCCGGCCGGGGCCGCCCTGATCGCCTCCGACTACCCCATTCACCGCATCTGGGAGGTCAACACCCTCGCGGAGGCGGAGCACGACGAGATCGATCTCGATCAGGGAGGAGTGAGGATCTTGGTGTGGCGCAACGGCCACACCACCCGCCTCGATCTGCCCAGCGAGCCGGAGTGGCCGCTGCTCCAGGCCTTCGCGCGGGGATTGCCCTTCGGCGAAGTCTGCCGCCAGGGCGTGGAGATCCCCGGCGCCTCGATCGCCGCCCTCCTGCCCCTCTGGGTGCAGCGCGGCTGGCTGCGGGAGTTCGAGCTGCAGGCTGCCGCTAGTGGATCAGAACAGGGCGATCCATAAACTGCTGCGCCAGAAGGGTGTTGATGATGGCGCGCTGAGGGAAAGCGGATTTCAACAGGTGCTCGAGACACGATGAAGCGTCGCAACGCGCAGCAGCGATGCAGAACATCAGAATGCCCAACAGCGTTAGTCTTCAACCAATCAGCCGCATGCGCTCTACAATGGTTGGCTTGTCATGAAAGAAGCCTGCTTCCAACAATGTTGTCTCCATCCAAGCCATCTACCAAGCCCTGCGCAACAACCTTTGAGGAATTTGCGCGATTGGCAGACTATTCATTACTGGATGGCTTGAATGCTGATCCGGATGCCACCGAAGATGGTGATGATCACCGGGTCAGGCAGGTCTTTTCAGGCCATTTCGTACCTGTCACGCCCACACCACTTGCCAACCCTGCCTATGTCGCCCATAGCAGCACCTTGTTTGCTGAGCTTGGCCTGAGCGACGAGCTGGCCCTGAACAAGGACTTTCGCCAGGTCTTTTCCGGTGATCTGTCTGCCGCCCCCGAGCCCATGCATCGGGCTGGCTGGGCGACGGGTTATGCCCTGTCGATTTATGGCACCGAGTACATCCAGCAATGTCCGTTTGGCACGGGGAATGGTTATGGCGATGGTCGGGCCATCTCTGTCTTTGAAGGGGTGTTCAAGGGCCAGCGCTGGGAGATGCAGTTAAAAGGTGGCGGTCCCACACCCTATTGCCGTGGAGGTGACGGGCGTGCCGTGTTGCGTTCCAGTGTGCGTGAGTTTCTGGCCCAGGAGCACATGCACGCTTTGGGTGTTCCCACATCGCGCTCGTTGACCCTCTATGTGTCAACATCCGAGACCGTCCTGCGGCCTTGGTATTCGCCGGAGTCCCGCTCCAGCGACCCCGATATCGTGGTGAGCAATCCTGTGGCTATTTCCACTCGCGTTGCACCATCTTTTCTGCGGGTTGGTCAACTGGAGCTGTTTGCTCGTCGTGCCCGGAGTAAGGCGCATCCGGGCGCCCTGGAAGAACTGCGCATGATCGTGTCCCATCTCATCGAGCGGGAGTATCGACAGGACATTGACCGAGGTCTTGCCTTTGTCGATCAGCTCGTTGAGCTGGCCAGGTGTTTTCGCGGCCGCCTCACCGCCCTGATCGCCAACTGGCTGAGGGTGGGGTACTGCCAGGGCAACTTCAACAGTGACAACTGCGCCGCTGGTGGCTTCACGCTCGACTATGGCCCATTCGGATTCTGCGAGCTCTTTGACCCTGCCTTCCAGCCCTGGATCGGCGGCGGTGATCACTTCGCCTTCTTCAATCAACCCATGGCAGCCGAGGCGAATTTCCATATGTTCTGGACAGCTCTGCGACCACTGCTCGCAGACGATGCAGAAGCCTTGGACAGTTTCGACCACGTGCGTGGTGACTTTGCAGCAGCGATGGAAACGGAACTCCAAGCCATGTGGGCCGCCAAGCTTGGCTTGACCGAATCCAATCCGCCCCTTGTGACGGCATTGCTGCAGTTGATGGCGGAGACAAAGGTGGATTACACCATCTTCTTCCGCGAATTGTCTCATCTGCCAGACCAGGTCTCGGCCCTGAAAAGCAGCTTCTACGTCAACCCATCACAACAACTCGATCAGCAATGGCAGTCTTGGCTGCAACGCTGGCGCGACCTCGTCGGCAACGACCGTGATCCGGTTGAGGTGTCAGCACAGATGAAACAGGTGAACCCCAAATACACCTGGCGAGAGTGGCTGATTGTTCCCGCTTACGAACAAGCCATGAAGGGCGACTACGCCTTGGTGAGGGAGTTGCAGGACGTTCTTTCCCATCCGTACGATGAGCAATCGCAGGAGGTGGAAGCTCGCTACTACCGCTTGAAGCCTGAACAGTTTTTCCATGCAGGTGGCGTTTCGCACTACAGCTGTTCGTCGTGATGCTGCATGACGGCGACGGTTCATCAACGCCCCCGCCTGAACGCCCATGCATGAGCTCAGCATCATGGAAGCCGTGCGCGATCAGGCCCTGGCGCAGGCCGAGCGCCACGGCGGCGGCCTGATCACCGCCATCACCCTGCGCATCGGCAGCCTGGCCGGGGTGGAGCCCGACGCCCTGACGCTGGCCTTCGAGGTGGTGATGGCCGGCACCCCTGCCGCCGCGGCGCGGCTGCTGATCGAGCCGGTGGCGGCGGAATGTTTCTGCGCCGGTTGCCAGGCGCCGTTTCCTGCCCAGGATGGGGTGTGTGAATGCCCCCGCTGCGGCGCCATCAGCCGCCAACTGCTGCGGGGCCGCGAGCTGCAACTGGCCTCCCTCGAGCTGGCCGATCCGGAGCCCTGCTGAGATGTGCACCACCTGCCACTGCGGCCAGAGCGAACCGGCCGTGATCAGCGCCCCCGCCCCCAGCCCCCGGCGACTGGAGCTGGGAGCGGCCCTGCTCGCCCGCAACGACACCCGGGCGGCGGCCCTGCGGCAGCGGTTTGCAGCAGCAGGCCTGCCGGTGCTCAACCTGCTCTCCTCCCCCGGCTCCGGCAAAACCGCCCTGCTGGAGCGGTTGGGGCGCGAGTGGAGCGGCAGCGGCCGCCTGGGCGCGATCGTGGGCGACCTGGCCACCGACAACGACGCCCGCCGCCTGCGCGCCGCCGGCATCGAGGCAGTGCAGATCACCACCGGCCAGGCCTGCCACCTGGAGGCCGCGATGCTGGAGCCCGCGCTCGATCGCTTTGATCTGGCCGCCCTGGAGCTGCTGGTGATCGAGAACGTGGGCAACCTGGTGTGTCCGGCCGCCTACGACCTGGGCGAGAGCCTGCGGCTGGTGCTGCTGTCCGTCACCGAAGGGGAGGACAAGCCGCTCAAATACCCCGCCATGTTCCACAGCGCCGATCTGGTGGTGATCAACAAGATCGACCTGGCCGCCGCTGTTGACTTCGACCGCGACCACGCCCGCCGCCACATCGCCCGGGTGGCGCCGGCCGCCCCCATCGTGGAGGTGTCGGCCCGCACCGGGGAGGGCATGGCCCAGCTGCGCGACGCCATCGCCGCCGGGCTGGCCGCACCGGCCCCGGCCTGAGGCCACAGGTCCATGTCCGATCCGGCCCGGTTGCTGCTGCACTGCCGCGGCACGGTGCAGGGGGTGGGCTTCCGGCCATTCGTGCACCGCCTGGCTAGCGCCCTCGCACTCACCGGCGAGGTGGAGAACGTGGACGGGGCGGTGCGGGTGGACCTGCACGGGGAACGCCCGGCCCTGGAGCGCTTTCTGGGCCGCCTCAGCCGCGAGCTGCCCGTTCCGGCACGCCTGGAGCCAGTGGAGCCCACCTGGTTGCCGCCCCTCTCCCAGCCACCGGCGGGCCTGCGCATCGCCGCGGCCGCCCCCCGGCCCCTGGGCACCGGCCTGATCGCCCCCTCCCTGGTGGCCGATCGGGCCCCCTGCCGTGCCTGCCTGGCCGAGCTGGCCGACCCCGCCAACCGCCGCCACCGCTACCCCTTCATCAGCTGCAGCGCCTGCGGGCCGCGCTACTCGATCGCCACCGCCACGCCCTTCGCCCGCGCCCACACCACTCTGGCGGCCTTCCCCCTCTGCCCCGCCTGCCGGCGGGAGTTCAGCGATCCGGCTGATCGCCGCTTCCACGCCGAGACGATCGGCTGCCCGGCCTGCGGGCCGCAGCTGAGCCTGACCCTGGCGGCGGCGGCAGATCCGGCCTGGGCCCGATTCGTTCAGGCGGCTGTAGCGCAAAGCGAACCGATCCAGGCCGCGGCGGCGCTGCTGCTGGCCGGCGGCATCCTGGCGTTGCAGGGGGTGGGCGGCTTTCAGCTGCTGGTGGATGCTTCCCAGCCCGAGGCCATCGCCCGGCTGCGCCGGCTCAAGCGGCGCCCCCACAAGCCCCTGGCCCTGCTGGTGAGCGATCCAGCCGCCCTGGAGGGCTGCGTGCAGATCTCGCCCCTGGAGAGTGATCTGCTGCACGCCCCGGCCGCCCCGATCGTGCTGCTGAGGCGGGCCGATCCCCTGGCCCCGGAGGCCTGGCCGGGGGTGGCACCAGGCAGCGCCCAGCTGGGGGTGATGCTGAGCGCCTCGCCCCTGCACCTGCTGCTGGCCGAGGCCGTGGGCCGCCCCCTGGTGGCCACCAGCGGCAATCTCAGCGGTGATCTGCTCTGCACCGAGCCTCTGGAGGCCCGCCAACGGTTGGCCGGCATCGCCGATGCGCTGCTGCACCACAACCGCCCCATCGCCCGCCCCCTCGACGACTCCCTGGTGCAGGTGGTGGAGGGCCGGCCACGGCTGCTGCGCCGGGCCCGGGGCCATGCCCCTGCCCCCCTGGCCCTGCCCCTGGGCCCGCCCGCCGACTGCTGCGCCCTGGCCCTGGGCGGCGACCTCAAAAACGCCGCCGCCCAGGCGAGCGAAGGGCGCATCTGGCTGGCGCCCCACCTGGGAGATCTGGCGGGGGCGCGCCAGCACAGCTTGCTGGAGGCCTGGTTGCAGGAGCAACTGGCGGGGCCGCAGCCGCCCCAGGCGATCGCCTGCGATGCCCATCCGGGCTATGCCAGCCAGCGGCTGGCATCCGCCGTCCAGGGCCGCGAGCAGCTGGTGCAGGTGCAGCACCACCGGGCCCACGGCCTCGCTGTGGCGGCGGAGCACGGCCTGCCGCTGCCCTTGCTGGTGTGGGCCTGGGATGGCCTGGGCTACGCCCCCGGCAACGGCAGGGGCAACAGCAGCAGCCAGCTCTGGGGCGGCGAACTGCTGCGGCTCCACAGTGCCGGATCCGAGCGGCTGGCCGCCCTGCGGCCCTTTCCCCTGCCCGGCGGCGAGCGGGCCATGCGGGAGCCCCGCCGGGTGGGGCTGGGCCTGCTGGCGACCCTGGAAGAAGGGCGCTGGCTCGACCACCCGGCCACGCAGCCCTGTCGCGAGGCCTTTGCCGAGGGGGAGCTGCCCCTGCTGCTGGAGGCCCTGCGGGCCGGCTGCCAGGCGCCCCAGACCTCGTCGGTGGGGCGGCTCTTCGATGGGGTGGCGTCGCTGCTGGGGGTGTGTCAACGGCAGAGCCATGAGGGCCAGGCCGGCCAGCTGCTGGAGGGTCTCGCCCGCCGCGCCCAGGCCCAGAGGGAGGCCAAGGGCCAGCGGGGGCCCCAGTCCAGGCGGGCCGGTGGCTCACCGCTGTTGCCGCTGCTCCCGGCGCCGGACCTGCCCCTGGGCTGGCTGGACTGGCAGCCCTTGCTGCTCCACCTGCTGGAGCGGTGCAGCCAGGGGGTGGACGCGGCCAGGTTGTCCCTGGCTGTGCACCAGGCCCTGGCCGATGCGATGGCGGCGGCTGCCGCTGCGGCCGTGCCTCCCGGGGCGCCGCTGGCCCTGGCGGGGGGCTGCTTCCAGAACGCCCTGCTGCTGGAGCTCTGCGCCGCGGCCGCCCGCTCCGCCGGGCTGCGGCCCTTCTGGAGTGAGCAGGTGCCCTGCAATGACGGTGGCCTCGCCCTGGGCCAGCTGTGGGCAGTTCTGGGTGGCCCTCCTAGAACAGAAGCAGCCCTCGCGGCGCGGCCATGTGCCTGGCCACAGCTGGATTGATCCTGGCGATCGCGGACCCTGCCGATCCCCTCTGGCGCCGGGCCGATGTGGATTTCGGCGGCGTGCGCCAGCAGGTGAGCCTGGCCTGTCTGCCCCAGGCGCTGGTGGGCGATCGGGTGCTGGTGCACGTGGGGGTGGCCCTGGCGCTGGTGGACGACGACACCGAATCCCTCCTGGCGGAGCTGGAGCCATGACCATTGCCGCAACGCCTGATCCGGGTCCGTGCATCACGGTGGACGGCAACGAGGCCGTCGCCCGGGTGGCCTACCGCCTCAACGAGGTGATCGCCCTCTACCCGATCACGCCGGCTTCGCCGATGGGGGAATGGGCTGATGCCTGGGCCGCCGAGGGGCGCCCCAATCTCTGGGGAGCGGTGCCGGAGGTGGTGGAGCTGCAGAGCGAGGCGGGGGCGGCCGGCACGGTGCACGGAGCCCTCCAGGCCGGGGCGCTCACCACCACCTTCACGGCCTCCCAGGGGCTGCTGTTGATGGTGCCCAACCTCTACAAGCTGGCCGGCGAGCTCACGCCTGCGGTGCTGCATGTGGCGGCCCGCTCCCTGGCGGCCCAGGGGCTCTCGATCTTCGGGGACCACAGCGACGTGATGGCCACCCGGGGCAGCGGCTGCGGCATCCTCTGCTCCGCCTCGGTGCAGGAGGCCGCCGATGGCGCCGTGATCGCCGCCCGGGCCAGCCTGCTCAGCCGCGTGCCCTTCCTGCATGTCTTCGACGGCTTCCGCACCTCCCACGAAATCCAGAAGGTGCACGGCCTCGACGACGCGCTGCTGCGCCAGATGATCCCGGAGCAGGCGATCCGGGAGCACCGCGCCAGGGCCCTCAATCCGGCCCATCCGGTGCTGCGCGGCACCGCCCAGAACCCGGACGTCTACTTCCAGGCGCGGGAAGCGGTGAACCGGTTCTATGACGCTGCGCCGGGCCACCTGCTGGAGGCGATGGAGCGGTTCGCCGCCCTCACCGGCCGCCGCTACCGCCCCTACGACTACGCCGGCCCCGCCGATGCCGAGCGGGTGCTGGTGCTGATGGGCTCGGGGGCCGAAACCGCCCTGGAGGCAAGCGAGGCCCTGCAGGCCCGCGGCGAGCGGGTGGGGGTGCTGAAGCTGCGCCTGTTCCGGCCCTTCGCGGCCCGCTGGCTGGTGGAGGCCCTGCCCGCCAGCACCCGGGCGATCGCCGTGCTGGATCGCTGCAAGGAGCCCGGGGCGCCGGGGGAGCCGCTCTACCTCGACGTGCTCGCCGCCGTCAGCGAGGAGTGGCGCCAGGTGCATGGCCTCAAGCAGCCGCCCCTGTTGCTGGGGGGGCGCTATGGCCTCTCCTCCAAGGAGTTCACCCCGGCGATGGTGAAGGCCGTGTTCGATCACCTCCAGGCGGCGCTCGCCTGCCCAGGGGATGGTCCAAGGCCCCTCAATCACTTCACGGTGGGCATCCACGACGACGTGACCCGGCGCTCGCTGGCCCTCGACGGGGCCTTCGTCACCGAGCGTCCCCGGGCCGAGAGCGGCCAGGTGCGGGCCGTGTTCTACGGCCTCGGCTCCGATGGCACGGTGGGTGCCAACAAGGCCGCCATCAAGATCATCGGCGAGGGCACCGATCTGCATGCCCAGGGCTACTTCGTCTACGACTCCAAGAAGGCGGGCTCGGTCACGGTGTCGCACCTGCGCTTCGGGCCGCAGCCGATCCGCTCCACCTACCTGATCCAGCGGCCCACCTTCGTGGCCTGCCACCAGTGGGACTTCCTGCGCCGCTTCGATCTGCTGGCCGGCATCGAGCCCGGCGCGGTGCTGCTGCTGAACAGCCCGTTCGAGCGGGCCGAAACCTGGATCCGGCTGCCCGCAGCCCTGCGGCAGCAGATCAGGGACGCCGACCTGCAGGTGCATCAGATCAACGCCGAGCGGGTGGCCCGCGAGGCCGGCATGGGCCCCCACATCAACACCGTGATGCAGGCCTGTTTCTTTGCCCTCAGCGGCGTGCTGCCCCGGGAGGAGGCGATGGCCCGCATCCGCGCCTCGATCCACCACAACTACGGCCGCAAGGGCGAGGCGGTGGTGGCGATGAATCTGGCGGCCCTCGACGCCAGCCTCGATCACCTGGAGCCCGTCGACTGGCGCCTGCTCGACGCCCAGGCTGCCGCAGACAGCAGCGACGGCCAGGCTGCCACACCCCATCCGGCCACCCTGCCTGGGCCGGGCGAGCGCCTGGCCAGCGCGCCGGCCTTTGTGCGGGAGGTGATCGGGCCGATGCTGGAGCGCCGCGGGGACGGGCTGCCGGTGAGCGCCCTGCCCTGTGATGGCACCTGGCCTGTGGGCACGGCCCAGTGGGAGAAGCGCAACATCGCCACGGCCGTGCCGGTGTGGGAGAGCGACCTCTGCGTGCAGTGCGGCAAGTGCGTGCTGGTGTGTCCCCACGGGGTGATCCGCGCCAAGGTGGCGGAGCCTGAGGCCTTCTCGGCGGCGCCTGAGGGGTTTCGCACCGCCCCCTGCCGGGACCGGACGTTCGCCGGCCAGACCTTCACCCTGCAGGTGGCCGTTGAAGACTGCACCGGCTGCTCCCTGTGCGTGGAGGTCTGCCCGGTTCGCGATCGCCTTCAGCCGAAGCGCAAGGCGATCAACATGGCCCCCCAGCGTCCGCAGCTGCCGGCCGCCCGCGGCCACTGGGACTTCTTCCTGCAGCTGCCCAATCCGCCCCGGGAGCAGCTGGATCCGCACCGCGTCGCGCACCAGCAGTGGCTGGAGCCCCTGTTCGCCTTCTCGGGCGCCTGCGCCGGCTGTGGCGAAACCCCCTACCTCAAGCTGGCCAGCCAGCTGTTCGGCGATCGCATGCTGGTGGCCAATGCCACCGGTTGCAGCTCCATCTACGGCGGCAACCTGCCCACCACCCCCTGGAGCGCCAATGCCGAGGGGCGGGGCCCCGCCTGGAGCAACTCCCTCTTTGAAGACAACGCCGAGTTCGGCTACGGCATGCGGGTGGCCCTGGATCAGCAGCGCAGCACGGCCCTCGACCTGCTGGCTCAACTGGCGCCGCTGCTGCCGCCCAAACTGGTGGAGGCGACCAGTGAGGTCGGTGAGGGCGGTGAGGCCGCGATCCTGGAGCAGCGCCAGCGGGTGGCGGAGTTGAAGCGCTGCCTGCAGCAGTTGCTCGGCCTCGATGGCGGCCAGGAGTCGGCTGGGCTGAGCGGCTCCGATCGCCCGCTGGCCGAACGCCTGCTGGATCTGGCCGATGCCCTCACCAAGACCAGCGTTTGGCTGGTGGGCGGTGATGGCTGGGCCTACGACATCGGTTTCGGCGGGCTCGACCACGTGCTGGCCAGCGGTCGCGATCTGAATGTGCTGGTGCTCGACACCGAGGTGTACTCCAACACCGGTGGTCAGGCCTCCAAGGCCACACCGCTCGGGGCCGTGGCCAAGTTCGCGGCCTCGGGCAAGGCCGCCGCCAAGAAGGATCTGGGCCTGATGGCGATGACCTACGGCCACGTCTATGTGGCCAGCGTGGCGATGGGCGCCCGCGACGAGCACACGATCCGGGCCTTCCTGGAGGCCGAGAGCTATCCGGGCCCGTCCCTGATCCTGGCCTACTCCCACTGCATCGCCCACGGCATCCCCATGGCCCATGGCATGGACCACCAGAAGCTGGCCGTGGACTCGGGCCGCTGGCTCCTCTACCGCCACGACCCCCGCCGCGCCGAGCGGGGAGAGAACCCGCTGCAGCTCGACAGTCCAGCGCCGCAGCGCTCCCTGCGGGAGGCGATGGCCGCCGAACAGCGCTTCGAGGTGCTCCGCTACAGCCGGCCCGAGCGGGCCCGCGAGCTCCTGAATCAGGCCGAGGCCGAGCGGGCCCGCCGCTGGGCCAGCTACTGCGCCCTGGCCCAACCCTGGAGTGGCCAGAGCAGCCCCAGCCGGCCATGACCGGGCCCGACCTCGCCACCACCTACCTCGGCCTGCCCCTGCGCACGCCCCTGGTGGTGGGTGCTGCCGGTCCGCTCAGCGAGAGCATCGAGGCGCTGCAGGAGCTGGAGCGCTGCGGTGCGGCGGCCATCGTGCTGCACTCGCTGTTCGAGGAGCAGATCGAGCAGGAGCAGCTGGCCCTGCACCGCTATGGCCAGCAGGGTGCCGAGAGCTACGGCGAGGCCCTCAGCTACCTGCCGGAGGCGGCGCTGGAGCACGGCGGAGCCGACGCCTACCTGCGCCTGATCGAGCAGGCCCGCCGCCGCCTGGCCATCCCGGTGATCGCCAGCCTCAATGGCCGCAGCCCTGGCCGCTGGGTGGAGACCGCTCGCCGCATCGAGGCGGCCGGCGCCGCGGCCCTGGAGCTGAACATCTACGCCGTTCCCACCGATCCGGATCTCTCCAGCGCCGCGATCGAAGCCCAGGTGGAGGAGATCGTGCGGGAGGTGCGCGCCGAGGTGACCCTGCCGGTGGCCGTGAAGCTGGGGCCGTTCTTCAGCAACTTCGGGGCGATGGCCCGGCGTGTGGAGGGCTCGGGTGCCCAGGGCCTGGTGCTGTTCAACCGCTTCTACCAGCCCGACATCGACATCGAATCGATGACCGTGCGTCCCAACCTGCTGCTCAGCACCCCCCACGACCTGCGCCTGCCGCTGCGCTGGATCGCCCTGCTGCACGGCCGCGTGGGCCTGGACCTGATCGGCAGCGGTGGCGTCCACCGGGGCACCGATGTGGTGCGCCTGCTGATGGCCGGTGCCGCCGCCACCCAGGTGGTGGCTGCCCTGCTGCGCCATGGCCCCGTCCGCCTGCAGGGGCTGGAGGATGAACTCGCCACCTGGATGCGCGACCACGAGGTGGCGAGCGTGGCCGGCCTGATCGGCTGTATGAGCCAGGCCCAGTGCCCCAATCCCGAGGAGTACGAGCGGGCCCAGTACATGCAGGCCATCCACAGCTACAGACCGGGCGGCACGGCCACGGCCAGGGGCCCCTGGTGAGCAGGACCGGGGAGGTCACCGCGCTGGCCGCCAGGCTGCGGGCCACGGCCACCCGTCCCTGGACGTTGATGGAGGTGTGCGGCGGCCAGACCCACGCGATCGTGCGCTGGGGCCTCGATCAGCTGTTGCCCGATGGGCTGCGGCTGATCCACGGGCCGGGCTGTCCGGTGTGCGTCACCCCCGCCGCCAGCATCAACCAGGCCCTGGCCCTGGCCCGTCGCCCGGAGGTGATCCTCTGCGCCTACGGCGACATGCTGCGGGTGCCGGGGAGTGAGCCGGGCGACGACCTGCTCCGGGTGCGGGCCGCGGGGGGGGACGTGCGCCTGCTCACCTCGCCCCTGCAGGCGATCGAGCTGGCCCAGGCCCACCCCGCCCACCAGGTGGTGTTCCTGGCCGTGGGCTTCGAGACCACCGCTCCGGCCACGGCGTTGTTGGCTCAGCAGGCGGCCCAGCTGGGTCTGGCCAACCTGTCGTTGCTGATGGCGCACGTGCGGGTGGTGCCGGCCATGGCGGCGATCCTGGCGGCGCCCGGCAACCAGGTGCAGGGCTTCCTGGCGGCCGGCCATGTGAGCACGGTGATGGGCCTGGAGGAACTGCGGCCCCTGGTGGAGCGGCATCAGGTGCCCGTGGTGGTGAGCGGCTTCGAGCCCGAGCAGCTGCTGCGCGGCGTGCTGCGCTGCGTGGAACTGCTGGAGGCCGGCAGGCCCGCCGTGCTGAACGCCTACCCACAGGTGGTGCGGGAGGGGGGCAACCCCGGGGCCAGGGCCCTGCTGGAGGAGGTGTTCCAGGTGGTGGACCAGCCCTGGCGGGGGCTGGGGGTGATCGCGGCCGGGGGCCTGGCCCTGCGGCCCGAACTGGCCTGGCTCGATGCCCTCAGACGGTTCGATCTGGCGGAAACGGGCCGGGCCGAGGGGCCGGGAGCCCAGGAGTGCATTGCCGCCCAGGTGCTGCAGGGGCGGGCGCTGCCCAGCGACTGCGCCGCGTTCGGCAGCCGCTGCCGGCCCGAACACCCGCTGGGGGCGCCGATGGTGTCGAGCGAGGGGGCCTGCGCGGCCTACCACCGCTACCGGGCGGTTCCATGCAGGAGCTGATCCAGCTGGCCCATGGCGGCGGCGGCACCCTGATGCAGCAGCTGATCGAGCGGGACCTGCGGCCCCTCTACGCCGACCCCGCCCAGGTGCTCCACGATGCCGCCAGCCTGGCGCTGCCCCATGGCCGGCTTGCCTTCAGCACCGACGGCTATGTGGTGCAGCCCCTGGAGTTTCCCGGAGGTGACATCGGTCGGCTGGCCGTGATCGGCACTGCCAATGACCTGGCCATGGCCGGAGCGCGCCCCCTGCACCTGAGTGTGGGCCTGATCCTGGAGGAGGGCCTGCCGCTGGCCCTGCTGCGCCGGGTGGTGGCCTCCATGGCCGCGGCCGCCAGGCTGTGCGGGGTGACCATCGTGACCGGTGACACCAAGGTGGTGGAGCGCGGCAAGGGCGATGGCCTGTTCATCACCACCAGCGGCATCGGCCTGCAGAGCCTGGGGGGAGCGCAGCCGGAAGCGCCCGATGGCCTGGCGATCCAGCCCACCGCAATCCGGCCGGGCGACCAGCTGCTGGTGAGCGGCGATCTGGGCCGCCATGGCGTGGCGATCCTCGCCGCCCGCCACGGACTGCAGCTGGATCCGCCGGTTCTTTCTGACTGCGCTCCCCTCTGGCCCCCGGTGGAGCGGTTGCTGGCCGCCGGCCTGCGGCTCCACTGCCTGCGGGACCTCACCCGCGGCGGCCTGGCCAGCGCCCTGCAGGAGCTGGCCGAGGCGGCGGGGGTGGAGATGGCGATCGAGGAACCTCAGCTGCCGGTGATCGAGCCCGTGGCCCGCACCTGCGCCCTGCTGGGTTTCGAACCGCTGCATCTGGCCAACGAGGGCCGTTTCGTGGCGGTGGTGCCCCCGGAACACAGCGCCCAGGCCCTCGCCTTGTTGGAGCCCGATGGGGGGGCCTGGATCGGTGAGGTGCGGCCCGCCTCGGGCCGGCCGCGGGTGGTGCTGACCACGGCCCTGGGCACCGAACGGCTGCTCCTGCCCCTCAGCGGGGACCTGCTGCCGAGGATCTGCTGAGCGGCGCCCGTTGCCACAGGGCCAGTCCACCGCCCCGGCCCCGGGCCACCAGCCAGGCCCCATCGCCCTGGCGCCCCGTGGCGATCAGGGCGAAGAACGGCAGCGCCCGCGGCTCGGGGCGCTGCAGCGCCTTTTGCAGCAGCACTCGCTCCCCCCAGAGCAGTTGCAGGCGCTCGAACCAGAACACCAGCAGCGGCCGCCGCCCCCGCAGGGTGCCGGCGCCGTCAAAGCGGAGCTGCAGCCGGCCCAGCTGCACGCTGTTGGTCACGGCCACTGCGCCGTCGCTGCTGGGATGGAGCTCCAGGGTGGCGGCCAGGGGGCGCAGCAGGGCCGCGGCCGCCAGCGGCCTGGCCTGCTGCCGGCTCCAGAGCTGGCTCAGCAGCCAGGCCCCCTCCAGGTCAGTGGCGGTGAGGCCGGAGCCCTGGCTGCGGCTGCACCGCTCCAGCTCCAGGATCGCGGGGCCGTCGGGAGTGCTCACAGCCAGCGGGGGCACCATGCTTCACACCGCGCAATCAATCCATGGGTATCCCTGCTCAATCTGCTTGCTTCCTGGACGCGCTGTTCATACGGTTCATGCACGTTCCCTCACACAAGACGCCATGACAGCCTCCCACATCCACACCTCCTTCGCCCCTCGCAGTGGTGAACATCCCACCACCGCAGGATTCCCTGCTGCCGATCATGACCCGGTAGAAGCCTACTTCGAGTGCATCACCAGTTGCTCGGTTGACGACGGCGAGTGCGTGACCACCTGCACCGAGATCCTGCGCGAACACAACTGAAATACATGCCTCAACCGATCAGTCGGGGAGCGGTTGATTAACTCAACCGATCAAGGCAATCGACTGATCAAGCAGATAAGGTTACAAACAGAATTCGGGATTGACGCTTGGCTCTCACGCAGCACTCGGAGCCCTTTTCCCACTGGGCGTTCACCGATGCCTCCGGCGCGGAGCGGCTGCAGGTGGTGCCGGAGCGCGGCGGGCTGGTCACGGGCTGGCGCAGCCTGGGCCACGACTGGCTCTATTTCGACGCCGAGCGCTTCACCGATCCCTCCTGTTCGGTGCGAGGCGGCATCCCGGTGCTGTTTCCGATCTGTGGCGGGCTGCCCGGGGATGCGGTCCGGCTGCCCCAGGGGTTGGTGCAGCTGAGCCAGCACGGCTTTGCCCGCGACCGCCCCTGGCAGCTGGCCGAGCGCGCCGATGGCCAGGGGGTGAGCCTCAGCCTGGAGCACGACGCCACCACCCTGGAGGTCTTCCCCTTCCGCTTCCGGCTCCAGCTCGACTACCGCCTCGCCCCCGGGTTGCTGGAGATCACGGCCCGGGTGGAGAACCTGGGTAACGAGCCGATGCCGTTCAGCCTCGGGCTGCATCCCTACTGGGCTGTCTCCAGCCTGGCGGATGTTCGCCTTGAGGGCCTGCCCCAGCAGGGTTTTGACCATCTCACCATGGCTGAGGCGCCCACTGCCGCGGCCCTGGCCGGGCTGGAGCAGGGAGTGGATCTGCTGGTACGGCCCAACGGGCCGGTGAGTCTGGTGGACGGGGTTACTGGCTACAGGGTGAGCCTGGAGCCCCAGGCACCCTGGGATCTGGCCGTGATCTGGAGCGATCCGCCCCGGCCGATGCTCTGCCTGGAGCCCTGGACAGGCCCACGCCTGTCCCTGATCAGCGGCGATCGGCTGTTGCACGTGCCCCCCGCCGATGGCCTGAGCCTGGAGTGCCGCTACGTGGTGGCGTTGTCCTGAGGGCTCCACGGCGGCGGCAGGGTGCTGGGGTTGCCGTTGCGCATGGCGTGGTAACCAGGCGAGAGAATTTCGATCTTGGCGTCGGCGAACTGGTCCTGAATGGCGCCCAGCAGGGCGGAGAGGGTTTCGCGGTATTTCTTGGAATCGCGGATGCTGGCCGTGAGTTCGTAGCTGATGTTGAAGTCGTTGAGGCTGGTCTGCAGCACGAAGGGTTCGTCTTCACGGCTGATGCCCTCCACGCTTTTGGCGGCAGAGATCATCAGCTCGTGCACCTGGCGCCAGGGCACGTCATAGCCGATGGTCACCGTGGTGCAGATCGCCACCGGCTTGCGGATCTCACGCCTGGAGAAGCTGTAGTTCACCACCGATGAGGTGATCACGGCAGCATTGGGGATGCTCACCAGTTCATTGCGGGGGGTGCGGATGCGGGTCACCAGCAGGGCCCGCTCCTGCACCAGCCCGATCACGCCGTTGATCTCCACCCGATCACCCTCCAGGAAGGCCCGGGTGTAGATCAGCATCAGGCCGCTGATCACGTTCGTGGCCACGGCGCTGGAGCCGAGGGCAGCCAGCACACCGAACAGCAGGCCTGCCCCCTGAAAGGCCCGGCTGTCGGAGCCCGGGATGTAAGGGAAGGCGAACAACAGGCCCGCCAGCACGATGAAGGTGTTGGCGATCCGGCAAGTGGGAATCGCCCACTCGCGGTAGAACCAGGAGATCTTCAGCCGGCCGCGCCGCAGGGCCCCGAACAGGAAGTTGCTGAGGCGAACCATCAGCGCAGTGCATAACCCGATGAACCCGATCCAGAGGAGGTTGGGCACCAGGCTGAGCACAGCGTCCACCACCTGCATGAACCAGGTCAGCAGCTGGCCCCGCAGGCCCGCGGCCATGGCCTGGGTGGGTGGGAAGAAGCCGAGCAGCAGGGGAATCAGCAGCCAGCTGATCAGCAGCAGCAGCCCCCAATGCACCGTGTTGAGCAGCAGCCGCGAGAGCCCGATCGTCTGGGCGGGGCTCACCAGGGTCTGGTCCCCCAGCTTCAACCTGGGCGCCAGCTCCACGCTGCGCCGACTCAGCCACAGCAGCAGGCGCCTGTGCAACCGCTGCTGCCAGCGCACCCACACCACATACACCGCCAGCACCAGCACCGCCAGCAAGGTGCCGACAATCCAGGACTGCCGGCTGTTGCGCGCGCGGTAGTCACGCACGGCGGCGCGGAGCTGGTCGCGGTAGCGCTCGGCCAAGGCCTGCCGGCTGACACCCGCCTCCTTGGCGGCTCGGTCATCCACGGCCAGGCCAGGCAGGAACTTGCGGTCGAGGGTGAGCAGTCCCACCGTGGCGTAGGGATCCTGATCCTGGACAACGATCTGATCGGCCCGGAAACTCGGATTGCGCACCAGGCGCTCGAGGTGCCCGGTGATGCGTCGGGCCACGTCCTTGGGGTTCTGAGCGCCGGCGGCACTCTTGATCTCGATCACCTTGCGGCCATCCAGCATCACCCAGGCGCCTGGATCCTCGGCAGGAGCCTTGGCGGGGGCCTTGCCGTCAGGCTTGGTGGTGTTCTGCTGCGCCTTGGCGGTGGATGGTTGACTGGCCAGGGTCTGCTGGGCGGCCAGCGTTGGCGACGGCACCAGAGGATGTTGCCACTCAGTCGGCTGAGCCAGAGACACCAGGTTGATCGGCCCGGCCGCCAGGGCCACGGCCACGATCAAGGGGCTCAGCCAGCGCCAGGTTGGCCCCGGCTGTTTCAAGCTGAACCAGCGGCGCATGGCCAAGGTGCTCGGTGGCTCAGGGCCCAGGTCGATGCCCCATTATCTGGGCGGATCGACGCCGCTTCAAGGCGCCCCGAGCCGCCAGCGGTGGAACCGCTCCAACCAGCCCAGCAGCCGCTGGGGCGCCCGGGCCTTCTTCCAGGCCCCGGCGGCGTACTTGTTCACCTCAGTGAAGGTGGGGTAGGCGTGAACCGTGCCGAAGATCCGGCTCAGCCCCAGCCCCCAGCGCATCGCCAGCACAAACTCCGCCAGCAGCTCGCCGGCATGCTCCGCCACGATCGTGGCCCCCAGGATCGTGTCCTTGCCGGGGGCTGTGAGCACCTTCACGAAGCCCCGCTCGGCGCTCTCCACGATGGCCCGGTCGAGTTCGTGCAGGGGCACCCGGGTCACCTCCACAGGGATCTGCAGGGCCGAGGCCTCCTCTTCCGTGAGTCCCACCGTGGCCACTTCCGGATCGGTGAAGGTGGTGCGGGGGATCACCCGGTAGTCGGTCTTGAAGCGCCTCACGCTGCCGAACAGGGCATTCACCGCGGCATACCAGGCCTGATGGGAGGCGGTGTGGGTGAACTGGAAGGGGCCTGCCACATCGCCGGCGGCATAGATGTTGGGGTAGAGGGTCTGGAGGTAGTCGTTGGTGGTGATCGTGTCACCGGTGGGGATGGCCAGCTCTTCGAGGCCGTAGCCCTCCAGCCGGGCCTTGCGGCCCAGGGCGCAGAGCACGGCATCACAGGCGATCATGCTGCTGGCGCCCTCGTGCTCCACCAGCACCTGGGCAGCGGCGTCGGCGTTCTCCGTCGTCGCTGACCCGGTGGGCGCGGTCTCGCCGAGCGAAGCAGCGGCAAAGCCCAGAACCCTGGTCTGCAGCAGCAGCTGCACGCCGTCTGCTTCCAGGGCGCTGCGCACCGCCTCGGCGACATCGGCATCTTCCTTACGCAGCAGCCGTTCGCCGCGGTGGATCAGGGTCACGGGCAGGCCCAGCTGGGCCAGGGCCTGGGAGAGCTCGCAGCCGATCGGTCCGCCGCCCAGCACCACCAGACGCGGCCGCTCCAGGGGACACTCGCGCAGCCAGGTCCAGAGGGTTTCGCTGCTGAGCAGCGGCACCTGGGAGGCCCCCGGCAGGTCGGGCAGCACCGGCGCGGCGCCGGTGGCCAACACGATCGAGCGGCCGCTGAGCCGCTGCTCCTGGCCGTCCCGGCTGCGGATCGCCACGGTCCAGGGATCCACCAGGCGGGCATGGCCCTTCAACACTTCCACCCCCAGGGCCTCGTAGCGCTCCACGCTGTCGTGGGGAGCCACGGCGGCCACCTTGGCCGCTACCCGCTCCAGCACCTCCCGCACCGAGAGGCTGGGTTCCGCCGGCCTGAGGCCATAGCGATCAGCCCGGCGCATGCGGGCCGCCAGCCGGGCTGAGGCGATCAGGGCCTTGCTGGGCACGCAGCCGGTGTTGAGACAGTCGCCACCCATCGCCTCCGCCTCAATCAGGGTGACGCGGGCTTTCACCGTGGCGGCGATGTAGGCCGTCACCAGCCCGGCGGCGCCGGCCCCGATCACGATCAGGTTGCGATCGAAGCGGCGCGGCCGGTTCCAGGGGCGGTAGAGCCGCCAGATGGCCAGGCGGGCCGTGGCGGCGCGGGCCAGCCAGGGGAACAGGGCCAGCAGGGCGAAGGAGAGCAGCAGGGACGGCGAGAGGATGCCGCCGAGGCCGCGCAGCTGGGCCAGCTGGGTGCCGGCGTTCACGTACACCAGGGTGCCCGGCAGCATGCCCAGCTGGCTGGTGAGGTAGTAGGCCCCGGCCCGCATGGGGGTGAGCGCCATCAGCAGGTTCACCAGGAAAAAGGGGAACACCGGCGCCAGCCGCAGGGTGAGCAGGTAGAGCACCCCGTCGCGCCGCACCCCCGCTTCGATCGGCGCGAGTTGGCGCCCGAAGCGCCGCTGCACCAGATCGCGCAGCAGGGTGCGGGCCAGCAGGAAGGCCAGCAGGGCGCCGGCACTGGAGGCGAACGACACCAGCAGCGTGCCGAGGCCCAGGCCGAACAGGGCGCCACCGGCCAGGGTGAGCACCGCCGCCCCCGGCAGGGAGAGGGCCGTGACCACCACATACACGGCCATGTAGGTGAGGGCGCTCTGCAGGGGCGCCTCCTGACGCCAGGCCTGCAGGGAACCCTGGGCCTGCTGCAGGGCCTCCAGCGTCAGAAAGCGCTGCAGGCCAAACCCGAAGAACAGGGCCACCACCAGGGCGATGGCGGCCAGCAGGGAGAGCTTGCGCCAGCGGCCGCCGGACTGCTCCGGCTCAGGGGTGTCGTCGCCGGCGGTGGAACCTTCAGAAGAGGGGGTCATGGGAGCGGACGGTCTTCCTCCCTACCTTCGGGGCACAGGAGCGGATTCGGGGGCTGTTGGCTCCCCTGAGCTCTGCTCAGAGGCGCACCCGGGTCACCTCCGCCTGAATGGGTCGGCGCTGGGTGCTGATGTCGATCGGGCTGCGGGTGAAGATCTCCACCCGGATGCCCAGCCGCGCCACCACCACCACGGCCCGGGCCAGCAGGGCGGCGATCCCCAGCGCTGCCCCCGGCCAGAGCAGGGCCCGCAGGGGCAGGCAGGAGCTCACCGGCGCGAAACCGGCCCCCGCCAGCAGATGGTTGAGCAGCAGGCCCAGGACGACACCGCCAACCAGTAAGGCGAGCGATCGGGGTTGGAGGAGAGCAGGCATCAGACCAAGAGCCCCAGGCGGCTGCGAAGAACAGACCCCCTCAACCTATGGGTGCGGCAGTGCCTCGAGACTGGGGGCCAGCAAGAGGAGCTGCGGGCAATCCCTAGGTGAGCAGGGAGCCCTCCACAAAGGGCTCTCCCACCACCAGAGAGCGAAGGTTCGCGCCGGTGATGCGAGCGATGTCGTTGAGGGCTTCATGGGTGAGAAACGCCTGGTGGGCCGTGATCAGCACATTGGGGAAGGTGAGCATCCGCGCCAGCAGATCATCCTGCAGGACTGTTCCGGAAAGGTCTTCAAAAAACACCCCTTCTTCCTCCTCATAGACATCCAGAGCCACCCCACCCAGACGTCCAGTTTTCAAGGCCTCGATCAGGGCCACGGTGTCGATCAGACCACCCCGACTCACATTCACAAGGATCACGCCGGGCTTCATGCAGGCGATGGTTTCTTGGCGGATGATGTGATGGGTTTCAGGCGTGAGGGGAACATGCAGCGAGATCACATCGCTGAGACTGGACAGGGTGATCGGATCCACATAGGTGACACCTTCCCGGGAGGCCCAGGCCGCATCGGGATAGGGGTCGTAAGCCACGACAACCATGCCGAAGCCGCGCAGGATTCTGGCCAGGATGCGGCCGATCTTGCCCGTTCCCACAATGCCGGCCGTCCTGCCATTGAGATCAAAACCCACCAGGCCCTGCAGGGAGAAATTGTGTTCCCGCACCCGGTTGAACGAACGGTGCACCTGGCGGTTGAGGGTCAGCAGCAAGGCCACGGCATGTTCCGCCACGGCGTTAGGGGAGTACAGGGGCACGCGAGTCACGGCCATGCCGAGATCGCGGGCCGCCTCGAGATCCACGTTGTTGAAGCCGGTACAGCGCAGGGCCACCAGCTCGATGCCCCGGCTCGCCAAGGATTCAAGACAGTCCCTGTCAATCACGTCGTTGACGAACACACAGACCGCTCGCGTCCCATCGGCGGTGCCCGCCGTATCCACACTCAGGCGACAATTCAGAAAGCGCAGGTCCACATCGGGGCCCACAGCAGCCGGTAGATGCAGCAGGTCGTAGGGCTTTGTGTCATAGACGGCCACAGAGTAAGGCGTCCTCTGCATGAAGGTTGCGGGCAGGGGCATGGTTCTGACGGCAGCACCCTAGCCAGGCCCCGTCCGTTCACCGGCTCTGGCCACGTCCCGTCAGGGAAGCCGGAAGTGTTCCGTCCAGAAGGGCGTCACAGGAGCTCCGTGACCACGTGATGGCCGTGAGTGCCCGATTCCCTGGAACGGCAGATTGCGTTGGTGGCAGGATTGCATTGAGGGCATGATTGCGCCGGGGACAGGATCCCCCGGATCACGGAAAGGCCCCTGCCTAACATCGACCAGAGCACAGATTTCTCATCTACAGACTCCTCCTCAACAGAGGATCCACCTGGCCATGGAGGACTGCTCGGATCGCCCGCTTGCCAGAGTCGCGCGCCTCACCCTGGCGCCTCAGGGGCCCCATAGCCCACCCGTTCCCGGGCAAAGGCGATCAGCTCCGCCAGCTCCACCGCAGGGTGGTCAGCCAGGGCCTCCTCCCCATCCTGGGGGCAGATGCTGGAGCCGTCGTGCACGGCAATCTGCTTGCGCCGGCCCCAGAACCAGAGGTTGCCGCCGCCATTCAACCGCATCTCATCGCCGCTGATGCAGCCCGCCAGCACCTGCTCTCCCGGCTGCAGCGCCCGGGCCTGCGCCAGCGACGCCAGCAGGGGGCCTCAACTGGCAGCTCGGGGCCGTGGCAGGACATGGACTAGGCCCGGCAGGGGAATTGCATGGCTGGCACTCGGTCGGCCCTCAGGGAGTTTCTAGGCTGGCCTTCAACTGAGCCTCTCCAGAGAGTTCCTGCCGATGCCTCTGCTGCCGCGCTGGCGCTACATGACCGATGAGGCCAAGGCCCTCACCAGGAGAACGGCGGTGTCGGCCCTGGTGGTGCTGGCGGTGCTGCTGGTGTTCAGGGCCCTGCTGCCCTGGGTGCTCGTGGCCGTGGCCGCCTGGTGGCTCTGGAAGGCGCTCAGCCGATAGGGCCGCGCTCAACGGGCGGCAGTCGCCTGGCAGCTGGAATCAATGTGGCAGGTTCATGGCCTGATCTGATGCAATCGAGGGAGTTGTCCCTCTTCTCCAAGTGGCCTCACTTGAGCGCCGAGAAACTGAACGCTGGCCGGAAGGACTTTGTCAATCGAGTTGAGACGCTCGGGTTCACTTCTGAGCGGTGTTGTACAGATCTTGGCAATACGGCCGCAGAAGTAGTGAAGGGAAAACGCAGCAATCGCTCCTACGCGGTGGTCGCCATTGGCACTGGGCCTTGCCAAACCTTGCCCTGCGACTTGGTCTTGTTGATTCCCACGCCTCTGCACTCCTGAGCCGTCACCTCCCTTCAGACTGCTCCCCAAGACCCGCTCAACCCTCCCGTTGGCCTGGTGATTCAGCGCGACACCACAGCCATGACCAGCCCATCCCTGCCGCCGATCGCGGGCCGAGAAGCCGAGATCCTCGCCCTGGTGCAGCAGCGCCGCCCCGCTGTTCGATCCCCCCAGGGGCGAAGCCTGGAGCAGGTCCGCTCCGGTTTTGCCTGTGCCCTGCACATGCATCAGCCCACGATTCCGGCCGGGGCCGATGGCGCTCTCGTCTCCCATCTCCAGTACATGCTGGAGCATCCCGGAGAGGGAGACAACCACAACGCAGAACCGTTTGCCCAGTGCTACAGGCGCCTGGCTGAGATCATCCCCCAGCTGATTCAAGAAGGCTGCGATCCCCGGATCATGCTGGATTACTCCGGCAACCTGCTCTGGGGCTTTGAGCAGATGGGCCGCCACGACATCCTCGAGGCACTGGAACGCCTCAGCTGTGATCCCAGCTTGCAGCCCCACGTGGAATGGCTCGGCACCTTCTGGAGCCATGCCGTTGCCCCGTCCACGCCCATTCCCGACCTCAAGCTGCAGATTCTGGCCTGGCAGCAGCATTTTGAGGCCCTGTTTGGCCCTGAGGCCCTGCAGCGGGTGAAGGGGTTCTCGCTGCCGGAGATGCACCTGCCCAACCATCCCGACAGCCTCTATGAACTGGTGAAGGCCCTGCGGGAGTGCGGCTACACGTGGCTGCTGGTTCAGGAGCACAGCGTGGAAAACATGGACGGCTCCAGCCTCAGCCATGGCCAGAAGTACGGCCCCAATCAGCTGGTGGCATGCAACTCCTCTGGCGCTGCGATGTCCGTCACGGTTCTGATCAAGACCCAGGGCTCCGATACCAAGCTGGTGGGGCAGATGCAGCCCTGTGATGAAGCCCTTGGGCTGGAGCCCCTCCGCCTGGCGGGAACCACGATTCCCGCCCTGGTGTCCCAGATAGCCGATGGGGAAAATGGTGGCGTGATGATGAATGAGTTCCCCTCCGCCTTCATCCAGGCCCATCACAGGATTGCCGCCCAGGGCAAGGAATCGGACCCAGGCCCGGCCACCGTGGCGATCAACGGCAGTGAATACCTGGAGCTTCTGGCAGCGGCCGGGGTCAGCTCAGCGGACTACCCCAGAATCCAGGCGGTCCAGCACCACAAGCTGTGGCGGGCCGTGGAGAAGCGCACCGCGGGGGGACCCCCAACCCCCGAGGCCACGCAAGCCGCCATCGCTGAACTCCAGGCCAGCGATCCCCAGTTCTCGATGGCGGGGGCCTCCTGGACCAACGACCTCAGCTGGGTGGAGGGCTACGCCAACGTGCTGGAGCCGATGCAGCGCCTCAGCGCCCGCTTCCACCAGGTGTTTGATCCCCTGGTGGAGAACGATCCCTCAATCACCACCACAGCGCCCTACCAGAACGCCCTGCTGCATCTGCTGCTGCTGGAAACCAGCTGCTTCCGCTACTGGGGCCAGGGAACCTGGACGGACTACGCCCGCGAGATCCACCGGCGCGGCGAAGCGGCGATCGATGCCGCCGCCGCCCCTGGCGTCGTCCAACAACAGGCAGCGGATTAGGAGGAAGGGGCTAGGGGCGGCCGGGGGCTGCCGCCGCCGCCCGGTGCCGGCGCAGCCCCTTTGCTGCTCTCCTGCTTGTCCTTGCAGGTGGAGCACAGCAGCCGCCCTTTCTGCTCCCGATAGAGCCGCACCGACCGCTCGATCTGAACGCCGCAGCCCGCACAGGAGAACAGGGGACTCATCGGCGGCTCCAGGGTGGTCCTGGCTACCGGAGCCGGGGTCCACCTGCAGTGTCGTGCATCACCGAAGGGGTGGAGAGCGGGCGAGGCTGCCCTGAAACAAGTCTCCCAACCACCATCTGAACAACTTCACTGGGAGCAACGTTGCACGATGGAGATCTCCCGGAGGCCTTTAAAGGCCAAGGTAAAGAGTTGTTCCCGATGTTCCCTGTCTTGCCCCCGCAGTTCTCCTGTGGGCATCAGTCTATCGCCGTGGCCAAGGCGCCTTACGTCGGTTGACGGAATCCTGCTGCCAGGCCTAGATGCAGGACGTCGTGCAACCTTGGCGGGATAACTTCATGACTACGTCGCAACACTTTATTCTCCTCAGAGATCTCAATCAGGGCCGTCGTTTCACCGGGCTCTCAAGCCCTTCCCTTCCCTACCCCGGCGTGCGCAGTTTTGGCCTCGAACCGGCCGCCGACCTGCCTCCGGAGCCGGCGATCAGCCTGGAGACCCTCAGCCCTGCGGACCTGCGCGACGCAGCCCGTGACCCCGACGTGCTCGGTGTGGCCCGTTCCATGCCCACCCGCCTGATCGCCCCCACGGCATCGGACGCCCCCGGCACTGCGGGCGCGCCCACGGCGGTGGCCACGGGCCCCACCTGGGGCGTGCGGGCCGTGGGGGCTGACCGCAGCAGCTTCGATGGCTCAGGGGTGACCGTGGCCATCCTCGATACGGGCATCGACCGAAACCACCCCGCCTTTGCGGGAATGACGCTCACCGAACTGGATTTCAGTGGCGACGGCGATGGCGATGTCAACGGCCACGGCACCCACTGCGCCGGCACCGTGTTCGGCCGCGATGTGGACGGCCAGCGCATCGGTGTGGCCCGGGGCGTGAACACGGCACTGATCGGCAAGGTGCTGGGGGATCAGGGCGGCGGCGGTTCCGAGATGCTGTTCAACGGCATGGAGTGGGCCATCCGCAACAACGCCCAGGTGCTGTCGATGTCGCTCGGCTTTGATTTCCCCGGCCTGGCGGCCAACCTGATCAGCCAGGGCTGGCCCGAGGCCCTGGCCACCAGCGCAGCCCTCGAGGGCTATCGCATGAATCTGCGCATGTTCGATCGCCTGCTGGCCATGCTGGAGGCCCGCGCCGCCTTCAACGGCGGCACCGTGGTGGTGGCGGCCAGCGGCAACGAGTCCAGGCGGCCGGAGTTCGAGCTCTCGGCGTCCGTGCCGGCCGCGGCCCTGGGGGTGCTGTCGGTGGGGGCCCTCGGGGAGGGGCCGGCCGGCTTCACCGTGGCGTCGTTCTCCAACACCAACCCGGTGCTGGCCGCTCCTGGCGTGAATGTGGTGTCCGCCGCCACGGGCGGTGGGCTCAGGGCCCTCAACGGCACGAGCATGGCGGCGCCCCACGTGGCCGGCGTGGCGGCCCTGTGGTGGCAAGCGATCCGGGAGCGCGGCGTGCCGGTGAACGCCGGCGCGGTGCAGGCCCGCCTGCGGGCCATGGCCAGCCTCGATGGACTCGCTCCGGATCAGGATGTGCTCGACCGCGGCGACGGCATGGTGCAGGCCCCGTAGGGATCACCAGGGCAGCAGGCTGCCGTTGGCGTGCCAGAAGCTGCCCGAGTTCTCCAGGGTGAGCGCGTCGATGCGCTGCAGCAGGCCATGCACTGCCTCCTCGGCGCTGATCCCCTGGCTGGTGAAGCCCGTCATGCGGGTGCTCACCAGGCCCGGGTGCAGGATCGCCACGGCGATGCCACGGGGCCGCAGGTCGTGGGCCAGCGACTTGCCGGCCATGCCCAGGGCCACCTTCGACATCCGGTAGCCGTAGGAGCCGCCGGAACTGTTGTCGGCGATCGAGCCCATGCGGCTGCTCATCAGCGCCAGCTTCGAACCCCGGTGCAGCTGGCTGAGCAGGGCATGGGTGAGCCGCAGCGGCGCCACGGCATTGAGCTCGAACTGGCGCCGCAGGCTGGCGGGATCGAAGCGCTCCAGGCTGGTCCTCTCCAGCACGCCGGCGTTGAGGATCACCACATCGAGGGGCAGGCCCTCAAGCCGCCGCACCAGATCCTCCACCGCGTCTTCCGCCGTGAGCTCCACCCCCGCCTCAATGCGCACGCCCAGCTGCTCCAGCTCCGGCGAGGCCGTGCGGCACACCGCGATCACGCTGTCGCCGCGGGCCTGCAGCTGGCGGCAATAGGCCATGCCGATGCCGCGGTTGGCGCCGGTGATCAGACAGGTGGCCATGGCGGAACCCCGGCGACGGGTGAAGGCGGACTGCCGCACCCTCTCACCTCCCCGCGCTTCCGCAAAGCCCTCCCCGCTCCCCTTGGGCAGCTGCCGGAGCTTCAATGGTGGCCCACGCCTGTCGGAGCCCCCTCGCAGCGATGGCCGAACACCTGGTGGGCCACGTGGAGGCGCTGTGGCGCTACCCGCTCAAATCGATGCAGGGCGAGCGGCCGCCGCGGGTGGACGTGACCGCCGGCGGCATCTGCGGTGACCGGGCCTATGCCCTCTGGGACCACGCCACCCAGCGGGTGGCCAGTGCCAAGAACCCCCTGATCTGGCAGGCCCTGCTGGGCTATCGCGCCCGCTACGGCTCACCACCGCAGCCGGGTGAGCCCCTGCCGGCCCTGGCGATTGCCCCGGAACAGCCAAGCGGTGGCACCTCAGCGGCCCCTCCTCTGCTGAGCAGCGATCCCGTCATCGATGCCGCCCTGTCCCAGCTGCTGGGCCGGGAGGTGAGCCTGCTGCACCAGGCCCCGGCGGGGGCCAGCCTCGACCAGTACTGGCCCGATGTGCCGGAGCGGGATTTTCAGAACGTGGTGAACGAGCTGCCGCTGCCGGAGGGCACGTTCTTTGATGCCTGCCCCATCCATGCCCTCACCACCGCCACCCTGGAGCGGCTGCGGCAACTGGAACCCCAGCTCGATTTCGCCGTGGAGCGCTTTCGCCCCAACCTGCTGATCCGCCCCTGCGGACCGGGCGAGGGGTTCGTGGAGCAGGAGTGGATCGGCAGCGATCTGCGCCTGGGCCGCGAGGCCCTGCTGCGGGTGGATGGCGGCTGCCCCCGCTGCGTGGTCACCACCCTGGCCCAGGGCGATCTGCCCCAGGAGATCGAGATCCTGCGGGCCACGGCTCGCCACAACAAGGTGGTGGCCGGCATCCGCCTTTCGGTGCTGGAGCCGGGGGCCGTGGCGGTGGGGGATCCGGTGCTGCTCAGCTGAGCCCTACGTGGGGCATCAACGGCAACCTCAGCGAAAGCCCACCGGCGCCGGCGCCGCCTTGGCCTGGGGGGGCACGGCCACCACATTGAAGGCGAGCGAGAGGCGATCCCCCTCACCCCGGAAGGGGGCGACGGAGTGCGGTTGCCAGGCGGGAAACACGTAGAAATCGCCGGGCACCGGCACCACGTAGTGGGCCATGCCGGTGCGGAAGCTCTGGATGTGCCAGTCCTCCGGGCCGTAGAAGCAGAGCTGGCCATCGAAGCGCTCTGCCGTGATCTGGGGGGGCACCTCCAGAAACACGACGCCTGAGAAGGTGCCGCCGTGGGTGTGGGTGGGGTTGTAGTCCCCCGCCCGCTGCACGTTCAGCCACACATCCACCAGCAGCACTTGGGCACAGAGCTCCACCACCGGGGGATACTGGGGCCCCAGCTCCCGCTGCAGGGGCCAGCTGCTGCAGGCCTGAGAGCAAGGGGCCGGGCAGCTCACCCTTCAGCAGGTGGCGGGGGAAGAGGCTCAACCCCTCCATGCGGGGGTCCATGGCGCTGCAGAGCTTCCGGCAGAACTCTTGCAGAGTCCCTGTCTTTCAAGCCAACACCTCATCTGGGCACTCTGCCTCATGCCGCAGATCCAGAGAGAACAAGGCAGGCAGGGGGTCGTGCTGGAACTTCCGCCTCAGGGCGGCAGGAATTAGCCGTGCGAAAGGGATCCGGGGCAGGGGCAGTTCCTGCATCGGTTCGGAAGAACCGTAGAGGTGGAGGTACTCGTCATAGTTGTCCCAGTCCTCCCGGGTGAAGCCGATACCGCGGAAGTTGGCGAAATAGGTTTCCACTGGCAGTCCATTGGCCCAGATCAGCCCGTGGGCTTCTAGCTCCACGTTGTAGTAGGTGTAGTACTCGTCCGCCTGGGCAGGATCCAGTTGTCTGATTGAGTAGTTGTTCAGCAGGGCACCGGCCTCCACGAGGTGACCATCGAGATCGATGGCATGGCTGGGGCTCATGAAGGTGTCGCGGCAGGGACCTAACTCACCGAGGGCTCCAGCGCTCAAGCGCACGGGCAGCTTGCCCATGGCCACAAGGGCGTTGCGATGGCGTCGGGTGCGGCAGACAAACTTCACAGGCTGGGGCCCTTCGGCGGTACTGATGAGATCACCGGGCTGCAGGGTTTCAATCTTCTGCTCTCCTTTTGGCGTAGCAATCAGGGTGCCAGGCAGGAAACAGACCACCCACAACACATCGGTAAAATAGTTGTTCGCATTGAATGATTGCTGCGGGAAGGCACCAACCGCCTCTGCAAAAAGGCCATTACCGATACCCCCACCACTAAGCCCCAAGGGCTGGCCACTCGCAGGGGCAGACAAGAAACCACCCGGAGCGCTGTAGTCAGAATCGAAAAAAGAGCCCGTAAATGCATATGCATCATCAACACCATCATCGTCATAGCCATAAGAAACGATATAAAGCTCGCCACCCGTGATCTGAATGGGGATGGGCAACGAGCCAACTTGCCAGCCGACATCGCCCACGCCGGAGCTGATCGTCAGCGACACCAAAGGAGCACCACTGATGTTCCAAAGCGTCAACGTGCGCTCGTCCACATCCCCTGAATCTTCCAGGATGCGGTAATAGCGCAGACCTGTAATCAGCCCATCTTCGCTGGATCTGAATTTTGTAGCTAGCTCGTAGTCATTGGGGTCACTGCCTACACCCTGTGGCGTGAGACCAGTAAACAGGCTGAACGAAGTCATGGCTGCGGTGCAGGCTGAAGACGATGATGAGGCTGTTGCTTGAATATCACTTTCGACGCTGACGAAGAACTGGACAGTCCGCTTCGACCAAGGGGTCATCCATGGTGGGACAAAGACTTAGGCGCAGCAGAAGATTTACAGTAGAAGCGTTTACCTCGGAAGTACTTTCCGCACGATAGGCGAACCTTCAATGTAATCCTATGGTCAACCCAGCAAGAACGGAATGCGAATGAGCTCAAAGTTGCGTGATAGGAATAGCTTTGCACCTCTCTGACAATGGGGCAACAGAAGTTTGGAGGTGGTCGCGATGCGCCGCGAAAGCGGACTGACTGGGCCCAGAGCTCATCAAACGGCTGTCACCCAAGTCGTGACTGGGTCTGCAGGGGGCGTGCGGTCGGCTGATGCGTTTCTGCTTGGGCACGAAAATGCCCTTGCCAAGCCCCCCTCCCAGCCTGATCAACGTTCGTCGGATAGGCCCAATTGGCAGCGCCACCTGAAACGTGATGGTCAGAGTACGTTGGGTAGAATGGGTTCACAAGTGCTGGCCGTAGCGAACGGGGCCACTGGGAATCGTTAGCCGTTGCCAGGAGCGACAGGCATGACCAACTGCGTTGCGACTTTCTCCCGCTGTAGGCCTGCAGCTGCAGAGCAGGATCCCTGGCCTTCTGATCTGCTATCAACAGCGACAGGCCTGCAGGTGGAACAGCACCATCGCCGCGATAGATCCCATGGCAGCGAGAGGCACACCTCTGAGGGAGTCATCTGAGTAGCGCGCATGGAAATCCGCATGTCGCGAGTCGGCACGAAACGATGGGCAGGATGAACACCAGCGCCGCCCACGGTCGCAGGGGCAACCATCGATTCAGCTTTAAGCCAAAGAGAAGCGTTGGCAGGCCGGTTGGAGAATAGGAGGAAGAGCGTAAAGGGACCTTGATCCCAGCAAAGAACATACAGACCAACTCTTTTTAGGCAAAAGACAGCGACACTGAGGACATAATAAAACCTGCCGATGATTCTTTTTGGACGGGCTGAGGCAAGCGAGCACTGGGGAATCGGGAACCCAGCCATCTGAAATGGAAACCAGCTGACGCATTTAGATCAGAGATATACGGATTCCTGAACAACACAAGATTCAGGTATTTGTGGCTTTGCTGATCCAGCCAGGGCTCGTCTTGACAAGCGCAGCACCGACAGATAACTTGCATTCTTGAGGGCCTAGGACTCCCCGAGCTCGCGTCACGTTGACGCCTCAAGGGATGTTTCCTGTCGCCTCAAATATGCTTCAATAGACCGCTCACTATTCACTCGAATCTTTTGCCTCACGCCCAATCAGTTCCAAATTGCCAGCAACAACGTGCACCTCTCAGACCTCACGCCCACCGAGAGCATCAACGGCTGGGGGCCTTACGAAGTCGACCGCAGCAACGGCGAGCGTGGTGCCAATGATGGCCGAACTCTCACCCTGAATGGCGTCACCTACGCCAAGGGCCTCGGTGTTCATTCCTTCTCATCGCTCACCTACGCCCTCGACAACCGTTTCAGTCGCTTCCAATCCTTCATCGGAGTCGATGATGAAGTAGGCAACTTTGGGTCAGTGAACTTTAGAGTTCTTGTCGATGGACAGGAGATCTTCAGATCAAACACCCTTACAGGATCATCACCTACCCAGGCCATTGATCTTGACGTTTCGGGGAAACGGACTCTCCAATTGATCGTTGACAATGCCGACGGCAGGAGCGATTTCGACCACGCCAACTGGGCTGACGCCAAGCTGGTCAGTGCCCCGACCTCCCCTGCCACCCTTCCCTCCATCAGTCTGGCCCTGGCCCCCACAGCCGTCCAGGAGGATGGGAGCCAAAACCTTGCTTACACCTTCACCCGCACAGGCGACACCAGCTCAGCTCTGAAGGTCAACTACACCGTCCGTGGGAGCGCCACCAACGGCACGGACTACTCCGGCATCAGCACCGCTGGGGCCACCAAAGCCGTCACCTTTGCCGCTGGCGCCACCAGCGCCGTTGTCACCGTTAATCCCACAGCTGATACCACGGTGGAGGCCAACGAAACCGTTGTCCTCTCGCTCGCGGCCGGCACCGGCTACACCATCGGCACCCAGGGCGCCGTCACCGGGACCATCAGGAACGATGACGTAGCCGCCCCGACACCAACACCATCACCGGCACCAGCACCGACCACAACGTCGAGTCAGGTCAGCCTGCTTGACAGAGCTGGCGTAGGAGTCAACGGACGGGTCTATAACGATAATCAACCTGTCGAGCTTGGCATGGCCTTCAGTGTTGCCAGCAATGGCAAGATTGGAGAGCTGAAGTATTGGCGTGCCGCCGAGGACGCCAACGACACAGATGTGCGCGACATTCGCCTTTGGCGCAGCTCCGATGGAGCCCTACTCTCATCCGCTAAGATCACATCTACCCCAGGTCAATCTGGGTGGCAGCGGGCACGCCTCAGCACTCCTGTTGATGTCGTGACAGGCCAGGAATACATCGTGTCCTATAGGACAAACGACAATTACTACGCGACAACTAACTTTTTCAGCCCTGCCAACGAAGCTGCCTTTGACGGCAGAGACGATAATACCTTTAGCGACCCATCCGGAGTCATCCGTACTCCCCAGACTGGCGGAAGTTCAAGGAACAGCCTGTACAGCTATGGGAGTGCTGTGACACGTCCCAACCAAAGTTTCTCAGGATCAAATTACTGGGTTGATGCTGGCTTCTCCCCGCTCAGCACCTCTGAGCCTCCCAAGGAGAACAACAGTGCCGGTTCGCCGGCCTCCATCAGCCTGGCCCTGGCACCCGCTGCGGTTCAAGAAGATGGCAGCGCAAATCTCACCTACACCTTCACGCGCAGTGGCAACACCAGCTCAGCACTGAGCGTCAACTACACCGTAGGCGGTACCGCCATCAACGGGAGCGACTACACCGGCATCAGCACCAGCGGGAGCACCAAGACTGTCAGCTTCGCCGCCGGCTCGTCCAACGCGGTTGTCAACGTCAATCCCACAGCAGACACCACAGTTGAAGCCGACGAAACCGTGGCCCTCTCCCTGGCAACAGGCAATGGCTACGGCATCGGCACAACTGGTGCTGTCATAGGCACCATCAGCAATGACGACGTTGCGACGCCAACCCCGCCCTCCTTCCCGAGCGATGTGAGCATCCCCAGCAATGGCTGGTCGGTGAACGAAAACAATGTGGGCCTGGCGCAGTTCGGGATTGAGGGCGAATCTCTACCTGTCTACACCGGGCCCTATGAAATTCCAGCTGGCAGCGTGATCACAGGCATGCGCTTCACCAGCCCTGTAAGCCTTTACCAGGGCAACATCACGATCGAAAAAAGCATCTTCCAGCCCACAAGTGCTGGTCGCGGCCTACCAATCGTGACAACGACGAACTACAACGGCAATTACGAGTCTGCCAAGGGCAAGGTGGTGATCCGTGACAGTGAGTTCGACGGCAGCAAGCTCAACACCGAAACCGCTGGCTGGGCCACCGCGTTCATCGGCGTTGCAGACCTCCAGCGCAACTATGTGCACGGCTTCGGAAGTGGCTTTGCATTAATGAACACCGGCAGGCAATTTGACTCACTCATCGAGGGCAACTACATCACAAGATTGATTGCGTTTGGCAATCCAGCCACCACTGGCAACCACAATAATGCCTTCACCATCCGCGACTTTAGTGATGCCCAGCGCTCCGATCGCCGAGCCATCGTTCGGGGCAACCGCTTCGTTGCTGACTCCAACAACACCACCAGTGCGTTCTTCATCCAGGCCAACACCGGACGAATTGACAACGTCAGCGTCGAGAACAATCTTCTTGAGGGCAGGGGTTACAACATTGGCCTGGAATCCAACAATGGGGGCTACAGCAATGTGAATGTCAGCAACAACCGTTTCAACCCCACTGGTTTTGGCGCCGCCTACGTCAATGGCGGCCCTGGGTGGAACAGCTGGAGCAACAACTTCCGTTACAACTCTGCCAACCCGAACGGAGCAGGAGCTGCCATCCTCTAGCTGAGGACCGAGGCCTGCCAGGCCTCGTTCATAACGGCTGCTTTGGGGAGATACCGGCGAGGCGAAGCATCTGAGCAGCACGGTTTGACCAGCCGTGCTCTCTGGCCAGCCGCTGGCGCTCTTCGGCGTCGGCCGGCGAAGGCGGTGTCGCGATGCACGCCACCACGTGGGCTGCAAACGCCTCCGGCCCTCCGGCCAGACGGATGTGCTCGGTCGCCAACCAGCGCGAGGCATCCAGGTCCGTGGACACCACCGGCAATCCCGCAGCGAGATAGTCCAGGGTTTTGAGAGGAAAGCTGGCCTGGTTGAAGGGCGTGGTGCGATACGGAGTCAATCCCACGCGCACCGCACGCAATTCTTCCGCCACCCGTTCGGGGGGCATCCGCCCCAGCCACTCCACCCCCGGGCAAGCCAGCAGCTGATCCAACCGACTCCCGTAGTCAGGGTCGCGATCGGCACGAGGGCCCAGGACCCGCAGGTGCACGCCGGCCGCCACCACTGCCTCAAGACAGGCCAGATCAAGCCGCTCGTTCAGCTGGCCGATCAGGATCGCCACCGCGTCAGATCCATGGGGTGGCGCACCGGGGGACGGCGCTCCGTTAGGCAGCATCTCAGCAGGCACACCCTCCGCCCCCAAGGAGCGGAGCTGCTGGAGAAGCACCGGAGCCACCGCAGCCACGGCGTCCGCCTCGCGGGCGTTGGCCGCCATCACGCAGCGCACCCAGCGCCGCGAGAGTCCCATCAGGCTGGCGCCGGCCAGCCAGTCGTCTGTGGCGAACAGGATGCGCTGACCGCCAAGGCGGCGGGGAAACCGTGTCACCGGGTTGGCTACCACCACCGCCGCCGATTCAATCCCCGCGGGGAGAGCGCGCCGCAGCGTCCACCACTGCAGCAGCCTGGTGATCAGACGACCCGGCGGCTTGGTGAACAGGGGTGGGGCCGGCACTCGCACACGGAGAACCTGCGGCAGCACCTGCTCGATGGCAGGAGGCTTCCCCCGCAGCCAGCCGGCCCACTGGCCGCGGTGCGGGGAGTCGACGTAGATGACGGGGTGGGCGAGGGCGATCGCCTCCACCATGCGGCGTTCGTTACCGGGCAAGTCGTCCCAGCCGACGCCGGAAAGCCACACGATGGGGCCGCCTCTGGTGGGGGCTATGGTGAGGTCAGTCATGGGGAGGTCCTCCTGGTGCGGTCGGCGTTCTGGCGGGTCACGGGCCTGGCGTTGAAATCATCGGTGCGCTGCCGGCCCGCCAGCTTCCGCCACCACTCGCCCGCCCCATAGGCGGCAAAACGCACGCCTGCCGCCAGATTCGCCGCCAAAGCGCCCTGCCGGGCTGGCCGCTCGAGGGCCTGCTCGTAGAGGCCAACCTGGATCCTGGCCGCTCGGGAGAGGGAGAAGCGCTCCACCGCCGTGGAGCGGCCGAAGTCGCCCAGCTCCTGCCTTAACGCCGTGTCGGCAAGCAGGGGCTGAAGCTCCAGCAGCAGGGTGGCGACACCGTCGCAGGCCGGGCCCCCGATGCCGTAGAGGCCGGTCCACAGGAAGTCGGCCAGGCTGTCGGGGGTGAGGGTGCGCCAGAACCCCAGCTCACCCTGAACGATCAAGGGCTTGCGAAACGCCATGGCCCGCAGGGCCGAGCCTCCCATCCCCAGGGCGATGTCAGCGGCCGCATAGGCCGGGCGCGGATCCTCCATCGCTCCCGTGAGGATCACCGTTCCGGCCCCACACCTGCCGTTCACCTGGGCAGCAAGGACCTCCACCTCAGGCCGCGCCGGGCCGTCCCCAACCAGAACCAGCCTGAGCCGCTGGTCGGAGCTGGTCTCGCCGATGGCGCGGATCGCTGAGAGGGTGCCCTCCAGCTTCAGCTCCCTGGACAGGCGGGCCACCGCCACCACGGCAATGGCGTCGTCAGGGATTCCCCAGCGGCGGCGAAACGCTGAGGCCTGGGCCTCGCAGGGGGCGTTGTGGTCGGTGTCAACCGGGGGCTCGAGCACCGACACCCGGCGGCGGCCGGCCTGGCGCTCGGCCTCGGCAATTTCCTCGGTACCCACCACCAGGTCGCGATGGTGAGGAATGAACGGGGCGACGGCCATCGACATCACCGTGGTGATCACCCGGGTGGCCGGCCTGAGCGCAGCGGCCAGCTCCGCCTCCAGGGCAGGGGGCCATTCGTAGCCGTGCACGATGTCGATGCGTCGCTGCCGGGCGAGGCCCGCGATCGCCGCCACGATGGACAATGTGGGCCGCCGCCGGGGACGGGGGGACTCGACGAAGCCCAGCCCCAAGTCCCGGATCCGGCTGAGCAGCTGGCCGGAGCGACCAAACACCACCACCTCATGGCCACGGTCCCGCACGGCAGCAGCCAGCTCGATGGCATTCAACTGGCTGCCTCCCAGCTCAAGGCTGTGGGGAATCACCATGATCCTCATGGGTTGCTCCCCATGCCAACGCTCAACAGGGGGCGGACGAACAGTCTGCTCGGCCGCTGATGCGCCAGCCTGGTGAATTCAGGGCCCCCAAGAGAAGCAATCGCAGCGATAGTGACATAGAGAAACACAAATGACTGATCATAATAAGCAATGGCAAGAGAGCTTGTCACATGGGAAAATAACGAGACACCAAGAGCCCAGTATAGAAAGGCATAGTCGGGCCTTTTTCTCTCCATCAAATGCACTGACTGTCCAACCAAAGAAAAGCACTTGGCCAGCAGGATCACAAAGAGGATCAATAGCGGCAACCCACCAAGAACCCCTAGCAACAGGTAGTGATTAGTGATGTCGGTATGATTGGGGCTCCAGCCCACTCCGCTGGCAATCCAATGCCTGGTGAAGTCGGTTCCAGCCAACCACCACTCACCAAGATGTTCCATGGACGCCTCAATCAATCGGGCCCTGTGCCAGCCGGTGCTACCGCCGGTGAGATCAATCCGCGCCATCAGGTAATACGGGGGTGTCGTCATGATCACCATCAGCAGCCCATAGGCAGCCAGGGCAGCCCAGCGGATTGTGGACATGGCAGCACGAATGTTCCAACACAGCAGCCCGACCACGGCCACCATGGCGCTCATCAGAGGTCCACTCGAAGCACTGGCAATCACCATGGTGACCGCGGCAAAGGCCCCTACCAAAGCCGCTCCCCGGCGCAAGTTCCACAGGCCAACGCACAGCGGCAGCATGGCGCCCCCGACCGTGCCCGCCAGGATGGCGTGGGCAAAAGGGCCCTGGGCACGAACCCGTCCCCCGCGAATGTCGGGAACGGCGGGCACGCCGCCGAGGTAGGAGAACAGGTTGCTGGCTGTGAGCTTCTCGTAGACCATCATCAGGGCCACCGGCAGCAGCAACCAGGCCACGACGCGGCAGAGGAAAATCAGATCGGCCGGGCTGCGGCAGAACGCGCGCAAGAGGATATAGGTGCCCAATGCGTTGAAGACCAGGCCGCCGTTGAAGGTGAGCGTGGCAACCGGGTCGGGGCGAAAGATGCTGGCGGCTAGCGCCAGGCACGACCACACCAGCATCAGACGATCCAGGGGGCTGGCTGGCAGGCCGCGATACTCACCGAGGACGATGAGACGCACGAAGCCGGCAAGAATGACCAGCCGGATCGAAAAGAAGTTGAAGGGCCCCAGCATCACCCCCTGGGCCAAGGTGGTGTAGCAAGCCATCACCAGAATGGGCACTGGAGCCCAGCGACGCGGAACCACCAGAATGGTTGGCAAAGCAACCACAAGCAGAACGATTCCTGGGAGTGTGAGGGGAAGCATGGTCGGACTACATGGATCGCATGGAGATGATCAACTCACTCTGGGGGACTGACCCGCCCCGGGGCCAAAAAACTCCTGGTACCAAACCTCCAGGCAGAGCAGGGTCCAGAGCCGGATCTCCTCGTTAGCCCGCCCCTGGCGGTGACGCTCGAGCAGTTGGCGCACCAGGGTGCGATCAAACACCTGACAGGCAAACGAATCCTTGGACGTGAGCGCATCCCACGCAAAGGCCTCAAGCCCGCCACGGAACCAGGCATCGAGGGGCACCTTGAAGCCCACCTTGCGGCGATTGACGATGTGCTCGGGGAGGTAGCGCAGCGCCACCTGCTTGACCAGCCACTTGGTGGTGCCGTTGCGCAGTTTCAAGCTTGAGGGCAGCGAAAAAGCGAGTTCCACCATGGCGCGATCGAGGAATGGGGGCCGCAGCTCCGATGAAGCCGCCATCGACATGCGATCCCCCCGTTCCAGCAGGTTGTCGGGCAACCAGCTCTGCAGATCAACCAGTAGCATCCGGCGCAGGGCGTCCCCGCGCGGCGGCCGCATCCAGCCCGGGGCTGGGTTGCTCGGGGCGGCCATGAGCAACGCCTGACGCTCGGAGGCGGTGAAGGGTGAGAACCAACCGCGAAAGCGACTGCTGGCGTCGCGCTCGGCCAGGGCCCGCAGGGCCACACGCAGGCGGCCCGCCGCAGGCGGCAGGCAGCGTTCAATGGCACCCAACAGGGCCGCACGGAGGGGGGTGGGAACAACCCCGGCCCATGCAGAGAGCTGGGCGTAGCGGTGTTTGGGGTAGCCACCGAACAGCTCATCGCTGCCTTCGCCGGAGAGCACCACGGAGACGCTCCGCCGGGCCACTTGAGCAAGGCGAAACACGGCGATGTCGGCAGGTTCAGACATCGGTGCATCGCGGTGCCAGGTCAGCTGATGCCAGAGACTATGAAAGTCGCTGGGGGTCACTGTGACCTCGCGATGCTCCGTGCCAAGGAGTTCGCTCACCTGCCGTGCATAATCCAGTTCATCAACGCGTGGATCCCCAAATCCAGCTGCGAATGTGCAGACTCCTTTCCCCTGGCGCAGCTCACTGATCATCGCCACGATCAGGCTGGAATCCACGCCCCCACTCAAGTAGGCACCCACCGGAACATCGGCCACCAGGGAGCGGTCCACCGCCCCACGCAGCGTCTCAGCCAGCTGTTGCACCGCCTCGTCAGCAGTGGCTGGGATGGCGCTCGGCGCTGGAACCTGCCAATAACGACAGGGGGGCTCGATGCCCTGCTCACCCACCCGCAGCAGGTGGCCCGGCGGCAGTTTCCTGATGCCATGGAACAGCGTGTAGGGCGCGGGCACGGCCCGCTGGCTCAGGTAGGCGTCGAGGCTGAGGGTGTCCACACTGACGGCCGGAATGGCGGGCAGAAGGGCCTTGATCTCCGAGGCGAAAGCAAACAGCCTGGCGTCGACGTAGTAGTAGAGCGGCAGGATCCCCATGCGATCGCGAGCCAGCCACAGACTGCCGTCGCACATATCGTGCAGCCCGAAGGCAAACTGTCCTTCCAGCTCAGAAAGGCCGGCAGCGCCGCGAGCCCCGTAGCAGGCCAGGATCGTCTCTGTATCGCCGTCGGTCCGGTAGGGGTAGGCGACTCGCCTGCGCAAGTCGAGGAAGTTGAGGATCTCGCCGTTAAAGGTGAGATGGCAGGCGCCATCCACCGAGGCCATGGGCTGACTTGAGCCATCCAGGTCAATGATCGCCAGCCGGCGATGGCCAAAGCCGACCGCCCCGCTGCTCCAGTACCCCTCGGCATCCGGGCCACGGTGGGGGAGGCGAGCAGCCATGGCGCGCAGCAGAGAAGCCTCTACAGGACGCCCATCAAACCTGCGCATCCCGACTATCCCGCACATGGCCCATGCCTCCCTGCCGGGGGTGCCGCCGACAGGGGCGCAGACCCCGGCCCCTGGATCAGATCACGAAGAGCTGTGATCAGCGACTCACTCGCATAAGCCCCAATCTCACCGCGGGCACGGAGTTGATCCAAACCATCGAGCCTAGCCCTCAGTTCATGCTCATCCATGGCAACATTGATCTTCCCTAAAGCCATAAGATGTCGAGCCGTGGCGAGCTGGTGCTCATTCCGTTGCTCACCGAATGAGGCACGTCGGGGCATCACCAGGATCGGCTTCTGCCACTGAAGTGCCGAGAGAATCGTTCCCATGCCCGCATGGGCAATGACGACATCCGCTGCTGTAAACCGCTGCCGAAATTCAGGCGGCTGCAAGAAGTTTGTCCATTCGATGGCAGCAGGCTGCCAATCCGTGGCACCAATCTGGGCAAAGACATCCTGCCGCGCCTTGGTCCGCGCCCAATCATCCACAACCCGCACAAGCCGATTGAAGGGCAGATCGGTTCCAACCGTCACCAAAATCAAAGCACGCTACCTCGGTAATACGGGCCATTCTCTGAGGCCAGATGCGCCCACTGGGTCAGCCAGAGTTCAGCATGAGGGCCCGCTTTACGACCAGCCAGAGAGAGTTCGTCGGCATTGGCAATGCTATCCACCCAGATCGTGCGAGCTCCAAAGAACCTGCCGATCCGAATCGCAAAATAGCCAGGTGCGGCACCGGTGGTGATCACAATGTCGGGCCGCTCCACCCAGATCAAGCGCAGGATGGCCCAGACGAGGCGCAGAAGGCCGAGCTTGTTCCAGCGGTTGGCATCAGGGATAAGGCGGAATTCGTCCCCAGGGCTGAGGGTTTGGCGATAACCCGTGTTCGCCGTGGCGAAGACAACCTGGCAATCGGCGAAGGCAGGTCTCAACCGCAGAAGCTGCACCCAGTGGCCCCCACCGGAGGAGAGGGCAAGAACCCTGATCATCTGGCGGGCAGGCCGGGGGCGAGAAGGGATTCGCTTGAGCACGTCAATCTACCTCCCTGGCAGGGTCGAGAATAGAACGGAGCTTCGGCCATCTGCTTGCCGTTCCCGTCAAACGTAGCAAGGCGCGTAGGCAATACCACGTGCTGGCCACAGTGAGGCCAATGCCGAAGACAAGAGCTGCCCCCTGAGGTAGAACAAGCTGCAACACAAAGCTGACCCAGCAGGTCAGCAGAAAAGAGAGACTTGCCCTGATGTTGTGAGCTGTAAACCTGAAGCCAGTGAGGCTTCGCGCGAGCGGGTAGACGACCAAAGCATGCAGCACGTAGGACAAGATGAAGGCAACGCCAGCTCCGCCAAGCCCAAAGGTGCGCAGGCACCACCAAGTGGCGCCAACATTGAAGCTGGCCCAGATGAGCTCAGTAGCCAAGAAAGCGAGGCGTTTATTTTTAGCCACAATGATATAGCCCATCGGCCAGGTGATCACACGCATGGCCATGCCCAGACAGATCCAGCGCAAGAGCAAAACAGCTGCTTCGAACTTCGCGCTGTAGAACAGAAATACAACTACAGGTGCAAACGTGATTGTCGCGATGATGCCGGGGGCAGCTAGCAACAGACTGGCCTGGGTCTGCTCATTCACCGTGATATTGCAGACGTGATGGTCATTGATGACCCCTACGAGCCGCGGGTAAAAGTCCATCCCTAGGGCCTGAAGCACAAAGCCCACATAGAGCCCGCCCAACGTCCAGGAGGCCTGATACATCCCTGCAGCATCAAGCCCCAGCGTTCGCAGCACTAATGTGCGTACCGCATAGGCCGCGCCGGCCATCAGCAGGCCGCTGCCCAGGAACGCCAGCCCCAGCTTGAAAAGTAGGGTGGACTCATGGACAATCTCTGCCGGCCTGGGAGAGACGGGAATGATCCGCACTTGTTGGCCATACCACCAGGAAAGAGTGGCCGCAGCGATCGCAGCAGCCACCAAGGAGGGCACGATGCCCCGCTCGGCCATGCTGTAGACGATTGCCACGGTGGCCAGCCCCCCCAACAGCGCGCCATAGATGGCGACCTGCGCCATGGCTTTCATCCGGCGCATGCCCTGGAGCAGGGCCCCCTGCCCCCCTTCAACCACCCACAGGAAGAGGGCAAACGAGAGCAGCGCAATCGACGAGGCCTGCTCCTCGTTGCCGAAGGTCAGCCTCGACACGGCGCCGGAATTCATCCAGAGAGCGATGGCGCCGAGAGCGGCGCACAGCAGAGTCGTCCGCCGCAGCACTGTGGCGGTGAGAGCCAGGCGTTGCTGATCGCCTGAACTGGCGGCTTCAGCAATTTGTCGGACGCCACTGCCGGTGAGGCCGAGCTGGGCGATGTTGCGGGACAGCTCCAGGATCATCGTGAACGCGCCCATCAGGCCGATGCCTGCCGGACCGAGCAGCACGGCAAGGGCCTTATTCCGCAAGGCACCAACAACGACATTGATTAGGGACGCCCCCCCGATCAACGCCGACGACTTCAGAATGGTGCCGAAGGTGCCGCTGGTTTTGGCGACCTCCGCGTTCGCCACTGCATCGCGGGCATCCGCACCAGTCCGTGACTGGACTGGAGGGGCCGCGGTGCCATCTGGCCCTGTCAACCGGAGCTCCTGATTCGGGGAGATGGTGCTCAAGATCAGAAGGCCGTATGGGAAAAGATGCTGATCGGCGTTCTCAGAAGAATTTCCAGATCCAGCATCAAGGACCACTCTCTTTGGTAACGCAGATCATCTTCAACCCGCGTCTGCATGGCCTTCAGGTCTGCCGTTTCGCCACGCCAGCCATCAACCTGAGCCAGACCTGTAATTCCAGGCTTACAGAGATGGCGCTCCATGTAGCCAGAAATCCGCTTACGGTAAAACTCATTGTGTTCGACGGCATGGGGCCGAGGACCCACCAGGCTCATCGAGCCACTGAGCACATTGAAGAGCTGAGGAAGCTCATCCAGAGACCAACGGCGCAGGAAACGTCCCAACGGAGTCACCCGTGGATCGTTGCGCATGGCCTGTCTCAGGTGGGGCTGATCACCTCGCTCCATCACCGTCATGGTGCGAAATTTAAGGATTTTGAAGGGCCGACCATCAATCCCATACCGATCCTGCAAAAAGAGTACAGGGCCAGGGCTGGTGAGCTTGATCAGGGCTGCGATGGTCAGCAGCAAGGGGGATAGCAGTGCCAGCAGACTGAACGAGATCAGAATGTCACTCAAGCGCTTGATCTGAAGGTCCATGAACACGGACTCCTTCCCCCAAAGACCAATGCAGAAGGCTGAACCGAGCTGCTCCACCTGAAAGCACATTGAGGGATGGGCCCATTCTGGGATATAATGGACGGGGCTACAGGTGTCTCCAAAGCACTTCAACAGTTCTTCTATCGGTACCGCATCGCCGGAAACATGACTGAAGAAGATCTTATCAATCCTGTTGGTGTTTAACCACTGCTGCATCTCGTTCAGACCGCCCGCACAGGGGGGCATTCCATCGGGGAGGTCAGGGGCCTGCCCTGAGGGATGGGGGCAGAACCACACCAGCAGCCTGAGACCCAGATAGGGATTCGCTTCCAATTCCTGGAACACCCGCATGGCCCCATCCCGGTTGCCCCAGAAGAGGACAAAGCGACTGTTTCCCCCACGACTGCGATAGAGCCGCAGCAGCTTTCGCCCACCAACATGGGTGACCACTAGGACGAGCCACACCGCAAGGGCCCAGAGCCCCAGATCAACCCGGGAAAGCTGGGTGCTGAGCTTGGTGGCAAAGGCTTCCAAGGAGAGTGCACTCAGCACCAGCAACCAACCCAGGGTCAGCTGGATGAGGAGCGTGGACAAGCTGCGCTGGCGAAAGGTCTCATAGACCCCGCAGAAAGGCAACACAACAGCGGAAAATATTCCAATCGTAATCACAAAGATCCAGAGCCATTCCACCGACAACGGAGATCGCTCCCAGTTAGGAATCAGCAAAAATAGCCAAGCGGGAATAAAAATGTCATGGACCCGAAGCAAGCGGGACAAGACACCACCATAGAGTTGAAAGTAATGCGGGCGCATCGCTCTATATAGGAAGAGAGGCAAGGGCTGAGGCGCTGTTGCCTCGGAGCCATCAGCAGATGAATCAACAAAAAGGCATTGGAGCGCCAGAATAAAATCACTGACGAAGAGTTATCTCCCCAGTCGCTACTGATTCGGCTTGTCTTGAGCCCAGTGGATTAGACCTTGATCAGTTCATCCATGCTTTAGCTTATAAACCCATCACAACCTATGGGGCCCATCAGCTAGCAGACGCTGGTCCGACGCAGGCGCTGCACACCCACAACAATTCGGCGCCATGCCAAAAGAGATGTTAAGCGTTGTTTACTCGACTCACTATCGACTTGGTGGCCTGTCTTTGGCAGGGATGCTGCACATTTACGCAGAATCAGCGCGTTGCAGCAAGGCAGAGGTGTTCAAGCGCCCCGGCTTTGGCCCAGGCGAGGCCCCCAGTCACTTTGGTGAGCCTTCGATCCTCAGGCCGTCGGACGGTTGACCACAACCCCAAGCAGCTCAGCACCGAGGCTTCTGAAACGCTCGACCGCCTGGGCAGGCAGATCACGCTCCACCTGCTCCAGCCCCACCACCAGAATCACCCCATCGAGTTCCCTGCTCAACAGCAGGGCATCCGCCACCGCCAGACTGGCGGGGGAGTCGAACAGCACCGTGTCGTAGCCAGGCAGGTTGCGGATCAGCGCGACCATGTGTCCACACAGCTCCCCGCTCCAGCTCCTGCAGACCGCCTCAGGGGCGGAGCCGGCGCTTAGCAGGTGCAGATTGGCGCCAAGGGACTGGATCACAGCGTCAAGTGCCCTGGAGTCATCCGCCAGCAGGTCTGACAAGCCGACGCCGTTGGTGGCTCCCGCCATCCGGTGGAGACTGGGATGGCGAAGGTCAGCATCCACCACCAGCACCCGCTGACCCAGATCCGCCAGCGTCTGAGCGAGCCGGGTGGTGATCAGGCTCTTCCCTTCCCCGGCAGCGGCGGATGCGATCAGGACCAGCCGCCGTTGGCGGCCAGCTGGCAGCAGCTCCAGCCTGCTGGCCAGATTGCGCATGCTCTCCTGAGCCAGGGGCACCGCATCCGTGTCCTCCTGGAAGTGGGGCAGATCTCCCAGCAGGGGCAGGGCAAGCTCCTGCTCCACCTCGCCTGAATGATGGTAGCGGCGATCCAGACGATCCCGCAGCATGGCCGCGCCGCCGCCAGCCACCGCCCCAAGCACCAGCGTGAGAGCAAGGTTGCGGCCCATGTTGGGCTTGACAGGGCTGGGCTCGAAGCGGGGGGGCGAGATGAGTTGCCAGGGCACCGTGCGCTGGGCCTCCTCCAGCCTGAAATCCTCGCGGGTGCTGATGTAAGAGGTGAGGTTCTGCCGTGCCACATCGAGGCGTTGCTGAATCGCGTCGTACTGCTTGACGAGGCCCGGGTTCGAGGCGAAGCGACGGCTCAGGGCCTGGGCTTGTCGCTCCAGCTCCCTCTGCTCACTCCTCGATTCGGCCAGGGAGGCCTCAATGGCATCGCGATCCTTCCGCTGCAGCAGCGACCGGACACGGTTCAAACGGTCCCGCAGACTCCTCACCTGGGGGGCATCTGGCAGGAAACTCGCCTCAGCTTCGGCCAGTTGCTTCTCCAGATCGCTCACCTGGCCGGCCAAATCCTCTTCACCGCTTCCCTGGGAGCGGGGCACAGACAACCGTCCCGAGCGCACCGTGGCCAGGTTCCCGAGCAGCTGGGCCTCCCGCTGCTTCAACGCGCTCAACTGGGCCTCGAGCTTCTGGCGTTGCTCCTGAATCGCCTCCCCCTGCTTGAGCGGTTCGAGGAAGTCGTTGCGCCTGCGGAACAGGGAGAGTTGCCCCTGCAGCTCCACCACCTGACTCACCAGGGAAGGAGCCTGATCATCGAGAAAGGACAGGCCTTCGGCAAGCTTGTCCTGCCTCTGGAGCAGGGAGAAGTCCAGATAGTCTTTGCTGATCGCCTCAAGAATCTTTGCCCCTTGCCGCGGATCATTCCATTCGAGGGTCACATCGAGAACACCTTCGGCATTGAGGGCAGCCGTTTGAATGCTGAGGCCCTCTTCCAATTGATCCAAGCTCACCTCCAACCGCGTGGCAATCGGCTGGAGCAGCAACGGACTGCGCAGCACCTGGATGAGGTTGGGGATGTTGGCCGTACTCGAGGGATCCAGGGCCAGACCCCTCAGGTTTCCCTGGTCGTTTCCACCACTATTTTCGTAATTGAGGGGATCACTGACGAGCAGGAGGAAGCTTCCGGAATACACAGGGGCGAGCAGGCGCTTGCCCAGGCTGAACAGCGCGCCCAGGGCAATGACAACGCTGAACACCGTCATCGCCAGGCGCCGGCGCCGTTTCAGGACATCCACAACAGCGGCGAGGCGCAAGGGCTCCTGGCCCGCTGGGCCGCTCGAGAAGCCGCCACCAGCGTCAGAGACCTCCTGGGGGATCAACACGACCTGGGCCTGGGCGAAATCCGCTGCGGCCATCCCCGACTGGACAGGGGCCGCTTCTGAAGGAAAGCGCGAGCCGGCGGCCATGGCGGAGGGCTTCCATTTTGAGCGAACCTTAGTCCAATTCCAAAGGCCTGATTAGAGAGACGCAGGCACCGGCGCTCCTGAAACTAAAAACTTGCGCGTTTGCACAAAAGTTGCCAGTGTGACAATCGCGCCATCATTTATGGCTCAGTGTCTAGGGTTGAGTGGGCCAGATTCCTGGGCTGCATGGATTCCCCAATGGTGCCTGTGAATGGACTGTGGCGTGGTGGACGGAGCAGGCCCCAGTGCAGAGCCTCCAGGACGCTGGTTGCTTTGATCGCCCTCGGCGGCATCCTGGCCACGAGCAGCCTGCCGCCAACCCCCGCAGCCGCGTCGCAGGCCGGCCCCCAGGCGATGGGCGGATCCACCAGAAGTCCCGGCAGCGATGCCTACATCCTCGGGCCCGGGGACCAACTGCAAGTCGAGATGCTCGACCCCGTGGTGAAGGACCTGGGCGGCACCTTCGAAATCCTGAACGACGGGAGCGCCAGCCTGGCCATGCTCGGCTCGGTGGTGCTCGAAGGCCTCACGCTCAACCAGGCGACCCAGTGGCTCACCCGCGTCTATGGCCGCTACCTGCGTCGCCCCGAGCTCAACTTGCGCATCGTCCGCCCTCGCCCGGTCCAGGTGTCCCTGGTGGGCGAAGTGCAGTCCCCGGGCCTCTACGCGCTCACGGACAGCGAACCGTCACAGGCCGAGCCGGCCTCGTCCACATCCACCACAAGCGTCACCGGGTTGCCCACCGTAGTGACGGCGATCCGCAAAGCCGGCGGACTCACCGCCAACGCCAACCTCAGCGACGTGGTTCTGCGCCGGCGCCTGCCTGGCTCCAGCGAGCAGCTGAAGGAACGGCGCCTGGACCTGTTGGCCCTGCTGCGGCAGGGGGACAAGCAGCAAAATCCCTTCCTCTTTGATGGCGACACCCTGGTAATCGGCAAGGCGGACGTCGTGGAACCCGACGCCATGGAACTGGCCGCCACCAACCTCGCCCCCCCGGAGATTCAGGTGAATGTGGTGGGAGAAGTGGTGGCTCCAGGCCGGATTCCGCTCCCCGCCAACACCCCATTAGTTCAGGCCGTGCTGGCGGCCGGCGGCCCCGTCACCTTCCGGGGACGGCGGAGTGATGTGGAGCTAGTGCGGATCAACCGCAACGGCACCGCCACCCGTGAGTTCTTCCAACTGGACTATTCGCAAGGCATGAGCGGACCTCTCAATCCGCCCCTGCGCAATGGCGATTCGGTAATTGTCAACCGCAGCGCCTACGCCAAGGTCTCCGATGCCATCGGCGCAGTGGCCAACCCGATATCGGGGCTGGTCAACATTTTATTGCTTGCTGACATTATCAACGGCTTGTGATGACCAAACCCAGCAACACCAAACCCAGCGTCCTCCAAGTCACCGTCGCGAAATCCGGCGGCTCCGTTCCCCTGCGCCGGTTCGTCGATCTGCTCGGCCTGCTGGCCCACGCCGCCACCTTTCTCTGGATTCCACTGCTGGCCTGGGGCATCGTGGAGCGCTGGAACAGCGAGCCAGCCCCGACACTCACGCAGCATGTTTCCCCCAGCCCGAGGAGCCCGATCCCCTTGCCGGCGGAGGTGGGGTTGCCCCTGCTTACTCCCTCGGCCCCGCAGAATCCCGCCCTGGGGGACCTGGGGCTTCGGGCACACAAGCTAGCGGCTCAGGCCATCCCGGCCTCCCTCGCCGTTGCCCTGGCCACGCCGCAACCCCACTCAAGTCATCACAATGCCCCACTCACCCCGACGCTGAGCCTGCCCCTGCGCGGTGTCTCGGCCCTGGGCGGGGACATCACCCTCGACGACCTCAAGGCCAAACCTGTGCCGATCGCCGTGCGCGCCGAGCGCCTCATGTGGAGCCGCTCGCAGGATCCGTTGACACCGCTGCCCCGCCAATGGCGTGACGAGATGCGCACGGCCCTGCCAGCCGAGGCCAGGCAGGTGGAGGCCCAGGTGGTGCGGGTGCCGGCGCCCCACCTCAAGCAACCGGAGGAGGTGCCGATGGCGATCGACTCCCGTGGGGATGGCTGGACCCTTGTGACTCCCGCCTCGCCCGCGTCAAGGCAACTGGTGGAGCAGTGGGCCAGCCGCCAGACGCCCCCTCCAGAGGGCTCAGGCCGGGCTGTGGTGGTGACCCTGGAGCCCATCGACACACTGCCGCCAGAGTCAGAGTCAGGAACGATCACCAGCAGCCTGCCGCCAGAGCCCCCCTCCCGCTGATCGAGGGTCAGCTGTGCATCCGCGGCTCGGGGTGCAGCTCCGCCAGCAGCGAGGCCTCCAGGCTGGCCAGTTCCTCCAGCCGCGCCACCAACTGCTGGCGTGGCCAGCGCTGCTCCGCCAGCACCCAGTAGAGGCCGAAGTGGCGGGCCTCACTGGCGAGCAGCGTGGCGTAGAGGGCCCGCAGCTCAGGTTCCGGGCTGTGGGCGGCCAACAGGGCCATGCGCTCGTGGCTGCGGGCCTCGATCAGGCCGGCCACCAGGAGGGAATCCAGCAGCCGCTGCGGCTCCTGGCGCCGCACCGCCTTGGCCAGCCCGGCGCCATAGGGCGGCGGCGCCAGGGGCCGCAGGGCCCCACCGCGCCGCTGCAGCAGGGCCACCACCTGCTCGAAGTGCTCCAGCTCCTCCCGGGCCAGGGGGCTGAGCGCCTGGGCCAGGGCTGCGTCGCTGGGGTAGCGGAACATCAGCTGCAGGGCCACCCCGGCCGCCTTGCGCTCGCAGTGGGCATGGTCGATCAGCACCAGATCGGAATGGGCGATCGCCTGGGCCAGCCAGGCCTGGTGGGTGGGGGCCGCCAGCCAGCGAATGCGGGCGGCAGTCGGGGCGTTCGGGGTTGAGATCTGAGTCACTGACCGGCCCGCAGCTGGGCCACCAGGCCCTCAAGCCCCAGCAGGTAACTGCCGGCCCCGAAGCCGCAGATCACCCCCACGGCCCTGTCGGCCAGATGGGAGTGGTGGCGGAAGGGCTCGCGGGCGTGGATGTTGCTGAGGTGCACCTCCACGTAGGGGATGGCCACCGCCAGCAGGGCATCCCGCAGGGCGATGGAGGTGTGGGTGAAGGCGGCGGCATTGATCACGATGCCGTCCACGGCACCGCGGGCCTGCTGAACCCTGTCCACCAGGGCGCCCTCGTGGTTGCTCTGGACGCAGTCGATGCTCACGCCCAGGGCCGTGGCGCGCCCGTGCAGATCGGCATTGATCTGCTCCAGGCTGGCGCTGCCGTAGAGCCCGGGCTCCCGGCTGCCGAGCAAGTTCAGGTTGGGTCCGTGGAGGACGAGGAGATGCATGGAGGACGGGCTGCTGCCGGCTGAGTCGGCTGGTAAGTTCTTGCGGTGTGGTTCGGGTCGGTGCCCGAGTGGTTAATGGGGGCGGACTGTAAATCCGCTGGCTCTGCCTACGTTGGTTCAAATCCAACCCGGCCCATCCTCCACATGCCCTTGTAGCTCAGTGGTAGAGCACTCCCTTGGTAAGGGAGAGGTCACGAGTTCAAATCTCGTCAAGGGCTCTTCTTCCCGGTGGCACCCCGGGGAAACCACGCTGCCCTGGCTGGAGGCGGCACACTGCGGCCTCTCGCTTGCCAAGCCATGGCCCAGCCCTGCGGACCCGGCCTCGAGGCCTCAGCGCCCACGCCACCAGCTGAGCCAGTGCTGGTGCTGAGCGAGGCGGAGCGCTTCAAGCTCGACGGCAGCGACGACAGCCTTTTCTATGCCGAGCCGCGCCTGGTGCATCATCTGGATGCCGGCTTCCGGCAGCGGCTCAGCGCCCTCTACCGCGAGCGGATCCCCCCCTGCGCCACGGTGCTGGACCTGATGAGCAGCTGGGTGAGCCACCTGCCCGAGGACGTTCAGTACGACACGGTGATCGGCCACGGGCTCAACGCCAGGGAGCTGGAGGCCAACCCCCGGCTCGACCGCCACTGGGTGCAGAACCTCAACACCAGCCAGCGCCTGCCCCTGGACGACGCCAGCGTCGACGCGGCCCTGATCGTGGCCGGCTGGCAATACCTGCAACAGCCGGAGGCCGTGGCGGCGGAGCTGCTGCGGGTGGTGCGCCCCCATGGGCAGCTGATCGTGGCCTTCTCGAACCGCATGTTCTTTCAGAAGGCGCCCCAGATCTGGACCGACGGCGGCGACCGCGACCACCTCACCTATGTGGCCAGGGTGCTGCTGGCCCAGGGCTGGGGCCAACCGGAGCTGGTGGCCGAGGCCACCCGGGCCCCGGGCCCGCTCGGCTGGGTGGGCGGCCATGGCGATCCGTTCTTCGCCGTGATCAGCGCCCGCCCCGGCAGCTGAGCGAGGGCCCACGGCCCGCCCTCGGCATCCGTGAGACTGAACCCAAGCCTTGCCCTGGATGCCGTGACCGTGGAGAGCCCCCCAGCGCCTGCCGGCGCCCTGCTCAACGTGGCGGTGGCCGCCATGCGCGACCCGGTGAGCCGCGGCCTCACCCAGCCGCTGGCTTGGCGGCTGGAGCAGCTGCAGCGCTTGGAGCAGCTGCTCGACGACCAGGCCGAGGCCATCGCCGCAGCCCTGGCCGCCGATCTGGGCAAACCGCCCTTGGAGGCCCAGTTCGAGCTGGTGGCCGTGCGCCAGGAGCTGCGCCACAGCCGCCGCCGCCTGCGCCGCTGGATGGCACCGCGCCGGGTGGGGCTGGATCTGGCCCTCAGGCCCGGTCGGGCCTGGGTGCAAGCGGAGCCCCTCGGCTGTGTGCTGATCATCGGGCCCTGGAACTATCCGGCCCAGCTCTGCCTGCATCCACTCGTGAGTGCCCTGGCCGCCGGCAACACGGCGGTGATCAAGCCCTCGGAGCACGCTCCCCACACCGCCGAGCTGCTGGCCAGGGCCGTGGCAGCCTCCTTTCCCCCGGAGGTGGTGCAGGTGGTGACCGGCGACGGCGCCGTGGCGGCGGCCCTGCTCGAGGAGCGCTTCGACCACATCCTGTTCACCGGCGGCGGCCGCGTGGGACGGCTGGTGATGGCGGCGGCGGCGCGCCATCTCACCCCGGTGACGCTGGAGCTGGGGGGCAAGAGCCCGGCGATCGTGCTCGACGATGCCGATCTGGCCGTGAGCGGGCGGCGGCTGGCCTGGGGCAAGGGCCTCAATGCCGGCCAGACCTGTATCGCCCCCGACCACCTGCTGGTGGCCGAGTCCGTGCGGGAGGCCCTGGTGCAGGCGATCGCCGCCGAGCTCACCGGCTTCTACGGCAGCGATCCCCTGGCCTCTCCCGACCTGGGCACGATCGTGAACCAGGCCCAGTACGAACGCCTGGAGGCCCTGCTGGAGGGGGCCCGCAGCCGCGGCCAGATCCTCCACGGCGGGGCCTGCGACCCCAGCCGGCGCAAGATCGCCCCCACCCTTGTGGCCGTGGCGGATGGCGACGATCCCCTGATGCAGGAGGAGCTGTTCGGACCGCTGCTGCCCGTGCTGAGCGTGGCCAACCTCGACGAGGCCCTGGCCCAGGTGCGCTCACGGCCCAAGCCCCTGGCGCTCTACCTGTTCACGCGCTCGGAGACCGCCCGGCAGCAGGTGCTGGCTGGCACCAGCTCCGGCTCGGTGTGCTTCAACGACGTGGTGATGCAGGCCGGGGCCACAGCCCTTCCTTTTGGCGGGGTGGGCGAGAGCGGCCTGGGCCGCTACCACGGCAAGGCCGGCTTCGACACCTTCTCGCACCAGCGCAGCGTGCTGAGCCGTCCGTTCTGGCTCGACCTGCCCGTGCGCTACCCGCCCTACGCCGGCAAGCTCGCCCTGGTGAAACGGCTGCTGGGCTGAGGCGGCGGGCGCCCCGGGGCTGCGGAGTGATCAGCAGTGGTGATCCCGCTGGGCCTCGGGGGGGCTGGACGAGGCGATCACAGCCCTTACCTTGACGCCAGCTCTGCGTAGCGTCGATGCACCGCGCCCTTGCAGCCCTGGCCCTGGCGATGGCGTCGCCGCTGCCCCTCCTCCTGGCTGGCCCCGCCTTCGCCCAGGTGGTGGTCCGCTCCGGCGAGACCCTCTCCGAACTGGCGGAGCGCCACGGCGTGAGCCTCTCGGGGTTGATGCAGGCCAACGGCATCAGCAACCCCGACCACGTGATGGTGGGCCAGACCCTGGTGATCCCCGGTGCCGCCCGCAGTGGGCAGCGGGCCTCAAGTGGCCGGGGCGGCAAGGTGACCGTGCAGCCCGGGGACACCCTCTCCGAGATCGCGGCCCGTGAAGGGGTGGGCCTGACGGCGCTGATGCAGGCCAACGGCCTCGGCAATGCCGACCACGTGATGGTGGGCGAGCAGCTGGTGATCCCGGGCGGGGGGCGCAGCAGCTCAGCCGCCTCCGCCAGCGCGGCCCGCAAGAGCACCCCCACGGCGCCCTACACGGTGAAGAGCGGCGAAACCCTCTCCGACATCGCCGCTCACTTCGGCACCAGCACCCAACGGCTGATCCAGATCAACGGGATCAGTGACCCCGACCACGTCATGGCCGGCTCGCGGCTCCAGATCCCCGTTCGCCCCGGCGCCCGCCCAGTCGCGCCGAGCTCCAGCCCCGCCAAGGGCTCCGCCACGGCGAAAGAGCACCTGGTGAGCCCGGGCGAGAGCCTGGGCGACATCGCCAGCCGCTACGGCACATCGGTAGCCCGGCTCAGTGCCCTCAACGGCATCGACGATCCCGATCTGGTGCCTGCCGGCATGCGCCTGAAGCTGGTGGGCAACCCGCCCACCAAGGCCGCGGCGGCACCCGCCCCCAAAGCGGCTGCCAAGCCCGTCGCCAAGCCAGCAGCTCGGCCTGTGGCCAAGCCAACGGCGCAGCCAGAGCCCAGCTCCACTCCAGATCAGACAGCGGCGGCGCAGGAACCCGCCAGCACCTCCTCTCCCGCCAGCACCTCCCCTGAAGCGTCCACTGAAGAACCTGCCGCCGCTCCAGCAGCCCAGCAGCCCCTGATTCAGGCCAGCGGTGCCCTGGCGCCCCGCGCCGAAACCGCAACCGATGGCCTGGCCCCAAGGGCCAGCGTGGCTCCCGCAGCCACAGCCCTCCAAGCGACGACCCCCGCAGCCATGCCGGTCGCTGCCACGGCCACCGCAGCCACGGCCACGGCCACGGCCACGGCAGCCTCGGCAGCCACCGCAAGCAAAGCCAACGCAGCGGCCAGCAGCGCCCGTGGCACCACCAGCTCGCTGGCCACCAGGGCAGCCACCAGCACGGTTACCGCGGTGGCTCCCCAGGCCTCCAGCAGCCGCCTCGCCCTGGCCACCGCCGGGGTGGGCAGCATGAGCCAGGCCACCGCCGCCCCAGTCAAGGCGGCCAGCGCCGCCGCGGCCAGCTCGACCATCGCCGCCCGGGCCGTCAGCAGCACGACCGCCAAGCCCGCCAGCACCAGCAGCGCCCCCGCCAGCGAGGAGACCCACGACTGGCGCAGCTATGGGCCCCTGCAGGTGGACTGGGCCAACTGGAAGCCCATGGGCGGCAGCTACGTGGCCCCCACCCTCAACAGCGCAGGAGACCCCCTCTACCTCGCCATCAACTGCGGGGCCCGCAAAGTGAATGCCACCAGCCAGTCGGGCCAGTGGAGCACCTGGGAAGACCCCTCCAACGACGACGAGCAGAAGCTGGTGACCGATCTCTGCAAGACCAAGGGCGGCTGAGCCTCAGGCCGCCCAGGTCAGCGGCCAGGGCTGGCGCAGGTAGTGCCGACCCGTGGGTTGCAGGTAGAGGCGCTGGGCCCCGTCGTCGCTCTCGCTGAGCAGCTCCTCCTGCACCAGGCGCCGTGCCAGCCAGGCCCAGCGCTCCTCTGCACCGCGATCCTCTGGGTCATCGGCACCGGCTCCGGCCAGATCGGCCGCCAGGCTGCGCAGATCGCGGCCGTCCCTGGGCAGCAGCGCCTCCAGCAGCGCGGCGGCCTGGGGTGCCCAGTCCTGGCGCTGGGCCTGGCGCTGGCAGCGGTCGCAGCGGCCACAGGGAGGCACCACCTCGCCCACGGCCAGCAGCAGGGCCTGTTCCCGGCATCCCTCGCCCTCGGCCACGGCCTCCATGCGCCGCAGCTGCCGCTGGGCCAGCTCCACCCGGCCCTGGTGGCGCGCGTCAGCCAGCCGGGCCGCGGCGGCACCCGCTCCCCGGATCGCCCAACCCAGGGAGGTGCGGTCCCCCGGATCGAACAGCACCAGGCAGTGGGCCGGCAGGCCGTCGCGACCCGCCCTGCCTGACTCCTGCAGATACCCCTCCGCACTGGCGGGCAGATCGAGGTGCAGCACCAGCCCCACATCGGGGCGATCCACGCCCATCCCGAAGGCCACGGTGGCCACCAGCACCGGGGTCGGCTGCCGCTGAAAGTGCTCCAGGGCCAGCTGTCGGCTCTCCACGTCCAGGCCGGCGTGGTAGGCGATGGCCTCGCGGCCGCTGGCGGTGAGCCGGCTGGCCCACTGCTCCACCGAGCGGCGAGTGCGGGCATAGATCAGCACGGCGCCGCGGCTTCCATCCAGGGCCTCCAGCACCGCCGGCAGCGGATCGGTCGGCCGTCGCCGCATGGTGTAGCTGAGGTTGGCGCGGCGGGCGGAGCGCACCTGCACCAGGGGCCTGCGCAGCTGCAGCAGGCGGACGATATCGGCACGCACCCGCGGCGCTGCCGTGGCGCTCAGGGCCACCAGCGGCACCCCAGGACACAGGGCCCGCAACTGGCCGAGGCGGCGGTAGTCGGGGCGGAAGTCGTGGCCCCAGGCGCTGATGCAATGGGCCTCGTCCACGGCCAGGGCCACCAGCCGGCCCGTGTCGAGCACCTCCTCCAGCAGCCGGCGCGTGGCCTCCCCCTGCAGCCGCTCCGGGGCCAGGTAGAGCAGACGCAGCCGCCCCTCCCGCAGGCTCCGGTGCAGGCCCAGGCGCTCCGCAGGGCCCAGGCCGCTGTACAGACAGGCCGCCGCGATGCCATGGCGCTGAAGCTGCATCACCTGGTCCTGCATCAGGGCCACCAGGGGAGAGATCACCAGCACCAACCCCTCCCGCACGAGGGCGGGCAGCTGAAAGCAGAGCGACTTGCCACCCCCCGTGGGCAGCACCGCCAGGCAGTCCTGCCCGGCCAGCAGGGCCTCCACCACGGGCCGCTGGCCCGGACGGAACTCATGCCAACCGAAATGGCGACGCAGCGCGTCGGCAAGCCGATCCGCTCCGGGATTCAGGGGAGTGGCCGGCGCTGACAACACCGGGGCCGGCGAAGCCAACGAGGCAGCGTCCGGACCGGATGGCGCCAAGGTCACCACAGCTAGTGCTACGAGACCTTAATCGGCCCCAGATGTGGGGTGGATCAGGGCAACGGCGGGGCCGGCAGCTGCTCGGGGCTCTCCTCCACCAGCTGCAGCCGCAGCCGCTTGCCGCCGGCCAGCTCCCCCAGGGACACCCGCAGCACGTTGCCGCTGAGTGACTGCAGCGCGGTGAGCAGGTCGCGCAGGTGGGGCGTGCTGCTGCCGCTCTCCACCCACAGCCGTTCCTGCAGGCCGCCCAGCCGCCGCCAACTGGTGTGCAGCTTGAGGGCGGCCGCCTCGAGGGCCTGGGCCTGACCCACCGCATCGGCCAGCAGGCCGAGGGCGTCGAGGCGCTGGGCCTCCTGCAGGGCCTTCTCGAACTGCAGGTCCCCGTGCTGAAAGGCCCGCACCGCCAGGGCGGCCTCCGCCGCCTTGGAGAGCCAGCGGGCGGTGCTGGTCACGTCGCGGATGCGATCGAGCTCGGGCTCCTCCCGCAGCACCCGGCGCAGGTCGTCCTGCTGCTCCTCCGGCAACTTGGCCAGCTCCTTCACCAGGGGCGCCACCACCCGTGGCGGCAGCAGGTTCTCGGCGGTGCGCTGGCGGATCTCCTCGGGCAGCAGGGGGCTGGTGGCCGCGGTGAACTCGTCGCTGAGGCGCCGCACCTGCTTGCGGGTGATCTGCTGACCGTCGTTGGCGGCCTCCGAGATCATCTGCTGCACCTCCGGATCCGCCTGGGCCGTCTCCAGGAAGGCCCGCTTCGAGAAGTTGTTCACGCTCTGCTCCTCCAGCAGCCCCTCACCCACCAGGTCCTGGGCCGATTCGGCCAGCTGGATCAAGGTGTAGGCCCGGGTCTTGCTGATCTCCCGCTCCCGCAACCACTGCAGAAAGCCGGTGCCGCGGCCCTCGCCGCCCCGCTTTTCCCGATCCCGCACGGCCCGCAGGATCCGCCCCCGCCAGATCTCCGTCTGCAGGTCGAAGCGATCGCACACGGCCCAGGCCTCCTCGAGGCGGGCCAGGAACTCCATGGTGCTGATCGTGTCGCTGTCCGGATCGGGCAGCTCCAGGGAGAGAACGGGCGGGGCGGAGAGCTCCGTGGGCGCCATGGGCCGGTGCCGGCAGCAGTGCCGCCGATGCTCCCACGGGTTCGGTTCGGCCAAGGGCGACGAAACGTGACGCCGCCGCCAACGGCGCCTGGCGGGCCGGGTATCTTCCCTACGACAGCCTCCGAATCCACAGCGCAGCGATGGCTATTTCCCGCGGCGACAAAGTGCGCATCAAGCGTCCCGAGTCCTACTGGTTCAACGAAGTCGGCACCGTCGCCTCGGTCGACACCTCCGGGATCCGCTATCCGGTGGTGGTTCGCTTCGACAAGGTGAACTACAGCGGCTACAGCGGCTCCGAGGGCGGCATCAACACCAACAACTTCGCCGAAGCGGAACTGGACAAGGCCTGAGCCTCGGCTCAGAGCCCAGGTTGATTCCCCTGCCTACTCGGTGGGGGGATCAGCTGCAGCGTTGTCATGGCAACGCAGGATGGCTGACAACCAGCTAGTCCTTTCGCCTCCTCCGTGCCGGAACTTCCAGAAGTTGAAACGGTGCGGCGGGGCCTGGAACAGCGCACCAGTGGTTTCACGATCAAGGCCGTCGCGGTGCTCCGGGACAGGGCTGTGGCCAGCCCCCCCGATCCCTCTGCCTTCATCCATGCCCTGGAAGGCTGCACGGTTGAAGCCTGGAGCCGTCGGGGCAAGTATCTGATTGCGGAGCTCAGCCGCGGCGATTGTGATGCGGGCCACTGGGGCGTGCACCTGCGGATGACGGGGCAGTTTCTCTGGCTGGAGCAGCCGCAAGAGCCGTGCTCTCACACCAGGGTGCAGTTCTGGAACGCAGCAGGCCAGGAGTTGCGCTTCATCGACACCCGCAGCTTCGGGCAGATGTGGTGGGTGCCGGCCGGCCAGCCCGTTGACACGGTGATCACCGGCCTGCAACGGCTGGGCCCCGAACCCCTGGGCCCGGACTTCACAGCCACCTACCTGCGCCAGCGGCTGCGGGGCTCCAGCCGCCCGATCAAGAACGCCCTGCTGGATCAGGCCGTGGTGGCGGGCGTGGGCAACATCTACGCCGATGAATCCCTGTTCGCCGCCGGGATCCGCCCCCACACCCTCAGCGGCAGCCTCAGCCGCCCGCGGCTGGAGGGCCTGCGGCAGGCCCTGGTGGAGGTGCTCACCATCAGCATCGGCGCCGGGGGCACCACCTTCAGCGACTTCCGCGACCTCACGGGCACCAACGGCAACTACGGCGGCGTGGCCCTGGTGTATCGCCGCGGCGGCGAGCCCTGCCGGCGTTGCGGCCAACCGATCCAGCGTCAGAAGCTGGCAGGCCGCAGCAGCCACTGGTGCCCGAACTGCCAGCATTGAGGCCTCTCACCCTCCAGCCGATCCCATTGGCCGCGTCCGTTCTGCCCATCCCGGCACCAAACCCTCAGCCTCCGGACCGTGCGGCCCTGGCCAGGGCGCTGAGCGAGGCGATGGCCGCGGTGCATCGCCGGGGCTGGTGCGAGGGCACCGGCGGAAACTTCAGCTGCGTGCTCCGCCGGAACCCCCTCGCCCTTCTCATGGCGCCCAGCGGGGTGGACAAGGGCACGGTGCCCCCGGAGGCCCTGCTCACGGTGGATGGCAGCGGCGCCGTGCTGAAGGGTCACGGCCACGCCAGCGCCGAAACCCTGCTGCACCTGGCCATCGTGGAGAGCACCGGCGCGGGCGCCGTGCTCCACACCCATTCCCAGGCCGGCACCCTGCTGTCCCGCCATCACGGGCCCTCCCAGGAGGGGGTGGGTGGGCTGGCCCTGCGGGATCTGGAAATGCTCAAAGGGTTGGAGGGGGTGCGCACCCACGCCACGGAGGTGGTGGTGCCGGTGCTGGCCAACGACCAGGACCTGCGGCGGCTCAGCACCAGGGCCCGGCCGCTGCTGCCCGAGGCACCGATGGGACTGCTGATTGCCGGCCACGGCCTCTATGCCTGGGGGAGCGATCTGCAGCAGGCCCGCCGCCATCTAGAGATCCACGAGTTCCTGCTGGAGCAGCACTGGCGGCAACTCCTGCTCGAGGGGCTGCTCAACCAACGAGCCGCTCAGCCATGAGCACCCCACCATCACGCCCCACCGTGACCTGCCGGACAGTGACCTGCCGAGGCGTCAGCCACCTGCTGCTCGACATCGAAGGCACCACCTGCCCGGTGAGTTTCGTCGCCGAGGTGCTGTTCCCCTACGCAGCCGCTCAACTGAACAGCTACCTCCAGGAGCACGCCCACGACAGCCAGGTGTTGGCCCTGCTGGATGAGGCCGAAGCGGCGTGGGCCCAGGACTCTGACCCAGCCGCGCAACAGCTGCGCGCCCAGCCGGGCGCCCGGGTGCACGACTACCTCACCCTGCTGATCCAGCAGGACCGCAAGCTCACCGCCTTGAAGCAGCTTCAGGGGCTGATCTGGGAGCAGGGCTACGCCGAAGGGGCGCTCCGCTCACCGCTGTTCGACGACGTGCCCCCAGCCCTGCACCGCTGGACCCAGCAGGGCCTGATCCTGGCGGTGTATTCGTCGGGATCCGTGCAAGCCCAGCAGCTGCTGTACAAACACAGCAGTGCCGGTGATCTGAGCTCCTGCTTCAGCCACTGGTTTGATACCCGCAGTGGCGCTAAACGTGAGCCTCCCAGCTACAGCGAGATCGCCGAAAGGATGGAAGCTGCCGCCTCACGGATCCTGTTCATCAGCGACGCGCTGGAGGAATGCGTTGCAGCTGAACAGGCAGGCCTGCAGGTGGTGTTCAGCTCCCGACCCGGCAATCCCGCCAGGGATGCCGGGTCGTTTCCGTGGGTGGATGACTACGCCAACCTGGTGATCCAGCCTGCAGGAGCCTGATCCTGCAGGCTGGATCCTGATCCTGCCGGTGGAAATCCGGGGCCACCTCAGCGCGAGGAGTTGCCGCCGCCACCACCGCCGCCGCCATCAAAGCAACCGCCGATGGCACAGCCCACCAGGGCGCCGGCGGCAATGATGGGCAGCCAGATCCAACCCGGGGCTCCCCCGCCACCAGCCGCCGCCACGGCGCCCCGCTGCACCGTGAACAGCTTGGTGGCCTCAGTGCAGGACGTCGCCCACGGGGCGGGGAGGTCGACCCGGACGATCTGGCCGACCTGCACGTCCTCCTCGTGGGGAATGGTGAGGGTGTTGCCAGAAATCTCGCCATTCGACGAACTGATGATTTCGATGATGTTGCCATCGAGATCCCGCACCACCACCTGCTCAGCAGCCAGGGGGGCCAGGCTGCTATCGCAGCGGAAGGTGAAGTCATCGGCGCCTCGGGCCAGGCGAATCACGTCATCGTCGTTGGCCTGGGCCTGGCTGATCAGGGTTGCCTGGGCGCGTTGCAGGTCGGGCAGGGCCTGGACGCCTGATTCATCGATCCTCACCACCCGCAGGCCAATCTCAGGCAAGGCCCGCACCGGCAACGCCGAGAGAGAAAAACTGGCAGCCATGGCGGCCGGGAGCAGAAAACGCATGACTCAGCGGGAAAAGAGGTGCTCAAAGGTGAGGTCGCAATGCTAGGCGCCAATCCAACTGTCAGGAACAGATCCAGCCGTCAGGCAGTCATCACAGGCTCAGAACGATAAAGTCATTTTCCCATAGTAGCGGGTTTCGCAGGGATCACTGCTGCAGAACGAGGCGATGTAATCGGGGCGATTGCCGAGGAAGTCTGTGGCATAAAGCGACAGTGTGAGTGGAATCGCATCGATCGGCCGTACCGAAATCCCAGCACCGAAGCCGTAACCAAACCATTCAGCCCCGATTGAAACCCTGCTGTTGAGATAGAGCTGGATAGATCCAATCGCCGCCCAGTAGCAATCCGTTCCCGTGGGGAAGGTTGGGCTGCTGATGTTGTTGCCACTCAGACAGTTGGTGGAGCCGAGGCTTCCCCTGTTGCTGGTGTTGCCATAGCCATAGAAATCAGAGCCGATCCCCACCGTTCCCACAGCCCACATCCCATTGGGCCCTTCTCCAAGGGGGATGGCCTGGGAGAGCACCAGATAGAAGTTGCGCCCCAGGTCAGTGCTGCTGTCGAGTTGCAGGATGTGCTCGCCGCCGAAGGCCAGGCCCGTGGTGGGAGTGAGATTCACCGCGGTGCGAAAGCCGAGGCTCTGGGCCGCGAATTGGGAGGTGCCCTCGTTGCGGCCGCTCAGGCTCTGCACGGCCCACTGGAAGCCCAGGCTGGCTCTCTCTCCCTTGAAGGGGGTGATTTCCAGGTAGGCCACCGCGTCGGCACAGTCGCTCGCGCTGGTTTCCCCTCCGACCCGACAGCTGCGGGTGCGGTTCACGCCATCGAGGATGGCGGACACGGTGAACTCCGGGTCCATGGCGAAGCCGTTGGGCACGAACAGGCCCGCATCGGGAAAGGGGTTCCCGTTCACGGTGATGCCCCTGGCCAAACCCCTGATCTGGGTGGGCTGGGGCTCCGGTTCAGGCAAGATGTCGGGATCGGGAGCCGCCAGCGCCTCCGCCACCGCAGCTTCAGGGTCGATCACCTCGGAGGCAGGCACCAGCTCCCAGGCCAACGACGCCGCAGGATCGATCTGTGCCGCCTCAGCAGCTGGAGCAGCTCCAGCTGCGGCATCAACACCCACGGCGCCCGTTGGTTCCCGCACCGGTTCCCAGCGAAGGGCGGATGACTCACCTGGAGCGGGAGGCTCGTCGAGCGTCCACACGCGTGACTGGGCCAGCGATGCGGGGGTACTCAGCAGGGCCAACGTAGGGCAGGCCAGAATGGCCACGGTGCTGGAGAGAAAGCGCAACAGCACGCCAAATCATCTGCCCCGCCAACCTTAAAGCCCCACCCCCCATCAGGTGGTATGGCAACAGGCCGATGATCAGATTGGGGCAGGGGCTGGCGGAGCCAGCACTTCGGCACAAGGGGCCCTGAGCCCAGGCTGCTGCAGCGGATACCATTAGCGTCAGCCCACGGCCCCTAGCTTCCCCACGGCACCCATGGTTCGGAACGCCCGCAGGTTTCGCTGCTTAGGTCCCCTGGTGGCGGTGGCAACTGCGGTCAGCTTGTCCATACCTGGTGCCCAGGCCCAGGGTCCTGGAGCGGTAGCTCCAGGAGAAGCTCTGATCCAGGAATCGATCCTGCAGGATGATGTCTACATCCTTGGACCGGGTGATGGCCTGCAGCTCAGACTGCTGGCCGCCACTGATCTCTCTGGTCCGGTGGATATTCTCAACGACGGCACGGCGGCGCTGCCCTTGCTGGGCAATGTGGTGCTGTCCGGCCTCACCCTGTCGCAGGCCAGCCAATGGCTGCAGTTGCTCTACAGGGAGCAACTGCTGCGGCCTGATCTGCAACTCAGCGTGGTGCGCCCGCGCCCCCTGCGGGTGGCGGTGATTGGGGAGGTGGAACGGCCTGGGCTGTACACCCTCACCACCTCGGAAGCCTCCACAACTCAGGCCGCCGTGGCGATCACCGGGGTGTCCACCCTGGTGGATGCGGTTCAGAAGGCTGGCGGCATCACCGGGCTGGCCAACCTGCGCCAGGTGACCCTGCAGCGTCGGGTCCCAGGGTCACCACCTCGGTTCAAGCGCACCCGCGTGAATCTGCTTGATCTGGTGCTGGAAGGCGATCAGCTGCAGAATCCAGTGCTCTTCGATGGCGACACCATCCGGGTGGAGCGGGCCGTGGAAGAAGTGGCCGAGCTCACCGAGCTGGCCGCCACCACCCTGTCGCCGCAGGCGATCGATGTGAATGTGGTGGGAGAGGTGAAGGCTCCTGGACGCCTGCAGGTGCCCGCCAACACGCCGATGATGCAGGCGGTGCTGGCAGCCGGTGGGGTGCAGCCCTGGCGGGCCAGCACCTCAAAGCTGGAGCTGGTGCGGATCAACCGCAACGGCACCGTGACCCGCCGCCTCTACTCCCTGGATTTTGACCAGGGCCCCTCCAACCTCAAGAACCCCCCCCTGCGGCAAGGCGACACCGTGATCGTGAACCGCAGCCGCTATGCGGTCACCGCCGATGCTGTGCAGGCGGTGACCCAGCCCATCACCGGCCTGGTGAATGTGCTGGCGCTGATCCAGATCCTGGACAACACAAACTGATGGCCCTTGCCAAGAGCTGGGTGCTCACCGCCGAACTGGCGGTGGGCTCCGCCCCGCAGCACAACGAAGACCTTCAGGAGCTGTCCCGGGAGAAAGTGCGCTCCGTGCTCACCCTGTGCAGCCCCCACGAGGTGGTCCTGCCCCAGGCCCTGCTCCAGGAGTTCCACTGGGAACGGGCGGCCATGCCGGACCATCGCGCTGATCATCCGCCCGCGCCGCATCATCTCGAGCAGGCGATCGACGCCCTGGCCCGGCTGCGGCAGCACGGCCCTGTTTATGTGCACTGCCTCGCCGGTGTGGAGCGCTCACCGCTGGTGGCGGCGGCCTGGCTGATGCGCGAACGCGGGCTCAACCGGCTGCAGGCTCTCGACTATCTGATGCAGGTCCATCCCCTCACCAATCCCATGCCGGAACAGCTGGCGGTTCTGAGCGGCTGGGAACCCAGGGCCAGGGTGGCCTGAGTGGGTATGGAACCTGAGGCCATCTATGTGACCAAGCCCCACCTCCCGCCTCTGGAAGAGGTGGTGAAGCTGCTGGAGGGGGTGTGGGACCGGCGCATTCTCACCAATGCGGGCCCGTTGCATGAGCAGCTGGAAGCAGACCTGGCCAGCCATCTGGGTGTGGAGCATCTCTCCCTCTTCGCCAATGGCACCCTGGCTCTGCTCGTGGCGCTGAAGGCCCTGCGGCTGCAGGGTGAAGTGATCACAACCCCGTTCTCCTTCGTGGCCACCAGCGAGGCGTTGAGCTGGAACGGCTTGGAGCCGGTGTTCGCCGATATCGATCCCCGCAGTTTCGGCCTCGACCCCCGCAGCATCGAGGCCAGCATCACACCACGCACAAGTGCGATTCTGGCGGTGCATTGCTATGGCTTCCCATGTGATGTTGAGGCGATCCAGCGCATCGCTGACGACTACAACCTGCGAGTGATCTATGACGCTGCCCATGCCTTCGGAGTGAATTGTCACTGTGGTTCGCTGCTGCAACACGGTGATCTCTCGATCATGAGTTTTCATGCCACCAAGGTGTTCACCACATTCGAGGGTGGGGCGATCGTGAGCCCCGACGCCAAAACCAAGAAGCGCATCGACAGGCTCAAGAACTTCGGCTTCGTGGATGAAATCACGGTGGCCTCCAACGGCATCAACGCCAAGATGAGTGAGTTGCACGCGGCGGTGGGCCTTGCGCAGCTGCCCGGCATCGACGACGCCATCGCCCGGCGGGCAACGGTGGCAGAAGCCTATGGCGAACTCCTCGCCGATCTATCGGGCTTGACACTGCCGGATTTCGGGCAGATGGACCGGCCAAACTACGCCTACTACCCGGTGCTGGTGAGCGATCAGGCCCTGCTCAATCGCGACCTGCTCCTGGAGGAGATGCGGAGCCACGGCATCGTGCCGCGCCGTTACTTCCACCCACTCATTCCTGAATTTCAGTATTACCGCAGCAATCCCAGTGCCGATCCCTGCCGCTATCCCGTGTCGGCGCGGCTGTCCGGCCAGGTGCTGTGCCTGCCCATCTATCCAGACCTCTCCAGGGCAGATGTGGAACGGATCAGCGCCGTGATCCGTGGGGCCCTCCGGGAGGAGAAGCTCTGATGGGGGCATTTCTGCCCAGGGTTGCCCGCGGCCTTGCCACCAGCCTCGGCATCCAGCTGAGTCAGGAGCCAGCCTCACGGCTGATCCGGCGAACCGCTCTGGAGCAGTGGAGGCTGCTGGCACTGGCCAGCATCAGCAACCTGGGCCGAGCCGCCCTGGAGGGAGCGAGCCTGGGCACGGTGTTCCTGGCGGTGGATCTACTCGGCCAGAATCCCGCCGGAGCGGTGACCTGGCAGACCAAGCCCCTGATTTCTGGCCTGCCCGGGCTGGTGGACTGGCTGGAGAGCCTCTCGCCAGGGCGGCTGTTCCTGGGCCTGATCCTGTTGGCGGTGGGCCTCAAGCTGGCCCAGGCCCTGCTGCAATTTCTCAACAGTGTGAGCGTGGGCAGATTCACGGCCCGCTGCAAGCGCCGCATCCGTGCCCTGATCCACCACAGCATCACCGGCCTGAGCTTCGCGTGCGCCAGCGGCTACCGCGTGGGGGATCTCACCGAGTTGGCCGTTGAGGCCCCCGATACGGTGCGGCGTGAGATCGAGGCCAGCAATGCCCTGCTGATCCAGGGGTTGATGGCCCTCACCTACCTGGCCGTGCTGATCAGTCTCTCCCCCTGGCTGCTGCTGGCCGCAGGCCTGATTGTGCTGTTGGTGGTGCTGCTGCAGCAGCAGCTGCTGCCGCGCATCCGCCGCACGGCCTCACGGCTCACGGCGGCGAGTGTGGCGATCAGCAGCCGCCTCACCGAAACCATCCAGGGGTTACGGCTGCTGCACAGCCTTGGCTGGCTGGACACTGCCGATGCGGAGTTCCAGGAGCAGCTGGGGGAGCAGGAGCAGGCTCAGCGGCGTCAGGCGCTGCTGCTGGCAGTGCTGGAGCCGATCAGCGGCCTGTTGCCGCTGCTGGCCATCGCCGCCATCGCCCTGGTGAGCGTGATGGCCTTCGGCACCCGGGCCTCGGGGGTGCTGCCCAGCCTGGTGGTGTTCGTGCTGGCGTTGCAACGGCTCAACATGGCCATCAACGGCATCGCCGGCAGCTACAGCCTGCTCAGTTCCAATGCGGCCAATCTGGAGCGGCTTAATACGTTCCTGCGGCCCGAGGGCAAGCAGTTCCGACGGTTGGGCGGCGTGCCGTTCGAGGGGTTCAGTGAGACCATCCGCCTGGAGGGGGTGGGTCTGCGCTACGGGCTGGATCGGCCCTGGGTGCTGCGCGGCATCGATCTGGAGATTCGCCGGGGCAGCACCGTGGCGCTGGTGGGAGCCAGCGGCGCAGGCAAGAGCTCGATCGCCGATCTGCTGGCGGGCCTGTATGAGCCCAGTGAAGGGCGCATCCTGATCGACGGTGTGGATCTGCGGGAGCTGGATCTGGCCAGCTGGCAGCGCCGGCTGGGGGTGGTGAGCCAGGACACGTTTCTGTTCAACGCCACCCTGGCGGAGAACATCGGCTTCGGCTCCCCTGGGGCGAGCCAGGCGGCGATCGCGGCGGCGGCGGCCCGCGCCCAGGCAGCTGAGTTCATCGAGGCGCTCCCTGACGGCTACCACACCCTGGTGGGCGAGCGCGGCTACCGGCTCAGCGGTGGCCAGCGACAGCGCATCTCGCTGGCACGGGCATTTTTGCGCGATCCGGAACTGTTGATCCTCGATGAGGCCACCAGCGCCCTGGATTCCGCCAGCGAACGGCTGGTGCAGGAGGCGATCGAGGCCTTCGAGCGCGAGCACACGGTGCTGGTGATCGCACACCGGCTGAGCACGATCGTGCGGGCCGATGAGATCATGGTTGTGGATGGCGGGCGGGTCGTCGAGCGGGGGCGGCATGGAGACTTACTGAACCAGGAGGTCATCTACAGACGTCTCTGGACGCAGCAGGCCCATCTGCTACAGGGCACTCCAGGCCGTGATGCAGCGATTCGATCCAGACCTCAAACCAATGAACCACATCCCTGGTAAAAGCGCACCGGATCATCTCAAACAAGCTTAAGCCAATTGGCCCCATGCTCTTGCATTCAATGCTCATCCTACTTAACCCATCTTGCAAAGGATGGCTCCATTATCTCACTAAACACTAGTCAACAATGAGAGATGTCCGCTGTGCAATCGTAGAGAGTCGAAGTTGGCCCAAGGCTGGCTCGCCAGACGAGAGCATTTATGGCTACAGGAGCTACAGGTTCTCATCATCGTGCAATCAGTACGCCATTAGCATAGACATAATATCGCCATTCTCAGAAGTCCAAAAGGGCTATCATTATTACTTTATTTCTGACGATCTATGTGACTCTGGTTTTCCAGCCTTTATTCCCTACAGGAACAGAGTCGCCCTGCTTAAAGAGTCTCCCAAGTATATCAGTCAATTACATCACGACAGGATATCCAAACTCTTTCCTCACATTTTGACAAATATTGAGTTTCTTGCTTTGCGGCATGACAACTTCAGACTAGTTCCATTTTCATCCAATTTTCTCGGGATAGATTCTAGGCAGTCTGGATTTTCGCTTCCTTCACTTGAGGAGAAGTCAAAGCTCTGCTCAATGATTGCGAATTTAGGTCATGATTTACAGGAGGATGGCTACTCCATGAGAATGTCTATTTTTCGACTCGCCCAGAACTCAGCAGCTGTAGATATCTATGGCCGTGCTACTAGGCCCATCCACAGCAAAGCCGAGGCGCTAAGGCCCTATTGCTTCAGTGTTGCAATGGAGAACAACCGAGAGGATCTCTACTTTACCGAAAAGATTATTGATTGCATTTTATGTGGCACTATACCCGTCTACTACGGCTGCCCTTCGATTTCACACATATTTGATTCGCGCGGAATACTATCCTTTTCGTGCAAGAAAGAATTCAATAACATCATTGGCAGCCTATCGTTTGATCTTTATCGTGATCTGAGGAGATACGTGGAATGGAATGTTAGCGAGGCATTTGCCCGACACTATGACAGCTTCGAAGGCTACCTTAAGCGTGCTATGTCTTGTCTTCTTGGCAGAGCACCATCCCCACCCACACCTTACAGGCTTCGTTACGGCATTGGCTCGAAGATAATGAGACGCTACAGACTGGTTGAATCGTTTACAGCAACATAGAATTGGCGATGATTACTAGAGCTGTCGTACTCAAGAGCCCTGGCTTTGCTGGACTTGGAGATCTGATTCTTGCTTTAGATCGAGCCCTGCAGCTAGCCCTAGCAACTGATCGGACGCTGGTGATCGATTGGCGAGATACGCCCTACAGCCGAGGCGAAAGCAACCTGGCCGACCAACTCTTTGAGCTGCATGGGGTGCACCATCTCCCGCCAATGGTACTGGCTAGAGCTACTGGAGACGTACTGCCCGTGGCATGGCAAGGGCACCTGGATCAGCCGTTGCGACACGTGTATGCCAGCCTGCGCGCCGACAACTGGAATCGCGCTTGGGCCAGCGCCAAGCTAGATGCTGGGCTGGCCGCCCTGGATTCAGATGCCGCCTGGGTGGTGGTCTGGGACCACAGTTCTAAAGCACTGCAAGCTGCGGCATTGCGTCGCCTGGGATCTCCTGAAGCGCCGCCACTGAGCAACCACATCCTGCCCCACTCTGCACTCCAGGATGCGATCAGCACCTTCCGCCATCAGCACTTTCGCAAGCCCATCATCGGGGTGCATCTGCGCGCGAGCAGCGAGGCGATGCGGGCAGGCAAGAGTGCCGATCTACATCAGGTTTTTCAGTGCCTCGATCAGCTGCAGGCCAGCCACCCCTGGAGCGACCTGTTTCTTGCCTCCGACAACGCCGCCGCCATCGAGGCCATGCGGGCACGCTACCCCGACGTGCTCACCCGGCCTAAATGGCTGCCCGCCATCGATACCCCCCTGCACCTGGCCGAAGGTGCCGAGCCTTCGGGCCTAGGCATCGCCCGCGACGCCCTGATCGAGCTGGCCCTTCTGGCCTCCTGCGACTGGCTGCTTCATCCGGCCCTCTCGTCGTTCAGCCTGGCCTCAGCACGTCTAGCTGATCTACAGCCTCACCAGCTTTTTCCCATTCAAAGCCCATCCCTTTATCCTGGCGCAGGGTCAAAAGCTTTCAGACCTTCCGTGAACATCATTAACTCACTGAAAAATGTATACAGACGTATCCGCTATGCGCATTCATGCCCGGTGTGCGGCGGGAGCTTTGATGCATTCACGCCAATCGATCCCAAATACCAGAGCGATCTAACGCAAGCAGGATCTGAAATTCTGTTGGATGAATTCGAAACTCTCAATACAAGCCAATATTCGTGCCCGCTTTGTGGCACAGCTGATCGGAACCGGTTAGCAGCCTTGGCATTAGCGAAGCTTCGGCCTGTCAGCCCTGAATTCCAGCTGCTCGATATCGCTCCATCGGGCATGCTCTCTGCCCACATCAAGAAAACATACAGCTGTCGTTACAGAACGGCAGACATTAACATGACAGGAGTAGACGAGAAGCTTGATATTCAAGACATGGCTGCCTACTCAACCTCCAGCTTGAATGGAATCATCTGCTCACATGTGCTTGAGCATGTTGAGAATGACCGACTGGCGCTCGAGGAATTTTACCGAGTTCTTGATCAAAGTGGCTGGGCACTGCTGTCGGTACCGATTTATAGAGGAATATCCTCCACACTGGAAGAAGACGGGGAGCCATTGATCCCAGAAGAGCGCTGCCGGCGCTTTGGGCAAAACGACCATGCACGTCTTTATGAGAAAAACTCATTCATGACAAGACTAAAGGCAGCCGGATTTATCGTAGAGCGAATGGGCGTCGACACTTTTGGAGAACAAGCCTTCAGGCGACATGGAATTGCCCCCACAAGTGCTATCTACTTATGCAAAAAGGACGATCAATAGATGTTCTCAGGACTACACAACAGCCGAAACTGGGCATGGCCTGATGCGGGCTGGGTCTTCCGCGACCAGATGGCCGCCATTCCGGCCGAGGAGATCTCCGACCAGGCCGTGCTGGTGAGGTTACCGGCAGTTAGCGTGATCATGCTGGCCTACAACCATGCCCCCTGGCTGGAGGAGGCAGTGGAGAGCGTGATGCGGCAGCAACTGGGTGAGCCCTTCGAGCTGCTGATCGGGGAAGACCGCTCCAGCGACCACACCCTCGATCTAGCCCTCAGCCTGCAGCGACGCTGGCCCGAACGTATCCGGGTGATTCATGCCCCAACCAACGTTGGCATGCGCGACAACGTGCTGCGCTTGCTGGTGCGGGCACGGGCGCTCAGTGATTGCCTTCCTCGAGGGCGACGACCACTGGGTTTGCGACACGAAACTCAAACAACAGCTCGCGCTGTTGAGAGCCGATCCGCTCCCTCTCCTGCGTCGCTGGAATCACCCAGAATCGCCCCACGTCCCTGCCCCCGAACTCTGGCAAAACCGGTTCCGCGTTGCCAGATCTGCTGCGCCGCTATTCCGTTCACTTCTCGGCACTGATGTTTCGTACCGAGCTGGCTATTCCCTATCCAAACTTCCCCGAGGGAGCCTTTGATTCGACGTTGCTTTGCCCTGCTCGCATCAAAGGGGATTGCGCCATGATCCCTAGCCTCTGTCTTACTACCGCCGCCATCCCGGCGGCTATTGGACGGGCGCCGATAGGCTCCATCGTCTGCAGATGAGCCGGGAGTGCATCGATGCCCTTGATGCCTATTTCTTCGGCCGTTTTCGACCGCGAACTCGCCGACCGAGAATTTTGGATCTACGGAATGGACTGGCAGCTGCCAGAGCGGCAGCCATGGGCACATTGGCGCCAGTCGTGGGGGATTCTGTACAGGCAGGCGCCCAGGCTTCTGGGCCGCTCGCCTCAGACGCTTCCTATTGCTCTTCTTGCGCACCCTGCTTCAGCCGATGAGCTTCGCCATTCGTTGGCTGCGCCGCAGCTTGGCCCTAGGTAGCCGCCTCAGGCACCTCCTGAGCATGTCCCAGCCGTGAGTGCGCTCCCTTGCTGCTGTTCGGCGCCGGTGGCCATGCCCACGCGCTGCTCGCCGTGCTGCAGCGGCACGGGGGATTCACCCCTGTGGGCCTGATCGATTCCTTCCAGGTCCCAGGCACCCTGGCCCACGGGATTGCCATCCTTGGGGCCGAATGCGACGTGCCGCACTTGTGCCAGTCCCATGGGGTGCGCCATCTGCTTGTGGCCGTGGGCGACAACGGCCAGCGCCAGGCGATCACCCGCCGATTGGCCGCCTCCGTGCCGGATGCAATCTTCCCCACCCTGATCGATCCCACCGCTGTGGTGGCCGCCGATGCCCGGCTCGGTTCCGGAGTTGTGGTGATGGCCCAGGCCCATGTGGGCGCGGGCTGTGAGCTGGGCGAGGGGGTGCTGGTGAACACCAGGGCCAGCCTGGATCACGATTCGCGCCTGGGCGCCTTCTCTAGCCTGGCCCCGGGGTGATCACCGGCGGCCGGGTGAGGCTCGGTGAACGCAGCTCCATCGGCCTTGGCGCGATCCTGCGCGACGGCATTGAGGTCGGCGCCGACACAGTGGTGGGGGCCGGCTCTTTGGTGCTGCAGTCCATCCCTTCAGGGGTGGTGGCCTACGGCTCGCCTGCCCAGGTGATCCGCAGCCGCCAGCCCGATGAGCCCTATCTCTGAGCCCGGATGCCGATGAGCGAGCGCCTCGTTTCCACCATCATTCCGGTGTTCAACCGCCCCGTGATGGTGCGGGCGGCCGTGGCCTCGGTGCTGGCCCAGACCCATCGGCCGATCGAGATCCTGCTGGTGGACGACGGCTCCACTGACCACACGCCCGAGGTGCTGGCCGAGCTGCAGGCCGCCCACCCCAGTGAGATCCGGGTGCTGCGCCAGGCCAATGCCGGTGCCGGCGCGGCCCGCGAAACCGGTCGCCTGGCCGCCCGCGGCGCTTTCATCCAATACCTCGACAGCGACGATCTGCTGCTACCCAACAAGTTCGCCGACCAGCTGGCGGCCCTGGAGGACCATCCCGACTGCGCCATCGCCTACGGCACCTCGCGCCACGTGCATGCCGACGGCCGGGTGCTGGAGGATCCCAGCCGCCACACAGCCGAGCAGATCGATCACCTCTTCCCCCTGCTGCTGGTGGAGCGCTGGTGGCACACCCACACGCCGCTGTTTCGCCGCTGGATCAGTGATGCCGCCGGCCCCTGGCCACCCTTTCGCCCGGAAGACTGGGATCTCGAGGCCCGCATGGGCGCCCTGCGGCCCCGGCTGATCCACTGCGGCAGCACTGTGTCGGTGCAGGTGGACCACGAGTCCGCCAACCGGGTGACCCGTGGACCCAGTGTGGACGCCCTGCGCGACACGGCCCGCTTCTACCCCCGGCTCTACGCCGCTGCCCTGCTGGCAGACGTGCCCTTCGAAGCCCCCCAGTGGCAGCGCTTCAGTGATGAGTGTTTCGTGCGGGCCCGGCTGCTACATCAAAGCGGCGATAAGGCTCTCGGCGATCGACTGCTGAGGCTCGCCGAACTCAGCTCCCCCGGCAGCGGCCGGATGATCCGCAGCTACGGCCTGCTGAGGCGGACGGTGGGGCCGGCGCTGGGCTCCCGTCTTGCCCATCTGGCCCGAACGGGCCACTGGCCGGCATGACCATTCAGCCCTTGGTGAGCGTGCTGATGCTCACCCGCAACCACGCTCCGTTTCTGGGGCAAGCCATCGCCTCGGTGCAGGCCCAGAGCCATCCCCACTGGGAACTGCTGATCGGGGAGGACGCCTCCACCGACGCCACGGCGCAGATCGCCGCTGCCGCAGCAGCCGCCGATCCGCAGCGGATCCAGGTGGCCAGCTCACCCGAGGGCCCCCTTGGCTTCCATCGCAACTTCGCCCGGCTGCTGGAGCGCGCCGGCGGCCGCTATGTGGCCTTTCTGGAGGGCGACGACGCCTGGATCGAGCCCTCCAAGCTGGAGCGCCAGCTGGCCCTGCTGGAGGCCGATCCGAGCCTGGCGTTCTGTGGTGGCCGCACCCGAGTGCTGGATCAGCGCCAGGCTGCGGCCGCCGGTACCGCACCAACGGAGATCGGCCCCCCACCGGGAACAGACCGCCTGGGCTTCGAGCAGCTGATTGAGGCCTACGGCTTCCACTTTTCCAGCGTGCTGATGCGACGTGAGGCAGTGGAGCTGCCGGGCTGGATCTTCCGGCAGTACTGCCTTGATCGGCCGCTCTATCTGCTGGCGGCCTGCCATGGCGATGCGGCGGTGCTCGATCAGGTGGTGTCGGTGTACCGGCTCCATGGCGGCGGGGTGTGGGCACCCCTTTCGCCGCTGCAGAAAGCCCGCCGAAGCCAGGAGCTGTTCCGCAGCTTTCGGCGCCACTTTCCTGCTCGCTACGGCCCTCGATTTCGCACCGCCCTCAGCCACATCCTCTGGAGCTATCTGGCAGAGGCGCTCGGCGGGGTGAGCGCCGCCAGGCCCTGTTGATCCTGGCGATGGGAGTGGCCGCAGCACCACGGCTGCGGCTGCTTCGGCAGCTTCGGATCACCCTTGGCGCGCTGCGGCGCTGCCTGGTCGCCTCCGCTGCCGTGGCGCCATGACCGTGATCGTGCTTTGCGAGGGGCTTGCCCAGGAGGGCGCCGTGGCCACCGTGGCCTGGCATCAGGCCCTCGGCCTGGCCCGGAGCCAGCCGGTGTGCCTGATCAGCGATGGCCTCAGCCCCCAGCGTCGTGATCGGCTGCAGCAGCTTGGCGGCTTCTGAGGGTGCGGCTGCTGTCGGTGCCGTCGATGCAGTCACTGCGCCGCTTCGCCCACCTTCCCCGCCAACTGCTCTGGATCCTGCTGGCCCTGCGCAGCACCGCTCGCGAGCTGGACCCGCCACGCAGCCCCCCCACTGCTGTGCTCTGCCACAGCCATCCCCTGGCAGCGGCTGTGGGCTGGTGCTTTGGCCGCCGGGTGCGACTGGTGCTGGTGAGCCATGGCGATGTGTTCCATCGACCTCCCGGCAGCTACGACCCCGCCGTCACCTGGCTATACCGGCGCACCACGCGCCCGGCCCACCGGCTTGCCACCGCCAATGTGGCCCTCTCGCCCGTGATGGCGGAGCGTATCGCCGCCCACGGAGTGCCGGCCTCGCGCATCGCCCTGATCCCCAACGGGTTGGATGCCGCTGAAATCGGCCTGGCCGAGCCACCCTGCACGCGCGCCGAGCACTGGCATCAACGCCCACTGCGGCTGCTGTTCGTGGGCCGCATCGACCCTGTGAAAGGGGTGGACGTGCTCCTGGAGGCCCTGGCCCTGCTGCGCGATCGAGGCCTGGCCATGCGGCTGGATCTGATTGGCCGCGCCAGCCCCAACCAGAGCCGGGATCTCGATGGACGGATCCACCGGTTGGGGCTTGGCGGTCTAGTGGATTGGCTGGGAGTCGTGCCCCGCCACGAGCTGGCTGATCACTATGCCTGTTGCCATCTGGTGGTAGTACCGTCTCGCGACGACCCACTGCCCACCGTGGTGCTGGAAGCCATGGCCTGCGGCCGACCAGTGTTAGGCAGCGCCGTGGGGGGCATCAGCTTCTTGGTGGTTCAGGCAGTGACGGGCTTGCTGGTGCCGCCCGGGGACCCCATGGCCCTGGCTGATGCCCTGGCAGCACTGGACGCAGATGCCAATGCCTTGGCATCCCTGGCCCAGGCTGGGCTCAGCCGCGCAGGCCTGTTCAGCTGGCAGGCCAATGGGAAGGCCCTGCAGAACCTGATTGCTCCGCTGCCACTGTGATGACTTCTGCAGCCCCCACTCGTCCGAGCGTCAGTGTTGTCATTCCCACGTTCAACGGGGGCACCTGGCTACTGGACGCGATCCGCAGCTGTGTGGATCACCAGAGTGTGAACTTGGAGGTGATCGTGGTGGATGACGCCTCCACTGACGACACACCGGATCAGGTGAGGTACAACTTCCCGGCAGTGCGCCTGATCCGCCAGCCCCACAACAGCCGCTCGGGAGCGCGAGGCCGCAACGCCGGCTTGCAATGCGCCACTGGGGTTTACGTGAAGTTCCTGGATCACGACGATCTGCTGGAACCGGAAACGTTGTGTTTAGAAGTTGCCGCGGCAGAGGCTGAAGCCGCCGACATGGTGATGTGTCGATGGGGAGATGTACGCACAGATTCGGACGGCACTCTGATCGAAGCCACCAGAAGGACGTTCATTCCGCCGGCACCAGAGCGGCTGGTGGAAGCCATTCTGATGGGAGAAAAGGTGCCCTACACCGCAGGCGTGCTCTATCGGCGCAGCTATATTGCAGATCAGCGTTGGGATCCCCGTTGCACCATCAACGACGACTTCGACTGGTTCTGCCGGAATGCCCTGAGAGGGGGAAGATCATTCGCCTCGATCATGTGAGCTACTACTGGCGACTGCATCCAAAGTCCATCCAAGGGAGCCAGAACTTGAACCCCATCGCCTTCGTGGAATCTGTCTGCATCCACGATCATGTCTATCGATCTATCGCAGACGCACTCGGGGAACGCCAGCAGCTGACACCACTCTATAGCTATCTTCTAGCTGGCCAGCTCTACATTGGACTGAGGGTGTTGTCACGCTTCCATCCGGCTCTTTGCCGCCAGTCACTTCAGCGGATTGAGGAGCTTCGATACCGGCTTGCCGGCCCAGCACTGCTCAGGAGAGCTCCAAGTGGGTTCGATGGGCAATAAGGGCAACAGGATTGAGAGTCTTCCTATACTTATATCGTTTGGCAATGACCATACCAGACCACCTACGCTTCGACAACCAGAGGATGAGGTTTTTCGACCGCCTTGGCCATGGGGAGAGCTAACAATGGTGCGCAATTACTATTTATAGTGGAGGAGGGCGCCCGCAACCGCCATGGATTCGATTCAAATCGGAGGGCACCTACCTGTTTGCCTCTGCATGCCTTGAGCAACGGCTCATCTTTCCTTGGCTCGGAGATCGGCGGTAGATACTAACCTCCAAAACCCGAACATTTTTCTGCCATGATACCCTCAGTTTAATCATTATGCAGATAGCTTCGAAATTAATTTGCAATGCCAAAAAGTTTCGACTTCAATTAATCTGGCTTCTACGATCGGTTTTTGTCCTTTCTGATGTCGAGGCGGCTGAGTTAAGCTCCGAATCATTTAGCGAAGACATTAGGGCTCAGGATTGGATCGATCACGGGCATTCCCAAAAGGCTATAGTTCATAACCCAGAAATCTCAACTGCCAGGGCTTATGCGGTGCTATGCCAGGCTCATCTTGTCCCGCCAAGAGCCTGCATATTGGTGAGATCAAGGCGCATTTTCGCCGCCCATCTTGGCGGAAGAGATTCTATTATTAGGTCACATATATCAACAATCAGCGTCTTCAAGAGTGCCGTTAATTCCTTCAGAAAGCCCTGCATGATCAAAGGCGAAGTGCTTTCGGTAAACAGCCCCTTTCTGTTTAACTATTATCATTGGATACTTGATTGCCTTCAATTGATTTATGACTATGAAAACATAAAGCGAACCAGGCCGCTGCTTCAGCTATTGATCCCAGACAATTTAGCGCCCTTCCAAGAGCGCTCACTAGAGCTGCTTGGCTATTCTCATACTGATTCTCCAGCTATACGCTCTAATGATTTACACTACCTTGCAGAAAGACTTGTCGTGCCAATCCCTTCTCCAAGGAGAGGTGAATGCAGGATTCCTAGTCCAGGATTTATCCATTGGCTCAATTACAGAACCGGAAATCGAAGCCTCAACGCGTTGCGCAGACAGTCTTGCATTTATGTAAGCAGAAAAGACAGTGCTAAGCGAAGGATATCAAATGAAGCACAAGTGGAAGAGCTTTTCAAGAGTATTGGATTTCAAGTTATTACTCTATCGAGTCTTTCTCTAGATGAGCAGATATCTGCTTTCAGTTCGGCTCGAATTGTCGCCGGAATCCATGGTGCAGGCCTGTCAAATGTTGTTTTTTCAAAACGGCATACTTGCGTCATCGAAATTCTTCCCGACCTGTCACTAGACTGGCAGCACTTTAGGCTTATTTGTCGTGTTCAACATCTTCAGTATTTTCCGGCCTGCTGCCTTCACCATGAAGGCAAGTCAGGTCTTCCTCGAATAGAGTTGGAAAATCTCGAGGCTTTGGTAAGCCGAGTCCTTGCAGCTCAATGAATGGATCAATGTTAGACGTCACGATTGTTGTGGCAGTTCATTCTAATTCAAAGAATTTGCTTCAAACACTAAAATCCATTCAGTGTCAGTCGGGCGAAGCAGTTTGGAAATGCCTAGTTATTGCCAATGGAGGATTTAAGCCAAATCTAGCCTTGAATCAATTTGTTAAGTTCGACCCCAGGTTTAGTATTGTGACTTCTCCCCATGAAGGCTTGACTCAGGCCTTAATTTATGGCTGTCGAAGTACATCTACCTGCCTAATTAGTCGCATTGATGTAGGTGATGTGATGACCCCCGAGCGTCTTCAGCGCCAAGTGGAAGCGTTCAAGCAGCTTCCTGAACTTGTCCTCACAACCAGCCACGTTGAAGTGTGCGGCCCTAACTGGGAAACGCTTTGGATCAACAGGGGGTCGGGCTCGCAGCAGGGTGAACCATGGCGTGTTGATAGCTGCACGCCTGAGCAGGGCATTGCCATTGACATCCCTCACCATGCCTCGGTGATGTTCAGCCGCAGTGCCTATGAAGCGGTGGGAGGCTACCGTCCTGAATTTTATTTCGGCCAAGACTGGGATCTTTGGTATCGCCTGGCCGGCCAAGGCACCTTTGTGCACATCCCGGAGGTGCTCACGCGTGTGCGCTTGTTCCCAGGTGGAATCTCTTCCCGGCACTGGCGAGAGCAGCGCGCCATTGCTGAGCTCTCGCTGGCCTGCCATGTAGCCCGCAGCCGTGGTGAATCAGAGCTGCCGTTGCTGCAGAAAGCTGCCGCCATCGGCCCCAAGCCAGGCCTACCGCGTAAGCCGCTGGTGGATGGTGCCCGTGCGGAGGGGGCGTATTTCATTGCGGAGGCGCTGCGCCGCAATCGCGACCGCCGCTGCTGGCGTTACTTCCGTGAAGCCCTGTGTCACGGCTTCTGGAAACCCCGGATCTGGATTAGAGCCATACAGAGTGTGCTGCAAGGCTTTTCAGGCTCGCGAAGTGGAGCGCACTGATGCTCCCGACTCCCGCAGCCAATACAGCTCTGGTGATCATCCAGAACCGCGAAACCCAGTTCGATGCCCCGCTGTATCAGTGGATCCACCAGAGTGAGCCTTTCTCTCTGCGGGTGATCTACACCACACAGACCAACCCAGCGAACGAGGTGGATCCCGAATTGGGCCTTGCACCGCAGTGGGATCACCTCAACCAGCAGGCCTATCCCAGGCGGACTCTCAGGCGTACCCACCCCTGGGTGATCGCGAAGTTGGCCAGGCAGCTGCGGTGCCAGAAGCCTGCCTTGGTGGTGATCTGCGGCTATTTTCCCCGGAGCCATCTGCTGTTGGCGTTGCTGCTGCGTCTGCAAGGCCAGCGCATCGGCCTCCGTTCCGACAACACACTCAGCCATACCCATTTCCTCAGGGTGAAGGGCTGGCTGCGCCGTCAGGCAGTGGGGTGGATCCAGCAACTCTTCAACAGCTGGCACCCAGTGGGCGAGCAGGCCCATGCCTACCTGCGAACCCTTTCTCGCGCTGATCGGCCCAGCTACCGCTTCGCCTATGCCGTGGACAACGACTGGTTCGCCCATCGCTCGTCCCGTGCCCGCCAGAGCCGGCCAACCTTTCTCCACGCCAACGGCTGGCCGGACGAAGCGTTCGTAGTGCTGGGGATCCTGAAATTCGCCGCTCGCGAAGATCCGCTCACGCTGGTGGAGGGCTTTCTACGGCTTCACGCGCTGTGCCCCCGCGCCAGGCTGATCCTGGTCGGTGATGGTCCATTGAGGAACGAAGTGGCGGCCGCCTGCTTTCCCCTCGCCGATCGGGTGCATTGCCCCGGTTACGTGGCCTATTCCCAGCTCCCCCTCTGGTATGGCCGCGCCGATGTGTTCGTGCATCCGGCACCTGATGAGCCCTGGGGGGTATCGGTCAACGAGGCGCTGGCCTGTGGTGTGCCCGTGGTCGCCGCCAGCGGCGTTGGTGCTGCCGCCGAGCTGATCACCCCCGGGGTGTGCGGGTTTGTGTTCACCAATGGCCATACCACCGAGCTCGCTGATCAGCTGGAGCGCCTGGCTCTCATGCCCGATGCTCGCCGCCAGATGGAGCCCGCCTGCCGTGCCGCTGCGGATCGATGGCACTACCGCCACACCATTGCGGCATTTGAGCAGGCCATAGCGGCGTGTTGATCGTCATTCCTGAATCGCAGCCAGGCTTCTGCGGATTGGCGGACCATGCCAGGGTGATCGCCAAGGTGATGCAGGAGCGGGGCCATGGGGCGCGGATTTGCCACCGGCAGGAGGCGCGATCCTGTGCCGCCGGCACGGCGCTGCTGCTGGAGTACACCCCACTGGCCTACAGCTCCATCGGCCTGCCCTGGGGGTTGCTGGTGGATGTGGTCCGCTGGCGCTGGCGGGGCTGCCGTGTGCTCACCTTCTTTCACGAGCTGCCGTTCAGCAATGGCCGTGGCTGGAAGCGCCATCTGGCCGTGCTGGCTCAGCGATTCCACTGCGTGCTTCTGGCCGCCGTGAGCTCCGCTGTCCTGGTCAATCAGGTTTCCGGCTTCGGCTGGCTCGGCCTGCTGGCCGGCCGCCGCCGCCTCACATTCCTACCCACCTGCTCGAATGTGGGCGAGGCGGCCCAGGTACCTCCCCCCCAGGTCAGACCTCTTCAAGTGGTGGTGTTCGGCTCCCCCGGCAAACGCCGCCATGCCCATGCCCTGGCGGCGGCGCTGGGGGGCTACCGACAGCTCTTCGGGCAGGGTGTGCGGGTGATCGACATCGGCGAGCACTTGGCGCTGCCCGAGGGTCTGGACCATGAGGTGGAGTGCCTGGGGCCCCTTCCTGCCGCCGAGGTGATGCGCCACCTGCTGGAGAGCCGCTATGGCTTCTTCTACGCCGAACCTGAACAATTCTCAAAATCGGGTGTGTTCGCAGCCTATTGCGCTGCAGGGGTGGTGCCGATTATTGCGATTCGAACGGCACACACCTCACCCTATTTTCTTGCATCCGGTGATCTGAGTGTGCCCCTACCAAGTGGTACTGATCTGGCTACGATCTTGAGTGAATGTCGGCGCTGGGTGGAACGTTTCGGTGTTGCCGCCTTTGCCCACCAACTCCGGAACCTCTGCAGTCCACCTGAGCTGCCCATATCGCTGCCAGCGGGACTTACGCTGTTGAGGTCCTTGCCCCTACCGCGCAAGCTCGGCCTTCTGGAGAAGCTCTACGGAGGCCGGCTGGCCTCTCTGGGCCAGGCGTCGGTGGTCCTCGCTAATGGGTATGTCTGGACGCTGGATCTTGGTGAGGTGACCCATCGTTGGTTGGTGTACGGAGACTACGAGGGCCCCGAGCAGATGGGCTGGCTAAAGCGCTGGCTGAGCCAGGGTGGTGTCTTCATCGACAGTGGCGCCAATATTGGCCAGTTCACGGTTTCTCTGGCCAGTCAGCCAGGGCTGCGAACCTTTGCCTTTGAGCCGGTGAGGAGTCAGCGCCGTTGGCTCGAAGGCTGCCTGTCTCGTTACCCGGCCTGGGATGTTTCTGTGATTCCCCTGGGACTGGGGGATCGCAACGAGACGGCGATGATCCGCCTGGCTGGTGGACGCTCAACACTCCGCCAGGATTGGTACATCGGGCAGAGGCTCGAACAGGAGCAGATTGAGCTCACCACCCTGGATCAATTTGTGGAAAGGGAGGGAATCGAGCGCATCCGCCTCTGGAAGCTCGATATGGAAGGCTTTGAGCCCAGGGCCCTGGCCGGAGCCCAGAGATTGCTTGCCCAACGGCGCATCGACGCCCTGCTGATCGAGGCACAGACCGCCACCATCCCTACCATTGCCGAGTATCTGGCCCTTGGTGGCTACGGTCTGTATCACCTTCTGGGATCAGCTCAGCTGACGCCGTTCATCCCCTCGTCCTGGCCTGGAAGATTCGAAGGCAATCTGGTTGCCTTGCCCCCCGGCTCCCCCCTGATCTGAACGGCATGTGTGGCATCGCCGGCTGGCTGGATCAGGGCGTCTCAGTTGATCAAGCCAGGGCCGCAGGCCGACATCTTCAGGCCGCCCTCTCCCACCGCGGCCCCGATGACGCCGGCAGCTGGCGCGAGCCTTCCGCCGATGGGCCAACAGCCCTGCTGCTGCACCGCCGCCTCGCCATTCAGGACCTCTCCGCTGCCGCCCACCAGCCGATGGTGTCGGCCTGCGGTCGCTTTGTGCTGGTGTTCAACGGCGAGATCTACAACCAGCGCCAGTTGCGCTCCGAGCTGGAGACCCAGGGGCACCGCTTCCGCTCCAGCAGCGACACCGAGGTGCTGCTGGAGCTGCTGGCCCGCCAGGGCGAGGCGGCCCTGCCCCGGCTTCGCGGCATGTACGCCTTCTGTCTGTGGGATCGCCAGAGCCGCAGCGCCCTGCTGGCCCGCGATCCCTACGGCATCAAGCCACTCTACCTCTGGCAGGGGCCGGCAGGTCAGCTCCTGTTCGCCTCGGAGCTGAGGGCCCTGCTGGCCAGCGGGCTGATCGAACGGCGCCTGGATACCGGCGCCCTTATGGGCTTTCTGGAGACGGGCAGCGTGCCCGAGCCACTCTCGCTGGTGGCGGGAGTGCGGAGCCTTCCCCCCGGCCATCTGGGCACCTGGCGGCAGGGGCACTGGAACCAGCGCCCCCACTGGCAGCCCGGCGAGGCCCCTGCCTCGGCCTCCGACCCGGTGCCGGAGGCCGAGGCGGCGGCGATGGCGCGCCAGGCCCTGGAGCGCTCCGTGCAAGCCCATCTGATCAGCGATGTGCCGGTGGGGCTGTTTCTCTCCGGTGGCCTGGATTCCTCGGCCCTGCTGGCCCTGGCTGGGGCCCCGCTCACCACGCTCTCGATCGGCTTCGCGCAGCAGGGCTTCGATGAATCCGGGCGAGCCGCCCAGCTCGCTGGCCATTTCGGCGCCCGCCATGTGCCGCTGCAGCTCGATGCGGCCGCCGCCGCGGCCCTGCTGCCCGGCTTTCTGGCGGCGATCGACCAGCCTTCGGTGGACGGCTTCAACACCTACTGCGTGTCAGCCCTGGCAGGCCAGGAGGGGCTGAAGGTGGTGCTCAGCGGCCTGGGTGGCGATGAGCTGTTCGGCGGTTATCCCAGCTTTCGCGCCATTCCCTGCCTGTTGCGCCTGCACCGTGCCCTCGGCCCCGGTCGCTCTGCCTTGTCCCGGCTGCTGACCCTTCGCCGCTCCCATCGCGCCCAGCGGCTGGCGGCCTTCCTGGCCGGCCCGGGCAGCGTTGAGGCCGCCCACCGCTGCCAGCGGGGGTTGTTCTCCCCCGCTGAGGTGAGGCAACTGCTGCGGCACTGGCAGCTCGAACCGCCCCCATCCCTCCAGGCTCCGCCCCTGAGGAATGGCGCCCCTGAACCGGCCTCCGCCTTCCCCGCCCTCGCTGAGCGCATCGCCTGGCTGGAGAGCAGCCGCTACATGGGCCCCCAGCTCCTGCGCGACAGCGACACCTACGCCATGGCCCATGGCCTGGAGCTGCGCCTGCCCCTGGTGGATGCCCAGCTGCTCGCTGAGCTCAGGGCCATCCCCGCCCCCCAGCGCCTCGCGCCGGGCAAGCGGCTGCTGCAACAGGCCGTGCCGGAGCTGCTGCAGGCGGTGCCCATGGAGAGCAAGCGCGGCTTCTCCTTTCCCTTCCAGAGCTGGTTCAAGCAGCCCGGCTCGCCGCTGCGGCCCGGCCATGGGCCGCTGGAGCTGCCCGGTGCCCCCCCCGACCTCGACCTGCGCCCCTGGGCCCGCAGCTGGGCCCTGATCGTTTTGCGCCACTGGCTGCAGCAGCATCTGGGGCTGGTGCTGCCGGCATGAAGGTTCTCCATGTGATCCCCTCGATCAGCCCCCTGAGGGGTGGGCCCTCCGCGGCGGTGCTGGCGATGGTGGCGGCCCTGCGCCGCCGAGGCGTGGAGGCGGGAATCCTCACGAGCAACGACCACGGCCCCGGCACCGACCCCTCCCTGCCCCTCGGCCGCTGGTGCGAGCGGCAGGGAGTGCCCGTGCTGGCCTTTCCGCGCTGCAGCCCGCCGCTGCGGCCGCTGCGGGAATTCGCCATCACCCCCGGGCTCAACCGCTGGCTGGCGGGCCACCTGGCCCAAGCCCAGCTGCTGCATGTGCATGCCCTCTTCTCCTGGCCCTCCACCAGCGCCATGGCCCAGGCCCGCCGTGCCGGCGTGCCCTATCTGCTGCGCCCCATCGGCCAGCTGAACCACTGGAGCCTGCGCCAGAGCGCCGGCCGCAAACGCCTGCTGCTGCGCCTGATCGAGCGGCGCAACCTCGAGGGCGCGGCCGCATTGCACTTCACCAGTGCGGCGGAGCAACAGGAGGCCGCCGCCCTCGGCCTGCCCACTTCCGCCTTCGTGCTGCCGCTGGGGGTGGAGGCTCCGGCCCATGGATCAGAGCAGCCACCGCCCCACACCACGGTGTTCCTCTTCCTCTCCCGCCTCCATCAGAAGAAGCAGCTCGAGCGGCTGCTGGAGGCGCTGGCCCTGTTGCGGCAGCGTGAGCCTGCCGCCTCCTGGGAGCTGCGCATCGCCGGCGATGGCGATCCCGAGTACGTGGCCGGGTTGCAGGACCTGGCCCGCCGGCTGGATGTCGCTGAACAGTGCCGCTGGCTTGGGTTCCTGGAGGGGGAGGCGAAGTGGCTGGCCCTGCGCCAGGCCCACTGGTTCGTGCTCCCCTCGGCGTCAGAAAACTTCGGCATCGCCGCGGTGGAGGCCCTGGCCGCCGGCACTCCTGTGATCCTCTCGCCGCAGGTGGCTGTGGCCGCCGCCGTGGAGCAGGCTGGTGCGGGGCTGGTCTGCCCCGCAGGCCCTCACCGGCTGGCCGATGCCCTGGCACGGGCCCTGGGAGGTCCGCCAGAATCCATGCAGCTGGCCGCCCGGCGCCTGGCCGCCGACCACTTCAGCTGGCCCGGGATCGCCGAACGTCTGCAGCACCACTACGCCGCCCTGATCCGTTGACCCTGCTGCTGTTGCTGGTGCTCTTTGGCCTGCTGGCGCTGGTGCTGCTCAGTGGCGACTGGCGGGCCGGCCTGCTGCTCACCCTGGTGATCGGTTTCCTGCAGGATCCGATCCGCAAGCTCACCCCAGGTCAGCCAGGCCTGTACGTGGGGCTGGTGCTGATCGCCTTTCTCGCTTCGGCGGTGGTGTTGCTGCAGAGGCGCCGGGGCCGGCTGGAGCTACCCGCCATGTTCTGGACGGCGCCGGCCCTGCGCCGCTGGGTGCCGTTCTTCGTGCTGCTGATCGCCCTGCAGGCCGTTCACGGCCTGGTGCGTTTCGGCGTTCCCCTGCGCACGCTGATCGGTGTGGGCTTCTACCTCTCGCCCCTGCTGGGGCTGTGGATGGGATTCCAGATCGGCCGCGACCAAGCCTTCCTGCGCCGCCTGCTGCAGGTGTACCTGCTGGGCTCCGCCCTGGTGGCCCTCACCGTGTTTCTCGACTACCAGGGCATGGACATCCCCTTGTTCCGCGAGGTGGGCGGCGGCATCCTGATCCACTTGCGCGGCGGCTTCTCGGTGTTCGGCCCCAGCGGCCTCTGGCGCTCCAGCGAGCTGGCGGCCTGGCACCTGAGTGCCGCCGCCGCCCTGGCGATCGTGATGGCGGTGGCCGCCGGGCAACCCCAGCAACGCATCGGCTGGCTGCTGCTGGCCAGCGCCTTCTCCCTGCTCACCCTTGCCACCGGTCGCCGCAAGGGGATCGTGTTCGTGGCCGTGTTCGTGGTGGTATTCGTGGGCCTGCTGGCTCGCAATGCCCCCGGTCGCTCCGCCGCCCGCCTGCCGGGCGTGCTCTTCTCAGCGGCCGGTCTCGCCCTGATCCTGGCGTTCCTCCTACCGGAGACGATCCTCGGCGACGACTTCGGCATATACCTCAGCCGTGCCGCCAGCGCCCAGGACGATCTGTTGGAGCGCTTCCGGGTGCTCGGGGTGCAGGCATTCCTGCGCGGGCTCGAGATCTCCGGTGGCCTGGGCCTCGGCGTGGGCACCCTGGCCCAGACCGGCGATCTCCAGGTGGGTGCGGCCACCGGAGACAGCTTCACGTTCGTGTCCGAGAGCGGAGCCGGCAAGCTGGTAGCGGAGCTGGGCATTCCCGGTTTGTTGATCCTCCTGCCCCTGGGCTTTGAGCTGCTCCGCAACCTGCTCGGCAACCTCCGCCTGATCCGCCAGCTGCCCGCCGCCACCGCCAACCTCGAGCTGGGCCTGCTGGCCTTCACGCTGGCCCAGATCCCCTTCTTTTCCGCCGCGGCAGGGGTGTATGGCGACCCGTTCGTGCTGCTGCTGTGTGGTCTGTGCATCGGCACGGTGTTCGCGGTGCCGTCGCTGCTGGGTGAGCAGCTTCAGAGCCAGCAGCTCAGCGCTGAGGCTCCGGTGGGGGCTTCCTCCTGAAGCCCGCCGTGCCTCCTCTCCGGGCCCTGATCAGCACGATCCAGCCCGACAGTGGCGGCGTGCCCGCCAAGCTGCGCTGGGTGCTGGCAGAGCTGCAGCAGCTCGGCATCGAGCCCGTGGTGGCGTGGTATGAGCCGTGGAGCCTGCAGCCGCGGCTGTCGGTGCCCCTGCATCGGCTGGGAACTGGGCGCAGACCCGGCCAGCTGCGGCGGCCCGTCTCTGCAGCCAGCGAAACCATCCAGGGCCATGGCATCGGGAGCTGGCTGCCGGAGCTGGAGTTCACCCACTACCTGCCCGGTCGCCACTGGCAGAGGCTGATCACAGGCGCCGATCTGCACCTGGCCGTCACCGGCAATCCGCTCTGCGCCCACCGCTTCCTGCCGTTCGGTGTGCCGTTCCTCGCCTGGATCGGCACCCCCTGGCACGGCGACCGCGTTGACCGGGTTCGGCGCTTCCCCTGGCACCGGCGTCTGCTCGATGCCACCGTGAACGGTCCGGTGCTGCGGGCGATGGAGCGGCGCGTGCTGCGCGCGCCCCAGGGGCAGCTGCTCACCATCAGCCGCCACACCGCGGCAGAACTGGAGGCGCTCTCGGGCCGGGCTCCGGCCGGCGTACTGCACCTGCCCCCCGATCCCAACCTGTTCCGGAGCAGGAGTGGCGCCCGGCAGCCGTGGTTGCTCGGCTTCGCCGGGCGCTACAGCGACCCCCGCAAGCAGATCCTGCTGTTGCTGGATGCGGTGGCCCGCCTGCGGCAGCAGGGCCAGCCCGTGCAGCTCGAGCTGGCTGGCGAGCCCCACGGCGGCCAGCTGCTGGCGGCGGCACTGGCGGATCGTGGTCTCCAGGGCGTGGTGCATTGCCACCCCTATCTCACTGCGGGGCAGCTGGCGGCGGCGCTGCAGCGCTGGGATCTGTTCGTGATTCCCTCCCACCAGGAAGGGTTCTGCATCGCGGCGCTGGAGGCGATGGCCTGCGGGGTGCCGGTGCTCAGCACCCGCTGCGGCGGCCCGGAAGACTTCGTACTGCCCGGCAGCACCGGAGCCCTGGTGGAGGCCGATGCCGCGGCGATGGCGGCGGCCATCACGGCGATCTGTGCGAGTCCCGCCCACCGGCAGCGGCTCAGCGCCGGTGCCCTGGCCTGGGTGGCCCGCCATGCCGATCCCACGGCCGCCCGCCGGGCCTTCCGCGGCCATCTCAAGGCGATCTATCCCCATCTGCCCGACTCCCATGCCCCCTGAGCCGCTTTCCCAGCACCCGGTGGTGCAGCGCCTCGATCACTACCGCACACCACCCGACTGGTCTCCCGGCCGGCCCTGGCTGGTGCAGACCCTCTGGTTCTGCCTGGGGTCACCCCTGCTGGCGGCCCGCTGGCTGCCGGGTTCGCCCTGGCGCGTGGCGCTGTTGCGCCTGTTCGGGGCCCGCATCGGCCACGGCTGCCGGCTCAAGCCCGGCCTGCGGGTGCAGCTGCCCTGGCGGCTGGTGGTGGGCCGGCACTGCTGGCTGGGGGAAGGCGCCTGGCTCGACAACCTGGCGCCGATCAGGCTCGGCGATCGGGTGTGCGTGTCCCAGGGGGCCTATCTCTGCACGGGCAACCACGATTTCCGCTCCCCAGGCTTCGAACAGCGGCTGGCGCCGATCAGCGTGGGTGATGACGCGTGGATCGCCGCCCGGGCGGTACTGGCGCCCGGCACAGTGGTGGGTGCCAGCGCCGTGATCGCCCTGGCGGCAGTGGTGAGCGGCCTGGTGCCAGCCGGCGCCATCCTGCGGGGCAATCCGGCGGCGGTGGTAGGGCAGCGGTAATGGGCGGGCCTGTTGATGCGCACCACTCTCACGGCCGAGGGCTGATTCCACACTCTCGCCTCCATCACATCGGAGCAATCTCCAGCCGTTCCACCACGATGCGGTAGTGCTCGGCAGCGTCGCAGAGTTCCCGATCGAAGCTCGCCATGGTGCTGCGCTGGCGCTGGCATAGGGCCAGATGCAGGGCATCGCCGGCGCGGATGGCCGGGCCATGGTTGGCGCAGAAGTCGCGGGCCGACCTGAAATCTTCAGCTTCCAGGGTCACCAGCGTGCAGCGTGCGTCGCGCAGGGCGCCGTAGCGCTGCAGGGCCTGGGCTGATTCCTCTGCCGTGATCACCCCGCTGCGTGCGCTTGATCGACAGGGCGGAGGCCAGTTCCACCTCGGTCCATGCCGACAGCAGCCAGTCCTGCCGTTCGGCTGCCTGCAGAAACCGCTTGGCGGACTCCGTACCGGGCTCCCGGATCAGGGCGGCCACCAGCAACGACGTATCGAGGTAGACGCGCATCAGAACCGTGCAGCGCCCCGCATCTCCCGGCTGAAGCTGGCGGCATCGCTTCCCCCGTGGAGCGGCTGGGCGTCTGTGGTGCTGAGGAAGCCGGCCAGGTCGAAACCAGCCCCAGGCTGGTCTGCGATCGGCATGAGCCGGGCCACCGGCACCCCCCGGCGGGTGATCTCCACCTCCTCTCCCGCCTCCACGGCCTGCAGCAGCTGGGAGAGGTGAGCCTTCGCCTGGGCCACCGTGAGGCTGCGCATGTCGAAGCTTTGATGGTCACCTGACTATCTTAGTCGCCATGGTTCCAGCCAGCCGTTCCATGCCTGCTGCCCGCTCCCGTGGCTGATCCCCTCGCTGAGGTCACCCCACTGATCCTCACCTTCAACGAGGAGGCCAACATCGGCCGCACCCTGGCGGGGCTCAGCTGGGCCCAGCGCATCGTGGTGGTCGACAGCGGCAGCACCGACCGCACCCTGGAGATCCTGGCCGCTGCGCCCGAGGTGGAGGTGGTGCATCGGGTGTTCGACAGCCACGCGCGCCAGTGGAATGCAGGCCTGGAGCAGATCGGTGGCGGCTGGGTGCTCAGCCTCGACGCCGACTACCAGGTCACGCTGCCCCTGCTGGAGGAGATGACCGAAGCCCTCCGCAGCGTTTCCTTAGCAGTGAGCGGCTTCCGCATTCCCTTCAGATACTGCGTGGCGGGCCAGCCTTTGCGAAGCACGGTGCTGCCGCCCCGCATCACGCTGTTCCGCCGCCGCGCCGGCCACTACTTGGACGATGGCCACACCCAGAAACTCTCCCTGGCGGGGCGGTGCGAGCTATTGCGGCGGCCGATCCTCCACGACGATCGCAAGAGCCTCAGGCGCTGGTTCTGGGCTCAGGAGCGCTATGTGCGCTTGGAGGTGGTGAAACTCCGCACCACCCCCCGCCACCAGCTCTCCGGCGCCGACCGCCTGCGCCAACATCACGTGATCGCCCCCGTGGCGGTGCTGCTGCTCTGCCTGGTGTGGCACCGGGGCCTGCTGGATGGCTGGCGCGGCTGGTATTACGCCTTCCAGCGGGTGCTGGTGGAGCTGATGCTCAGCCTGATGCTCTGGGAGGCGCGATGGGCGCCAGCTGGAGGCAAAGAATCCGGTGGTTGAAGTCTTGCCCTCGGACTATGGCTGGGGAGAGGAGGTTCCCCACACCCAGGCCTACTTGGTCAAGCCGTTGCTGCGCTTGCTGCAGGAGGGGTCAGGCCCAGGCAGCCGCGTGCTCGATCTCGGCTGCGGCAACGGCGCCCTTGCCGATCGGCTCACGCACCTGGGGTACGAGGTGGTGGGTGTGGACCCCAGTGCCAGCGGTATTGCTGCGGCGCAGCGGCGTTTCCCCACACTTGAGGTTCACCAGGCGGCAGCCACAGCGGAAGATCTTGACAAGTTGAGCCTACCCCCATTCGACGTGGTGATCAGCACAGAAGTGGTGGAGCATTGCTATGCCCCACGTCTCTGGGCGGCAGCGGCCTACGCCAGCCTGAAGCCTGGAGGCCTGTTTCTCTGCTCCACGCCGTATCACGGCTATCTGAAGAACTGCGCCCTAGCTCTCACCGGCAAACTTGACGCCCATTTCACTGCCCTCTGGGAGGGTGGCCACATCAAGTTCTGGAGCCGCCGCAGCCTGGCTGGGCTGTTGAGCGAAGCAGGCTTTGTCAAGCTGCATTTCGCCGGTGCCGGCCGCTTGCCCTGGTTGTGGAAGTCGATGCTGATGGCAGGCCGCCACTAGACATTGGTTCAGCCGGTGCTTCTGGCTGGCTTCAAATCTCAATCAAGCTGGCTGTAGGTTCAGAAGCCACGCATCCGACCACATCAACTGCCTTTCGTGTTGAGTTGCCTTGCCAGCGACCTATGAAGGGCGGCGTGTGGAAGTCGACGAATAACGCTTTCTGGCAACCAAAGCTAACGGCAGAAAGCCTAAAAGGGCTGGAGCCACTGGAACCGCAATGATGGAGAATCCGGACACCACCGTTATCCCTCGCCCGAGCTGCGAATCAGTAGAGCGTTGATTGAAACCAAACACATCGTCTAGGCTGGACGAGAAAGCTAGCGTTGCCAGATTGAGTGGTATTAATGGGAAGTCCATTGTTCGTTAGCCGAACAAAGTTGCCATTTAGCACATAGCCAAAAGGATCAAATGTTGAGCCGTCCACATCTCTTGTCACGTACGACCAGTTAAATGAAACCGTACTGGCGACCGGGGCCAAGGGGTCGGCGGTAATCGTGAAAGTGGTATTGGAAAGGCCGCCACCATTATCCTTGCTCCTCAGGGTGATGGTGTTATTGGGAGCAGTACCACCGACCGCGACTGTGGCATTGGGTATGGCATTAATAGCCCAGTTCCCGGTAGCGTAGTAGCCCGTAAAGCCGATAGCGTGAACGGGTGCCGGCAGCCAAGTGGCCGCCCCCGCGACACCAGCAAGCAGCAGCCCCTTGACGGCTGCTGGACCGCGGAAGGTGGGAGCCTTCTTTGATGGAAAAGCGTTCAACAAGGAAAGCAAAAGGAAGTCATGGTGTGGATTTACTCCTAACCAATAAACATAGCACGCGCTGCCTGGATCGGCCTTGTTCTGAGTTGCCAAGCGGCAAATCCCAGACTGCTGATGGTTCGGAATGCAGCATGGCCAAAGCGGCCGATCGGTAAAATCATAGTCTCAGCTCGCAGGTGGGCCGGCCACGCAACCGCTTTCAATGACGATAATATTACTTTTAGTAGGATGTATCTCTACTGGGTTGACTCCACGGCGTAGTCACGACCGAGCAGATCGGCGCTGATCCTTGCGCCGCCGTGAGTGGAAAAGGGGAGTGGAAGGCGCCATTGCGGGCATGATTAGCCTCTTAATCCTCCTACTGTCCTACCTGCGGCCAGGGGGCTTGCCAAGAGCCAGAGCAGCCAGTTCCTAGACCGGTATACGGATTGACTAGGGTGGCTTAATAGATGCCAATGGATCAGTGCGTTCTTCCTCAGGTCATGGGTTGGACGTCACCGCTGGTCTCCCGCAAGCATGTGACACCTGATGACAACTGGCTGCCCCGCCACCCCAACCCAGTCCTTTCCTGCTGCTCCCCCTTTGACCAAGCTGCTGCAGCGGCTGAACTGGCGGCGCAATCGCAGCCGCGCGGCGCGGGTGACGGTGGTGAACCAGTTCTTCCCGCCCGACTACGCCGCCACAGGTCAGCTGCTGGAGGATCTCACCGGCCGCCTTTCGGCCAGCGGCCTGCAGATTCAAATCCTCACTGGCATGCCGGCCTACGCCGGGCCGGCCAGCGAGGCCGATCGGATCGAATTTCTGCCCAACCGCTGCATCCGCCGCACGCGTGCCTCGCGCTTCTGGCCCCGCCGCATCCGGGGCCGCGCCGTGAACAGCGTGATCTTTTGCCTACGCATTGGACTGCGGCTGCTGCGCTATGTGCGCCGCGGCGACCTGATCGTGTACACCACTGAACCGGCCTACCTGCCGATCGTGGGCTGGCTGGTGCACTGCATCACCCGCACCCCCTACGTACTGATCCTCTACGACCTCTATCCCGATGTGCTCGAGGAGCTGAAGGTGCTGCCAGCCGGACACTGGCTCTGCCGCCTGTGGCGCCAGCTCAACCGACCAGCCCTCTCGGATGCCACCGAGGTGGTGGTGCTCAGCGAGCTGATGGCCAACCGCGTGCTGGCCCAGGCCCCCGACGTGGCCGATCGCCTGCATGTGATTCCCAGCTGGGCCGACCCTGAGGTGATCCGCCCTCTGCCGAAGAGGAGCAACTGGTTTGTGCAGCGCTACGGGCTGGAGGATCGCTTCACAGTGATGTATTCCGGCAACCAGGGCCGCTGCCATGATCTGGTGACCCTGCTCGGTGCCGCTCTGATGCTCAAGGGCGAAACTGACGTGCAGTTCCTGGTCGTGGGCGACGGGCCCCAACACCGGCGCCTGCTGCAGTTGGCCCGCGAATGGGACCTCAGCAATGTGCGCTTCCTGCCCTATCAGGACCCCGACGCCCTGCCCCAGTCGCTGGCGGCGGCCGATCTGGCAGTGGTGAGCGTATCGATCGAGGCGGTGGGGGTGGTGGCCCCCTGCAAGCTCTACGGCCACCTGGCCGCCGCCACCCCGATCGCCGCCATCACCCCGCCGGGCTCCGACCTGCGCAGATTGGTGGAGGGCAGCGGCTGCGGCCGCTGGTTTGCTAACGGCGACGCCGGCGCCCTGGTGGCCTGGATCCGTGAATTGGCCGCTGATCCTGCCACAGCCGCAGCCCAGGGTGCCGCTGGCCTGGTTCTGCTGCGCCGCACCGCCACCCCGGATCTCGTGAGCGAACGCTACCTCCAGCTGATCAGTCGCCATCTGCCGGAAGGGAAGCTGGTGGCTAAGACGGGCTGAGCCGCTGGCGAGCTGATGGCTTCAAAGGACCTTGCTGGCCGCCGCCAAGCTTTCCCTCGCCAATTGCAGGCCGGTGTGGAATTGCCGGGTGGCTACGAGTGATTCTCCGCTTCCCCTGGCGGTGAGCAGCTTCGACGACAACACGTTGTAGAGCTGCATCACCTGGCTGGAATAGGCCTGGTGCAGAGCTTGCTGGGTCAGGGCCTTGAGCTCGGCTTGTGTCATCGATTCAGAGGCGAGGAGCGGCTCAGTTGGATGAGCAGAATTACTTTAGACACCCATCACTGCATGAATGTTGCGATAGATGAATCTGCTGTACTGAAAAGACTGGGGTAGCTAGGATTATGGCAGATGGTTGCTCTGGTGTGTGCCATGGCTGAGACCTGGATCGCTCGGTGCTCACGAAGCCAGTTATCGAGCGCTCGTCTCGCGATCCGTGTTTCGAGAAAATTATGATGTTGGCTATATTGGATTTACCTATTCTGATTCCCACTTCATTTCCCGAGGGATTGGCTACTTCACGCGATGGGCACGCATGAGCCAGGTGAAGGTGTCCCACGCCTTGCTGGTGAGTGGAGAAAACGAATGCATCGAGGCCCATGCCAGGGAGGTGTGCAGAGAGCAGCTCTGAGGGGACTACTTCAACGACGAACACTGCCAGATCTTCTTTCGTAAGCCTGTTGGCCTGAATTCAGACATTGCTGCCAGGCTCGTGACGACAGCTGAGCTTGAGATTGGTTGCAAGTACGACATTGCCTTGATCGCAGGGCATGCCTGCAGCGACAACCATCTGGGCCGCCTGATCCGGGAGGTGTTTGGTGGAGATGCGGCAGATCTTCTCTGCCGGCTGAAAAACAATGAAAACCGCTGGATCTGCAGCGAATTCGCTGCCTATTGCCTGAGTGAACAGCCTGAGTACCATCGCAAAGGGATTCTCCAGAAACCCGCTGAAACCATCGATCCCCAGGAGCTTTTTGAAGACACCTTCCTGTTTGAACCATGGAAGAATGATCTCTGAATCTGTGTTTTTCCGGCAGAAACTTAGTGGCGGAGCTACCAAGACAATCCTGTTCTGCGCAGCGACCGCACGCTCTTGCGGGCATAGTAATGGCGAAGTTTCGAGCGTAAATTGCTGAAACTATAAAGAATGCAGACAGTATGATCCGGGGATAAAGGCCTCTGGGTGTTGAAATGCAACTCGATTGCAAAAGTCTGATGAACAAGACCCCAGTACAGCCAGAGGGTTACTCCAAGCCCCAGATCGCAAGCCAGGCCACTACGCCAAACCAGATGAGCGATGGCAAGAGCTGAGCTGCTGACGATGGCACCGGAAGCGTTAGTGCTCTTACCAGCTGATTGTGCTTTCTCCAGCTCTCGATATCCTTTTTTGTGCCAGCTCGCAGAGCAAAATATCGAGACGCCACACCGATCAGCACCGGCAGCACGATTGAGCTGATAATCACAGGAGAAATGTGAAAAGTTCTGCGCCTCCCTGATTGATGCCCAATTGGTGCTAGTGATTATGGTTAAGGCACTCAGATACAAAAACCAGAAGAACAAGCCGGTTGCCATGAATCCCTGAAGGCTCCTTGGACGGGGGAGTGTGAAGATCCTGCGCCAGCGGGGCAGCCGCTGCCAGCCAAGAACATCAGCTTGTGATCGCTTTGCTGCAGCCCTCCTGTGGCTCAGCAACGGCAGCTCCGCCGCAATCAGATTCAGCTCACCCTGCAATCTTGCCCTCTGTCGGTTGCGTATAGATGATGCTGTCTCTGTGAGCAGCTCCTTGATTGTTTCCATTCGCTGCCGGTGAAACTCCAGCTTGCTGCGATCGGAACGGCTCTGGATTCCTGCGCTTAGTTTTTCCTGAAGCCCGCTTGCAATGCCTGCCACCAGTGCAGCGCCCAGTGGCACGAGCACTCCCTGGATCACGCCAGTTTTCAACAGATCAAGCGCCTGATCAGTGTTCATGGGCATCCCTTTTAACCGGGCTGCGATTCTCCCACGCCTCTGCGTACAGCCGGCCGCCTATGCACCCTAGGATCGCTGAGAAACGCCTGCAAACCTATTGTGAGGCGTGGGTGGACAGCCGCCGCAACCTGCGGCGATAGCCGTTCAGCACGCTCAAGGGCAGCAGCTGGGTGGCTGTGAATGGCGTTGGGACGGCGCGGAGGAAGCCGCCTGTGGAGGCGAGACTTCGGTTTCTTCTGTCAAAAAGACCAAGATTTTGATTGCCACTATTGCAGTAGTCTCCCATCGCATCTTGCCCGGAAATGAAGTCAACGTTTTGAAAGGGACTGTTCATTAAACCTGTATCTAGTTCAAGGTCGAGGCAGGTGGTTGTGCCAGAAGGACACTGGCCTGTAGCCATACCGAACACCAGGCGCTGAGCCGTGGCGTCGTAGTAGCCCGTCATGAAGTTAAAAATCTCAGTGTTGCCGTTGTTAGACGAGAAGTTACCTCGATGCCGTCAAGACTGCCAGAACCCGTTCCGCCGAGACAATCAAATTCTCCGGTGATCGTTGCTGTTCCTTCCAGTCGAAAGCCCAAAAAGGCTGCTGAGTAAAAATCAGCCGTGACACCAACAAACTGATAAACGATCGCCTCTACGGGCTTTGCAGGCATTAGCACGGTACTCGCAGCAGCTGCGCCCAAGGTCAGCATTATCATGCCGCTGCACAGGTCCGGCTTCACCAATGGGATACGGGCTGTCCCGACCCCATGTACAGCGGTGCTGCTGGCTCCCTTGGCCGCTCACCTGCCATCAATCCACCGCCTTAGCCTGCGGCCCCAGCGCTTTCGGTTGGGTGCGTTCGGCATCAGCGCACTGAGCCCGCCTCGCCTGGTGGCGGCTGCCTCGCCGTCGCGGTAGTAGGCATAGGCCGTACCCGGATTGAGCGCCGCTTCCCCGGCTGAGCCCCCATAGCTGCTGGAGCCATAGCCGTAGCCATAAGTGCCCTCCATGCCGACGTTCTCCACCCGGGCGTTGGAGAGCACCCCCAGCAGCGGCGCCCCGGCGGCCTCGATGCGCTGGATCGCTTCCGCCGGCAGGGCCCGGTCCACCCGGTTGAGGCTCACCAGCAGCACGATGCCATCGAGGTGCTCCGCCACCAGGGCCGCATCCGCCAGCCCCAGGGCGGGTGGCGTGTCGTAGAGCACCAGGTCGTAGCCGCCCTGGGCGGCGATGTCGGCCACAAGTTCACCCATCCGCGCCGAACTCAGCAGCCGCGGCGGGTCCGGCGGCCGACGCCCTGCCGTGATCACATCCCAGTTGGGGTAGTCGGGCACGGTCTGCAGCACGTCGCGCCAGCGGCTGCCCTCCTCGGTGAGCAGGTTGCTCAGGCCCGAGAGGTTGTCGAGCCCCAGGCGGTGGTGCATCTGCGGCTTGCGCAGGTCGGCATCCACCAGCAGCACCTTGCGGCCCAGCTCATGCATCGTCTTGGCCAGCAGCACGATCGCCAGGCTCTTGCCCTCGGAGGGCTGGGAGCTGCTCAGCGCCAGTGAACGCACGGGCGTTTCGGTGCTCAGGAACCGCAGGCTGGTGTAGAGGTTGCGGAAGGCCTCCTGGTAATGGAAGCGCTGGTAGCGCGCCACGCCGCTCTGCTGGTTGTCGAGGTCCTGGAGCAGGAAGCGCTTCTCGGCCCGCACCCCCTCGAAGAAGGCGATGTAGGGGATGTGGCCGAGCAGGGGCTTCTTCAGCTCGTCGCGCACCTCGCCCGGGCTGTGGAACACGTGATCCAGCCGGTCGCGCAGCAGCGCCACCCCGGCACCGGACACCAGGCCGAGCAGCAGGCCCTGCAGCAGGCCTCGCCCCAGCTGGGGCTCCACGGGATTGGGGTTGACCACCGAGGGCGCGATCACCTTCCAGGGCACGTTGTTCTGGGCGATCTCCAGCCGGAACTGCTCCCGCGTGCTCTGGTAGCTGGCCAGATTGGCCTGGGCCACTTCGAGTTGCCGCTGCAGGTCGTCGTACTGCCGCAGCAGCCCTGGCTGGCGCTCGAAGCGGCCCTCCAGCTGCTGCTCCTTGGCCTGGTTCATGGCCATGGCGCCATCCAGCTTCTGGATCGCCGCATCCACGGCCTCCAGCTCCTTGCGCTGCACCTGCGGCCGCAGCTGGTCGCGCGCCGCCAGCAGGTTGCGCAGGAACGGTGAGGAGGGCTGGAAGGTGGCCTGGGCCGAGGCGATCTGTTTCTCGATGTCGCTGAGCTGCTCCAGCAGGGCCTGATCCGGCAGGGTCACCAGCACGTTGGTGGCCGGGCCGCTCTGGGCGCCAGCCTGGGCTCCACTGCCACTGCCGCTGCCGCTGGCACTGCCACTGCTGAAGTCCCGCAGGCTGAGGCGTCCCGCCGCCACGTCGCTGCGCAGGCGCAGCAGTTGCTCCCGCTCCGCCTGCTGACTGGCCATCCCGGAGCGCAGCTCACCCACCTGCTCCCGCACCGCCGTGGCCTCCTGCTCCGGCAGCAGCACCCGGTTGGCGCGGCGGAAGGCCTCCACCTGGTTCTGCAGATTGCGAAAGCGCTCCTGCAGGGCCGGCGCCTGCTCATCGAGGAAGCGCACCCCCTCACTGAGCTTCTCGCGCCGTTGCTGCAACGACCAGTTCAGGTAGGCCTTCTCCGTGAGCGAAAGGGCGCGGCCCACCAGCTCCGGATCACTGCCGCGGGCATTCACCGCCAGCACCCCGGCCGCCAGCACCCCGGGGGCATTGCCCCCCGCCGGCACCAGCGACACCGACACCCCCGGCATGGGCCTGTCCGGGTTGCTCTTCTGCAGCTGCTCGTAGACCGGAGCCAGCACCGCCGGACTCTCCAGCACCCGCATCAGCGTGGGCACATCCAGACGGCTCTCATTGAGCGCCACCGAGGCGATGTCGGTGCCGCCGCCACCGCCGCCTGAGCGCGGCTGGTTGATCGGATCGCTGATCAGCAGGGTGAACCCGCCCTGAAACACGGGCGCATTCAACCGTTGCCACACGGTTCGTGCGCCGAACACCGCCGTGACCAGCACCACCGTGATCAGGAAGGGCCGCCGCCGACGCCGCAGCACCCTCAGCAGATTGCCAGGACGGAAACCGGCTTCCTCGGCATCCCCGCCCCCCGGCAGCGGCAGAGCGACCACGCGCGCCTGTGGCAGGCCCGAAGGCGGTGAGCCGCTGCTCATGGGTTCAGGGAGATGGGGTGATTGTATGGGTGTTGAGGTGGCGGTGCCCGCCCTTCGTCCCTAGGTTGCGCCGGTGATGGACTTCAGCCCCCGTCGGGCCCGCACCCTGGCGCGTCTGAGCGCCTATTCCCTGCTGGCCACGTTTCTGCTCACGCTGGCTGGGGGCTGGTTGCCCGTGCCTCTGGGTGACGATCAGCGCGTGTTCTCGCTGCTGGCCGAGCTGATCGCCAACTCCACCGTGCCGGTGGTGGCACTCTTCCTGCTCTTCTATGGCCTCACCGGCCAGGGACTGCCCGCCCTCTGGGAGTGGCGGCTGCTGCGCCTGCTGCGTCCGCTGCTGCAACTGGCGGCGCTGCTCTACCTGCTCACCGCCCTGGCCTTGGTTGGGGTAGTCCTGCGGGTGGAAAGCGCCGGGGCCGCACGCCTTGATGCTGAGTTGCAGAACGGTCTGGCCGGGCTGGAGCGACTACGGCAGGCCGTGCAGAGCGCCCCCGATGCTGCGGCCCTCCAACAGCTCCTGGCCAGCCAACCGGGTCTGCTGGAGGCCCTCGATGTGGGCCTGCCTGCCGGGGAAGGGTCGGCTCCAGCCGCCAAAGGCACCTCCCTGGCTGATCGCCAGCGCCAGGCCTCCCAGTTGCTGGATCGTGCCGAGGCCAGCCTGGTCTCCCAGACCACCCGCCGCCGGGCCGATGCCAGCGGCAACCTCAACCGCCAGGCGCTGCGGCTGGGGTTGAGCGCGCTGGTGTATGCCCTCTTCCATCTGGCCGCCTCCCTGCTGTGGCCCCGTTCCCTGCTCGACACCCGTGAGCGCATCCTCGAGGCCCGCGCTGCCCGGTTGGCGGAGGAGGACGAGGCGCCACCCGCCGAACTGACGTGAAGGGGATGCTGCGGCAGGAATCCCAACCCCGGCTGGAGCGCTGGAGCCGGCTGGCGCTGCTGGCCGGCCTGGCCTCCAGCCAGCTCAGCCTCGCCGCCCGCGCGGGGGTGGGGGATTTCACGATCATGGCCGCGCTCTCCTGGCTGGCCGGGGGCCTGCTGCTGATGGAGCGCGAAGAGGAGGGGGCTGCCTGCGCCCCTGGCTCCGTGGCGGCCGGCGTTGGTGGGCCGGCGTGCTGGCCCTGCTCTGGTGCCTGCTGGTGCTCAGCTTCGCCGGCCGACTCCACGATCCACTGTTCTGGCTTCTGCCGCTGCTGGCCTTGCCAGGGCTGGCCCTGGTCAGCGGCCTGGGCTGGCGGACGCCGCTGCTGCAGCAGCTGGTGGTGCTCGGCCTGCTGCTGCCGGCCCAGGGGCTCTTCAACTGGGCCGTGCCCGTTGCGCCCCTCGCCCGTGTCACCGCCCGGGTGAGCGCCCAGCTGCTCTGGCTGGTGGGCCAGCCCGCCTATGCCCAGGCCGATCGCATCGTGATGACCACCCAGGTGCTGCTGGTGGATGGCTCCTGCACGGGCCGCAGCACCATCGCCTTCAGCCTGGCCACGCTGGTGGCACTGCTGATCCTGCTTCCCCTGCCCCGCCGCGGTCGCGGTGGGGCCATCGCGGGCCTGGCCGCAGTCACCCTCGCCGGGGTGTTCCTGCTGAATGGTGTGCGCATCGCCCTGCTGGCCTTCACCGTGCGCGATCCCGGCCCTGGGCCGCTGGCTGCCCTGCGGGGCTTTGAGTTCTGGCATAGCGGCCCCGGCTCCCAGCTGTTTTCCCTCGCCGCCAGCAGCCTGGTGTGCGCCAGCTATGTGCTGCTGCTCGAGTGGTGGCTGCGCCACCAGCGCCCCGCGACGCGATGAACCCGCCGCCCGTCCTTCTCAAGCAGCGGCGGCGCCTGGTGCTTCTTGGCCTGGCTGCCTGGGCGTCGGTGCTAGCGCTGGAATCCCTGCTGCGCCCGCCTGGCTTCGCCCCGGCCGGGGCCCTGCCGCAGAGCTTGCGGCTCGGTGGGGTGTTGCAGCAGCGCCGTCCTGCCCCGGCACTGAAGCAAGCACGGCCCCAGCTGGAGCTGCCCCCTGGTGTGGTGGAGCTGTCCGCAGCACGCTATGGCCCACACGAGGTGCGGCTGCTCGGCAACACACGCAGCGGGGCCAGCGGCGTGATCCCCGTGGAGGCCATCAACAGGCTGCTCGCTGACTCGCCCAAGGGAGGCCTGTGCCTGGTGGTGGATCGGGATGGCGCGGTGCAAGGCCAGCTCGCCAGCAACGCCGACTGGGCCGCCTGGCGCCGTGCCCACCCGCCTTCCTCCAACCCAGACGCTCGCCTGGTTGGCTGGCCTGCAGCCCCGCCAGGCGAACCTCTGCCTCTGGACGAGCAGAGATGCGGTGGCGACACCGGAGTGACCGGAGTGATTAATCCAGACAAAAAAAGGCCACCCAAGGGTGGCCGTTTCTGCATCAGAGCAGAGCACAAAAAGTTTTACCTGGCATCGACCTATTTTCTCAGGGGGCTTCCCCCCAACTATCGTCGGCGCTGCAGCGTTTCACAACCGAGTTCGAGATGGATCGGTGTGGTTCCACTGCGCCATGGACACCAGGATAGAAGGCTGTGTTGAACTGATCTCAGGAGATCAAGTTCAATTCAGTCTTCTGCTTTTTGTCTTGCTCTCAGGTTGAACCCTGAGAACTGCATAGGTTAGACCAGCTCCAGACAACCTTGACGGCCATCCCTTGCTGATCCTCTGGAAACAAGCTGTTAAGAGCTTGAGGTTATGGTCAAGCCCTCGGTCTATTAGTACTCCTCCGCTTCACACATTACTGCGCTTCCACGTAGAGCCTATCAACGGGTGTTCTTCCCGTGACCTTACTGGGTTACCCCATGGGAATACTCATCTTGAGGTGGGCTTCCCACTTAGATGCTTTCAGCGGTTATCCTCTCCGCACATGGCTACCCAGCGTTTACCGTTGGCACGATAACTGGTACACCAGAGGTGCGTTCCTCCCGGTCCTCTCGTACTAGGGAGAAATCCTCTCAATATTCCTGCGCATGCACCGGATATGGACCGAACTGTCTCACGACGTTCTGAACCCAGCTCGCGTACCGCTTTAATGGGCGAACAGCCCAACCCTTGGGACCGACTTCAGCCCCAGGTTGCGATGAGCCGACATCGAGGTGCCAAACCTCCCCGTCGATGTGAACTCTTGGGGGAGATCAGCCTGTTATCCCTAGAGTAACTTTTATCCGTTGAGCGACGGCCCTTCCACGCAGAACCGTCGGATCACTAAAGCCGAGTTTCCTCCCTGTTCGACTTGTAGGTCTCACAGTCAAGCTTGCTTCTGCTTTTACACTCGTCGGCTGATTTCCAACCAGCCTGAGCAAACCTTTGCGCGCCTCCGTTACCTTTTAGGAGGCGACCGCCCCAGTCAAACTGCCCACCTGATACTGTCCAGCCCCCGGATAACGGGTGGCTGTTAGAACTCTAGCTCGGAAAGAGTGGTATCTCACCAGTGGCTCACCATCACCCGCAAGCAATGGTTCATAGCCTCCCACCTATCCTGCGCATTCCGAGCCCGAGCACAATACCAAGCTACAGTAAAGCTTCATAGGGTCTTTCTGTCCGGGTGCACGTAGTCCGCATCTTCACAGACAATTCTATTTCGCCGAGCCTCTCTCCGAGACAGCGCCCAGATCGTTACGCCTTTCGTGCGGGTCGGAACTTACCCGACAAGGAATTTCGCTACCTTAGGACCGTTATAGTTACGGCCGCCGTTCACCGGGGCTTCAGTCGCTAGCTTCGCTTACGCTGACCAGCTTCCTTAACCTTCCGGCACTGGGCAGGCGTCAGCCCCCATACATCGTCTTGCGACTTAGCGGAGACCTGTGTTTTTGGTAAACAGTCGCCTGGGCCTCTTCACTGCGACCACCTTGCGGTGGCACCCCTTCTCCCGAAGTTACGGGGCCATTTTGCCGAGTTCCTTAGAGAGAGTTACCTCGCGCCCCTCGGTATTCTCTACCACCCCACCTGTGTCGGTTTCGGGTACAGGCCATCATGCCTTAACGGGTATAGGGCTTTTCTTGGAAGCATGACATCACCCACTTCGCTGCCGTAGCAGCTCGTACTCACGCCTCAGCTCAGGATGTTTTCTCCACCCCTCAACGCCTCGAACGCTTGAACCAGTAACCAACATCTGGCTGGGCTAGCCTTCTCCGTCCCCCTTCCCAAAACATGACAGGTACAGGAATGTTAACCTGTTGTCCATCGACTACGCCTTTCGGCCTCGCCTTAGGTCCTGACTAACCCTCCGCGGACGAGCCTGCCGGAGGAACCCTTAGGGTTTCGGGGCATGGGATTCTCACCCATGTTTTCGCTACTCAAGCCGACATTCTCACTTCCATGCAGTCCACGCCCGCTTACGCTAACGCTTCACCCCACATGGAACGCTCCCCTACCACTCATTTGTTCAATGAACAAATCAATCCGCAGCTTCGGTACAATGCTTAGCCCCGTTCATTTTCGGCGCAGGATCGCTCGACCAGTGAGCTATTACGCACTCCTTTGAGGATGGCTGCTTCTGGGCAAACCTCCTGGTTGTCTGGGCAATCCCACCTCCTTTATCACTCAGCATTGATTTGGGGACCTTAGCTGGCGGTCTGGGCTGTTTCCCTTTCGACCATGGAGCTTATCCCCCACAGTCTGACTGCCTTGCTACACACAGGGTATTCAGAGTTCGTCTCGATTTGGTACCGCTCTCGCAGCCCGCACCGAAACGGTGGCTTTACCCCCCTGCTGGAGCACAAGACGCTACGCCTCAACGTATTTCGGGGAGAACCAGCTAGCTCCGGGTTCGATTGGCATTTCACCCCTAACCACAGCTCATCCGCTGGTTTTTCAACACCAGTCGGTTCGGACCTCCACTTGGTATCACCCAAGCTTCATCCTGGCCATGGTTAGATCACCCGGGTTCGGGTCTATAAACACTGACCAACGCCCTATTCAGACTCGCTTTCGCTATGGCTCCACCATTTCCGGTTTAACCTGCCAGTGCCTATAAGTCGCCGGCTCATTCTTCAACAGGCACACGGTCACCCGATCAGTCGGGCTCCCATTGCTTGTAAGCTCACGGTTTCATGTTCTATTTCACTCCCCTCCCGGGGTTCTTTTCACCTTTCCCTCGCGGTACTGTTGCGCTATCGGTCACACAGGAGTACTTAGCCTTACGAGGTGGTCCTCGCGGATTCACACGGAATTTCACGTGCTCCGTGCTACTCGGGATTCAGCTAGGCCAGTTTCGTTTTCGGTTACGGGGCTTTCACCCTCTATGGCGCGCCATTCAAACGCTTCTCCTAACGTCCCTGGTCCACGTTGCTGTCCCACAACCCCGATGCTCGAAAGCATCGGTTTAGGCTCTTCCCCGTTCGCTCGCCGCTACTGAGGGAGTCGTTTTTACTTTCCTTTCCTCCAGCTACTAAGATGTTTCAGTTCGCTGGGTTGGCTCGCGCCACCCTATGGATTCAGGTGGCCGTTCTAGGGGTTGCCCCATTCGGAAATTCCCGGATCAATGCGTGTTTCCAGCTCCCCGAGACTTATCGCAGGTAACTACGTCCTTCATCGCCTCTGTGTGCCAAGGTATCCACCGTGAGCCCTTTGTAGCTTGACCATTAAATCTTCCAGTGCTTCAGGCTGTTGAGGCCTATTCTCTCAACATTCAATCGCTCCCTTTCGGCAGCAACGGAATGAAGGATCAAACTCCTCACCCCTCGGCGGGGCTAGAAGAACACTGGAAGTTCTCGGCTCTTAACTTCATAGAATTGTTTTGATTCCATTGGGGCTTTTCGGCCCTGTCTGAAATCAAACATCCATGAGATGCTTTATTTCCAGATTCACCTATGCAGTTGTCAAGGTTCTTCGCCAAACCCTCAGTAAGTAGAATCAACTACTCACCGTGAGTCCAGCATCATGCCATCATCTAAAATGATTGCGGCATGGGGCTGGAGTCGCGCTTGGGCTGACACCAATATCGGTTTACCGATACCGTCTTGTTACCGATACAGTCTTGGTCACGTCTCCCTCAGGACTGATCTCCTGTTTCTGAGAACTACTCTGAGAATTGATCCGAGAACCTACAGTTGAATGGAGGTTAGCGGACTCGAACCGCTGACATCCTGCTTGCAAAGCAGGCGCTCTACCAACTGAGCTAAACCCCCAGACATGAATGGGCCATCCTGGACTTGAACCAGGGACCTCACCCTTATCAGGGGTGCGCTCTAACCACCTGAGCTAATGGCCCAGGAGATTTCCAAACCGATCACTCGATTTGGGCTTACCCTCAGGGGGGTGACCTAGACAACGTTTAGGAACTGAAAAAGACATCACGCTCTCCCAAACCACCACACATCAGCCATAAATTCACCTGGTCTCAACTCACCTTGCGGTGTGCTGATCCCTTGCAAAAGCCTGGCTTCTCTGCTTGATCTGTTCTGCGCTTGCCTCCTTGAGGTACCGATCGACCTTCGAGATGACAGGACCATGGCCTAAGATTAATGTTGCCTCACTAACATAAAGTTAGCTCAGCACTCAGACATCATGATCAGTGATTGTCTCCCTGTTAGGAGGTGATCCAGCCGCACCTTCCGGTACGGCTACCTTGTTACGACTTCACCCCAGTCATCAGCCCCACCTTCGGCGTCCTCCTCCACAAGGGTTGGAGTAACGACTTCGGGCATGGCCAACTTCCATGGTGTGACGGGCGGTGTGTACAAGGCCCGGGAACGTATTCACCGCAGTATGCTGACCTGCGATTACTAGCGATTCCTCCTTCACGTAGGCGAGTTGCAGCCTACGATCTGAACTGAGCCACGGTTTATGGGATTTGCTAGCTCTCGCGAGTTTGCTGCCCTTTGTCCGTAGCATTGTAGTACGTGTGTAGCCCAGGATGTAAGGGGCATGATGACTTGACGTCATCCACACCTTCCTCCGGTTTATCACCGGCGGTCTCTCTAGAGTGCCCAACTCAATGCTGGCAACTAAAGACGTGGGTTGCGCTCGTTGCGGGACTTAACCCAACATCTCACGACACGAGCTGACGACAGCCATGCACCACCTGTCTCTGCGCTCCCGAAGGCACTCCCAAGTTTCCAAGGGATTCGCAGGATGTCAAACCCTGGTAAGGTTCTTCGCGTTGCATCGAATTAAACCACATACTCCACCGCTTGTGCGGGCCCCCGTCAATTCCTTTGAGTTTCACACTTGCGTGCGTACTCCCCAGGCGGAACACTTAACGCGTTAGCTACGACACCGAGGGGGTCGATTCCCCCGACACCTAGTGTTCATCGTTTACGGCCAGGACTACAGGGGTATCTAATCCCTTTCGCTCCCCTGGCTTTCGTCCATGAGCGTCAGTTATGGCCCAGCAGAGCGCCTTCGCCACTGGTGTTCTTCCCGATATCTACGCATTTCACCGCTACACCGGGAATTCCCTCTGCCCCTACCACACTCTAGTCTTCTAGTTTCCATTGCTGGAATGGAGTTGAGCTCCACGCTTTAACAACAGACTTTCAAGACCGCCTGCGGACGCTTTACGCCCAATAATTCCGGATAACGCTTGCCACTCCCGTATTACCGCGGCTGCTGGCACGGAATTAGCCGTGGCTTATTCCTCAAGTACCGTCAGGTCTTCTTCCTTGAGAAAAGAGGTTTACAGCCCAGAGGCCTTCATCCCTCACGCGGCGTTGCTCCGTCAGGCTTGCGCCCATTGCGGAAAATTCCCCACTGCTGCCTCCCGTAGGAGTCTGGGCCGTGTCTCAGTCCCAGTGTGGCTGATCATCCTCTCAGACCAGCTACTGATCGATGCCTTGGTAGGCTCTTACCCCACCAACTAGCTAATCAGACGCGAGCTCATCCTCAGGCGAAAACTCGTTTCACCTCGCGGCATATGGGGTATTAGCGGCCGTTTCCAGCCGTTATCCCCCTCCTGAGGGCAGATTCTCACGCGTTACTCACCCGTCCGCCACTAGCCCGAAGGCTCGTTCGACTTGCATGTGTTAAGCACGCCGCCAGCGTTCATCCTGAGCCAGGATCAAACTCTCCGTTGTAGACCGGTCCTTTAAAATAAATAAGATTGCTCTTACCTATCCTCAACGCGGCTTGCTTGCTCCCAAGATTTAATACTAAAGTCCGAATTGATGCCGAAGCATCAACTCATTCCACCGCATCAACCTCAGTTGCTTGCCCCATTCGGTAAAATGGTTTCAAAGAGTGCACCGTGGAAACATAAACTTTCGTTCATCTCTCCCCTGTGACTTTCCCAGATCTCAGATCCGGTTCGCTCCCAGCATCAAACTGCCTTTCAACAACATGTTCACTCGTGAGAAGCAAGCACATCATCAACAGCTCAATACCAGTTGCTATTGTTTTTTGACGGGACCTCACACCTTCACTGCTCTTTCGTTAACACTTCCTAAAAGCTCTCACCTACGCCTCGCCCTTTCACAGGCTCAGCTCGGCAAAACACCCTTAAGAAGCCCTAACGCAGTGAAAGCGTCAGTTCCTAAACGTTTCGGTTGTCCAGGTTCTGCTACCTCCACTCCCGCTTCCGGAAGCTCTCGGTGGCTGTCGCCTCGCAGCGACCAGAGAAACCTACAGCACCGAAGGGCCGCTCTCGCGGACGCTCTCCAAACTCTGTAAGCCTGCTCCTCTCGGATCTGGCCTCGC
>CAVONQ010000015.1:0-20372 GCA_963697335.1 uncultured cyanobacterium
TGGTTACGTCCTTGTGGCCCAGCAATTCCTGGATCGTGCGGATGTCCTGGCCGCGCTCCAGCAGGTGGGTGGGAAACGAATGGCGGAAGGTGTGGCAGCTGGCAGCCTTGGACACGCCAGCTGCAGCGACGGCCCGCTTCACGGCTTTCTGCACGATGCTTGGATCCAGATGGTGGCGCCCCTGGGTGCCTGAGGCCTGATCGTGCCAGCGATGCGGCATTGGGGTACTTCCTTGCCAGGGCATAGGGCATCAGCACCCGGCCCCAGCCAGCGGCCAGATCCGCCTGATGCAGTCCCCGCACGCCCAGCAGATGGTGCTGCAGCTCAGCCACCAGGCTCTGGGGGAGGAGGGTGAGTCGGTCTTTACCCCCTTTCCCATCCCGCACGGTCAGTTCCCGTCGCTCAAAGTCCAGATCCTTCACGCGCAGCCGCAGGGCCTCCATCAGGCGCAGCCCGCTTCCTTAGTGCAGCCCCACCACCAGGGTCTGATTCTGGGTGGAGGGGCTCACCTGCAGGTCCACCGCCAGGTGGGTGAGGAAGCTGTTCACCTCGGCGCTGCCCATCTCCCGGGGATGGCGCAGGTTGTGGAAACGAAGAAACCTTCTCAACCACAGTTCATAGGTCTTCACCGTCCGCCGCGCGTAGTGGCGGGTCTGCAATTCCTCCCGTTAGCGCTGGATCAGAGCCGCGGGCTTGGGTTGCTCTGGCATGGGGGCCTGCGCCATGGCGACGACTCAGAGTTGCCACGGCTGCCCAGGCATCTCAGCAATCCAGTGATGTGCGCCGCTCCGCGTCGCTGATGTCCCCCCGTTCGCGCTGCCACTGGCGGCGGCGCAGCTTGCCGTAGGCCTGGCAGAACTCCTCTCCGAGGGCCTGGCGCAGGCCGGTGTCGGCGTCGAAGGCATCGAGGGCCTCGCCCAGATCGGCCGGCAGCCTTGGGCAGATCTCCGGTCCCAGCGGGCCGGCGTAGTTGTCGTTGTCGTGGCGGGGCCCCGGCTGCAGCTGGCGCTCGATGCCGTCCAGGCCCGCCGCCAGGATCGCCGCCTGCAGCAGGTAGGGATGGGTTGAGCCATCGGGCAGCCGCAGCTCCAGCCGCTGGTCGTCGGGGATGCGCAGCATGTGGGTGCGGTTGTTGCCGCTGTAGCTGATGCCCGCCGGGCTCCAGGTGGCACCTGATGTGGTGGGCGGTGCCGCCAGCCGCCGGTAGCTGTTCACCGTGGGGTTGGTGAGGGCGCACAGCGCTGGCGCGTGCTCCAGCAGGCCCGCCAGGAACTGATAGGCCAGCGCCGAGAGCCCCAGCTCACCGGCCGGATCGTGGAACAGGTTGGTGTCGCCCGCCCACAGCGAGAGATGGGTGTGGCAGCCGTTGCCGGTGCGCTCGGCGAAGGGCTTGGCCATGAAGCTGGCCTTGAGTCCCTGCTGCTCCGCCAGGGTCTTCACCATCACCTTGAAGAAGGCGTGGCGGTCGGCGGTGGTGAGGGCGTCGGCGAAGGTCCAGTTCACCTCGAACTGGCCGTTGGCGTCTTCATGGTCGGCCTGGTAAGGCCCCCAGCCCAGGCCCTCCATCGCCTCGAGCAGGGGCCCGATCAGCCCGTAGCGGCGCATCAGGGCCAGTTGGTCGTAGCAGGGTTTCTCCTGGTGGTCGGCGGCATCGGCGATGCCGGCGCCATCGGCCCCCAGCAGGAAGAACTCGGCCTCCACGCCGCTGCGCAGCTCGTAGCCCAGGGCGCTGGCCCGCTCCAGCTGGATGCGCAGCAGGCGGCGGGGACACTGGGCCATGGGCGTGCCGGCCAGCACCAGCTCGGCCGCCACCCAGCCCACCTCCGGCTGCCAGGGCAGAGGGGTGAGGCTGGCGGGGTCGGGAATCGCCATCACGTCGCCATCGGCAGGGGAGAGATCCAGCCAGGCGGCGAAGCCGGCGAAGCCCGCCCCGTCCCGGGCCATGGCCGGGATCGCCGAGGCGGGCACGAGCTTGGCCCGCTGGATGCCGAACAGATCGGTGAAGGAGATCAGCAGGAACTTGAGCTGCAGCTCACGGGCCTGGCTGGCGAGGTCGGGCATGGGGAGGGAATCGGGGGAACTCAGGAGGCCAGGAGGCCATCCACGATGCGGCGCAGCTGCCGCTGCTCGGGAGCGCTGCTGTGGGGATTGCCCGCCCGGTGGCCGAGCAGGGAGTGGATCAGATGGAATGCGGCGCCCGGGATCCGCTCGGCGTCGTCCGCCATGTCCTGCGGGGTGAAGTAGAGGTCGTGGTCGGCGGCCACCACGGCCGTGCGCGCCTGGATGCCGGCGAGGCCGGCTCCGAGATCGCCGCCTGCGGCCACGTCGTGGGCCAGCCAGGTGTCGAGCATGGCGATCAGGTCGCGGGGATCGTGGCGGCGGTAGTGGGGCAGCCACTGCTCCTCCACGTGCTGCTCCACCGGCATGGCGAGGCTCCGGAAGAAGGGCTGGCTGGCGGCCCAGCTCGCGTAGATCAGGGCATAGGTGCGCAGCCCCTGCTCCGGTGGCGCGTCGAAGCCCGCGCCGTTCCAGTGGCGATCGGCCGTGAGGGCCTGGCGCAGGCTGAGCAGGAACAGGCGGTTGTGGGGCGAGGTGCGGGCCGTGCCGCACACACAGCAGATCCGCTGCACCCGTTCGGGGCACTGCACCGCCCACTGGTAGGCCTGCTGGGCCCCCATCGACCAGCCATGGATCAGGGCCGGCCGCTCCACGCCGAACACCTCCGCCAGCAGCCGCTGCTGGGCGGTCACGTTGTCGCGGTGGTGCACCACCCAGCCCTGTTCGGCCAGGCCCATGGCGCCATGGCTGGGGCTGGAGGAGGCGCCGTTGCCGAACATGCCGGCGATCACCACGCACCAGCGCTCCGGATCGAACACCGGCCCCGCCAGCCAGGCCAGATCCTCCACCCGGGCGCCGTAGGAGCTGGGCACCAGGATCAGGTTGGAGCGCTCCGGGTTGGCCCGCCCCAGGGCCACGTAGCTCAGGTGCGCCTCCGGGATCACCTTCCCGCAGCTCAAGCGGAAGTCCCCCAGGGGCAAGCGCTGCTCGGTGGGGATGGGGGCCGCTGCGCTGGCGATGCTCATGCCGGCAGGGCCAGGGCCTTGAGGTTGCCCAGCAGCTGGCGGTGCACGCTCAGGTAGCCCCGATCCAGATGCTGGAGCCGGGGCCCGATCCAGCCATGGGCCCGGGGCAGGGCGTGGAAGGGCAACGAGGGATAGAGGTGATGTTCGGCGTGGAACGGCATGTTCCACATCAACCAGCGCACCGGCGCGATGGTGAGGGTGGTGCGGGTGTTGGCGGTGCCGTCGGCGCCGAAGCTGCAGCCGCTGTGCTCGGCCAGGAGCATGAAGCGCAGGAAGGGCTGGCCTACCGCCAGGGGCAGCAGCCAGCTCCAGAGCAGGAAACCGTTGGCGTGGATGAAGGAGAGCACCAGCACCAGCCCGTACACCAGGACCTGCAGGCGCACCGAGCGGCGCACCTGGGGGATCACCTCGGGGCTGAGGTAGGGCAGGCCGCTCAGGTCTCCCCAGAGCAGGCGGCCATAGCCCTTCAGCTTGCCGATCCACCAGTTCCAGCCGCTGAGCTCGAGCAGATAGCCCCCGAGGCTGGTGGGCACGGGATCCTCCAGCTCCGGATCCAGGCCGGGCTGGTGGGTGAAGCGGTGGTGCCACTGGTGGTAGCGGCGGTAGAAGGTGGCGTTGTAGAAGCTCAGCACGCCGGCCCACCAGGCCACCGCGTCGTTCACCGCCCGGCTACGGAAGGCGGTGCGGTGGCAGCACTCATGCAGCGGCGCGAAGCAGGTGGCCAGGGCGATGCCGCTGATCACCAGTCCCGCCAGGCGCAGCGCTAGCGGCAGGCCGGGACTGCGCCAGATCAGCCCCGCCAGCCCGATCGTGAGCAGATGGCTGAGGAGCCGCACCACGGCAGCGGTGTTGCTGAGGGCATTGAGTTCGGCGAGGGCGGGGCGGTCGATCAGCCCGGTGCTGGAGGTGGTCATGGAACGAGTCCAGCAGTCCGACGGGCCGCCCTGCGGTAGGGGTTGAAACCACGCCATGGCGGGGGGCTGTGACCATGCCTTGCCCTCCCTACAATCGGGATGTCCAGAATGAACACAATCCCCATGGTGTGCGCCGAACAGGTCGCGCTCGACGCCCGACCCGCCCAGGGCGATGGCGATCTGCGCCGTCAGGCGCTGGTGGACTCCCTGCGCCATCGCTACGCCGAAGCCGTGAGCCGCGGCGATGCCGCCGCCAAGCAGGCACTCTTCCAGGAAGGCGTGTACCTGAACATTCCTCCCGAGCAGTTCGTGGGCGCCAACTGAGCAGGCTCCACCCCCGCGTCCAGCCTTCGACTCCCGTGCTGCTCCACAGCCTCTGGGGGTTTGATGGCGACCTGCCGCAGGCCATCAAGCAGGCCTCCAGCGGGGGCTTTCACGGGCTTGAGGCCAACCTCCGCCACCCCGCCCTGGCGGGTCTGGAGCCCCCGGCCGTGGCCGAGGCCCTGGCCGCCGCGGCCATGCCCCTGGTGCTCGAGCTGGTCACCGGGGGCGACTACGTGCCCCGGCTCGAGCTGGGGCCGGAACACCACCTTCGGGAGCTGGAATACCTGCTGGCGTCGTGCCCGGCCTACGCCCCACTCAAGGTGACGGTGATCACGGGCTCCGATGCCTGGAGCTGGGCTGAGCAGCAGGAGTTCTGGAGCCGGGCCATCCCCCTGGCCGAGGCCTCCGGGCAGGCGGTGAGTTTCGAAACCCATCGCTCCCGCAGCCTCCACAGCCCCTGGATGATCCAGGCCTTTCTCGAGGCCTTTCCCGGCCTGCGGCTCACGGCGGACCTGAGCCACTGGTGCGTGGTGGCTGAGCGGCTCATGACCCCCGAGCTGGCTCCCGTGGCGGCCATGGCCGCCCGCGTGGACCATATCCACGCCCGGGTGGGCCATCCCCAGGGCCCCTCGGTGGGCCATCCCTTCGCGTCGGAGTGGGCCGAGGCCCTGGAGGCCCATCGCCGCTGCTGGCGGCTGTTCCGCCTCAGCCGCACCGGCGCCGCCCTGCCGTTCACGCTCACGCCCGAATTCGGGCCCGACGGCTACCTGCCCGAGCGGCCCTTCAGCCGTGAGCCGGTGGCCGATCTGTTGGAGATCAACACGGCCATGGCCCGCTGGATCCGCTCCGGTGCCCTCGATGCCGACGTCATCGTTCAGGCGTGAGGCCCATCACCGCAGGCCCATCACCTCGGCGTAGAGGCGCTGGTGCTGCAGCAGGCGCTGCTCCAGCCGGTGCGGCGGCCCCGGCGCCAGGCCGCTGCGGTAGCCCCGCTGGGCTGACTCCACCAGGCGGCGATCCTCCTCCAGGAACAGCAGCATGCTCTCCAGCCACTCGGCGGCCAGCGGGGCGTGTTCGGCCCTGCCCAGCAGCCACAGCTGCATGGCGCAGCGCTCGAGCGATAGGGGCGGGAAGCTGATCACCGCCAGCCGGCCATCGGGCCACACCAGCACATGGGTCCAGGGGGCGAGCCCGAAGGTGAGGAATTCGCCTCCCTCCATCGGGGTGGCCAGCAGGGAGCCGTGGCGGCTGAGGGCATGGCGGTAGTGCCGCACCGGCCCCTGCTCCCGGTGCAGCGTGCGCGGATGGGCGATGGCCACGTGGTAGTCGTCGAGGGTGTTGTCGTGGGCGATCTTCCAGTTGCAGGCCAGTTCGCGGATGGTGTGGCCCAGCAGCTGCAGAGGCCGGGCCCAGGCTTCCCCCGCCTCCTGCAGCACCAGATCCAGCTGCTGCTCCAGGGGCAGGGGATCGGCGCCGATCGCCACCCAGATCAGCGGCCCGCTCACGCGGCAGGCCAGAGGTTGGAGCGGCCAGTCGGCGCGGCAGAAGGGCTCGAGGAACTCCCCTTCCCGGGCCGCCGCCCGCAGCTGGCCATCGAGGCTGTAGGTCCAGCCGTGGTACGGGCACACCAGCCGCCGGACGGCTCGGGCCTGGCCGCCCGGCTCCTGCAGGGCCACGCCGCGGTGGGGGCAGCGGTTGAGGAAGGCCCTCACCCCTTCACCGGGGGCATGGCTGAGCAGCACCGGCAGGTCCAGCAGTTCCAGCGCCAGGCTGTGGCCCTCAGGCAGGGCCGCCAGCGGCGCCACCACATGCCAGAAGCTGGGGGCGTAGCGCTCCCGCTCCCGCCGGGCGGTGGCGGCACACGCGTAGGCCTCGGACGGCAGGAAGCGGGCCGCGGCCTCGGCCGGGCTGGGGTTCATGCCGCCAGGGCCGGTTCGAGGCTGCGCAGGCACTGGGCCAGCTCCTCGCGCAGGGTGAGGAATTCGGGAGACACCCGCAAGTGCCCCATGTTGGTGTGGTCCAGATCCACATGGACGCTGCGCACGATCCGCCCCGGCCGTGGCGCCATGATGTGCACCCGCTGCGCCAGCAGCAGCGCTTCCTCCAGATCGTGGGTGATCAGCAGCGCCGAGAGGCCGGTGCGGTGCCAGAGCTTATGCAGGAACTCCTGCATCGACTCGCGGATCTGGAGATCGAGGGCGCCGAAGGGCTCATCCAGCAGCAGCACCTTGGGCTGGGCGGCCAGGGCCCGGGCGATCGCCACCCGCTGCTGCATGCCGCCGGAGAGCTCCCGTGGCAGCCGCCGGGCGGCATCGCCCAGACCCACCACATCGAGGAAGTAGCTGGTGCGCTCGCGGATCTCCCGCTTGGCCAGCCCCTGCAGTTCCATGCCGAAGGCCACGTTCTGGGCGGCCGTGAGCCAGGGGTAGAGGCTGTACTTCTGGAACACCATGCCCCGATCGGAGCCGGGGCCGCGCACCACCTGCCCATCCACCGTGATCACCCCGGAGGTGGGGCGCTCCAGGCCGGCCACCAGGCGCATCACCGTGGATTTACCGGAACCTGAGCTGCCCACCAGGGCCACGAATTCGCCGGTGTTCACCTCGAAACTGATGCCATCGAGCACGCACTTGGCGGCGCGGCCCACCCCGAAGGTCTTGGACACATTGTCAACGCTGAGATGCATGGCAGGAATTGTTCAGTTGGCCCAGCGGCAGGTGCGCCGCATCAGCAGGCGGAAGCCCAGATCGATCAGCAGGCCGATCAGCCCGATCACGATCAACCCGAGGAAGATCTCATCGGTGCGCAGGAAGCGCTGGGCCAGGCTGATCCGCTTGCCCAGGCCTTCATTGGCCGCCACCAGCTCGGCCACGATCACCAGGTTCCAGGCGGAGGCCATGTTGATGCGGTAGGCATCGATCACCTGGGGAGCGATGCAGGGAGTGATCACGCGCACCAGCACCTGGGAGGTGCGGCCGCCGAGGGTGAGGGCCGTTTCCACCAGTTCGTTCGGAACGAACTTCACGGCATCCATGATCATCAACGTGTTGAAGAACAGGGTGCCGATGAAGATCAGCAGGATCTTCGGCAGTTCGCCCAGCCCGAAGTAGATGATCAGCAGCGGGATGAACGCCGGAGCCGGCATGTAGCGGATCAGGGCCATCAGGGGCTCCAGCAGTCGGCAGATCACCGTGCTGCTGCCCATGGCGATCCCCAGGGGAAGAGCCACCACGGCCGAGAGCGCGAAGCCGGCGAACACCCGGCCCACGCTGGCAACGAGGTCTGCCCAGAGCACGCCCTGGGCTAACTGGCTCTGCCCAGCGGCAATCACCCCGCCCGGACTCGGCAGGAACAGCGGATCCACCACCCCGGCGCTGCTGACGACGGTCCAGATCACCACCACGGTGAGAATCCCCGCCAGCCCCAGCACCCAAGGGTGCTGACCCAGGCGCTTCAGCTGTTCCATCGTTGGTGTTGCAGTGGGAGGGGCATCGGCCGGTGGGGCGTTGCTGGTGGGGACAGTCATGACGGTGGGTGTGCCTCAGCTCACTTCGCCGCTTTGACGAAGGTGTCCACGAACAACCCATCGAGCTTTGGAGGGGTCTTGGCCAGGCCCACGTTCTGCAGGAAGGCACTGATCTCCTCGGCGGCAAAGGGCAGCGAGGCCATGGTGGTGCCGGGCTCCAGCGCCTTGAGGTTGTCCTCAAGCGTGAAGATCGTGGTGCCGGCGTTGTACTCGGTGTACTCCTCTTCGCTGACACCGGCCCGCTGGCTCATGATTGCCAGGGTGGGGCCTGGATTGGCCTTGATCTCGCCCAGGGTGGCGAACCAGGCATCCACCAGTTGCTGCACCTTCTCGGGATTCTTGGCCACGAATTCCGTGCGGCACACCAGGTGGTCGCTGATGGCGCCGGGGAACTCCTTGGAGGAGAACAGGGTGGTGCTGCCGGGCCGCTTCAGGGCCTGGGTGGTGAAGGGAGCGAACACGCCCACCGCATCCACCTGGCCGGCCACGAAGGCCGCCGCCGCCGCCCCGGTCTCGAGCGGAACGAAGGTGATGTCGTCGGCGCTCAGACCCGCCTGTTTGAGGCCCAGCAGCAGCAGGTAGTGGTCCACCGTGCCCTCTTCGGCGGCCACCTTTTTACCCTTGAGATCGGCGATGCTGGTGATGCCTTCGGCGGCAATGATCTGGTCATTGCCCGTGGAGTTGTCGTTGGTGAGCACCACCTGCAGCTCGGCGCCACCGGCGATCGAGCTGATCGTGTCGTTGAGGGTCTGGCTGTTGCAGTCCAGCTGGCCGGCGTTGAGGGCGTTGATCGAATCGAGGTAGCCGTCGAACCACTGCAGGGTCACAGGAATGCCGAACAGGCCCTTCTCCTCAGTGACCTTCCAGGGAATCCAGCCCGGCCAGGCGCTGTAACCCACACGCACCGGTGCATCGGAGCCGCTGCCACCCTGCTGGCCGCAGGCCGAGAGGGCGCCGGCGCCCAGGCCGAGCAGCAGCAGCGTGGCCAGCAGGCGCTGCCGCAGACGGGGCTTGCGCGGTGGGGTTGCCGGCGTGGCGAGGGGCGTGGTGTGGGGTTGGGTCATAACAAGGTTGTTGATGGGAAACGGTGCGACTGCAGACAGGACAACGTGGGAAAGGGCAACGGGCCGGGACTGCCGGCCGGTACTCAGGGGGGAATGCAGCGGCGGAGGGGGCGGGCCATGGTTCAGAACAGCTCCAGGTAGCGCTCGGTTTCCCAGCTGGAGATGGCGCTGTGGTAGCTGGCCCACTCCTCTCGCTTGAAGCTGATGAAGGCTTCGGCCATGGCGTCGCCGAACACCTCCCGGCCAAGGGGATCGGCGGCGAAGGCCTCGATCGCTTCGCCGAGGGTGCGGGGCAGGGCGTGCAGGCCGCGCGCGGCCCGCTCCTCGGCGCTGAGCCGATACGCATTCACCAGGTTGGGTTCACCGGGATCCAGCCCGTCGCGGATGCCCTCCAGGCCTGCGGCCAGCAACAGGGCGGCGGCCAGGTAGGGGTTGCAGGAGCTGTCGGCGGCGCGGCACTCCACCCGACTGCCGGCACCGGGAATGCGCAGCATGTTGGTGCGGTTGTTGTTGCCGTAGCAGATGAACACCGGCGCCCAGGTGAACCCGCTCATGCTTCCCTGCACCACCAGCCGCTTGTAGCTGTTCACCGTGGGGGCGATCACGGCGCAGAGCGCCGCGGCGTGGCGCAGGATGCCGGCGATGAACTGTCGGCCCAACGGGCTCACCCAGCTGCCGGCGCCATCCGGCGGCGTGAACAGGTTGCTGCCGCTCTCCAGATCGGCGAGTGACATGTTGAAGTGGGCGCCGCTGCCGGTGCGATCGGCGAACGGCTTCGGCATGAAGCTGGCGATCAGGCCGTGCTTGCGGGTGATCTCCCGTGCCATCAGGCGCAGGAAGGTGACCCGGTCCGCCGTGACCAGGGCATCGGCGTAGCCGAAATCAGTTTCGAACTGGCCGTTGCCGTCCTCGTGGTCGAACGAGTACACGCCCCAGCCGAGCCCGTTCATGGCCTGCACCAACTCATCGAGCCAGTCGAGGTTGTCGAGCAGCCCGCGCAGGTCGTAGCAGGGTTTTTCGAGGCTGTCGGCGCTGCTGGCGGGGCCAAGGGAACCGTCGGCTCCGCGCCGCAGCACGAAGAATTCGGTCTCCACGCCCAGGTCGAAGCGCAGTCCCATGCGGGCCGCCTGCTCGCGCACGCGGCTGAGGATGCCGCGGCTGCAGGCCTCGAACGGCTGGCCATGCAGATGGAGGGTGCTGGCCATCCACACCGTGTCGGGCCGCCATGGCAACACCGTGGCCGAGGTCGGATCCGGCAGGGCGGCCACCTCGTCGTCGCTCACGTCCTGGGGCACGCCATCGAGGGCGGCTCCGGTGAACAGTTCGGAGCCGGCCAGCATCGCCGGCAGGTGGGCGATGGGCACCGCCTTGGCCTTGCACACCCCATGCAGATCCACGAAGCTGGCCAGGGCGTAGCGCACCCCACGGGCCTCGAGCTCGGCCTGGGTGTGCAGGGCGCCTGGGCCCGCCATCACAGCGGTGCTGCTCATCGAGCCACGAGTACGGCAGGAGCGGTGGCGGCCTCGGTGCTGGCCGCCGTGCCGCTGGCCGTGGCGGCGCGCTGATCCCGCAGCCAGGCATGCCAGGCCTCCAGGCCCTCGCCGCTGGTGGCCGACACCCGGATCACGGCGCAGCGGGGGTTCACCTGGCGGATGTGGGCTTCAATCCGCTCGACATCCACAGGCAGATAGGGCAGCAGATCGGTCTTGGTGATCAGCACGCAGTCGGCCTCCCGGAACATCACCGGGTACTTGAGCGGCTTGTCCTCCCCTTCGGTGACGCTGAGCAGGGCCACCTTGCGGTGTTCGCCCACCGCGAACTCCGCCGGACACACCAGATTGCCCACGTTCTCCACCCAGAGGATGTCGAGGCCGGCCGGATCCAGCCGCTGACGCAGCAGCTTCAGGCCACCGGCCACCATGGCGGCATCCAGATGGCAGGCACGGCCGGTGGTGATCGGCACCACCGGTACCCCCACCGCCTCCAGCCGCTCGGCATCGAGCTGGGTGGTCATGTCGCCCTCCAGCACCGCCATGGCGTAGGTGTCGGCCAGCTGGGCCAGGGAGCGCTCCAGCAGGGAGGTCTTGCCGGCACCGGGGCTGCTCATCACGTTCAGGCAGAGCAGCTGCCAGGCGTCGAAGTGCTCTCGGTTGTGGGCGGCCTGATGGTCATTGGCGGCCAGCAGGTTGAGGCCGAGGCTGTCTTCCAGGGGCATGTGCATGGCGATCAGCTGCAGGGGGCGAGGTGGGACGAGGAATGGCTAGAGAGGCTGTAATCAATCGAGCGGATCTTCAGCTCACGGCCCTGCACGATCTCCTCCATCGGGTGCAGGCAGCAGGGGGAGCGGTAGCCCTGCTCGGCCCTGGGTGAGTAGGTGCCGTTGCACAGCACACAACGGCCCAGCAGGGGCACCGATTCGATCGCCAGCCGGGCACCGGCCAGCCAGCTGGATTGCACGGCCACCTGCCAGGTGGTCACGAGTTGCTCGGGCTCCACGCAGGTGAAGGTGCCCACCAGCAGGTGCACGGTGGAGACCTTCGGTGTGGCTGGGGCGTGGCGCTGCTTCCACTCCTCCATCGAGAGCAGCAGGCAGCGGGTCATGTCAACTTCATGCATGCCTCACCTCCACTTCTGATCGACCTGCATGTTGCAGGCCTCCTGCAGCCAGGCCGGCTTCTCTTTGCGGGGCAGCTGGCCGCTCACCACCAGGTGGGCCATGGTGTCGCAGATCACCCGGGTGGCCATCAGGGAGGTCATGTCACTGATGTCGTAGGGGGGCGACACCTCCACCACCTCCAGGCCGCAGACCGGCACGTTGCGCACGATCAGCTCCAGCAGCTTGAGCGCTTCGCGCGGCAGCAGGCCGCCCGGTTCGGGCCAGCCGGTGCCGGGCACGAAACCGGCGTCGATGCAGTCGATGTCGAAGGAGATGTAGACGCAGTCGGTGCCATCGGTGGCGCGCTCGATCGCGTACTGGGCGGCCGCCTCCAGGCCCATGTCGCAGATATCGGTGACGGTGAGCACGTTGGTGCCCCGCTCGCGGCACACCTTCACCCCTTCGCGCGGCACCTGCCAGCCGCCGATGCCCAGTTGCACCAGGTTTTCGGCGGGGGCATTGGCCATGTTCGTGGCGTGGAACCACGGGCAGGTGTGCATGCGCTCGTCGAGGTCGATCTCCTGGGTGTCGACATGGCGATCGAAGTGGATGATGCCCACCTTCTTGTCGCCCAGGTGGCGGCACACTCCCCGCACGGTGGGAAAGCCGATCGAGTGATCGCCGCCGAGGATGATCGGGAAGGCGCCGCTGGCGAACACATGCGCCACGCCCTTGGAGATCTGATCGAAGCTCTTCTCGTTGTTGGCGGGAATCGTGAAGATGTCGCCCACGTCGCAGAGCCGGATCGACTCCCGCAGGTCAACGCCCATCTCGTAGTTGTAGGGCGTGTAGAGGGCCGAGATGCGGCGGATGCCCTGGGGGCCGAAGCGGGTGCCGGGCCGGTAGGTGGTGCCGGAATCGTGGGGTACCCCCAGGATCGCCACATCGAATTCGCCGACGCGATTCACATCTTCGATGTAGGGCGCCTTCATGAAGGTGTTGATGCCCGCGTAGTGGGGCAGCTCGCCACGCGAAAAGGTGGAGATGCGCCGATCGACGATGCTCTCAGCCGCCTCCAGCCCGTAGCGCAGGCCCTGGTCCACCTCCTGCTGCCAGCCGGTGAGGGGCAGGCGGGCTTCTTTCTCCAAGGCTTCGGCGCCCTGGCGGCCAGTGGCCGCTGTGGTGCGGCGGTCAAAGGCCCCTTCAGGGCCTGGCGATGCGGTCATGGCACAGCACGGAGGTGGGGGTTGCGGTCTCCCGGGCTTTTATCCCTCCGTGCAACCGGGTGACCCCGGTGAGCTTCTCTCGGACCAGACGTCTCGCCGGTGGGGCCCTGGGGCCATACCTGGACGGGACCGGAACCCTAGAAGCTGCTTCCGCCATCAGACCCTCTCCCAGCTGACGGCGGCGCGTTGTGGTGGTTGTTACCGCGGCTCGAAGCCGGCCCCAGCTCAGCCCTGCGCGGCCGATCCCAGCATCTGATGGGGCTGCACCCAGCGATCGAAGTCGTCCCCGCTCAGCTCCCCCAGCACCAGGGCCGCTTCCCTGAGGCTCAGGCCTTGCCTGTGGGCGTGGCTGGCGATGGCACAGGCGCGGTCGTAGCCGATCGCGGGGGTGAGGGCCGTGACCAGCATCAGGCTCTGGTCCAGCAGGGTGGCGATGCGGGCCTCATCGGCCTGGAGGCCCTCCAGGCAGTGCTGGCGGAAGGCGGTGCAGCTCCCCTGCAGCAGGGCGATGCTCTCCAGCACGTTGTGGGCGATCAGGGGCTTGAACACGTTCAGCTCGAAATTGCCCTGGCTGGCGGCCATCTGCACGGCGGTGTTGTTGCCCATCACCTGCACCGCCACCATCGTGAGGCTCTCGCACTGGGTGGGATTCACCTTGCCGGGCATGATCGAGCTGCCCGGTTCGTTCTCCGGCAGCACCAGCTCACCCAGGCCGCAGCGGGGTCCGCTGGCCAGCCAGCGGATGTCATTGGCGATCTTCAGCAGCGATCCCGCCAGCACGGTGAGTGCCCCGTGCAGGGCGGCGAGGGGCTCATGGCCCGCCAGGGCCTGGAACTTGTTGGGCGCACTGGTGAATGGCAAGCCGAGTCGGGCGGACAGCCGGGCGGCCACGGCCTCGCCGAAACCCGCCGGAGCGTTGAGGCCCGTGCCCACGGCGGTGGCGCCGATGGCCAGCTGGCGCACCTGGGGCAGGGTGGCTGCCAGGCCCTCCAGCCCCAGCTGCAGCTGGGCGGCGTAGCCGCTGAACTCCTGGCCGAGGCTGAGGGGCACGGCGTCCTGCAGATGGGTGCGGCCGATCTTGACGATGCCGCTGAAGGCTGACGCCTTCTGCGCCAGCTCCTTTTGCAGCGCCGCCACGGCCGGGATCAGCCCCCGCTCCAGCTCCAGGGCCACCGCCACGTGCAGGGCGGTGGGAAAGGTGTCGTTGCTCGACTGGCTGAGGTTCACATGGTCGTTGGGGTGCACCGGTGCCTTGCTGCCCAGCACCCCGCCCCAGGCTTCAATCGCCCGGTTGGCGATCACCTCGTTGACGTTCATGTTGGTCTGGGTGCCGGAGCCCGTCTGCCACACCTTCAGCGGGAATTCGGCATCGAGCTCGCCCCGGGCCACCTGCTCAGCCGCCGCAATGATCAGGCTGGCCAGCTCTGGTGCGAGTTTGCCCTCGGCGGCATTCACCTCGGCGCAGGCGGCCTTGAGCTGGCCGAAGGCGTGCACCACGGCCAGGGGCATGGCCTGCCCGAACGGGAAGAAGTGGATCGAGCGCTGGGTCTGGGCACCCCAGTAGTGCTCGGCCGGCACGGCCAGGCTGCCCAGGCTGTCGCTCTCCAACCGCGTGGCGCCGCCTTCACCGCTCATCGCCCGCTCAGCACCTCGGTGTTGAGCTCGTTGAAGCTCACGGTGCCGCTGCTCTTGAAGCTGTCGGGCAGCTCCAGGCCCGTGGCCTGGCTCACCGCCGGGTTGATGCGATCCAGGCCCACCTGCCCCTCGGCATCGAGCAGCACCTGGCCCTTGCCATCGAGCACCACCACCTGGGGGGTGTGGCCGTGCCAGTAGTAGGCCGGATCCGAAGGCCCCGTGGCGGCACGGTTCTGGAGGGGGTCCGTCACCAGGGGGATGAGCTCGATGCTGGTGCCCCAGAGCCGCTGCAGCTCAGACACCACCGGGGCGAAGGCCTTGCTGGCGCTGTCGTCATCGAGGTAATAGACCACCAGGGCCGGCCGGTGCTCCTCGAGGGTCTGGGCCAGGCTGGTGCGCGGTGGCACCAGGGAGCCGTTGCCGGCGTAGAGGGCGTAGATGTTGCCGTCGTAGCTGTTGGTGGTGAGGGCCGCCTGGGCGGGAGCGCCGCTGAGGCCGAGACCCAGCCACAGAGCCAGCGCCAGGGCTGGGGCCAGCAGCCTGCTGATCAGGTGGCGCCGCTCGCCGCTCCTGGGCGTTCGCGGGGCAGACCGCTGATCTGTGGCTGTGCGGTGCATGGTTGGCATCGGGCCCCCGGCGATGGGGTCATTGTGAAGGGCGACTGGCGCCGGCCCGGATCGGGCTAGGGGTTGCTGGGCCGCCGGCCCATCCCCTGCAGGATGCCTCTGCCGATCAGCCCGATCGCCCGGCCCACCACCTGGGTGAGCAGCACCACCACCAGGTTGCCGAGCCCCTGCACCAGCTGGCGCAGCTGGGGGGCCACCGCGTCACGGCTTTCCAGGGCCAGGGTCACCAGTTGCTGCAGGGGGCCGAGTCGGCGCAGTTCCCCATCCCGGGGTTCCACCAGGTTGAGGGTGGCAATGCGCCCGGCCTCCACACACAGCAGCTGGCGCCGGCTCTCGTAGATGGCGATCGGTCGCTCGAACCAGTCGCTCCAGCGCTGCTGGGCATTGAGCTGGTTGCGCAGCCGCTCCAGGTTGCGGGTGGAGAGCAGTTCGGGCCTGAGCAGGTAGCGGCGCAGCTCCGGCCAGGCCCCACAGCAGCTCAGCACCTCCGCCGCCAGCAGCTCAGCGCTGCGCATCAGCCAGTTGGCCACCAGGCGCTCCAGGTGCAGCACGGCCTGGAGCTCATCGGCGGCCACCAGCTGGCCCTCCACCAGCAGCGGCTGGGCCAGCACCAGGGTGGCCAGCATCGCCTGGGCGTCCGGCAGCTCCGGGTCGCTGGCCGTCAGATCGCTGGTCTGCACCAGGGCCGTGGCCACCGGTTCGAGCCTGCCCTGGCGGGGGAGCTGCACGTAGGGGCTGGCCATGGTGCGCAGGGCCTGCTCGCGCAGCTGGGGCTGCAGTTCCAGCCAGCGCTGCAGCAGCGTGTTCGCCGCGCTGGGCTCGTCGGCGAGCTGCTGGCGCAGGCTCTCGAGCTGGTTCAGCAGGGCCAGGAGCAGGTCGTGGCAGCGCTGCGGGCTGAGCCCCTCGATGGCCAGCAGCTGGCCGCTGCGGTTGTCGAGGCCGGCACCGATGGCCGCCTCCAGCCGCAGGCGCACGGCCTGCCAGATGCCGGCGGCGTTGCGCTGCTGCAGGGTGAGACTCGTTCCCCGGCCGGGGTTGCCGCTGGACCTGGGCGGCGGTGTCTGGGGCTCCGGCAGGGCCCAGGCCAGGCTCAGCGGGCCCCAGATCAGCAGCAGCAGCTGGCGGGCACTCGCCAGCTCCCTCAGCCTTCCCTCCAGCATCCAGCGCTGCAGGGGGGCCTGGGGAGGCGGATCCAGCAGCCTCAGACAGAGGGCGCTGGCGGCATCGATCTGCTCCAGGCCGTCGAGCAGGAGACGCTGGCCCAGGCCCAGGCCCGTGCCCCAGCTGCTGCCCATGTCTGCTGCGCTGCCGGCCTGGTTCGGGCGGGCGGCGTTGGCGGCATCGCCTGGCAGCATCGGGTCCTGGAGCTGCAGCACCCTGCCGCCGGCCCGCAGGGTGCGGATCGCCTCCAGCAGCTCTTCACTGCCCGGGGCCTCCAGCAGGCCATGGGCACTCAATTGCAGCAGCGATGAGGCGGCGATGCCATGGCCGGCAGCCAGGAGCACCAGCAGGGGTGCAGGACGCCAGCGCTCCCGCAGCAGCAGACACTCACGGCGCAGGTCGGCGGCGGCGGTGGCGGCCGCGGGGCGCCAGATCACCAGCTGGGGGGCCCCCACCAGCTCGGAGGGGTTGGTGACCACCACCAGGTCATCGCCTTGGTCCTGGATGAGGCGGGTCAGTCCGCCGGCCACCAGCGGTTCAGCGAACAGCAGTAGCTGCGGAGTCACGCACCCAGGCCCTGGTGATGGCCCAAGGTAACGGCCTCAGCCACGGAGATCCACAGGCTGATCTGACGTTCTGTCGCCGGGGCGACGACCCGTGAGGTTGAGGGTGTACGACTCAATGCGGTAGCCGGTGCGCTGCTCGATCTGCTCGAGGAGTTCGGCGGGGAGGGCCACATCGAGGTCTTCGATGGCACCGGAATCCAGGCAGGTGATGTGGCTGTGGGGATCACTGCGGTAGCCGTAAAGACGGCCACTGGCGCGGTCGAGGCACTCGATCACGCCAGCCGATTGCAGCGCTTCCAGATTCTGATAGACGGAGGTGTGGCCGATGTTGCGGCCCAGGTCGTTGAGCTTTTCGAAGATGTCACGGGCGCTCAGATGGCTTTTCTCGGCCCAGAGGAGATCGAGCACCATGCGCCGTTGGCGACTCAGCCGCATGCCCAGATCGCGGCACCGCTGATACACCCCATCCACGCTGGCAGGAACGGCCAGGGCGCTAGCCACGGCTCCACGGCCTGGCGGAGCTGTCTGGGCCGCAGAGCTCAACCGAACAACCTGTTCACAGAGTTCTGTTATAGGCCAACCCGCAAGTGATCCGTGTACGGCCAGGCCGGTGCAAGCCGGCTCAGGTGACGGGGCTCAGGCGATCGAGGCGCTGGCTGGTGGCAACGGCACGTCCTGGAGCCTGCCGTCGGCCACGGCGGCCATCGCCTCCGCCAGGTCGACGCGGCCGTCGTAGAGGGCGCGGCCCACGATCACCCCCTCCACCCCCAGGGGCACCAGGCTCAACAGAGACAGCAGGTGCTCCAGGCAGCCGATGCCCCCGGAGGCGATCACCGGTATGGCAGTGGCATTGGCCATGGCCCGCAAGGCCTCCAGATTCGGGCCGGCCAGGGTGCCGTCGGTGGCGATGTCGGTGCTGATGATCGCCGCGATGCCGCTGCCGTTGAAGCGCCTGGCCAATGCCGTGGCCTCCAGGCTGCTGCCATCCAGCCAGCCGCGGGTGGCCACCTTGCCGTCGCGGGCATCGATTCCCACCACGATCCGCCCCGGATGACGGCGGGCCAGCTCGTCCACCAGCTGCGGCTGTTCCGCGGCCACCGTGCCCAGGATCACCCGATCGAGCCCACAGGCCAGCAGCTCCTCGGCCCGCTCCGCCGTGCGCACGCCGCCCCCCAGCTGCACCGGGATCGTCAGGGCGGCGGTGATCGCCTTCACCACGGCGTCGTTGAGCGGGGTGCCGGTGCGCGCCCCATCGAGGTCCACCAGATGGAGTCGCTGGGCGCCCTGGGCCTGCCAGGCCAGGGCCTGGGCCACCGGATCGCCCGAAAAGCGCGTCACCTGGTCGTAATCCCCCTGGTGCAGCCGCACGCACTGTCCGTCCAGCAGGTCGATGGCGGGAATGATCTGCATGGGGCGCCCCAGCTGTTGCCAGCCAGGCTGCCAGAGCCGCCTGTCGCGCAGCTGCTGCAGCGGCACCAGCAGCCGCAGACTCGGATCCAGCACCGCGGCCAGCTCCACGGCGCGGCCGGCGGCCCTGCCCCGCTGGCCCACGAGGGTGAAGTGGCGATAGCCCCGGGTGTCCTGCGGCGCGGCGGGCTGGGCGGTGTAGGCCGGGCTTAGACGCATGGGCTGAACAGCATCGGAGCTGGGGGTGCTTGGGGAGCCTGGAGAATGGCGCTCCAGTTGCGCAGCAGTGCCATGCAGATCCTCGTCATGGGCGGAACCCGCTTCGTGGGCAAGCCCCTGGTGGAGCAGCTGCTGGCCTGCGGCCACGAGCTCACCCTGTTCACCCGCGGCCGCAACCCGGTGCCGGTCGGCACCAGGCACCTGGTGGGGGATCGCAGTGATCCCGCCGCCCTGGAACTCCTGGCCGGCAAGCGTTTCGATGTGATCGTGGACAGCTCCGGCCGCAGCCTCGAGGATTCCCGCGCCGTGCTGGAGCGCACCGGCGCCCCCAGCCATCGCTTTGTCTATGTGAGCTCGGCGGGGGTCTACGCCGATTCCGACCTCTGGCCCCTGGATGAGGATGCCCCCACCGATCCGGCCAGCCGCCACGCCGGCAAGGCGGAGACCGAAACCTGGCTGCGCCAGCAGGGCATCCCTTTCACCAGCTTCCGGCCCACCTACATCGTGGGTCCGGGCAACTACAACCCCGTGGAGAGCTGGTTTTTCGATCGGATCCTGCATGGCCGGCCCCTGCCCCTGCCGGGCGACGGCAGCACCATCACCCAGCTGGGCCACGTGAGGGATCTGGCGGCCGCCATGGCGCGCTGCATCGAGGTGGACACCGCCACCAACCGCATCTACAACTGCACCGGCAGCAAGGGCGTGACCTTCCGGGGGCTGGTGGACGCCGCGGCCCGGGCCTGCGGCCAGGATCCCGCCGGCGTGGACGTGCGCAGCTTCGATCCCGCCGGCCTCGACAAGAAGGCCCGCAAGGCCTTCCCGCTGCGGCTGGCCCACTTCCTCACCGACACCACCCGGGTGCGGCGGGAACTGGCCTGGGAGCCCGCCTTCGACCTGGAGGCCACCCTCAAGGACAGCTACAGCCGCGACTACGCCCTGCGGGCGCCCGGCACCCCGGACTTCTCCGCCGACGAGGCCCTGCTCAGCGGCTCAGGCGCGGCGCAGGTAGCCCCAGGCTGAGCTCAGGGCCAGCAGCAGGGAGGGCCAGAACAGCCACCAGCCCAGCGGCACCAGCACCGCCTGGCCCGGCCAGGGCCAGAGCAGCAGCAGCAGGCTGCTGAACTGCAGCACGGTTTTGAGCTTGCCGGCCAGGGAGGCGGGGCCGCCGCTGCCCTGGCCGGCCCGCCAGCCGGAAATCAGCAGCTCGCGGGCCAGCAACAGCCACACGGCCACCAGGGGCAGCACCCCCCGGGCCCCGAGCCACAACAGCGGCGCGCTGATCAGGATCTTGTCGGTGAGCGGATCGAGGCGGGCACCCCACACCGAACCGCCGCCGGCGCGGCGGGCCAGCACGCCATCGGCCCAGTCGCTCAGGCCCCCCAGCAGCAGCAGCAGCCAGGCCAGCCTGGGGAGGCCGGCTTGCAGGGCCAGCAGCAGGGGGAGCCCCAGCACGGCCCGCATCAGGGTGAGGCCATCGGCCAGGCGTCGCATCCTGTTGCCCTTCATCCCGGCTCCCGGCCACAGGCTCAGAATGGCCGACACGCCGTTCCAGCAGTCCATGGTCCAACAGTCGGTTTCCGCCGTGATGAGCAGCCCGGTTCTGAGCGTGGCGGTGGACACGCCCCTGCAGGAGGCGGTGAAGCTGATGAGCGAGCACCACATCGGCGGGCTGCCGGTGGTGGATGGGGGCGGTGCCCTGGTGGGCGAGCTCACCGAACAGGACCTGATGGTGCGCGAGAGCGGCTTCGATGCCGGCCCCTACGTGATGCTGCTCGATGCCGTGATCTACCTGCGCAATCCCCTGCAGTGGGACAAGCAGGTGCACCAGGTGCTGGGCAGCACCGTGGGAGAAGTGATGCGCCCCAGCCCCCACACCTGCCCGGCCGAGCTGCCCCTGCCGGCGGCGGCCCGCCAGCTGCACGAGAGCAGCACCCAGCGGCTGTTTGTGGTGGATGGCGGGCACCGCCCCGTGGGCGTGCTCACCCGCGGGGATGTGGTGCGGGCCCTGGCCAGCGAGAGCTGATC
>CAVONQ010000016.1:0-129964 GCA_963697335.1 uncultured cyanobacterium
GTAGATCGGAGAGGCCTCCAGAGAATCCTTCGGCCTTGGTTGGAGTGGTTGATGGGATTGCTGTTCATCGGGTTGGGCCGTAGAGGGTGGATATCCAGATGCGGCAGAGGCTCTGGTACACAAGTTCGGGATCTCCATGGCGAGGGGAGCCGAACTCCTTGATCAGCACAAACGCGTCCATGCGGTTGAGGGCAACGGCGATGGCACCGGCCGGCAGAGGAGCGATCAGGCCGCGGGCCTGCTGCGCCTCGATCCGTGACGCCACGGCCGCATCGAAGGTGCTGAGGAAGTCGTTCCAGACCTTCTCGAGAACAGCATCAAAAGGGGCGGCCTCGGCGGCGGCCCGCAGGATGGTCCCCTTCTGGCGGCCCACCTCGACCAGCCCCCTCAGGGATTGGCGCGGCGCTGCTGCGGGTCCTCCTCCGTTGTGAACCACGGTGCGGCTGCTTCCAGGATCGCCTCCTGGCACTCCAAGAGCAGGGTGCGCATCAGGGCGTAGAGGTCCTCGAAGTAGAGGTAAAAGGTGGGACGGCTGGCGCGACTTCCGCCATCAACAGGGCCACGGTGAGGTCGCGGAACGGCTGATGGCCGAGGAAGCGCGCTGCGGCCTCGAGGATCGCCAGGCGGGTGCGTGCCGCCTTGCGCGGAACGGCGAGACGCTCAGGCGTCAGCCGTGGGCGATGGCTTGGGACCTGGGGATCTGACAATGCGTCATCTTTGGCTGACGTCGTGTCAGTCTACACAGCCGGCTCGAAGGGTACGCCGATCTACGCGGCGGCCGGGCCGGCGCCATCGAGCGATCGATCAAATCCCTGCCGCGATGATCGATGGAATGGCGCAAGCAGGAGATGCCGCTGAGGGCTGGAGCCCCCGAAAGCCATGGGGCACCAGTGACCGTTATGGATCCCCAGAGAACGAAGGACCCAGCCTTTGCATCCGCCTGATCTCCGGTAGGCGATGCCATCGCGCTCGACCTTGCGGCTGCTCTGATCGGGAAGCATCCGGAAGAACCACCCGCGAGAGTCCGCCAGCGCAGGCCAGGCCCTTCCCCTCCGATTCACCCCAGAGCGAACGCTGGCCATCACCTGCTCGCAGAGAGCTGAAGCGATAGCAGTGCGAAGGGATCTGTGAATCTACGGCGGCGGGTCAGGTGCATGGCCGTGTTAGAGAGTGGCAGCATTGTCAGGAAGAAGCAGAGGCAAGATCCTTGTCGTAACCATCGCCAGAAGCTCAGTCGATGTTCTGTCAATCAGCTTCGCCTTCCTTGCTCGCCAGTCAAGGCTCTTGAGCTGATCTGCAAGAACGACACCAATCACCCCACTACCCTCTGGCAATGCGACTTCAAATGGATAACCCTTGACTCGAGACGTCACTGGACAGAACAAGGCTAGTCCAACTTTTGCGTTGTAGGCCTTCGGCGAGATCACCAAGGCAGGCCGCCTTCCAGCCTGTTCACTACCTGTCTGCGGTGTGAATTCAAGCCAGACCAAATCTCCTCGATCAGGGACATAGGCAGCTGACACTAGAAGATCTCCGCACCGACAGCCGATCCCGTATCAATAGACGAATGAAGATTGCTTTCTGAAACCTCTGCCAAGAGATCATCAAGACTGAGGCGAGTAGGGAGAGCTGGCTTCACGACCAGCTCGCCATCCTTGGCACTCAGGCTCACTTCAGTGCCAGCACCCAGGCCAACCTCCTCAGCCAGTCCACGCGGGATCCGAACCCCGAGACTGTTTCCCCATTTTTGGACCCGCGTCTGCATGGCAATCATGCGGCTATACGCGCGAAGTTGGTCAGTGACCAGCGCTTTGCGCTCACACTGGCGCGTGGAGTCGCTGGTCGCCACCCGAAGAGCATGTGAGCTAACCTTCTAACGATTAGCCGAGCCGCACCGCCGTTCTTGACGGAACGGCGTTCGGCTAGCAGGCGGTGTCGGCTCGAGCTTGCTGTTGCTTAGCCGTGCAGGTATTCTAGACACCCACAACAACCGTAAAAACACGGTCTAGCAACGATTATGGATAGATCGTGCGCAGCCACGATCTTATCCGAAGTTGAACAAGCCTGCAGCTCTGGGGCCCAGGGCTTACTGCAGAAACATCCGGCGGTATTTCATAATGGCTTTATCTTCTGCCATGGGTAGAAACACCTGTCCTGCTCAAACCATTTCTGTGATGACTGGCTTCTGCTCAGTTTAGGGGCGCAGCCGAGCCTCCAGGCCAGTTCTCTCCTTCTGAACCAGCCTGGATGGGGCAAGTAGGGCTATGGGCAGGCTTATCTTCCGCTCCTTCCTTGAGCGTTTAGCTGAGCAGTGGTCTCATTCCTCGCACACGCACAGCAAGGATTTCCATCACGCCGCCGCACTGGGGACACAGCACCGCTGGCTTGTGGCTCGGCTCAGAGCGATCGGGTAGCACGACCCTCAGCAGGAGTTGCACCAACTGGATCAGGCGCTTGCCGTTGCCATGCAGCAGGCCAAAATCACGTACGCGCCGAAACCGTCTTGGCAGTACATGCCTCAGCAGCAACCAGAGGAAGTCAGCACCTGAGATGGTCTGGATGATCTCCTTTCCCGCATTGTCCTTGGTGCGGAATGTCACCATCCCATCCTCGTCAGAGAGAATGTTCTTCTCTGGCAGGACTCCACGGTAGAGGTAGCGTCCAAGATAGATCAGTGCCTTCTCGCCACGGCCCACTGATTTGCAGTGCACCACCCACTCTCGTGGGATCGTGCTTTTGACCTGCAGGCCTAACTGTCGCATCCCCTCAAACCATTTTGCACGGAATACCCTGGCAAGGTTGGCCTCAGGAAACAGATAGCCCTTGGCTTTGCTGCGCCATTCCCTTCTTTGCTCATGGATCGCACCTGCAGGCACAATCAGATGCACGTGAGGATGGTAGTCAAGTCGGCGGTTGTGCGTGTGCAGCACTGCGTGCGCTCCGATCTTGCCGCTGAGCTTTGGATCACGGCGAGCGAAGGAATCGATCGTTTGCCAGCACGTTCTCAGCAGCAGATCATAGGTTGCTCTTTGATGCTGCCAGAACACCGGCCTCAGCTCAGCCGGCACCGTGAAGGTGATCAGGAAATACTCCACCGGCAGCAGCTTGGCTCGTTGTCGTTCAATCCACTGCTGGCTTTCATGATGCTGGCAATGGGGGCAACTGCGATGGCCACAGGAATGGGGGATCTTGGCGCTGTGCTCACAATTGGAACATTGCAGCACCATCAGGTCGCTGCCTTGTCGGCGGCAGCGCCGCATCGCTTGCAGGGCCTGGCGATGACTCGGCAGTAGCTGAGGACCATGAAGCCGCTCCAAGTCGCCCTGGTAGCGCTCCACCAAGTGGGAGAGAAGAATCATGATTCCTCCGCCCAGCGCAGCTGGAAGCCGTTCAGCAGCGTTTCAATGCGATCACCGGTGTGATCGCGCACCACCTGGGTGATGTGGGCGTAGCGGGCCGTGGTGTTGCTATGGCTGTGGCCGAGCAGGGATTGGATCAGGCGCAGGTCCATTCCCTGCTCCAGCAGGTGGGTGGCATAGGCATGGCGCAGCGAGTGCACCGTGAGTCGCTTCTCGATCCCACACTCCAGCCGGGCTGCTCTGAGGGCTGCCTGCACACCGCTGGCATCCATCGGTGCACTGGCGATCCGCACGATGAACTGGCTGCCGGCCGGACTGGGAAAGAGCAGCCGCGGATGGCGGTGGGTCGTCCAGAAGCGACGCATGGCCTGCAGCGTCAGCACCGGTATCGGCACGTAGCGATCCTTGCCTCCCTTGCCATCGCGGATGTGCACGCGCCGCTGGCTGCCATCAATGTCCGCCACCTCCAGCGCCAGGCCCTCGCCGATCCGCAGGCCAAGGCTGTAGACCACCAGCAGGAAAATCCGATAGCGCAACTTGCGCACCGTATTGATCAGCCGATGCACTTCCTCGCGGGTGGGAACATCTGGCAGACTGCGCACACGTGGCGGGCGGATGATCTTGATCCACTCCATCTCGCGATCAAGCACATAGCGGTGGAAGAATTGCAGACTGCAGAGATCAATCTTAATCGTGCTCCACGAATACTGCTCCAGCAAAGCAGTGAAGTACCCTTTCAAGTCATCAGGGCTGAGATCATCGGGGCAACGATTGAAATGGCCAGCCACGCGCCGCAACGTTCGGCTGTAGCTGTCAATTGTCTTGCTGCGTAAGCCGTGCAGCCTCATCGCCTTTACGTTCGCGTCAAACAGGCGATCAAAGCGCTCCTGTTCAGTAGGATCCATCGAAGTGGCTTCCCGTTGGGAAGATGAAGGGAATCAACGCATCAGTCGATGCGCATCCCTCAGTGTCTTCCCGGAATCAGTCGCCAGCCACAACCCAGCGGGGGCTGCTCAGCTCTCGCCCTGAGCATCATTCTGCGACATGCCCTCAAGGCGCAGAGCCTTGAATTGACAAGAGTTTGCTATGATCGTTCTTGGAATCTGCCGCGCAGCGGCTTAGTTCAACGCTGATTAGGCGGGTCCGGTAACCGTCCCCTTGGAGGTCCACCGACCAGAATAAGTTTGTCACCTGCTCCTCGCAACGGCTCAGAAGCTATGCCAACACTGCCTCTTGGGTTCAAGTCCTCAATCCCTCGGCAGTTTATGCGGACCCGTTAACCATCTGTTCGTCTTGCTACAGAAGGTCTACTGGGCTGCTCACGCCCAGCGGTCCTTTGTTCAACACGTGGGTGTAGATCATCGTGGTTTTGACGTCACTGTGACCCAGCAGTTCCTGGATCGTACGGATGTCCTGGCCCCGCTCCAGCAGATGGGTGGCGAAGGAGTGGCGGAAGGTGTGGCAAGTGGCTGGTTTGGTGAGGCCAGCCGAGAGCACGGCTCGGCGCACTGCCTTCTGAATCAGGCTGGGGTCGAGATGATGTCGCCCCTGTTCGCCGGTTGAGGCGTCGCACCACCGTTGATGCTGGGGAAACACCCACTGCCAGCCCCACTCCACACCGGCATTCGGATACTTCCGGCCCAGCGCATGCGGCAACAACACTCGCCCCCACCCCTGGGACAGATCCTGCCGATGGATCTGTCTGACTTCCTCAAGGTGCCCTCTGAGCTGGGCTCCAAGGCGCTCCGGCAACAGGGTGCGGCGATCCTTGCCCCCTTTGCCATCCCGCACCATCAGCTCGTGTCGGCCGAAGTCGAGGTCGTGCACCCGCAGCCGCAGCGCCTCGATCAGCCGCAGCCCGCTGCCGTACAGCAGCCCAGCCACCAGTGCCTCCACCCCATCCAGTCTTTGCAGCACAGCGCTTACTTCCTCCGGCGTCAGCACCACGGGTAGCCGTGGGCGCTTGCGGGCCCGCACCACCCCCTCCAGCTCCAGATCGCGATCCAGCAGTTCGCGGTACAGAAACAGCAGAGCCGCGAGGGCCTGGTTCTGGGTGGAGGCGCTTACTTGCCGTTCCACGGCCAGATGGCTGAGGAAGGCGTTCACCTCGGCGCTGCCCATCTCCCGGGGGTGGCGCAGGTGGTGGAACCGCAGAAAGCGCCTGAGCCACTGTTCGTAGGTGTTCACCGTTCGGCGGGCGTAGTGCCGCACCTGCAGTTCCTCCCGGTAGCGCTGGATCAGTCCTGGCGGGCGTGGGTTGGGCTCCATCACGGTTGGCGCTGCTTCCTCTTCAGCATTCCCACGCCACAGGCCGCTTTCTACGCTGCCCATGCTTCCTGCCGGCTTCTCCTTGATCCCTTGCCTGCCAGACGGCATCCAGGCCCGGCCAGAGGTGGAGAGCCTGCAGGCCTACAGCGCCCCACTGGAGGGCCGCCGCGGCTTGCTGCGCCTGGATTTCAATGAGAACACCGTGGGCCCCAGCCCCCGGGTGGTGGAGGCGCTGCGCGCCATCCCCGCAGACCACTACGCCATCTACCCCGAATACGACGGCCTGCGCGAGGCGCTGCTGGCCAACCTCAGCGTTTCCCCCTCAGGCCTGGCCCGGCCCCTCGCCCCGGCCCAGGTCGGCCTGTTCAACGGGGTGGATGCGGCGATCCACGCCCTCTTTCACGCCTACGGCAACCGGGGCGACCGGCTGCTCACCACCAGCCCCACCTTCGGCTACTACAGCCCCTGTGCCCAGATGCAGGGCATGGCGATCACCGCCATCCCCTACGAGCTGCCCGATTTCGCCTTTCCGCTCGAGGCGATCCGCCAGGCCCTGCTCGCGCAGCCCTGCCCGCGCATCCTGCTGCTCTGCAACCCCAACAACCCCACCGGCACCCGCCTGGCGCCAGCAGCAATCCTGGAGCTGGCTGCCGCCGCGCCGGCCACGCTGGTGGTGGTGGATGAGCTCTACGAGGCCTTCACGGGCGACAGCGTGCTGCCCACGGCCGACTTCGCCGCCACGCCCAACCTGCTGGTGTTGCGCTCCCTGGCCAAGACGGCCGGCCTGGCCGGGCTGCGCATCGGCTTTGCGATCGGCGCTGAGGCGGTGGTGGATCGCCTCAGCCGCGTCACCGGCCCCTACGACATCAACAGCTTCGCGGTCACGGCGGCCCTGGCGGCCTTGGCCGATCAGCCCTACACCGATGCCTACGTGGCCGAGGTGCTGCGCGCCCGCCACTGGCTCGTGGGCCAGCTGCAGCAGCAGGGCGTGCGGCACCACGCCGCCGGCGGCAACTACCTGCTGCTCTGGCCCGAGAGCCCGGCTGAGGAGGTGGAGCGGCGCCTCAGGCAGGCCGGCATCCTGGTGCGCTCCATGGCGGGTAAGCCGCTGATCGGGGGCTCCTTGCGGGTGAGCCTCGGCACCACCGCCCAGATGCAGCAGTTCTGGGCCGCCTACACGGCCATCACTACCCCCTGAAAGAGCAACGGTGCGGCCTCAGCGCATCACCTGGATCACCGGTCCGCCGCTGAGGCTGCCGGGCAGGTTGAGGCTGCGGCCGGGGCGCTTCACCGGCACCCCGCCCATGGCCTGCAGGAAGCCATCCACGCTGCCCTGATCGCAGTCGGCGGGCTGGCTGCCGGAGATGTACTGCACGGGGATCACCACCGCCGGCTGCAGCTCGCGCACCACTTCCGCCGCCTCGCTGCCGTCGTACACCTTGGCGCCGCCCCCCACGCCGATGATCAGCACGTCGGGGCGGCCCAGCAGCACTTTGTCTGATGGGCTGAGGCGGGCCACGGTGCCGCCGAGGTGGGCGAAGGTGAGCCCCCCCTGCTGCCAGCGCCACAGCGTCGACTGCCCGAAGCGGCGGCCGCCGACCCGGTCGTGGGGGCCGCCGATGCCCTCGATCTTGAGGCCGCCCACCCGGTAGGAGCCCGGATCCACCAGGAACTTGCCGCTGGCCACCGGCGCTCCCTCATCCAGCAGGCGGCTGCTGGCCAGGATCACCGTGGCGCCCACCCTGGGCTCAGGCAGCCCGGCGGCACAGGCCACCGCCTTGAACGGATTCAGCAGCACGCTGGCGCCGCCGCCGCGGATCATCAGGGCACTGTGGCCGTAGCTGGTGATGCTCACGCCGCTGCCGGCCAGGGCCGCCGCCGGGCTGAGCCCCAGGCCGGCGCCGAGGGCCAGGGCCACCAGGGCGCTGCCGCTGCGGCTGGGCCGCGGCAGGCTCCGGCGGGTCTGGGTGGCGCTAACCATCGGATCGGGCCGCTTGGGTGGCGCGAAACTAGCAGCGTTGCCTGGCCTGGCAGGCCGGCGGGGTTCAGCCTGCCGCCTGGTTGAGGAAGTTGGCCAGCAGGGCGTGGCCGCCCTGGGTGAGCACGCTCTCGGGGTGGAACTGCACCCCCTGCAGGTGGGGATGGCTGCGGTGCCGCAGGCCCATGATCGTGCCGTCCTCCAGCCAGGCGGTGATCTCCAGGCAGTCGGGCAGCGAGTCGCGCTCCGCGATCAGGCTGTGATAGCGCGTGGCCGTGAGCGGCATCGGCAGGCCCTCGAACACCCCGGCGCCCTCATGCAGCACCGGCGAGGTCTTGCCGTGCATCAGCTCCCGGGCCCGCACCACCCGGCCGCCGTACACCTGCGCCAGGGCCTGGTGCCCCAGGCACACCCCCAGGGTGGGCACCGTGGGGCTGAGCTCCCGCAGCACCTCCAGGCACACGCCCGACTGATCCGGATCCCCCGGCCCCGGCGAGATCAGGATCGCCGCCGGCTGCAGGGCTCGGATCTGCTCCAGGGTCAGGGCGTCGTTGCGCTCCACCCGCACCTCGGCGGCGAGGGGATGGTCGGCCGCCAGCTCGCCCAGGTACTGCACCAGGTTGAAGGTGAAGCTGTCGTAGTTGTCGAGAACGAGAAGCATGGACGCTCGGGGCCTGGGCCCATTCAAAGGCCGAAGCGGCTCAGAGGCCGAGACGGGCCATCATCGGGGGCACCAGCAGCAGGGCGGCGATCAGCAGCGAGGCCATGGCCGCCACCAGCACCGCCGCCGCCGCGCAGTCCTTCGCCACCCGGGCCAGGGGGTGGAACTGGCGGCCGATGGCCAGGTCCACCACGGCCTCGGTGGCGGTGTTGAGCAGCTCCAGCACCAGCACGGCCGCCACCGTGAGCACCAGCAGGGCCATGCGGTCGGCGCTGAGCTGCAGCCACAGCCCCAGGCCGAACACCACAGCGCCGGTGGCCGTATGGATGCGGAAGTTGCGCTGGCTGCGCAGGCCGTAGGCCAGGCCCTGGGCGGCGTAGCGGAAGCTCGAGGGCAGATCGCCGGCCACCCGCCAGGCTCCGATCCGCTTGGGCACCTTCCTGCGGGACACTGGCGGGGGCGCCTCCATCAGCAGGGGACGGGGTTCAGGTAGGGGGCGGGGACTGGTCATGGCAGAGCCGCACCATACCGCCGTTCTCAGGTCTGAACAGGGCTGTCGGCCAGCTGAGCGACCACCCCCGGCTCGGGCCCGCAGGCGCTCAGCAGGGCCTCCTGCCGGGCCAGCATCGCCGCCAGGGAGGCGTCGTCGGGATGGTCCCAGCCCAGCAGATGCAGCAGGCCGTGGCTGGCCAGGAACAGCAGTTCGCGCTCCAGGCTGTGGCCGTGCTCCGGGGCCTGGCGGGCGGCGGTGTCCAGGGAGATCACGATGTCGCCCAGCTCCAGCACGGCCGCTTCAGCGCCGGGGCCGGCCGGCAAGGCCGGCAGGCCGTCGAGGTCCGGATCCTGGGCGGCGAAGGCCAGCACGTCGGTGGGGCCGGTCAGGGCGCGCCAGTCCTGGTTGAGGGCGGCGATGGCGGCATCGTTCACCAGGCTCAGCCCCAGGCTGTAGGCCGGCGCCTGCAGGGCGGCGGGCAGCTCAGGCTGCAGCAGGGCCAGCCAGTGCTCCAGCTGCTGTTGCCACAGCGCCGCGCCGGCCTCGGGATCGGCCAGCTCAGCGGCACAGGCGGCCGAGGCGTCAAAGGCGAGATCGAGTTCGATGGCGATGGCTCAGCCCCCGGGCAGCTGGGGCCGGCCCAGCCAGGCCACCAGCACCAGAAACGCCATCAGCCCAACGGCGGTGAGCCCGAAATGCAGCAGGCTCTGGCGCCCCTTGCGCACCATGTTGCGCATCGCCAGCTTCACGAAGCTGGGGTTGGCCTCTGGTCTGGGCTCAGCCATCGGTTTCGCCTTCGGCTACGCCCCCAGCCACGCCGGCGTGCAGCAGGCTCTGGATGAAGGGATCGAGGTCGCCGTCCATCACCCCCTGCACATCGGTGGTTTCGTACTGGGTGCGCAGGTCTTTCACCATCTGGTAGGGGTGGAACACGTAGTTGCGGATCTGGTTGCCCCAGGCGGCCTCCACGATGTCGCCGCGGATGTCGGCGATTTCCGAGGCCCGTTGTTCCTGGGCGATCACCAGCAGCTTGGCCATCAGCAGCGCCATCGCCTTCTCCTTGTTCTGGAGCTGGGAGCGCTCCTGGGTGCAGCGCACGAACAGGCCGGTGGGGATGTGCAGGATGCGCACCGCCGTTTCCACCTTGTTGACATTCTGGCCGCCGGCACCACCGGAACGTGACGTGGTGATCTCGAGGTCCTTGTCCGGGATGTCGAGCTTCACCTCCTGATCCAGCTTGGGCATCACCTCCACCCCCGCGAAGCTGGTCTGGCGCTTGTCGTTGGCGTTGAACGGCGAGATGCGCACCAGCCGGTGGGTGCCCTTCTCATTGCGCAGGTAGCCGTAGGCGTAGCGGCCCTCGATCTCGATCGTGCAGCTCTTGATGCCCGCTTCCTCCCCTTCACTGAGCTCATCCACGCTCACCTTCATGCCGTGGTCTTCCGCCCAGCGGGTGTACATGCGCAGCAGCAGCTGGGTCCAGTCCTGGGCGTCGGTGCCGCCGGCGCCGGCGTTGATGGTGAGCACGGCCCCCTCCTTGTCGTAGGGGCCGGAGAGCAGCCGCTCCAGCTCCCAGCGATCCAGCTCGCTGCGCAGCTGGCCCAGGCCGCCGTGGGCCTCCTCCAGCAGCTCGGCGTCGGGCTCCAGTTCGTAGAGCTCCAGGGTGGCTTCGGCGTCGCCCACGGCGGCCTGCCAGCGCTCCAGCTGCTGCAGCTGGGCCTTCACGTCGTCGAGCTGGCGCATCTGCTTCTGCGCCGCCAGCTGGTCGTTCCAGAAATCCGGCTGGGAGGCGAGCTGCTCGAGGTCCTGTTGCCGGGCGTTCAGGGCAGGAACGTCAAAGACAGTCCTGGGCGTTGCCCAGGCGGTCAGTGAGCTCGGAGAGGTCGCGTTTGAAGTCGGTGAGATCGAGCACCGGGCACGGGCGGACGCTGGATCGACCGTACCAGCGAGGTGTCTCGGGCCGCTTTTAGGATCCCTTCATCAAGTCCGCGAGCGCCCATGGCCCCCACCGTCGAGATCTACACGTGGCGGGCCTGCCCCTTCTGCGTGCGGGCCAAGGCCCTGCTCGATCGCAAGGGTGTGGCCTACACCGAATTCGCCATCGACGGCGATGAGCGGGCCCGTGCCGCCATGGCCGAGCTCAGCGGCGGCCGCCGCAGCGTGCCCCAGACCTTCATCAACGGTGCACACGTGGGCGGCTGCGACGACCTGCACGCCCTGGAACGCAGCGGCAGGCTCGACGCCCTGCTGGCCTCCTGACGGTGGCGATGCCGTTCCAACAGGAGGGCGCCCAGCTGTTCGTGATCGATCCGATCGGTCGCATCAACCCCGCCAAGGACTCCACCGCCGCCCTGATGCAGGCCGCCCAGCGGGCCGGCCGGCCCGTGTGGGTGGCCACCCCGGCCGACCTCTCGGCCCGCCTCGCCGCCGCCCCTCCAGGCCATCAGGCCTGGGTGCGGGCCTGGCCGATTGCCCTGGAGCCGATGGCGCTGGGGCCCGAGGGCTGGATCGTGCCGGAGCCCTGGTATCGCCTGGCCGAGCCCCAGCTGCTGCCGCTCACGGCCTTTGCCCACGTGTGGATGCGCAAGGATCCGCCGGTGGACGAGGCCTACCTCTATGCCACCCACCTGCTCGATCTGGCGGAGCGTCAGGGGGTGGCGGTGATCAACCGGCCCGCCGCCCTGCGGGCCTGGAACGAAAAGCTCAGTGCCCTGCGCTGGAGCCACCTGATGGCCCCCACCCTGGTGGCCAGCCGGGTGGAGGCCCTGGCGGCCTTCACCGCCGAGCACGCCGAGGTGGTGCTCAAGCCCCTGGGCGGCCGGGCCGGCCAGGGGGTGGTGTTCGCCTCGGCCGCCAGCCCCGGCCTACGGGCCCTGCTGGAGCTGGTGACGGGCCAGGAACAGCTGCCGGTGATGGTGCAGGCCTTCCTGCCCGGGGTGAAGGCGGGCGACAAGCGCATCCTGCTGGTGGATGGGGAGCCCCTCGGGGCCGTGAACCGGGTGCCGAGCGGCGGTGAATTCCGCAGCAACCTCGCCGTGGGGGGAGCGCCCCAGGCCACCGAGCTCACCGATCAGGAGCGCCGCATCTGCGCCGAGCTGGCGCCGGCCCTGCGGGCTGAGGGGCTGTTCTTCGTGGGCATCGACGTGATCGACGGCCGCCTCAGCGAGATCAACGTGACCAGCCCCACCGGCATCCGCGAGGTGGAGCGCCTCGGCGGGGTGCCCCTCGCTGACCTCACCGTGGCCCAACTCGGCCGGCCTTGATACCCTGTTGCCAGGGGCTATGCCATGGCCGAGTTTCGACACCGCCACCAGATCAACTACCTGCGCACCCTCAGCGGCGTGGTGGGCATGATCCGCAACCCCGAGGCCACCGAATCCGTCTTCGACATCGAGGACGGCCTCAAGCGCAGCGGCGCCATGGACAGCTTCGAGGCGCGGGTGCGCTCCCTGCCCGGGGTGGAGGAGCTGATGCAGGAGCGCTACCTGGCCCAGCCCCTGAACGTGGCGGAGCTGGCCGCCATGCCCCCCGAAAGCCTCGGCCATGCCCTGGCCCGCCACCTCCAGGACCATGGCTTCGATCCCGACTACTACCGCAAGGTGGCCGTCAACACCGACCTCGACTGGATCCTGATGCGCATGCGCCAGAGCCACGACATCTGGCATGTGGTGAGCGGCATCGGCACCGACCGCATCGGTGAAATCGCCCTCAAGGCCTTTGAACTGGCCCAGACCTGGCGGCCCATGGCGGCGGTGATCACCTGCGGTGGGCTGCTGCGCTATCTGCTCAAGGACCCGGAACAGATGGGCGCGGTGCTGGGGGGCATCGGCCACGGCTACCAGCTGGGCTACAAGGCCCAGCCGCTGCTGGCCCAGCGCTGGGAACTCGACTGGACGCGGCCCCTGGCCAGCTGGCGCCAGGCGGTGGGCCTGCCGGAAGCGCCGGTGCTGCCACAGCCGGCAGGCCTGCCGCCGCAGCCCTAGCCCTCAGCCGCTCTCCGGCCAGCCAGCTTGGAGCTGCTGGCGGGCCTCCTCGTAGCCCACCGCGTGGATCTCCTGGTAGCGCTTCCAGTCGAGGAAGGGAAAGCTGCCGATGTCGGGCCGAAGAATCACATCGGCCAGCCGCTCCTGGGCCCGGGTGGTGGCGTGGGAGCCACACATCATGGCGTCGATGATGGTGCGCCCCAGGGAGGGCGGCTGGCGCTCGCTGCTGGGCTTCATGGCGGGATCAGCCCCAGCTTCGGTGCTGCGTTCGGGATCGGGATCGAGCGACATGGCCACGACCCGGCCGTTGCTGCGCCGGCGCGCCTCAGCCACCGGCAGGTTGTTGAGGATGCCGCCATCCACGTTCAGCTGGCCCTGCCCGTCTGCCACGGGGGGAAAGATCCCCGGCACCGACATGCTGGCGATCACCGCCGTGGCGATGTCGCCGCTGCCCCAGCCCTGCAGCTGGTTGGTGGAGAGGTTGGTGGAGAAGGTGCGCAGCGGCAGCCAGCTGTCCTGCAGCCGGGCACTGCCGAAGAAGCGCTCCAGTTCCAGCCGGGAGTTGCGCAGGGTGAACAGGGAGCCCCGCGGCAGGGTGAAGGAGTAGGGCCGCGCCTTGATGATCACCCGCTCCAGGTTGCTGAGGATCTCGCTGGCGGGCAGCTCAAAGGCCACCAGGGAGGCCACCAGCGCGCCGATGCTTACGCCCATCACCATGTCGAAGTCGCGCAGGCCCAGCTCTTCCATGGCCGCCAGCGCGCCGACATGGGCGAAGCCCCTGGCGCCGCCGCCCCCCAGCACCAGCACCCGCTGGCGCCGCAGGGTGGCCCGGGCCAGCCGCTCCAGGTGATCGGGGCGCTCGGGCTTGAGGTTCAGCACCTGGGCGAAGGGCTGGGCCGTGGCCCAGTCCCGCGAGCGGGGGGTCTGCTCCTGGGCTGGCCAGAGCCGCACCAGCAGGGCATCGCCGACCTCGGCCTGGGGCAGGCGGATGCTGCGGGCCTCCCCCTCGCTGAGGATCAGCAGTCGATCCACCAACAGCCTGTTGCGGTGGCTGAGGGCGCCGGGATCGTCGCTCACGATCACCTCGGGCCGGCCGGTGCGGGTGGCCTCCACCAGCCGGGCGTGCAGGGCGGCCTCGGGGTCGGCAACGGCTTCGGAGGGTGCGCTGATGCTGAGGTCGTTCAGGCCGTTGAGGCCCTGGCTGAGCCGCCGCAGCTGCTCCGGCAGCAGGCGCCGCACCGCCGTGGTCAGGGCCGAGCCGGGGCAGGCGTCGTGGATCACGATCGTCTGCAGCGGCATGCGGCCGGGGTCACGGCCCACGGAGGCCGCCTCGGCCAGGGCCGTGATGAAGCGGGACGGCACGCCGGGCTCGCACTCCAGCAGCTGTTTGAGCTGGTCGCTGTTGAACCGCAGCACCTGAACTGCCGTGAGGGCCAGGGCCGAGGCGGAGCGGGGCTCTCCGCTGAGGGGGCCGTAGTCCCCCACCAGCTCCCCGGGCACCACCTTGCGGAAAAAGCCATCCGGCTGACCCGGCGGCCCGGTGTGCAGCCCCACCACCCCCGTGAGCACCAGATAGGCGTGGTCGCCGGGATCGCCCTGGCGGAACAGCAGCTCTCCCTCCTCAATGGCCATCTGGGTTGGGCCCAGGGCGGTGATGCGGCTGGGATCAAGGCCTGCCAGCACCCCTGAGCCGGCGAGAGCCCTGGCCAGCAGGGCATGAAGCGCTTGTGTCATGGAGGGTGTCGATCAGGCTGGCCCGGCCAGCCGCGTGGGTTGGGGCAGGTTGAGCTGCTGTTGCAGCACCCCCAGCTTCAGGGCCACCTCCTGCAGCTCCCGATCCACCGCCGAACCCGGCACAAGCCCGGCGCCGGCGGTGAGCTCCAGCTGGCGGCCCTCCACCGTGCCGCTGCGGATCGCCACCCGCAGGTCGAGGTCGCCGGCGCTGTCGATCCAGCCGATCGGGGCGGCGTAGTGGCCCCGCTCAAAGGGCTCCAGGTTGCGCAGCCATGCCATGGCCTCGCGGCGCGGCAGGCCCGCCACCGCCGGGGTGGGGTGCAGGGCGGCGGCGATGGCCAGGGGCTGCTGCCGTCCCAGGCAGGCGCTGATCGGGCTGTGCAGGTGCACCAGCTGGCCGTGGCGGGCCAGGCGGGGATGGCGGGGCCGCCGTGGGTTCAGGCCGGCCCGGCTGAGCACGGCGGTGATCGTGTCCACCACCAGCTCGTGTTCCAGGCGGTCCTTGGTGGAGTGCAGCAGGTTCGCGGCCCGCTCATCGGCGGGGGCGGTGCCGGCCAGGGCATCGCTGCGCAGCTGGCCCTGGCGCACGGTGAGCAGCCGCTCCGGCGAGGCTCCGATCAGGGCCGATCCGGCGCAGCGCTGCCAGAGCAGCCGGCAGCTGCCGCCCTGGTGGCGGCGCAGGGGGGCGAGCAGGCCCAGGGGATCGGGCTGGGCGCTGAGGGTGAGCTGCTGGCGCACGGCCAGCACCAGCTTCTGCAGGGCTCCACCCTCCACCAGCTCGAGGGCCTGGGCCGCCGCCTGGCGGTAGTCCTCCTGCCAGGGCGTGCGCAGGGCCACCGCCACCGTGGCGGTGGCCGCCGAGGCGTGGCTGTGGCGCTCCAGCTGGCGGGCCTTCTCCCAGAGTTCCTCGGCCAGGCTGCGGGCCGTGACGCCACCGCCCAGGGGCCGCTGCAGCCGCAGCCAGCAGTGCTGGCCATGGCGGCTCAGCTGCCAGCGGGGCAGCACCGCCTGCACCCCCGGGATTGCGGCGGTGCTGGTTTCCAGGGGGGCGTCGAAGAAGCCGAAGGCCAGCAGCACCCTGGGCCTGGCCAGGGGCGGACAGGGAACCTGGGCCCCGGCCAGCCGGTTGAGGCTGGCGCTGGCGAAGCGCTGGGCCAGCTCGAAGCGCCGCGGACCGCTCAGCTCCAGGCTGTTGGTGCGGCCGCTGGCGGCGATGCAGAGCCCCGGGGCCCCGTCCCAGAGGAAGCGGAAGCTGTCGCCGCCCTCCAGGTGGGGCAGCAGGGCCATGGGGTCCCCCGGGGCGATCGCCAGGGCCAGGCTGAGCACGCCCTCCTCGTCCGCCTGGCGGGCGCCCTCGCTGGCCAGGGCCAGCAGATCGGTGAAGGAATCAGGAGCCGGCAACGGCTGGGGCCCGGGGCGCCGCGAAGAGCTGCTCAAATGTATGGGTGCTGTCGCGGTTGCCGCCCCCGGTCCCCATGCCTGAGCCCGAGGTCGTCGCAAGCCGTTACGCCGCCGGTTCCGTGCAGGTGGCGGGCGCGGCCGAGCAGCGGCGGCGCCTCTGGCGCTCGGCGATCAAGTGGCCCATGTATGCCGTGGCGGTGATGCCGGCGCTGCTGGCGGCCGGCTGGCGCTGGGGGCAGGGCGAGGTGCTGCGCCTCGACCAGCTGCTGCTGTTCCTGCTGGCGGCCGTGCTGCTGCTGGCCTGGGAGAACCTCGCCAATGACGTCCATGACGCCGACACCGGCGTGGACACCCACGGCAAGCCCCACTCCCTGGTGAACCTCACCGGCCGCCGCGCCACGGTGGCCCGCTGGGCCCGGACTGCCCTGCTGGCCGGTCTGCTGCTGATGGCCCTGGTGGCCTGGCGCAGCACGCCGCTGGTGCTGGCGCTGGTGCTGGCCTGCTGCGCCCTCGGCTACCTCTACCAGGGTCCGCCCTTCCGCCTCGGCTACCGCGGTCTGGGGGAGCCCCTGTGCTGGCTGGCCTTCGGGCCCCTGGCCACGGCGGCGGCGCTGCTGGCCCTGGGCCCCGCCGCCAGCACCATCCCCTGGCGGACTGCCCTGCTGCTGGGCAGCGGAGCGGCCGTGGCCACCACCCTGGTGCTGTTCTGCTCCCACTTCCACCAGGTGGAGGAGGATGCGGGCCACGGCAAGCGCTCCCCGGTGGTGCAGCTGGGCACGGCCACCGCTGCGGGCCTGGTGCCCTGGTTCGTGGCCCTCACCCTGGCGCTGCAGTGGGCGCCGGTGCTGCTGGGCCACTGGCCCCTCACCGCCCTGCTCGGCGGGCTGGCCCTGGCTCCCGGCCGCCAGCTGATCGGCCTGCTGCAGCAGTGGCACGACGCCCCCAGCGCGGTTGCGGGCAGCAAGTTTCTGGCGCTCCGCTTCCAGACCTTCAACGGCCTCGGCCTGGCCCTGGGCCTGGCCCTCGGGCGCTGGCTCTGAAGGCCATGGCCCAGCCCCCTCTCCTGCCTGAAGAGTCGGCGGCCCAGGTGCTCCACCTGGCGTGGCGGCCGTTCCGCACCCGGCTGCCCCGGCCGCTGCGCACCGCCCGCGGTTGCATCGACGCCAAGCAGGGCTGGCTGCTGCGGCTCGAATCCCCCCGCGACGCTGCCGTGGGCTGGGGAGAGGCGGCCCTGCTGGAGGGGGACTCCCGCAGTCTCCAGCTGGCGATCGAAGCCCTCCCCGGCGCCTGTGACCGCGACGCCCTGGAGGACCTGCTGGCCCAGCCCGGCTGCCCGCGCTGCCTGGCCTTTGCCCTGGGCGCGGCCCTGGCGGAGCTCGACGGTCTGCCCGAGGGGCGCTGGCTGGCGGCTCCCGCCGGAGCGGCGCTGCTGCCGGCTGGGGAGGCGGCCCTGGCTGAACTGGAGCGGCTGCTGGCTCAGGACTGCTTCCCTGGCCCGCTGGTACTGAAGTGGAAGGTGGCCACCGAGCCCGATGGCCTGGAGCGCCGCGTGCTGGAGCAGCTGCTGGAGCGCCTGCCCACCACGGCCCGCCTGCGCCTCGATGCCAACGGGGGCTGGACCCGCGCCACCGCCTGGACCTGGGCGGAGCGGCTGCGGCAGGAGCCGCGGCTGGAGTGGCTGGAGCAGCCCCTGCCCCCGGCCGATCGGCAGGGGCTGGAGCTGCTGGTTCGGCAGCTTCCCGTGGCCCTGGATGAATCGCTGGGCTGCCACCCGGAGCTGGCGGATCAGTGGCCCTCCTGGCAGGTGCGACGTCCCAGCCAGGAGGGGGATCCGAGGCCCTTGCTGGCTGCGCTGGAGCGGGGCAGCTCCTTCCTGATGCTCAGCAGCGGCTTTGAAACCGGCATCGGTCGCCGCTGGCTGGAGCACCTCGCCGCCCTGCAGTGGCGCGGCCCCACCCCGGTGGCTCCCGGCCTGGCGACGGCCTGGCAGCCCCTGGGCAGCCTGGGCTCCACCAGCCCGGAGGCGGTGTGGCGGGCGGCCCAGTGAGGCCTGGCCCACCCGTGGGGCCAGACCAGCTGGAGGCGGCCTGGCGCCGCGGCGAGCTGGTGGCCCTGGCTGGCCCCCAGGAGCAGCCCGCCCTTGCCCAGGCGCTCGGTGCGGGGGGAGTGGGGCAGCTGCAGCAGCTGGCGGAGCGCTGGGGCCCGGGCGTGGTGCTGGGCAGCGGCGGCAGCAGTGGCCGGCGGCGCTGGTGCCTGCAACCCCTCGCCCACCTGGAGGCCTCGGCCGCAGCTACGGGCCTCTGGCTGCAGGCGATCGGCCTCGATCCCGCCGCCTGCGTGCACCTCAACCCCCTGCCCACGCACCACGTGAGTGGCCTGCTGCCCTGGCTGCGCTCGCGCCGCTGGGGCTGCGCCCACCGGCCGATTCCCCCGGCGCTGATGCGCGAACCCCAGGCCCTGGCCGCCCAGCTGCCGATCGCGCCGCAGTCGCTGGTCCTGTTGTCGCTGGTGCCCACCCAGCTGGCCCGTCTGCTGGCTGACCCCGCCGGGCTGGCCTGGCTGCAGCGCCTGGCGCTGATCTGGGTGGGGGGCGCTCCGCTGCCGCCGGCCCTGGCCCAGCAGGCCCGCCAGGCCGGCCTGCGGCTGGCCCCCTGCTACGGCACCACCGAGACCGCCGCCATGGTCACCGCCCTCGATCCCGAGGCCTTCCTGGCCGGGATTCCTGGCTGTGGCCCGCCCCTGGAGGGGGTGGAGCTGCGCCTGGCGGCGGAGGGCGGCGCCCTGGAGGTGCTCTGCGCCAGGCTCAGCCCGGGTTATGTGGGCGACGGCGCCCTGCAGCCGCTGCCGCTGGCGCCGGGGGGCTGGTGGCCCAGCGGCGATGCCGCTCGGCTCAGTGGGGATGGGCTGCAGCTGCTTGGGCGGCTGGATGGCGCCATTCACAGCGGCGGCGAAACGGTGTTTCCCGAACAGCTGGAGGGGAGGTTGCGGGCCCTCGCCGCCAGCCAGGGCCTGCCGCTGGGGGAGGTGCTGCTGCTGGGGGTGGACGATCCGCTCTGGGGCCAGCGCCTGGTGGCCCTGGTGCGGGCTCAGCCCACCGCCAAGGACGAGGAGCTGGTGGCCCAGCTGCAGGCCGCCGTGGCCGACTGGCCCCCCGCCGAGCGGCCCCGAACCTGGCTGCCCTGCCCCACGCTGGCACCAACAGCCCTGGGGAAGTGGCCCCGGGCCCGTTGGCAGCGTTGGCTCGAATCGCTAGAAGCAGGGGACGACCCCATCACCTGCCCACCACGCAATGACCACCCTGAGTGACACCGAACTGAGCAACAAGAAACTGGCTGCGGGCCTCACCGGAATCTTCCTGGGGGCCTTTGGCGTGCATAAGTTCATCCTGGGCTACACCAAAGCCGGCATCATCATGCTCGTGGTGTCGCTGGCCGGCGGTGTGGTCACCTGTGGCATCGCCAGCTTCGTGATGGGGGTGATTGGCCTGATCGAGGGGATCCTCTATCTCACCAAGACCAACGAGGAGTTCCAGGTCACCTACATCGATGCCGTCAAGGACTGGTTCTGATGGTGGCCCCAGGCAACCCCGCAAGACGCTTGCCCGGGCTGATCCTGCTCGCAGCGGCTGGCATCAGCGTTGGGGCCTTTGGCTCCATTCCCCAGGACGGCTCCCTGCACCTCTTGGCGCTGCTGGCCAGCCTGCTGCCCCTGCAGCTTGCCGCCCTGTACTGGGCTACAGCGGCTGCACCCCCCCCAGGCTCGAGGCCTCCAGCCAGCGGTTGAGCGCCGCCGGCAGGGTGCAGCGCCGTCGGCTGCTGGCCTCGATCGCCAGGTGGCGGGTGAGGGCCTCGGCCACGGCGGCGCCCTCGCAACTGAAGCCGTAGTGCACGCTGAAGCTGCTCGGATCGAGGCGCTGGGGCTTCAAGTTCAGGCTCAGCCCATCACCGCACGCCAGGGGCCGCAGGAAATCGGCCCGGCAGTGCACAATCGGCAGAGCGACCGCCAGGTTGCTCCCTGGAGTGGGGAAAACCTCCTTCGCCGCCACCCCGAAGCGCTCCAGACTTTCCTCATAGGCCTCGTGGCACCAGCCCAGCAGGCGGTGGAAGTGCATCACCCCGGCGGCGTCGGTGTCCCCGAAGCGCACGCTGCGGCTGAGCTGCAACCAATGGGAAGGATCCATGACGCCGGGCGCTGGTCACACCTGCGTTTTAGTCCCGCCTGGGGTTCGTACAGTCCCCCCAGTGCGCCCCCATGTCCTTGGCCTCCCCCGCCGCCACCGAACAGCCCACCCTGAACCGGGCCTGGCAAGCCTTCCTGGCCCATGTGCCCACCATGCTGCTGATCTGGGTCACCACGGCGGTGATCAGCGCAGTGGGGCTGGCGATCTACCTCGGGGTCAACCTGATCGTGTTCGCGGTGGCCGGTGGCGAGAACATGTCCGATGCCGCTTCTGTGACGGCGCTGGCCGTGGGCCAGCTGGGTCAGCTGCCCTTCTCGATCCTCTCCAGCCTGGTGGGGGTGCTGTTCACCGCCGTACCGGCCCTCCACTACGCCACTGGAGAGACCATCGGCATCGAGGCGGCGTTCCGGGCCCTGTGGGCCCGCCCCTGGCGCTATCTGCTGGCGGGGTTGCTCTTCAGCCTCGCCGTGGTGATCGGCTTGCTGCTGTGCGTGTTGCCCGGAATTGCGGTGGCGCTCGTGATGCCCGTGTACGTCAACAAGGTGTTCAACACCGATCTGCCGGTGCCCGATGCTCTGCGGGACTTCGTTTCAGGCGGTCTACCGCTGCCAGCGGGGCTGGGAGTTTGTCGGGATCGAAATCCTCACGGGCCTGGTCGTCGGCGTCGTGTCAGTGGCCACCTGTGGCCTGGGTGCCCTGGTGGCGGTTCCCGTGTCCAGCTTCTACATCCAGAACGTGGCCTACCACCGGGGTGTGCTGAGCTGAGCGGCGCCCTTCATGGAGAGGGGAAGGCCGCGATCCCCAGGCGGTAGTGCAGTGCCATCCGCACCCCCCAGTAGCCCAGCAGCAGGGCGATGCCGGTGGCGCCCTGCCAGGGTCTGAGCCGGAAACCTCCAGGCCAGAGCCGCCTGCGGCGGATCGCCTGCACGGACCACACCACCAGGGCTCCTGCCAAGAGCGGTCCGAAGGCGTGCTGCGCCAGGGCCCCGGACCAGTCCCCCTGCAGGCTGGAGCTGGTGGCGCGGGTGAGGAAGCAGGTGGGGCAGGGGAGGCCGGTGAGGGCGCGCAGCGGGCAGGGCCAGCCGGGCAGGGCGGAATGGAGGCCCTTGAACCAGAGGTAGCCGGTGAGCCCGGCTGGCAGGAGAAAACCGGCCCGTTGCAGTTGCCTCAGGAAGCCGCGGCGTGGGCTTCGGGGAGCTCCGAGCTCAGCGATCGACCGATCCCATGATCACGTCGATCGAGCCGAGGATGGCCATGATGTCGGCCACCTTGGCGCCCTTGAGGATGTGGGGCAGGATCTGCAGGTTGTTCTGGTCGGCGGCACGGATCTTGAAGCGCCAGGGGGTGACATCGTCGTTGCCCTGGATGAACACGCCGATCTCACCTTTGCCGGATTCCAGCCGGGTGTAGAGCTCGCCGGAGGGGATCTTGAAGGTTGGGGCCACCTTCTTGGCCACGTACTGGTAGTCGAAGCCGCTGGCCTCGCCGCCCTTGCCCTCGGCCATGCGCTTGGCCTCCAGGTTTTCGGTGGGGCCGCCGGGGATCATGGTGCAGGCCTGGCGCAGGATCTTCAGCGACTCGCGCATCTCCTGCACGCGCACCCGGTAGCGCGCGAAGCAGTCACCCTCCTGGGCCGTCACCACGGACCAGTCGAAGTCGTCGTAGCACTCGTAGTGATCCACCTTGCGCAGGTCCCAGGGCACGCCGGAGGCCCGCAGCATCGGCCCCGAGAGGCTCCAGTTGATGGCCTGGTCACGGGTGATCGTGCCCAGCCCCTCGATCCGCTTGCGGAAGATCGGGTTGTTGGTGATCAGCTTCTCGTATTCGTCGATCTTGGGGCCGAACCAGTCGCAGAAGTCGAGGCACTTCTCCAACCAGCCGTAGGGCAGATCGGCGGCCACTCCGCCGATGCGGAAGTAGTTGTTGTTGATCAGCCGCTGGCCGGTAGCCGCTTCCCAGAGGTCGTAGATCATCTCCCGCTCGCGGAAGATGTAGAAGAACGGCGTCTGGGCGCCCACGTCCGCCAGGAACGGGCCAAGCCAGAGCAGGTGGTTGGCGATGCGGTTGAGCTCCAGCATCAGCACCCGGATGTAGCTGGCGCGCCGGGGCACCGGCACATTGGCCAGCCGTTCAGGGGCATTGACCACGATCGCCTCGTAGAACATGCCGGCCGCATAGTCCATGCGGCTCACATAGGGCACGAACATCACGTTCGTGCGGTTCTCGGCGATCTTCTCCATGCCGCGGTGCAGGTAGCCGATCACCGGCTCGCAGTCCACCACGTCCTCGCCGTCGAGGGTCACCACCAGCCGCAACACCCCGTGCATCGAAGGGTGATGGGGGCCGAAGTTGACCACCATCGGCTCCGTGCGCGTTTCCAGCTGCGTCATGGGGCCGGGGGGCTGAGGAAGAGTGTTGGGATCTTAGGAAGGTTTGGCGCCCCGCTTTGTTCCCCTGCCACCTGATCTGCCCGCCGATCCGCCCGGTTTCGAGCACCGGCCCGTGCTGGCCGCAGAGGTGCTGGCGGGCTTCGAGCCCCTGGGGGAGCTGCTGCTGCAGCACTCCGGTGGCGGCCTGCTGATCGACTGCACCCTCGGCGGCGGTGGCCACAGCGCCCTGCTGCTGGAGGCCCATCCCGGCCTGCGCCTGATCGGGCTGGACCAGGACCCGAGCGCCCGTGCCGCCGCCGCCGAGCGCCTCGCCCCCTACGGATCCCGGGTGGAGATCGTGGCCACCAACTTCGCCGACTACCAGCCGCCCGAACCCGCCCTGGCGGTGCTCGCCGATCTCGGCGTCAGCAGTCCCCAGCTGGACGTGGCTGAGCGGGGCTTCAGCTTCCGCGCTGAGGGTCCCCTCGACATGCGCATGAACCCCGGCAGCGGTGAGACTGCCGCCGCCCTGCTGGATCGCCTGGAGGAGGGCGCCCTGGCGGACCTGATCTACGACTACGGCGAGGAGCGGCTGTCGCGGCGCATCGCCCGCAGGATCAAAGAGCAGGGCCCCTGGGCTGATCCGGAGCAGCCCCGCACCACCGCCGAGCTGGCCTGGCTGGTGGGGGGCTGCTACCCGCCGGCGGCCCGCCGGGGCCGGCTGCATCCGGCGACCCGCACCTTTCAGGCCCTGCGCATCGCGGTGAATGATGAGCTCGGGGTGCTCGAGCGCTGGCTGGAGCAGGTGCCCCATTGGCTGCTGCCCGGAGGGCTGCTGGCGGTGATCAGTTTTCATTCCCTCGAAGACCGCCGGGTCAAGACGGCCTTCCGCAGTGATCCGCTGCTGGAGCGGATCAGCCGCAAGCCGCTGGTGGCCAGCGCCGAGGAGGCCGAGGCCAATCCCCGCAGCCGCTCGGCCAAGGCCCGCCTGGCGCGCCGGCGGCCATGAGCGGGATCACCCTGCCCGAGCTCACGCTCATCGATGGGCTCTGGTGGGCGGCGCTGCTGATCCAGCTGCTGGCCATTCCCGGCACCCTGCTGCCGCTGTTGCCGGGGCTGGCGCTGCTGCCCGTTGGGGCGGGGCTGTGGGTCTGGGCGGTGGGCTGGAGTGCCGCCTGGCCCGCCTTCGCCCTCGCCTGCGTGCTGCTGCTGCTGGGCTGGGGCGCCGATGCCCTGGGGCTGGTGCTGGGGCCGGCGCGGCTGAAGGCCACCCGCTGGGCCTACATCGGTGCCGGCCTCGGCCTGCTGGTGGGGCTGCTGGGCCTGCTGCCGGCCCTGCCCGTGGGCGGTCCGCTGCTGGGGGCCCTGCTGGGCCCGCTGCTGGGGGCCAGCCTCGGGGAGCTGATCACCGCTCCCACGGCCCTGGGGCCGATCGGGCTGCTGCGGCTGCGACGGTCCCTGGTGGTGGGCCTGGCGGTGGTGGCCGGGATGCTGGTGAGCAAGGTGGCCCAGGCCCTGCTGGCCCTGCTGGGTGCCGCCGGGTTTGTGCTGCTCACCACCCTGGGGCGCTGAGGCGCAGCTGGGCCAGGGTCTCCGCCACCACGGTGATGGCCCGCCCGATCTCGGCCGTGTCGCTGCCGCGCCCCAGCCCGAAGCGCACCGAAGCCGCGGCGAGCTCACGGCTGTGGCCCAGGGCCTTGAGCACGTGGGAGGGAGCGCCCTGGCTGCAGGCCGAGCCGCTGCTCACCGCCAGCTCCCGTCGCAGCAGGCGGTGCAGGGCCGTGCCGTCCACGCCCTCCACGCTGATGCTGAGGTTGTGGGGCAGCCTGGGCGCCCCGGCGCCATTGCAGTGGATGCCACCCAGGGGTTCGAGCCCCTGCCAGAGCTGATCGCGCAGCCCCCGGAGCCGCTCGCCCCGTTCCTGCTGATCGGCGACGGCCCGGCTGAGGGCCTCCCCGAGGCCCACCACCAGCGGCACGGCCACGGTGCCGGCCCGCAGGCCCCCCTCCTGGCCGCCGCCGTGCAGCTGGGCCGCCAGCGCCACCCCCTCGCGCACCAGCAGGGCCCCCACCCCCTTGGGCCCGTAGCACTTGTGACCGCTGAGGCTGAGCAGATCCACCCCCAGCTCAGCCATCGCCAGGGGGCTGTGGCCCGCGGCCTGGGCGGCGTCCACATGCAGCAGCACCCCGTGGCGGCGGCAGTGGGTGGCGATGGCGCTGATCGGCTGCAGCACGCCGATCTCGTTGTTGGCCGCCATCACGGAGGCCAGCAGCACATCCGGGCCCAGGGCCGCCGCCAGCACCTCCTCCTGCACCAGGCCGTCGCCATCCACCGGCAGCACCGTGAGCGGGAAGCCATGGCGCTCCAGGTACCGCAGCGGATCCAGCACGGCCCGGTGTTCGGTGGCCAGGGTCAGCAGCCGCCGCCGCTTGTCGCCCCGGGCCAGGGCGGCCTCGCAGACGCCCTTGAGCGCCAGGTTGTTGGCCTCGGTGGCGCCGCTGGTGAACACCACACCGCTGGGCTCGGCCCCGAGGGCTGCGGCCACCTGGGCCCGGGCCCGCTCCACGGCCGCGGCCGCCGCCAGGGACTCGCGGTGCAGGCGGCTGGAGGGGTTGGCGCAGTGCTCCCGCCACCAGGGCTCCATGGCCTGCAGCACCGCCGGATCGCAGGGGGTGCTGGCGTGGTGGTCGAGATAGGCGAGCATGGGGGGCCGAGCCGCCCACCATGCTGCCAACGATGTGGGGGCCCTGGTGCCCGCGGGCCCGGGCCGTAGCCATCTCGCTCGGGGCTCTCCTGGGCAGCGTGGCGCCGGAGCCGGCCCAGGCCCAGACCACGGCGGTGGAGCGGCCGCCGGGCCTGGTGGTGCTGGATGAACGGGCCAGGCCGGAGGGGAGGCTGGTGCTTGGGGTCTACGGCCCCAAGCCCGATCCCACCATTCCAGGCCTCTGGCGGATGCAGCTGTGGCGGCAGCTGGGGGTGGATGTGGCGATCCAGACGGACAGCGTGCGCTGCGGCAGAGACGAGCCGATGTGGATCACCCAGGACGGGGGCCGGCTGGTGATCCGCTCCCTCAACCCCGGTGGTGTGATCACGCCTGCCAACCGGGTGGACCACCTGGTGTGGTGGGCTGTGTGCCATCCGGAGCAGGCGGGCCGCGACCCCTCCGAGCTCAAGGCCACTGCCCTGGAGCTGGGCTACAGCACCACGTTGCGGGAATCCGAGCAGGTGCTGCCTGGACGACCCCGCTGAGGCTCTGCAGACTGCACGGCATGAGCACCGATCCCCTCGCCGCGCCCGCCTCTCCTGATGCCGGGCCCGACCCCAGCACCCCCGAGGCCCCGCCGGCCCCGGCACGCCTGCTGCTCGTCGACGACGAGCCCGGCCTGCGCACCGCCGTGCAGGCCTACCTCGAGGACGAGGGCTTCGCCGTGACCACCGCCGCCGACGGCGTGGAGGGCTGGGAAAAGGCCCAGGAGCTGCTGCCCGATGTGGTGATCAGCGACGTGATGATGCCCCGCTGCGATGGCTACGGCCTGCTCAGCAAGCTGCGCGCCGATGAGCGCCTGGGCGGCACCCCGGTGATCTTCCTCACCGCCAAGGGCATGACCGCCGATCGCATCGCCGGCTTCCAGGCCGGCTGCGACGACTACATCCCCAAGCCCTTCGATCCCGACGAGCTGGTGGCCCGGGTGCGCAATGCCGTGCGCCGCCAGGAGCGGCTGCTGGCTGAGGCCGCCCGCTTCGCCGATGCCGACATCGGCCAGATGGCCAAGCAGATCACCGAGATCCGCTCGCTGCTGGCCAGCGGTGGCCAGGCGAAGCCATCCCCGGGCACCAGCGACCTGGTGTTCACCCCCCGGGAGGCCTCCGTGCTGCAGCTGGTGGCGGAGGGGCTGATGAACAAGCAGATCGCCCGGCGGCTGGAAACCTCGATCCGCAACGTGGAGAAGTACGTGAGCCGCCTGTTCATCAAGACCGGCACCGCCAGCCGCACCGAGCTGGTGCGCTATGCCCTGGAACATGGCCTGGTGGAGTGAGGCCTGAAGCGCAGAGCAGCCTTGGAAACTAGGGCTGAACGGCAGACCGGAGAGTGGCTGCCTGCCGCCCTCAACCAGGGGCACGCCTATCGCGACCGGGTCCGACTGGCTGACCTGATCGACCCGTCCGGCCAACCCCGGGGCCAGCCCAGCCTCAGCTGCTTTTACGCCCGCCGTTACCCCCATTCCTCCCGGGAGGTGTGGCTGCAGCGGCTCGCCGCCGCTGAGATCTGCAGGAACGGCCAGCGCCTCCAGGCCGATGGGCCCCTTGCTCCGGGGGATCGGCTGGTGTGGCATCGGCCCCCCTGGCAGGAGGCCGCCGTGCCGGGGTTGCCCGACCCCTTGTTCGATGACGGCGACCTGCTGGTGATCGACAAGCCCAGCGGTCTGCCGGTGCTGCCGGCCGGGGGCTTCCTGGAGCACACCGTGTTGCGCCTCCTGGAGCGGCGGGTGGCGGAGGGCCAGCTCGACGCCGCTGCCGGCATGCCCCGCCCGGTTCACCGGCTGGGTCGCTTCACCTCCGGTCTGCTGGCGTGCGCCCGCCGCCCCGCCACCCGGGCCTGGCTCAGTGCCCTGCTGCGCGACAGCACCGCGGCTGCAACGGGGGGGTGCCGCAAGCTCTACCGCGCCCTCACGGCTCCCCAGCCCGCCTCGCTGGCCGTGGGGGCCTGCCGGCGGGTCACCACCCCGATCGGTCGGCTTCCGCATCCCCTGCTGGGCCGGATCTGGGGCGCTGGCGGCAACGGGGCCCTGGCGGCCGAGAGCCGATTCACCCTGCTGGAGCGTCGCGCTGAGGGTTGTCTTGTGGCGGTGCTGATCGCCAGCGGCCGGCCCCATCAGATCCGCATCCATGCCGCCGCCATCGCTGCCCCCCTGCTGGGCGATCCCCTCTACCTGCCGGGGGGCGGGGTCCGGCCCACGGTGCTGCCGGGGGAGGGCGGCTACCAGCTCCACGCCCACCGGCTGTGGCTGCCCCTGCCGGGCGGTGGGGTGCTGGAGCTGGAGGCGCCCCTGCCCCCGCCGCTGCGCTGTTCCGGTGGTGCGGCGCACCGCTGCGGTGTCGACCCCATGCCAGGGTGAGCCCCCGGCTGTTCCCGACGCCAGGCCATGCCCCAGAACCCCTCTGCCAGCCTTCAACGGGACGCCTCCATCCAGTTGGAAATCGAGCCCACCGCCGCGCTGCTGGCCTGGGCCGAGGCGGTGGAGGCCGGCGAGGGCACCCTGTTCGAGAAGGCGCGGCTGCTGGCCACGCGGCTCGGGGCCCACGTGCGCCCCGACGGCCTGGTGGAGATCGGCTTCTGGACGCCAGAACTCTCTGGCGATGTGATCCAGCCGAAGAACATCCAGCTGGAAGTGTTCACCCCCCGCCAGACGATCGATCCCTCCCTGGCGGAGCAAACGGTGTGCTTCCACCGTGACTACGTGCAGCTCGAGAAATGGGGTGACTACCACTGGGGCGTGCTCAGTGGCCTGCAGGCCGGCGATGCCACCACGATCGGTTCGCTCTACTGGCTGCGCTATCTCAGCCCCGACACCAATGCCGTGACCGCCCTGGGGGATTGCCTCGGCAGCTCCTTCCCCTACGGCGTCTACGCCCCCGCCGAGATCTACGACCTGGAGGGTCTGCAGGCCCGTCGGGCCGATCGCGCCTACTACGACACCCTCATCGCCGATGAGCCCGTCACCATCCCGGCTCCCTGCAACATCCTGCAGCTGCATGTGCGCACGGCTTCACCCAACGGCTACCTCTCCGGGCTCACGGACCTCTACCGCAAGCTGGCCGCCAAACTGCGCTGTGGCGAGGAACTGACCCCCGCCGAAACCAACCTGATCGGCTACGACGCGGTGCAGCTGTTGCCCACCGAGCCCACGGTGGAGGTGCGTTCCGGGCAAGGGGGTGACGACGACCACTTCAGCCTGCGGCCTGACGATGAGGACGTGCTCGATCCCGAAACGGAGGGGATCGTGGTTGAGCCGGGGGATGTGCGGGTGCGGCTGCGGCGCCCTGACCTGCAGAACTGGGGCTACGACATCGTGATCTTCGGCAGTGCCGCCACCAATCCGGCCCTGCTCGAAACCCTGCGGCCCGATGAGCTGGTGGCCTTCATCAGCGAACTGCACACCTTCCCCACCGGCCCGATCCGGGTGGTGTACGACCTGGTCTATGGCCACGCCGACAACCAGGCCATCGACCTGCTCAACGGCCGCTTTCTCAAGGGGCCGAACATGTATGGCCAGGATGTGAACCACCAGAACCCGGTGGTGCGGGCAATCCTGCTGGAGATGCAGCGCCGCAAGGTCAACACCGGCGCCGATGGCATCCGCATCGACGGTGGCCAGGATTTCAAGTACTTCGACCCGATCACCGGCCGGGTCGCCTACGACGATCCCTACCTGCTGAGCATGGGCGATCTGGTGCAGGAGATCGGCCCGGCGCGCTGGCGGCCCTTTGTGATCTATGAAGACGGCCGGCCCTGGCCGGCTGAGGGCTGGGAAGAGGTGTCCAGCTACCGCGACCTGGTGGAGCAGCGCCCCGACGCCTTCCAGTGGGGCCCCATGATCTTTGCCCACAACACCCCGGCCCTGCATGGCTTCTGGGCCCGCAAGTGGCGGCGGGTCTGCGAAAAGATGCAGTTCGGGTCGCGCTGGGTCACCGGCTGCGGCAACCACGACACCCTGCGGCGCGGCACCCAGGTGGATCCCGGCGAGCCGATCAATCCCCACCTGGGCAGCACGCTGCCGGAGGTGCTGGCCAACGCCTACGACAACGGCGCGATCGGGGCCCTCACCTATGGCTTCGGTCCGGGCCTGCCCATGGATTTCATCCACTGCCTGATGCGGGCGCCCTGGGGATTCTTCCGCAACACCGATGACCGCTTTGGCGTCAAGGTGGTGGCGGAGGAGGCCCCGGGTTTCCTTGACTGGCAGCTCACTGCCGAGCTTTACGCCACTGACGGGCTGTTCCAGGCGATCAAGCAGCTGGGCTTCGCTGAGCTGGCCCAGCTGCGCCAGTTCCTGGCCCTGCTGACGGACTCCATCGCCGCCACCGACTACGACCTCGAGCAGATCGCCCTGGCCTGCCAGGCCGGGGTGCCCACCAGCGACGACGGCACCACGGCGGTGGTGGACGTGGCCTGGCTGAAGGGCTTTGCCCGTCACTTCATGGAAGACATGCATGCCGCCTGCAACATCTGGCTCCATGCCGATCGGGTGGATCCGGTGCAGGCCGGCTTCAACCTGGCCCTGCGGCAATTCCGCCGTGCCCGGCCCTGGCTGGCCGAGAACCTGAGCAATGACGAGCGGCTGGACCTTCTCACCACGCCCTCCACCACGATCTTTTACGGGCTGCGGCGGGCGCCCGCCGGCGAACCCGCCGATGATGGTGAGGCGGCTCCTGAAGCTTCCACGGTGGCCCTGGTGGCCCATATGGGCGGTGCGGCGATGGCGCTGGGCCTGCCCGAGCTCTTCCCGGAGCAGCCTGGCCCCTGGCGGCTGCTGCTCGCCTCTCCCGGTCTGGAGCCGAGTGCCGTGCAGCTGGCCGGCCGGGAGCCGATCCTGTTCCAGGACAGCCAGGCGTTGCTCCTGGAACCCTGCTGAGCTAAGCCCTCAGGCGTGTTTCTCGAAGGCGATCAGCCGTGAGAAGTAGAAGGGGGCCTGGTTGAGGTTGCGGCGCACGGGGCTGAAGCCGGCTTCAGCGGCGGCCTTGACGATGCCCTCCTCCCTCAGGGTGTAGGCCCGGGTGGTCTTGCTGGGACCGGGAAACAGCTGGCCGATGCCCTTGAGCAGGGCCAGCAGGGGGGTGTAGGGGGCGAAGCTCACGATCAGGTGTTTCTCGGCCATGGCGGCCAGGTGGCGCACCATCGCCTCGGCGGCGGCCTGGGGGTAGTGGATGAACACATCCAGGCAGATCACCGTGTCGTAGCGCCCCGTGAGGCTCTCCAGGTCGGAGGCGTGGAACTGCAACTGGCTGGTGGTGAGGCCGGCGGCGGCGGCGCGGCGGGCGGCTTCGGCCACCATGGCCTCGGAGAGGTCGCTGGCGGCAATGCTGCCGGCACCGAGCCCGGCCAGGGGCAGGCTGAGGCTGCCCACGCCGCAGCCGGCATCGCAGAAGCTGCGGCTGGGCAGGTCGCCCTGCTCCTGCAGCCAGGCCAGCACGTTGTCCACCGTTTTCTGGTGCCCCAGGCGGATGTTCCGCTGCACCTTGTTGACCTCTTCGCTGTCGCTGTAGATCCGGTTCCAGCGCTCGAAGCCCGTGGTTTCGAAGTAGCCCTTCACCTCGTCCTTCTCAGCAGCCGTGGACTCAGCAGGCATCGGGGCAGCAGAAAGGTGGCCTGGATCCTAAGGAGCGGCCCCGGGCCCCGCCGCTGCCTGGCTGCTCAGGCGGAGCGCCGCCAGCCCAGGCTTCCCCCCTCCTCCCAGCTCCAGCGCAGGGTCTCTGCCAGGGGTGAGCCCACCAGCAGGGCGGCGACGTCGCGCCCCTCCCCGAGCACCCGCCGGGGCGAGACCGTGGCCGCGGCGATCGCCTGTTCCGCAGCCACTCCCCAGCCCACCAGCCGCCGCACCCCTTCCAGCAGGGGCAGGGTCACCCCGGCGAGGGTGCCGTCCTCCAGGCGGCAGCAGCCGTTCTGCACCAGCAGCACCCGCTCATCCCAGCGGTGGCGACCCTCCTCCAGGCCGTAGGGGGCCAGGGCATCGCTCACCAGCACCAGTTGCTCGGGGGCCAGGCGCTGCAGCAGCAGCGCCATCGACGGGGCCACGTGCACCCCATCGGCGATCAGCCCCAGCGCCACGCCGCCATCGAGCACGGCGGCGGCGATCGGGCCAGGGTTGCGGTGCTGCAGGCCCGCCATGGCGTTGAAGGTGTGGGTCACCATGCCCACGCCGGCCTCAAACGCCTCGGCCGCCTGGCGTTCATCGGCGCTGCTGTGGCCCAGGCTCACGACGATCCCGGCCGCGCGCAGGGCCTCGATCACGGCGCCGGCGCCCTCCAGCTCCGGGGCCAGGGTCATCAGGTCGATCTGGTCCTCAAAGCCGCCGATGCGCGCCGCCAGGGCCTCCAGGCTGGGGGCCACCAGGTGCTGCTGGGGGTGGGCGCCCCGCCGGGCCGGGTGCAGGAAGGGCCCCTCCAGATGGGCGCCGAGCAGCTGGCAGCGACCGTCACGGTGTTGCCGGCGGGCCCCATCCAGCACGGCCAGGGCCTGGCGCAGGGCGGCGGTGTCGCAGGTCACGATGGTGGGGCTGATCGCCTCCACCCCATCGCGCCACAGCAGCTCCAGCAGCTCCAGCAGCCGGGGCAGATCCGCAGGCGTGAGTTCAGGAAAGGCGAGGCCCAGGCCGCCGTTGATCTGCAGGTCCACCCCCGCCGGGCTCAGCCAGTCGCCCTGCCAGTCGTCGCCGGCCACGCTGCTGCCAGGGTCAATGGGCTCCAGCACCTCGATCCAGCCGTCGGCGTCGAGCCCGAGGCGCCAGAGCTGGTCTCGGCCGTGGCTGCAGCGGCGAGCCCGGGGCAGGCGGACGTTGCGGATCCAGCGCATCGCAGCGGCACAAGGGAGAATGCGCCCATCCTGCGCCCGCCCCCTTGAGCGACCGTTCCGGCTCCGAACCCCGCGTGGCCGTGGTGATGGGCAGCGACTCCGATCTGCCCACCATGCAGCCCGCGGTGGCGATGCTGGAGCGCTTCGGCGTGGCGGCCGAGGTGCGGGTGCTCTCCGCCCACCGGACTCCCCTGGAGATGGTGTCCTTTGCGCAGCAGGCCGCAGGTCGCGGGCTCAAGGTGATCATCGCCGGCGCCGGAGGGGCGGCCCATCTGCCCGGCATGGTGGCGGCGCTCACCACCCTGCCGGTGATCGGCGTGCCGGTGCAGAGCCGTGCCCTCTCGGGGGTGGATTCGCTGCACTCCATCGTGCAGATGCCGGCCGGCATCCCGGTGGCCACCGTGGCGATCGGCAATGGCACCAACGCCGGCCTGCTGGCCGTGCAGATCCTGGCCACGGCCGATGGCCAGCTGGCTGAGGCCCTGCTGGCCTACCGCGCTGAACTGCACGACCAGGTGCGGGCCAAGGATGAACGCCTCGGCCAGCTGGGCAGCGAGGCCTACCTGGCCCAGATGGATTGACGCGTTTCTCCCCCTCACCCCGATCACCCCGCGATGCTTGAGCGTCTGGAGCTGCCCCCCTGGTTGAAGGCCGGCCTGGTGCTGCCCCTGCTCGTGCTCAACCTCTGGGTGCTGCGCCAGTTGCTGGTGCCGCTGGCGCCGTTTCCAGCCCTGTTCCTCACGGCCGCCCTGATCGCGTTCCTGCTGGATATTCCCAGTCGCTGGCTACGCCAACGGGGCTTGCCTCGCCCCCTGGCCATGGTGCTGGTGCTTGGGCTGGCGCTGGGATTGCTGGCCCTGGCGCTCCTGTGGCTGGTGCCTCGACTGATCGATCAGCTGGCGGAACTGATCGCTGCGCTGCCGGGCTGGCTGGCCCAGGGGGAAGTGTGGCTCGATGCGCTGGAGGGCTGGGCTCAGGAGCAGGGGATCCCCACGGATTTCGGCAACCTCAGCAGTGAACTCCTGACCCGCTTCAGCAAGTTGGCCAGTCAACTGAGCCAACGGCTGCTTGGCCTGCTCGGGGCGACCGTTGGTCTCACCGTGAACACGGTGATCGTGCTGGTGCTGGCGGTGTTTCTGCTGCTCGGCGGCGGGCCGATCAGCGCTGGCCTGGCCCAGTGGCTGCCGGTGGGCGTCCGATCCCTGGTGGTGGACACGCTCAGCCGCACCTTCCGGGGCTATTTCGCCGGTCAGGTGGTGCTGGCGACGATCCTGAGCGTGCTGCAGATCGTGGTGTTCACCTTGTTGGCGATCCCCTACGGGGTGCTGTTCGCGGTGGCGATCGGCTTCACCACCCTGGTTCCCTATGCCAGCGCCCTCACGATCGTGCTGGTGAGCGGCCTGGTGGCGCTGAACGACCCCCGCACCGGCCTGGAGGTGCTGGCGGTGGCCATCGCCGTGGGCCAGGTGGTGGATCAGGTGATCCAGCCGCGCCTGATGGGCAGCATCGTGGGTCTGCAGCCCGCCTGGCTGCTGATCTGCCTGCCGTTGGGGGCGCGGCTGGGCAGCCTGTTGGGCCTGGGGGAGCTGCTCGGTCTGCTGCTGGCCGTGCCGGTGGCGAGTTGCACCAAGACGTTTCTCGACGTCAGCCTGGGCGGCAGCTCACGGAGAGCCGTGAACGCCAAGGCATCAGGCCTGGCGAGCTGAACGCCAGGCTCAGCTGTCTCGGCAATCTCGTCGAGACCGCGCCGAGCTTTCCAGCCCAGAACGGCCTCCGCTCGGCCAGGGTCTGCAATCGACACCGCCACGTCACCAGGGCGGCGGTTGGCGACTGTATGGGAAATGGGGCGGCACTCACCCGTTCCAGACAGCGGATCAGCTCGAAGACGGAACAGCCTCGGCCCGTACCGAGATTCAGCTGAAGCAGTCGTTCGTCGCCGCTCAGAAGGGCATTGATCGCCAAGGCATGACCCTCAGCGAGGTCCAGAACATGAATGAAATCGCGAACTCCCGATCCATCGTGGGCAGTCGTGCCACTCCCTGCTCAGCTGGCGGCGGGAATGATGCCGTTGGCATCGAGGAAGCTGAGCACCTGGGCCACGCAGCCCTCCAGGTCCCCATGGCCCGTGTCCACCCTCAGCTCAGGGGATTCGGGGGCTTCGTAGGGGCTAGAGATCCCGGTGAACTCCTTGATCACACCGGCGCGGGCCTTGGCGTAGAGGCCCTTGGTGTCGCGTTCCTCGCAGACGCTGAGGTCTGCGGCGCAGTGAATTTCGATGAAATCACCATCGGGCACCAGGGCCCGCACCCGCTCGCGGTCGGCCTGGAAGGGAGACACGAAGGCGGTGAGTACCACCACGCCGGCATCGAGAAAGAGCTTGGCCACCTCGCCGATCCGGCGGATGTTCTCCACCCGGTCGGCATCCGAGAAGCCGAGGTCGTTGCAGAGGCCATGGCGGATGTTGTCACCGTCGAGCACGTAGCAGGCCAGTCCCTGCTCAAACAGGGCTGAGTTCACCGCATTGGCGAGGGTGCTCTTGCCGGAGCCGCTCAGCCCGGTGAACCAGAGGATGGCGCTGCGATGGCCGCGCTGGTGGGCCCTGGACTCCCTCGTCACCGTGGAGTGATGCCACACGATGTTGGTCGACTTGCCCTGGTCGGTGAGGGTGCCGTAGGCGGGGTTGGGAGCGGGAGCAGCGGCCATCGCGATCGAGAGGGGCATAGGGGGTGTTGGTGGCCATTCTTTCAGCTCCGCACCCGGGCCGCAGCGGGCCTGGGCCCACAAGGCGCAGTGACCTGAGGCCATGGCGCCACCGAGGGAAGCGGCGATGCTGGGCAAGCTGTCGTCCCTGACCGCAGCCTGCTTTGGAACAGCGGCATGGGCTGATCATCGGGCCCTCTGCCCTGCGCTGGCGGCTCGGGCACTGACCCGATGGCTTCTCCCTGATCAGGTTCGGCTTGTTGTCATGCCGCTCGGCGTTGTGATGAGTGGTAGGGCAATGGATCTGGCCCGCTCTGGTGCGCGCGATCACGTTTGGTTCTGCTGGCTTGATGCGAGCTTCTGGCATGCCTACGTTCAAGTCAGAAGATCCGGCAGTGAACCATGTCCCCTAACCCCATCACCTGGTTCGAGCTCAATGTTTCCGACATGGAGCGCGCCAAGGCCTTCTACACGGCTGTGTTCCAGGTGAGCTTTGAAGACTTCTCCACGCCGGGGATGGCCTACTGGTGCTTCCCGATGCAGGACGACCAGGTGGGAGCCGGCGGAGCGTTGATGCAGATGCAGGGTTGCGAGCCCGGCAAGGGCGGCACCATGGTGTACTTCACCTGCCAGGACTGTGCCGTTGAAGAGGGTCGGGTAGGTCCAGCCGGTGGCACGGTCTTGCGTCCCAAAATGGCGATCGGAGCCTTCGGCTTCATCTCGGTGGTGATCGACACCGAAGGCAATCCGATCGGGCTGCATTCCCTGGCCTGAGCGGCTGCTCCAGAGGGCTCAGGTTTCCAGGCTGATCACCACATTGCCCCGCTTGTGGCCGGTGTCCACGTAACGATGCGCCTCGGGGAGCTGCTCGAAGGGGTAGCAGCGGCCGATCACGGGCCGAAAGGCCCCTGCTTCAGCCAGCTCCGCCAGATGCTCCAGGTCGCCTGGCTTGACGCTGGCCGGCCCGGCGATCACGCGCTTGTCCGTGGTGAGGTTCTGCCAGCTGCTCCGAAGCATGGCGGGGAGGCTCGCTACCACCAGCAGCAGGCGCCCACCTGGGCGCAACGAGGCCTGGCAGCGGGAGAAGGAAGCCGTGCCCACGGCATCGAGGATCACGTCGTAGGTCTGGCCGTTGCGGGCAAAGTCTTCGCGGCTGTAATCGATCACCTGGTGGGCCCCGAGGTGGCGCACCAGCTCCAGATTGGCGGTGCTGCACACGCCCGTGACCTCGGCACCCAGGTGGCAGGCAAGCTGGACGGCGGCGCTGCCGACCCCCCCGGAGGCGCCATGGATCAACACCCGCTCGCCTCGTTTCAGGTTGGCCCGGCGCAGGAAATCCAGGGCCGTGGTGCCGCCGAAGGAGAGGGCGGCGGCCTCCTCAAAGCTGAGGCCGCTGGGCTTGCGCACCACGCCACCGTCTTCCGGCAGGCAGCGATAGGCCGCATGGCATCCCAGGCCAAGATCGCTGAACGCGAACACCGCCTCACCCACCTGGAAGCGGGTCACGTCCTGACCGATCGCCGCCACCACTCCCGCCAGTTCCGACCCGAGGATCGGTTGGCGTGGACGCCTCAGCCCCGCCACCAGGCGGATGATCAGGCCAAACCCGGCCGGTACCTCCAGGCTGCGCATGCGCCAGTCCCCGGAGGTGACCGTGGTGGCATGGGTCTTGATCAGTACCTCATGGGCCCGGGGAACAGGCTGATCGATCTCCTCCAGCCGGAGCACATCGGCAGAGCCGTAGTGGTGATACAGGAAGGCTTTCATGGCTTGGCTCAAGGGGTGGGGTGGCTGGGCACCTGGGTCGGCACGATCAGCACGCCGCTGCTGACCTCGCCATAGACACGGCAGGGCCCACCCCTGGCGGCCTGGTCGGCGGCGAGGGCGCAGAGGGCGGCATCGATCCAGTCGATGCTGGAGAGCTGATCACAGGCCACCCCGCACAACGCCAGCAGGGCCCGCCGCTCGAGCCGCTTCCGCGACGCTGCAGCCGGCTCCAAGCCGAGGGTTCGATGCAGCTGGCACGTGATTGCATGGGGAAAGGTTTCGAAGCAGCAGCGCTGGCCTGGGCTGGGCAGGCCACTGGCCAGGGGATGGCTGGGCTCCAGGGCCCGGTAGAGGGCCTCGCCCCGCAGCATCCAGCCGTAGTAGTTGCTGGGGTGCTCCAGGGCCCGCTCGCGGCTGGGGCTGGCGAAGCACTGGATGCCCTCGGCCATCAGCTCCCGTTCGGCCGGACGGGCGCGGCCATCGGTGCTCCAGCGGCAGGGGGCATCCACGCCGATCACCCCGGCGCCGAGGCAGCGGCACCACTGGGCCAGCTCGGTGGCGTCGGTGGTGGAGCGGCGGCCCTGCAGGGCACCGCCCCGCAGAGCCACGGCGTGGAAGCCCTTGCGCTCGCCGCCCACGTCGACCCCCACCACGCAGAGGCTGCCGGTTTCTGAGGAGGTCTGCTGTGGATCCGGGGCTGCCATGGCCCAAGACTGCCAGCGCCATGGCAGTCCGCTGCCGCAGGCCCGTGTGTGCGGCGACACCGTGGCGCCGCCATCCAGGCAGCAGCCAGGGCGGAGCACCCCGCCCAGGGTGACTGGGCATGAGGCCTGCCCATGGTCAACCTTGCTCCCGCGCCGCTTCCGGTGGTGCTCACCCCGCCGATCGACCTGCCCCCCTGGCCTGCCAGCGGGCCCTGCTGCAGCCTGGAAGCCCGCGCCTTTGCGCTCGAGTCGTTCACGATCCCCATCCCCGCCGGCGAGCCGTCCCCCAGCTGGCTGGAGTTGCTGGGTCAGCGCTGACGCCCCGGCACTGGCGGGCCACGAACGGGCTGGTCATGGCGCGCAACAGGGCGCTGTAGCTGGGGCGAAAGCCGATCTCCTCACCCACCCTCAGGGGACGATCGGCCTCCAGCACGAGATGGTCGCTGCTGGCCCCCAGGATCGAGATACCGGGGGGAGGGTCCAGCCCGGCCGGATCGGCATCCTGGTGGCCGAGGGCCACCAGGGCGCGCTGCTGGGGGCCGCGGTCCGGGGGCAGGGGGGGCGGCTGGGTGCTGCCCTCGGGGCTGAAGCTGGTGAGGCCGCGGCGGCCCCAGGCCCGGCTGGGCTTGGTCTTCACTTCGATCAGCTCGCCCACCAGGCGGAAGGCGTCGGTGTGGAGGCCGGGGATGGGACGGCGCCCCAGGGGTTCCTGGCCCAGCAGCAGAGCCTCCCCCAGACGCAGATGGTTGATGCGGCCAGGATCACCGCCCCCGGCGAGCCAGGGAAGGTTGGCGGAGTTGCCCCCTGAGATCAGCTCCAGATGGATGTGGAAGCGGGCCTCCAGGGCCTCGGCCAGGGCCGAGAGCTCCGCCATGTTGGTGGCATCGGCAGCCACCCCGTGCTGGCAGCCCAGGTTGGCGCCGATCCCCACCAGCCGCAGCCAGGGCAGCCCCAGGGTGAGCGCCGCGATCCCCGGGAGGTCCTGGGGCAGGATCCCCTCGCGCAGATCGCCGAGTTCCACCATCAGCAGCACGCCGTGCCGGCGCCCCTGGCGCTCGGCCGCCGCCGCCAGGGCCTCCAGCACCAACGCTTCGCTGTTGCAGCTGATGTTGACCACGGCCACCACCCGCTCCACCTGGCTGAGCATGGGCGTGCGCACCAGCAGCATCGGGGCCGTGATGCCGCTGCGCACCAGGCGTTCGATCGTGTCGAGGCGCGCGTCGCCGATCGAGCCCACCCCCGCGGCCAGCCAGGTGCTCACAATCTCAGGCAGTCCGAGCACGGCCTTGCCCACGGCTGTGATCGATATCCCCTGGCGGGCCAGGCGAGTCACCAGGGTGGCGGCATTGTGGTGGAGGCGGCCGAGATCGATCTCGAGCCGCGGGACGCTCACGCCACCGCCGCCAGGGCTGCTCCCAGTTCGGGGAAGGCCCGCATCACCATGTGCACCAGCCGTTCGGGTGGGCAGGCCAGGGCATCGGTGACCGGAATGTGCAGATCGGCCTCGTACAGAGCGATGGCGGCGGGGATTTCGGCAACGTCCATGCCCTCGTGATTGAGGGTCATGCCGATCACGCGGGTGGGGGCGAAGGCCTCGATCAGGTCGATCTCGCTCTGGGGGGTGGGCATGGCCACCTGGGGGAAATCGCAGCGATGGCGCCGCATCGGTGCGTGCTGCAGGATCACGGCCTGGGGCTGGCTGCCCCGCAGGATGAACGTGGAGGAGAGGTAGGCGGGATGGCTGAGGGCGCCCTGACCCTCGATCACGATCACCTGGGGATGTTCGGTTTCGTAGGCCTGCACCACGGCCGCCTCCACCTCGCCGGAGCAGAACTGGGAGGGGATGGCATCGAGCGGCAGCCCGTAACTGCCGCCCTGAATCATGCCGGTCTGGCCCGTGGACACCAGCACCGCAGGGATGCCGTGATCGTTGAGAGCCTGCACCAACACGGTGGCGGTGGTGCGCTTGCCGATGGCGCCGTCAGTGCCGAGCACGGCGATGCGCCGGCAGTGGGCCCGGGCGATCGCGCCGCTGAACAGGCGCAGATCCTTGAGGGCCGGCGGCCGCCGCACGTCCTCGATCGTCGCCTGGTGGCGCTTGGCGGTGGTGGCGAACTCGGCGTCATCGCCGAGGAACTCGCGCATGCCGCTCACCAGGCTGAGGCCGGCGCGCAGCGCGCCCAGCAGCACGAGTCGGTCGGCCGGGCTGAACAGGCCATCGGCGGGGGCCATGCCATAGATCAGGGTCTGCGGGGGCGCCCCGCCGAGGGCACAGGCGTCCGCCAGGTCCGCCACCACGGGCACGCCATTGGCCACCCCATCGAGCAGCAGGCCTGCATCGCGGCCGGCGAGCAGGCTGTCGATCACCGCCACGATCCGGTAGCGCTCGCTGTGCCGCATCAGGCCGTGGGCCGTCTTGCCGTCGGCGACGCCGAACTGCCCCTCGCAGTAGATCACCGCTGGGATGGCGGCGGCAGGGGAGGCTGAAGCGAAGACCCTGGGGGCCGATGGGGCGTCCTGCACCATCGGTCGACCCAGGGCCCTGAAAGGGGAGACCACGGATGTTGATTCGGTTCTGAAGACTCAGGGAGACGACCGAATGGTCTGCCGATCGCCAGAACCGGGCAGGGATACCAGTGGCCCCGCCAAGCGGGAGTGTATCTCTCGATACTAACTGTCCTTTGTGGCCGCTGTGGCCTCGTTCCCCCTGGCTGCCTGCTAGTCAGCCTTGCAGCATCGGCAGCACCAAGGAGCGCATCACCTCCACCAGCTCCCAGAGCACAAAGGCCCACACAAACCACATGGCATCGCCGATGCCGCGCAGCACCTTGGTGGTGTCCACCTCAAGTGTCCTGGGGGAGTGATAGAGCTTGAAGCTGGGAATCCAGCGGGGCACCTGGCTCAGGTAGGCGCTGTAGTTCTTGCCGAACGTCGAGAGCAGAAAACGCTCTTCTCCGCTGATCACGAAGTGGTAGTAGCCGATGAAGCCCAGCCCCAGAACAACGGCCAACAGAGGGTTTTCCACGGCCAGTCCGAAACCCACGGCCCCCAGCAGGCTGAACACGTAGAGAGGGTTGCGGACGATGGAGTAGGGGCCATCCCGCACCACCTGTTCATTCTTGCGGCCGGCCACGAACAGCAGACACCAGAGCCTGCCGAAGGCGGCCGTGGCCAGCAGCATCAAGCCCACCACTTCGCCCAGTTCGAGCGCCCAGGCGGGCAGCAGCGGCGGCGGGGCCGCCACCAGCAGGTACACCACCACCAGGGCGGCCACCACCCTGCTCCAGACCATGCGATGGACGGTGGAAAAGGCCTGGTTCGCCATCAGCAGCCGGGACTGACAAAGCCCTAGACGGTAAGCCTGGCTCCTCAGGCCTGCCCCCAGTCCGGGCCGCCCGTGGGCGTGGAGCATCCAGCCATGGGGCTGAGCGGTAGTTGTTCTGATCTCTGCCGATCTCCCTGTGTCCCTCTCCCCCCGTCCGGCTCTGTTGCTCACCCTCGCCCTGGCACTGGGTGGAGCGGGCTGTGCCACCGCTTCCCAGAAGGAGGCCGCCGCTCCCGAGGCTGCCCCTGTGGTGGCCATGGCGGAGAAGCCCGCCAAGCCGCTCCACAGCGGATCGTTCCGCGAGGCGGAAAAGCCGGTGGAGGGCAGTTTCACCATCCGCCGGGAGGGCCAGCGCACCCTGCTGATGCTCAGCGAGGACTTCAGCACCAGCCGCACGGCGCCCGACCTCAAGGTCACCTTCGGCCGAGCCGCCAACCCGCTCTCAAACAGCAAGCCCCCGGCCTACCCGCTCCAGGAGGGCACCTACACCGTGATCGCGCCCCTGCGGGCCGTCTCTGGAGCCCAGACCTATGAGCTCCCGGCCGGCTTCGATCTGGCTGACTACGGCTCGCTGATCATCTGGTGCGAACAGTTCAACGCCACCATGGCCTGGTCCCCCCTGAACCAGTAAAGGGCCGCCCGTGGGCCTCAGGTCACTGCCAGCGGGCAGGGCCGGGTGCGATCAAAGGCCGACCAGTCGATGCGGTGCAGGTCGCCCCCGTTCTCCACCTGCTCCACCTCCACCATGTCGATGAAGCAGAGGCCGAGGCCGATCCGGCTCATGGGCCAGCTGCAGCGGCTGTGAATCGGCCGTTCGATCGTCTCGTCAACGCCGCTGAAGGCCACCACCAGTTCGGCGTGGCGATCGGCCAGCTCCGCCTGGGTGAGTCCGTGCAGGGGGCTGCTGGCATCGATGCGGTGCTGGGCCGTCCAGACGAGCAGGAAGGCGATGCCCTGGTCGCGCTCCAGGGGCAACGGCAGCAGCCGCCGCATCCGGTGGCCTTCCTGGCTGATCTCATCCACCGAGATGTAGGCCCGCACCCGCGCCTCGAGGATGTTGTTGCCGCGCTCGTTGGCCAGGCGGAAGCTGAGGGTGGGGAGGCCGTTGTAGAGGTGCACCACGGCCAGCTTGGAAAAGCGGATGCGGGCGGTGCTGCGGGAGAAGCGGGCAAACACCAGGCCGGTGCTGAGGGCGATGAACAGCACGCCGCTGAACGATTCCGCCACCACCAGCAGGTTCACGTACAGGCTCAGCGGATGGAGGGCGCCGTAGCCGATCGAGCCCAGCGTCTGCACACTGAAGAAGAAGGCCTCCGCAAAGCTGGTGCGGCCCGCGGTCGTGCCCGCCAGGCCGGCCGGGTCGGCGAGGTAGAGGCTGGCGAACAGCAGGTTGATCGCCAGGTACACCAGCGCCAGCAGGCCCAGAAACAGGGGCCAGTTGAGGGAGAGGGCCAGCAGGTAGGGCTCGCGCCAGTGGCGCCACCAGCGCTGGCTCTCCTGGGCTGTGAGCAGGCCGTGCTGGCGCCGCAGGTGTTGGACCCTGGCCATCGGTGGCGCTGCCCTGGGGAGCCGGCTGGAGCCCATCGTTAGCATCCCTGCCTTTGGGCCGCCAGCGGCCGCAGCCATGGGCACCCAGTGGCAGAACTTTCTGCAGAACCTCGGCGAGTGGCACGGCAGCTTCGCCGACCTCGACGCCCACGGGGTGCTGCTGCGTTCCACCCCTTCAATCCTGAGCCTCGAGAGCCATGAGGGGGGGGCCTGCGTGCAGTTCCGCCTGCGCCGCTTCAGCAACGGCGACCCCAGCACCCCCCCCAGCTCCGACCACCAGCAGGAGTACCGCTCCCTGGGCAAGCAGGTGACCTTCTTCGACAACGGCAGCTTTTCGAAGGGCTCGCTGCAGATCGCCCCGGCGACCCGCTCCGGCGCCGAGTTCGGCTTTGTGGGCCAGGACCGGCGCTGGCGGCTGGTGCAGCTGCACGGCGAGTCCGGGGCCTTCGAGTCGCTGGTGCTGATCCGTGAAACCCGCGCCGGCAGCGCTGCCGGCGAGCTCCCGCCCCTCAGCCCGGAGCACCTGCTCGGCACCTGGCAGGGTCAGGCCGCCACCGTGGAGGCCGACTGGCCGGTGCCCAGCACCGCGGCCTGCACCACCCGCATCGAGCCTCTGCCGGGCGATGGCCTGCGCATCAGCACCGATCTCGGCGGCGAGCTGGGCAGCCTGGAAGGCACCCTGCAGGGCAGCGTGCTGGCCATCGAGGCGCCGCTGCCGCAGCGCCTCCATCTCCTCCCCGATGGCGGCTTCAGCCGGGTGCCGCTGCAGGTGAGCCATCGTCAGGCCTTTGAGGTCGAGGCTGGCTGGCTTTCGTCCCCCACGGAGCGCCAGCGCCTCATCCGCCGCTACGACGCCCGCGGGGCCTGGGTCTCCTCCACCCACCTGGTTGAAACCAAGCTGAGCTAGCGCCGGCGTTCCCCGGAGCTAGCCGCCAGCCTGCTTGGGCCGGTAGCCGGCCGCCGCCAGGGCCGTCAGGGCGGTGGCCACCTGGTCGCCCTGCAGTTCGATCACGCCGGCTTTGGCGCTGCCGCCCGTGCCCGCGGCAGCCTTGAGCTGCTTCAGCAGGGCCTTGAGTTCGGCCTCCGGCGCCTCCAGCCCGCTGATGGCGGTCACCAGCTTGCCGCCCTTGCCGGCCTTGGTGCGCTGCACCCGCACCCGCTGCTGGGCCCTGGGGGTGGGGGCCGCCGCCGGTCGCTCCAGGCTGGCCGGCCGCTCGAGGCTCTCGAACTCCTGCCAGCTGCCCTTGCTGCCCATCGCCTCCTCCCGCTGGATCCCTGCAGTCCGGCCCTGCAGCCGGTATCTTCCATCCTCCCGCAGCCGGCGCTGGTTCGGTCTGCCTGTCTGCCTACGCTGGGGTCACCGATTCGTTCCGGTGGCCCCAGCGTGACCAGCACCGTCCCTCCAGCCCTGGCCTCCTCCCTGGTGCCCGCCGTGCGTCCCGACCCGGCGGGCCGCTTCGGCCGCTTCGGCGGCCAGTACGTGCCGGAAACCCTGATGCCGGCCCTGGCGGAGCTGGAGGCCGCCGCGGCCGAGGCCTGGGCCGACCCTGCCTTCACCGGCCGGCTCAACCACCTGCTGCGCACCTACGTGGGCCGGCCGACACCGCTGTACGAGGCCGAGCGTCTCACCGCCCACTACGCCCGACCGGAGGGCGGTCCGCGCCTGTGGCTGAAGCGCGAGGACCTCAACCACACCGGTGCCCACAAGATCAACAACGCCCTTGGCCAGGCCCTGCTGGCCCTGCGCATGGGCAAGCAGCGGGTGATCGCCGAGACCGGCGCCGGCCAGCACGGCGTGGCCACCGCCACGGTGTGCGCCCGCTTCGGTCTCGAGTGTGTGGTGTACATGGGCGCCGAGGACATGCGCCGCCAGGCCCTCAACGTGTTCCGCATGCGCCTGCTGGGGGCCACGGTGCAGCCGGTCACCGCCGGCAGCGCCACCCTCAAGGACGCCACCAGTGAGGCCATCCGCGACTGGGTGACCAACGTGGAGACCACCCACTACATCCTCGGCTCGGTGGCTGGCCCCCATCCCTACCCGATGCTGGTGCGCGACTTCCACGCCTGCATCGGCAAGGAGGCCAAGGCCCAGTGCCAGGAGGCCTTCGGGCGCCTGCCCGACGTGCTGGTGGCCTGCGTGGGCGGCGGCTCGAATGCCATGGGCCTGTTCCATCCCTTCGTGCAGGACACCGCCGTGCGCCTGATCGGCGTGGAGGCGGCTGGCGAGGGGGTGGCCAGCGGCCGCCATGCCGCCACCATCACCGAGGGCCGCATCGGCGTGCTGCACGGCGCCATGAGCCTGCTGCTCCAGGACGCCGAGGGCCAGGTGCAGGAGGCCCACTCGATCAGCGCCGGTCTCGACTACCCCGGCGTCGGCCCCGAGCACAGCTACCTGCGTGAGATCGGCCGGGCCGAATACCTGGCCGTCACCGACGACGACGCCCTCACGGCCCTGCGGCTGGTGAGCGAGCTGGAGGGGATCATCCCGGCCCTGGAAACCGCCCACGCCTTCGCGGCCCTCGACGCCCTCTGCCCCACCCTGGCCCCCGGCACCGAGGTGGTGCTCAACCTCTCCGGCCGCGGCGACAAGGATGTGAACACCGTGGCCGACCGGCTGGGCGATCAGCTGCGGGGCTGAGCCCGCTGGGCGGCTACAGCGGCTGTTCTTCCCAGGCGAAGCGTGGCAGCCGCTGCAGGCCCTCCTGCATGCAGCCGGCCCACACCTCCATGGAGCGGCTGATCTCGGGGGCTCCCTTCTTGAGCTTGATGCGCCGCGAGATGCGCAGCTCGTTGGCGGGCATCAGCGCCAGCTCGAAGGGCGGGCCCACGGAGAGATTGGAGCGGCGCGTGATCACCTGGGAGATCAGGCAGAGCCGGGCGGCGTCCTCGAGGGAGAGGCCGCAGTGGCCCACGAAGTCGAGGGGCGGCTTGCCGTATTTGCTCTCCCCGATCTGCAGGAACGGCGTTTCGCGGGTGGCCATCACCGCATTGCCCTGGGGGTAGATCAGATAGAGGCCATGGCGGTCCCCCTCGATCTGGCCTCCCAGGATGAAGGTGGCCTCGGCGCTGGCGCCTGATCGGTGCAGGGACGCCTTATGGCGGTCCTGCACCGCCACGCTGGTGCGCCCCACGTAGTCGGCCGCCTCGAAGAGATACCGGGCGGTGAGCAGATTGGGGCCTTCGCAGCGTGGCGGCGGCGGACTCTCCTTGTGCTCCAGGCTGGGCGCTTCGCAGCGCAGTGCTGCGGAATCCACCGGCTGGCCGGCCTCCTGCACCTTCGCCGTGGGCAGGCCCTGGCTGGCGGTGTCCAGTCCGGCGAACACCCTGGTCTGCAGAGGCGGATCGCCCGCTTCGCCGCTGAGCCCCGGTCCGCTGCCCACGGGCATCCCCGTCTGGGTGGCACCGATCGGCCCCACGCCCTGCTCCCTCAGCTCCCGCTGAATCTGGTTCAGCACCGCCTGGGTGGTGGCCAGGTTGCCGGCGGCCAGCAGCACGAACAGCCGGTCCGGCGAAGGCTGGAACACGTGCATCTTGCTGTAGGTCGAGATGTAATCGACCCCCGCATTGGTGCGGCAGTCCGAGGCGAACACCAGCCCGGAATCCAGCAGAAAGGCGACGCAATAGGTCATGCCCGCACCCCGGGCGGGTGGGCGGAAGCCTCAACGCTCTGCCGGTGTGGGGTCTGCCGGTGTGCGGTCTGGCCTGCGGCAGGGACGGGGTCCATGGAATCGGGCGCTGGGGGTGAGGGGCTCAGCTGCTGCTCCTCTACAGCTTGGCAGCCCGCAAGCCGTTCAGCTCAGCAGCCGGGTCAGGGTGGCGGCCACGGACTGCACGGCGGCCCGGGCCGTGGCATAGGCCATGCGCATCGGCCCCACCAGGGCCACATGGCCGCGGGCCCCGTCCAGGCTGCTGTAGGCGGACTGCACCACGGCGCAGGCCTTGAGGGCGCCATGGGGATGTTCCTGGCCGATCCAGATGGCGTCAGCCGGCGGACCCAGCACCTCGTGAGGGGTGGCCTCCACCAGCTGCAGCAGGGGCCGCAGGGAGGCGGTCTGGCTGAACTCGGGCTGGGCCAGCAGCCCCCCCATGCCGCTGGCCACGGCACTGGCGCCCGGCGCTGCCAGGGGCTGCTGTTGGTCGAGGGCCTGGCGGAGCAGGTGGCCGCTGCTGCGCAGCTCTTGGGGCAACTGCTGCCAGGGAATCGGCTGCTCGGGGTGGGCCCGCAGCTGCCGGTTGGTCCAGTCTTCCAGCCGCGCCAGCTCGGAGGTGGCCCTGGGCGGCAGGCGCAGGTTGAGGCTGCCGCCGGCCACCGACCCGCTCACCAGAAACACGATCAGCCGGTCGCCGCTGGCCACCAGCCTCAGCTCCTGCAGCCGCTGCTGAGTCTTCATCGGGCGGGTGATCAGGCTCAGCAGCCCGGTGAGGTCCGCCAGGCGCCGTCCGAGATGCACCAGCAGATCGTCGAGGGCTGTCCAGTGCAGGCTGAGGCCGGCGAGTTCCCGGTCCAGCTGCTGGGCCGCGGCCCCCGGCGCCGGCAGCAACCTGTCCACATACTCTCTGTAACCCAGCTGGCTGGGGATGCGGCCCGCCGAGGTGTGGGGCTGGGTCAGCAGGCCCCGCTGCTCCAGCACCCCCATGGCCGAGCGCACCGTGGCGGAGCTGGCCGGCAGGGCGAAGCGGCGCACCAGGGTCTGGCTGCCCACCGGTTCCACGGTGTCCACGTAGTGGCGCACGGCCAGGCGCAGCACCTCCTGCTGTCGGGGAGAGAGGTTCTGCGCCAAGACCAGCCCCCGATCCGGAGTGGCTGGATGGTAGGGAGGGCTGGCAAGGTTGCGCCGCTGCCGTGGGCGCTCGGTAACGCAGGCCTGGGTAGCGCTCAGCAGCGCGGTGCTCAGTCGGGCAGAACTCAGTAGCGCGGTATGGAGGGATCCACCTGGGTGCTCCAGGCATCGATGCCGCCCACCAGGTTCCACACCGCGCCATAGCCGTGTTCCTGCATCAGCCAGCAGCCGAACTGCCAGCTGCGCACCCCCGCGTGGCAGAGCACCGCCACCGGGGCGTCGCGCTGCAGTCGGGCGGGCAGCTCGCCCAGCCATTCCTGGGAGCGGCTGAGGGGCAGATGGATCACCGGCAGGGGCAGCCGAGCCAGCTCCAGCTCCTCGCTCTCGCGCACGTCCACCAGCTGGATGGCCTCCCCGGCGGCCAGGCGCTGCTGCAGGTCGCGGGCCTTGATGCTGATCGGCATGTCCACGGGCTGGCGTTCGGTGCAGGATGGGCGCATCCTGCTGCGTCTGCATGACGGCCTGCCTGCGCGCATGAACGCCCGTCGCTTCCTGGCGGTGGTGCTGGCGGTCACCCTGCTGCTGCTTGGGTTGGCTGGCGGTGCGGGCTGGCTGCTCTGGCAGCGGTCGCCCCTGCAGCTCCAGGTGCGCAGCCTGGTGGTGCCCAGCTCGGCCCGCTTCGTGCCGCGCACGGCCGCCCTGGGGCTGTTCCTGCTGAGCGATCCCCAGCAGCCCGTCGACTACGCCCGTGCCCTGGCGCCGATCCGCCAGCGCCGCCAGGCCGCTGAGGCGGTGGCCCGCCTGCGCGATGGGGCCTTCGCGGCCGCCGGCCTCGACTACCGGGGCGAGCTGGCTTCCTGGCTCGGCGACGAAACCGGCCTGGCCCTGGTGGCAAGCCAACCCGGTCAGCCCCCCGATGGCTGGCTGCTGGCCTTGCGCAGCCGGGATGGCGACGGCGCCCGCCGCTTTCTGCAGCGCTTCTGGCAGACCCGCAGCCTCGCCGGCACCGATCTCCAAGTGACGAGCTACCGCGGCATGGGCGTGATCAGCGGCCGGGGTGCCCTGCTGGGTAGCCAGCCCGTGCCGATCGCCACGGCCCTGATCGACGACGACCTCGTGCTGCTGGCCTCCGGGCGGGGCGTGCTGGAGCAGGCCCTCGACGTGTCGCAGATCGACGAACTCAACCTGGCGGCCGACCCTTCCTTCCGCCAGGCCGTGCAGCGCCTGGGCCGGGGCAGCGTGCTCCTGCAGCTGCGGCCGGCGGGCCTGGAATCGTGGCTGGGTCTGCCGGCCGCCGGGGCCGCTGCCACGGCCTCTTCCCTGCCACTGCAGTCGGGCACGCTGGCCCTGCGCCCCAGCGGTCGGCGGCTGGAGCTGGAGGCGCTGCTGGCACTGACGCCCGACACGCTGCCCCAGGCCGAGGCCCAGGCCCAGCTGGAGCCCCAGGCCGATCCCGCAGAGCCGGTTCCGGCCGCTGCCCCAGGCCAGACCGCCTGGACATCCAGGCTCGATCCGGCCCGGGCCGCGGCACTCCTGGCAGGGCTGCGGGGCGACCCCGACAGCCTGGCCCTGCTCCAGGATCCGGCCCATTGGCCCGAAGCCTGGAACCAGCTGTTGCAGCGGCTGCTGCAGCAGCCTGAAGGAGGCCCCCTGCCGGATGCGGTGCTGGCGGCCGATGCGGGCCCGCTGCTCTGGAGCCAGGGACCCCAGGGCTGGCTGCTGGCCACCCCAGGCGATCAGCCTGAACCGGCAGCGCTGCAGCCTGCCCTGGACCAGCTGGGGTTGGTCACCGCCACGCTGCAGCGCCCGGATGGAGGCAGCCAGCAGGTATGGACCCGGCTCGACGCCCAAGAGGGATCCGGACGCCAGCGTCGCAGCGGCCCCCAGCTCAGCGTCAGCCTGGCGGGAGCCCGGGAGCTGGAGGCCGACCAGGCGTGGTGGGGGCAGACCCTGGCCGTGCTGGAGCAGCGGCGCCAGGGAGGCCCCGTTCCGCGGGATCGCTTGCGGGCCCTGGACGCCCTGGAGCTGCCCGAAGCGCCCCTGCAGTGGGCCAGCGGCCCTGAAACCGCCAGGACCCAGTTGCGTCGCTGGCCGGCCTGGCGGCTGCTCACCAGCCTCGCGGGTCAACCCCTCGATGGCGCCGTGGACGGGTTGGCGGTGGGGCTGGAGCCGGAGTCCGGCGATGGCCTGCACCTCAGGCTGGACCTGCGCTTTGGCTGAGCTGCTGCTGCTCCGCCATGGCATCGCCGAGGAGCGTTGCCCCGATCGGGACGATGGGCTGCGCCAGCTCACCCCCGAGGGGCGGCGGCGCACCCGGGAGGTGGTGGGCCAGCTCAGTCGCCTCGGCCTGGGGGGGGATCGGCTCATCACCAGCCCCTTGGCCCGGGCCCGCCAGACTGCGGACATCGCCTTGGCGGCCGGGCTGGCACCCAGCCTGGAGGAAAGCGAGGCGCTGGTTCCGGGTGGGCAGGCCCTGGCCCTGCTGCAGGCTCGGCTGGAGGCCCAGGGAGAAGGCCGGCGCCTGCTGCTGGTGGGCCATGAGCCCGACCTCAGCGGCCTGGCGGCCCGGCTGATCGGTGCCGCCAGCGGCAGCATCGCGCTCAAGAAGGCCGGCGTGGCGCTGTTGGTGAGCTCCGACGCCGTGGCGCCAGGCTGTTGGCAGCTGCGGCTGCTGATCGCACCTCGGCAGTTGCTGTGTGAGCGGGCACGGCGCGGGGCCGCCCCCCAGCCGTAGGTTCTGGCCCACTGGACCTTGAGGCATGGCTGAGCGCGTCACCACCAACCTTTCCGCCGGCGTCAGGGAGACCCCTGCCGCGCCGGCGTTTCGCCCGGGCCTTGAGGGGGTGCCCGCCACTCAGTCAGCGATCTGCGACATCGACGGCCAGCGCGGCCTGCTCACCTACCGGGGCTTCAACGCCGAGACCCTGGTGGCCCAGAGCTCCTTTCTGGAAACCACCTACCTGCTGATCTGGGGCGAGTTGCCCACCGCCGAACGCCTGCGCCACTTCGAGCAGGAGGTGCAGATGCACCGCCGGGTGAGCTTCCGCATCCGGGACATGATGAAGTGCTTCCCGGCCACCGGCCACCCCATGGATGCGCTGCAGAGCAGCGCCGCCTCCCTCGGTCTGTTCTATTCCCGGCGCGCCCTCGACAACCCCGAGTACATCGCCGAGGCCGTGGTGCGGTTGATCGCCAAGATCCCCACGATGGTGGCGGCGTTCCAGCTGATCCGCAAAGGCCAGGATCCGATCCAGCCCCGCGATGACCTGGCCTTTGCCTCCAACATCCTCTACATGCTCATGGAGCGGGAGCCGGACCCGCTGGCGGCCCGCATCTTCGATGCCTGCCTGATCCTGCACGCTGAGCACAGCCTCAACGCCAGCACCTTCAGCGCCCGGGTCACGGCCAGCACCCTCACCGACCCCTATGCCGTGGTGGCTTCGGCGGTGGGCACCCTGGCCGGCCCCCTGCACGGCGGCGCCAACGAGGACGTGCTGGCCATGCTGGAAGCCATCGGCAGCGAAGACCAGGTGGGGCCCTGGCTCGACCGGGCCATTGCCGAGAAGCAGAAGATCATGGGCTTCGGCCACCGGGAATACAAGGTGAAGGATCCCCGCGCCGTGATCCTGCAGGGGCTGGCCGAACAGCTGTTCGACCGATTCGGCCACGATCCCCTCTACGACCTGGCCCGCAAGGTGGAGGAAGAGGCCAGCACCCGGCTGGGCCCGAAGGGCATCTACCCCAACGTGGACTTCTATTCCGGCCTCGTGTACCGCAAGCTCGGCATCCCCCGCGACCTGTTCACCCCCGTGTTCGCGATCGCCCGCACGGCCGGTTGGCTGGCCCACTGGAAGGAGCAGCTTGGTGCAAACCGCATCTTCCGACCGTCGCAGATTTACACCGGGGCCCCACCGCGGGACTGGATCCCGCTGGAAGCCCGCTAAGTTGCTGCGATCTGAGACGTCGTCATGCTGAGCCCCTCAGGGTCAGGTTTGGCCTCGGTGCTGGGGCTCGTCCCGGCCACCGCCCTCCCACCTGGTCCTGGCCTTGATCTCGAGGCCAGTTTTGTCGCCCTGCTCCAGGGTCTGGGCCTCAGCCCGGGGGCCGCACGCCTGGTCTGGCTGCCCCTGCCCATGCTGCTGGTGCTGGTCGCCGCAGTGGTGGGGGTGCTGGTGAACGTGTGGCTGGAGCGCAAGATCTCCGCCGCCGTGCAGCAGCGGATCGGCCCCGAATACGCCGGGGCCCTGGGGGTGCTGCAGCCCATGGCGGATGGCCTCAAGCTGCTGTTCAAGGAAGACATCATTCCCGCCCGGGCCGACGGCCTGCTGTTCACCCTCGGCCCGGTGCTGGTGCTGATCCCGGTGATCCTCAGTTGGCTGGTGGTGCCCTTCGGCGAGCACCTGGTGATCAGCAATGTGGGCATCGGCATCTTCCTCTGGATTGCCCTGAGTTCGATCCAGCCCATCGGCCTGCTGATGAGCGGCTATGCCTCCAACAACAAATACTCCCTGCTGGGTGGTCTGCGGGCGGCGGCCCAGTCGATCAGCTACGAGATTCCGCTGGCCCTGGCGGTGCTGGCCGTGGTGATGATGAGCAACTCGCTCAGCACCGTGGACATCGTGGCCCAGCAGACAGGGGCCGGCATCCTCAGCTGGAACATCTGGCGCCAGCCCGTGGGCTTCGTGATCTTCTGGATCTGCGTGCTGGCCGAATGCGAGCGGCTGCCCTTTGATCTCCCCGAGGCCGAGGAGGAGCTTGTGGCTGGCTACCAGACTGAGTATGCCGGCATGAAGTTCGCCCTCTTCTACCTCGGCAGCTACATCAACCTGGTGCTCTCGGCCCTGCTGGTGTCGGTGCTTTACCTGGGCGGCTGGGGCTTCCCGCTGCCGGTGGAGTGGTTGGCGGGTTGGCTTGGTCAGCCGATCGATGCGCCGCTGGTGCAGGTGATCACGGGGTCTGTGGGGATCGTGATGACTGTATTGAAGGCCTACCTGCTGGTGTTCCTGGCGATCCTGCTGCGCTGGACCACTCCCCGGGTGCGCATCGACCAACTCCTTGACCTGGGCTGGAAGTTCCTGCTGCCGATCGCCCTGGTCAACCTGCTGGTCACGGCCGGTCTCAAGCTGGCTTTCCCCGCCTTCTTCGGCGGCTGAACCTTCAGCTTCGGCTCTCCTGAGTCATCATGGTCGGGCTTCGCCCAGGCCAGCCCCGTCGTCCAACCCCCTTAAAGCGCATGTTCGGGTTTCTCAAAAAAGTCGGCGATTACAGCCGCGATGCGGTTGGTGCCGCCCAATACATGACCCAGGGGCTGGCCGTCACCTTTGATCACCTGCGCCGCAGGCCGGTCACGGTTCAGTATCCCTACGAAAAGCTGATCCCTTCGGAGCGCTACCGCGGCCGTATTCATTTCGAGTTTGATAAGTGCATCGCCTGTGAAGTGTGCGTGCGGGTGTGCCCTATCAATCTGCCGGTGGTGGATTGGACCATGAACAAGGCCACCAAGAAAAAAGAGCTCAGCAATTACTCGATTGATTTCGGAGTTTGTATCTTCTGCGGCAACTGTGTGGAGTACTGCCCCACCAACTGCCTCTCGATGACGGAGGAATACGAGCTCTCTGCCTTCGATCGCCACAGCCTCAACTACGACAACGTGGCACTGGGACGTCTTCCCACCAGCGTCACCAGCGATCCCGCTGTCGTGGCCCTGCGCGAACTCGTTTACCTGCCCAAGGGCGTGATGGATCCCCATGGGGTGCCCGACACCACGCCTCGAGCAGGGCAGCTGCCTGAGCAGGTGCTCGCCTCGATGCCAGCCTCTACCCCGCCCTCCAAGGACCAGCCCGCTTCGGAGACTGACAGCTGATGACCATCGCCTCCACGACCCAGTTCATCTGCTTCGCCATCCTCTCCACCACCCTGGTGGCCGGAACCCTGGGCGTTGTGCTGCTGCCCAACATCGTCTATTCCGCCTTCCTTCTCGCTGGCGTCTTCCTCTCGGTGGCCGGGCTCTACCTGATGCTCAATGCCAGCTTCGTGGCCGCGGCCCAGGTGCTGGTCTACGTGGGCGCCGTGAACGTGTTGATCCTGTTCGCGATCATGCTGGTCAACAAGCGGGAGGACCTCTCCGTGATCAAGGGCCTGGCCCTGCGCCGGGTGCTGTCGGGTCTGGTCTGCGGCGGGCTGTTTGCCCTGCTCTTCCGGGTGGCCGTCACCACCCCCTGGAACCTGCCCGGTCCCACGCCGATCGGCGAAGAGGCCACCATCCGCATCGGGGAACACCTCTTCTCCGACTATCTGCTGCCGTTTGAGCTCGCCTCTGTGCTGTTGCTGATGGCCATGATCGGTGCCATCGTCCTGGCCAGGCGCGATGTGTTCACTTCCGATATCGCCACGGGTGAGGCCGCCGATCAGGAGTTGATCGAGCAGTCCCGTTATCCCCTGCTGATCGACAAGTCGTCGTCGTGAGCTGGGGCGGTCGACCGTCTGGTGCCGCCCTCAGGGCTGCCCGGCCCCGCCCTCCCTTCCGCCTTACCTCCGCACCCTCCTTCACCACCAGACCACCATGGAGCCCAGTCTTTCCGCCACGATTCCTCTCCAGGCCTACCTGGTGCTGGCGGCGCTGCTGTTCTGTGCCGGCGTCTGGGGGCTGATCAACAGCCGCAATGCCGTGCGGGTGCTGATGAGCATCGAGCTGATGCTGAATGCAGTGAACATCAACCTGATGGCCTTTTCCAGCTATCTCGATGGTGAGCTGATCCGTGGCCAGGTGTTTGCGATCTTCGTGATCACCGTGGCCGCTGCTGAGGCGGCGGTGGGTCTGGCGATCCTGCTGTCGCTCTATCGCAACCGCGAAACCGTGGATATGGAGCGGTTCAATCTGCTGCGCTGGTGATTCCTGAACTCTCCCCATGCGGCTGGATCGCATCTGGCTGATCGCCAGGGCCGGTAGCCAGGCTGCCCAGCGCCAGGCCCAGCGCTGTGCCCTGGATCTTCGCAGCCAGGGCGCCACGGTGACCATGGCCACCAGTGGCCCCGTCAACAACCCCTTCCCTGGACTGCTGGCCACGGAGCCTGAGCTGCCTGATCTGGCCATTGTGCTGGGGGGTGATGGCACGGTGCTGGGAGCCGCCCGCCACCTGGCTCCCCTGGCCATTCCGATTCTCTGTTTCAACGTGGGCGGCCATCTGGGCTTTCTCACCCACAACCGCAACCTGCTGCGTCTCGATGGCCAGGCCCCCCGTCGTGGCAGCCCCTCCGACGACCCGCGCAGCCTCTGGAGCATCCTGCGCGAGGACGCCTTCGCTGTGGAGCAGCGCATGATGCTGGAGGCCCACATCGATCGCGGCGATGGCGTTGAGGCCGCGGCGGAGCTCACCCATCTCGCCCTCAACGACGTTTACTTCCGTCCGGGCCTCGATGAACGCTCGCCCACCTGCGTGCTGGAGCTGGAGATCGATGGCGAGGTGGTGGATCAGTTCCGCGGCGATGGGCTGATCATCGCCACGCCCACCGGATCCACCGGCTATGCCATGGCGGCCGGTGGGCCGATCCTGCATCCGGGCATCGAGGCGATCGTGGTCACGCCGATCTGTCCGATCAGTCTGTCCAGCCGCGCCCTCGTGGTGCCTCCCCGGGCCCAGCTGTCGGTGTGGCCCCTGGGGGAGTCCAGCCGCCGGGTCAACCTCTGGCAGGACGGAGCCCATGCCACCACCCTGGAGCCGGGGGACCGGGCCCTGGTGCAGCGCTCTGGCCATCCGGCCCTGCTGCTGCTCCTGGAACGCAGCCCGTCCTACTACCGCACCCTCACCCACAAGCTGCACTGGGCTGGCAGCCTGATTGCCGGCGAACCCTCCCACAACTGACCCGAGCCATGGCCCTGGAGATCGAGCGTCGGTTCCTGGTGCATGGTGAGCAGTGGCGCGAGCACATCGCTGGGCGGGCCCACCTGCTGCAGGGCTACCTGGTGAGCGGCCCAGGTGGGCTCACCCTGCGGGTGCGCTCCAGCAGGTCGGAGGCTCCGGTGTGGGGGGAGGCTGCCGCAGGGCCGGGGGCGGCCGAGGCCTGGCTCACCCTCAAGGCTCCGGTGGCGGCCGGCGAGGCCCCCATGCTGCCTGGGGAGGCCTCTGGGCAGCCGGATGGCCTGGTGCGGCAGGAGTTCGAATACGCCATCCCCGTCGCCGATGCCCAGGCCCTGCTGGCCCTGGCCCCCCACCAGCTCAGCAAGTGGCGCTACAACCTCACCCTGCCCGGTGGTGACTGGGTGGTGGATGTGTTCGAAGCGGCCAATGCCCCCCTGGTGCTGGCGGAGGTGGAGCTGGCTTCGGCTGACCAGTCGCCCCCCCTGCCGCCCTGGTGCGCCGAGGAAGTGACGGGGCGCCACGAGCTCAGCAATGCCGCCCTGGCCCGCGAGCCCCTGCAGGGCTGGAGCCCTGAACAGCGCCGGACGCTGCCGGGATGGCTGAACGGGGGGCAGTGACATCGGATACAATCAGCAGACTTTCTTAAGGAGCTGGGCGTGGTCGGTCTCTACGACAGCCAGGGGGTGTTGCGCTTTGCTGGCCGGGATCGCGACGATTGCCTCGCCTATGCAGAGCTGTTCTCGCTGCCCGAGGAGAGCTACAGCCTCGAGAGTGTGGCTGTGCTGGTGCGCGGTTCCTTGGCCAGCACCCCTGAAGTGGCCTTGGCGGGGGCCTGAGACGGGGGGCCTGCTCAGCTGCCTTCTTCAGGCTGCTGCTCGAGCGAGCAGCAGTTGAAGCCATCCCGGCAGATCTTGCCCCGATCCATGGCCCAGTTCAGCAGGGCGACGCGGTTCTTGGCCCCGGTCTTGGTGAAGATGTTGCTCACGTGGTTGTCCACGGTGCGCTTGCTGATCGTGAGCTGGCCCGCGATCTCCTGATTGGTGAGTCCTTCGGCCACCAGGGCGATGATTTCCAGCTCCCGCTCGGAGAGGTTGCGCTCCTGGGGCTGATGCTGCTGGAGCTCTCTGCCCATCTCCGCCAGGCCCATAGGCACTTATTCACTCTAGGCAGGCCTCTGCCGCATGATGGGGCCTGCGATGGGAAGCTTGGCTTGCTGCTCCAACAGGCCCTGGCCAGCGGGCAACCGGCGATCACGGCCGAGGTGACTCCGCCGCGGGGAGGGGATCCCAGCCGCACCCTGGCCGCTGCCGCAGCCCTGCGCCCCTGGGTGCATGCCATCAACGTCACCGACGGCAGCAGGGCGGTGATGCGGATGAGCAGCCTGGCCCTGTGCCGCCTGCTGCTGGACATTGGTCTGGAGCCGGTGCTGCAGATGGCCTGCCGCGACCGCAACCGCATTGCCCTGCAGGCCGACCTGCTGGGGGCCCATGCCCTCGGCCTGCGCAATCTCCTCTGCCTCACGGGCGATCCGGTGGGGGCTGGTGACCAGCCCGGGGCCCGGCCCGTGAATGAGCTCGAATCGGTGCGGTTGCTGCAGCTGGTGGCCCAGCTGAACGGGGGTCGGGACCCCGTGAGCGGCCTGCTGCCGGATGGCGGCACCACCTTCTTCGCCGGAGCTGCCGCCGACCCCCAGAGCCCCAGCTGGAGCGGTCTTCAGAGCCGCATGCGCCGCAAGCAGCGCGCTGGTGCCCGCTTCGTGCAGACCCAGATGGTGACGGACGCCGCCGCCCTGCGCCGCTTCGTCGACGAGATCGCCGCCCCCCTGGGGCTGCCGGTGCTGGCCGGTGTGTTTCTGCTGAAATCGGCGAAAAACGCTCTGTTCATCAACCGGGTGGTGCCCGGGGCCAACATTCCCCAGTGCCTGATCGACCGGCTTGCCGCAGCGACCGACCCCGCGGCGGAGGGGGTGGCCATTGCGGCGGAACAGGTGGCCAGCTACCTGGAGATTGCCCAGGGGGTTCACGTGATGGCGATCAAAGCAGAAGCGCTCATCCCGCGGATCCTGGCCCAGGCGGGGATTGCCCCAGTGCTGCCCACCGCCGGGGTGGATCTGGGCAGGGCGCAGGCCGAGCTCTATCCCGGGGCCCGTTGAGGCTGAACCAGGTCCTGGTTGAGGTTGATGTCGCTGCCCAGCAGTTCCGCCAGCGCCTTCTGTTGCGGACTCGGCGAGACCACGTCGAGGCGGCGGGCGTCGGTGATCAGCCAGTCGAGGGCGGCCTCCTGGAGATCGAAGTGGTCGCCGTTGCGGTCCACGCAGTAGCGCCCGAACACCAGCTTCTCCACCAGGCGAACTCCAGGCCCGATGCGCGAGTAGTCGAAGATGATCGAGTTATCGATCACGGCCCCTTCACAGATCTGACAGCTGGGGCCGATCATGGCCGGTCCGATGATCGTGGCTCCGTCTTCGATGCGGGTCATGCCGCCCACGTAAATGGGCCCCTCCACCCGGATGCGATCCCAGTTGGCAGCCACATTGAGGCCGGTGTACACCCCAGGTCGCACCTCTTTACCGGGAATCTGAACCTGCCGTACGTGGCCCTGGAGCACGCTGCGGATGGCCTGCCAATAATCTGGCACCTTGCCGATGTCCACCCACTCGAACTCCATCGGCAGGGCGTAGAAGGGGGCTCCAGCGGCCACCAGCTTCGGGAACAGATCTGAGCCGATGTCGAAGGGCTGGTTGCTGGGCACGAAATCCAGCACCTCCGGTTCGAAAATGTAGATGCCGGTGTTGATCATGTTGCTGGCGGCCTCCGCCAGCGGTGGCTTCTCCTGGAAGGAGAGCACCCGGCCATCGTCATCGGTCACCACCACCCCGTAGCTGCTCACCTGATCATTCGGTACCCGCTTGGTGACCAGGCTCGCCATCGCTCCCTTCTCGCGATGCAGGCGCACGGCCTCGGTGAGGTCGAGGTCGATCAGGGCGTCGCCGCAGAGCACCACGAAGGTGTCGTCGAAGAATGGCTGAAAATTCTGGATCTTCTTGAGGCCTCCGGCGGAGCCCAGGGCATCGCCGATCAGTTCACCGTCTTCGATGCGGCCTTCAAAGCTGTAGGCGATCTCCACGCCGAAGCGCTGGCCGTCACGGAAGTAATTCTCAATTTCCTCAGCCAGGTGGGACACATTCACCATGACTTCGGTGAACCCGTGCTGCCGCAGCAGCTCCAGCAGAAACTCCATCACGGGCTTCTGCAGGATCGGGATCATCGGCTTGGGAATGGTGTGCGTGATCGGCCGCACCCTTGTTCCTTTGCCAGCCGCCAGGATCATCGCCTTCATCTGGGCGTACTCACTGAGGTCGGGGGCACCAGCTTACGCGCAGGATCAGGCCACCAGCTGCTCCTCAGTCGGCGGGGCAGGCGGCACCGCGGCCGAAAGCTGGGCCACGGTGCCGCCAAGGGCCTCTGCCGCGCAGCGCCGCAGGCTCAGGCAGGCGCCCAGGCCGCCGGGCTGCTCCAGGTCCACCTTGCCCTGGTGGCAGAGGAAGAGCAGGGCCCAGAACACCCCCACCCGATCCCGGTCCAGGTCATCGTCCATCCCGGCCGGCTGGGGGGCTTCGGCCCAGGCGCCCACGAGTTCCTCGAAGTCGACCCAGTCATGGGCTGGGTCCCAGCTCAGCATGAACTGGCTGAGGGCGGCGGTGGTCTCCGGCAGCTTCTCCCGGTGGGCCAGGTTGGTCACCTGGGCGATCGCCGCCCGATCGCTGTAGCGATGGGGGCGGTGACGCTGACGGCTGGGGCCCGCAGGCTCCTGCTCCAGCCGCTCAGCGATCTCCTCGAGCTGGCGGATCAACTCGCCCAGCGTCACCGGGCGCTGCAGGGGTGGCGGCGCCACCGGGCGGCGCCAGAGGTGGCGCTCCGGCCGTCGCGGCAGTTGCAGGGCAGGATCACTGCCCCAGTCGGCCCCCTCGGCGTCGAAGGCGGCGTCGAAGCCGTCGTCCAGGGGCTCCTCCAGGGGCAGGGTGCTGGCCTCGAGCACCTCGGCCTTGAGGCTCACCAGCACCGAGGCGGCCAGGAAGGCCTCGCTGGCCTCCGCCAGGTCGTGCTCGTAGCTGCCTCCCCGGCTGGCTCCTGCCGCTGGCACCAGCCGGGGCACGGTGATCCTCTGGCGCAGCTGGTCCAGAAAGCCGTCGATCACGGCAATCACGTCCACGTCCCAGGGGTCGAGATCACCCTGTACGGCCGCATCCTGCAAGAGCCGGATGGCCAGTCTGGCGCCGCCGTCTGCCAATCCCGTCCCGGTGGTCCAAAGGTCTGTGCCCGCACGCTACCGGCGTTGCCCAGGCTGAACCACCCCGGCGGCAGCCCTGCTGATCAGGAGGCCGGGCTGGAGTCCTGCACGGAGGCCGTTTCGCCGGCAGCGGGCAGCAGGGCCAGCTGGGCGTCGACGGTGGCGCGGTAGCGCTGCAGGTCGTTCTCCAGCTCCTGGATGCGCACCTGCTGGGCCTCGTACTCGCCCTGGGTCTGCAGGGCTTCCACCTTGCGCACCACCCCGGTCCACACGGCGAACACCCAGGCAGCCGTGGCGCCGATGCCGCCCACCACCAGCAGCAACGCGGCCAGGGGCATGGTGGCATTGAGACCCGGCAGGAAGTGCACGGTGGTGGCGGCCGTGTTCTCCAGGGTGAACATCACCATGGCCAGACCGAAGCTGAAGATCAGCAGGAAGTTCAGCTGTTTCATGTCGCTCCCCCCAGGCGTGGGCGGCAGCTTAAGCACAATTCCGATGGCCGTCACGGTCGGAGGCGGGGCCCGCGCCCGGGCCATCGGCAGCCTGCGATCAGGCCGGGGCTGCCGGAAGGGGCAGGGGCGGGGCCTGAAGCAGCTGCTGGCGGATCAGACGGCTGGCGGGGGGCGCGATCACCCTGGCCATGGCGTTGTTCTCCCGCAGCACCAGGGCCTCGATCGAGGCGCGGTAGCTGTCGGTCATGATCCGGGGATAGAGACCGATGCCGATGATGGGCACCAGCAGGCAGCTGATCACATAGATCTCGCGGGGCTCGGCATCCACCAGGTTGGTGTGGGAGGCCAGTTCGGCGTTCTCCTTGCCGAAGAAGATCTCGCGCAGCATCGACAGCAGGTAGATGGGAGTGAGAATCACGCCCACGGCCGCCAGGGCGGCGATCACCACCCGGAAGCTGAGCGTGTAGGCCTCGCTGGTGACGAAGCCCACGAACACCATCAGCTCCGAGACGAAACCACTCATGCCCGGCAGGGCCAGGGAGGCGAGGCTGCACACCGTCCAGAGGGCAAACATCTTGCGCATCTTCTGGCCCACGCCGCCCATTTCATCGAGTTGCAGGGTGTGGGTGCGGTCGTAGGTGGCGCCCACCAGGAAGAACAGGCTGGCGCCGATCAGGCCATGGCTGATCATCTGCAGCATGGCGCCGCTGGTGCCCAGGTCGCTGAAGCTGCCGATGCCGATCAGCACGAAGCCCATGTGGCTGATCGAGCTGTAGGCGATTTTGCGCTTGAGGTTCCTCTGGGCGAAGGAGGTGAGGGCGGCGTAGATGATGTTCACCACCCCGAGCACCACCAGCAGCGGCGCGAACTGGGCATGGCCCTCAGGCAGCAGCTGCACGTTGAAGCGGAGCAGCGCATAGCCCCCCATCTTGAGCAGGATGCCGGCCAGCAGCATGTGCACCGGCGCCGTCGCCTCGCCGTGGGCATCCGGCAGCCAGGTGTGCAGGGGCACGATCGGCAGCTTCACCCCGAAGGCGATCAACAGGCCCGCGTAGCAGAGCACCTGGAATTTGGTGCCGAACTCCTTGGCCATCAGGGTCGTGTACTCGAAGCTGATGTCCCCGCCGTAGAAGGCCATCGCCAGGCCCACGATCAGGATGAACAGGGAGCTGCCGGCGGTGTACAGAATGAACTTGGTGGCGGCGTACTGGCGCTTCTTGCCGCCCCAGATGGCCAGCAGCAGGTACACCGGCAGCAGCTCCAGCTCCCAGGCCAGGAAGAACAGCAGCATGTCCTGCACGGCAAACACCGCGATCTGGCCGCCGTCCATGGCCAGCAGCAGGAAGTAGAAGAGCTTCGGCTTGAACGTCACCGGCCAGGCGGCCAGGGCGGCCAGGGCGGTGATGAAGCTGGTGAGCAGGATCAGCGGCATCGAGAGGCCATCGGCTCCCACCGACCAGGCCAGCCCCAGATCCGGCAGCCACTCCACCCGCTGCACCAACTGCAGACCCTCCACGGAGGGGTCGTAGCCGTTGAGGTAGCCCGCCACCGTGATCAGGAAGGTGGTGAGGGCGATGCCGAGGGCGTACCAGCGCACCTGCTTGCCATCGCCCTTGTCGGGCACGAAGGGAATCAGCAGGGCCGCACCGATCGGGAACAGGATCGAGGTGCTGAGCCAGGGGAAAGGCACTGAAAGCAAGGGTTCCGTTGGCCGGAGTGTAGAAATGCCCGCCAGGTGAACACTCCTACGGTGGGGGGAGGCACACAGTCCGTAGGGCTGGTGGGCTCAGATCCAAGGCCAGCAGGCCTTGGGATCAGCCGAGGGAGCCGAACAGCACCACCAGGCCCACCACGCCCCCGAACACGATCAGGGCATAGAACTGGGCCCGGCCGGTCTCGAAGTACTTCAGCCCCTCGCCGCTGCCCAGGGTGACCAGGCCGGTGAGGTTCACCACCCCGTCCACCACCTTGGAGTCCACCTCCAGCACGGAGCGCGCCAGCTTGCGGCTGCCCTTGACGAACAGCTTGTCGTTGATGGCATCGAGATACCACTTGTTGGCCAGGAAGGCGTTCACGGCCGGGAAGCGGCCGGCGACGGCCTTGCCCAGGTCGATCTTGTGCAGGGCATAGGCGAGCACCGCCAGGCCGATGCCGGCGCTGGAGATCGCCACCGAGGCCCCAGCCAGGGGCAGGAACTCGCCCCAGCTGAACTGCGCCGCCATCTCGGCGGCCTCCTCCGGCTCCAGCAGCGCCGCAAAGCGACTGTTCCAGGGGGTGCCGAGCAGGCCGATCAGCACCGAAGGCACCGCCAGCACGGCCAGGGGCAGGGCCATCTGCCAACCGGATTCGTGGGGATGCTCGGCGTGGGCGTGTCCATGCTCCTCCCCCTCATTGGAGCCACCACCTGCGGCGCTCAGCAGCTGGGTCTGCAGGGCCGCGTCGTTGCCGCGGAAGCTGCCCTCGAAGGTGAGGAAGTAGAGCCGGAACATGTAGAAGGCGGTCATCCCGGCGGTGATGAAGCCCATGGCCCAGAGCAGCGGGAAGCTGTTGAAGGCCTGGCCCAGGATCTCGTCCTTGCTCCAGAAGCCGGCCAGGGGAGGAATGCCGCTGATGGCCACGCAGCCGATCAGAAAGGTGGTGCTGGTCACGGGCATGAACTTGCGCAGACCCCCCATCAGGCGCATGTCCTGGGCGAGCACGGGCTCATGGCCCACCACCTCCTCCATGGCATGGATCACCGAGCCGGAGCCCAGGAACAGCATCGCCTTGAAGAAGGCGTGGGTGACCAGGTGGAACATGCCGGCCACCGGGGCGCCGCAGCCCATCGCCAGCATCATGTAGCCGAGCTGGCTCACGGTGCTGTAGGCCAGCCCCTTCTTGAGATCCATCTGGGTGAGGGCGATGGAGGCCCCCAGAAACAGGGTGATGGTGCCCACCACGGCGATCACCAGGTTGACCAGCGGGAAGGCGTCGTAGAGCGGCTGGAGCCGCGCCACCAGAAACACCCCAGCCGCCACCATGGTGGCGGCATGGATCAGGGCCGAGATCGGCGTGGGGCCCTCCATCGCGTCGGGGAGCCACACGTGCAACGGGAACTGGGCCGACTTGGCCATTGGCCCCATGAACACCAGCAGGCACAGGATCACGGCCACGCCGGTGCTGATGGTGCCTGCGCCCACGGCCTCGCTGAGGCGGACGCCGATCTCCTCAAAGCCGAAACTGCCGGTGGCCCAGAACAGCCCCAGGATCCCCAGCAGCAGGCCGAAGTCGCCCACCCGGTTCACCACGAAGGCCTTCTGGGCCGCGTTGGCGGCACCGTCGCGGTCGTACCAGAAGCCCACCAGCAGGTAGGAGCACATGCCCACCAGCTCCCAGAACACGTAGATCTCGAGCAGGTTGGGGCTGATCACCAGCCCCAGCATCGAGCTGCTGAACAGGGCCAGATAGGTGAAAAAGCGCACATAGCCCTTGTCGTGGGCCATGTAGCCATCGGAATACACCATCACCAGCAGGGCGATGGTGGTGACCAGGGCCAGCATCACGGCGCCGAGGGGATCGACGCGGAAGCCCATCTGCAGGTTGAAGCTGCCGGCGCTGGCCCAGTTGAACAGGATTTCCGTGGGGCCTGCCCCGGAGAGCTGCTCCGCCAGCACGGCGAAGCTGAGCACGGCGGCGGCCCCCACGCAGCTGATCAGCAGCAGGGCGGCGGGCTTGCGCAGCCGGTTCACGGTGCGGTTGAAGCTGATCAGACCCAGGCCCACCAGGCAGGCTCCTGCCAGGGGCAACACCGGGATCAACCAGGCGAGTTCAGCGGTTGAAGGCATCCGGCGGGCACGGGCTGGGCCGAGTGTAGGCAGTGCTCCCGGCGGCGCCGGTTGCTGATGGGGGATTGCCAGCACGGCCTGCTGGTTTGGAGCTCAGGCCAGCCAGTGCCCCAGGGCTGTGCGGGAAAAGGCCGTAGCCCCCACCCCGATGAAGCGGTGCGACCACCAGAACAGGCCCACCGCGATCACGATGCCGAGCTGGGCCGGGCGCAGAAACTCTGATGCCACCAGGCGCTGGCGGCCGTCGAGCACGGCGCGGAAGGGCAGGATCGAGGTGCTGGCCCGCAGTTCCTCGAAGGCCACCCCGAAGCGGTTGTGCAGGCGACGGTCGCCATTCCACACCGCGAACAGGTGGTGGGCGATCAGGCCGGCGCAGGTCACCAGGGTGAAGCTGGTGCCGATCCAGAGCAGGTGGGTGGTGCACCAGAGCACCTGGCCCACGGCCTGGGGATGGCGGCTGACGCGGATGATCCCGGTGGCATACAGCCGCACCTGGGGCTTCAGCAGCGCCGGGATTTCCAGCAGGTTGTAGGTGGCGGGGTAGAGAAACAGGAAGCTGATGGCCGTTCCCACCCACACCACCGGCACGATCCAGGGCTGGGACTGCAGGTCCCAGAGCCGCACGCCGTCGTAGCGGTGGGCCAGGAAGTAGCCCACCACCACCACCGCGGCGGGGATGCTGAGGGCGGCGAAGATCAGGCGCCAGGCCCGCTCGCCGATGCGTGCCACGCCCCACTGGCGCAGGGAGGCTCCGCCGCTGTGCAGCACGGCGAAGGCCAGCAGCAGGGCCAGCATCACCCAGCTGCTGTGGTGGAGGGGGCTGGAGGGCAAGGGCCGGGGAAGTTGTGAAGCTGGCGATTCTGGCGCCCGGCAGGCCCCCTAGAGTCTCGACTTGCACCCTGGTGCTGGCCGGCGGGCCCTATGGCTGATCTGCCTTTCACCCTTGACCAGCTCCGGATCCTGCGGGCGATCGCCAGTGAGGGCAGCTTCAAGAAGGCTGCGGACAGCCTCTATGTGACCCAGCCCGCCGTGAGCCTCCAGATCCAGAACCTGGAGAAGCAGCTCAGCGTTTCCCTGTTCGACCGCGGCGGCCGCAAGGCCCAGCTCACCGAGGCGGGGCACCTGCTGCTCAGTTACTGCGATCGAATCCTCAGCCAGTGCCAGGAGGCCTGCCGTGCCCTTGAGGACCTCCACAACCTCAAGGGGGGCTCCCTGTTGGTGGGTGCCAGCCAGACCACCGGCACCTATCTGATGCCGCGCATGATCGGCCTGTTCCGGCTCAAATACCCCGATGTGGCCGTGCAGCTGCAGGTGCACAGCACCCGGCGCACCGGCTGGAGCGTGGCCAACGGCCAGCTGGATCTCGCCATCATCGGCGGGGAGCTTCCTCCCGAGCTCAACGAGCTGCTGCAGGTGGTGCCCTACGCCAGCGATGAACTGGCCCTGGTGCTCCCCCCCAAGCATCCCCTCGCCCGCCTCCAGGAACTCACCAAGGAAGACCTCTACCGGCTGGGCTTTGTCTGCCTCGACGCCCAGTCCACCACCCGCAAGATGGTGGACCAGCTGCTGGCCCGCTCCGGCCTCGATCTGAGCCGCCTCAAGATTGAGATGGAACTGAACTCCTTCGAGGCGATCAAGAACGCCGTGCAGTCGGGTCTGGGGGCGGCCTTCCTGCCCGTGGTGTCGATCGAGCGGGAGCTCTCGGCCGGCACCCTGCACCGGGTCCAGGTGGCCGACCTGCAGGTGCGTCGCCAGCTCAAACTGATCAGCCACCCGGCCCGCTACTGCTCCAGGGCCTCGGAGGCCTTCCGGCGGGAGGTGCTGCCCGCCTTCGCCAGCCCCGACAGCCCCCTGCGCCGCCCGCTGCAGCAGCCGGCCCCTGAGGCCAGCCCCACGGCGGCGGCGGCCACCTAGCGGTGATTCAGGCTCAGAACTGATCGGCCTCCGGGGTGATGCCCACGGCGTCGTCGGCCACACCCTTGGTGATGAACTTGTTCTCGCTGATGTCAGTCTGGTAGACGCACCTCACGATCGGCTTGTCCTTCACTGAGCCGATGTAGGCGAAGGTGTTCATGCGCTGCTTGCACTGGCGCATCTGCTCTGCGGTCACGGCGCCCTCCCGCTGCAGCACGCTCCAGTTCTCCCGCCGGATCACACAGCCGGGCTTGAGCGCGGGCTGGGTGACGAAGCTGGTGCTGGGGTTCATCGTGGTGTAGAGCTCGATGTCCATCACGAAGGCACTGGCCCCCCACTGTCGACAGAACTCCGGGTCGGGTACGGCCATGTCGAGCTGCTGGGAGCTGGCAATGTTGCCCTGGTTGCCCTGGGTGGTGCTGGAGATGGCGGTGCCGATGCCGATTCCCACCACCAGCACGCCGGCGAGCACGGCCAGGGTGCCCACGTTGAGCTGAATCGGCACGCCGCCCCCGGGGCCACCGCCTCCCGGCCCGCCGCCCCCGCCGGGCCCGCCGCCGCCACCCCCGCTGCGCCTGGGGGGAGCCTCGGCCTCGTAGCGATCGGGATCGCGCGCGGCACGGTCGCGGCGGAACCGATCAGCGCCGGCACGGTCCCCATAGCGATCTTGCTGCCGCGCGGGCCGGGTGTCGCCGCGCCGGTAGGCGCCGGGACGCTCGTCGTCGTAGCTGCGGGGGGCGCGACTCACGGGGAATCAGGGGTACGGGGCAGGCCCATGGAGTAGTTGAGAACCCGGCACTCGGGGTTGTAGCGCAGCTCACCGGCCTGGAGCAGCTGGCGGATCTGCCCCTCCAGCTCGGAGCCGATGTGGCGCAGGTTGTACTCGCTCAGTTCGGCGCCGGCGTGGGCCGCCACCAGGTCGCGGAAGCGCTGCTGCACCTTCTCCAGCACCGCTGGCTCCCACAGGAACTCGTTGTCCGGGTCCACGTCCAGGGTGAGCTGGCTGGGGTCGGGCACCAGGTCTTGCCCGTCAAGCCGGGCCGTGAACAGGCGCACGTGGCGGGTCGTGGATTTCAGCAGCGTGGCTGCGGAACTGGAATCAGCCATGGGGTGACGCGGGGCGCAGCCAACGGACCGACTTTAGGAACACCTGGGCGCGGCCAGCCGTGGCCGCGGCGCCGCGCTGCTCCAGCAGCCACCTTTATGGTTGACCTTCTTTGTTCCCTGGGCTATGCGGGTCGCGATCGCCGGTGCCGGACTGGCGGGTCTTGCCACTGCCAAGTACCTCTGCGATGCCGGCCACACTCCGGTGGTGGTGGAGGCTCGCGATGTGCTCGGGGGCAAGGTGGCCGCCTGGCAGGACGAGGACGGCGACTGGTATGAGACCGGGCTGCACATCTTTTTCGGTGCTTACCGCAACATGCGCCAGCTCTTCAAGGAGCTGGACATTGAAGATCGGCTGCAGTGGAAGAGCCACTCCATGATTTTCAATCAGAAGGAGACGCCCGGCACTTACAGCCGTTTTGATTTTCCTGAGATCCCTGCGCCCTTCAACGGTCTGGCCGCGATTCTGGGCAACAACGACATGCTCACCTGGCCGGAGAAGATTTCCTTCGGACTGGGCCTGGTGCCGGCGATGCTGCGGGGTCAGGGTTATGTGGAGGAGTGCGATCAATACACCTGGACCGAGTGGCTGCAGATCCACAACATTCCGGAGAGGGTGAATGATGAGGTGTTCATCGCCATGGCCAAGGCGCTCAATTTCATCGATCCTGATGAGATCTCCAGCACCGTGGTGCTCACCGCCCTGAACCGCTTCCTGCAGGAGGGCGACGGCTCCAAGATGGCGTTCCTCGATGGCAACCCGCCCCAGCGCCTCTGCCAGCCCATCGTCGACTACGTCACGGCCCGCGGCGGCGAGGTGCATCTCGATTCGCCCCTCAGGGAGATTGCCCTGAACCCTGACGGCACCGTTCAGGGCTTTCGCATCGCCGGCATCAAGGGCAAGGAGGCCTACACCCTGGAGGCGGATGCCTACGTGAGTGCCCTGCCGGTGGATCCCTTCAAACTGCTGCTGCCGGAGCCCTGGAAGGCGATGCCCTACTTCCAGAAGCTCGATGGCCTCAAGGGTGTGCCGGTGATCAACATCCACCTCTGGTTTGACCGCAAGCTCACCACGATCGATCACCTGCTGTTCAGCCGCAGCCCCCTGCTCAGTGTCTACGCCGACATGAGCAACACCTGCCGCGAATACGAAGACCCGAACCGCTCGATGCTGGAGCTGGTGTTCGCCCCCGCCAAGGACTGGATCGGTCGGCCGGACGAGGAGATTGTGGCGGCCACCATGGAGGAGCTGAAGCGCCTGTTCCCCATGCACTTCACCGGTGAGGACCAGGCCCAACTGCGCAAGTCGATTGTGGTCAAGACACCGCTTTCGGTGTACAAGACCGTGCCGGGTTGTCAGAAGCTGCGCCCGGATCAGGCCTCGCCGATCGCCAACTTCTTTCTGGCTGGCGACTACACCATGCAGCGCTATCTGGCCTCCATGGAGGGGGCCGTGCTCAGCGGCAAGCAGTGTGCCCAGGCAGTGGCGGCGGCCGAGCATCTCGGGGCGTCCCGTCCCGAACCGGCCTTCGCCCCTGCCTGATGAGGCCCGCGGCCGCTGGTCGGGCCAAGGGTGGCGCCGGCGTGGATGCCCGGGCCATCCGCTGGCGGGTCCGGCGCTTCACCCTCGCCTGGTATCTCGTGGTGACGGGCCTTCTGCTCGGGGCGGCGGGCATCACCTTCTGGAGGTTGCAGCTGACCATCCAGGAGTTCGCCGGCCAGCGGGTGACCATGGTTCGGGAGAACCTGGGCAAACAGCTCAAGATCACCGACGAGACCTACCGAAAACTCGCCCTTGCGGCGATGCGGGTGTTGAAGGCTGATTTTCAGGTCCTGGGAGCGGCCCGGTTGGGATCGGGCAGCGTGCGCAGCGGTGACCAAACCGTGCCGGATCTGCGCTTTGGTGAGTCGCCGGTGGCCGACCAGGCCGCCCTCGTGGAGGAGGTGTCGGCCCAGCTGGGCGCGACCGCCACCGTGTTCGTGGCCCGCGGCGACCGGTTCATCCGGGTGGCTACCACGGTGAACGATCAGGAGGGCACCGCCGCCATAGGCACCGACCTGGAGCCGGGCGGTGAGGTCATTGAGGCCCTGCGGCAGGGCGGGGTGTTCATCGGCGTGGTGGACATTCTCGGAGCGCCCTACTTCTCGGCCTATGAACCGATCCGCGACGGCCAGGGTCGGGTGATCGGCGCCTTCTACGCGGGCTACCCCATGGCCTCCCTTTCGGAGATCGGCCGCTCGGTGCGCGATGCCAAGATCCTTGAAAATGGCTTCGTGGCCCTCACCGATTCCCAGGGGGGCCAGCTGTTTCGCTCCTCGGGCGCCACCGCCGACCTTGTTGAGAGGGTGCTGCGCGAGGTTCCGGCCCCGACGGAAGAATCAGCCATCGGCGGGCTCGACGGCTACCGGGTGACCCGCACCCGGTTCGCTCCCTGGGGCTTCGACATCGTGATCGCCCGGTTCAATCCGGACATCGATCAGCTGACCTTAAGGCTCACCGTCGGGGTGCTCTGGCTGATGGCCGTGGTGATCGCCACCGTGCTGGTGCTCTCCTGGTGGTTCAGCCAGCGGCTCTCCCATGCGCTGATTGCCGGGGAAATCGCCAGGCGGCGGGCCGATCTGGAGCGCAGGTCGGCCCGGGCCGCCAAGCGGGTGGCTGACCAGGCCAGCCAAGCCAAGAGTGCCTTCCTGGCCAATATGAGCCACGAGCTACGTACGCCGATGAACGCGATCATCGGCTACAGCGAGATGTTGATCGAGGAGGCCGAGGAGATCACCTCTGGCCAGATGGTGCTGGACCTTCGAAAAATCCAGGCTGCCGGCAAACATCTTCTGGCCTTGATCAATGGTGTGCTCGATCTCTCCAAGATTGAGGCCGGAAAGATGACCCTCTATCTGGAAGACTTTGATCTGGCTGAGGCAATCCATGAGGCGGCCACCACGGTGACCCCGCTTCTGAGGGAGCATCAGAATCATTTCGTGCTCGACTGCCCAGATGGGCTGGGCACGCTGCGATCCGATCGCACCAAGTTTCGCCAGTGTCTTCTCAATCTTCTCAGCAATGCCAGCAAGTTCACGGAACGGGGAGAAATCAGCCTGCGGGTGATCAACGATCTCGCTGATCACCGCATTCGGGTGGTGGTTCAGGACACCGGCATCGGCATGACTGCCGAGCAGATGGAGCACTTGTTCGAGAGTTTCAACCAGGCCGACAGCAGCACCACCCGCCGCTACGGCGGAACCGGTCTGGGCCTGGCGATCAGTCGTCAATTCAGTCGGATGATGGGTGGCGACATCACGGTGGCCAGTTGTCCCGGCCAGGGCAGTTGCTTCACCCTGACCCTCCCCCGGTCGCTGGAACAGCCCGGGCCCGCTTTGGCAGAGCCGGGCCAGCCGGAGCCTGGTCCCGCTGATCTGCTGGCCCCCAGGGGTCGGGTGCTGGTGGTCGACGATGACCCCGCTGCCCTAGAACTCGTCAGCCGTTTCCTGGCTCGGGACGGCTACGCCGTCACCACCACGTCCAGCGGGGATGAGGCGATCGCCCTGGCCCGCCAGATCAAGCCCGATGCCATCACCCTGGACGTGATGATGCCGGGACTGGATGGCTGGAGCGTGCTGGCGGCTCTTAAGGCCGATCCGGAGCTTGCCGCGGTTCCCGTGGTGATGATGAGCATGTTGGACAACCTCGAGCTCGGCTTTGCGGCGGGCGCGGCGGAATGCCTGACCAAGCCGGTGGACTGGAGCCGCTTCGAGCGGATCCTCGGCCGCCTGACTCCGGTCGATTCCCAGGCGCCAGCGCGGGCTCTGGTGGTGGAGGCTGACCCCGCCAGCGCCGACTTGCTCCGCCGCATGCTGGAGAAGGGGGGTTGGGCTGTGGATCAGGCCAGAGATGGGCAGGAGGCACTGAAGGTGCTGGCCCGCTTCCGCCCGACGGTCATCCTGCTCGATCTGATGATGCCCCGCATGGACGGCCTGGACTTCGTCGAGCGGCTGCGGCGCAACCCCGCCGCAGCGAGCATCCCTGTGATCGTGATCACAGCCCATACCCTGACGCCCGAGGACCAGGCCCGCCTCAATGGCCGGGTCAGCGATGTGATCAGCAAGGGATCCCTCAGCGCCGCCGCCCTTTCCGAGCAGATCAATGCGATTCTGGCCAGCTGATTCCCCCTTGGCCGCCCGTTGCCAACCATGACCCGTGTGCTGCTGGTCGAAGACAACGACATGAACCGGGATATGTTGTCCCGCCGCCTGACCCGCAGGGGCTTCACCGTGGTGATGGCGATCAACGGGGAAGCGGCCCTGGCCATGGTCGCTGCCGAGACCCCCGACCTGATCCTGATGGACATGAGTCTGCCCGTGATCGACGGGTGGGAAGCGACCCGCCGCCTCAAGGCGGATCCCGCCACCGCCACCATCCCCGTGATCGGCCTCACCGCCCACGCCATGGAGGGAGATCTGCAGGCTTGCCTGCAGTCGGGCTGTGATGATTACGACACCAAGCCTGTGGACCTGCCGCGCCTGCTCAACAAGATCCAGACCCAGCTGCAGCGGCTTCAGGCCGGGGCGGAGGCCTGATGGGGCTTGGCCATCCACCTGCGGGCTCCGGCCCCCCCGATCCTGCGGGATCCGGAGACCAGTCAATGGCGGAGCTGCGCCATGACCTCATCAACCCGATCAACCAGATCCTCGGCTACAGCGAATTGCTCGAGGAGGATGCCCGCGACCGGTACCCCGATGCCGTGGAGGACCTCGGCAAAATCCAGCAGGCAGCCGGCACCCTGCTGAGCCTGCTGCAGACGCGGCTCGTCGGGGCCCTCGAGAGTCCCGCTGGACCCAACCAGCTCCTTGTTAACCAACTGTTACCCAGCACGCCGCTGCCCGACCAGGAGTCCGGGGGGGCGGCCCCCCGGACGGGACAGATCCTGGTGGTGGATGACGATGCAGCCAACCTCGAGCTTCTCGCCCTGCGGCTGCAGCGCCAGGGGCATGGCGTCACGTCCGCGTCCGATGGAGAGGAGGCTCTGGAGCGGCTCCGCCATCACGCCTTCGACCTGCTGCTGCTCGACGTGATGATGCCGCGCCTGGATGGCTACGGCACCCTGGAGCGCCTGAAGATCCATCCCCAGTGGAGGCACCTGCCGGTGATCATGATCAGTGCTCTCGATGAGCTCTCCAGCGTCGTGCGCTGCATCGAGGCGGGGGCGGATGACTACCTGGCAAAGCCCTTCAATCCCACGCTGTTGCGCGCCAGGATCGGCGCCTGCCTCGACAAGAAGGCCAGCCGGGATCAGGAAATCGCCCTTTACAACACTCTGGTGAGAAGCCAGCAACGGCTTCGGGCCGACGTCGATGCCGCTCGCAGCCAGGTCGAGTCTCTGGCTCCGGAGCTGCGCGAAGATGCCCGTGTCAGTCCCGTGCTGGCGGCGCTGGCCCGCATGGCCGGCGCGGTCTCCCTACGGGAGAATGACTTACGGGTCACCCTTCAGGAACTGGAGATCAAGATCAACCGGCAGGCCCTCACCACGCAAGTCAGCTCCATCGTCAGCGACCCTGCCTTCTCGGCACTTTCCGAACGGGCCAGGGCGATGCGGAGCCGCCGCCGGCCTCAGGGAGGCGACTGATGGACGCCCTGCTCTGCCACCATGGCCCTCACCACGGTCACCCTGTCGTGCTGCCCAGCCTCGACCAGGCCTACGAGGACTGCCGCCAGGAGACCGCCCAGTGGGCCAAGACTTTCTATCTGGGAACCCTGCTGATGCCGACGGCCAAGCGCCGGGCGATCTGGGCGATTTATGTGTGGTGCCGCCGCACCGATGAACTGATGGACAGCGCCGAGGCCCAGGCGCGTCCCAAGGCGGAACTGGCGGCCCGGCTCGACCACTGGGAAGAGCACACCCGCGAGTTGTTCGAAGGGGTTGTGCTCGATGGCCTCGATCTGGTCATGCGCGACACCCTGGAGCGCTACCCCCAGCCCCTCCAGGCCTATCTCGACATGATCGAGGGCCAGCGCATGGATCTGCGTCGGCAGCGCTACCCCAGCTTCGACGACCTGGAGCTCTACTGCTACCGGGTGGCCGGCACGGTGGGATTGATGACACAGGAAGTCATGGGCCGGGACGCGGCATACACCTCGGCCCCCTGGAGCGACGCCCCAGACACCACCGCAGCGGCGGTAGCCCTTGGCATTGCCAATCAGCTCACCAACATCCTGCGGGACGTGGGCGAAGACCGGGCCCGTGGCCGCATCTACCTTCCCCAGGAGGACCTGGCCCGTTTTGATTACGGCGAGGACCAACTTATGGCCGGGGTCTTCAATGACAACTGGCGGGCTCTGATGCGCTTTCAGCTGGAGCGGGCCCGCCACTGGTTTGCCCGTGCCGAGGACGGCGTGCGTTGGCTGGCGCCTGATGCCCGCTGGCCGGTGTGGGCATCGTTGCGGTTGTACCGCGGCATCCTCGATGTGATCGAGCAGCAGAACTACGACGTGTTCAACAAGCGCGCCTTCGTGCCGAGCAGCGGCAAGCTGCTCGACCTGCCACTGTCATTCGTGGTCGCCCAGGTGCGCTGACGGTGCCGCGACTTCCCTGGCTACCGCCGTTGGCCACGGCGCTCCTGATCTGCTGCCTTCCCCCCCTACCCCTACGCGCCGAGTGGGAACCCATCGTGCTCCCCAGCGATCTGGAGGTGGAGGCCCTGGGAAGTGGGTGGACCGGTGAACTGCCCCGCTCGGACCCGGCGCCGCTGCCGGCGGAGCAGCTCACGTCTCTGTCGATGGATCAGGCGGTTCGCTGGTCGAGCCAGCGCAATCCGGTGATCCGTTCGGCGTTTCAGAACCTGGTGGCCACCCAAAACAGCCTGGGAGCTCAGTACGCCCGCTGGTGGCCAGTGATCAATGTCTCGCTCACCGGGGGGCTCTACGGGCAGGATTCGGGTGTCAGCGGCACCAGCCTGAATGGGGGTGGCTTCGGCGGTGGCGGTGGCGGCGGCGGCGGCGGCGGCGGCAGTTTCGGCCCCGATGGGGGCTATTTCTCCTCGATTGCCCAGGTGGACGCCACCTGGAATCTGATCGACCCCTCCCGGGCACCGGCCATTTGGAAGGCCAAATATCAGGTGCGCCAGGCCGCCGATGCCTACGTCATCGCCTACCGCGACAACCGTTTGCAGGTGGAGTCGGCGTTCATTGCCCTGCAGGCCGCGGCGGCTCAGGTGCAGGCCAGCAGGCTGATCGTGGATAACGACGGCCTGCTCCTGCAACTCACGGAGGCCAAGCTCCGCCTTGGGGTAGCCTCGCGGCTCGATGTGACCAAGCAGAAAACGGTTCTGTTTGCCGACCAGGTTGACCTTGAGCAGGGTGTCAAGGCGGTCGCGATCGCCCGCAGTCAGCTGGCTGAGTTGCTCAACGTGGACCAGCCGGATCTGATCAACCCAGGCGCCGCCCTGGTTCCGCTGGGCGTGTGGCCCCACAGCCTTGATCAAACCGTGGAGGCCAGCCTTGCCTACCGCAAGGTGATCCAGCAGAAGCTGCTGGATGTGAAAGTCTTTGAAGCTGATGCCCAGATTGCCCTGGCTGTCTACCAGCCCACGCTTCAGCTGATCAATACTCTTTATTGGAACCGCAATGCCTATTGGACAGAGTCGCTGAGAAGCTATGTGTTCAATCCGTCCTCTGCGTTGACTCTCACCTTCACTGGCTTCGACGGGGGGCAGGCACGGATGGAGGCAGAGGCCTCCAGGCGGAAGTCGGCGGCCGCTGCCCAGGACTACCTGGCAGCCAGGAATTCTGCGCGACAGGAGGCGCAGGCCGATTTCGCCAAGGTGGACGTGGGCCGCAAGGTGCTGTTGGCTTCGGCCAATGAAGTGGAGCAGGCCAACAAGGCGATTCGGCTTCAGAGCCTTCGCTTCAATGCAGGCTATGGCACGATCACCGATGTGGTTCAGGCTCAGTTGAGCCTTGCTCAATCAGTTCTCTCGTTTGTCGAAAATCTTAAGGACTACAATCAGTCCCTGACCAGTCTGGCCAGAAACACCGGACTTAATTATGTGACTGATTCAGTATTCAGCCGTGATGTGGGTCAGCCTTTGTCGGAATTAGAGCGCCTGCCCGAGCTATTCGATCGACGCACCGGCGGCTGATCTCTCTCTCAGCGTCTCGAGTCTCACGTTTCGTCCTAGGGAGGGTCAAGTGCGCGATTGCGCCGGGCCCGCATGGCCCGGGCCCGTTGGTTCAGCCGGGTGAAGTTGGGATCCTTGACAATGGAGCATATCTGGCCGTGGAGTTCCTCCTGGTTGATGTCGATTTCCAGGGTCTTGATCTTGGCGAGCAGGGAGTCTCCCCGGTCAGCTACGGCCAGGGCCATGGAGTTGAACGCCTGCACAAGCCGTCCTAGGGCATCATTGCCGGCGTAGCTGATGGCCTGGCGGCGTTGGCCGTTGCTGATCGCAGTTGCGGCTGCGGCAAGCTCACGTAGTTGCTGCCGAATGCCTTCAGAAATCCGCCACGCCGCCAGTCCGCAGAAGCCGATCAGACCTAGGGTCGCTACCGATAGCTGCACCAGGATCCTGAAGGTGTCTGACTGCAACGGCCTGAGCGATTTCAGTAGGGCCTTATTGTCGACGCTCATCACACTGATCCAGTCCCAGGCTGGGAAGACAGAGATGAACAGGGTGCGCTCTTCCCCCACCGTCCGGGAGTCGCCGGTAGCGGCGCTCCGGCGTTCCATCAGGTAGGGATCGCCGCTGCCGGAGACCCTGGGCAGCCCACCGGTGGCCTGGAGATCCTTGATCAGATCCTGGCAGGCGGCTTGTCCAGGTTGGGAGTAGAGGCAGATGGGCCTGTTCGAGGCCGAAAGGCCAAGGAAGGCCAGTTGATGGTCAGCCTGGGGAACAGGTTTGTGGCCGTCTCCAGCAGACTGGAGGCTGCATCGGTTCGCACACTCACCGAGAGCACCAGTCGTGCGGGGACCGGGTCGGGGCCCAGGGCCGTCAGCTCGCTGAGGCGCCATCCGTGATCCTCCCTCACCAGAGTGCTCTGGGTGAGCAGTGTTCCGCTGGGGGTGAGATCCAGGGATTCCAACTGTTTTGCCGTTGTGTCTGGTACCCGCCAGAGCGTGGGGAGTGTTGTGTTCTTATCTGTGACGCCCGCCAGGCGAAGCCAGCTTTTCCCCTCACGGGTGTAGTAAACAGAGGCGCTCTTGTTGGGCGTGGCCAGGCCCAGCCTCAGGGCGTTGATGACGACCTGCTCGGCGGCCTCCCTGGAGAGCGGTTGCCCTTTCCAGCGGAACCCGCCGTCAGGATCCATACCGAGATCCTGCAGGCTTGCCGCCAGACGCTTGCTGTCATCGGACAGATAGTCTGCGGTCTGATCGGCGCTGCTTTGAATCAATCGGGTGGCGGTCCTTACCCGGGTCAGGTTGTCCTGGTCAATCAGCTTGGTGATGTCGTGCCCAGCCTCTCTGGAAAGCCGTAGAGCTGTCATGGAGGAAATCAGAAAGAAGATGGCCATGCTCACCAGCGGACCGCTGACACCCAGAACGATCAGCCGCGTTGAGAGCCCCATGGCTGGGCGCCGCGCTGGTGTTTCATCCTTGGGCGCTCCTTGACGGCTCATGGTCAGCTCTCAGAGGAGGGGTTTGAATGTAGGATGAATGTCCATGGGCGGTTCAGCCAGGGAGGGACTAAACGATGGTGATGCCTAAAATCATCTCAGTCCACTCTTTCCGTGGTGGTACTGGAAAGTCTAATCTGACTGCAAATCTTGCCTTCGCTTTCGCGATGCAGGGCAAGAAAGTTGCCGTCTTTGATACCGATCTTGCCTCGCCAGGGATCCACGTTCTGTTTGGATTCTCGGTTCAGCCTGGCCAGACCACACTGAATGACCATCTGCAGGGATCGGCTCCGATCAAGGACTGTGCCTACAATGTAACGCCAGAACAGGCTAAGTCCTCCCGCGGCCGGATCTGGTTGGTGCCAGCGTCCATGGAGAGCGACCGCATTGCCCGATTGCTGCGGGAGGGATATCAGGTTGAGCGCCTGAATGACGCCCTCTTTGCTCTCGCAGAAACCCTTGGGCTCGATCTCGTGCTGATCGATACCCACCCCGGGATCAACGAGGAAACCCTCCTTTCTGCGGCCATCTCCGATGTCCTTGTCATCGTGATGCGTCCCGATTCCCAGGACTATCTCGGTACGGCGGTGGCGATTGAAGTGGCGGAAAGGCTGGAGGTGCCCGCCATTCGTATGGTGGTCAACAAGGTGCCCAGTCATTTCGACCCAGATCAGGTGCGCGAACGGGTGGCCCGCAGTTACGGCGTTCCTATCGGGGCCTCCCTCCCCCTCAGCGAAGACCTGCTCACCATTGCCAGCGGCAGCCTGGCCCTGGTGGACGTTCCTGGCCACCCGTGGAGCGCCGGCGTGACCCAGCTCGCCACCGACCTGGCCGATGTGCTGCGCTGATGCTCCAGGCCCCCCAGGGGATCCGGGGGGCAGGCCCGCCCAGGTCGCGTTGCCGGAGGGGCCCCTCTCCATGAGCCTGCTGCTGGCGGTGGAGCCTGTGACACTCCGACGGCTGCTCCGCCTCGGACTGCGGACCGGTCTGGAGGAAGGGGAGTTTGATCAGCTCTGCAGCGCCAGCGCCGACGCCATGGGCATGGCCCCGGCAGCCCTGCGTGAGGGCTTCAGGCACGGGGGTGGCTCGGCTGGGACCCCGGCCGCGACCGCTGGCGGACGCGTCTAGGCGCCCCCTTCGCCCCGCCGCCTCAGGATTGTCCGGCCGCTGAGCGCGGTCCTGCAGCAGTGGGTTCACCTGCTCCGGTGCCTCATCGTGGGGGCAATGGCCCAGCCCCGGCAGTTCATGCAGGCGGCGCACGCAGGCGAAGCGCTGCCAGCGGCGGGCTTCGGCCACGGGTTCCCAGGGATCTGCCTGGCCGCAGATCAGGGTCACGGGCGTGGCCAGCTCGCCGAGCAGGTCCGGGGCCAGGTAGTCATCGAAGAGATTCACGAAGCCGCGGAAGGCCTCGCTGGCGCCGGGCTGCTGGGCGGGGGTGAGCAGCAATTCCACCAGCTGCTCATCCACGTTGCGGCCGCTGGGATAGGCCTGGAGCAGCACCCGGCGGATCGCCTGCGGGCGGGCGAAGGAGCGGAACAGCAACTGGGTCAGCCAGCGTTGGCGCACCACGCTCTTGAGCGCTGGGCGCAGGCGGCGCAGCCCTGCGGGCTGGTCAACCAGGCGCTTGTCATCGAGGGCTCGCTGGGCGCAGTCCACAAGCACCACGCCGAGGGCGGGATGGCCGCTGCGCTCCAGCTTGGCAGCGGCCGCCAAGGCCACGACGCCGCCGATGGAGTTCCCCACCAGCTGCACCGTCTCCAGCTGCTGGGAGGCGATGAACGCCACCACCTGATCGGCCCAGAGCTCCATGCCGTAGTGCAGGCAGCCCGGCAGGTCGGGTTCGTCCCGCAGGCGGGAGCGGGGCTTGTCGCTGGCCCCGAAACCGATCAGGTCAAGGGCATAGACGGGCCGCTGCTGCCGAAGCGCCTCCACGGTGTGGCGCCAGTGTTCCTTGCAGGCCCCGAAGCCGTGGATCATCAGCACGGGAGCCCCGGGGGTGGCGGTCAGGGCCGGTGCGGCCAGATACGCCATCCGCCAACCCCGCCAGGTCGCAGGGGGGCGGGGCGGAGAGCCGGGTGCGGGATAGGCACGCAGACGGCGGGGGCAGCGCAGAGCCCGGACCGGCGGGCGCCGGGGCGGGCGACGCGCAGCAGGCGGGCGCGGTGAGAGCCGCGACGCGCCGCAGATCAGGCGGCGGCGGACGGGGAGAGGAGAAGGAGACGGGGCAGGGCGCCGGGCGGCATGGCCGCGAGCCAGGCTGGGGGGTAGGGAGAGGTGACCATCGGGCTGGGGCGGGGGACTGATCGGTGCCGGCCGCCATCTCGTCGGCGCTGCGGGGCCGCCTCCAGCTGGTTTCAGACCGCAGCCTTCTGGTTGTCCAGCAGCTGCTTGAGCTTGGCCAGCTCGCCGGCCCAGCGGGGGTCGGGGGCCTCGCTGTCCACCTGGTCGGCGTGGACCACTTTGTTCACGGTCTTGCGTTGGGGGGCGGTGCCGGTGCCAGCACGGCGGTCCGAGGTGGGGGCGGCGCCGCGGGCGTCGCGGCGCTCGGAGACCTCGATGCGCAGGGTGTTGCCACCGAAGTCCTTGCCGTTGAGCTGCTCGATCACGGCGTCGGCCAGCTTCTGGTCGTCCACGTTGGCGAAGCCGAAACCGCGGCAGGCGCCGGTGTCGCGATCGTTGACGGCCTTGAAGCGCACCCCTTCCCCGATGGCCGTGAACAGAGCTTCGAGCTCCTGGGCATCAAAAGACTGCGGCAGGTTGCCGACGTAGAGACGAATGCTCATGGCTGGGGAAGGAATAGGAAAACGTTTCGCAGGCGAGGAAAACCTCAGACACACGCCTATGACATCTGGAAGTTAACCACGCCGCCGGTCCAGCCAGGCCCTGGCGGCGATCAGAGCTGTCGTGCTGGCAGCCGGATCCTGCGGCGGGATCCGGCCAAAGGCCCGCTCCAGGGTGAGATGCCTGATCAGCACTCCCAGTTCGGGCCCCGGGGCCAGCCCGAGGGCCTGCTGCAGCTGCAGGCCGTTGAGGGGAGAGCTGGGGTGAAAGAGGGGGTCTTCCCCCCGCCGCCAGCGCTCCATCTGCTGGCGCGCCTGGGGGGCCGGCAGGGTGAGCAGCAGGGCTGGCAGGTCCGCCTCCAGGTCCAGGTGCAGCTGCAGCTGCTCGGCCTCCGTGAGGGCAGGGCCCGCTGCGGCCTGCGCCCACCGCCTTCTCCACTGGCGCAGGCGTCCGCAGCGCTGCTGCAGCTGGCGGCTGGCCCGGAGCTGGCCCAGGGCCTGGGGCGACAGCAGCGCCGCCAGCCGGGCCAGGGGCAGGGCCCAGGCTGCCGTGGTGCCCAGCCCACAGGCCTCGGCGTGCTCGGCGCTGAGGCTCAGCAGGGCGGGCTCGGCCATGGGGTCGGCCCCCCACGGAGTCAGCAGATTCAGGGAGGCACATCCGGCCAGGCCCCGCTCGCCGCCAGGGGCCTTGGCCAGCTTCTCCAGTTCGGCGAGCACCCGCTCCCCGGCCACCTCGGCCAGCCTCGCCGCGTGGCGCTGGATCCAGCTGCGGCTGCGCGCCTCCAGCACGAGCTCCAGCTCCACCTCCAGGCGCAGGCCACGCAGCAGCCGCAGCGGATCGGCCAGCAGGTTGGCCTCGCTCACGGCGGCCAGGCGGCCGGCCCTGAGGTCGCCCAGGCCACCGGTGGGATCCAGCAGTGGCCCGCCGGTGGCCAGGGGCAGGGCGATGGCGTTGGCGGTGTAGTCGCGGCGGTGGAGGTCGTGCTCGAGGCTGCTGCCCTCCTGCCGGGCCAGGTCCAGGGTCCATCCCCGCAGCACCAGCCGGGCGATGTCCCGGTCGGGGTCAAGCACCACACAGGTGCCGCCGTAGCGGCGGGCCAGCTGCCGGCCCAGGGTGATCGCTCCGCTCGGCACCACCAGGTCGAGGTCGGGGCAGGGCGCCAAGCGGCCGAGCAGGGCATCGCGCACGGCTCCCCCCACCAGGGCGGAGCCGGCGGGGAAGTGGGCCAGGGGCACTGGCCAGTGCTGGGGCGACAGCCGCTCCCACAGCCGCACCGCCCGCTCGTCAGCCGGCAGATTGCCCGCCACAATGGGCGCCTGGCGCGGCCTGGCCGGGATGTGCATCTGCGTGAACTGCCGCTGGGTCGACCGCTGTCAGGCCTACCACGCGGTGGAGCGGCAGCACGGTGCACCCCATCTCAGTGCCGAGCCCGACTTCCGCCCCTCCCAGCCCCGCATCCACGTGCAGGTGCTCGACCTGGAGGCCGAGGGTGTGGGGGTGGAATGGGACGTGCGGGGCTGTGACTCCTTCGCGGCCGATCCGGGCCGCTGGCAGCGCCTGCGCCCCGGGGAGGTTTGCCCCCCATGAGCTGGCTCCTGGCCCTGCACAGTTCCAGCCCGGTGCTTGGCGTGGGCCTGCGCCGTCTCGATGGCGGTGGCTCTGACCAGGTGCGGCTGTTTCCCCTGGGCCGGGATCTCTCCAGCGGCCTGCTCGAGAGCGTCGAGTCGCTGCTTCCCGCCTCGTCCTGGCCTCAACTCTCGCGCCTGGCCGTGGCCACGGGGCCGGGTGGCTTCACCGGCACCCGGCTCACGGTGGTGCTGGCCCGCACGCTCGCCCAGCAGCTGGCGATTCCCCTCGATGGCCTGGGCAGCTTCCTGCTGGTGGCCCAGCGCCGGCAGCTTGCCGGGCCCACCTGGTTGAGCCAGGAGCTGCCGCGCCGGGGGGTCGTGGCTGGGGTCTATGGTCCCCGCCCCGACGCCCTGGGGGGCATGGCGCAGTGGCGTGAGCCCCGGCTCTATGGGGACATGGAGGCCCTGCGCGCAGTGGAGCCCGATCTGCCGCTGCTATCGGCGGAGGTGGATGTGGAGCGTGATGTGCTGCAGCTGCTGGCCCTGAGCGCCCAGGCCCACGCCGCCGCTGTGGCGGCGCCCTGGGAGCCGGTATTGCCGCTCTACCCCACCTCCCCGGTGCCGCTCTGATGGCCCCTGCCTCCCGCCGGCACCAGCGGCCCAGGGGGCTTCCGGGTGCGGCACGCCCCCGGTCGCGCCGCCGGGGGGGTAAGCGCTGGCTGTTTCTGGCCCTGGCGGCCGGCCTGGCGGTGCTCTCCCGGGGCTGGTGGTGGCCGACGCCGCCACCGGCCCAGATGATCCTGGTGCTCGGCGGCGATGTGGAGCGGGAGCGCCATGCGGCCCAGATCGCTGCCGAGCGGGGGCTTCCCGTGGTGGTGAGCGGCGGCAGCAATCCCGAATTCGCCCACTGGCTGTTCGAGGAGCGGCAGGGCCTGAAGCCTGGCCAGGTGAAGCTCGACTACCGCGCCAACGACACCCTCACCAACTTCACCTCGCTGGTGGACGACCTGCGCCGGGCCCGCATTCGCCACGCCCTGCTGGTGACCAGCCAGGACCACATGGACCGGGCCCTGCTCGTGGGCCGCATCGTGGCCGGCAGCAGGGGCATCCACCTCACCCCGGAACCGGTGGACTGTGCCGACCTCTGCAGCCCCGAGAGCCGCCAGAAGATCTGGGGTGATGGCCTGCGGGCGGCGCTGTGGGTGATCAGCGGCCGTGACCTCAGGAGCTGGGCGGCAGAGCGGCTGAGTCTGAAGCCCCGCTGAGCCGGTTCCTGCCGATCAGTCCCTCGTCGAGCAGGGCATTGATCTGCTCCTGGCAGGCCCGGGTGGCCGCATCCAGATCGGGTCGACGGCGCGAGCTCGGCGCTGGAATCGGCGTGCCGATGCGGATGTGGATCGGCACCAGCCGGATGCCGGAGCCACCGGGCCCGAGGGCCCGGTGGCTGTTGAGGATCGCCACCGGCAGCAGGGCTGCGCCGCTGCGGGCGGCCAGCAGGGCGGCTCCAGCCAGGGGGTTGTTGACCCGGCCGTCGCTCTGGCGGGTGCCATCGAGAAACACGCCGGTGGCCCAGCCCTCCTCAAGGCGATCTGTGGCGGTGCGGATCGCCTCGCGATCGCCGGCGCCCCGGGCCACGGGATAGGCCCCGCAGGCCCGGATGATCGGCCCCAGCAGCGGCACCCGGAACAGCTCGGCCTTGGCCATGAAGGCCACGGGCCGGCCGAGGGCATGGCCCAGCAGGGGTGGATCGAGATGGGAGCCATGGTTGGCCACCACCACCAGAGCCCCCTCGTGGGGCACATGGCCGTTGCCGGCGGTGCGTCCGCGGAACAGCAGGCGGTAGATCGGAAACACCAGCAGATAGCTGATCAGCCGATACACCAGGCTGGGTCTGGGGGTGCGGATCAGGGCCGGTGGCTCGCTGCGCTTGCGCCGCCGCAGCACCCGCTTCACGGCGTTGACGGGCCGACTGCCCGGGCGCAGACCGGAGCGGCTCACAGCCCCAGGTCGGCGGCGCCACCGATCTGGGCGGTGGTGATCCCAGGGCAGCTGCGCTTCAGCAGGCCGCTGAGTACCGCTCCGGGGCCGATCTCCACGGCCGTGGTGATGCCGGCAGCTTCACACTGGGCCATGGTCTCTCGCCAGCGCACGCCGCTGGTCATCTGCTCTCGCAGCCTGGCCTTGAGCACGTCACCGCGGCTTTCCGGGGTGGGGTCGGTGTTGCTGAGCACGGGCACGCTGGCATCGGCGAAGGGCACGTCCTCAAGCTGGCGGGCAAAGGCCTCGGCGGCCTCGGCCATGAACGGTGAGTGGAAGGCTCCGCTCACCGCCAGGGGCACAGCGCGCCGGCAGTGCAGCGCCTCGCTCACCTGCGCCACGGCCTCGGGCGTTCCCGAGAGCACCACCTGGGCGCTGCTGTTGTCATTGGCGATCACCACCCCCGGGTTGGCGGCCACCAGCTCCTCCAGCAGCTCCCGCTCGAATCCCATCACCGCCGTCATCGCCCCGCCGCCGCCTGAGGCCATCAGGCTGCTGCGGCTGCGCATCAGCTCCAGGCCGGTGGTCACGTCGAACACCCCGGCGGCGTAGAGCGCCACCAGCTCACCCAGGCTGTGCCCTGCCATCAGATCGGCCTGCCGGCCCTGGGCCCGCAGGCCATCCACCAGCAGGCTCTCCACCACGAACAGGGCCGGCTGGGTGTTGCGGGTGTCGTGGAGGTCGCTGAGCTCGCCCTCGGCCTCGCCGGCGCAGATCGCCAGCAGGTCGCGGCCAAGCAGCGCGGAGGCCTGGTCGAAACGCTGCCGCGCCCCCGGAAGCTCCAGCACGCCCGCGGCCATGCCCAGCTTCTGCGAACCCTGGCCGGGAAACACCCAGGCAATCCCCATCCCGCTGCCCCTGATCACAACGCCAGAGGCTACGGCCAGACCCCACCGACGCCCTCAGGCCTCAGGGCTGGTGGTGGCCTGGGGACCAGACCAGCGCAGCAGGGCGGCTCCCCAGCTCAGACCGGCTCCGAAGCCACTGCTGCCCAGCAGCTGGCCCGGTTGCACCCGTCCATCGCGCACGGCCTCATCCAGCATCAGCGGGATGGTGGCGGCCGAGGTGTTGCCATAGGCGGCCAGATTGCTCAGCACCCGCTCGCGGGGCACGGCGAAGCGCTCCGCCACGGCATCGAGGATGCGTTGGTTGGCCTGGTGCAGCAGCAGCCAGTCCAGCTCGGCGGGCGTGGTACCCGTGCCTTCCAGCAGCTCGGCGAGGATCGCGGGCACTTCCCGCACGGCGAACTTGTAGACCTCCTGGCCGTTCATCTGGATGGCGGCAAATCCGCCGCGCTGGCTGGTGAGCCCGTCCAGCAGGGGCTGCTGATCCTCGGTCTGGGCCAGGGTGAGGCAGGCGTTGCGGGAGCCATCGGAGCGCATCCGGAAGCCCAGCAGCCCCGTGGCTTCTGGCGCACAGGCCTCCACCGCCACGGCACCGGCGCCGTCGCCGAACAGCACGCAGGTGCCCCGGTCGTCCCAGTCCACCCAGCGACTCAGCTGGTCGGCGCCGATCACCAGGGCCCGGCGCACGGACCCGGCGGCGATGTACTGCCCCGCGGTGATCAGGGCGAACAGAAAGCCGCTGCAGGCCGCCGTCAGATCGAAGGCCACCGCGTTCACCGCGCCCAGTTGCCCCTGCACCAGGGGGGCCGTGCCGAACAGGTCGTCGGGACTGGAGGTGGCCAGCAGGATCAGATCGAGATCCTCAGCCCGCCAGCCGGCGTGGGCCAGGGCGGCCGCGGCGGCCTGGGTCGCCAGGGCTGTGAGCGGCTCGTCCGGCCCCGACACCCGGCGGGCCCCGATGCCGGTGCGGGAGCGGATCCAGGCATCGCTGGTGTCGACCCGGCGGCTCAGATCCTCGTTGCTGACGCTGGCGCTGGGAACGCCACTGCCGCAGCCCACCAGGGCCATGCCCGGGGTGGCCCTGCCCTGGGTTTCTGCCTGGGAGAGCGAAACGCCGAGAGCCAAGGGCGGGCGACCCACAAGTGGGCTCAGTCAACCACAGGCCACAGCGCCGCTTTCCTGGCTGAGCGCGTGCAGATTCACCATCACGCCGTGGTTGGCGGCCGAGTGGGCGAGCCGCAGGGCACTCAGCACCGAGAGGGCCTTGCTGCTGCCATGGCCGATCACACACACACCGTCGACGCCGAGCAACAGGGCGCCGCCATGCTCAGCGTGGTCGAGGCGTTTCTTGATGCGGCGCAGGTTGTTGATCAGGAAGGCCGAGCCCACCTTGCCGCGGCGTCCCCTGGGCAGTTCCACCTTGATCACGTCCAGCAGCACGCTGCCCACACTCTCGAGAAACTTCAGCAGCACGTTGCCGGTGAAGCCGTCGCAGACCACCACGTCGAAGGCGCCGGAGAGAATGTCCCGCCCTTCGCAGTTGCCGGCGAAGTGGAAGCGGGGTTCTGAGCTCAGCAGCCCATGGGTGCGCAGACAGAGCTCGTTGCCCTTGCACGACTCCTCGCCGATGTTCACCAGGCCGATGCGCGGTTGGGCCACCTGCAGCACATCCCGGCTGTAGATGTTGCCGAGCAGGGCGAACTGCAGCAGCCACTCGGCCTTGCAGTCCATGTTGGCGCCCACATCCAGCACCAGCACCTGCTGCTCGGGGTCCTTGGTGGGGAACAGGGCGCCGATGGCGGGGCGGTCGATGCCCTTGAGCCGGCCCAGCCGAAAGATCGCGGCGGCCATCACGGCACCGGAGTTGCCGGCCGAGTACACCGCCGTGGCCTGGCCCTGCTTCACCAGGTCCATGGCCATGTTGATGCTGGCATCGCGCTTGCGGCGCACCACGGTGGCCTCCTCGTGCATGCCCACCGAGGGGCCACTGGGCACCAGCTGGACCAGCCCGGCGCTGATGGCGTCCTGGAGGCGGTCCTGCAGCCCGAGCTCGGCAGCAGCGGCCTGCAGCGGGGCGGTTTCCGCCACGAAGCGAATGCGCAGCGGCAGGCGCTCCACGGCCTGCAGGCAGCCCTCCAGGATCGGTCCTGGTGCGTGGTCGCCGCCCATGCCGTCCACGGCCACCCAGAGGCGGTCGGCGTCGTTGATGGGCTCGTCCTCATCGGGGCCGCCCAGGCCCCGCTGCAGGCGCCGCAGGGGGTCCACCACCAGCGGCTGCAGCACGGTGTTGGCGGCGCTGCTGGCCACACCGGCGACACTGCCCGCCCCGGACACTGCCGTGCTGGCGGCGGTGCTGGCGGTGCCGACCAGGGAGGTCACCGCGGCATTGCGGCGATACCAGATCACCAGGCGGCGGATCGCCCGCCGCGGTTTGGTGCGCTTCTCAGGCTCCTTCGGGGGCAACGGGATCGACGATGCGTTGGAACAGATAGCCGGTGCCCCGCGCCGTGAGGATCAGCTCGGGGTTGGCCGGATCATCCTCCAGTTTGGAGCGCAGTCGGGAGATGTGGACATCCACCACCCTGGTGTCCACGTGACGCTCGGGGGTGTAACCCCATACCTCCTTGAGAATCTCGCCGCGGCTGAAGGGCTCGCCGCTGCGGCTCACCAGCAGTTCCAGCAGGCTGAACTCCATGCCGGTGAGTCGGATCCGCTCATCGCCGCGGTACACCTGGCGCTTGTTGGTGTCGATGCGCAGGTCACCCACACCGATCACCCCCGAGTTGGGGATGCCCGCCACCTGTTCCTTCTCCACCCGGCGCAGCACGCAGCGGATGCGGGCCTCCAGCTCCTTGGGGCTGAAGGGCTTCACCACGTAGTCGTCGGCGCCGAGCTCAAGGCCGGTGATCCGGTCGGCCACGTCGCCGAGGGCAGTGAGCATCACGATCGGCACGTCGGATTCCTTGCGCAGCTCCTGGCACACTCCGTAGCCGTCCAGCCGGGGCATCATCACGTCGAGCACCACCAGGTCGGGGGGCTGCTCGCGGAACCGCTCCAGGGCCTCCAGGCCGTCGGCGGCGGTCACCACCTCGTAGCCGATCATCGACAGCCGGGTCTCGAGGATCCGGCGGATACTGGCCTCGTCATCGACGACCAGGATCGTCTCTTTCTCTCGAACTGGACTGGTGGGTGACGCCGTCATCTCCTCCGTTCGACCTGTACATCAGATCGCCCTACTGAAAAGGCCAGAGGGGCGGTTATTTCATGCAACGCCACCTTTCTTCATAGTCTCCGCCCACCAGCCCGTGGCCAAGCCCCTCTCCATCTACGTCTGCAGCGGCTGTGGGGCCCAGTCACGCCAGTTCTTCGGGCGCTGCAACGCCTGCGGCAGCTGGAACACCCTGGTGGAACAGGTCGGCTCCACCGACAACCGCCGCCTGCGGGCCGCCCCCGCCGCCCCCGGGGCCGCCTCCCCGGCCCAGCCCCGGCGCTCTAAGTCGATCCAGGCTGCCGGCGATCAGCCGCTGCAGCGCCTGGCCAGTGGCTACGGCGAGCTGGACCGGGTGCTGGGCGGCGGCCTGGTGCCGGGCTCCCTGGTGCTGCTGGGGGGGGATCCGGGCATCGGCAAGAGCACGCTGCTGTTGCAGAGCGCCCGCTCGATGGCCGAGCGGGCCTCGGTGCTCTACGTGAGCGCCGAGGAGTCTGCCCAGCAGGTGAAGCTGCGCTGGCGGCGCCTGGCTCCGCCGACGCAGGCTGCCGAGGCCGATGTGCAGCTGCTGGCCGAGACCGACCTCGAACTGGTGCTGCAGGAGCTGGAAGCCCTCCGCCCCGCCGTGGCGATCATCGACAGCATTCAGGCCCTGCACGACGCCCAGCTCACCAGTGCCCCGGGTTCGGTGGCCCAGGTGCGCGAGTGTGCCGCCGCCCTGGCCCGCATCGCCAAGCGCCAGGACACGGCCCTGCTGCTGGTGGGCCACGTGACCAAGGAGGGCATGCTGGCCGGTCCCAAGGTGCTCGAGCACCTGGTGGATGCGGTGCTCACCTTCGAGGGCGACCGCTTCGCCAGCCATCGGTTGCTGCGGGCCGTGAAGAACCGCTTCGGGGCCACCCACGAGCTCGGGGTGTTCGAGATGCGGGATCAGGGGCTGGCGGAGGTGAGCAATCCCAGTGAGCTGTTCCTGGGGGGGGCGGAGCCCAGCAGCGGCAGCGCCACGATCGTGGCCTGTGAGGGCACCAGGCCCCTGCTGGTGGAGCTGCAGGCGCTGGTGAGCGGCACCAGCTACGCCAGCCCCCGGCGCAGTGCCACCGGCATCGCCGTGAACCGCTTGCACCAGATCCTGGCGGTGCTGGAGAAGCATCTGGGCCTGCCGCTGTCGCGCTTCGACTGCTACCTGGCCGTGGCCGGAGGCCTGGAGGTGGAGGAGCCCGCCGCGGATCTGGGCGTGGCGGCGGCGGTGGTGGCCAGCTACCGCGATCTGGTGCTGCCGCCGGGCACGGTGCTGGTGGGCGAGCTGGGGCTCGGAGGGCAGCTGCGGCCCGTGGGCCAGCTGGAGCTGCGGTTGCAGGAGGCGGAGCGGCTGGGGTTTGCCCGGGCCGTGGTGCCCCGGGGCAGCGGCCTGGGCGGGTCGGGCCGGGTTGCGGGGCTGCAGGTGCTGGAGGCGGGCACCGTGGCGGAGGCCCTGGTGGCGGCCCTGGGGGTCTCCCTCGGGGAGGACGAGCCCGGTTGAGCGCGGGGGGAGGCCGTCGCCGCAAGCCTCAGAAGTAGACGTCCACGCTGCCGCGGCCGCTGGTTTTCAACCAGTTCTGGGCCTCGATGTAGTTGTTCGGGGCCATGCGGATCGCCTTGGCCCAGCATTCGGCGGCCAGGTCGTAGCAGCGGTCCGACTCATCCGCATCGCCCTTTTCCTCCGCGATCGAGCCCAGATGGTGGTGGATCACCGCCATGTTGTTGAGCACCTGGGGCATCTTGCTGTTGAGGTCCAGGGCCTGACCGTAGAAGTCGAGCGCCTTCTGGTGCTCGCCGTTGGAGGCGAACACGAGGGCCATGTTGTAGAGGATGAAGGCCTTGTCGTTGGGGTCGTCCTCCAGGGTGAGAGCTTCCTCGTAGTTCTCGAGGGCCTCGGCGTACTCCCCATCCGCCTGGGCACTCATGCCATCGCGGTAGTACGCGAAGGCCTCCTTGGCCCGGCGGTTCGTGGGCAGCACCTTGAGGATCAGGTCGGCCATCACCGTGAAGCTCTTGTCGATGAAGTTGTCGTTGCGTTGGGAGCGGGGCACCGGCGGGTCAGCGAGCTTCGAGTGGCCCCATCCTGGCCGATCTGCCGGCGCCGGATCGGCCTGACCCGAGTGACCGGCCTAGCCTGATCCCACTTGCCTGCACCGGGTCTGGCCCCGCCCCTGTCTCCACAGCCGCTCGAGCCCCTGTTGCTGGAGATCGAAGGCATGAAGTGCGGCGGCTGCGTGCGGGCTGTGGAGCGGCGCCTGCTGGCCCAGCCCGCCGTGCGTCACGCCAGCGTGAGTCTGCTCACCCGCACGGCCTGGGTCGATCTCGAGCCCAGCCCGGCCAGCCCCAGCGGTCCCCAGGCCACCCTCTCCGGGCTGCAGGAGGCCCTGGCGGGCCTGGGTTTCGGGGTCCGGCTGAGGGAGGGTTCCGCCCAGGAGCTGTCGCTTGCGACGCGCCAGCAGCAGAGCTGGTGGAGCCGCTGGCGGCAGCTGCTGGCCGCCCTGGGGCTGCTGCTGTTGTCGGCGCTCGGCCATCTGGCTCCCCAGCCCGGTTCCTTCTGGCCCCATGCGGTGGTGGCCAGCTTCGCCCTGGCCGGTCCTGGCCGGGGCATCCTCATCGCCGGTGTCCGCGCCGCCCTCGCCAGGGTGCCCTCGATGGACACCCTGGTGGGCCTCGGGGTGGTCAGTGCCTACCTGGCCAGCCTGGTGGGTCTGCTCTGGCCGGCCAGTGGTCTGCCCTGCTTCTTCAACGAGCCCGTGATGCTGCTGGGCTTCGTGCTGCTCGGCCGCTTTCTGGAGGAGCGGGCGCGCTACCGCACCGGTGAGGCCCTGCAGCAGCTGGCGGCGCTTCAGCCCGATACGGCCCTGCTGGCCATGGACGACGGTCCGGCGCGGCAGGTCCGCGTCGGCGCTCTGCGCCCCGGCGACCGCATCCGCCTGCTGCCGGGGGATCGGCTGCCCGTCGACGCCAGGGTGCTCGAGGGCGAGTCGTCCCTGGATGTGTCCGGGCTCACGGGTGAGCCCCTGCCCCAGCCAGTGCAGCCGGGCGCCGAGCTGGGGGCCGGTTGCCTGAACCTGCTGGGCCCGCTGCTGCTGGAGGTGCGCCGCCCGGGATCGGAGAGCGCCGTGGCCCGGATCGTTCAGCTGGTGGAGCGGGCCATGGCCCGCAAGGCCCCGATCCAGGGGCTGGCCGACCGGGTGGCGGGCCGGTTCACCCTGGTGGTGCTGGCCCTGGCCCTGGCCACGTTTCTGTTCTGGTGGCAGTGGGGCACCCACCTGTGGCCCGAAGTGCTGCAGCCCGCCGGCGCCCAGGGAGCGGCCCATGCTGTGCATGGTTCCCACGGCCTGCTGGGCGCGGGAGCCAGCACCCCCCTGTCGCTCGCCCTGGAGCTCGCCATCGCCGTGCTGGTGGTGGCCTGTCCCTGTGCTCTGGGGCTGGCGACCCCCACGGCCATCGCCGTGGGCACGGGTGTGGCCGCCCGGCAGGGGCTGCTGTTCCGCGGCGGCGACGCGATCGAAACCGCCTCGCGGCTGCGCACGATCCTGTTCGACAAGACCGGCACCCTCACCAGCGGACGGCCCTTGGTGCGGGCGGTGGTGGCGCTGGCTGCGGCGCCCCCTGCTGCCGGTCTCCCGGCCGGGCCCGCTGCGCCACTGGCCACGGCAGAGCAGCTGCTGCAGTGGGCGGCCAGTCTTGAGGCCAGCACCCGCCACCCCCTGGCGTTTGCGCTGCAACAGCAGGCCGAGGCGCGCGGGGTGCCCCTGCTGCCGCTGCAGAGCGCCCACACCAGGGCCGGCGCCGGCGTGGAGGGGGTGATCGCGGGCGTCAGCTTCCGGCTCGGACGGCTCGACTGGGTGGTGCCAGGGGCGAGTGAAGCCAGCCTGGCTGAGGCCAGTCAGCGCCGCGATCAGCTCGAGCGGCAGGGAGCCACCGTGCTGGCCCTGGCCAGTGGCCAGAGCCTGCTGGGATTGATCGCCGTTGACGATCCCTGCCGGCCGGAGGCCGCCTGGGTGCTGGCGCGCCTGCGGCAGCGCGGTCTGCGCCTGGGCCTGTTGAGTGGGGATCGGGCCGAACCGGTGCGACGCCTCGGCGCCAGCCTCGGCCTGGCCCCCCAGGAGCTGGCCTGGCAGCAGACCCCTGAACAGAAACTGGCCGCGATCGAGGCCCTCCAGGTTGACGCCGGCCCGGTGGCGATGGTGGGTGATGGCATCAACGATGCCCCGGCCCTGGCCGCCGCCGACCTGGGGGTAGCCGTCGGTACAGGCACCGGCGTGGCCCAGGACACGGCAGCTCTGGTGGTGCTTGGGGAGCGTCTCGATGGCATTCCCCAGGCCCTGGAGCTGGCCGACCGCACCATGGCCAAGGTGCGCCAGAACCTCTTCTGGGCCTTCGGCTACAACCTGATCATGCTGCCGATCGCTGCCGGCGTGCTGCTGCCGAGCCGGGGGCTGCTGCTGAGCCCTCCCCTGGCGGCCCTGCTGATGGCCCTGAGCTCGATCACGGTGGTGCTGAATGCCCTGGGGCTCAATGCCCTCCCACCCCAGGCCTGCGCTGCCGCTGATCCCCTCGCCCCCTCCAGCCCATGAGCGGCCCCGGCCGCTTCGTGGTGCTGGAGGGCATCGATGGCTGCGGCAAGAGCACCCAGCTGCAGGCCCTGGCGGGCTGGCTGCGGGGGGAGGGGCGCGGTTGCCTGCCCGAGGGCCGCAGCCTGCAGGTCACCCGCGAACCTGGCGGCACGCCGCTGGGCCAGGCCCTGCGCCAGCTGCTGCTGCATCCCCCCGGAGAGGCGGCTCCGGTGAGCAAGGCGGAGCTGCTGCTCTACGCGGCTGATCGGGCCCAGCACGTGGAGCAGACGATCAGGCCGGCCCTGGCCGCCGGCGACTGGGTGCTCAGTGATCGCTTCAGTGCCTCCACGGCCGCCTACCAGGGCCATGGCCGCGGCCTGGACCTGGCCCTGATCACCGCCCTGGAGCAGGTGGCCACCGGCGGACTGCGGCCCGATCTGACCCTCTGGCTCGACCTGCCCCTGGCGGAGTCGCTGCGGCGCCGCGGGCCTCGGCCCGCCGATCGGATCGAGGCGGAGGGTCCCCTGTTCCTGGAGCGGGTGGCGCGGGGCTTTGCCGAGCAGGCCCGCCAACCGGGCTGGTGTCGCATCGATGCCGCGGCTCCGCCCCAGGGGGTCACCGAGGCCTGCTGCCAGGCCCTGCGGGAGCTTGCGGCCTCGCCATGACCACCACCAAGACCAGCCTGTTTGCCGATGTGCACGGCCAGGAGCGGGCGGTGGCCCTGCTGGAGGCCGCCCTGGGCCGTGGCCATCTGGCGCCGGCCTACCTGTTCAGCGGGCCCGAAGGGGTGGGCAGGGGTCTGGTGGCGCGGCGCTTTCTGGAGGGCATGATCGCCGGGCCCGAAGGGTCCACGGGCGTGCGCCGCCGCCTCGAGGCCGGCAATCACCCCGACCTGCTCTGGGTGGAGCCCACCTACCTGGACAAGGGCCAGCTGGTGCCGGCGTCCCAGGCCCTGGAGCGGGGGGTGAGCCGCCGCAATCCGCCCCAGCTGCGCCTGGAGCAGATCAGGGACCTCTCCCGCTTTCTGGCCCGCTCTCCCGTGGAGGCGCCGGGCTGCATGGTGGTGCTCAGCTGTGCCGAGGCGATGGCCGAGGCCGCGGCCAACGCCCTGCTCAAGACCCTGGAGGAACCGGGCCGGGGCCGGCTGGTGCTGCTCAGCGCCGCGCCGGAGCAGCTGCTCAGCACGATCCGCTCGCGCTGCCAGCAGATCCGCTTCGCCCGCCTGGATGCAGCGGGCCTGGCCAGGGTGCTGGCGGCAGAACCCGAGCCCCCAGCACCCGACTCGGCGGAACTGCTGGAGCTGGCGGCCGGATCGCCGGGGGCCCTGCTGGCCCACCGGCTGCAGTGGCAGGCCCTGCCGGCGGGGCTGACGGAACGCCTGGCGGCCCTGCCCCACAACACCGATCCCCTCGAAGCCCTGGGGCTGGCCAGGGATCTGAGCGAGGCCCTCGATGCTGACCAGCAACTCTGGCTGTTGCAGTGGTGGCAGCTGCTGTTGTGGCGCCAGCAGCATCAGTCCGGGCCTGTGCAGCGCCTGGAACAGCTGAGACGGCAGCTGGTGGGCCATGTGCAGCCCCGCCTGGCCTGGGAAGTGGCCCTGCTCGAGCTCGCGGCTTCGAGCTGAGGGCCTGGCCTGGGGCCCTAGCTGGCCTGAACCGTGGCGCGGGACTGTTCCACCACGGGGACGAGCTGGGCGAGCTGGTCGGCGTTGGGCAGCTCCAGGCAGTAGCCGGCCCCGTACACCGTCTTGATGAAGCGCGGCTTGCGCGGGTCGGGCTCCAGCTTGGTGCGCAGGTGGCGCACGTGCACCCGGATGGTCTCGATGTCGTCATCGGGCTCATAGCCCCACACCTCCTTGAGGATCAGGGAGGGCGACACCGTCTGGCCGTGGCGCTGCAGCAGGCAGTGCAGCAGCTCGAATTCCAGATGGGTCAGGCGCACGGCCTGGTCAAACCAGATGGCCTCGAACCGCTCCGGCACCAGGGTGATGGGTCCGTAGCTGAGGATCTCGTTGTGCTTGGTGGAGAGGGGGGCGTTCTCGCTGCGGCGCAGCAGCGCTTTCACCCGCACGGTGAGCTCTTCGAGGTCGAAGGGCTTGGTGAGGTAGTCGTCGGCGCCGGAGTTGAAGCCGCTCACCTTGTCCTTGGTGTCCGCCAGGGCGGTGAGCATCAGGATCGGGATGCGGGCGGTGCGCTCGTCGCGGCGCAGCCGCTGGCACAGGGTGAGGCCATCCACCTTGGGCAGCATCAGGTCGAGCAGCACCAGATCCGGGGCGTACTGCAGGGCCAGGGCCTGGCCCTTGATGCCGTCTTCGGCCTTCTGCACATCGAAGCCACCGTGCTCGAGGTGTCCGGCTACCAGGTCGCGCATGTCAGCGTCGTCCTCGATCAGCAGGATGCAGGGCTTCATGGCTGATGAAGGGCGAAGCAGGGGGGGACGGGCTCGATCCTCGCCTTCGGCCCTGGGCCTGGCGGCTCAGAACAGGTCGGCGGCGGCTTCATTGTCCCCGCTGGACTCGCGGATGGGGCGATCAGCACCTGGCGGCCCAGCCCTGCCCGCAGGGGGCATCTGGGGAGTTTCCAGTGCAGGGCTGCGTTCTGTGCCGCTGCTGGCCCCAGTCTGAGCTGGATTCTTCAGAATTTCTTCGGAAAACTTCGTTGTAGCCCCACGAGTTTTCTGGCATGCATGGCGAAATCCTGTTCCCGACAGCAGCTCAGCGCTCGCAGCTCAGCCCTCAGCATCGTTCGGGCGGTCCGGGGCTGGAGCCCCCTGCCACGCCAAAGCCAGCGCTGATGCCCTCCAGCAGGCTCAAACGCTCTGGGCTGCAGTCACCCCAGCTGACTCACTCAAGCTCCCCGGGCGGGATTCGAACCTGCGACCAATCGGTTAACAGCCGACCGCTCTACCACTGAGCTACCGAGGAAGGCGAACCACCAGGGTTCGGCCGGCGTCACCGGCCCAGAGACCTTACCCCTCGGGCTTGCCGCCCTGCAAGGGGCTGCCCAGCCGCTGCGCCAGCTCGCTGCCTGCCTGCCAGGGACCTGCGTGGCCGTCCTCCATCACGGCGGCGCCATCGCAGTGGCGCAGTTCCTCGAGCCGATGGGTGATCCACAGGGCCGTGAGGCCGCCCCCGGCGTCTGCGGTGAGTCTGCGGATCAGGCCCAGCACCTCCTGCTGGCTGTCGGGATCGAGCAGGGCGGTGGGCTCGTCGAGCAGCAGCAGGTTGGCGCCGCTGGCCAGGGCCGCGGCGATCGCCAGACGCTGTTTCTGGCCGCCACTGAGGGTGTGGATGGGGCGGGCCGCCAGGCCCGGGAGCCCCACGGCTCCCAGCACCTCCTGGAGCCTGGCTTCCCGCTCAGGGCGCTGCAGGGCCGGATCGATCGACAGCAGCAACTCACTGCCACAGCTGGGGAGCAGCAGCTGGTGGTCGGGGTTCTGGAACACCAGGGCGGGGCGCGCCAGGCTGGTGATCGCCCCAGAGCGCGGCTGCAGCAGGCCGGCGATCAAGCGCAGCAGCGTGCTCTTGCCACTGCCGTTGCTGCCCACCAGCATCCACAGGCCAGGCCGGGGAATCTGCAGGGCGCAGTGCCGCAGCGCGGCCTGGCCATTGGGCCAGGAGAAACTGAGGCGCTCCACCGTGAGCGGCGGTGCCTGGGCTGGGGGCATGGCGCTTGGCTCAGCCCTCGAAGCTGAAACCTGGGCGCTTGCCGCTGCTGGCGCTGGCCGACTTCTCATAGACCTGAACCGCCACCACTTCGCTGGTCAGCAGGCTCACCTTCTTGTCGGGTTCCTTCTCGCAGGTGAGCTCCAGAATCCGGGGGCCGTGGCCTTCAAGGCTCTGGCGCACGGTGTCATAGAGGCTCTGGGCATCGGCGAGTTCCTTGCGCTGCACCGCAACGGGCATGGGGCTGAGCTTGATGGAGAGCTCGACGACGTACATGGCTGGTGGGGGACTGGCGCCCACTCTGGCCTGTGGCGGCGGGGTCCGCGGCAGAAGCCTGCGGCTGATGGGCTGGCAGCTGAGTGCTTCTACCCAAATCGTGCCCCTAGAAGGCGCAGTTCGGGTCTCCGCCCCCTTACGATTCGGGTGTAACGCTTCGTTAAGTCCGCTTCTCATGACGATCGCTGCAGGACGCTTGCCGCAGCGGGGATGGTTCGACGTCCTCGATGACTGGCTCAAGCGCGACCGCTTTGTCTTTGTGGGGTGGTCTGGTCTGCTCCTGTTCCCCACGGCCTACCTGGCCCTGGGCGGCTGGCTGACCGGCACCACCTTCGCCACCTCCTGGTACACCCACGGGATTGCCAGTTCCTACCTCGAGGGCTGCAACTTCCTCACCGCCGCCGTCAGCACCCCCGCTGACGCCATGGGCCACAGCCTGTTGCTGCTCTGGGGCCCCGAGGCCCAGGGTGACTTCGTGCGCTGGGTGCAGCTCGGCGGCCTCTGGCCCTTCGTGGCCCTGCACGGTGCCTTCTCCCTGATCGGCTTCATGCTGCGTCAGTTCGAGATCGCCCGGCTGGTGGGCATCCGCCCCTACAACGCCATCGCCTTCTCGGGCCCGATCGCGGTGTTCGTCAGTGTCTTCCTGATGTACCCCCTGGGTCAGAGCAGCTGGTTCTTTGCGCCCAGCTTCGGCGTGGCCGCCATCTTCCGCTTCCTGCTGTTCCTGCAGGGCTTCCACAACTGGACCCTCAACCCCTTCCACATGATGGGTGTGGCGGGCATCCTGGGCGGTGCCCTGCTGTGCGCCATCCACGGCGCCACGGTGGAGAACACCCTGTTTGAGGACGGGGAGCAGTCGAACACCTTCAAGGCGTTCGAGCCCACCCAGGAAGAGGAGACCTACTCGATGGTGACGGCCAACCGCTTCTGGAGCCAGATCTTCGGGATCGCCTTCTCCAACAAGCGCTGGCTGCACTTCTTCATGCTGTTCGTGCCGGTGATGGGTCTGTGGACCAGCAGCATCGGCATCATCGGCCTGGCGCTGAACCTGCGGGCCTACGACTTCGTGTCACAGGAGATCCGCGCCGCTGAGGACCCCGAGTTCGAGACCTTCTACACGAAGAACATTCTTCTGAATGAAGGCATCCGCGCCTGGATGGCGCCGGCTGACCAGCCGCATGAAAACTTCGTCTTCCCTGAAGAAGTCCTGCCCCGCGGCAACGCTCTCTGATCTGGCCCGGCATTGGCCGCCCCAGCAGCGCCCCTTCGGGGGCGCTTTTTTGTGGGCAGGCGTTACCGGCCAGGATCGGGATTGTCAGCGCGGTTTCCCAGGGAGCGGCGAAAGCTCCGCTCGGCGGCCTGCTGGTTCTGGTTGGCTTCACGCAGAAACGGGGCCAGGGCAGCCAGGCTCAGCAACCAGTGGTTGAACAGGTTCACGGGCCAGCGCAACGGCCGGGCGAAGTCCACGAACAGCACCACCCGGTAGCCCTCGGTGTCATTCCACACCTGGTGGTTGTAGGTGTCGTCAAACACCAGGCAGCGGCCCTCCTCCCAGACGTGCAGCTGGTCGGCGATGCGGATCCGGCAGTGGTCCCTGGGCTCGGGCACGATCAGGGCCAGATGCAGCCGCAGCACTCCGGCCCAGGCACCGCGGTGGGGAGGGATGTGTTTGTGGGGCGAGAGGATCGAAAAGAAGGCGGTGCTGCAGTGGGGAATCTGCTCCAGCAGCGCCATGGTCTGGGGGCAGCGACGGGCGTTGTCGCGGCAATCCATGCCCACGCCCTTGAGAAAGAAGGTCTTCCACTGGTCGTCTTTCTGGATCTTGCCCACCTGGGGGAGGATCTGCTGGAAGTTGGGCATCGCCGCACGGTGGGGCATCACCTGCTCCAGTTCCTGGCGCACGCCCAGCCACTGCCGCTCCACCGTGTCGATCCAGGCGAAGCGGCTGGCATCGAACACCGGCACATCGCCGTGGATGGAGGCCCAGCACACCAGGCGTTCGAGGGCGTCGTGCAGGCCGCGCCGCAGCCGCGCTTTGCGGGAGCGGGCGGGGAACGTCCACTGCCGGCGGCGTCCTGCCTGCGGTGACTGCTGAGGGCTCGTCTGTTGCACCCGATCGTCCTGCTGCCGCTCGTGCCTGTGCCGGCACCCTATCGGTGGCGGGGCTGAGGCCCCGTCCTCGCTATGGTTTGGCGGTTCTGTCAGCAGTGCCGTGGCCGCCGGTCTTTGGACGGGGGGCCGAACACGTCGCCGGCTGGCGTCATCCCCCAAAGGAGGAGGTGCCCGTGAGTTCCAGTTGTTACACCAAGGGTCTGCTGATCGCGGAGAACGCCGCCTGATTACGGCGCCTCAACCCTGATCAAACGGTTCCGCAACCGCGGACCCGGCGAGAGCCCCCACCGTCCAGGTCCGCCTGGGCTGTGGGGGCATCGTTTTGGCAGCGGTGATCTGGCACCGGTTGGCTGAGGACCGCTTTGATGGCCCCATCCCTGTTGGGGACAGCGTCAGGGAGACCTGTGCCGCCCCGGGACGCAGCCCTGCATGGTGGGGCCATTGTGACCTCTGGCACAGGGGGTGGTGCCAGGAGCCAGAGGAGTGGTCATCATGCTTTTGCGGCGCATTGCGCCCAACTTGTGTGAGGATCCCATGAAACTTTTCCAGCAACTGCTGGTTGCCCCCGCGGCACTCGGACTGCTGGCCCCTGTGGCCGCCACTGCTTCTGAGCTCAACTTCGACGGCGTCGACCAGTACGCCTCCCAGGAGCAAGTCACCAGCATCTCCCAGTTCTCGGACGTGCAACCCACGGATTGGGCCTACCAGGCTCTCTCCAACCTGATCGAGCGCTACGGCTGCGTCGCCGGCTACCCCGACGGCACCTACCGCGGCCAGCGGGCCATGACCCGTTTTGAAGCCGCTGCGCTTCTGAACGCCTGCCTCGACCGCGTCACCGAGGTGACCGACGAGCTCAAGCGCCTGATGGCCGAGTTCGAGAAGGAACTCGCCATCCTCAAGGGCCGCGTTGACGGCCTCGAGGCCAAGGTCGGTGAGCTGGAGGCCAACCAGTTCTCCACCACCACCAAGCTGAAGGGCATCGCCACGATGACCCTCGGCGGCGCTGGCGAAACCGGCTTCGGCGACAACGTCACCGCGAACTACGACGTTCGCCTGATGTTCGACACCAGCTTCACCGGTAAGGACCTGCTGCGCACCACCCTGCGCGCCGGCAACTTCGGCAACTCGGTGTTCGGCAACGGCAACACCACCCTGGAAGTGGCTTTCCAGGAAGAGAGCGGTGCTGACTCCGTCGGCATCAACCGCCTCTTCTACCAGTTCCCCGTCGGCGAGTCCTTCACCGTCACCGCCGGTGCCAAGGTCCGTCAGGACGACATGCTGGCTGTGTGGCCCAGCGCCTACCCCGCTGACACCATCCTCGACCTGTTCACCTATGCCGGTGCCCGGGCGACCTACAACCTGAACCTCGGCGCCGGTGTCGGTGCCTGGTGGCAGAAGGATGGCTTCAGCATCAGCGCCAACTTCGTCTCCAACGAGAACGCTGCTGAAAACTCCTTCATCGGCATCGGTGAGGACTACACCATTACCGGCCAGCTTGGCTACACGCGCGAGAACTGGGGCGCAGCCCTGGCCTACACCTACGCTGACTTCTCCGGCTTCAGCAACAGCAATGTTGGTCTGAGTGCCTACTGGTCCCCCTCCGAATCCGGTTGGGTGCCTTCGATCAGCGTCGGTGGCGGTTGGTCTGATTCCCCCAGCACCACTGAAACCTTTGGCAGCGACGGCGACTCCTGGAGCTGGATGGTCGGCCTCCAGTGGACCGACATGTTCATCAAGGGCAACGCCCTCGGCATGGCCATGGGTAGTGCTGGCCAGATCGGCGATGGCAAGTGCGGCACCACCGCAGCTCTGCACCGGCGGCATCTGGGCCGACGGTGGACAAGAGACCCTGGCCTACGAGCTGTGGTACAAGTTCCAGGTCACCGACAACATCAGCGTGACCCCCGCCTTCTTCTGGATCGAGAACGACGGCGCCAGCGACACCTACGGCGGTCTGGTCAAGACCACCTTCAAGTTCTGATCGTCTGATCGGAACCGGGCCTGGCTCCTCACACTCTTCCCAGGCCCTTCGTCCTCTTTAACCGTCAGGAACCACTCTTCACACCGTTGTTCCTCTTCCCTCCCCGGCCTTTGGCCGGGTTTTTTTTGGCCCGATCTCCGCAGCCTGGCCGCTTAGGTTGCCCTGGACGTGAGCTGGTGCGGAAGGAGGTGTCTCCTGCCTCAGGCTGATCCCTATGCGGTGCTGGGTGTGTCCCCCCAGGCCAGTGGCGCCGAGATCAAGGCCGCCTACCGCGCCCTGGTCAAGCGGCATCACCCCGATGCCGGCGGGGACGACACCACGATCCTGGCCCTCAACGCCGCCTGGGAGGTGCTGGGTGATCGCGAGCGCCGCCGCCGCCATGACCGCCGCCATCCCAGCCCTGGCAGGAGCGGGGGCGCGTCACCCCCTGCAGACACCCCGAGGGCAGGGGCCACCCCAAGGGCAGCAGCCCACGAGGCCGCCCTGCGCCTCTGGTTGCAGCAGGTGTACGTGCCGATCGACCGCCTGCTGGGCCAGGTGATCAACCCCTTCCCAGCCCAGCTGCGGGCCCTCGCCGCCGATCCCTACGACGACCGTCTGATGGAGGCCTTCTGCGCCTTCCTGGAGCTGAGCCAGACCCGCCTGGCCAGGGTGGAAACCCTCTACCGCTCCCATGCCTGCCCCCAGGCCCTGGAGAGCTTCTGCCTGGACCTTTACCACTGCCTCAGCCTGGTCAAGGACGCCCTGGTGGACCTGGAGCGTTACACCATGGGCTACGTGGACTCCTACCTGCGCGATGGCCGCGAACTGCTGCGCAAGGCCGGGGCACGGCGGCGCCAGCTGAAGCAGGACCGGCGCCAGGTGATGGCCTGAGTCAGCCCGGGAAGGCTTCCAGGACAGCGAGGGGCAGCCATACATCCGGAACAGGCCGCTGCCAGCGCAGCTGGGCATAGGCCCCCTTCACGGCCAGCACTTCGCCGGGGCCCTTGAGGATGTAGCCGGGGGGCTGGGGGGCACTGGCGGCCGCTTCGGCACTGCGGCCATAGGCGTCGCTGTTCACCCGCACCAGGCTGCCCTTCTTCAGGGGGGGCTGGGCGGTGGAGGGCGTGTCGGCCATGACGAGCCTTGGGAGATGGCTGCCAGGTTAGGTCCCCCCCTGGCGTTGAGCTTGGCCCTAGCCTCCAGACGCGCTGAGGGAATGGAGCGGGTGCGTCTCTTGTTGCTGGGTTGCTCCGGGTTCGTGGGGCTCGAGTTGGTGCCCTACCTGCTGGAACTGGGTCACACACTCACCGTGGTGAGTCGCCGCAGCGACCCCTTCCATACCCTGACCAGTGATCGGCTGGGCAGCCTGCAGCTCGATCCAGCCGACCCTGCCAGCTGGCAGAGCCCGGACTTGCTTGAGGCCCTGGCCGGCGCCGAGGGTGTGGTGAATCTCGCCGGTGAGCCCATCGCCGAGAAACGCTGGACTCCGGCCCATCGCAGCCTGCTGATGCGCAGCCGCAGCCGCACCACCGAGCTGCTGGTGCAGGCGATGGCAGCGCTGCAGACGCCGCCGCGGGTTCTGGTGAATGCCTCGGCGGTGGGGTACTACGGCACCAGCCTCGAGCAGCGGTTCACGGAGCAGAGCCCTGCCGGCAGTGATTACCTGGCCGAGATCTGCAGCAACTGGGAGGCGGCGGCGGCCCGCTGCCCCGAGGCCTGTCGCCTGGTGATTGTGCGGATCGGCATCGTGCTGGGCGGCGATGGTGGTGCCCTCGCCAAGATGCTGCCCGTGTTTCGGATGGGCTTCGGCGGGCCGGTGGGCTCCGGCCGCCAGTGGATGAGCTGGATCCATCGCCACGACCTCTGCCGTCTTGTGGCCACCGCCCTGGAGGACGGGCGCTGGAGGGGCACGTACAACGCCGTGGCACCCCAGCCGGTGCGCATGGCGGCGTTCGCCTCGGCCCTGGGTCGGGTGCTGGGGCGGCCCAGCCTGCTGCCGGTGCCGGGGCCGATCCTGCAGCTGTTGCTGGGGGATGGGGCCCAGGTGGTGCTGGAGGGTCAGCAGGTGGTGTCCGAGCGGCTCCAGGCCGAGGGCTTCACCTTCCAGTACCCCGAGCTCGGCGCTGCCCTTGCTGCTGCCACCAGCTCAGCACCCCGCTGAGAATGGCGGCTCCCATCAGCAGCCCGATCGCCGGGGTGAACAGTGGCTCCCAGAGCCGCTGAAACAGCTCCAGGGGGGCTTCCACCTTCTGGCTGTGGCACAGCACCGCCACGCCGAACCACAGGGCCCCGCTGATCACCACGAAGACGTTGGCCACCAGCAGGGTGTCCATCACCCCTTTGAGGCGCTGCAGAGGCGATCGGGCCCAGGCAGATTTCTGCGGTGGGGGAGTGCTTCCCTCAGGCCCTGGGCTGGGCTCGCTCCTGGGCGGCTGATCTGACATCGGCTGGGCGCAACAGCTCCATGATCGCCGTCGCCAGCCGTTCGGTGCCGCCTGGGGCACCGATCCGCTCCTCGGCTGTGCGGACCAGCCGTCCTCGCAGTTCCGGCCCCGCTGCCGGATCGGCCAGTTCGGCCAGCAGGGCCCCGGCCAGCCGGGCCGTGGCCTCCAGGGTCGTGGCTGTGCCGGGCTCGCCGCTGGCGCAATGCACCCCAGCACCGAGCAGCCGCCGCTGGGCTTCGGCGAAACCGCCGGTGAACTGGGGGCCCTGCCCCACCAGCTGCAGCACGGGCTTGCCCAGCCCCACCGCCTGCTCGGTGGCTGTGCCCGCCATGGCCAGCACCAGATCGGCCCGGGTCAGGGCGGCCCCGACCCCCGACCAGGTGAGCTCCAGCACCAGGCCCCCGCGCTCCAGGCGGTTGTGGGCCCGTGCGCTCCAGCCGTGGCTGGCGGCCAGCTGCCGCACCGTGGCGGCATCGAGGGCCTTCACCAGCACGGCCCGCAGCTGCAGGGCGCCAGGTTGGCGGAGGGCCTGGGGCAGCAGGGCCAGCAGGCGCAGCATCAGCTCCAGGTTCGCCCCGGCTTCCGGCATCCTGCTCCCCGGCAGCAGGGCCATGGAGAGCTGGCGTGGGGCGGCCGTCATGGCCACTGCAGCCGTCAATGCTGGGGAGCCAGCCACCCCGGGCTCCGCAGCGGCATCGAGAAAGGGATTGCCCAGAAAGCCCACCGGCCGCCGCAGCTGCTGGCTGAGGTCGCTGGCTGTGAGCGCATCGCGGCTCCAGACCTGGCTGACGCGGCGTCGTCGCAGCAGCCAGCCGCAGGGCCAGGGAAGCCGCAGCTTGCCCTCGTAGTGGCTGGAGTAGGCCACCAGATACACGGCGCAGCGGCCGCCGCCCAGCCAGGCCCCCAGCACCGCCACCAGGTCGCCGACGGCGACCACCAGCTGATACCGGCCACGCCGCCGCATCAGCCGCAGCAGGCAGGCCAGCACGTGCGCCACCTGGCCACCGAGCAGCTCGCTGAGCTGGCCATGGAAGCTGGTGAAGCCCAGTCCACCGGTGCGGAACTCCCGCGTGGGCCCGAGCAAGGCAATGCCCCGCTGGCGGTAGGCGTTGCCATGCCCCACCAGGGGCAACGCCTCCACCGCCACGCCCCTGGCCATCAGGGCCGCGCCCACGAGGGCACCGCTGAGATCTTCGCCATGGCCATTGCTGAGCAGCAGCACGCGAGCCACGGGCTTCAGGGGGTGAGGGGCGCGATCAACCGTTCAACCAGGCCTGCACCTTCAGCATCGCGGCCCAGCCGGGCTTGCGTTTGAGGCCGTCGGCCATCGACTCCTGCAGCTCGGCGGCCAGCTCCGGCGCCATGGCCATCAGCCGCTGCACGATGCCGATGTGCTCCCGCACGCCCTTGGCGCCGGTCTCGAGCATGGCCAGGCTCAGGTTGATGCGGGCCTGGGGGTCCTGGGGGTTGAGCCGCACCGCCGTCCGGGCCGTGCGCAGGGCAGGCTCCGGCTGGTCGGTGAGCAGTTGCAGCCAGGCCAGACAGGTGTATCCCGCCGACTGGCGGGGTGCCTGGGCGGTGATCGCCTCGAACGCGTCGAGCAGTTCGGCCGGATCGGTGCCGGCGTTGTACCGGGCGATGGCGGCGTCGAACAGCGAGGTGGCTGGGCTGCTCTCAGCGGAACTGGCCGACATGGCTGCAGGGCAGGGTCACAGCTGTTCAGATTCCCATGCGGCAGGCCTGAGGCGCTGGCTCAGACCGCGAAGGAGCTGCCACAGCCGCAGGTCTGACTGGCGTTCGGGTTGGTGAAGTTGAAGCCGCCTCCGATCAGGGCGCTGGAGAAGTCGAGCTGCATGCCGTAGATGTACAGCAGGCTCTTGGGGTCGCACACCACCTGGAAGCTGGGGGCTCCTGCGGGCTCGTAGGTGTAGGTCTCATCGTCGGGGCGGATGCCGTCGGGGCCGATGAAATCCATGGTGTAGCTCATGCCGCTGCAGCCGCCTGAGCGCACTCCCACCCGCAGCACCCTGCCCTCGCCCTGCTGGCTGATCAGGCTGCCCAGCTGCTTCATGGCGGGCTCGGTGACCAGGATGCCCTTGCCGTCCCGGGCCGTGAAGGTGGCCACGGGGGCCGGGGCGGCCGGGCTCGGGGCAACGGGGCTGGCGGCGGTTTCGGTGCTCATCACTTCGGCCAGGGTCATGGGCCAACTCTATGGACCTGCACCCGCACCTGTCGGATCCATAGAGTCTGTGCCAGTGCTACGGGAGCGTTGCGGGTGCAGGTCGCCATTGTGGGAGCGGGTCTGGCGGGTCTGGCAGCGGCGGTGGATCTCGTGGATGCCGGCCATCAGGTGGATCTCTACGAGGCCAGGCCCTTCATGGGGGGCAAGGTGGGCAGCTGGGTGGATGAGGGCGGCAACCACATCGAGATGGGGCTGCATGTGTTCTTCTTCAATTACGCCAACCTGTTCGCCCTGATGCGCAAGGTGGGGGCGATCGACAACCTCCTGCCCAAGCAGCACACCCACCTGTTCGTGAATGCCGGCGGCGACCTGCGCGAGCTGGATTTCCGCTTTGCCCTGGGCGCCCCCTTCAACGGCCTCAAGGCCTTTTTCACCACGCCCCAGCTCGACTGGATCGACAAACTGCGCAATGCCCTGGCCCTGGGCACCAGCCCGATCGTGCGCGGCCTCGTGGACTACGAAGGGGCCATGGGGGTGATCCGGGACCTGGATCGCATCAGTTTCGAGCAGTGGTTTCTGGGCCATGGCGGCAGCCGCCGCAGCATCGAGCGGATGTGGAACCCGATTGCCTATGCCCTTGGGTTCATCGACTGCGAGGCGATCTCGGCGCGCTGCATGCTCACCATCTTCATGATGTTCGCCTCCAAGACGGAGGCCTCCAAGCTCAACCTGCTGAAGGGCTCGCCCCACCGCTGGCTCACCGGTCCGATCCTCGACTACATCACCAGCCGCGGGGGACGCCTGCACCTGCGCCATCGCGTCACCGAGCTGCACTACGAGGAGGTTCCCGACCCAGACGCACCTGGCTCCACCAGCGCGCCAGCGATCCGGGTGAGTGGCCTCAGCCTGGGCACGCCGGAGGGGGAGCGCCGGGTGCAGGCCGACACCTATCTCGCCGCCTGCGACGTGCCTGGCATTCAGCGCATGCTGCCCGAGGCCTGGCGCCGCTTTCCCCAGTTCGACAACATCTACAAGCTGGAGGCGGTGCCGGTGGCCACCGTGCAGCTCCGCTACGACGGCTGGATCACCGAGCTGGGGAACAGCCCCGCCAACAGAGCCGCCCGCGCTGACGTGAGCCACCCGGCCGGTCTCGACAACCTCCTCTACACGGCGGATGCCGATTTCAGCTGTTTTGCCGACCTGGCCCTCGCCAGCCCGGAGGACTACCGCAAGGAGGGGCTCGGCTCGCTGCTGCAGTGTGTGCTCACCCCCGGCGATCCCTGGATCCCCCGCAAGAGCGACGCCATCGTGGCCGCCACCGACGCCCAGGTGCGCCGCCTCTTCCCTTCAGCCCAGTCGTTGAATCTGGTCTGGAGCAATGTGGTGAAACTGGCACAGTCGCTGTACCGCGAGGCCCCCGGCATGGAGCCCTATCGGCCCAGCCAGCGCACGCCGGTGTCCAACTTCTTCCTGGCGGGAAGCTACACCCGTCAGGACTACATCGATTCGATGGAAGGTGCCACGATGAGCGGCCGCCTCGCGGCAGCGGCGATTCTGGATCGCCCCGCTCAACTGGCCGCCCAGGGCTCCAGCCAGAAGCCGCGCCTCAGCGCCGCCCTCACCGCCCCAACTCACGAGTAACCCGATGGGCCGTTGGCTCGAGCACAGCGTCACCACAGAGATCGCCGCGCCCGTGGAGCGGGTCTGGGAGGTCTGGAGCGACCTGGAGGCCATGCCCCGCTGGATGCGCTGGATTGAGTCGGTGGTCACCGAGCCCGGCAACCCAGACCTCACCGACTGGACCCTGGCCGCCCAGGGATTCCGCTTCCACTGGAAGGCGCGGATCACGCTGCGGGTGGAGGCCCAGCAGCTGCACTGGGAGTCGGTGGGAGGGCTGCCCACCAAGGGGGGCGTGCGCTTCTACCCCCAGACCGACGGCAACACCGCCGTGAAGCTCAGCGTGAGCTACGAACTTCCGGGCATCTTGGCACCCTTGATGGAGCCCACCATTCTGGGCGGCATCGTCACCAAGGAACTTCAGGCGAACCTTGACCGCTTTCGAGACCTCGTCGAAGAACGTTCGATCGAGACCATCCCGAGCTGAGCACTGGCTCTCCGCTTCCCTGGTGGCCCTGCTGCTCACGGCGTGCGGCGGTGGAGCGACGCCTCCCGAGGCCACCCAGCCCCCACCCGCTCCTTCCCCCGCCAGCTCCCCGGCAGACGCCCGGCCGCCGCAGTTCACGGGCCTCACCCCCCTGCCTACGCCCAACCAGGTGTTGGCTGCGATCAACATCGGCCGCGACGATCCCTTCTCCCCCATGGCGCCGAGAGCCTCGGCCACTTCAGGCAGCCGGTCCGCCCCGATCCGGCCCGCCCAGGTCCCGCTCACCCTGCCGCCGTCGTTCCGCTTCACCGGCGTGATCAGCTCCGCCGGAAGGGCCAAGGCGATCGTGGACTACGGCACCACCAGTGGGGCCCTGAGCGTGGGCGACCGGGGCGGCAGCAGCACCGACCTGTTACCGCCGGGCTGGAGCGTGGCCTCGATCAACGTGGACCGAGGTTTGCTCACCCTGCGTCAGGGCCAGCAGACGGTTTCGGCTGAGCTCTGAGGGCCTCGACGCAGGCCTGCACCAGGCCCTCGAGGTCGTGGGGATCGGCCTCGGCGTCCACCCGGCCGAGCTCCTGCTCACAGCGCCGGCTGGTCTGGGGGCCGATCGACACCACCGCCACATCCCGCAGACAGCGGGGCCAGGCCTCGCCGAAGCCAGCCTGCAGCAGCTGCACGGTGTGGCTCACTGTCTTGGCGCTGCTGAAGGTGATGGCGTCCAGTTCCCTGCGCTCGAGAGCCGCCACCGCAGCGGAGGGCAAGCCGGCCGGGCAGCGGGTTTCGTAGGCGGCCACCTCCACCACCCGGGCCCCGCCTGCGGCGAAGGCCTCGGCCAGCACGGTGCGGCCGCCGCTCTCCACCCGCGGCAGCAGCAGCCGCAGACCCCAGCCCGACACGGGGAAATGCTCCAGCAGGCTGTCGGCCACGAAGCTGGGGGGCACGAAGTCGGCGGGGGCGCCGATCGCCTCCAGCTGGTCGGCGGTCTTGCGGCCCACAGCGGCGATCCTGAGGCTGCGGGGGCGGTGGGCCAGGCTGCTTCCCCGCAACCCCAGCCGTTTCTCCACCGCCTCGACGCCATTGCCGCTGGAGAACACCAGCCAGTGGAAGTCCTCGAGCTCATCGAGGGCGTCGTCGAGGGGGCCCCAGGACTCGGGTGGCGTCACCACCAGGGCCGGCAGGTCCACCACCTGGGCCCCGGCCGCCTCGAACAGGCGCCGGGCGGCCCCAATCTGGGTCTCGGCCCTTGTCACGGCAATGGTTCTGCCGGCCAGGCAGGGCTCAGACATGGAGGCTTCAGACAGGGGTTCACTCCTCCAGCTTGACCAGGGCGGAGGCCCGTTGCCGCAGCGCCTCGGCCTCGCCCTGGCGGCCCTGACGCCGCAGCAGCTCCAGGGCCTGGCGAAAGGCGCTGCGGGCTGCGGCGATGTCGCCGCTGAGTAGCAGGGCCGCCCCGAGGTTCTGCTGGGCTTCGGCGTGCTGCGGGTCCAGTTCCAGGGCCCGGCGGTAGGCCGCGATCGCCTGGGGCAGGCGGCCGCGGCGGCGTTCGATCAGGCCCTGGTTGTACCAGGCGAGCCCCACCTCAGGGGCGATGGCGCAGGCCTGGCGGCAGAGCTCGGCCGCCTCGGCCAGGGCCCCCTGCTCGCACAGCAGGGCTGCCAGGTTGAGCCGGGCGCCCAGGCTCACCCGGCCCGGCAGGGGCAGGTCCAGGGCCTGGCGGTAGAGACCGGCAGCGGCGTCCTTGTCCTGGGGAGCCAGGGCGATGGCCAGATGCAGCAGCAGTTCGTAGCGCTCCGGAACCGCCTTGGCGGGGCAGTGCTGCAGCCCGCGCCGCAGCAGGCGGATGCCCTGCCGCAGGCGGCCTTCGCTCACCTCCAGGCTGCCGAGCTTGGCGCAGGCGTAGGCATCGTGGGGCTGGAGCCGCAGCTCCTGTTCCATCGCCTGGCGTAGGCGGCCGGCCTTGTTGCCCCGTTGCAGCAGGGCTGGGGCGTAGCCGTCGTGCACCAGGGCGGGGGTGTCGCAGTCGGCGATGCGCCAGTGCGGCTGCTGCTGCTGGAGGGCCAGCACGCTGTCATCCACTTGGGCGTGGTAAGCGCCGCTCCAGTGGAGGGCGGGGTGGCGTCGAAACAGGCGGCTGACGCTGGAGTAAGGCGACTGCCTGGCACCGCGCTCCTGGCGCAGCAGGTTGACCAGCAGCAGGTCGGGCTGCTCCAGCAGGCGGCGCAGGGGCTCCCTGGCCGCCTCCAGCAGCTGCTCGTCGGCGTCGAGCACGAGCACCCAGTCGCCGGACACGTGGCGCAGGGCCTCGTTGCGGGCCGGCGCGAAGTCGCCCGGCCAGGGCAGGGCATGCACCACGGCACCGAGCCGCTCGGCCAGGGCCACGGTGCCGTCGCTGGAGCCGGTGTCGAGCAGCACCATCTCATCCACGAAGCCGGCCACCGAGGCCAGGCAGCCCTCCAGCCGTTCGGCCTCGTTGCGCACCACCATCGACAGGCTCAGCTTCGGCATGGTGTCTCCCGCGGTTCAGTCGGTGAAGGCCTGCTCGGCGCTGGGATCGGCGAGGCCCAGGCGCGCCAGCAGCCAGGCCTGGGCCCGGGGCATCTGGCCGGGGCTGTAGGCCGCCGGCAACGGCTCCGGCAGCAGGGGCAGCAGGGCCTCCCACAGGTAGGGGCTGCCGTAGATCGCCAGTCCCCCTAGCCGGCCGCTCCGCAGCAGCTGGGCGATGGCCGCGGGCCAGGGCTCATCGCCGCCGGCGCTGCCCCGGAAGGGGTTGCCGCGCACGAACAGCTGCAGCAGCACCGGGCCCTCGCCGAGCTGATCCAGGTCCAGGGGGGCCTGGGGATCGGGGCGCCAGAGGCTGGGGTGCAGGCCGTCGATCAGGCAGGGGCGCAGACCGGCCGCGGCCGGCAGGGTGAGGGCCGGGGCGGTGGGGGGCAGGAAGGGCGCCTGCAGGGCGGAGTCGAGGCGCAGCAGATTCAGCCCGGGGCCCAGGGGGCAGGCTCTGCGCAGGCCTCGCTGGTGGCTGCTGGCCAGGCTGTTGGACTGGCCCAGCTGCAGCCCCGTTGCTCCAGGGTGCGCTCCACCAGCACCTGCTCCAGGGGCAGATCGGGGTGGGCGGCCGTGAGGGGATCGCCCTCGAGGCCGGGATCGCCTCGGCCGGCCTGCAGCTGCCCCAGGGCGGCGCGCCGCCGCTCCACGCTCTCCTCCAGCCGCTGCCGGGGCAGCCGCCCACTGCCGAGGGCGGCGACGATCGCCTCGATGGCCTGGTGCGCATCGGCGGGCATCAGCACCAGATCGGCGCCGGCCTCCAGGGCCAGCACCGCCGCTTCGCCGGCGCCGTGGTGCCGGCTGATCGCCTCCATCACCAGGGCATCGGTCACCACCAGCCCCCGGAAGCCCAGATCACGCCGCAGCAGCTGGCTGAGCACGGCGCTCGAGAGGGTGGCGGGGCGCTCGGGATCGAGGGCCGGCAGCAGCAGGTGGGCCGTCATCACCGCGGCTACCCCGGCCGCGATGGCGGCGCGAAAGGGGGGCAGCTCGATGGCTTCCAGCCGTTCGCGGCTGTGGGCCAGCACCGGCAGCTCCAGGTGGGAATCGCTGCTGGTGTCGCCATGGCCGGGAAAGTGTTTGGCGCAGCCGAGCACCCCCACGCTCTGCAGGCCCCGGCAGAAGGCGGCCGTCAGCGCCGCCACCACCACGGGGTCTTCGCCCCAGGCGCGCACGTTGATCACCGGGTTGGCGGGGTTGTTGTTGACATCACACACCGGGGCCAGCACCCAGTTCAGCCCGGCGCGGGCGGCATCCCGGCCCGTGCAGCGGCCGTAGCGTTCGGCCAGATCCAGGGCCAACTCGGGATCGCGGCCGTGCAGGCGACCCAGCCCCAGGGGCGGCACCAGCCAGCTGGCGCCCTCGAAGCGCTGGCCCACGCCCTCCTCCACGTCGGCGCAGAGCAGCAGGGGCTGCCCAGCCCAGCCCCGCAGCTGGCGGCAGCGCAGGGCCAGCTCGGCGACCCCCGCCCCCAGCAGGATCACCCCGCCCACGCCGAGCTCCAGCAGCGCCTGCAGCTCCGCATTGGGCAGCTCCCAGCGGGGGTAGCGGCGCTGGTGATCGGCCAGATGGCCGCTCGCCCTCACCACCAGCAGCTCTGCGGCCAGCCGCCTCAGCTCCGGCTCCAAGGGCCTAGCCAACGGCGTTGTCGGCCTCGCTGGGGGCCGACGCGGCACCGGTTTCAGGGCCACTGGGTTCCCCTTTCTCGAGCCGCTCCTCCTCCAGCCGGTTGAGCAGCCCCAGCACCGTGGTGCCGCGCTCCAGGCCCCGATCCAGCAGGAACACCACCTCCGGCGTGCGCCGCATCTTCAGGCGCCGTCCCAGTTCACCCTTCACGTAGGGCGCGGCCGAACGCAGACCGGCGATCGCCTCATCGCGCTCGCCATCGCTGCCGTAGATGCTCACGAAAATCTTGCAGTGCTGGAGGTCGCCCGCCACCTCCACATGGGTCACGCTCACCATGCCCTGGCTGACCCGCTCATCCTTGATGCCGGCCACCAGAAGCTCGCTCAGCTCCCGCCGGATCAGGGAAGCCACCCGCTCCACCCTTCGCCCCTGTGCCATGGCTAAGCCACCGGAGTGGAGTTCACCATCGCATGCAGGATCAGCCCGAGGCTGAGCAGACCGCTGACGGCAGCGCCGATCAGGGCGACCGCGGTGACGGGATTGCGGCCCCGGGCCGCCAGGGGCTCCAGCACCGAGGTGGCCACCCCCAGCCCGAAGGCGATCAGGTAACGCGGATAGCGCGTCACGTTCAGCAGGAAGTCCTTCATTGCCCCCGAAAACGCCCATGGCGGTGCCTGCTGGCTACTCTGCCGCCTTGGCTTCGGGCTTGACGCATGCAGCTGCACCAGTTCCGCCACTCCGCCTTCTGCGAGAAGGTGCGGCTCGTGCTGGCTGCCAAGGGGGTCGACTACAGCGTGGTGGAGGTGACGCCGGGGGTGGGGCAGCTGGAGCTGTTCCGGCTCTCGGGCCAGCGCCAGGTTCCGGTGCTGGTGGATGGCTCGGAGGTGATCGCCGACTCCACCGCCATCGCCCAGTACCTCGAGGTGCTCCACCCCGTGCCGGCCCTGCTGCCTGCCGATCCAGAACAGCGGGCCCAGGTGCTGCTGCTGGAGGACTGGGCCGACACCGCCCTGGCGAGCGGGGTGCGAGCCGCCCTGCTGCAGGCCCTGGCTGGTGATCCCGTGCTCAGGGCCGGCCTGCTGCCGGAGGCCACCCCCGGGCCCCTGCGCCAGCTGCTCTCCAGCCTGCCCGGCGCCGTGATGCACGGCATGGGCGATGCCGTGACGGGCCTGATCGGCACCCAGGAGCGCCGCCAGCTGCAGACCAACCTCGAGCAGCTCGCCACCCTGACGAGCGGCCGCGCCCACCTGGTGGGCGACCAGCTCTCCCTGGCGGATCTGGCCGTGGTGGCCCAGCTCTCCCTGCTGCTGTTCCCGGCCAGCGCCGGGGCCCCCCTGGCCGGACACGGCATCAGCGGCCTGGCTGACCATCCGCTGCTGCAGCCGCTGTTCAGTTGGCGCGATGGGATCCTGGCCCAGTTGGGTCGGGCCTGAGCGGCACCAGCTTCAGGCTGATGCGCTGGCTGCTGCTCGCTCGGGCCGCCAGGCCGGCGGTGGGTGACGGGTAGGTGGCCTGCCACTGCTGGGCCTCGATGCTGCCGTCGCTGCGCAGTTGGAAGCGGCTGAGGGTTTCGACCCGGCTCAGCCGGGGTTGGCCCGGGCCATGCAGCACCTGCAGGGACAGCTCATCGGCCAGGAACTCCCCGGATGCAGGCTGGTCGCTGCGGCGGCCGATCACTGTGGATTCGAGCTGGAAGGGCGTGCCCTCAGGCCCCCGCAGCCGGGCGATCTGCCGGTTCGGGTCGGCCGGATCGCTCTCGACGCCCAGCAGGGCTTCCCCCAGCAGGGCGTTGCCGATGGCGCCGGCATTGAAGGCCCGATCCCCCACCACCGACCCTTGGCGGTCGCGGAGGAAGCGCACCTGGTAATCGCTGCCGTCGTCGTCGCTGGCCTGCCAGGCTCCCTCAAACCAGGGTGGGTAGACCAGGTCGTGGCGGCCGGGGCGCGTCAGCGGGGCCGGCAAGGTCCAGGTGGGCCACTGGAGAATTCGCGCCTCCAGGGGCGATGGGCCGGGGCTGACGGCAGGCGGCCAGGCGGCGACCCACAGCGCCAGGATGACTCCCACCAGCGTGATGCCCATGTCCGACCCCCTGTTGCGGGAGCTTGATCATTACGTGGTGCTGGAGCCGGGCGGGGCCGATCAGATCCTCACGGCCGCCGAAACCGTGGCCTGGCTGGAGGCCCACCTCGGCGCCCTGGCCCAGGTGCCCCACGATCTCGCCGACCTTGTCGGCGGCCGGGACAGGGCTGAGCGGCTGCTCGAAACCGCCTGCGAGCTGGAGCTGGAGCCCGGCCGCGCCATCCAGTGGTTCGCCGTCAGGATTGATCCGCCGGGTGCCCATGGAGGGACGGGCTGAGATTGCCGTCCTGATGGCGCAGCAGCACCGGCTGTTCAGGGGGGCTGAGCGGCTCCCGCAGCACCCTGGGCAGGGCCTCCAGCAGCCGCTGTGCCACCGCCTCGGGGGGCTCGCCGCCCTGGGTGACGCAGAGATCGGCCTGGCTGTAGAGGGGGCGACGGGCCTCCAGCAGGGCCCTGAGCCGGGCGGCGGGGTCCGGCTCTGCCAGCAGGGGCCTGGGGGTGGGGTCCTGCCGCAGCCGCTCCAGCAGCAGGGCCTCCGGGGCGTCGAGCCACACCACGAGCCCCTGGTGCAGGTGGCTCCAGTTCTGCGGACGGGTGACCACCCCTCCCCCGGTGGCCACCACCAGGGAATGCCAGCCAGCGATCTGGGCGAGGACGGCCGCTTCCAGCTCCCGGAAGGCCTGCTCCCCATCGCTGGCGAAGATCTCGGCGATGCCGCGGCCCGCGGAGGCCTCCAGCACGGCATCGGCATCGACGACGCGATAGCCGAGGGCCGCGGCCAGGGGAGCGGCCACCGCACTCTTGCCGGCCCCCATCATTCCCACCAGGTAGAGATTCACCCCCTGGAGTCGCTTGGCCAGGGCCAGGTGCGCAGCTGCGGCCATCTCCCCGCTTCAACAGAGCCTGTTTCTAGGATGAACTCCATCGAACGAGCCCCATGACGGCCAGCGCCAGTCTCAGGCCCGCCCCTGGGATCGCAGACTCCTGCCCCCCTGCCGCCGCTTCCGGCCATGGCCGGGGCCGGCCCTGCCTGATCACCCGCCGGGCCACCTTCTGTGCCAGCCACCGCTACTGGCTGCCCGAATGCTCGGAGCAGGAGAACGCCGAGCGCTTCGGCCTCTGCAGCCTGGCCCCTGGCCATGGCCACAACTACGAGTTGGTCGTGGCCATGGCCGGGCCCCTCGATGGCGACGGCATGGTGCTCAACCTCTCCGAGGTGAAGCACGCCATCCGCTCCGCCGTCACCGCCCAGCTCGACTTCCGCTTCCTCAACGACGTGTGGCCGGAGTTCGACCTCTCCCGGCCTGAGGGCTGCCTGCCCACCACCGAAGCGCTCTGCCGTGCCATCTGGGCGCGTCTGGGGCCGCTGCTGCCCCTGGCCGGTCTGCGGCTCTACGAGCAGCCGGATCTGTGGGTCGACCTGCTGCCCCCCGCCCCAGCTGCCGCCACCGAATCCGCCCCAGCCTCCGCTTCAGATCCCGCCGCCCCGCTCCCCATGGAAGCCTTCCTCTCGATCCGCACCCACTTCGCGGCGGCCCACCGCCTGGCCCGTCCGGAGCTCAGCCAGGCCGAGAACGAGGCCATCTATGGCAAGTGCGCCCGCCCCCACGGCCATGGCCACAACTACCTGCTCGATGTCACCGTGCGCGGCGCCATCGACCCGCGCACCGGCATGGTGTGCGACCTCTCCGCTCTCCAGAAGCTGGTGGCGGACCTGGTGGTGGAGCCCTTCGACCACACCTTCCTGAACAAGGACGTGGAGCACTTCGCCAGCTGCGTGCCCACCGCCGAGAACATCGCCCTCCACATCGCCGACCTGCTGGCCAGCCCGATCGCGGCCAGCGGCGCCAGGCTGCACAAGGTGCGCCTGCAGGAGAGCCCCAACAACGCCGCCGAGGTGTTCGCCGAAACCCCCCAGCTCGAGATGGTGCCTGCCGCCCTCGAGGCCCTGGTGGCCGGCTGAGCCCAGCCCGGTGCCCACGCCGGAGCGCCCCAGGCTGCGCCTGGTGCTGGCGGTGAGCCTCGACGGCCGCCTGGCGCCGCCCCAGGGGGGCGCGGCCCAGCTCGGCGGCCCCGGCGATCGCCGCGTGCTGGAGGAGGCCCTGGCCTGGGCTGACGCTGGCCTGATCGGGGCGCGCACCCTGCGGCTGCACGGCAGCACCTGCCTGATCCGGGACGCCGATCTGCTGGCCCGGCGCCGCGATCGGGGCCTCTCGCCCCAACCGGTGGCCCTGGTGGTGAGCCGCACGGCCCTGCTGCCCGCCAGCCTCCCCTTCTGGTCGCAGCCGCTGCAGCGCTGGCTCCTGGCCCCCCAGGGCTCAGCCGTGGCTCCTGGCTTCCAGCGCCACCTGCCATTGGCCCCCTGGCCCCTGCTGCTGGCGGAGCTGGCTCGCCAGGGCCTGCAGCGACTCGTGCTGCTCGGGGGGGCCTCCCTGGCGGCCTCCCTGCTGGCTGGCGATCTCGTCGATGAGCTGCAGCTCACCTTCTGCCCCCGGCTGCTGGGCGGCCCCCACCTGTGGTTACCGGTCGATGGGGCCATCCCTGCCCTGGCGCCGGCCCTGCAGGAGCGGGCCTGGCAGCTGCAGGCCTGCCGCCAGTTGCCAGGTGAGGAGTTCCTGCTGCGCTACGTCCGACGGCCCAGCCCCGCCGCCCTCACCCCAGCCGACGCTTCCGGTTAGCTTGCCGGCCCTGGAGCCCCCTTGCCGTGGCAGAGCTGCGTGCCCGCTGGCACCAATCGCTGGCGGAGATTCCAGAACAGGCCTGGGATGGGCTGCTGGCCGATGACCTCCCCTTCTACCGCTGGCGCTGGCTGCGGCAGCTGGAGGCCAGCGGCAGCGTGGTGCCCCGCCAGGGTTGGCAGGGTTGCCACCTGGGTCTCTGGCGCGGCGACACGCTGTTGGCGGTGGCGCCCCTCTACCTCAAGGGCCACAGCTACGCCGAGTTCATCTTCGACCAGAGCTTTGCCCAGCTCGCCGGCCAGCTGGGGCTGCGCTACTACCCCAAGCTCGTGGGCATGAGCCCGGTGAGCCCGGTGCAGGGCTACCGCTTCCTGATCGCCCCCGGGGAAGATGCCGCCGCGATCACCGCCTTGATGCTGGAGCTGATCGATGGCTTCTGCCGCGACCAGGGCCTGCTGAGCTGCAACTTCCTCTACGTGGATCCCCAGTGGCAGCCCCTGGCCGAGGCCGCCGGCTGCGCGGCCTGGGTGAACCAGCAGAGCCAGTGGAGCAACCCCGGCCACCGCCACTTCGACGACTACCTGGCCAGCTTCAACGCCAACCAGCGCCGCAACATCAAGCGCGAGCGCAAGGCGGTGGGCGCCGCCGGCCTGCAGGTGACCCCCCTGGTGGGCGAGGCGATTCCGCCCGCCATGGTGGAGCGGATGCATGACTTCTACGCCCAGCATTGCGAGCGTTGGGGGCCCTGGGGGAGCAAATACCTCACCGAGCCGTTCTTCGCGGCCGTGGGTGCTGATCCCGCCCTGCGCCGGGCCCTGGTGCTGTTCAGTGCCCACCGGGGGGATCCAGGCGATCCCGTGGCGATGTCCCTGTGTGTGCGCGGTGGTGATCACCTCTGGGGGCGCTACTGGGGCAGTGAAGTGGCGATCGACTGCCTCCACTTCGAGGTGTGTTACTACGCGCCGATCGCCTGGGCGATCGAGGCCGGCATCCGCCATTTCGATCCGGGGGCGGGCGGCAGCCACAAGCGGCGGCGGGGCTTTGTGGCCCAGCCCCGGGTGAGCTTGCACCGCTGGAGCGATCGGCGCTTCGACGCCATCCTGCGGGACTGGTTGCCCGGGGCCAACGCGGAGATGCTGCGGGAGATCGCCGCCATCAACGCCGAGCTGCCGTTCACGGCTGACTACGATCCCCCCCATGTCCCAGGCACCCTCCTCCCCCACCAGGATCCAGCGGCCTGAGCAGACTCGCCGGCAGCTGGATGAAGAGCTGTCGCGGCGCTTCATCGCCCTCGACCCGGCCGGCTATTTCCTGATCAGCGTTGATGCTGAGGCCGGCGAACTGGTGGTGGAGCACTACGGCAACGGCATCGATGAGCGGGGTTTAGCCACCGATCCCGACACCGGCGAAGTGCTCAGCTGCCGTGGCGCTGGCCCGAGGCAACCGTTGGCCACCTACCGCGGACGCACGGCCAAGCAGGTGGGCGCCGCCCTCACGGAGGGGGAGGGCCCCTTGCCGCTCAGTCGCCTCGACCACGCCCTTTACCTGGGCAGGGAACTCCAGAAGGCCGAGTGGTGCCTGGAGCAGGGGCTCACCTACATCCAGGACTGAGCCACGCGATCAGGCCGAAATAAGCTCCGGCACTGGTGCGGGAGTGGGCTCGGGAGGCTCCGGTGGAATCTGGGCCAGCTGAGCTTCGATCTCGTTGCGCACGATCGCCCGGTATTCGAGGAAGTGCTCGTTATGGGCCAGGATGGCGATGAATCCCTTGAAACGCTTGGGGTTGTGGCGGGCCATCCCATAGAGCGCCTTCCAGAAACGGAAGCGGGTGCTGCGGCGAATTCCCTGGCGCCACACAATGATCGCCAGAGCGCGAAGATCCACCCAGTTCACAGGTTTTTTGGGGCTGCCTTCGGGTTCTGGGGTAAGGAACTCCTTGTACTTCTGGGGGGGCAGCTTCAGGAAATAGTTGTAGACGCGGTCGATGTAGGCGTGGGGCTCGTAGAGCTTGGAGAAGGCATCCACGTACTCATTGGCGATGTCGCGGAGCGGCCTGGTGGGAACAAAATTGAGCAGGTTGGTCTGATTCACACCCTTCGCGGCGGAGGAATCCTGAACCAGCCGCCCTTCCCGCTCCAGGCGATGCCACAGGGCGGTGTTGGGCAGGGCCTGCAACATGCCCATCATCGCGTGGGGGATGCCGGTGCGGGTCACAAACTCAACGATGCGCTCGCCAGCTCCCTGCTTCTCGCCATCAAAACCGATGATGAAGCCTGCCATCACCCGCATCCCATAGGAGGTGATCTTGTTGACGGAATCATCCAGGGAGCTGCGGGTGTTCTGGAGCTTGCCCGCCACCTCCAGGCTGGCTTCGTCGGGAGTTTCGATGCCGAGGAACAGACTTTCGAAGCGGCATTCCACCATCATCTGCATCAGCTCGTCGTCGGCCGCTAGATCCACCGATGCTTCGGTGGCGAAGCTGAAGGGGTAGCGATGCTCAATCTGCCACTGCTTCAGCGCCGGCAGCAGGCGCTTGACATTGCGTTTGTTGCCGATGAAGTTGTCGTCCACCAGAAATACCGAGCGCCGCCAACCCAGGTCGTAGAGGCGCTGCAGCTCAGCGATCAGCTGCTCCGGTTCCTTGGTGCGGGGCTTACGCCCGTAGAGCACGATGATGTCGCAGAATTCACACTGGAACGGGCAGCCCCGGGAGAACTGCACGGACATTTCCGAGTAGGCATCCATCTCCAGCAGGTCGAACCGGGGAATGGGGGTTCCGGTGACATCGGGCTTTTCGCCGCCGGAGTTGAAGCGACCCTGCTGATCACCCCGTTCCAGGGCTTCGATGAACATCGGCAGGGTGATCTCACCCTCATCCAGCACCTTGAAGTCGGCCAGGTCGAGCTCGGGCGCATCTGGGGTGGAGCTGGCGAAGGGCCCGCCCACGGCCACGGGCAACCCCCGCTGCTTGGCCCGGGCGATCTGGGCGGCCATGTCGCCCTTCTGAACGATCATGCCGGAGATCACCACCAGCTCGGCCCAGTCCCACTCGGCCTCGGTCACCTCGCGCACGTTCCGATCCACCAGCTTCATCGGCCAGTCCTGGGGCAGCAGCGCCGCCACCGTGACCATGCCCAGGGGAGGCAGGAGCACCTTGCGGTTCACCAGCTCCAGGATCTTTTCGTAGCTCCAGAAGGTCTTGGGGAATTCCGGATAGATCAGCAGGGTGCGCATGGGGGGTCTCGACGGGGCCGGAGCAACGGGGCCAACGGGCATGGCCGTCGGAACGTGGCTCAGGAGGAGGGTGCTGACGGAAAGGATGCTGTCGTGAACGGAGAAGGGCGGGCTGTCCCTGAGGCTCGATGGCAGGACCAGGATCGTCAAGATCCCTAGTGGGCGCACCTTAGGCAGAAGGCCAAGCCAGTGCCTGGTGAGTCGGGCCTCTGCTGTAATGGGCACACGACTTTGCAGCAGAGGCCACGATGGGTGTAGCGATCTACCTGGGTCTGGTTGGAGGCGGCCTGGTTGCCGCGTTCCTGGGCTCTGTGCTGTTGCGCAGCATCAAGCTGATCTGAGCCGGCTGGCCGCCTTGGCATCGCCCACCATGGCCGCGGCGCCCACCACCTCGCCCACGAGGTCGTAGGTGTCCGCTGCGCTGATTCGTACCGGCACCATGGTTCCTGGCGCCGCGCAGAGCCCCCCGGCCCCCGGCAGCACCCGCACATCCCCGTCCACGTCAGGCGCGAAGCGGGCACAGCGGCCCAGCATCTCGCCGCTGGAGGGGTTCTCCTGCTCGATCAGCACATCCACGATCCTGCCCACCCAGGCGGCGTTCCGCTCGGCGGCGATCGGTTGCTGCAGGGCCATCAGCTGATCCCTCCGCTGCTGGGCCACGGCCGCCGGCACGGGGTTCGGCAGGTCCACGGCCGCGGTGCCGTCCTCGGGTGAGAACGTGAACACCCCCACATGGTCGAAGCGCTGCTCGGCCACGAAGTTCAGCAGATGCTGGAAGTGCTCCTCGGTTTCACCGGGGAAGCCCACGATGAAGGTGGTGCGCAGCACGGCATCGGGAAGTTGCTCACGGATGCGGTGCAGCAGGTCACCGGTCACGTTGGCCTGCCAGGGGCGATTCATGGCCCGCAGCACCTGCGGATGGCTGTGCTGCAGCGGCAGATCAAGGTAGGGCAGCACATTGGGCACGTCCCGATAGGCCGCCAGCACCTCGGGAGTGAGCCCGGTGGGATAGGCGTAGTGCACGCGGATCCAGGGGATGTCCACTTCCCCGAGGGCCCGCAGCAGCTCGGCCAGGTGGGGCTTGCCGTAGAGGTCGAGGCCGTAGTTGGTGCTGATCTGGCTGATCAACACCAGTTCCTGCACCCCTTGGGAGGCCAGGCTGTGGGCTTCGGCCACGATCGATTCGATCGGCCGGGAGCGCTGGTCGCCGCGCAGCTTGGGGATGATGCAGAAGGCGCAGCGGTAGTCGCAGCCCTCCGCCACCTTGAGATAGGCCACGGCCTCCGAGGTGGTGCGGTAGCGGGGCAGGTGCTCGTCGGCCACGAAGGTGGGGGTGGCGCTCACCTGGTTGACCCGCTCGCCGGCCTCCACCCGCTCCAGCACGCTGACGATGTGCTGATAGTCGCCGGTGCCCACGATCGCCTTGGCCTCAGGCAGGCTTTCGAGCAACTCCTCCTGAAAGTGCTGGGCCAGGCAGCCGGCGATGATCAGTTCCTTGCCCTGCTCAGCGAGCTCCACCAGGGTCCGCACCGATTCCTCGCGGGCGTCCTGGATGAAGCTGCAGGTGTTCACCACCACCACGCTGGCCTCGCTCTCATCGGCGCTCACGCCGTAGCCCGCCTCCGCCAGCAGGCCGAGCATGTGCTCGGTGTCCACCCGGTTCTTCTCGCAGCCGAGGTGGGCGAAAGCGATGGTGGCCGGGGAGGAGCCGGTGGGGCGCGCGGAGCTCATGGGCAGGAGTTGGCCGATCCACCACCCTATGGGGGAGGTGATTGCGCTGGGCCGAGTGTCCCCCTGCTCCGACCAGGCCGATGAGGCTGCTGCGAGAATCCGCAGACTGCCCACCTCCCGCTGTCGATGACCTCCAGCCGACTCAGCGACCGCCTCAACAGCTCCCGCCGCCGGGGTGATCCAGGCAAGCGCTGGGTGCGGGTGGTGTTGTCCGTGCTGGCCACGGTGGGCGTGATCGACACGGGCACCATCACCCTGAAGCGCTGGGGCCTGTTCGGCCAGCTGGCTTGTCCGGGCGGCGCCGAGGGTTGCGACAAGGTGTTGAACAGCGCCTGGGGCAGCCTGCTGGGCCAGCCGCTGTCGCTGTTTGGCTTCCTGGCCTACCTGGCCATGCTGCTGATGGCGGTGGTGCCCCTCGTGCTCAAGGGCGACCTGCGCGATCGACTCGGCTCCCTGAGTTGGTGGGGCATGTTGCTCACCAGCATCGGCATGGCGGTGTTCAGCCTGCTGCTGATGGCCGTGATGGTGCTGAAGATCCAGGCCTTCTGTTTCTTCTGCGTGCTCTCGGCTGTGGTCAGCGTGTCCCTGCTGGTGTTCACCCTGCTGGGCGGCAGCTGGGACGACCGCGGCCAGCTGCTGTTTCGCGGCGTGCTGGTGGCCCTGGCGGTGGGGCTGATCGGCCTGGGTTGGGCCACCGCCGTCGACCGCCCCGTGGCCGAGACGCTGCCTGGGACTCCGCCAGCGGTGGAGACCGAGAGCACCCCTCAGACCCTGGCCCTGGCCGAACACCTCACCGCGAGCGGAGCCGTGATGTACTCCGCCTACTGGTGCCCCCACTGCCACGAGCAGAAGGAGCTGTTTGGCCAGGAGGCCAGCAAGAAGCTCAAGGTGATCGAATGCGCTGAGGATGGCGTGGGCAGCCAGAAAGCCCTCTGTGACAGCAAGGGTGTGCAGGGGTTTCCCACCTGGGAGATCAATGGCCAGCTGGACTCCGGTGTCAAGCCCCTGGAGCGCCTGGCCCAGGTGACCGGCTTCCGCCCCCAGGGCTGACGGCTTCAGGCCTCGCTGTGCTGATGGCCAGCGGGCCCCTGCTTCACGGCAGCGGTGCTGATCGGTCGGCCACGCCCCTGGCAGCTGTGCACCCGCCAGAAGGGCTGGCTGCTGGGCGTGTCGGTGCGGAAGTGGCCACCGCGGCTCTCCTGGCGGAACAGGGCGGCCTCCAGCAGCAGCTCCGCCAGGACCAGGCGCTGGTGCAGTTCCTGGTGCAAGGGCCAGGTCTGCCGGGATGCCGGCGTGAGCTCGATCCGCTGACCCACGCCCAGCCCTTGAACCCGTTGCCAACTGGGATCGCGCTCCAGGCCGCGGCGCTGGCGACGAATCGTGGCCAGACCTCTTGCCAGGGCCTGGCCCTGCCGTTCCACCCCCGCCACCTGCCAGCACAGCTCTCTCAGGGCCTGGATCTGGCCCTTCAGGGCTGCGGCCCCCAGGCTCGGGGCGGCGAGCACTTCCACTCCTTCCGACTGGCCGGGTTGGTTGGCGGGGCACGCCGTGTTCGTCAGCCTTCCCGCGCCAACTGAGGGGCCAAGCGCGATGTGGCGCAACTGCCGGGCGAACACCAGGCACTCCATCAGGGAGTTGCTGGCCAGCCGGTTGGCCCCGTGCACGCCGCTGCAGGCCAGTTCCCCCACGGCATAGAGCCCAGGCAGGGTGGTGGCGGCAGCCAGGTCGGTTCGCACACCGCCCATCCAGTAGTGGGCCGCTGGTGCCACAGGCAAGGGCTCTGCTGTGGGCTCCAGCCCCAGCTCCCGGCAGCGCCCCAGGATGGTGGGGAACTGGCGGCTCAGGTGCTCCTGGCCGATCGGCCTGAGGTCGAGCCAGAGATGGTCCACCCCTTGCTGCCGCATCCGCCGCGCCAGGGCCCGGCTCACCTGGTCCCTCGGGGCCAGGTCCCCGCCCCCCAGCTCCGCCACCGGGCTGGCCCCGGTTCCGTCCAGCAGCCGGGCCCCTTCGCCGCGCACCGCCTCGGAGATCAGGAAATGGGGGGCCCCGGGCAGCATCAGGGCTGTGGGGTGGAACTGCACGAATTCCAGGTCGCGCACCTCCGCGCCGGCCTGCCAGGCCATCGCCAGGCCATCGCCACTGGAATGGGTCGGGTTGGTGGTGTGGGCGAACAGGTGGCCACCGCCGCCGGTGGCCAGCACCACGGCCCGAGCCCGCAGCCAGTGGATCTCATCCCCCTCCAGCACCTGCAGACCGCAGCAGCGCCCCGCCTCCACCAACAACCGCAGGGCCACCACCCCCTGGCGCTGCTCCAGCCTGGGGCGGCGACGCACCTCCCGCTCCAGGGCATCCACGAGGGCGCCGCCGGTGCGGTCCTGGGCATGCAGCACGCGCCGGTGGCTGTGGGCGGCCTCCAGGGTGGTGCTGAGGGCGGAACCCTGGCGGTCGAAGGCCATGCCGAGCTCCAGCAGGCGTTGCACGCAGCTGGGGGCCTCATGCACCAGCAGTTCCACGGCCTCGAGGTCGCACAGGCCGGCGCCGGCCTTGAGGGTGTCGTCGCGGTGGCTGGCGAAGCTGTCTGTGGCGCTGGTCACGGCGGCGATGCCCCCCTGGGCCCAGCGGCTGGCGGAGCGGGGTTTGCGCTCCTTGCTCAGCAGCAGCACCCGCAGCCCTGCGGGCAGCTCCAGGCAGCTCATCAGCCCGGCGGCGCCACCGCCCACCACCACCACATCCCAGTCACACTGCGCCATGGGTGCTGCGGGCTCAGGGCCGCCGCCGGCATGAAAAAGGCCGCCGGAAGGGCCCGACGGCGTTCAACGGTGCAGGAAGCCTAGGGACTGGCTTCAGCGGTACTGCCCGTCGTTGATGCGGTCAAAGCCCTCGTTCAGAGCAATGGACGCCGGGGTCACGGTGAAGTTCTCCTTGTACTTGTTGAACAGCTCCTTCTGGCGCTCGGTGAGGTCGAGGTTCAGCACGTCATCGACGCTGTCGTAGGGACCGCCGAGCACGATCTTGCCGGCCAGGGTGGGGTACATGCCTGGGTAGTCCTGGAAGCGCCGCACGGAGCTGTTGTTGAGGTCCACCTTGCCGCCGCGTTCAGCGATCTTGTCGTCAGCCGTGTTGCGACGCTCCGCCGCCACTGCCGCCGGAGGCAGCACCAGGGCGACCAGCAATCCGGCCAGCACAAGACCACTCATCAGCCAGGCAGCCAGCCTTTTCATCACGAGAACTTTCCGGAGAAGGACAGGAACAGGTGGTGGGCAGCCCACCGATCGCTAACCGTACAGAAAGGAATCGTCTGAAATCCCCCCAGCTGTTCAGGCATTTGCAGATCTTCAGATCAGGCCGGTGAAGGTGGGGGCCACCAGGGCCAGCAGCAGGAAGAGGCCGTCCACGGCCAGGGTGGTGATCAGGGTGGCGCCCACCACCTGCCCCAGCTCACCCTGCTGCCCCAGCCAACGGCCGGCCACGAGCAGCAGGGCTGCGAAGCCGGCCACCAGGGCCAGACAGGCCGGCTGCAGCACCTGCAGGCCTGCGGCGTGCAGCACCAGCAACGCCTCGCCGGCCGGGGCGGCGAGGGCTTCGGGCCACAGGGGCATCAGGCCGGTGGCGGCGATGGCCGCGTCGGTGGCGGCCGTGCCGATCAGGGAGCCCAGGTAGAAGCCGCAGGCCAGGCGCCAGCGGCCGCCCAGGCCCGCCAGGGCCAGGGGGAGGGCAAAGGCTTCGATCGGCAGGTGCCAGAGGGGATGCAGGCGGGCCCAGCCCCAGAAGAACGAGCCGGCCAGCCAGCTGCCGGAAAAGCCCACCAACAGAAGCCCGAGATGGCGCAGCTCGGGCTCGCCGCGGCGCTCCAGCCCCAGGCCGATCGCCACCAGCACCAGCGTGAACAGGGCTGAGCTGGCGGGGGCGAACCGCACCCAGGGGGCCTGAAGGAATACCGGCACGGTCACCAGGAGCACGCTGGTGCCCACCAGGCCAGGGGTCAGATCGTCGGAGACGCGCTGTCGAGGCAGTGTGCTGGCGGGAGCCCCGATCACCGTGTTGTGAAGAAAGTTGTGCAACCTTAAAGGGTCTGCAGCACCCGCCTGGCCATAGGGTCGGCCATCGATGCGCGCCCACCGGGATGCAGGCAGCTGGATCGATCGCTGAGGCGGGGCTGCAGCCCGGCCTGCTGGAGGCCTGTTGGCGAGCCCTGGTGCTGGGGGTGGTTCAGGGGCTCACCGAGTTTCTGCCCATCAGCAGCACGGCCCACCTGAAGGTGGTGCCGGTGATGCTCGGCTGGGGGGATCCGGGCGTGGCCGTGACCGCCGTGATCCAGCTCGGCAGCATCGCGGCGGTGGTGGCCTATTTCCGCCGCGACCTGCGCGAGGTGCTCTGGGCCATGGGGCGAGCCTGCCGCCACGGCCAGTGGAGCGACCCCTCGGCCCGGCTGGGGGTGGCGATCGGCCTGGGCAGTGTGCCGATCGTGCTGGCGGGCCTGGCCATCAAGCTCTGGGTGCCGGACTACGACAATTCACCGCTGCGCAGCCTCACCGCCATTGCGGTGGTGTCGATCGTGATGGCGCTGCTGCTGGCCCTGGCCGAGGCCCTGGGTCGCCGCCGCCGCCAGCTGGTGGCCGTGCGGCCCTGGGACGGCATTCTGGTGGGCCTGGCCCAGATGCTCGCCCTGGTGCCCGGCGTGTCCCGCTCCGGCAGCACCCTCACCGCGGCCCTGTTCGACGGCTGGCAGCGGGCCGATGCCGCCCGCTTCTCCTTTCTGCTGGGCATCCCGGCGATCAGCCTGGCCGGTCTGGTGCAGCTCAAGGACGCCCTGGAGGCTCCGTCTGCAGGGGGCGTCATTCCGATGCTGGTGGGCATCGCTTCGGCGGCGGTGGTGTCCTGGGCGGCCATCGCCTGGCTGCTGCGCTACCTGCAACGCCACAGCACCTGGCTGTTCGTGGGCTATCGCCTGCTGTTCGGCCTGGCCATCCTCGCGGGCCTGCGCGCCACAGTGGGGCCGTGAACGCGGATTCCTGAACAGCGGCGACCATGTGGAACGAACCTTCCGCCGGGATCGCTCTGGCCGGGCCATCCGGCGAGCCCCTCAGCCTGCCCCAGCCGGCGGTGGTGGCCAGTGTGGAGCCCGAGTCGATCGGGGCCGAGCTGGGCGTTGAGCCCGGCGACCGTCTGCTCAGCATCAACGGCCGCCGCCCCCGCGATCTGATCGACCTGCAGATGCTGGTGGGGGAGGAGGAACTCGTGCTGGAGATCGAGGATCCAGGCGGCACGCTCCACACCGTGGAACTGGAGAAGGACCTCGATGCGGGCCTGGGGCTGGTGTTCACCGAGGCCCTCTTCGATGGCCTGCGGCAGTGCAACAACGCCTGCGCCTTCTGCTTCATCGACCAGCAGCCCCCCGGCCGCCGCCGCAGCCTCTATCTCAAGGACGACGACTACCGGCTGAGCTTTCTCTACGGCTCCTACCTCACCCTCACCAACCTCACCCCAGCCGACTGGCAGCGGATCGAGCAGCAGCGCCTCTCGCCCCTGTTCGTATCGGTTCACGCCACCGATCCGGAACTGCGCAGCCGCCTGCTGGTGAACCCGAGGGCCGCCCTGCTGCTGGAGCAGCTGCGCTGGTTCGAGGCCCGCGATCTGCAGATCCATGCCCAGGTGGTGGTGTGCCCGGGCCTCAACGATGGCCCTGCCCTGGAGCGCACTCTGAGGGATCTGGCCGGTTTCGGCGGCGGCGACTGGCCGGCGGTGCTCTCGGCGGCCGTGGTGCCTGTGGGTCTGACCCGCTTCCGCCCCGATGACGATGCCCTGCGGCCGGTGGACCGGGCCTGTGCCCGCCAGGTGGTGGCCCAGGTGGAGGCGCTCCAGGCCGAGTTCGAGCCGGCCCTTGGCAGCCGCTTCGCCTGGCTCTCCGACGAGTGGTACCTGCTCGCCGGCCTGCCGCTGCCGCCCCGGCGCGCCTACGAAGACCTGCCCCAGCAGGAGAACGGCGTGGGCAGCATCCGTGCCTTCCTCGAGGCCCTCGACGCGGCCACCGCCGCCCTGCCCCGCCGCCTCGATCGCCCCCGCCGCCGCAGCTGGGTGGTGGGCCAGCTGGTGGCCGAGGCTCTCCAGCCCGTGGTGGATCGTCTCAATGCCGTGGAGGGCCTGGAGCTGGTGCTGCACGGGCTGGAGAGCCCCTATTGGGGGCAGCAGCAGGTGGTGACCGGGCTGCTCACCGGCTCCGACCTGCTGGATGGCTTGAGGGGCGCCGACCTCGGCGATGCGCTGCTCCTGCCCAGCGTGATGCTCCGCCAGGGGGAGCCCGTGTTCCTCGACGACATGACCCTGGAGCAACTGCGTTTGGCCCTGCCGGTTCCCGTGCTGCTGGTGGGGAGTGCGGCCGATCTTGTGGCCTCCTGTATCGGCAGTGACGAGCTGCATCCTTAAACTCCGGCAGAACCGTAAGGACTTCGGCGTGTCCCGACTCGCATCCCGCCTGGCCTTGCTGGGCGTTCTGGGCCTGCCCTTGACCACTGGTGTGCTGGGGCCTGCTGCCGCCCTGGCCCAGGAGGAGTCTCCAGGCAGCGAGACGCCCGAGCCAGGTCAGGCCAGCGATGTGCCCGAGGCGGCAGCAGCCAGCGAGGCGCTGCCCCTGGCCCCGGACATCAAGGGCGAGCGCCCGCGGTTGAACCCCGCCCTCGTGACCCCGGCGGCCACCGAACTGCAGCCTGGTCTCCAGGATCTCCCCGCCCCGGATTCCCTGGCCCTGCCCACCAAGCCGGAGCAGGTGGTGATCCAGGAGTTGCGGCCACTCACCCTGGTCCAGGTCGAGAACCTCGCCGAGGTCAACAATCCCAACCTCAAGGCGATCGCCTCCGAGGTGGATCAGGCCCAGAGCGCCCTGCGTGCCCAGATCGCCCTTTGGTATCCCAACATCGATCTGAATGCCAATGCGCTGCCTTCCTTCAACTATTCAAGGCAGCGCAACAGCCTCAGCAATGGCGACGTCGAGACCCGTTCCCAGGACCGCTGGTCTGCGGGCCTGGCCATCACCGCCCAGTGGGCCCTGATCAACCCGCAGCGCACGCCCACGATCGCGGCGGCTCGCGACCAGTTCGAGAGTGCCAAATACCAGTACGTGATCGCCCTGCGGGATCTGCGTCTGCAGGCGGCGCAGCTCTATTTCACGCTGCAGCAGCGCGATGATCAGGTGAGGATCGGCCAGCAATCGGTGCGCGCCTCCCTGATCAGCCTCAGGGATTCCCGCGCGCGCTTCCAGGCCGGCGTGGCCACCAAGCTCGAGGTGCTCGAAGCCGAGACCCAGCTGGCCCGCGACCAGCAGCTGCTCACCACGGCCCTGGCTGAGCAGTCGATTTCACGACGCCGCCTGGCCGCCCTGCTCGACCTGCCCCAGAACGTCGTCGCCACGGCGGCCGATCCCTCCCGGGTGTTGGGGGTGTGGCAACCCTCGATCCAGGAGAGCATCGTGGCGGCCTATGCCTTCCGCGAAGAGCTCGACCAGATCCTGCTGGCCATCTCCATCTCCAACAGCAACGCCAACGCCGCCCAGGCCGCCAGCCAGCCCTTCCTGAACGTCTTCGCCGAACTCGGCTCAGACTTCGTCAATGGCGGTCAGGACGTGGGGGACGTCACTGTTGATTCCTCCAGAACCTTCGACACCCGCGTGGGGCTCAATTTCAGCTGGAGCCTCTTTGATGGCGGGGCCTCGGCGGCCCAGGCCCGCCAGAGCCGCCAGCAGGCCCAGCAGAACCGCTTCCTGTTCGCCGATCGCCGCGACTCGATTCGCGAGGAGGTGGAGGAGAGCTTCTACAACCTCGACAAGAACAATCGCAACATCACCACAACGGCCCGCGAGGTGATCTCCGCCCGGGAATCCCTGCGCCTGGCGCGCTTGCGCTTCCAGGCCGGCGTCACCACCCAGCGGGAGGTGGTGGACACCCAGCGGGATCTCACCCAGGCCGAGGTGCGCTACGCCGACGCCATCACCGAATACAACGTGAACCTGGCCCAGCTGCGGCGCCGCACTGGCCTCGATCAGATCACCACCTGTCCGCCCCGCAGCCTCTCGCCGATCAAACCGGCGTCGGCAGCCGACATTCCGGTTGAGCCCACCCCTCTGCTGCCGGCCTGCCAGGCCGCTGTGCCCGGGCCGGCCTGATCGGTGGCCACGGCAGAGCCTCCGATGCAGAGCCAGGTCCCCGGACTCGGCCTGGCTCGCACCCTGCGCCTCGGGCTGTTCCAGGGCTGCCTCGGCTGCCTGGCGGTGATCTTCGCGGGCCTGCTGAACCGGGTGATGATCAGTGAGCTCAACATCCCGGCCCTGCTGGTGGGGGTGGCCTTGGCCTTCGAGCAGTTCGTCTCGCCGGCCAGGGTGCTGGTGGGTCAGGTGTCGGATGCCCACCCCCTGGGCGGCCGCCATCGGCTCCCCTACATCTGGATGGGCACGGCGGCCTTCTGCGCCCTGGCCGTGCTCTCGATTCCCCTGATCTTCCTCGTGGCCCGCCTGCTGCAGGCCGGTGAGCCCCATACCCTCACGGCGGGCGTGCTCGCCCTCTGCGGCCTGTTTGCAGCCTACGGACTGGCCATTTCCACGGCCTCCACGCCCTACCTGGCCCTGGTGATCGACCGCACCAACGAACAGGAGCGCCCCCGGGCGGTGGGCATCATCTGGTGTCTGCTCACGGTGGGCATCGTGGTGGGAGCCATCAGCATCGCCATCGGCCTGCGCGGCCTCGATGGGGTCCAGGACCCGGCCGTGCTGGAGCCGGCGCTGTTCGCCTTCATGGTGAAGGTGGTGCTGGCGGTGCTGCTGATCACCCTGGTGGCCACCGTCGGCATGGAACGACCCCAGACGGTGCAGCAACTCAGCACGGCAGCCTCTCGCCAGGATTCGATCACCCTTGAGCAGTCCTGGGCCCTGATCACCTCGAGCCGCCAGGTGCTGGTGTTTTTTCTGTTCCTGGTGCTGTTCACCCTGGCCCTGTTCCTCCAGGACCCGATTCTCGAGAGCTACGGGGCTGAGGTGTTCGGGATGCCGATCGCAGCCACGGCCTCGCTGAATGCCCTCTGGGGGATCGGCACCCTGCTGGGCCTGCTCCTGGCCGGCCTCTGGATCGTGCCCAAGGCCGGCAAGCTGGCCACGGCGCGTCTGGGTTGCCAGCTGATCCTGGCGAGCCTTCTGTTGTTGATGGCGGCAGGCGCCCTGGGCCAGATCCCGGTGTTACAGGTCGTGATGGTGCTGTTCGGGCTGTCCGCCGGTATCGGCACCAACAGCGCCCTGGTGCTCATGCTCGATCTCACCCTGCCCCAGGCGGCCGGCACCTTTGTCGGGGTCTGGGGCCTTGCCCAGGCCATGTCCAGGGCCCTGGGCAAGGTGATCGGCGGCGGCCTGCTCGATCTGGGGCGGTGGCTCCAGGACATCAGTGGGGTATCCCCAGGGCCGCTGCCCCCCTTCGCCCTGGTGCTCGGCGTTGAGGCCCTGGTGGCGCTGGCGGCGCTCGTGGCCCTCAGCCGCGTCAACCTGCGCCAGTTCAGGGAGGATACCGGCAGAAGTCTCAGTAAGGTCCTGGCCCTCGAGATTGGATGACCACAACACCCACCCGCCCTGCACTGGATCCGAGGCTTGCGGCCCTGCTTGATCGGGTGGCCGAGCGGCAGCGCGCGGATTTCGGTCACGCTGTGTCGGATCTGAAGGCCGACGGCAGCCTGATCACGGCCTGTGATCGCTGGAGCGATGCCACCCTGGTGCAGGGTCTGGGTGAGCTCTTCCCCGAAGAAGGGGTGTTGAGTGAAGAGGGGGACAAGCAGGTCCCCCTGAGCGAGGCCTTCTGGGTGGTTGACCCTCTCGATGGCACCACCAACTTCGCGGCCGGCATTCCCTATTGGGCCATTTCCCTGGCCCGTTTCGAGGACGGGCGACCGGTGCTGGCCGTGCTCGATGTGCCGCCGCTGCGCCAGCGCATCGTGGCAGTGCGCGGCCAGGGCGCCTGGCGCAATGGCAAGCCCCTGCACCCTCCATCGCTCCAGGACCATCCCGCCGGCTGCGCCTCCCTCTGCAGCCGCTCGATCGGGGTGCTGCAGAAGCTTCCCAACCGCCGCTTCCCCGGCAAGATCCGCCTGCTTGGGGTGGCGAGCCTGAACCTGGTGAGTGTGGCCATGGGCCAGACCGTCGCGGCCCTGGAGGCCACGCCCAAGATCTGGGACCTGGCGGCGGCCTGGCTGGTGCTCGAGGAACTCAGCTGTCCAGTGCGCTGGCTGCAGCGCTCTCCCGAGGATCTCCTGCCAGGCAGCGATCAGACGCTGGCCGACTATCCCGTGCTGGCGGCCGATCGGGGCGCAACGCTGGAGCGCTTCATGCCGTGGGCGGAAGCCCTGGTGGCCCTCGCGCCCGAGGCTCCGGCCATTGAGGGCTAAGCAGGTGCTATGGTTTTGAACTGCTC
>CAVONQ010000017.1:0-40520 GCA_963697335.1 uncultured cyanobacterium
ACCCGGGAACCACACCTTTTTGCTGGTGCGCAGGTACCAGAACCCCCAGGCACGCCCGCTCACGGCACGGTTGCCGGGGGTGGAGTAGACGATGCCCGGGAGCTGGTTCGCACGGGCACGGGCACCCGAGCTGGTTCCTGCAGCGGCCAGTGGGTGTTCCTCTCGGTCGGGGCGTCGCAGCTCAGAATGCACCCCTGACTGCTGCCATGGCGATGTCTGAGGCCACGATCGAATCCGTGCTCCACGAAAGTCGCGTCTTTGCCCCGCCGGCGGAGCTGGCCGCCACCGCTGGAATCGGGTCCATGCAGGCCTACCACGACCTCGTGGCCGAGGTGGAGGCCGACCCCGACGCCTTCTGGGGCCGGCAGGCCCGCGAACACCTGCACTGGTTCGATCCGTTCCACACGGTGCTCGACTGGAGCAATCCGCCCTTTGCCCGCTGGTTCGAGGGCGGCAGCACCAACCTCAGTTACAACTGCCTCGACCGCCATCTCCAGGGCCCCCGGGCCGACAAGACGGCCCTGATCTGGGAGGGGGAGCCCGGCGACACCCGCCGCTTCAGCTACCGCGAGCTGCACGGGGCGGTGTGCCAGGCGGCCAATGCCCTCAAGGCCCTCGGCATCGGCAAGGGCGATCTGGTGGCCCTCTACATGCCGATGGTGCCGGAGGCGGCCATCGCCATGCTGGCCTGCGCCCGCATCGGGGCACCCCATTCGGTGGTGTTCGGGGGCTTTTCAGCCGAGGCCCTGCGGGACCGGCTGATCGACGGCGAAGTGAAGCTGGTGGTCACCGCCGACGGGGGCTTCCGCAAGGACAAGCCTGTGGCCCTCAAGCCGGCGGTGGATGCGGCCCTGGCCGATGGCGCCGCCCCCAGCGTGGCGCACGTGCTGGTGGTACGGCGCACCGGCCAGGAGTGCGCCATGGAGCCGGGGCGGGATGTCTGGTGGCAGGAGCTGGTCGAGGCCCAGAGCAGCGACTGCCCGGCCGAGCCCATGGCCAGCGAAGACCGGCTGTTCGTGCTCTACACCTCCGGCTCCACCGGCAAGCCCAAGGGGGTGGTGCACACGACCGCCGGCTACAACCTCTGGGCCCACCTCACTTTCCAGTGGATCTTTGACCTGCGCGAGGACGACATCCACTGGTGCACCGCCGATGTGGGCTGGATCACGGGCCACAGTTACATCGTCTACGGGCCGCTCTCCAACGGCGCCACGACGGTGATGTACGAGGGGGCACCGCGGCCCTCCAAGCCGGGGGCCTTCTGGGAGGTGATCCAGAAGCACCGGGTGAGCCTGTTTTACACCGCCCCCACGGCGATCCGCGCCTTCATGAAGAGCGGGCGGGAGGTGCCGGATCAGTACGACATGACCAGCCTCAGAATCCTCGGCACGGTGGGCGAGCCCATCAATCCCGAGGCCTGGATGTGGTATCGGGAGGTGATCGGCGGCAACCGCTGTCCCGTGGTGGACACCTGGTGGCAGACCGAGACCGGTGGCGTGATGGTCAGCCCGCTGCCAGGGGCCACCCCCACCAAGCCCGGTTCCTGCACCTTGGCCCTGCCCGGCATCGTGGCCGACGTGGTGGACCACGAGGGGGTCTCCCAGCCCGCCGATGCCGGCGGCTACCTGGCGGTGCGGCGCCCCTGGCCCGGGATGATGCGCACGGTCCACGGCGACCCGGAGCGCTTCCGCAGGAGCTACTGGGAGGAGATCCGTCCGGCCGACGGCTCCTGGCTCTACTTCGCCGGCGACGGCGCCCGCCGCGATGCCGACGGCTACTTCTGGGTGATGGGCCGCGTCGATGACGTGATCAATGTGAGCGGCCACAGGTTGGGCACGATGGAGATCGAATCGGCCCTGGTGAGCCATCCGGCCGTTGCGGAAGCCGCCGTGGTGGGCCGGCCCGATGAGCTCAAGGGGGAAGGAATCGTGGCCTTCGTGACCCTGGACAGCGGCCGCATCGGCGACCAGGCCCTGATGGCCGAGCTGCGCGCCCATGTGGGCCAGGAGATCGGCCCGATCGCCCGCCCCGATGACATCCGCTTCAGCGATGCCCTGCCCAAGACCCGCAGCGGCAAGATCATGCGACGGATCCTGCGCTCCCTGGCGGCTGGCGAGGAGGTGAGCGGTGACACCTCCACCCTGGAGGACCGCACCGTGCTCGATCAGCTGAGGGTGTGAGGACGTGAGCCCAGGAAGCCCGCGGCCCGGCCGGGCCCGGCCGGGGCGGGTCCAGCTGCGCCGACGGCTGGAGGATTCGCTGCTGGCCACGTTCTTCAGGGGGCTGGTGATCGTGATCCCCCTGTATCTGGCCAGCCTGCTGGTGCTCAAGGCCATGCGCACGGTTGCGGGCCTGGTGCGTCCGGTGACCCTGGTGGTTCCCGACAGCGTGCCGCTGGAGAAGATCCTGTCGGTGCTGCTGCTGGCGGGGATCTGCCTGGCGGTGGGCGCGATCGTGCGCACCCCGGCGGGTCTGGAGTTGCACCAGCGCCTGGAGCGACGGCTCTATGACCGCATTCCCGGCTATGGACTGATCCGCAGCCTGGTGCAGCAGCTGCTGGGCCTGTCGGAGGAGAACGTGTGGAAGCCGGCCCTGTTCGAATCCGATGAGGGCCTGATCCCGGCCTTCATCATCGAGGAGTTCGAGGACGGACGCTTCACGGTGTTCATCCCGTCCGTGCCCACACCCTTCGCCGGCGCCGTGATGATTCTGGATGCAAGCCGGGTACACATCCTCAACGTGCCCTTCACCGTGGCGATGCAGAGCGTGGCCCGTTGGGGATCGGGCAGCAGGGAGATGGTGCTGGCCTTCGAGCGCGCCGGAACCCGGCTGCGGCCCCGCCCCCTGGAACCCCTGGACTGAAGAGGGCTCTTCAGCCGCGAGCCACTCCCGAGGCCCGCGACTCACTCCAGCCGCTGATCTGCTGGGCCAGCCGTTCCATGCCCCGCTGGCGGGCTGGATCATCGGCCCAGGCCCCGAGCACCTGCTTGCGCAGGCCGCCGCTGGCTGGCGTCAGATGGTCGCCCGGCAGCTCCAGCAGGGTCGAGTCGTCGCCGGGACGGGCCTGGAGCACCCCCAGCAGGCGGCTGCTCTGGTCGATGCCGTCGCGGCTGAAGCGCACCAGCAGGTTGTGGGGCTGCAGGTAGGTGGCACTGATCTGGCGCAGGGTCTCCTCCGGTGAGGGGCTGAACTCACTGCGAAAACGCAGTTGCTGGCCCAGTTCGGCCAGCAGGGGGATGGAGCGCTCCGCTGAGAAGTTGTTGAAGCACAGGGCCACCAGGGCGGCGTTGCGGCGGCCACCATCCGGTGCCAGCAGATGCAGTTTGCAGCCGAGGCTGTGGCCCAGCCGCACCACCGGCAGCTGCGCCGCCGCCGCCGGTTCGAGCAGGGCGCCGTCGCCGGCGCGGCTGAGCCGGAACTGCCGCCAGGCCTCATTGGCCTGGGCCTGGTGGTCGAAGCCTGGCACGTAGCTCCAGGCATGCACCCGCCAGCCCTGGGTGGCCAGGGCCTCCAGCAGGCGGCGATAGCTGAGCTGGGGGCTGGCGGCCAGGTAGCTGCCGCCGATGAATTCGATCAGCCCCCGGGGGCTGCCGGACGGCTCCACGCACCAGAGCTTGTCCCGTTGTTGCCAGGGCGCCATGGCGCTCGCTCCGCGTCGGTGATGGGCTGTCAGGTCGCCTGCAGCGCCTGCAGGGCCTGGAGGGCCTCGCGGCGATGGGCTGGGCCGTCGAGCAGGTTGTTGAACTGGTGACGCACCACCCCCGCCCCATCGATCACGTAGGTGACCCGCCCGGGCAGCAGGCCCAGCACGCTGGGCACCCCGAAGGCCTTGCGCAGGGCATTGCCCCGATCCACCAGCAGGGGGTAGGGGAGGTTGTGGCGCTGGGCGAAGCGGCTGTGGCTGGCGGCGTCATCACCGCTGACGCCCCAGACCTCGGCGCCGAGGGCCTGCAGGTCGGCGAAGCTGTCGCGGAAGGCGCAGGCCTCCATGGTGCAGCCAGGGGTGTCGTCCTTGGGGTAGAAGAACAGCACCAGGGCCCGGCCCCCCAGCTCGTCGCTGCGCCGTTCGCAGCCGCTCTGGTCGGGGAGGGCGATCAGGGGGGCCCGATCGCCGACGGCAACACCCATGGTCAGCAGTCGTGGTGCCCAGACCCTAAGCAGGGGCAGGGGCTGGTCGCTTGCCGGGGCTGGGAGGATGGATCTGCGCGACCGCCAGCCCTGTGCGTGGTACCCCTCCGGAACAGGACAGCCTCTGGCAGCAGCAGGACCTGCTGGGAAGTCTGCTGGCTGCCCCTGAGGCCGAGCTGCAACTGGTGTCGATCCCTGCAGCCGAACCTGAACCTGACCCCGAATCGCATTCGCAACCGGAATCGCAACCGCAACCGCGCCCGCAACCGGCTCGAGCGTCCTCAGGGAAACAGCGGGCTGTGCCCGAGTTTCTGCTGATCCTCGACACCGAAACCAGCGGGCTGGACCCCCGCGAGCACGTCTGCCTGGAAGTGGGAGCCATCCTGTTTCACGTCAGCGGTCGGGCTGTGCTCAGCCAGGTGTCTTTCCTGCTGCCGGCCCAGAGCAATCCGGCTGAGGGCATCAATGGCATCGACCCCGCCATCACCCGGCTGCCCCAGCCCTGGCGGCAGGGGCTGGCCTGCTTCGAGGCGATGGCGGCCCACGCCGATGCGGCGCTGGCCCACAACGCCCGCTTCGATCGGCAGTGGTTCGGTCGTCAGCAGCTGCCGGAGCTGGCACTGCCCTGGATCTGCTCCATGGATGACATCCGCTGGCCGGCTGAGCGTCAGCTGCGGCCCAGCCCGTCGGTGCGGGATCTGGCCCTCGCCTATGGCGTGCCGGTGTGGGCCGCCCACCGGGCCCTCACCGACTGCATCTACCTGGCGGAGGTGTTCGCCCGCTGCGACGACCTGGAGCGCCTGCTCGAGGCGGCACTGGAACCGCGGGAGCTGTTCCGGGCCCAGCTGTCCTACGCGGAGCGTCATCAGGCCAAGCAGGCCGGGTTCCGCTGGAACAACCCCGTGCCCGGCGCCTGGACCAGGCGCCTGAGTGCCCGCGAGGCCATGGCCCTGCCCTTTGCCGTGGAGCCGGTGGCCGAGGGCAGCGCCGCGGCTTGATGGCCGGCTTGATGCCCTGCCTGCACCACTTTGCTTCCAGTGGTTGAAGCGCAGCGGTGGGTTCCGGCAACGGCCGTGCCGCCCTCTGCATCCTGGGTCCATCAGGGTTGTTCGACCGATGTCCATGCCCTCTCGCCCCTGCCGGTCCATGGGGAGGCCTTCACCGCGGCTGCGGCTCAACCGCTGGCAGGTGAGCCGCTCCTGGGCCCGGTTGATCCGGGAAGCCGAAAGCCTCTGGAGCGTGGATGTGCGGGCCCTGCACCGGCTGGCCGCCCAGGAACTGGGCCAGCTGCACGAGGAGGTGCCCTGCCTGCTGCGGGGCCGCGTCAACCGCTGGCTGGTGGGTTTCAGGGCGCGCACCCGCCTGGTGGCCAGCCCAGCAAAAAGCCGGCTGGGGAAGCCGGCGAAGGAAGACATGACTCCTGAACAACGCCAGGTTGGCCGCTCAAGAGGCCGGTTGAATCGGAGCGGCGGGATTTGAACCCACGACCCCCACTACCCCAAAGTGGTGCGCTACCAAGCTGCGCTACGCCCCGGCAGAACAGAAGCTATCACAGCGCTTTGCGCCTTCTCAGGCGCCTCAGCAGGCGGGCCGCGAGCTGCTGGCGCGACAGTCCCGCATAGCCCGGCAGGCGGAGTTGCCTGGCCAGCAGCCTCAGCTCAGCCATGGACATCCCGGCCAGCCGCAGCTCCGGCAGCCGTCGCCAGGCTGCGGAGGCCGGAGCCAGCAGCTGCCCGCTGCGCTGGTCTCGGAAGCCGCTCAGCACGCTGCCGGCCATCCACTCGGGCACGAGCACGAACAGCACCGCCAGCAGCCCGTAGAGCTCCACCAACCCGCGCGGCAGGGGGTGCAGCTGGCGCTCGGGCCTCTCCTGCTCGCTCTCCTGTGGTTCGCTGGCAGGGGTCACAGCAGCCGGCCGCGGTCGCCAGCCGGCCAGGCCGGGCGTTCGGCGGCTGGGGCGTCCCGCCACTGCATCGGCAACTCGAGCCGGGGATTGAGCTTCACGGTCCAGAACACCAGGGCGAAGCACAGGCCGATGGTGCAGACCACGGCCACGATCACGACACGGTCCGGCAGGGGGGTCATGGGGGCAGGGGCAGGGGGCGTCAGACCCGCTCGGTGCGGGTGCAATCAATGCGGCTGGGCAGCTGCTCAAGGGTGAGGATGTCGCCCCGCAGAATCAGCGTGCGGCCCCGGTTGTGGTAGCGCAGGCCCGGCAACTGCGACGATTCCCGGAAGTAGGTGGCCCTGGTGCCACCGCTGATCAGCGAAGCCTGGGAATCGTTGCGCTCCACCAGCACCCGGCCCTTGTTCGGGCAGATGAAACTCTCGGTGCTGTCGTAGTTCTCCCACCAGGGGGAGAACTGGCTCAGCAGCAGCATCGACAGCAAAAGGCTGGGCATCAGAGCGGGATCAGTCGAAGCGGATGGGCGCGTTGTCGCCCCGCAGCACGCAGTGGCTGATCGACCAGTCGTAGGCCTGCCAGACCCTGGGGTCAAGCCTGTAGTCGGCATCCGCGAACGCCCCCAGGGGCACGCCGGTGGGCTGGGCCGAGCAATAGGGCCTGCTGCCCGGCTTGGCCAGGTACTGCTGGTGGTAGGTCTCGGCGGGCCAGAAGGGCACCGCACTGAGCAGTTCGGTGGTGATCGCGCCCAGGCCGGCGGCACTCAGCAGGGCCTGGTAGCTCTCACGGCTGGCCTCGGCCTGCCGCAGTTGCTCGGCGCTCGTCACGTAGAGGGCTGAGCGGTACTGGGAGCCACGGTCGTTGCCCTGGCGATCGCCCTGGGTGGGGTCATGGCATTCCCAGAAGAGCTTCAGCAGGTCGGCAAAGCCGATGGCGCTGGGATCCCACACCACCCGCACCACTTCACTGTGGCCGCTGCGGCCCGAGCACACCTGCTGGTAGCTGGGGTTGCTGAGGGCGCCACCGGCATAGCCCACGGCGGTGGTGACCACCCCGGGCAGACGCCAGAACCCCTTCTCCGCTCCCCAGAAGCAGCCGCAGCCGAAGAACACCTCCTGCTGGCCGTCGGCCACGGGGGCGTCGATGGGGGTACCCAGCACGGCATGGAGCCGCTCTGGCTGGCCCCCCGGATACTGGCTGGTGGCGGAGGAGTCTGGCTTCTGGAAGAGGCCGAACAACGGCTTCAGGCAAGTGGGGCCAGCCTAGTCAGGCCGAGGGGGCGGCCGGCCTGGGCTCCAGGGCGATGTGGTTCAGCAGGGTGGTGGTGAAGGCGAACAGCAGGAACGGCAGCGACAGCACCAGGATCAGGCCCACCCCCACCAGGGCGACGATCGGTTTGCTGGCCCCCATCAGGGCCAGCCCCGCCGCCAGGCTGGCGAAAATCACCGCCATCCAGATCAGGATCTGGCCGTAGATGTCCCCGAAGGTGAGGGTGCAGCGCAGGGCGTAGGCGTGGGTGTCGAGCCGGGGTTGCAGGCTGCTGGCGGACGACATGGCGGTGGGGGGCGAGGGGCAGAGGTTCCCACCCCACTCAAGCCAGCTCAGGGGGACGTGGCTGCAGCGCTCAACAACTGTTTGGAGAAGGCCCCCTCACCGCTACGGAGCGGGCCTCAACCAGCCGCGCGCAGCTGCTCGGTGGCCTGTTCGCGGGCCCAGAGCCGGCGATAGGTGCCGGGCTGGGCCAGCAGGGTGTCGTGATGGCCCTCCTGCACCAGGCGGCCCTGCTCCAGCACCAGGATCCGATCGCAGGCCGCCGCTGCCGAGAGCTGGTGGCTGATCATCAGGATCGTGCGGGCCGGCACGCCACGCGTGGCTCCATCCCCCTGCTGCCCCTGGCGGATGGTGCGCAGAATCTCGGCCGCGGTGGTGTTGTCCACGCTGGCCAGGGCGTCGTCGAGCACCAGCAGCGGTGCGTCCACCAGCAGGGCCCGGCCCAGGGCGGTGCGCTGGCGCTGGCCGCCGCTGAGGGTGATGCCCCGCTCGCCCACCAGGGTGCGGTAGCCGTCGGGAAAGGCCTTGATGTCGCCCTCGAGGCGGGCGTCCCGGGCGGCCTGCTCCACCGCCTGCAGCGACGCCTGGGGCTCGCCGTAGCGCAGGTTGTCGGCCAGGCTGGCGGTGAACAGGTAGCCCTCCTGGGGCACCAGGGCCACCTGGCGGCGCAGGTCGTTGAGGCTCAGGGTGGTGATGTCGTAGCCATCGATCCAGAGCTCGCCGGGGTCCACCTCCACCATCCGGCCCAGGGCGCGGGCCAGGGAGGTCTTGCCGCAGCCCACCGGCCCCACCACCGCCACCAGCTCGCCGGGCCGGATCCGGAAGCTCACGTCCACCAGGGCGGGCCGCACGGCCCCCGGGTAGCGCACGGTGAGGCCGCGCGCCTCCACGGCGCCGCGTCCGCGGCCCCGGAAGGGCACCGGATCGGAGGGGGACTCCACCAGGGGCTTGCGGCGCAGCAGGTCCTCCACCCGCTCCAGGCTCACCTGGCCGGTCTGGAAGGTGTTGAGGGTGAAGCCGAGCAGGGCGGTGGGGAACACCAGCCGTTCCACGAACAGAATCAGGGCCACCAGGTTGCCGATGCTGAGCCGGCCGCTCTCCAGCTGGCCGCTGCCCAGGGCCAGCAGCAGCAGCAGGCTGATCGAGGAGATGCCCTCCAGCAGAGGGAACAGGGTGCTCCGGGTCCGGGCCAGCCCCAGGGCGGCATCGCGGTAGAGGCGGTTGCGCCAGGCGAAGGCCTGCTGCTCCGTGGCCTCCTGGCCGTAGATCTTGATGGCGCTGATGCCAGAGAGGTCTTCCTGGATCAGATCGCTCAGGCCGGCGAGGGCCTCCTGCTGGCGGCGCTGCTGGCGCATCATGCGGCCGCCGAACAGCCGCACCGTGATCAGCATCAACGGGTAGAGCCCCACGGCCGCCAGGGTCAGCCAGGGGTCGATGCTCAGCATCGCCGGCAGGGTGAGGGCGTAGGCCAGGGCGGTGTTGGTGAGGCTGAGCACGGCGAAGCCGAGCAGACGGCGCACGTTCTCCACGTCACTGGTGGCGCGGCTGATCACCTCGCCGCTGCCGATGTTCTGCACCCAGCCCGGCTCCTGCAGCAGCAGGTGGTCGAAGATCTGCTGCTTGAGGTCGGCCTCCACCTGGCGCCCCACCCCGAACACCAGCACCCTCGAATAGAGCCGCACGGCACCCATGGCCGTGGCCAGCGCCATGATCAGGCCCGCCTGCAGGTACACATCCCGCAGGGCGAAGCCGTCCTGGAGGTCGTCGATCACGCCGCGCACCAGCAGCGGAATGCTCACGCTCAGCAGGTTCACCACCACCAGGGCGGCCGCCCCGATCAGCACGGTGCGCCGGTGGGGCCGCAGATAGCGTCTGATCAGATCGAGCCGGAACCCGCCCACGCGGCCTTCGCCAAAGTGGGTCCAACCTAGGGATCGCGGGGTTGCCCCCCGCGCCTGCCTTCTCTCCCCTCCCATGTCCCAGCCCCAGAGCCATCCCCTCCATGCCCTCGACCGGGTGGTGGTGGATCGGCTGCTGGCGGCCGCCGAACCAGGCGATGCGGATCTGGTGGATGCGGCCCGGTTGCTGATGCGTTACGAAGGATTTCCAGGCGCCCAGGACATCCAGGACGATCTGGCCAAGGTGCTGCGCTTCTGGAAGCTCAGCCGCCATGCCCTGCACGAGCGAACCCGCGCCATCTGGGCCGCCGACTTCCGGCCATCGCCCAGCAGCGGCGAGGCCGTGGGATCGGGTTTTGACACCTCCGCCCAGGAGAGCTGAGGCTCGAGCTGGTCTGGCTGCGGCGCCAAGGCCCCGGTCGGCTGTCGCCCGGTCCTGGGCTGAGCATGTTGCGCCGCGGGTGTGTCCCACAGGGCCGCTCTTCAGGTGATAGTGGGGGGGTCCCCATCACCCGGCCCGGAGTGCTCTGCACCCGGGCTTTTTCTTGCCGATTTCTGCCCAGCCATGGCCGCCACTCCCCCTCCCGCCAGTCCGTCCCCAGGCTCCGCTGCGCCCGGCCGCCCGGCCGCCTGGAGCGCTCTGCTGGAGCAGCTGCTGGCCGGCGAGGCCCTCTCGGCGCAGCAGGCCACGGCGCTGATGCGGGGCTGGCTGGACGAGGAGATTCCTCCCGTGCTCACCGGCGCCCTGCTGGCCGCCCTCCGGGCCAAGGGGGTGGAGGCGGAGGAACTGGCGGCGATGGCTGAGGTGTTGCTGGAGGCCTGCGCCCTGCAACTGCCCCGGCCGGCCCTGGCGCTGGTCGACACCTGCGGCACCGGGGGCGACGGCGCCGACAGCTTCAACATTTCCACGGCCGTGGCCTTCGTGGCGGCCGCCTGCGGTGTGGCCGTGGCCAAGCACGGCAACCGCAGCGCCAGTGGCCGGGTCGGCTCGGCGGACGTGCTGGAGGCCCTGGGGATCCATCTGCAGGCGCCCCAGGAGCAGGTGCTGGCCGCCCTGCCCCGGGCTGGACTCACCTTTCTCTTTGCCCCCGGCTGGCACCCCGCCCTGGTGGGTCTGGCGCCGCTGCGCCGCAGCCTGGGGGTGCGCACCGTGTTCAACCTGCTGGGGCCCCTGGTGAATCCCCTGAGGCCGGAGGCCCAGGTGCTGGGCGTGGCCCGTGCCGACCTGCTCGACCCCATGGCCGGCGCCCTGGCCCGCCTCGGCCTGCGTCGGGCCGTGGTGGTGCATGGAGCCGGCGGGCTCGATGAGGCCTCCCTGGCCGGGGTGAATGAGCTGCGGCTGGTGGAAAACGGCCAGGTGCGCAACGACCAGCTCGACCCGGAAGCGCTCGGCATGGCCAGCGCCCCGATCACGGCCCTGGCGGGTGGCGACCTGGCCACCAACCAGGCCATTCTCGAAGCCGTGCTGCAGGGCCGTGGCAGCCAGCCCCAGCACGATGTGGTGGCCCTCAATGCCGCCCTGGTGCTGTGGGCGGCCGGCCTGAGCGAGACCCCGGCAGCGGGCTGTGAACCGGCCCGCCGGGCCATGGCCGATGGCGCCGCCTGGCGCACCCTGCAGGCCCTGCAGGAGGCCCTGGCGCCGGGTTGAGCCGGGCAGTGCCCATTCACACCGGCGGCGGCGGCGACCCAGGTGATGATCGACGCGGCGGCAAGCGTTCCCCGGCGCCATTCGACCCCCAACCTCTCTCCGCAGCCTCTCTCCGAGTCCTCTCCCCGCACCCTCTCTCTTCGCCAGCCTGTGCCCGACACCGCCCTCCTCGACACCGCTCTGCCCGACACCATGACCGCCTCGCCGCGAGCCGCCCTGCTGGTGCTGGCCGACGGCACCCTGTTGCGGGGTGAGGCCTTCGGCGCCGTGGGCACGGCCATCGGTGAGGTGGTGTTCAACACCGGCATGACCGGTTACCAGGAGGTGATGACCGATCCGAGCTACTCCGGCCAGCTCGTGACCTTCACCTACCCCGAACTGGGCAACACCGGCGTCAACTCCGCCGACCAGGAAGCTCCCCGGCCCCATGTGCGCGGCGTGATCGCCCGCCAGCTGGCCCCCGTCGCCAGCAACTGGCGATCCGAGGCCAGCCTGTCCTCCTGGCTGGAGCAGCACGGCGTGGTGGGCATCCGCGGCGTCGACACCCGCGCCCTGGTGCGCCACCTGCGCGAAGGCGGCGCCATCAACGGGGCGATCAGCAGCGATGGCACCTCCGCCGCCGCCCTGCTGGCCGAGGTCACGGCGGCTCCGTCGATGCAGGGGCTGGATCTGGCCTCCCGGGTCAGCACCGCCGAGCCCTACACCTGGACCTCCACCTGCCAGGCGGGCTTTGACGAGCGGCTCCAGCCCTCACCGGATCAGCCCTACCGCGTGGTGGCGATCGATTTCGGCATCAAGCGCGCCATCCTCGATCGCCTGGTGGCCCACGGCTGCGCCGTCACCGTGCTGCCCTCCAGCTCCAGCCTGGAGGAGGTGATGGCCCTCCGCCCCGAGGGGGTGTTCCTCTCCAACGGTCCGGGCGACCCCTCGGCCGTCACCAGTGGCGTGGCGTTGGTGAAGGGGTTGTTGCTGCAGGCCGATCTGCCCCTGTTCGGCATCTGCATGGGGCACCAGATCCTGGCCCTGGCCCTGGGGGGGCGCAGCTTCAAGCTGGGCTACGGCCACCGGGGCCTCAACCATCCCTGCGGCAGCCCTGGCCAGGTGGAGATCACCAGCCAGAACCACGGGTTTGCGATCGCCGCCGATTCTCTGCCGCCGGAGCGGGTGACCATCACCCATCTCAATCTCAACGACCGCACCGTGGCGGCCCTGGCCCTGCGCGATCAGCCGGTGTTCGGGATCCAATACCACCCTGAGGCCAGCCCGGGGCCCCACGACGCCGACCACCACTTCGGCCGCTTCGCCGCCCTGATGGCCGAGCGCCGGGTCTGAAGCGTGGCGCCACGCGCACTTTTGTGCTGGTCTGCTGCAAGCGCGGTAGGGCTCTCTACACTCCCCGCAGTCACGCCTTGGGGGCAGAGCTATCACCGATCTGCAGCGTCTCACGGTGTCCCTGCGCGGCGGCTTTGAGCAGCAGGCCCGCTGTCAGTTGTTCCGTTTCACCGGGCAGCTGGATGCCTATTCCGACAAGCAATTCGGCACCTTCATTGCCGAGCACCGCAGCCCGAGCCAGCCCCTGGTGGTGGATCTGAGCAGCATCGACTTCATCGATTCCTCAGGACTCGGTGCCCTGGTGCAGCTGGCCAAACAGTGCAACACCGACAAGCAGCAGTTTCTGCTGGTGGGCAATGCCCGGGTGGTGCAGACGGTGAAGCTGGTGCGCCTCGAGGAGTTCCTGCACCTGCAGCCCGACCTCAGCACCGCCCTTGACCGCCTCACCGCCTGAGCCGGACGGCCCAGCCCCGTTGAGCTGGTTGGCGGATCTGCAGGCCCGCCCCCCGGCCTCCGAGCTGGGTCCACTGCAGCTGGCCTGGCTTGGCGATGCCGTGTGGGAACTGCACCAGCGGCTGGAGCGCTGCCGCACGCCGGCCCGGGCCAGGGATCTGCATCGCCAGGTGGTGGACGAGGTGCGCGCCGAGGCCCAGGCGAGGCTGTTGGGCCAGCTGGAGGACTGGCTGACGCCGGCGGAAGCGGACCTGGTGCGGCGGGCCCGCAACCGTGCCGGCCGGGGACCGCGGGGCAGCGACCCCGCCACCTACGCCAGGGCCACGGGGTTTGAGGCGTTGCTGGGCTGGCTGTTCCTGCACGATCCGCCCCGGTTGGTCGTGCTGCTAGATCACTTGCAGCACCACAACCCCTGATCCGCGCCGACCATGAGCCCTCGATTCGATCGCCGTCCGGACAAGCGGACGGGCAGTGGGGGCCGAGGGGCCGCGCGCCCGGGCCGGGATGGAGGCCGTTTCTACGGCCGCGACCGGGAGGGTTCCAAGGAGGGCCCCAGGGAGGGCCCCCGCGAGGGCAGCCGCCCGGGCCGGGACGATTCGGGAGGCCCCCGCAGCCGAGCTGGCGACACGGGCTGGGATCGCGCCCGTCCAGCGGCCGCCCGCCGGCTGGCAGGCCCCCGCAGCCAGGGGGAGCGCAGCTCCTTCTCCCGCCGCAGCCCGGATCGCCCTGGCACGTCGGGCCGTTCCGGCTGGAACCGGGAGGGGCCGCCCCGTGACGGCGCCGCCGCAGGCGGCAGCCGCGACTGGAGCCGCCCGCCCGCCCGCCGCGAGGGCACAAGCCGCGGTCCGGCCCGCCGTTTTGAGGCTGGCCGCTCCGGCGACGCCCCCCGCAGCTACGGCGGCCCACGCCGCCCCGGAACCTCCGAGCGCCCCGCCCGGGTGGTGGCGGTGGACGCGGACCAGGCCCGTCCCCTGCCGGAGGCCGAGCGCCATGGCGAGGACAAGACCCCTGATGACCTGATCTGGGGCCGCCATCCAGCCCAGGCGGCCCTGGAAAGCGGCCGGCCGGTGCACCGCATCTGGTGCACGCCGGAACTGCGCTTCAGCCCCCGCTTTCTGCAGCTGCTGCGCGAGGCCAAGGCCTCGGGTGTGCTGGTGGAGGAGGTCACCTGGGCCAGGCTCGGCCAGCTCACGGGCGGGGCCGTGCACCAGGGCATCGTGCTGCAGGCCGCCGCCGCCGAAACCCTCGACCTCACCTCCCTGATCGAGGGGTGCCGCACGGTGGGCGAGCCGCCGCTGCTGATGGCCCTTGATGGCATCACCGACCCGCACAACCTCGGCGCCATCGCCCGCAGCGCCGAGGCCCTGGGAGCCCACGGCATGGTGTTGCCCCAGCGCCGCAGCGCCGGTCTGACGGGCTCGGTGGCCAAGGTGGCCGCCGGTGCCCTGGAGCACCTGCCCGTGGCCCGGGTGGTGAACCTCAACCGGGCCCTCGAGACCCTCAAGGAGGAGGGCTACCGGGTGGTGGGCCTCGCTTCCGAGGGCACGGTGAGCCTGGAGCAGGCCGACCTGGAGGGTCCGCTGGTGATCGTCACCGGCTCCGAATCCGACGGCCTGGCGATGCTCACCCGCAAGCATTGCGACCAGCTGGTGAGCATTCCGCTGCGGGGCGCCACCCCCAGCCTGAATGCCTCCGTGGCCACGGCGATGCTGCTCTATGAGGTGGCCCGCCGCGGCTGGATGCAGGGCCTCAAGGGGGGCCAACCCGCGCCCCGGCTGCGCCGCCCCCAGCTGCCGGTGCCCCAGCCGCTCGCTGAGGCCCAGCCTGCCGTCCTCGATGTGCCTCCTGCTGCGGAACAGGCCCTGGAGTCAGTTGCGTCTGAGGCGGCCGCCGAACCGCAGGAGCCCTCGGCAGCCTTGCCAGAGGCTCTCTCAGAGGTGTCTTCGGTGCTCGAGTCAGAAGGGCTGATTCAGGCCGATTCCGTGGAGCAGCCCGAATTCCTGCCTGAGCCCAGCTCCGACACCCCTGCCGCACCCCTGGCCGAGGCCCCCATCCCCGAGCCCCCTGTTCAGCCCGTTCCGGAGTTGCCCCAAGCCACTCCCGAGCTGGTGCAGGCGGACGCTTCCCCCAGCTCCGATCCGGCCTTTGGCGCTGACATCACCCTCTGACCCCGGCCGGGTAGGAGCGGTCCAGCGGGCGGGCACAATGGGGCCCTCTGAAGACTTCCGTGCATGAACCTGCTGCTCTGGCCTGTGCGCAGCTGCGCCAACGGTCTGGGTCTGGCCTGGTGGGCCCGGGTTCGTACCCAGTCTCCCGAGGTCACGTACTGGTTCGGTCCCTTTTTGCGGCGCAGCAGCCTGGAGGCCCGGCTGCCGGCCTTTGTGGCCGATCTTCAGGCCGAAGCGCCCGGTTCCCTGGATGTGGATCTGCTGCGCCTTCGACGCGGTGAGCCCCTCACCGAGGTTGGCTGATAGCGTCGCTCCAGACAGCTGAGCGGTTGGATGGGTATCGCCGAATGGCGTGGGCAGCTGGAGCGCGGCGAGGTGTCAGCCCGGGAGCTCACGGATCTCCATCTGGCCCGCATCGACGCCGTGGACGGCACCGTGAAGGCCTTCCTCACCGTGACGGCCGAGCGGGCCCGGTCCGATGCCGACCGCATCGATGCCGCCCGGGCCGCCGGTGAACCCCTGCCCCCCCTGGCCGGGATTCCGCTGGCGATCAAGGACAACCTCTGCACCGCCGGCATCGCCACCACCTGCTCCAGCCGCATGCTGGAGGGCTTCGTGCCGCCCTACGAGTCCACCGTCACCGAACGGCTGTGGCAGGCCGGGGCGGTGCTGGTCGGCAAGACCAATCTCGATGAGTTCGCCATGGGCAGCTCCACCGAGACCTCCGCCTTCGGGCCCAGCCACAACCCCTGGAACCCCGAGACGGTGCCGGGCGGCAGTTCGGGCGGCAGCGCCGCGGCCGTGGCCGCCGGGGAGTGCCTCGGTTCGCTCGGCTCGGACACGGGCGGTTCGATCCGTCAGCCCGCCTCCTTCTGCGGCGTGGTGGGGCTCAAGCCCACCTACGGCCGCGTCAGCCGCTACGGGCTGGTGGCCTTCGCCAGCTCCCTCGATCAGGTGGGCCCCTTCAGCCGCAGCGTGGCCGATGCGGCGGAACTGCTGCAGGTGATCGCCGGCCCCGATCCCCGCGACTCCACCTGCCTGCGGCTGCCAGTGCCCGACTACCGCGTCGCGCTGCAGCAGCCGGTGGCGGGGCTGCGGGTGGGCATCGTGCGCGAGTGCCTGGAGGCCGAGGGCCTGGCCCCCGAGGTGAAGGCCTCCGTGCTCGAGGCCGCCGCCACCCTGGAGCGGCTGGGCTGCGAGCTGGTGGAGGTGAGCTGCCCCCGCTTCAACGATGGCATCGCCACCTACTACGTGATTGCCCCGTCGGAGGCCTCGGCCAACCTGGCCCGCTACGACGGCGTCAAGTACGGCTACCGGGCCGAAGGGGCCACCAGCCTGGCGGAGATGACAGCCCGCAGCCGCGCCGAGGGCTTCGGCGACGAAGTGCAGCGCCGCATCCTGATCGGCACCTACGCCCTCTCGGCCGGCTACGTGGACGCCTATTACAAGAAGGCCCAGCAGGTGCGCACCCTGATCCGGCGCGACTTCGACCGGGCCTTCGAGGCGGTGGACGTGCTGCTCACCCCCACCTCCCCCACCACCGCCTTCGGCTTCGGCGCCCACACCGACGACCCCCTGGCCATGTACCTGGCCGACCTGCTCACGATCCCGGCCAACATGGCCGGCCTGCCGGCGATCAGCGTGCCCTGTGGCTTTGATGGGCGCGGCCTGCCGATCGGCCTGCAGCTGATCACCAATGTGCTGGAGGAGGGGCTGCTGCTGCAGGTGGCGCACCACTATGAGCTGGCCGCCAGGGTGATGGAGCAGCGTCCCGAGGCGGCCCTGGCCGTCTGAGCTGCCCCCCCCAGATCTGGTGGTGTGGACCTACTCTGACCACCACAGATGCGGTTGTCCGTGGCCTTCGTCCCCCTCCACAACCACAGCGACTACAGCCTTCTGGATGGGGCCAGCCAGCTGCCGGCCATGGTGGAGCGCGCCGTGGCGCTGGGCATGCCGGCCCTGGCCCTCACCGACCACGGCGTCATGTACGGCGCCATCGAACTGCTGAAGCTCTGCGCCAAGGCCGGCATCAAGCCGATCATCGGCAATGAGATGTACGTGATCAACGGCTCTCTGGACGATCCCAACCCGCCCAAGAAGGAGCGGCGTTATCACCTGGTGGTGCTGGCCAAGAACGCGGTGGGCTACCGCAACCTGGTGAAGCTCACCTCCCTCAGCCACCTGCGCGGCATGCGCGGCCGGGGCATCTTCGCGAGGGCCTGCATCGACAAGCAGCTGCTGCGCCAGCACAGCGAGGGACTGATCGTGGCCACGGCCTGCCTGGGCGGCGAGATCCCCCAGGCGATCCTGCGGGGCCGGCCCGAGGTGGCCCGCGAGGTGGCGGCCTGGTATCAGGAGGTGTTCGGCGACGACTTCTACCTCGAGATCCAGGACCACGGCGGCCTTGAAGATCGCATCGTCAACAGCGGCATCGCCCGCATCGGTGCCGAGCTGGGCATCGAGCTGATCGCCACCAACGACGCCCACTACCTCAGCGTCGGCGATGTGGAGGCCCATGACGCCCTGCTGTGCGTGCTCACCGGCAAGCTGATCAGTGACGAGAAGCGGCTGCGCTACACCGGCACGGAATACATCAAGAGCGAGGCCGAGATGCTCGGCCTGTTCGCCGATCACCTGGAGCCGGAGCTGATCGAGCGGGCGGTGGCCAACACGGCCCGGGTGGCCGAGAAGGTGGACGACTACGACATCCTGGGTCGCTACCAGATGCCCCGTTTCCCGATCCCGGCAGGCCACACCGCCGTGAGCTATCTCACCAGCGTGGCGGAGCAGGGCCTGCGCGATCGGCTGGAGCTGGCCGCCGAGGCTCCCTTCGATCCCGCCTATGGCGAACGGCTGCACTTCGAGCTGCAGGTGATGGAGCAGATGGGCTTCCCCACCTACTTCCTGGTGGTGTGGGACTACATCCGCTTCGCCCGCGACAGTGGCATCCCGGTGGGACCGGGCCGGGGGTCGGCGGCGGGTTCCCTGGTGGCCTATGCCCTGGGCATCACCAACATCGATCCGGTGGTGCATGGGTTGCTGTTCGAGCGCTTCCTCAATCCGGAGCGCAAGTCGATGCCTGACATCGACACCGACTTCTGCATCGAACGCCGCGGCGAGGTGATCGAGTACGTGACCAAGCGCTACGGCGAAGACAAGGTGGCCCAGATCATCACCTTCAACCGCATGACCTCCAAGGCCGTGCTCAAGGACGTGGCCCGGGTGCTGGACATTCCCTATGGCGATGCCGACCGCCTGGCCAAGTTGATCCCGGTGGTGCGCGGCAAACCGGCCAAGCTCAAGGAGATGATCGGGGCGGAGTCACCGGCGCCGGAATTCCGCGAGAAGTACGACCGGGATCCCGAGGTGCGCCGCTGGGTGGACATGGCGATGCGCATCGAGGGCACCAACAAGACCTTCGGGGTGCACGCGGCCGGCGTGGTGATCGCCGCCGATCCCCTCGATCAGCTGGTGCCGCTGCAGCGCAACAACGACGGCCAGGTGATCACCCAGTACTTCATGGAAGACGTGGAGTCGATGGGGCTGCTGAAGATGGACTTCCTCGGCCTCAAGAACCTCACCATGATCGACAAGACCCTGGCGCTGGTGGAGCAGAGCACCGGCACCCGGGTGGATCCCGACCGCCTGCCGCTCGATGATCCCGCCACTTACAGCCTGCTGGCCCGCGGCGATCTGGAGGGCATCTTCCAGCTGGAATCGAGCGGCATGCGCCAGATCGTGCGCGATCTCAAGCCCTCATCCCTGGAGGACATCTCCTCGATCCTGGCGCTCTACCGGCCGGGCCCACTGGATGCGGGGCTGATTCCCAAGTTCATCAACCGCAAACACGGCCGCGAAGCGATTGAGGTGGTGCACGCAGCCCTGAAGCCGATCCTGAGCGAAACCTACGGGATCATGGTGTACCAGGAGCAGATCATGAAGATCGCCCAGGACCTGGCCGGCTATTCCCTGGGTGAGGCGGATCTGCTGCGCCGGGCGATGGGCAAGAAGAAGAAGAGTGAGATGGAGAAACACCAGAGCCTGTTTGTCCAGGGGGCCACCGATCGCGGCGTGGAGCCCCAGGTGGCCGAAACGCTGTTCGAGCAGATGGTGTTGTTCGCCGAGTACTGCTTCAACAAGAGCCACTCCACGGCCTATGGCGCCGTGACCTTCCAGACCGCCTATCTCAAGGCCCACTACCCCGTGGCCTACATGGCGGCCCTGCTCACGGTGAATGCCGGGGCCTCCGACAAGGTGCAGCGCTACATCGCCAACTGCAATGCTATGGGCATCGAGGTGATGCCGCCGGATGTGAATGCCTCCGGCATCGACTTCACGCCGGTGGGTGATCGCATCCTGTTTGGTCTCTCAGCGGTGCGCAATCTGGGCGATGGCGCCATCCGCCAGCTGCTGGAGATCCGCAGCAACGATGGCCCGTTCCTGGGGCTTGCCGATCTCTGCGACCGCATCCCCGGCCACCAGCTCAACCGCCGCGCCCTTGAGGCCCTGATCCACTCGGGGGCCCTCGATGCCCTGGAGCCCGCCGCCAACCGGGCCCAGCTGATGGCCGATCTGGATCTGGTGCTCGACTGGTCCAGCTCCCGGGCCAAGGACCGGGCCAGCGGCCAGGGCAACCTCTTCGACCTGATGGCTGGGGCCAGCGACGAGGGCCCTGACGCTGCCGCCGGCCGGGCCGATCTGAGCACGGCCCCGAAGGCCGCCCCGGTGAAGGACTACCCCCCCACCGAGAAGCTGCGGCTGGAGAAGGAGCTGGTGGGCTTCTACCTCTCGGACCATCCGCTCAAGCAGCTGGCCCGGCCGGTGAAACTGCTCTCACCGCTGGCCCTGGCCCACCTGGAGGAGCAGGCCGACAAGGCCAAGGTGAGTGCCGTGGTGATGGTGCCGGAGCTGCGCCAGGTGAACACCCGCAAGGGCGATCGCATGGCCGTGCTGCAGCTCGAAGACCTCACCGGCAGCTGCGAGGCCGTGGTGTTCCCCCGCAGCTACGCCCGCCTGGCCGACCACCTCATGGTGGATGCCCGCCTGCTGGTGTGGGCCACGGTGGATCGCCGCGATGACCGGGTGCAGCTGATCGTGGACGACTGCCGCTCGATCGACGATCTGCAGCTGCTGATGGTGGAGCTGCCCGCCGACCAGGCCGGTGACATCGCCATCCAGCACCGCCTGCGGGAATGCCTGCACCGGCACCGTCCGCCCCAGGACGAAGTCGGCCAGCGGGTGCCGGTGGTGGCCCTGGTGCAGCAGGGGGAGGCGGTGCGCTTCGTGCGCCTCGGCCCCCAGTTCTGCGTTTCGGATCCCGCCGCCGCCCTGGACACCCTCACGGCTGCGGCGTTTCAGGCGCGCATCAGCGCGCCACTGCTGGCGGCCTAGCTGCCGCCGCGCAGGCTCCGCAGCGACTGGCGCAGGCGGCCGATGTTCAGGCCCAGTTGTTCCTGACCGAGCAGGCTGCCGGGCTGGTCTTCCCAGCTGGCGGAGAGCACGCCATAGCTCAGGCCCACCAGCCCCAGCAGGAAGCAGGCGCCGGAGGCGGCCAGGGTGAGGCCAGGGGAGATATCGGCGATCTGGCGGCTCACCAGCAGGTAGCTGCCCACGAACACGCCCATGCCCATCACGGTGGGAATGCCGGTGGCGATGGCCACCCGGCGGGCCATGCGGTTGGCCACGGCATCGGGAATGGCCCGGGCCGGAGCTTTCTTGCTGGTCGCAGCCGGAGCCTTCTTGCTGGGAACAGCCGGTGGCTTTGAGCGGCCGGAGGATGCCCCCTTGCGGCTGGCGCGGGCGGCCGCGTCATCTCCCAACCCCTTACCGGCCATGGACTCGCTCTGCGGTGGCGTGCTGCTGGACGGCCTCAGCCGCGGATGCCGAGCTTGGCGATCAGATCGGCGTAGCGCTGCTGGCTGATGCCCTTGAGGTAGCCCAGCAGGCGCTTGCGACGGCCGATCATCTTGAGCAGCCCCTGGCGGGAGGAGAAGTCGTGCTTGTTCTGCTGCAGATGGCCGGTGAGCTGGCTGATGCGCTCACTCAGCATCGCCACCTGAACTTCCACGGAACCGGTGTCGGTGCCATGGGTCTGGTGACCGTTGATCAGGTCCTGCTTCTGGGCGGTGGTGAGCGGCATGGAGTTGGGAAGTGGCGGAGCGCGAGCCTGCAGCCTGGTGGCCCCGGCAGGGCCTGCCCCGGCCTCTGCGGTGCAAACCGATACTTTACCGCCCTGTCAGGCCGCCGATCGGGCCAGCCAGCGCAGGCAGCAGCGGATCCACTCCTCGGCGCTGGCGTCGGCGGCCAGCCCCTGGGCGGCCACGGCCCGCACCGCCCGGTGGATCTCCAGCCCCTCGTAACCCAGGGCGGCAAGGGTGGCGTGCAGGTCGTCGCGGCTGCCCTCGCTCAGGGCGGGCAGGGGTTCGAGATCGGCCTCGCCGCCAGGGCCCGGCCCCCCCAGGAAGCGCTCCTGCAGCCGCACCCGCAACTCCACCGCCAGCCGCTCGGCGGTGCGCTTGCCCACCCCCGGCGCCTGGCAGAGCTGGCGCAGGTCGGCCTGCACGATCGCCAGCACCAGGGCGGTGGGCTCCAGCACCCCCAGCAGGCCCAGGGCCATCTGCGGTCCGACCCCGCTCACGGCTACCAGCTCCCGGAACAGATCCCGCTCCTGGCGCTCCGCAAAGCCGAAGAGGGTCCAGCCGTCTTCGCGGATGCTCTGGTGGATGTGCAGGCCCAGGCAGGCGCCCTGGGGCGGCAGGCGCTGCCACTGCCGCTGGCTCACCTGCACCTCGTAGCCCACGCCACCGCAGACCAGCAGCAGGCCGCAGCGCTTGTCGTGCTGCCACGGATCGGTGATGTCCCCTTGCAGCCAGCCGATCATGGGGGAAGTGAAACCGTCCCCATGCTGCCCGCCCTGCGGACCCTTGCCCAGCGGCTGCTGCCACCTCTGCTGCCACCGCTGCTCGCACCCCTGCTGTGCCTGCTGCTGCTGTTGCCGATCAGCGGCTGCGGCGCCGTCGGCCAGCCGCCCCGGGGGGTGCTGCTGAGTGCCCTGGCCCTGCAGATCCAGCTCACCCAGGGGTCGATCGCCCAGTCCCTGGGCCTGGAGCCCGTCGGCGTTCCGGAGGTGAGCCGGGTGCGGGTGAGTGAGCAGCAGGCGGTGGCGATCGGCGAGGCCCGCGGCCTGCGGCTCAGCGGCAGCTTCGACTGGCGCCTGCCGGGCGATCGGGTGCGGGTGGACAGCCCCTTCGAGCTCTACCTGCAACGGGGCGAGCGGGGCGAGAGCTGGCGGCTGGCCCGCCCCAGCGGTGCCATCGGCGGCGACACCCAGCTCTGGCTCACCGACCCCCTGCCCTCCTGAGGGGTGGCCCAGACCCTGCTCCCACCGTGAAGCTCAGCCGCCCCTGATGCTCAGCAGGGTGGCGCCCAGCACCAGGGCGGCGGCCAGCAGCAGGGAGGGGGCGAGGGTCTCCTGGAACCAGAACACGCCCCACAGCGCCGCCAGGGGCACCTGCACGTAGCTCATCGCCGTGGCGCGGCCGGCGGCCATGCCCATCAGGCCATAGGTGAGGCCCAGCTGCCCCAGCTGGGTGAACAGCCCCACCCCCAGCAGCCAGGCGAACTCCACGCCGGTGGGCTGCACCGGCTCCAGCAGCACCAGGGGCAGGCTGATCGGCAGGGCCATCAGCGGGAAGTAGAACACCACCACCAGGGGATGCTCGCTGCGGCGCAGGGCCCTCACACTCACGTAGGCCAGGGCCGAGAGCAGGGCGCCGGCCAGGGCGAGCAGCAAGGGCAGCGTGGGCAGCTGTTCGGAGAGGGCCGCCAGCCCATCGCCCGATGGGATGGTGAGCACCCCCACCCCGAGCAGGCCCAGCAGCACCGCCGCCCCCACCCGCCAGCCGGGCCGTTCGCCCAGCAGGGGCCAGGCCAGCAGCGCCGTGAAGGTGGGGTGGAGGTACTGCAGCAGCGTGGCCACCGCCAGGGGCAGGCCGGCGATGGCCTGATAGATGCAGTAGAGCCCTGCCGTTCCGAGCAGGCCCCGCCCCATCAGCAGCCCGCGGCGGTTCCCCCAGGGATCGATCCCGGCCCGGCCCAGCAGCCACCAGCTGATCAGCACGCTCACCACGGCCCGGGCCAGCACCACCTCCGACACCGGCAGGCGCCCCCCCAGGGCCTTGACGCACACCCCCATCAGGCTGAAGGCCAGGGCACTGCCCAGCATCCACAGGGGCGCCCAGTTGTGGTGGCGTCCGGCAGAATGGGGCCGATTCAACCCCCACCGGTAGCGCCACTCCTTGAGCCAGCCCGCGCTCCATCCCCGCCTGCATCCGCGCACGATCGAGGCCGTCAAGGAGCGTGCGGACATCGTCGATGTGGTGGGGGAGCACGTGGTGCTCAAGAAGAAGGGGCGCGAGTTCGTGGGGATCTGCCCCTTCCACGACGACACCTCGCCGTCGATGACGGTGTCGCCGGCCAAGCAGTTCTACTACTGCTTCTCCTGCGGCGCCGGCGGCAACGCCATCAAGTTCCTGATGGAGCTGCAGCGCCACAGCTTCAGCGATGTGGTGCTGGAGCTGGCGCGCAAGTACCAGCTGCCGGTGGAAACGCTGGACGGCCCCCAGCAGGAGCGGCTGCGCAAGCAGCTCTCCCGCCGCGAGCAGCTGCACCGGGTGCTGAACCTGGCGTCGGGCTGGTTCCGCAGCCAGCTGCGCGCCCCCGGGGGCGCGGCGGCCCTGGACTACCTGCGCCAGCAGCGGGGCCTGAGTGAGGGCACGATCGAGGCCTTCGAGCTCGGTTTCGCCCCCGATCGCTGGGATGGGCTGCTGAACCACCTGGTGCAGGTGGAGGGGGTGGCACCGGAATGGCTGGAGGCCGCCGGCCTGGTGGCGGCCCGCAAGGGGGAGGCCGGGGACAGCCGCCGTGGGCACTACGACCGCTTCCGCGGCCGGGTCATGGTGCCGATCCGCGACCGCCAGGGGCGGGTGATCGGCTTCGGCGGTCGCAGCCTCGATGGCGGCGAGCCCAAATACCTCAACTCCCCGGAAACGGAGGTGTTCGAGAAGGGGCAACACCTGTTCGGCCTGGATCGGGCCGCCAACGAGATCCGCCGCGATGACCGGGCGGTGGTGGTGGAGGGCTACTTCGATGTGATCGCCCTGCATGCCGCCGGCATCACCAATGCGGTGGCCTCCCTGGGCACGGCCCTCAGCCGCCAGCAGATCACCCAGCTGTGCCGCTGCTGCGAGAGCCGCCGCCTGATCCTCAACTTCGACAGCGACGGCGCCGGCGTGAGAGCGGCCCAGCGGGCCATCGGTGAGGTGGAGCAGCTGGCGCTGCAGGGGCAGCTGGAGCTGCGGGTGCTGCACCTGCCGGCCGGGAAGGATCCCGATGAGTTCCTCAAGCAGCAGGGCGCCGGCGACTACCGCGCCCTGCTGGATCAGGCGCCCCAGTGGCTCGACTGGCAGATCGAGCAGGTGCTGGAGGGCAAGGACCTGGCCCGCTCGGATCAGTTCCAGCAGGCGGTGAGCGCCCTGGTGGCCCTGCTCGGCAAGCTGCCCCAGAGCGCCGTGCGCAGCCACTACCTGCAGCAGGTGGCCGAGCGGCTCAGTGGCGGCCAGGCCAGGCTGGCGATCCAGCTGGAGGACGACCTGCGCCAGCAGGTGAAGGGCCAGCGCTGGCACGGCCGCTCCCAGAAGTGGGAGCAGCCCGGCGAGGCGGGCCTGCGGGAGCGCGCCGAGGCGGAGGTGTTGCGGCTCTACCTGCACTGCCCGCCGGAACGGCCCCGGATCCGGGCCGAGCTGCGCCGCCATGAGCTGGAGGACTTCGGCCTGGCCCACCACCGCCAGCTCTGGGCCGCCATCTGCGCCCTGGAGGAGGACAACCTGGGCGCTGGCCGCCTGGAGGCCGTGAACCGGGGCCTCGATGCCGGCCTCGACCTGGCCGACCTGGAGCTGCCCCGCCTGCTCAGCGACCAGCTGCTGGTGGAGGAGAGCAGCCTGCTGGCGCGGCTCACACCCCTGATCGAGCCCAGCGAACTGCAGCAGCTGCACCTGGGCCAGCCGCAGCTGCAACTGCGCGGTGCCCTGGCCTCCCTGGAGCGCCAGCGCAGCCTGAAGCGTTGCCGCCATCTGCTCGATGCCTGGAGCAGCCAGCGCCTGGAAACCCTGGAGCGCTGCATCGCCCGCCTGCTGGAGCTGGAGCGCAGCGAAGAGCACACCGGGCTGGTGCCGATCGGCGACATGGAGGGCCGCATCGACCAGCTGTTCGCCGAGCTCAACAGCGATGCCCTGCGCTTTCAGGAGCTGTACTACAACGAGCGCCGCTATCTCGAGGCCCTCGATGCCCGGCGGCGGGCGGGCTATGCCGAGCTGGAGGCCGGCCCGGCTGAGGTCATCCCCCTGGAGCAGGCCCGAGCTCCAGGCCATCCCGGGGTGGCGCTGGGGGCCTGAGGGCAGCTGGGGCCGGAGCCGCCCGTGGATCCAGGAGCAGGGCCTTGATGGTGGCGACACAGTTGATGGCTGCCGCTCCTGGAGTTGCCTCATCACGACAAGGCAGCAACCATTGCAGCGAAGAAACCCAGCATCCTGATTCTCTGGAGCGATGACGAGGGCTAGTGGACTATCAGCTGCAACAGCCGTGGTCAGATGGGCTGGCGCCCGCCGAATATCGATCACCTGGCCAACTTGGGTGCGACGTTGACCGACCCCTAGGCTCAGCAGAGCTGCACGGCGGTGCGGGCCGCCAGGTGTTGCCGCAGCAGGGAAATCCCGACTGCAGTGCCCCTGCAGGAGCAGTTCCGCGATTGCACCAGGCGCGGCGGCATTCTTTACGACAAGGAGTGGATCTGCTGGCGCGATGAGGCGAGCCGACGATCAAGCAGGCCCGCCAGCAGCAGGGCGAGCGCCGTGGTGATCAGCACCGTGAGGATCTCGGAAGGCTGCAGCGGGGCGAGACTGAGCAGCTGCTGCAAGCCGGGAATGGCCAGCAGCAACAGCCAGAGCCCCAGGCCGATGCCGGCACCGGCGGCGGTGATGCGGCTGCGGGGATCCCCGTTCAGCCACACCAGCCCACCGCCGGCGAGCAGCAGCAGCGAGAACACCAGGCTGCGGTGGGTGGCGGCGTCGGACTCGGGCCAGAAGACCAGCACGAGGGCGGCCGCCATCACCACGACGCCCTGGCTGAGCGCACGGCGCCAGGTGTCGGGTCCGAACAGGGGCGCCTCCGGCGGGCGGGGGGGCTGCCGCATCAGGCCCGGTGTGGCGGGCAGCGCCTCGAACACCACCGTGCAGGCCGGATCGATCACCAGGTGCAGCAGGGCGATGTGCACCGGCAGCAGGATCAGCGCCTGGCCGCTCAGCAGCAGGGGCACCAGGCCGAGCGCCGCGATCGGCAGGTGGATCGCCAGGGTGTAGCCCAGGGCCCGATGCAGGTTGGCGTCGACACGCCGGCCCAGCTTCAGGGCCGCCACCAGATCGCTGAAGGTGTCGTTGAGCAGCACCAGATCGGCGGATTCGCGCGCCACGGCGGTGCCGCGCTTGCCCATCGCCACGCCGATGTCGGCGGCCTTGAGGGCAGGGGCGTCATTGACGCCATCGCCGGTCATCGCCACCACTTCACCGGCGGCCTGCAGCGCACGCACCAGCTGCAGCTTCTGCTGGGGCATCACCCGGGCGAACACCGTCACCTCGCGGATGCTGACAGCCAGTTCCTGTGCCGAGAGGGTGTCCAGCTCCGGGCCGGAGAGCACCGGACCGGGCGGCAGGCCCGCCTGATCGGCGATCGAGCGGGCCGTCACGGGGCTGTCACCGGTGATCATCACGATCCGAACGCCAGCACCCCGCGCCGTGGCGATCGCCGCGGGCACATCCGTGCGCAGCGGATCCGCCAGGGCCACGAACCCCAGCGGCTCGAACAGGTAGCCGTGCACATGATCCGGCAGCGCGCCGCCGTCTGCGGACGGCTGGCCTTCGTGCACCGGCACGCCATCGAGCCCGCGGGCCACCGCCAGCACCCGCAGCCCCCTGGCGGCGAGCCCATCGGCGGCGGCCAGCAGGGCGGTGGTCTGCCCGCCATCGAGGTGACACAGATCGGCGATCGCCTCGGGCGCCCCCTTGGCGGCCAGCTGCAGGCTGCCTTCGCCGTCGTGCCAGAGGCGGGAGAACACCAGCAGATCGCTCTGCAGGGGGTATTCCCGCTCAAGGGGCCAGTCGGGATGGAGGTGTTCGGTGCCGCCGAGGTGGTCGGCGGCCAGGCGCTGGATCGCCAGTTCCATGGCATCCACCGGATCACCGCGGCTGGCCAGCACCGCCAGCTCGAGCAGCTGATGAACCGGTTCCTCCAGAGTCTCCCCCGCCTGCCAGCCCTCCAGCTGCGGCCAGGTGAGCAGCTGCTGCACCCCCATGCGGTTCTCGGTGAGCGTGCCGGTCTTGTCGACGGCAAGCACGGTGGCGCTACCGAGGCTCTCCACCGCCGCGGGCCAGCGGGCCAGCACCCCGATCCGGGCCAGGCGCAGGGCGCCGAGGGCCAGGAACAGGGCCAGCACCACGGGAATTTCGTTGGGCAGCACCGCCAGGGCCAGGGCCAGGGCAGCGAGCAGGGCCTGGGGCCAGTCGCCGCTGAGTGCTCCCTGGATCACCGCCAGGGCCGCGCAGAGCCCCAGCGCCAGCAGGGTGAGGCGTCCGGTGAGGCGACGGGTCTGGCGCTGCAGCCGGGTGGGCGGTGGTTGCACCGTGGCCAGGCTGCTGCCGAGCCGGCCCAGTTCGGTGGCGCCGGCCACGGCCACCACCTCGGCCCAGCCGCGGCCACTGGCCACCAGCGAACCCGCCAGGATCTGCTCCCCGGGCGTGGTGCGGGCAACCGGCAGCGATTCACCGGTGAGCAGCGATTCATCCAGCCACAACCCCACCGCCTCGGTGATGGCGGCGTCGGCGGCCACCCGATCGCCTTCCTCCAGCCGCAGCAGATCGCCCACACGCACCTGCTCGGCGGGCAGGTCGAGCTCCTGGCCTTCGCGCCGCACGTGGGCGCGGGGTGCCGAGAGGCGGGCCAGCTCGGCCAGGGCATGGTTGCTGCGCTGCTGCTGGACGGCATCCAGCAGGCTGATGCCCAGCACGAATACCAGCAGGATGCCGCCATCGACCCATTCCCCGATCAGGCCGTAGATCAGGGCACAGGCCAGCAGCAGCAGGTTGGTGGGCTCCAGCCAGCTCATGGGGTCTCCGCTCGTGCCTTCCCTCTAGCGGGGTCTGCCTGCCAGGGCGATCAACCCCTGCTCTTTCTGTCGATTCCACCGCCTCGGCTGGCCGCGGAATGGTTGGGGGACGCCGCCAGGGGCCGATTCCGCGCGCCTGGCAGCAGTGCCGAACGGGGTGCGGATGCAGGCGGCGCTGCCATTGCAGCGCGATAGGATTGACAGCACAACATCACCATCGTGATGACAGAGAGAAGCCCTCTGAAAGGGTTTGATTGTCTTCACTACAAGCCCCGGGGCGATAAGCGGAACACCCTGTTTTTCGAGGAGTTTCTGCCGCAGGTCTACGAACGCCGGGCCCGCAGCGGCATCGACGAACTGGTGGGGTCGATGGCAGCTGTGGTGATTCAGGTTGACCATGGCCATGCGGTGGCCTACATGGCGGAACTGGCCCTGATGGGCCCCTACAGGTTTCGGGAATGCTGGTTGATGGCCACCCATCGGGTCCATCTGCTGGCCGCGGATCCGCGTTGGCCACGGCTGATCCTGCTGGAGCCGCTGACGGGCGAATTCGAGGATGAGATCACACGCTGGAATGGCATGTATCCGCTGGCGATGAAGCGCCCGAATGCCAGATATGTGGGCGAAGTGTACTCCACGAGCTCAGCTAAAGCCACGCGCGAGGTCCTGGAGTCACAGAACATCCGCTTTGTCTACCCAGGTGATACCAGAAATCCGTTCTATGCCCACCAGCACTATGCCCACGACCATCTGATCTTCACCTTTCTCTCGGATCACACCTACAACCGCGTGGGGTACGTTGATCTGCCGCTGGATTCCCTGGCGCCGCTGGACCTCGGCGACCGGGTGCTGCTCGATGACGACACCGAGCGCCCGATCGTGGAAGCGGCTGAACGCCATGCCCAGCTGGGGCTTGAGGGGAAGGTGCTGGGGCTGGATCACATGGCCACCCGGGTGCTGGCGGGCGATCGGGAGGATGCCATTCTTGAGTATCTCACGATGGTGCCCTACTACTTCTGGGGCGCTTACAACATCAATGAGATGAATTCGTCCACCAATGTGACGCGAGACCCCAGGGTTGACGACGACAAGCTTTCACCGGCGCGAGTGTTCACAGCCAACAACACGCCCTCCTATCTGAATTCACTCGTGAACCTGCCGATGCCCACCGAAGACTTCGTGCGCAACTTCGGGCGGCGCATGCATCATCTTGCCCTGGAGGTGGCCGATGGCGAGGTGGATGGCATCAAGAATGTCGATTTCGTGGTGGGCCAGCTGCGTTCAGCAGGTGTGTCTTTTCTGGCCGATGTGGTGGGTGAATGCAGCGATCAGCCCAATCTCAAGCAGATCTTTTCCAAGAGCTCAACCTACTCACTGCTCATCACCGAGTATGTGCAGCGCTGCATGGGGTATGAGGGATTCTTCACCCGCGCCAATGTGGCCTCACTCACGGAAGCCGCTGGCCATGCGGAGCGCTATCGGCACGGCAACGTGTTCGACTGACACCCGAACACGCGACGGTCAGGGAGTGGCTGGAGCAGGGGTAGGGCTCTGCCCGTCTGGATGGCTGGTCTGCGTAGAAACGCTGCAGCTTGCCTGCGATCGTGGCCATTTCGCTTCCCCCCCGCCCTCAACCTGCCACCACCAGCTGCGGATGGAGCATCCCTGGAACCTCCGTGGTTGCGTTCAGCCGATGGCTGGTAGGCGATGACGTAGGCCCATTCCGCCAGGAGAGTCTTGATCAGTCGTTCCGCCTTAGGCAAAGCCATGAATGGCAGGGTGCTGCTGGTGAGCGGATCCAAGCAGTGGGTGGTGTCGCCCGGCCCAGAGGCGAACACCCAGCTGCCGCGCTAACTGTGGTGGATGGAGCGCTGCCCCAGGGATGAGGCTTCGCGGCTGAGGCTCTGGCTCTCCCAGTGGACCCCGCGTGGGGAGATGGCGACGTCGTTGTATCGGGTGGAGGAGGACAGGTCACCCTGGGTGGCCCCCCAGGACCTGAGCGGCATCCATGCCTTGTTGATGGCCGACACTCCACTGCCTTCAGGCGGGCCATCCTGAAGGCCACCCAGCCTGTTGATCCGGTGCTGCTTGCTGCTTCCCAGCCGATCTGGTCTCTGCCGCTGGAGCAGGTGTATCCAGGTCTGCGCACCACCCCTGAGGGTCTCAGCCAGGCGGAAGCGGAGCAGCGGCTGGAGCGTTACGGCGCCAACCGGCTGCCGCCGCTGAAACGCCGCCCCCTGGTGCTGCGTTTCCTCGACCAGATGCTGCATTTCATGGCCCTGCTGCTGTGGATCGCAGGGGTGCTGGCCTTCGTGGCCGGCACCCCGCAGCTGGGCTCGGCGATCTGGGCGGTGGTGCTGATCAACGGCATCTTCTCGTTCTGGCAGGAGTTCCAAGCGGAGCGCACCCTGGACGCTCTCACCCGCTCGCTGCCCCGCCAGGTCCAGGTGTGGCGCGATGGCCGGCTGGGCTTCCGCTCCGCTGAGCAGCTGGTGGCGGGTGACCGGCTGCTGCTGGAGGAGGGCGATCGGGTGCCGGCCGACTGCCGCATCAGCGTCAGCCATGAGCTGCGCGTCGATCTTTCGGTGCTGACCGGTGAATCGGTGCCGGTGGCTCGCCAGACCCTGGACCTGCCCGCCGCTCAGGCGGAGCTGCGTCTGCCCAGCGGTGAACGACCCAACCTGCTGCTGGCGGGAAGCACGATCGCCTCCGGCCGGGGCGAGGCGATCGTGTATGCCACCGGCTCCGAAACCGAATTCGGCCAGGTGGCCCGCCTCACGGCCGGCACCCACCGCAGCGCCAGCACCCTGGAGCAGCAGGTGGCCCGCATCGTGCACACGATCAGCACGATCGCCATCACGATGGGCCTGCTCGCCTTCGCCCTGAGCCTGGTCTTCGTGGGCATGACGCCCCTGGAGAGCCTGGTGTTCGCGATCGGGATCATCGTGGCCAACGTGCCCGAAGGCCTGCTGCCCACCGTCACCCTGGCGCTGGCCTTGAGCGTGCAGCGCATGGCCCGTCGCAAGGCGCTGGTGCGGCGTCTCTCGGCGGTGGAAACGCTCGGATCGGTGAGTGTGATCTGCAGCGACAAGACCGGCACCCTCACCTGCAACCGCATGGCGGTGGAGGAAACCTGGCTGCCGGTGCCCGGCGAGGATCTGCAGCGGCTGCTGCTCGAGGGGGCCGCCCTCTGCAGCAACGCCCGCCTCGATGCCGGTGGTGCCGTGGGTGATCCCACCGAAACGGCGATGCTGCAGGCGGCCCAGGCCGCCGGCCTCGATCCGGCTGAGCTGCAGCGCCTCCACCCACGCCGCCGGGAGATCCCCTTCGATTCACACCGGCGGCGCATGACGGTGCTGGTGATGTGGAACGACCCGCCGTTGTCGATCGCCGACGGCGGCAGCCTGGTGATCACCAAGGGAGCGCCGCTGGAGGTGCTGGAGCGCTGCGAAGCCTGGCTCACGCCCAGCGGCAGCGAACCGCTCGATCAGAGCCGCCGCCGGCAGGTGGTGGCCGCCAACGACGACCTGGCCGCCAGGGGCTTCCGGGTGATTGCCGTCGCCCTGCGCGCCGGGCCGGAGGACATGCAGGCGGCGCCGGCAGACGTTCTGGAGTCGGGCCAGACGCTGCTCGGCCTGCTGGGCCTCTACGACCCGCCCCGACCGGAAGTGCCCGACGCCATCCGCCGCTGCCGCGATGCCGGCATCAGGGTCACGATGGTGACCGGGGACTACGGCCTCACGGCCCAGGCGATCGCCCTGCAGATCGGCCTGCTGGAGCCGAGCTCCGCCCATGGCCAGGGAACGGAAGTCCATCACCGGAGTGGTCGGGCAGGTGCCGATCCCGTGCGGGTGATCGAGGGCTCCACCCTGGCCCAGATCAGCGACGTGCATCTGCGGCAGTTGCTGAAGTATCGCCACCGGCTGGTGTTCGCCCGCATGGCCCCGGAGCAGAAGCTGCGGCTGGTGCAGGCCTACCAGGCCCTCGGCGAGGTGGTGGCCGTCACCGGCGATGGCGTCAACGACGCACCGGCCCTGCGTGCCGCCGATGTGGGCCTCGCCATGGGCATCAGCGGCACCGATGTGGCCCGCGAGGCCGCCGACATCGTGCTGCTCGACGACAACTTCGCCACGATCGTGGAGGCTGTGCGTTTCGGTCGCTCGGTGGTGGCGAACATCGGCAAGTTCATCACCTACATCCTGGCCTCGAACGTGCCGGAGATCCTGCCGTTCCTGGCGATGGTGGTGCTGCGGATCCCGGCGGCCCTCACGGTGCTGCAGATCCTGGCGGTGGATCTCGGCACCGATCTGCTGCCGGCCCTGGGCCTGGGCTCGGAAGCCCCTGAAGCGGGGGTGATGCACCAGCCGCCACGCCGCCGTGACCTGCCCCTGCTCAACCGGCCCCTGATGGTGCGGGCCTACCTGGTGCTGGGGCTGGTGGAGGGACTGATCTCGATGGCCGGCTACCTGCTGGTGTGGCACAACAACGGCGTCGACCTCTCCGCCCTGCAACAGCTGGCCCCCGATCTGCTCCACCACCGCGCCGCGCCTGCGGTGCAGGCGATCCAGCAACGGGCCTCCACGGTGGCCTTCTGCCTGATCGTGGCCGGCCAGATGGGGGCACTGCTGGCCTGCCGCAGCGACCGGCGCCCCTTCTGGGAACTGCTTCCCAATCCCAACCCGCTGCTGTGGCTGGGTTGGCTGAGTGAACCGGTCGTGGCCGGCCTTCTGGTGCTGGTCGCCCCCATCGCCGCCGTTTTCGACATGGCCCGCTTCCCGCTCGGCTACCTCGGCCCGATCGCGCTGGCACCGGTGGCGGTGCTGGCGGCGGACACGCTGCACAAGTTGTTCATCCGTGAGCGTGGCGGCCCTGCCCAGCACCCCCCTTCTGTGCATCCATGGGCCTCTTCGAGCGCTGGTTGAGTGGCTGAGTGGGGGCCTGGCCGATGCCTGTTGCGGTGTTTGGCCGAGCACCGTGAGGCATCTCTTGGAGGGGTGCAGCCGCAGCCTCGGGGATGTCGAGGCCTTCGTTGCACAGTGCTTGGTCGCAGAACACCGTGGCGAAGAGGATCTGCAACTGGCCGTGGCGCAGGATCAAATGCTGAGAGGTAGGGATTCAGAGGAGACCCAGGAACGTCTCCACGTCAATACCTGCCTGGCGCAGCACGCTCCCCAGGGTGCCCACCGCCAGATCCCGGCGATGCAACGGCACGACGCAGGTGACGCTGGCTTCGCCACTCTCAGGGTTGCTCGACGGTCTTCGCAGCACCACATGGCTGCCTTTCTGACGCACCACTTGAAAGCCCAGACGCTGCAACGCGGCGATGACGGCGGACGCCGGCAGCCGTGGCAACTTAGGCAACGTTGACCTCGAAGGTGGTCAGCAGACGGGGCGCCAGCACCGGCTGGGGGCACTCCTCCAGGTAGAGCTCGGTGGCTTCGCGCAGATTGGCCAGGGCTTCCTCGATGGTGTCGCCCTGGCTGGCGGTGCCGACTTCCGGGCACTCCGCCACATACAGCTCCTCTTCCCGGTACAGGATCGCCGTCAGGCGCTGGGGGGTGGCGGTCGTCATGGTCGCCAGCAGCTTGGTTGATCCAGTTTGGCCCCCCTCACACCGCCACCGCCTGCTCCGGAACGAACGCCGCAGGGATCGGCTGCTGCAGGCGCCAGCGAATCGCCATCGGCCGCTCGCCTTCGTGGCTCACGTCTTCGGCAAAACCGAGGCAGTGGAACGGCTTGGTGACGACGCCCCGGTTGTTCACGGTGGTGGATGGTGCGCTGCCACGTGGATGAGGCTTCGCGGGTGAGGCTGCCCAGGGGAGGCTCTGGCTCTCCCAGTGGAGCTCCCATGGGGAGATGGCGTCGTCCTTGGTGCGGCTGGTGGGGGAGAAGAGGGCTTCGCTCTTGTTGAGGGTCACGAACAGCAGGTCGGTGTGGCTGGGTTCGTGCCAGAGCACGCCTTCACGGTGGATCCAAGGGGCGTCGTCAGAGAGATGAACGAACTTCTACCCAGTGCTCTCCTTCAAGAAGGCTGGCGATGGCCTGATCAAGCGTTTGCAGCAGAACCTCTTGAAGGGCTTTGTTGGAGCTGTTTCCCACACGAAGCCAGATCACCTGTGGTGGGGGACCTTGCTTGAAGAGGAGAGCGAGGAAGTCGCGATCTTTTGTCATCACAACAGCCCCTGCAGACCTCGCCTGGGCGAAGATCTCCTGGTCTTCGGCATCTCTGAGGCCCAGATTCCTGACAGGCACGGCTTGGATGTGAGGCCATTGCGCCATGATCCAGGTCGCCAGGGCTGGCGAGAGCTGGGCATCAAGCCAGAGGATCACGCCACGAGCACCGGGTGATCCAATTCGCGAGCGGCATAGGTGAGAGCAGCCTGTAGATCTTCGGGCTCAAGATCCGGTAGCTCGGCAAGGATCTGGTCGGGGCTGAGCCCGGCCGCGTAAAGGTCAAGCACATCGCTAACCCGGATCCGCATCCCTCGGATGCAGGGCTTGCCGCCGCACTGTGCAGGGTTGTACGTGATGCGTGAATCACTCATCCCAGAAATCTAGCCGGCCTGAGCATTCTCAAACCGCCAACCCCATCCCCTGCATCCACGCCGCCGGTATCGCCCGCTCGAGCCGCCACCGAATCGCCATCGGCCTCTCCCCCTCGTGGCTCACGTAGCGGGCAAACCCCAGACACCGAAACGGCTCGGTGACACCCCCTGCCCGGCCGCCCTCACGCCGGTGCTCGCGCACGTCGCCGCAGGCTTCTGCGAAGAAGTACAGCAGCACCCGTGAGCCCCGCGCCTCGTGGTGGATGTAGCGCTGGCCGGTGGGGGAGGCAGCGGTGGTGGTGCTCTGGCTCTCCCAGTGGAACAGCGCGGGGCCCAGGGCCAGGTCGCGGTAGCGGGTGGTGGGGGAGAAGAGGGATTCGCTCTTGTTGAGGGTCACAAAGAGCAGATCGCACTGGCTGGGTTCGTGCCAGAGCACGCCTTCGCGGTGGATCCAGGGGGCGTCGCCCGTCAGGATCCCGAACGCCGCTTCGATTTCGGCCCGGCTGTAGCGGCCGTGGACGCGCAGGGGAACCGGCAGGGCCCAGGGCAGCGGGTGGAGGCGGCGTTCGGTGCGCTCGGCCAGCAGGTGCAGCAGCTGGCGCAGTTCGTCGCGCCAGGCGGATGCCTGCCAGAGCAGGGCGAGGGCATCGGGCAGGGGCCGCCAGCGCTTGCCGGTGCCGCACAGCTGGGCGGTGGCGCGCAGGCGATCGGGATCGTCGAGGCGGAGCAGGCTGGCGCCGATGGCGCGGGTGAGCGATTCCTCGCGGGGATGGGGCTCGCCAGGGAGCCAGCCCAGCTCGCGCCGCAGGCTGGTGAAGCCGGCGCCCCGCACCCCGTAGAAGTCGGCCGGGTCCATGGCCAGCGCGTCGAGCCCTTCGACCTGCAAGGAGGCGCCGTGAGTGCAGACCACCCAGCGGCTGGAGTCCCGAGCGATGCCGTTCCACTTGGTGGTGAGCACCAACACCGCCTCGCCACTGCCTGAACCGCATCCAGCTCCAGGCAAACCGAGCGCTTGTTCCTACGATCGCCCCATGGCCTTCCCGCGCATCAGCCACGATCCCGCCGTGATGGGCGGCAAGCCCTGCATCCGTGGGTTGCGTATCACCGTGGGCACGATCGTGGGACTGGTTGCCCGTGGCAGCAGCCGCGAGCGCATCCTGCAGGCCTACCCGCTGCTTGAGCCGGCCGACATCGATGAGGCTCTCGCCTACGCGGCCTGGCGCATGGAAGAGAGGGAAGAGGCTCTGGTCCTGAGCTGATGGCCAGGCTTCTGGTCGACATGAACCTCTCTAGAGAATGGATCCCGCTCCTTCAGGCCGCAGGCCATGAGGCTGTGCATTGGTCAGAGGTGGGCGACCCGAAGGCTCCTGACAGGACTCTGATGCAGTGGGCCACGACCAACGACTACGCCGTCTTCACGCACGACCTGGACTTCGGCACGATGCTTGCCCTCAGCGGCGCCGATGGACCCAGCGTGGTGCAGGTGCGCTGCCTCAACGTGCTCCCTGAAGCCATCGGCTCTCTGGTGCTTTCGCTTCTGCGAACCTATGCCGCCGAGATCGAGCAAGGGGCACTCGTGGTGGCTGATGAACGGCGTGAACGGGTACGAATCCTGCCGCTGAGCCGACAGGGCTGAGCCAGCTTTCTGTGTGCGGCTCAGCTGCGGCAGGCCGGCCAGCAGCATTGCACCACGATCACGCGCGGTCTCGAGATCTTCTGCCTTTCCGGCACACTCTCCCGGAATGGTGGTGACTGGGCGAGGGGGGCATCGTGAGAGCAAGGAGGCTACGGCCCTCAAACCGCCAACCCCATCCCCTGCATCCACCCCGCCGGTATCGGCCGCTCCAACCGCCACCGAATCGCCATCGGCCGCTCCCCCTCGTGGCTCTCGTAGCGGACAAACCCCAGACACCGAAACGGCTCGGTGACACCCCCGGCGCGGCCACCCTCACGCCGGTGCTCCCGCACAAACAACAGCACCCGTGAACCCCGCGCCTCGTGGTGGATAGTCCGCTGACCGGTGGGCGAGGCGGCGGCGGTGGTGCTCTGGCTCTCCCAGTGGAACAGGAAGGGACCGAGGGCCAGGTCGCGGTAGCGGGTGGAGGGGGAGAAGAGGGCTTCGCTCTTGTTGAGGGTCACGAACAGCAGGTCGGTCTGGCTGGGTTCGTGCCAGAGCAGGCCTTCGTGGTGGATCCAGGGGGCGTCGTCGCGCAGGATCCAGAAGCCGCAAGGCTTCTGCGCAGCAGTAGGCCGCTTCGATCCCGGCGCGGCTGTAGCGGCCCTGGACGCGCAGGCGCACCGGCAGGGCTCAGGGCACCGTGGCCTGTGCTTGGAAGGCTCGCGATGATGAAGCCCATGACCACCACGCCGACACCTCTGGTGACCCGGGAGGCGCTGTTTGCGTTCACGCAGCGGCTGGTGGAGCGCTACGCCCTCAAGGAGGTGATCCTGTTCGGTTCCCTGGATCTGCTGGTCCTGCGGCCGGAGGAGGTTGAGGTTCGCTACCGGGGGGCGATCCGGTCGTGCGCGGGGCGATTGACCATGGAGAGGTGCTCCATGGATGAACCCTGGTGGGCCGTTCCGGAGTGGATGCCTAGGCGGAAGGCGATTGGGAAGCCCAAAGAACATCTGAGCTGGCGCCCATCCTTTCTGGGCCGAATGAGGCGGCTGGTGATCTTTTTGCAGAATCACCTCATTCCAAGCTCTTGATCATTTGCCGAACCCAGTTGCTCAAGGCCTGGCGCCCAAGCGCTCCGGAGGCCACAGCGAGAATGGTGGCTTCCGCTGCTTCCGTCGAAGCGGTCAGTTCGTACCCGTTCAGCATCAGCATGACTTCCATGGCGGCATGACCGATGCGTTTGTTGCCATCCACAAAGGGATGGTTCCGGATCAAAGAAAACCCAAGTGCTGCTGCCTTATCGACGAGAGTGGGGTAGAGATCAGTGCCCGAGAATGTCTGGCGGGGCTGCGAGAGTGACGCCTCCAGTAGGCCAAGGTCCCGCAATCCGGGCAATCCACCAGAGGTGGCGATCAGACGGCGATGCAGCTCCAGAACCTCGCTGAGGCTGAGAAAGCGGATCAAGCCAGGCGCCGGTAGAGCTCCTCATTCTTTGCCAGCACCTGGGAGGCGGCGACTTCAAAGTCGGCGGAGGGCCTGCTCAACAGATCGCGAACGGCGGCTGCCGCCAGGTCCTGCTGGGCCACATTGAGCCGTACAGCCACCTCGGCGAGGGCACGGGATTGCTCTTCACTGAGATTGATGGCGAGGGCCATGTCACTCCTCCAGGACACTCACTTTAGGAGGGGTTGATGGGGGTTGCCCCCTCAAACCGCCAACGCCATCCCCTGCATCCACCCCGCCGGTATCGCCCGCTCCAGCCTCCAGCGAATCGCCATCGGCCGCTCCCCCTCGTGGCTCTTGTAGCGGACAAACCCCAGACACCGGAACGGCTCGGTGACACCCCCGGCGCGGCCACCCTCACGCCGGTGCTCCCGCACAAACAACAGCACCCGTGAACCCCGCGCCTCGTGGTGGATGGTGCGCTGGCCGGTGGGGGAGGCGGCGGTGGTGGTGCTCTGGCTCTCCCAGTGGAACAGGGAGGGGCCGAGGGCCAGGTCGCGATAGCGGGTGGAGGGGGAGAACAGGGCTTCGCTCTTGTTGAGGGTCACGAACAGCAGGTCGCTCTGGCTGGGTTCGTGCCAGAGGACGCCTTCGCGGTGGATCCAGGGGGCGTCATCGCGCAGGATCCCGTAGCCGCAGGCTTCTGCGCAGCAGTAGGCCGCTTCGATCTCGGCGCGGCTGTAGCGGCCGTGGACGCGCAGGGGAACCGGCAGGGCCCAGGGCAGCAGCTCCAGCAGTTGGTGCAGGTCGTGGCGCCAGGCTGCGGCCTGCCTGGCTGAAGGTCAAGCACCTGGCATAGCCGGCGATGATGGAAGCATGGCAAAGGCACCGCTCGTCACTCAGGAAGCCCTGAAGGCCTTCACCGATCGCCTGGTGGAGGCGTTTGCCCCGGAGCAGGTGATTCTGTTCGGCTCGATGGCACGAGGAACAGCTGGTCTGGAGTCGGATGCCGATGTGTTGGTGGTGATGCCCTTTGAAGGGAGAGCCCTGGAGAAGATCCTGGAAATCCGCGAGGTTTGCCACCCTGAGTTTCCTCTGGACATGCTTCTTTGGCGACCGGAGGACATACCCAGGCGCTATGGCTGGGGTGACCCGTTCATCCGTGAAGCCCTCGATCACGGTGTGGTGCTGCATGGCTGAGCGCAATCCTGTTGTTGACGAGTGGATCAGCAAGGGCGAGGGAGATTGGCGGGCCATGCAGTTGTTGCATCAGCAGCCAGGGCATGAGGATGCGGTGGTCTTTCACGCTCAGCAGTGTCTGGAGAAGTACTTCAAGGCAGCCCTGATTGCTCATGGGGAGACTGTGCAGAAGATCCATGATCTTCGGGAGCTCTCCAGGCAACTCGGGGCCCTGATGCCGGATTGGGAGGCTGATCCTTCCGATCTGACCCGGATCACCCAGGGAGGGGTGATGTTTCGCTACCCGGGGATGGAGGCCCAACCAGAGGACGCCGCCAGGGCCGTTGCCATCACCCAAGGAGTGAGGCAGCGGCTTTCCGGGTGGCTGGGGACCCTTTCTGAAGCCGGTTGAACGGCATCCTCAAACCGCCAACCCCATCCCCTGCATCCACCCCGCCGGTATCGCACGCTCCAGCCGCCAGCGGATCGCCATCGGCCGCTCCCCCTCATGGCTCTCGTAGCGGGCAAACCCCAGACACCGAAACGGCTCGGTGACACCACCCTGCCTGCGGTGCTCCCGCACGTAGCCGAAGGCTTCTGCGAAGCAGTACAGCAGCACCCGCGAACCTCGCGCCTCATGGTGGATGGTGCGCTGACTGGTGGGGTCGGCGGCGGTGGTGCTGCTCTGGCTCCCCCAGTGGAACAGCGAGGGGCCGAGGGCCAGGTCGCGGGTGCGGGTGGAGGGGGAGAAGAGGGCTTCGCTCTTGTTGAGGGTCACGAACAGCAGGTCGGTGTGGCTGGCTTCGTGCCAGAGGACGCCTTCGCGGTGGATCCAGGGGGCGTCGTCTGTGAAGCTGACGAAACCGCCAGACTTCTGGGCAGAACTGGTCCAGTCTTCAACCCGCACCGAGGCTGGCGAGAATCTTGCGGGCCAGAGGTTCTTTGATTTCGTTGTGTCTGGGGATGGCTTCCTTGACTCCAGTGGCTGGGTTGATCCAGATGGAGTGTGAAGCTCCTTCCCGTTTCAGGACACATCCAGCCATGCGAAGACGCCGTTCCAGATCGCGGCGTTTCATCCGATCTGCAGGGGCATGCGCACGGCATCAGGTGGCAGGCCACGGCTGATGTCAGCCGCACGATCCTCAAGGAGAAGCTCAATGGCGGCCTGCAGATCCTTTCTTGCTTCCTCCATGGTTTCTCCCTGACCGTTCGCGCCGGGAAGTTCCAGGCAGATCGCCCAGAAGCCACCCTCTGGAGCTGGCTCAATCACGGCAGTCAGTTCTCCCTTCATCAAACCCGCCTCGGTTACACATTCCAATCAGTTTAGGTACAACGAAGAGTGGCAGTAGCCATGGAGGTGACCAGGCGCCCTCTCCTGACGCGGAGCCCCCCTCAAACCGCCAACCCCATCCCATGCATCCACGCCGCCGGTATCGCCCGC
>CAVONQ010000018.1:0-542744 GCA_963697335.1 uncultured cyanobacterium
AGGGGCTGCAGCGTGGTGCCGGGGTAGTAGCGGCCCAGGATCCGCTGCAGGGTCCAGCCCCGCCGGGCCAGGTCGATGGCTCCAGCCTGGGAAAGGCCGGCTCCGTGCCCGAAGCCGCCGCCATCGAAGCGCCAGCTGCCGGCACCGCTGGGGGCCACCACGAACAGGGTGCTCGGCAACTGGCGAGGGGTGCGGCGGATCGCATCCAGCCGCAGCACGGTGGAGCCGCCGCTGCCCTGGATGCCCAGGGCCAGCACCCGTCCGCTCACACCCCGCTCCAGCACCGACACGGTCTGGGGCGTGGCGTGCCGAGCTGGGGCGCGGTGGCCCGCAGGGCCTGGCCGAGCTGGGCGGCCGTGAGGGTGCGGCTCCAGCGGAAGCGCGGGTGGTCGGCCCCGTAGAGGGCCGAGCCCCCCGAGAGCAGGGCCGGCAGTTCGGGCGGGAGCCAGGGGCAGTGGAAAGCGGGCCTGCAGGGCCTCAGGGCCGTCCAGATTGGGCTTCAGGTAGGGGAGGGGAGGCCCGCTCCAGACCTCCTCGAAGCCAGCCGCCACGCCGCCGTTGGTGGCGTGATACACCGCATGAATGGGCTCCCCCTGCCAGCTCAGCACCTGGGAGCGGGTGGCCGCGATGGCCTGGCGCACCGCTGCACCGGCCAGGCGCGGATGGCGGCATAGACCTGGCACTGGGTATCGGCGCAGAGGTGGTAGCCGTCCACCTGGAAGCGGATCTGGTTGCGCAGGGCCCAGGTGCGGGCCAGCACGGCCTGGGCAGCGAGGGCGGCAGGCGGGGAGCCGGCACCGATCTCGTGGGGCACCACCCCCTGGAGATAGCGCTCCACGGGAACCTCCTCCACAAGCGCCCAGCTGCCATAGGCATCGGGCTGGAGCCCGGAACGGCCCCGGAACAGGCCGCCTTTCCAGAGCAGCCCGCCCGGGGTCTCCAGCCGCACGGGGCCCTCCATCAGCACGGGGCCATCGTCACGGCGCAGCTCCAGCACCGGCCGTTGGCTGAGGGTCTGCTCAAAGCGCCGGGCCGGGCCGAGGTCCTCCGGCAGGGGCGCCCCCAGGGGCGCCCACACCTCCCACTCGCGCGGATTGGCGATCAGGGGGGCAACCCCAGCGGCACGCCAGCGGCTGGCGGCCTCCTCGGCGCTCTCGAAGCTGGCGAAGGGGCCCAGCACCTGGCGGCGGATCTGCAGCGGCGGCTGCACCGGCACGGTGCGCCAGTGCAGCACCAGGCGCGGCGAGCTGTAGCGGGCACCGGTTGCGGTGACCAGTGTCATCAGGCCACCGCCGCTGCGCAGCTCCAGGGGGGTCGTGCTGCTGAGCCGGGGGGCCAGGCCGACCCACAGCACCGGCTTGGCGGGGTCGATCCGGGTGGTGGTGGAACCGGCCAGCCCAGCGTCGCCTGGGGGGGGGCGGGGCGAGGGCTCGGCCCGGCAGCCCGTGCCCACTAGCAGGGCAACGGCCGAGAGGCTGGAGAGCGCCAGGCGGCGCAGGGATGGGGTGGCGGACATCGGCTGGGGCGGACGGCAGGAGGAGCTTGGAGGATGGCGGGGCCAGGTCGTAGGGTGATTGTTTGTGCCCGCGCCGGGGAGACATGCCAAAGCTCAAGACCCGCAGAGCAGCCGCCAAGCGGTTCAAGGCCACCGGCACCGGCAAGTTCATGCGTCGCCGGGCCTTCCACAACCACCTGCTCGATCACAAGAGCCCGAAGCGCAAGCGCTACCTGGGGCGATGGCCGTCGTCGACGAGCGCGACGCCGACAACGTCAAGGGCATGCTGCCCTACGCCTGAGGGCACAGGCCACCCTTCCGCCCTCTGTTCATCTCCACCTGATTCCCTGCCATGGCTCGCGTCAAGAGGGGCAACGTTGCCCGTAAACGCCGCAATAAAATTCTGAGATTCGCCCGCGAGCTTCCGCGGCGGCAATGGCTCCCTCTTCCGCACCGCCAACCAGCGGGTGATGAAGGCCCTCTGCAATGCCTACCGGGACCGTCGCCGCCGCAAGCGCGATTTCCGCCGCCTCTGGATCGCCCGGATCAACGCCGCGGCCCGGATCAACGGCGTCAGCTACAGCCGCCTGATGGGTGGCCTCAAGAAGGCCGACGTGCGCCTGAACCGCAAAATGCTGGCCCAGCTGGCCGTGGTCGACCCCGCCAGCTTCAGCAGCGTCGTCGGCTCCGCCCAGGCCTGATCGTCGACGACCCGATCCCACCTCCCAGCCCCGGCGCCCCTTGGACACCTTGCTTCCCCAGGCCTATCTGATCGGCCTGGGGTCGTCTTGCTCTGCGTCGCCGCCGTGGTGGTGGCGCGCCAGTTCTGGAAGGTGCGCCAGGACGAGGTGACCCTGGCCCGCCTCGAACGCCAGGGCAATCAAGCCAACAAGACGGAGGCCAGCGATGCCGCCAGCTTCTATGAGCTCGGCTCGGTGCAGCTGCGCAAGCGGCTGTTCGGCCAAGCGGTGGAGAGTCTCAGCGAGGCCCGCGGGGTGGCCACGGCGGAGGAGGCCCCTGAGGAGGCTGTGGCCCTGATCGAAAACGCCCTTGGCTTCGCCTTGGCGGCCCAGAACAACTACAAGCTGGCCCTCAAGCACTACCGCGCTGCCCTCAAGGCCAAGCCCGATTACCCGGTGGCCTCGACAACCTCGCCTATGCCCTGGAAAAGGTGCAGGACCCCGAACAGGCTCGCGCCACTTATCAAAAGGTGCTCGAACTGGACAGCGGCAACCGCACAGCCCTCAAACGTCTGAACAGGCTGGAACGCACCCAGGAACGGCGGCCTGAGGGCCGCCAAAATCACCACAGGCCTCGAACGGGCCCACTCGGGCTGAACTCGGGGCTTTGGAGGGCTGGACTGGGGCTGCATCTCCAGCCGCCCCCCCGCATTGGTGAGCCGCGGGGCATTCCAGCCCGCCAGCGTCAGGCCCTGCTGGCCCGAGAACATGCCGCCCATCTCCAGGCCGCCCACATTGCAGCGGCAGAGCAGGATCAGGTCGAGCTGGTCAGACTCGGCATTGAGGTTGCCCTGCACCTGCGTCGATGCGCCGTTGATGGTCATGGTGCCGCGCAGATCCACGATCTGACCCACCGCTCTCACCTCGGAGAGACTCAGGGCGGCGGGCACGACCTCGCTGCCCCCGAAGGCCTGGTAGGTGCCCACCCAGGACCTGGGGATCTCCCGCACCAGCAGCTCAGCCCGACCAACCGGATCAAAGGTCTCGACACTGCTGTCGCGCGGTTCGTCCCCCGTGTCGCTGAACCCGACAGGGAGGCTGAAGGGAAGAAAGCTGTCACTGCCGAAAGGTCTGAGCCGCCACGGGCGCGGCCGTGAAGGGCAGGGCTGTGAAGGGGCAGCGCGGCAAGGGGCAGGGCCGTCAACAGGAGCGTTCGAAGCACGGCAGGGCCAGAGTTAATGGGAGGCTAGAGCCATTGTGAGCCATACGCCGGAAGCCATCGTGGTGCCCAACCCATCCGGGATTCCCCTCTCCGCCAGCGCCGCAGCGCCCGGCGACCCTGCCGCTGGCAGTGACGACCTGCTGATCGGCGGGCGCCACTTCCACAGTCGGCTGATGACCGGCACGGGCAAGACCCCGATCTCGCCACCATGCAGGCCAGCCTGGAGCGCAGCGACTGCGCCATCGTCACCGTGGCGGTGCGCCGGGTGCAGAGCGGCGCGCCGGGCCACGGCGGCCTGATGCAGGCGATCGACTGGCAGCGCATCTGGATGCTGCCGAACACCGCCGGCTGCGCCACCGCCGAGGAAGCGGTGCGGGTGGCCCGGCTCGGGCGGGAGTCGGCCAAGCTGGCGGGGCAGGAGGACAACAGCTTCGTGAAGCTGGAGGTGATTCCCGACAGCCGCCACCTGCTGCCCGATCCTTTCGGCACCCTGGAGGCGGCCGAGCAACTGGTGAAGGAGGGCTTCACAGTGCTGCCGTACATCAATGCCGACCCGCTGCTGGCCAAGCGCCTGGAGGAGGTGGGCGGCCGCCACGGTGATGCCGCTGGCCTCACCGATCGGCTCCGGCCAGGGCATTCGCAATGGCGCCAACATCGCCCTGATCATCGAGAACGCGACCGTGCCGGTGGTGGTGGACGCGGGCATCGGTGTGCCCAGCGAAGCGGCCGAGGCCATGGAGATGGGAGCCGACGCCCTGCTGATCAACAGCGCCATCGCCCTGGCCGGGAACCCACCCCTGATGGCCCAGGCCATGGCCCAGGCCTGCCAGGCCGGACGCATGGCCTTTCAAGCCGGACGGCTGCCGCGGCGCCCCCAGGCCAGCCCCAGCTCCCCCGGCCAGGGGCGCGTGGGCAGCTGATCGCCCTTCCGCCGGGTGCTGCATGAACTTCCGTTGACGTTCTGGCCACGGTGGCCTGACAGCCGGGTCTGCTCTCCATAAGGTGAGCGCCCCTAGAGCCCAGGTCCATGCAGGTCACCGAAGAAGACGGCGGCAAGCTCAATGCCTTCGCCCGGGAGCCCCGCATGGTGGTGATGGAGGAGGGCGAGCGCAGCAGCAGCCAGTCGCGGTTGCTGCTGATCGGCGGGGCCGTTCTGGTGCTGGCCCTGGTGGTGGTGGCCGTGGGGATCAGCGGCTGAGAGCGCCGGAACGCCTGTAGTAGCTTGCCCCGATGAGCGACAGCTCGTCCTGAAGGGGTCTGGGGTTTTCGGAATGCAGGTTTCGGAATGAAGGTGTTCGTTCTCGGTGGCGATGGCTTCTGCGGCTGGCCCTGCGCGGTCAACCTGGCGGATGCCGGCCACGATGTGGTGATCGTCGACAACCTGAGCCGGCGCAAGATCGACGTGGACCTGGAGGTCGAGTCGCTGACGCCGATCGCCACCATCAGCGAGCGCCTGCGGGCCTGGGAGCAGGTGGGGGTCGGGCGATCCGCTTCGTGCGGATGGACATCGCCCAGGAGTACACCCGCCTGCTCGACCTGCTGCGCGATGAGCGCCCCACCGCCGTGGTGCACTTCGCCGAGCAGAGGGCAGCCCCCTACTCGATGAAGTCCAGCGCCACCAAGCGCTACACCGTGGACAACAACGTCAACGGCACCCACAACCTGCTGGCCGCGATCGTGGAGAGCGGCCTCGACATTCACATCGTGCACCTGGGCACAATGGGGGTGTACGGCTATGGCTCGCACCGGGGCGCCACGATTCCCGAGGGCTACCTCACGGTTGAGGTGCCCCAGCCGGATGGCAGCCGCTTCACCGAAAAGATCCTGCACCCTGCCAGCCCCGGCAGTGTGTACCACATGACCAAGACTCTGGATCAGTTGCTGTTCCTCTACTACAACAAAAACGACCAGGTCCGCATCACCGATCTGCACCAGGGCATTGTCTGGGGCACCAACACGGAGCTCACTGAAAGGGATCCACGTCTCACCAATCGCTTCGACTACGACGGCGATTACGGCACGGTGTTGAACCGCTTTCTGATGCAGGCCGCCATCGGCTACCCGCTCACGGTGCACGGCACCGGCGGCCAGACCCGCGCCTTCATTCACATCCGCGACTCCGTGCGCTGTGTGCAGCTGGCCCTGGAGCACCCGCCGGCCCTGGGCGAGAAGGTGAAGATCTTCAACCAGATGACCGAGAGCCACCAGGTGGGCGAGCTGGCCCGCAAGGTGTCGTCCCTCACCAACGCCGAGATCACCTACCTGCCCAACCCGCGCAATGAGGCCGTGGAGAACGACCTGATCGTGGACAACCGCTGCTTCATCGAGCTGGGCCTCAACCCCACCACCCTCGACGACGGTCTGATGGCCGAAGTGGTGGATGTGGCCCGCCGCTGGGCTGACCGGTGCGACCGCAGCCGGATCCCCTGCGTGTCGGCCTGGACCACCACCCAGGCCCAGGCCATCCAGACCGTCTGATCCAGACGTCCTAATCGAGACTGCCTGATCCAGCTCTCCCCCCTGCGGCACCCGAGCCTTGAAGATCGCCTTCTTCACCGAGACCTTCCTGCCCAAGGTCGACGGGATTGTGACCCGCCTGACCAAGACGGTGCAGCACCTGGTGGAGCTGGGGGATGAGGTGCTGATCTTCTGCCCGGAGGGCGCTCCGGCCGATTACATGGGTGCCCGGGTGGAGGGGGTGCCGGCCATGCCCCTGCCCCTCTATCCGGAGCTGAAGCTGGCCCTGCCCCGCCCCGCTGTGGCGGAGGCCCTCGAGGAGTTCCAGCCCGATCTGGTGCATGTGGTTAACCCGGCCGTGCTCGGCCTGGGCGGCATCTGGCTGGCCAAGACGAAGGGCTATCCGCTCATCGCCAGTTACCACACCCACCTGCCCAAGTATCTGGAGCACTACGGCATGGGCATGCTGGAACCCCTGCTGTGGGAACTGCTCAAGGCCGCCCACAACCAGGCCAGCCTCAACCTCTGCACCTCCAGCGCCATGGTGCAGGAGCTGAGCGAGAAGGGGATCCAGAACACCGATCTCTGGCAGCGAGGCGTGGACACCGAGCTGTTCCGACCTGAATGGCGCAGTCAGGCCACGCGGGAGCAGTTGCTGGGCGGCCACAGCGACACCGGCAAGCTGCTGCTCTACATCGGCCGGCTCTCCGCCGAGAAGCAGATCGAGCGCATCCGCCCGGTGCTCGAGGCCATGCCCGAAGCCCGCCTGGCCCTGGTGGGGGACGGCCCCCACCGCCAGGCCCTGGAGAAGGTGTTCGCCGGCACCGCCACCACCTTCGTGGGCTACCTGGCCGGCGAGGCCCTGGCCAGCGCCTATGCCAGCGGCGATGCCTTCGTGTTCCCGAGCAGCACCGAAACCCTCGGCCTGGTGTTGCTGGAGGCCATGGCGGCCGGCTGCCCGGTGGTGGGGGCGAACCGCGGCGGCATTCCGGACATCGTGAGCGATGGCGTCAACGGCTGCCTGTATGAGCCGGATGGCACCGATGGCGGCGCCGCCAGTCTGGCGGCGGCCGTGGGGCGGCTGCTGGGGGATCCAGGCGAGCGCCAGCTGCTGCGCCAGGCGGCCCGCAGCGAGGCGGAGCGCTGGGGCTGGGCCTCCGCCACCCAGCAGCTGCGCGGCTTCTACTGCCGCCTGCTGGAGCGGCCCCAGCTGCAGCTGGTGGCCTGAGCCGTTCAGCAACCTGAGCCTGGGCGGACTCGGTCACGGGCTCAGTCGGTCCGGGAGCTGCCGCGGAACCAGGTGGTCATCAGGGCCTTCACCATCGGCGCCGCCACCGTGCCGCCATAGCCGCCCGAATTCTCGCCGAAGGCCACGATCACCAGGCTGGGCTTGTCAGCTGGCGCATAGCCTCCGAACCAGGCGTGGTCCGGCCGGGGGGGGTCCTCGCCGGTGCCTGTCTTGCCGGCCACCGGCGGCAGGCTCGGATCGTTGAGCAACCGCGCCGTGCCCTCGGTGACAACCATGCGCAGGCCCTTCTGCAGCACGGCCACGGTGGCGGGCTTGAGGCCGATGCGGGTGCGGGTGGGCGGCTTCTCCACCAGGTGCGGGGTCACCAGCCAGCCGCCATTGGCCACGGCCGCATAGAGACGCGCCATCTGCAGCGGCGTCACCAGCAGGGCCCCCTGGCCGATCGAGGAAGTGATCGTGTCCACGGGGGTCCAGGGCTCATCGAGCACCTTGCGCTTCCAGGCCTGGTCCCCCAGCAGCCCCCCGGTTTCCTCATCGCTCAGCTCGATGCCGGTGGGGCTGCCGAAGCCCAGCCGTCGCGCCGTGCGGAACAGGGCATCGGGGCCGATCTTCAGGCCGGCCCGGTAGTAGAAGGTGTTGCTGCTCACCGCAAGGGCAAAGGGGAAGCCCACGAGCCCATGGGCGCCATGGTCGCGGTAGCAGAGGCCGGCGTAGCAAAAGGAGCTGGTGGTGAGCACCTTGTCGTTGGGGCCGTAGACCCCCGACTCCAGGGCCGCCGCGGTGGTGACCACCTTGAAGGTGCTGGCGGGGGGAAACCCCTGGAAGGCGCGGTTCAGCAAGGGCGCCTCCGGGCCGTTGAGGGCGGCCCATTCCTGGCTCGACGGCGCCGGCGAGAACACGTTGGGATCAAAGGCCGGCCGGCTGGCCATTGCCCGGATCGCGCCAGTCTCGGGATCCATCGCCACGATGGCGCCCTTGCGCACCGAGTCGAGCGCCCGCTCCGCGGCCTGCTGCAGGGGCAGATCCAAGGTGAGCCGCAGGTCCTTGCCTGCCTGGGCCGGCTTGTCGCCGAGCACCCGCTGCACCTGGCCAGCGGCATTCACCTCCACCTGCTGGCCGCCCCACTGGCCGCGCAGATGGGATTCGAAGGCACTCTCCAGGCCCGTGCGGCCCACCCGATCACGGATGCGGTAACCCTTGTCGCGCTTGCGCTCGTATTCCTCTTCGGTGATGCCGCTGGTGTAACCGAGCACGTGGGCCGCCAGGCGGCCATGGGGATAGCTGCGCAGCACGTCCACATCCACCTCCGCACCGCGCAGCTCACTGGCCTGTTCGCGAAAGCGCAGCACCTGCTCAGCCGCCAGGCCCTCCGCCAGGGTGATCCGGAAGCCCTCGGCGTTGCTGCCACTGCTGCGTTTCTGGTCAAGGGTGAGGGGATTGAGCTTCAGCAGCGCAGCCAAGGCGTCCCGCAGGGGCGGCCATTGGGCGTCAGACACCTCCCGGGGCTGGATGTAGAGGTTGTAGGTGAGCCGACTGGTGGCGAGCACCTGGCCCTGGCGATCGAGCAGACGGCCGCGGATCGGGCTGCGCGGCATCAGCCGGATGCGGTTCTGGTCGGCCCGCTCGCGGTTCTCAACGCCATGCACCAGCTGGAGCCAGGCCAGCCTCGACACCATGGCACCGCTGCACAGCACCACCACCAGCAGCAGCAGCAACGGCTGCTGGCCCATGCCGCTGTGGCGGCCTGCGTGACCGTAGGCCATGGCTAGGGGGTCTCCCCATCCGGGGCCAGCCGCAACTCCAGCAGCCGCAGGCTCTCCGCCACAGAAGCGAGGCGGCGCTGGAGTTCCGCAGGATCGCTGGCCGCCTGAGCGCTGGCTGGATCGGCCCGATCGGCGGGATCCACATCCCGCACACTCACCTTCATCACCGGATTGCCGAGTCCGGGGCTGACCCGATCGAGCTGCTCACGCACCTGGCTGGCAGCCTGCTCGCCCTCCTGGCGCAGCTGGGCCAGGGGATCGGCGCTGGAGCCATCAAAGGCGGCGATCAGCTCCTGGGGGCCGCCCTTGCGCACCCGATCCACGGCGGCCAGGCCCAGGGGCAGCATGTCCTGCATCAGGGTGAGCCGCAGGCTGTCGAGAGGATCGGCGGCCATGGACGGAAAGCAACGGTCTTCCCCCACTCTGCCGCGCCCACTACCCCTGACGGAGCCCTGGGTCCAGCAGCATCTTGGGACCAGGGCCTACGGCATGGGGTTGGCCTGCCGAGCCGGCACGCCGGGATCCACGACCACCTGACGGCAGGCCTGCTGACTGCCCCACCACCAGCCGGCCCCCACACTCAGCACCACCGCCATGGCCGCCGGCACCAGGGCCTGGCGGGTCACCTCCAGGCCGATCCACTCGCCCCAGGCCCGCAGGGTGCGGTCGCGGTCGAAGCGGCGCCGCTCCTTGAGCTCCTCCTGCTGACGGCGCCGCAGGGCCCGGCCCACCCAGCGCTCGAAGGCCCGCTTCTTGGTCACGGCCATCTTGCGCTCCACTTCGAGCAGCTGGCCGGCGGTGAGATCGGGGTTGAAGGTGCTGATCAGCTCCAGGGTCTTGAGGAACATCTCCACGGAGCCCTCCTTGGCCAGCCGCTCCTGGGGATCCAGTTGCTCCCAGTTGAGCTCCGGGTAGAAGCGGCCGCGGTTGGCGGTGATCTGCTCCTCCGGCAGCTGACCGGGCTCCCGCAGCCAGCGGTCGGTGTTGGCATCGAAGCGACGCCAGTAGAGGAAGGGGTTGAGGTAGATCGTCCTGCCACCCAACAGGATGCTGTCCTGCTGCAGCTTGCGCTGCAGGTCTGGATCGCTGGATGTCGCAGGAGCGGCCGTCACGGTGGAGCAGGCTGGGGGCCCCGAGGGTAACGGAGGCCTCCCGGCCAGGCCAGCGGGGTCACTCCCACTCGATCGTGCCGGGGGGCTTGCTGGTGATGTCGAGCACCACGCGGTTCACGCCCTTCACCTCATTGACGATCCGGTTGGAGATCGTTTCCAGCAGGTCGTAGGGCAGGCGCGACCAGTCGGCCGTCATGCCGTCTTCTGAGGACACACAGCGCAGCACCACCGGGAAGGCATAGGTGCGCTTGTCACCCATCACGCCCACACTGCGCACCGGCAGCAACACCGCAAACGCCTGCCAGATGCTGTGGTAGAGGCCGGCATTACTGATTTCCTCACGCACGATTAGATCGGCATCGCGAAGAATGTTGAGCTTGTCGTCGGTGACCTCGCCGAGGATGCGGATCGCCAGACCAGGCCCGGGGAAGGGATGGCGGCCGACAATCTCCTGCGGCAGGCCCAGGGAACGCCCCACCTTGCGCACCTCATCCTTGAACAGCTTGCGCAGGGGCTCCACCAGCTTGAACTGCAGATCCTTGGGCAGGCCGCCCACGTTGTGGTGGCTCTTGATCTTCACCGCCACCCGCTCGCCCGTCTTGGGATCCACGTTGGTGCCGGCGCTCTCGATCACATCGGGATAGAGGGTGCCCTGGGCCAGGTAGTCGAAGGGGCCGAGGCGCTTGCTCTCCTCCTCGAACACCCGGATGAACTCCGTGCCAATCAGCTTGCGCTTCTCCTCCGGGTCGGTCACGCCGGAGAGCTTGCTGATGAAGCGCTCGCGGGCATTGATGTACTCCACATTGATGTGGAAGCGCTTGTCGAAGAACTCCACCAGGAATTCGGGCTCCCCTTTGCGCATGAAGCCCTGGTCGATGAACATGCAGGTGAGCTGATCACCGATCGCCCTGTGCAGCAGGAAGGCCAGGGTGGAGGAGTCGACGCCACCGGAGAGGGCGAGCAGCACCCGCTTCTGACCCACCTGGCGGCGGACATCATCGACGGCTTCCTCGATGAAGGCGGCGGTGGTCCAGTCGGCCTCGCAACCACAGATCCGATACACGAAATTGCGGATCAGCTCCATGCCGCCGGTGGAGTGCACCACCTCGGGGTGAAATTGCACGCCGTAGAGATGGCGGCCGGAATGGGCAATCGCCGCCTCCGGGGTGTTGTCGGTGTGGGCCAGCCGCACAAAGCCCTCGGGCAGGCGTTCCACCGAATCACCGTGGCTCATCCACATCGTGGAACTCTGTTCCACACCGGTGAGCAGATCCACCGGGTCATCCACATGCAGGGGCGCCTTGCCGTATTCGGCCCGCCCGGCCGCCACCACCGATCCGCCCAGCTGCTGCACCATCAGCTGCATGCCGTAACACACCCCCAGCACCGGGATGCCGAGGTTCCAGAGCTCCGGATCACACACCGGCGCCCCGGGCTCGTACACCGAGCTGGGCCCGCCGCTGAGAATGATCCCCTTGGGAGCGATCGCCCGCAGCTCCTGCACGCTGGTGGTGTAGCTCAACACCAGGGAGAACACCTCGGTTTCGCGCACGCGCCGGGCAATCAGCTCCGAATACTGGGAGCCGAAATCGAGGATGACGATGGCCGGCGCCCGGCTGGACTGGGACGTCTCGTCGAAGGGAGTAGCGGCCTGGGCCTTGCCCTCGAGGATGGACGTCGCGTCCCTTGGGGTCATCTGGGGAGCGGCGGACATCGGCAGCACGGAACCCCGGAGACTCGGCCCAGCCTAGGCGGAGCCCCATCCCTGCAGTTCGGCCAGCAGGGGGGCACCGAGGGGGCCCTGGGCACAGAGCTGGCGGCTGCGGTCGAACAGCACCGCACCCACCGCCATGGCCCGGTGGCCGTAGCGGGCCAGGTAGGCGCGGCTGCGCTCCTCGATCGCCGCCGCCATGCGGGCGCGCAGCCTCCCTGCCAGGTCGGGGTGCGTGGTCTGGAGATCTGAGAGGGCCTGCTCCACGGTGGCCGCCTGATGCAGCCTGGCCAGCTGGGGGCCCGCCAGGCCCTCCAAGGCCGCCAGGGCGGTGAGCACCTCGCTGCGGCCATCGGCCAGGTGGTGATGGGTGTGAAAGATGCCGCCGGCCAGCTTGATCAACTTGCCCTGGTAGCCAAACAGCAGCAGCTGGTTCACGCCCGCCTCGGCCGCCGCCACCAGCAGGGGCCCCAGCCAGTTGCCGGCCTTGAGCAGCAGCTGGGGGGGAAGTCCGAGGCGGGGGGCCAGATCGAGGCCGTTCTCGCCAATCACCAGCACCAGCGCCCCGGCGAAGCCAGGGGAGGCCACCTGGCGGCGCAGTTGCTCCAGGGCCAGCTGCAGCTGGTCGGGGGCCGCGCTGCGCTGCACCAGGGCCTGGGTGCCGATCAGGGCCAGGCCATCCACCACCCCAAAGGCGGCATTGCTGGTGCGCTCGGCCAGGCGGCGACCCGCCGGGATCACCAGGTGCAGCTCCAGGCGCCGTTCTGGCGGGAGCAGCGGCTGCAGGGTGCGGTGCAGCAGGTCACGGGCATAGGCCGAGAGGCAGGGAGCTCCGGAGCGGGCGATCACCCCCACGCCCTCACCCGCCACCAGCTCCAGCCAATCCCCGGGGCCCTCCAGCCACCGGGCCTGGGCCCACACCGGCTGAGCCCGGGTGAGATCCAGCACCTCAGGACCGGGATCAGCCCTGGCCACCGCCAGCACCCAGCCATCGGCCAGGGGCGCCGCGGCCTCCACCGGCACCGGCTGCACGGGAGCGCCAGGCTCCAGCTCCAGGGGCTGCTCAGGGCAGAAGGGCTCCCCCAGCAGCACCTGCACGGCGGCACGGGCCGCGGCGGCGAGCCACACCGGCAGGATCAGGCCGGGTCCAGGGGTGGCGGGCTCAGCCGTGTCGAGTTCAGGGGTGGCGAGGGAATCCATCGAACGGGCAGCGAATGGGAGGGGGTCGCGGTGGCCCGGGGCTGGGCCCCTCTCGTCGGTTTTTTACATTGGTGGATTGCGCCGCCCCGCGGCCGCGCCACTCCTCTGCTCCGCAGCACCCATGCAGGACAAGCTCAGCCTGATGATCCCCGGCCCCACACCGGTGCCGGAGACCGTGCTGCTGGCCATGAGCCGCCATCCGATCGGCCACCGCAGCGCCGACTTTCAGAAGATCGTCAAGCGCACCACCGAGCAGCTGCAGTGGCTGCACCAGACCAGCGGCAGCGTGCTGGCCCTGACAGGCAGCGGCACGGCCGCCATGGAGGCGGGGATCATCAACGTGCTCAGCAAGGGCGACACCGTGCTCTGCGGTGACAACGGCAAGTTCGGCGAGCGCTGGGTCAAGGTGGCGAAGGCCTACGGGCTCGAGGTGGAGGTGGTCAAGGCCGAATGGGGCCAGCCGCTGGATCCGGAGGCCTTCCGCGCCGTTCTGGAGGCCGACACCGCCAAGCGCATCCGGGCCGTGATCCTCACCCACTCAGAAACCTCCACCGGGGTGATCAACGACCTGGAGACCATCGCCGGCCACGTGCGCGCCCACGGCACGGCGCTTACCATTGCCGATTGCGTCACCAGCCTCGGCGCCTGCGATGTGCCCATGGACCGCTGGGGCCTCGATGTGGTGGGCTCGGGCTCCCAGAAGGGCTACATGATGCCGCCGGGCCTGGGCTTCGTGGCCATGAGCGAGCGGGCCTGGACTGCCTACGAGCGCTCGGACCTGCCGAAGTTCTATCTGGACCTGGGCAAATACCGAAAATCGGCCGCCGCAGACAGCAATCCCTTCACCCCGCCGGTGAACCTCTACTTCGCCCTGGAGGCCGCCCTGGGGATGATGCAGCAGGAGGGCCTGGAGGCGGTCTTCGCCCGCCATGCCCGCCACCGCAGCGCGACCCAGGCCGGCATGAAGGGGATGGGGCTGCGGCTCTATGCCGCCGAGGGCCATGGCAGTCCGGCGATCACGGCCGTGGCTCCCGAGGGCGTCGATGCCGAGGTGCTGCGCAAGGCCGTGAAGGAGCGCTTCGACATCCTGCTGGCCGGCGGTCAGGACCACCTCAAGGGCCAGGTGTTCCGGATCGGCCACCTCGGCTTTGTGGCCGACCGCGACGTGCTCACCGCCGTCGCAGCGATCGAGGCCACCCTGCAGGGCCTCGGCCTGCACCGGGGCACGGTGGGCGCTGGCGTGGCGGCCTGCGCGGCGGCCCTGGCCGGCTGACCCACCAAGGCGGCAGCAGAGGCTGGCAAGGGAACACCATGACCCTTGCTAGTCTCACGAAGGCAACAACGCAGGCAGCACCAGGACACCTGAGTTGGCTACACCTTGCGGGTGTAATTCAGTGGTAGAATGTCAGCTTCCCAAGCTGAACGTCGCCGGTTCGAGTCCGGTCACCCGCTTTTAGTCCAGGGTTGAGAAGTCCAACGAAACCCCAGCCTGGCAACGGCTTGAGTGTTCCCAGCGGCTGACCGCTTCTGGCAGGCCATCTCAGGCTGCAGGGCCAAGCTTCTCACGGACCTTCCCACATGGCTGAGGCAGCCCCCTGGGAGATCGCCATGCGGCTTGAGACGGCTCATGCCTTGTCACGCAAGGGATGCCCGAGGGGCTGTGTCTTGACGGAGCAGCGAGGTCTCGCCAGATTAAACATCACCGCCTGAGCAGGAGACGGCAAGCGATGCCAGAGACAACTTCCGCTTCCCTGGCACCTCGACAACGCCAAGAAGATTGGCGAAGCCATTGATAAGATGTACGACTATTTCAGCAGTGAGATAGAGCCAGAACTGGCAGGAAAGAAGATCACTTATTCTTCGCCAGATGAATCATGCGGCAGATTAGCTACTAACCAAAAGGCCATTCTTGAGCGGCAGACAGACTGGAATGCCCTGATTGAGCGCTAGGAACTGGACGCCAGGTGCCGCTGCAGGGTTTTCGCTAGCTGCCGATCAGCAAGGGCCAGGTGCTGGCGGTTGGCGACCGTAAGAGCGATGGCCTCCACCGGGATCCCTTTGATCGACCGCTGGTGTGCCAGCTGCAGCGCTATGGCATCACGGTGATCGTGATCTGAGTCTGCCGCTGGTGGTGACAGGGACGGGGCTTGGGCCAGCAGGGTCTGGGATGCCCTGGGGTGGCCCTGATGCAGGGCGCCCCGAACCTGTCTGCGCATGCAATTGAGCAGCCTGGATTCCCCGGTCGGCAGAACTTCGCTGAGCTGAGGACTCCCCTCCCTCAACCCCGCGGCTTGATCAGCTGCAGCACCTGGGGACCGGTGTTGGCCAGGCGACGCTCTGATTTCAGCAGTTCGAGAATCAGGCGCGCCGATTCGTCCACCTGGCCCGCGGCGGCCGCCTGCCGCGCAGCGGCGTCGAGCTGGCTGATCTGGGCCTGAATGTTGGCGACGGGCTGAGGCTTGGTGGGAACGCGCCTTGATTGGGGAAGCCCTTGGGAGAGGGAAGAGCGTGGTCTGGCGTGGATGTCGGGGAGGAGGGTGACTGTCATGGAATGACGGAGTACGGGCCGAAACGGGCTGGGTGGGCGCAGAGAGAGTTCGTACGCCGCCGTCAACAGCGGCTACGCAGGGGCAACTCTGCGCAAAACCAATGGACTGGCGGAAACGAATGGAAGGCGAACGGCTTGCAATGGCGGCAGTACCGCCGAGGGGAAAACATGGGACTGGTCGCTAGGCAGACAACGCTCCATGGCTGCATGAACCAACTCAGAAGTCTTGGCATTGCAGAGCCTTGACACCCGTTAGTGGCGCAAGCATAGCATCGATGGCTATTCCAATAGCAACGATTTGCCGCTTTGGAGCAAATCAGCAGTCGCTCAGGTGCCCGGCTCCACTCCATCGGCTCCAAGGGCCGAGATCTGGCCACGCAGGCTCTCGCAACGCTCAGCGTCGCCCCGGCTCACCGCGACGGCGAGGGCAAATTCGAGCTTTTCGCGCTGGTGATCAGCCTCGCTGATCACCACCCTTGGAAAGCCTGCGCCGCAGCGGGCTGCGCTACTCGGCACGGCCTGGCTGCTGGAGTGGGCGGACTGGGCGTGAGAAGGGGTGGAGTGAGAGGACGCGGGGTAAGCCATGTTTCACTTTCTTTCCATTCTGCCACCGCTGACCAGTCAGTGCTTCTGCTGCCTTCAGGCCGCCTGGTCGTAGGGCTCAGCCGCCGAGTCGTAGGACTCCGCTGGGCCTTGGCCCTCCATGGGGCTGAAGGAGGTCTGGGGTGCCGTGTCCACCACTGGCTGGCCGTGACCGACCGGCTCAGCCTCGAGATCCAGCAGACAGCGGCAGTCATGCAACAGCCGCTCGACGTTGTCGAGGCTCGACATTTCCTGAAGATCGGGTTCAGCTTCCTGTTCCTGGCGGCTGTCAAGTTGCAGCGCCATGGCCTGAACATGCTGTTCAAGGGTGATCAGACGCCGAGACAGGGCATGAATCGTCTGGGCCAGGTCTTCAGCGTTGCGGGTGATTCGAAAGGAAACCGACTCGGGGGCCATGGCATCAGGCACGGTGGAGCCGATCACAACACACTTCGGGCGCGCAGCCAAGGTCAGACTGGGGCCATGAGCCACCCCTGGAACCTGGTTGTGTATGCCTGCGCCGGACTGGCGGGAGGCCTGCTGGCCCTGCGCACCGGCATTCCGGCGGCCCCCCTGGCCGGCGCCCTTCTGGCAGCGGCTCTGGTGAGCATCGCCGGGCAGCTCGAACCGGCCCAGTGGCCCGGCGGCACCCGCACCCTGCTGGAGATCGGCATCGGCACGGTGATCGGCACCGCCTTGAACAGTGCCGTGCTGCAGCAACTGCAGCAGCTGTGGCGGCCGGCCCTGGTGATCACTTTCACCCTGGTGCTCACCGGGCTGGCGGTGGCCCTGGCCTGCAGCCGTCTGTTCGGGGTGGACCCCACCATCGCCCTGCTGGGCGCCGCCCCGGGCGGCATCAGCGGCATGAGCCTGCTGGGGGCCGAGTTCGGGGTGGGCGCGGCCGTGGCGGCCCTGCATGCCGTGCGGCTGATCACGGTGCTGCTGGTGCTGCCCCTGGTGCTGAAGCTGGTGCTGCCCCAGGGCACGGGATCTCCCTGAACAGCCAGCCACCCTCGACGCTGGCCGTCTCAATCGATACCTTGAGCCCTGCTTACCGGATCTGATCCCATGGCCCTGCGCCAGACGTTCACCCTGTTCGCGCGGCGGCGGCCCCGGTTGCTGGCTGCCCTGGCCGTGGCCGTCGGCCTGGGCCAGGGACTGCCCGCCTTCGCCCAGGCGGCTGAGACGGGTGTGGTGCTGGAAGGGGCCGGACCCAGGGGCGCCCAGATCTACTGCTTCATGCGCGGCAGCGGCAACAGCCACCAGGTGAGCTGGGACGCGGCCTATGCGGTGATCAAGCGCCAGAGCGATCAGCTGTTCAAGACCTCCCCGGAGCACGCAGCGGTGATGATCACAGAGGCCGTGGTGCAGTACTCCGGCTCCTTCCCTGACTGCGGCCGCTATCTCGGTGATCTGTTCAGCAAGCCCGAACCCGCGGCGGTCGCCCCTACCCCTATCCCGGTGTCCGGAGCCACCCGCAGCGAGCGCTTCGGTTACTGACACTGCGCCCCGCCGGCGCCCTCCCCTGGCGCTCCTCGCCGTGCTGCTGCTGGCAACCGCCGGCTGCGCCGAGCAACCCCTGCCCCAGCAGGCGATCCGACGTGACGACTGCCTGCGCAACGTGCGCCTGAAGCAGCTCGAGCAGCAGATCAGTCGCTGCGATGCGGTGGTGGCCGCCTTCCCGAACGATCCCCACCCCCGCAACGACCGCTACCTGCTGCGCAGCCTGGCGGGCCAGGACGCTGAGGCCTGTGCTGACCTGAGGGAGGCGGTGAAGCTCGCGGAACGGCAGCCAGCCGAGGACCTCGATCCCCAGCTGCGCAGTGATCTCAAGGTGCGACAGCAGCTCTGCAGCCAGCCCGTCAGCCCCGCCCCCTGAACTCACCAGTTCTGCATCAGGTCCCGCACCATCGCGGCCAGGTCGCGGCGGCGCAGCTCCTGCTGGCCGCGGCCCAGCAGCAGGGCGATGCGCTCGGCCTTGCTGGCAATCAACCCATCCACCAGCTGGTCGGCCACGCCCAGCTGCAGCCAGTGGCAGAGCAGGCAGCCCGCCATGCCGATGCGGTGGCAGCGATCCTCGGCCTGCTCCGCATCCCCGGGAGTCCAGGGACGCTCGATCAGCACCACATGGCGGGCTCTGTGCAGCGTGAAACCCAGCCCGCCGGTGCCGTAGGTGGCGATCAGCAGCGGGCTGCGGCCCTCCTGAAAGTGATCCACCAGCTGCTGGCGCTGGCGCGGCTCGAGGGCACCGGTGAGCAGCGCCCCGCCCAGCTCCGCCTGCAGCAGGCTGGCGGTGGTGCGGAAGGCCGTGAACACCACCACGGCCTCGCCCCCGGCCAGTTGCCGCTGCACCAGCTCCCTGGCCGCCGCCAGTTTGTAGTGGGAGGCGATCTGGCGCAGGGCCGTGAACACGGCGAGCACTTCGGCGTCACGCCGCACCTCCCCCCGGGCGGCGCGGCGGCGGTAGGCGTCCACCCGGCGCTGCAGCCGTTGATCGAAGCCCTCGGCCTGGGCCGGGTCGAGCTGCACGGGGATCAGGGCGCGCTGCTTGGGCGGCAGGTCGAGGCAGTCCTGCTTGCGGCGGTGCAGCACCAGGGGCCGGGTGAGGCGCTGCAGCTCGACGAGGTTGGTGGCGCCGCTGGCCTGCCACACCCGCCGCCCGCCCTGGTCGCGCCAGTGCCCCTGACAGAAGAGCTCCTCGTAGGCCCGTTGATGCCGGGCCAGGGGGTGGCCGATCGCCGCCAGCAGGGGAAACAGCTGGGCCGGACGCCCGTTCTTCATCGGCGTGCCGGTGAGCAGCCAGATCGCCCGCAGCCGGGGGTGGCGGGCCAGCCGCAACAGGGCCTTGCAGCGGGCCGTGTGGGCGTTCTGGGCGAAGTGGGCCTCGTCGGCGATCAGCACCGTGCCGGCCGCAGGCAGCTCCATGGGCAACCGCGCCCAGCTGTGCAGTTCCAGCCGCAGGCCCAGGGCCAGGGCTTCGGCGCGCCAGTGGTCATGGAGGCCCACCGGGGCCACCACCAGGAGGCGGCAGTCCGCCAGGCGCACCATGGCCCGGGCCGCCGCCAGGGCCGAGAGGGTCTTGCCCAGGCCCATGGCATCCGCCAGCACCGCGCCGCGCCGCGCCAGCAACCACCGCCCGGCGGCCCGCTGGTGGGCCAGCAGCCGGCGGCCATCCTCCAGGGGCTGGTCCAGGGCGGCGGCCCGCACCAGCTGCCGGTGGGGCGGCAGCGGCGGCAGGGGCTGCTGTAGCCAGGCCAGCCACGTGGCCAGCTGCGGCTCCACCGGGAAGCGACCGGCCAGGGCCTGCTGCAGCGCCGCGGCAGCCTCCTGCGGAAACTCCCAGCAGCCCCGCCGCGCCAGCCACTCCCCCCGGGGCCGGATGGCCCGCAGCTGGGCACTGGTGACCGCATCGAAGGGGCTGACCACCTCGATCAATCCGGTGGCACCCAGCCGCAACAGGCAGCGCATGCGCGGAATGGCAGTCCTCGACACATTGCCACCCTGGACACTGCCTGCAAACTCCCCTGCAACCGAGCCAAGCGCATGCAGGCCAGGGACTGGGCGGCAGGGAACGCAGGAGGCAGCAATGCCGTGTTTCTCGAAGAGCTCTGTCCCAAACTGCGCGCCCGGCGCTGGCGCCAATCCCTGCACCAGCACACCAACCGACGCTGCATCTACTGCGGCTGCCGCTCGGAATCCATCGACCACGTGCTGCCCAAGAGCCGGGGCGGACCGAGCGTGAACGAGAACTGCGTGCCGGCCTGCCTGGGCTGCAATGGCCGCAAGGGCGACAGTGAGGTGTTCAGCTGGTACCGCCAACAGCCCTTCTACGATCCGCGCCGCGCCATGGCGATCCGGGCCTGGACCCAGGGCGAGATGGCCCTGGCCACCCGCCTGTTGGCCTGGACTGCCTCACCTGCCGCATCTGCCGCCAGCGCTCCGGCAACGCCTGTGGAGGCGACGGGGCCAGCCGCTGCGGAGGCCAGCTCCCTGACCAGCGATGAAGCTGCAGCCGGAGATCCTCACCAGACCCGGCAGGCCGCTGCGCCGTTGTGGCGCTGGCAGATGGCGGCCTGATCCTGGGGGGCCTCCGGGGCCAGCACCGCAGCCAGCAGCAGCATCCCTGCCGCCAACAGAGCTGGCAGGGGCCAGGAGCGTGCCCGAAACTGCAGGGGGCTCGTTGCAGCGCGCTGCAGCGGAGGAGACCAGGACCAGCTGGCCCGAGCAGGAGAGGACACCACCATGGGAAGCATCGAGAGTGATACAGGTGTACTGGTGACCTCTGAGGATGTCAAGCCAGCCCCCAAGCTGCTGGTGCTCGGGGCAGGCTTCACCGGCAGCCGTCTGGCGGCGGCGGCAGCCCAGCGGGGCTGGACCGTCCTGACCACCGGCCGCCAGGCCCCGCGGACCCCAGACCCTGGCCAATGGCTGGCCTTCGACAGCCGGGAGGGCCTGGTGCCCGATGCCGATGCCCTGGCGGGGGTGACCCATCTGTTCGTGTCCATTCCCCCGGACGGCCAGCCCGGCGATCCGGTGCTGAGGTTGCTGGGGCCGCTGCTGGGCGAGCTGCCCCTCGCCTGGGTGGGCTATCTCTCCACCACCGGCGTCTACGGCGACAGCCGCGGCGCCTGGGTGGATGAGCAGGCACCCACCCCGGCCCGAGCCGGCCGCAGCCAGGCCCGCCTCGAGGCCGAGCAGGCTTGGCGCAGCAGCGGCCTGCCGCTGCAGATCTTCCGGCTGCCGGCGATCTATGGCCCCGGACGCACCCCTTTCCGGGCCCTGCAGGCCGGCGAAAGCCGCCTGATCCACAAGCCCGGGCAGGTGTTCTCCCGCGTCCACGTCGATGACATCGTCGGCGCGGTGCTGCACTGCCTGGCCCTGCCGGCCCCCGATCGGCCGACGCTGCTGAACGTGGCGGATGACTGCCCCTGCTCCTCCACCGAAACCCTCAGCCATGCCGCCCATCTGCTGGGCCTGCCGCTGCCGCCCCTGGAGCGCTACGAGCAGATTGAAGCCAGCCTGAGCCCGATGGCCCGCAGCTTCTGGCAGGAAAACCGCCGCGTCAGCAACCGCCGGCTCTGCCGGGAGCTGGGCTATCAACTGCGCTATCCCAGTTACCGGCAGGGCTATGGGGCGAGCTTGTCGGCATAGGGCGATCCCACGGGATAACAACGGGTGCGATCCTCGGGGTCACACACGAACGGGAAGCCCATTTCCCGCATCAGCAGGCCCCAGCGCAGCTGCAGCCAACCCCGGTTGAATCCCGTTCCCAGGCCATACAGAAGCAGTCCCAGCAGCAGCCAGCGCACCATGGGCGTCTCCCTACTCCGTTCCACATCATCCAACTCCGCTGAGGGCCATCTGGCCATGGCCCTGGGGGATCCGGCGGGCATCGGTGCCGAGGTCACGCTCAAGGCCCTGGCCCAGCCCGAGGCGCGCGGCCTGGAGCCGGTGCTGGTGGGCTGCCGCCGCTGGCTGGAGGGCCAGTACGAGGCCCTGCAGCCCCTCAGTCGCGAGCCCCTGCGCGATCCGGCCGAGCTCGCCATGGTGGACCTGCCGCTGGAGGAGCTCGTCGCCCCGGGCCGCAGCGGCCCGGCCTGCGGGGCAGCGGGCTTCCGCTGGCTCACGGCGGCGGCTGAGCTGGTGCAGCGGGGCGGCTGCAAGGCCCTGGTGACCGCACCGATCGCCAAGGCCAGCTGGCACGCCGCCGGCCATGCCTACCCAGGCCAGACCGAGCGGCTGGCGGAGCTGGCTGGGGTGGCGGAGGCCTCGATGCTGTTCACCGCCCGCGCCCCGCAGGGCCACTGGCGGCTCAACACGCTGCTGGCCACCACCCACATCCCCCTGGCCGCCGTGCCGGCCAGCCTCGATCCGGCCCGGGTGCAGCGCAAGCTCGACCAGCTGCTGGCCTTTTGCCAGCGCTTCTCAACCCGGCCGCAGCTGGTGGTGGCCGGCCTGAATCCCCATGCCGGCGAGGCCGGCCAGCTGGGGCAGGAGGAGGTGGCCTGGCTCAACGACACCCTCAGCCAGTGGCAGGCCGGCCATCCGGAGGCGGAGCTGCTGGGCCCGCTGCCCCCGGACACCTGCTGGTTGAGTGCAGCGGAGGCCTGGCAGCAGGGCACTCCCGGACCGGACGGCTACCTGGCCCTGTACCACGATCAGGGCCTTATTCCGGTGAAGCTGCTGGCCTTCGACGCGGCGGTGAACACCACCCTGGGCCTGCCGTTTCTGCGCACCTCACCAGACCACGGCACGGGTTTCGCGATCGCCGGCCAGGGGGTGGCCCGGGCCGCCAGCATGGCGGCCGCGATCAGCACGGCCCTGGAGCTGGGCTGAACTCAGGCGGGCTTGACGCGCATCAGCACCTGGCCGAACTCCACCGGCGTGCCGTTCTCCACCAGGATCTCCACCACCTCGCCGCTCACCTCAGCTTCCAGCTCGTTCATGAGCTTCATGGCCTCCAGGATGCAGATGGTCTGACCCACCTTGATGCGGGCTCCCAGGGCCACGAAGTTCGGCTCGCCAGGAGCGGGGGCGCTGTAGAAGGTGGCCACCATCGGCGCGGTGATCTCCACCAGGTCGCTGCGGCTGGCCGCCGCGGCCGGAGGGGGGGTGGAGGGGCCCGGCGGCCCTGGCTGGGCTGCGGCCGCCGCTGCGGCGACCGGGGCCGGCGGCTGCACCGGAGCTGGCAGCGGAGCCGGGGCGAGGCTGGGCAGGTTGCGGCGCACCTCCAGCCGGAAATCGTCGCCCTCCAGCTTGAACTCCTGGATGTCACTGTCACCCAGCAGGGCCAGGAGCTGTTGGAGCTGGTCGTGATCGAGCTGCATGGGGGTCAGGTCTCGCGGCCGAGATAGCTGTCGCTGCGGGTGTCGATCTTGATCTTCTCGCCGATCGAGAGGAACAGCGGCACCATCACCTGGGCGCCGGTTTCAACGATGGCGGGCTTGGTGCCGCCGGTGGCCGTGTCGCCCTTGACGCCAGGATCGGTCTGGGTGATCTCCAGCACCACCGAGTTGGGCAGCTCCACCTCCAGGGGCTTGCCGTTCCAGGACACCACGTTCACCTCCATGCCCTCCTTGAGGTATTTGCGGCTGTCACCGATCTGCTTGGCCGTGAGCCGCGTCTCCTCGTAGCTGGCCATGTCCATGAACACGAAGTCGTCGCCCTCCATGTAGGTGTGCTGGAGGGTGCTCTTCTCCAGCACGGCCTGGGGCAGCATCTCGCCGGCGCGGAAGGTCTTCTCCACCACGTTGCCGCTCTGCACGGCCTTGAGCTTGGTGCGCACGAACGCTGAGCCCTTGCCGGGCTTCACATGCAGGAACTCAACGACCCGCCAGACCTGGCCATCCAGCTCGATCGATGTTCCGGTACGAAAGTCGTTGCTGGAGATCATTCCGGCGGATCGGATCTGGCGGATTGTACGGCTGGCTACCGGCCCCTCCCCCAAACCTTCTCTGCAGGCGGGGCCGGGCTCGGAAAGGCTGTGCCAAAGTCCGACCAGCAGGAAGTCGCTGTGATGGCCGCACCGTGGATCCACCGGGCCGTGGCTCGCGCCATGGCATGGGCCGTGGCCCTGTTGCTGGCACTCCCCCTGCAGGCCTGGCCCGCCGCGGCGGCCCTGCCTGGGGGGAACGCGGTGAAGGATCCGGCGGCCATCCTGCGCAATGCCCTGCCGGTGGAGGCCCCCGCCCTGCAGAGCCTGCAGCACCGGCTCGAGGACACCAGCACCGACCTGCGGGCCAAGCGCTGGTCGGCCCTCAACGGCACCGTGCGCCGCAGCCAGTCGCAGCTGAGCAGTCGCCGCAAGGAGATTCAGGACGGCTTCGAGGCCGGCCAGCTGGAGCAGGCCTCAGCGCTGCTGGACCAACTGGAGGGCGACCTTCAGACCCTGGCCAGTGCGGCCGAAGTCCAGGACCGGGACCGCTTCCTGGACGCCCGCCGTCAGGCCCTGGCCACGATCGGCGCGGCCGAGGACCTCCTGGTGGGTCCCTTCCCGTTCACCATTCCCGACGAGTTCGACGCCCTGCCGCGTCTGCTGGGGCGGGCCACCGTGGAGATCAGCACCAGCCGGGGGCCCCTGGTGGCCGTGGTCGACGGCTACAACGCCCCCCTCACGGCCGGTGCCTTTGTGGATCTGGCCCTGAAGGGCTTCTACGACGGCCTGCCCTTCACCCGCGCAGAAGACTTCTACGTGCTCCAGACCGGCGATCCGGAAGGACCGCTGGACGGCTACACGGATCCAGCCACTAAGCAGGTGCGGCGGGTGCCCCTGGAGATCAAGATCCCCGGCGAGCCCGTCCCCTTCTACGGCCAGACCTTCGAGGATCTGGGTCGCTACAAGGCCGAGGCGGTGCTGCCCTTTGCCACCCTGGGCACCATGGGCTGGGCCCATTCCGACCAGAGCCTCAACGATGGCTCCTCCCAGTTCTTCTTTTTTCTCTACGAAGCGGAGCTCACCCCGGCGGGCCTGAACCTGGTGGATGGCCGCTATGCCGCCTTCGGCTATGTGGTGGAGGGCTTCGACGTGCTGGAGGAGCTGGGGGTGGACGACGTGATCGAGCGGGTGCGGGTGGTGGACGGGGCCGAGAACCTTCAGCCCCACGGCTGAGGAGCGAACCCCATGGGCCGCGGCCGTGATCCCGCCCTGGCCGAGTTGGGTGAAGCGGAGCTGATCCGCCGCCTGGGGGCCTTCGCGCCGCCGGGCCAGTTCCAGGACGACGGGGCCATCCTGGCGGCCAGGGGCCCGCTGGTGCTCAACACCGACGTGCTGGTGGAGGGCCGGCACTTCAGTGACGCCACCACCGAGCCTTTTGACGCGGGCTGGCGCGCCGCCGCCGCCAACCTCTCCGATCTGGCCGCCATGGGCTGCACCGACGCCCTCGGGATCACCGTGGGGCTGGTGGCCCCGGCCCAGACCCCCTGGTCATGGGTGCAGGGGGTGTACGAGGGGCTGCAGGCCTGCCTGGAGGCCCATGGGGCTGGCGCCATCCTGGGCGGCGATTGCAGCGGCGGCGAACAGCGGATTCTGGCGGTGAGTGCGGTGGGTGAGCTGGCCACGGCTGCCGGGGCAGGAGCTGGCGGCGACGCGATCCGCCGCGGCGCCGGCCAGCCCGGCGATGTGTTGATCGGCACCGGCCCCCATGGGCTCAGTCGCCTCGGCCTGGCCCTGCTGCAGGGAACTCTGGCGCCGGGGCTGCGGGATGGTCTTGACCCCGATCTGGTGGCCCGGGCCCGGGCCGCCCACCGCAGACCCCGGGCCCGTTTCGATGCCGTGCGATCCCTGCGGGCCTCCAGGCCGGCAGCCTGCCCCTGGCGGGTGGGCGGCACCGACAGCAGCGACGGCCTGGCCGTGGCCGTGGAGGCCCTGGCCAGTGCCAGTGGCTGCCAGGCCGTGCTGGAGCGGAGCGCCCTACCCCTCGATCCGGCCATGGCAGGACTGGATCAGGCAGTGGCCTGGTGCCTCACTGGCGGCGAAGACTTCGAGCTGGTGCTGGCCCTGACACCGCCCTGGGCGGCAGCCCTGGCGGCGGCGCTGCCAGGGGCAGTGCCCCTGGGGGTGCTGCGCAGCAGGTTACGAAGCGAGGCCAGGCTGATCTGGCAGGACGGCATCGCAGTGAATGCAGGCGAAGCCGCCTACCGCCACTTCCAGGCCTAGGCGTATCGGGATGGCGAGGGCCAGGTGCGGGCTTGGACCGGCTGGGCTCACTTCCAGTGGCGCGCCACGATCTCGGCCAGGTCCACCACCCGCTGGCTGTAGCCCCACTCGTTGTCGTACCAGCAGATCACCTTCACCATGTTGTCGCCCATCACCAGGGTGAGGTCGGAATCGACGATGGTCGACTCATTGGTGCCGGCATGGTCGCTGGAAACCAGCGGCAGATCGGAGTACTTGATGATCCCCTTCATGCCGTTCTCGGAGGCGGCCTTGAGGGTGGCGTTCACTTCCTCGCGGCTGGTGCCGCGGCTCACTTCCAGCACCAGGTCCACCACCGACACGTTGGGGGTGGGGACCCGCAGGGCGATGCCGTTGAGCTTGCCCTTCATCGGCGGGTACACCAGAGCCACGGCCTTGGCGGCACCGGTGCTGGTGGGCACGATGTTGATGGCGGCGGCCCGGGCCCGACGCAGGTCGCGGTGGGAGGCGTCGAGAATGCGCTGGTCACCTGTGTAGCTGTGGGTGGTGGTCATCGTGCCCTTGACGATGCCAAAAGCCTGGTCAAGGGTTTTGACGATCGGCGCCAGGCAGTTGGTGGTGCAGCTGGCGTTGGACACGATGTCCCAGTCTTCATGGCGGTACTCGGAGTCGTTCACCCCCACCACGAAGGTGCCCACGCCGTCACCCTTGCCAGGAGCTGTGATCAACACCTTGCTGGCCCCCGCCTGCAGGTGCTTGCCGGCACCGTCCTTGTCGATGAACACCCCGGTGGATTCGATCACCAGATCCACGCCCCACTCCTTCCAGGGCAGGTTGAGGGGGTTGCGATCGGAGAAGCACTTGATCGTCTTGCCGTTGACGATGATGGCGTCGTCGGTATAGCTCACCTCCGCATCACGAATGTGACCCAGCATCGAGTCATACTGGAGGAGGTGGGAATTCGTCCTCGGATCGGAGGTGTCGTTGAGCCCCACCACCTCGATGCCTGTGTCAGCACCACGGCTGAGCCAGCAGCGCATGAAGTTGCGACCAATACGGCCGAATCCATTGATCGCAACTTTCAATGTCATGGCAAAAAGCGGTAGAACCCGCTCGGCAAGGGGGATTTGGCTGCCGATCATACAGAAATCCTCTCCACCCCCCCCTCTGTCCAGGGGCCCCGGCGGGACCCTGGACAGAGATTCAGGATCTCGTAATGGCGCGAGACCCCCTGGCTGGACTAACTTCCGCGCAGCAGCCTCCCGGTGCGGAGCCCACCTTGATCCCCCAGCTTGATCGCCACCAACCTCTGCACTTCATCGGGGTCGGAGGCATCGGCATGTCGGCCCTGGCGGGCATCCTGGCAGAGAGGGGCTATGTGGTGAGCGGCTCCGATCCCCGCGACAACGCCGTGCTCACCTGCCTGAGGCGCCACGGCGTGCGGGTGTTCCAGGAGCAGACCGGGGCCACCGTGGCGGCCATCTGTGCTGACGCCGGCTGTCCGCCCCAGGTGGTGATCAGCACCGCAGTTCCTGAGACCAATGCCGAGCTGATGGAGGCCCGCCGGGCCGGGTTGGCGGTCTGCCATCGCTCCGACGTGCTCGCCGCCCTGATCCGCGATCAGGAGACGATCGCCGTCGCCGGCAGCCATGGCAAGACCACCACCAGCAGCCTGATCGCCACCCTGCTGGCCGCTTCGGGGCAGGACCCCACCGCCGTGATCGGGGGCATCGTCCCCGCCTTCGCCAGCAACGGCCGCCACGGCCGCGGCCGGCTGCTGGTGGCGGAAGCGGATGAATCCGATGGTTCGCTGGTGAAATTCACCCCGAGCCTCGGGGTGCTGACCAACCTCGAACTCGATCACACCGACCATTACCCCGATCTCGAAGCCCTGATCACCACGCTGCGACAGTTCGCCGCAGGCTCCCGTCGACTGCTGGCCAATCGCGACTGCGTCATCCTGCGGGAGCACTTCGAGGCCGACCACTGGTGGTCCACCACCCGGGCCGAGGGCGTGGACTTCGCCGGACTGGCCATCGAAGAGCGCGGTGACGGCACCACGGCCGAGTTCTACGAGCAGGGCCAGCCAGTGGGTCAGCTGCAGCTGCCCCTGCCGGGCCGCCACAACCTCAGCAACGCCGTGGCCGCCGTGGCCGCGTGCCGCCTGGAAGGGGTCGGCTTCGCCGAACTGCAGCGGGCCGTGGCCGAGCTCAAGCCCCCCGGCCGTCGCTTCGACTTCCGCGGCACCTGGCACGGCCGCCTGGTGGTGGATGACTACGCCCACCACCCCAGTGAGGTGGCGGCCACCCTGGCGATGGCCCGGCTGATGGTGCAGAGCGGCTGCAGTCCGTTGCCGGAGCCGCCCCGGCGGGTGATCGCGGTGTTCCAGCCCCACCGCTATTCGCGCACGGCCCAGTTCATGGCCGGCTTCGCCGACGCCCTCCGCGAGGCCGACACCGTGGTGATCGCGCCTCTCTACGCAGCGGGTGAGGCGCCGATCGATGGGGTGAGCAGCCTGGTGCTGGCCGAAGCGGTGCGGGGCCTGGCCCCCGAGCTGCCGGTGCTGGTGGCCGAGAGCCTCGACGACCTGGCCAGCCAGGTGGCCGCCTGCAGCCTGGCTGGGGATCTGGTGCTGGCGATGGGCGCCGGTGATGTGAATGGCCTCTGGGACAGGCTCAGCCAACTGCGGGGCCAGGCCCTGGAGCTGGCGGCCTGAACGGATGACCTCCAGCCTCAGCCCGCTGCCCGCCCTGCGCCAGGCCACCGACCTGCGACCCTTCACCACCTGGAAGGTGGGGGGGCCTGCCGAATGGTTTGCCGAACCCTCCTCCGACGCGGAACTGGCGGCCCTGGCGGCCTGGGCCTGGGGGCAGGGGCTGGCCCTGCGCTGCATCGGGGCGGGCTCGAACCTGCTGATCGCCGATGCGGGACTGGCTGGCCTCACCCTCTGCAACCGGCGCTTGCAGGGCTCCAGCCTAAATGGCTCCAGTGGCTGGGTAGAGGCTGCCGCCGGCGAACCGATCCCCACCCTGGCGCGCAAGGCGGCCAGGGTGGGGCTGAGCGGCCTGGAGTGGGCGGTGGGCATCCCGGGCACGGTGGGAGGGGCCGTCGTGATGAATGCCGGCGCCCAAGGGGGCTGCACTGCTGAGTGGCTGCACTCCGTGCGCGTCCTCGACCCGGCCCGGCCCGACCGGGTGGTGGAACTCGAGGCCACGGAGCTGGACCTGGCCTACCGGCACAGCAGGCTCCAACAGGAGCCCTGGATCGTGCTGTCGGCCCGCTTTCGGCTTCAGCCCGGCCATGACCCCGCCGTGGTCAGCCAGCGCACCAGTGCCAACCTGCACAGCCGCACCAGCACCCAGCCCTACCAGCAGCCGAGCTGCGGCAGTGTGTTTCGCAATCCTGAGCCCGACAAGGCCGGTCGGCTGATCGAGGGGCTGGGCCTCAAGGGCCTGCGCATCGGCGATGCGGAGGTCTCCAGGATCCATGCCAATTTCATCGTCAATGCGGGCGAGGCCCGCGCCGCCGACATCGACGCCCTGATCGCGGAGGTGCAGAGCCGGGTGCTGGAGCGCCACGGCATCGCCCTGCATCCCGAGGTGAAGCGGCTGGGCTTCTAGGCCGGCGCCGAGGGTGCCACCCTTAGCCTGGTCGCTGCTTTTGAAACGGCATGGCCGGCTTCGGACTCCCCAACTTCGGTCAGCTCACTGAGGCCTTCAAGAAGGCCCAGGAACTCCAGCAGAACGCCCAGAAGCTCCAGGAGGAGCTAGATGCGATGGAGCTGGAGGGCAGCAGCGCCGATGGGCGGGCCAGCGTGTGGCTCTCCGGCAACCAGCAGCCCCTGAAGGTGCGGCTGGCGCCGGAGCTGCTGGCCGATGGTGTCGAGGCCTGCGAAACCGCCGTGCTCGAAGCCCTGCAAGCCGCCTACACCAATTCCACCGGCACCATGAAGGGCCGCATGGAGGAACTCACCGGCGGCCTGAATCTCAACCTGCCGGGGCTGGGGGCCTAGGGACCTCAGGGCTGGCCGGGGCCCCGGTCCTCCCGTTCTTCCTGCTGGCGCTGGCTGCGACGGGAGCTGCGCCGGTATCGGGCTGGGAGTCGCGGTTCCAGCCGGCCCCCACGGCAGTGCAGACCAGCAGGATCCGGGCTGGGCGCAGGGGCACGCTCGAGATCCTGCCGCAAATCGTCGAGGCAATGGCGGTAGAGGGGCCAACGGTCCCACGCCGTGCCCACCGCACAGCCCGGTTCCCCCTCGTGCAGGCAGTTGCTGAAGCGGCAGGAGCCGGCGCGGGCCAGAGCGGCACGCACCTCCGGGAAGAGGGCCCCGAGGGCGGCAAGGTCCCCCGGCAGGCGCGGGCGATTGAAGCCCGGGGTGTCGGCCACCAGGGCACCGGGGGCCAGGCTGAACAACTCCACGTGGCGAGTGGTGTGGCGGCCCCGCTGCAGCCGCCCTGAAACGGCCGCCACGCGCAGATCCAGGGCCGGCAGCAGGGCGTTGAGCAGGCTGCTCTTGCCCACCCCGGACGGCCCACAGATCACGGCGATCCCAGGTTGCTCGAGTTGCTGTCGCAGGGCATCAAGCCCCTGCCCTGTGGTGGTCGCCACGGCCATGGGCGCGTAGCCCCAGCCCTGCAAGCGCCGGCACCAGTCCGCCACCGCAGCGGCGGGCAGCAGGTCGGCCTTGGAGAGCACCGGCAGCACGGGGGCGCCGCTGGCCTCGGCCGTGATCAGAAAGCGGCTGAGCTGCAGCGGATCGGGCAGCGGCTCCGCCAGGGCCACGACCACCACGATGCGGCTCACATTGGCCACGGCGGGGCGCTCCAGCTGGCTGCTGCGGGGAAGCACGGCCGCCACGGCACCGCGTCCGGCCCGCCAGTCGATGCCCTCGACCCGCACCCGATCCCCCACACAGATGCTCTGACCACGCTTGGCCAGGCGGGTGCGGCGGGTGCAGAGCAGCTGGTCGATGCTCCCGGGGCCGGGCCCCTCCAGCGCCACGCTGCAGTAGTTGGCCTGCAGGGCCATCACCAGTCCATGGACCGCCTCGCTGACGCCGGCCGCGGCCTCAGGCCCCATGGCGGCAAACCAGCAGGCGGATGGCGCCTTGCTCAGCCTCGGGATGGGGAACCGCCTCCACAGTATGGCCCTGCTGCCGCAGACCGGCGCTCACCTGCTCCTCCGCTTCGCCGCGGTCGAGCTCCAGCTGCAGCCAGGCACCTGGCTCAAGGCCTTCGAGGGCCAGTCGGGCCCTGATGAAGTTGAGCGGGCAGGGAGTGCCGCGAAGATCGAGCTGGAGGCTGGCTGGCGGGGTGGGCGGCACGGCTCAGTCGCGGTGGCCGAACAGGCCACCGAACAGACCGCTCTTGTGGGGATGCTTGTGGCCCCGGTTGGTGTGGTGACCCGCCAACTGCTCCAGCAACTCCCGCTCCTCACCGCTGACCTTGGTGGGCAGCTGCACCTTGACGCTGAACAGGTGGTTGCCTCGCGCCACCGGGTTGCCCAGCTTCGGCACTCCCTTGGCCTGCATGGTGAGCACAGCGCCCGGCTGGGTGCCCGGCGGGATCGTCAGCGGTTCCGGTCCATCGACCGTCTCCACCTCGATGGTGTCGCCGAGGATCGCCTGCAAGTAGTTAAGCGCCACCTCCGACTGGATGTTGATGCCGTCGCGGCGCAGCTGGGGATGGGGCTGGACGCTCAGGAACACGTACAGATCCCCGGGTGGACCACCTCGCTGGCCGGCGTTGCCCTCCTGGGCCACCCGCAGCCGGGTGCCGGAATCCACCCCGGCGGGAATGTTGATGCGCAGCTTCTTGCGCACCTGTTGCAGACCCTGGCCGCCACAGGAGGTGCAGGGGTCCTCGATCATTTGGCCGCTGCCCTCACAGGTGGGGCAGGGCGCCACCTGGGTGAAGCTGCCGAAGGGGGTGCGGGTGGCGCGACGCACCTGGCCGGCACCGGAGCAGGTGGTGCAGGTGGTGGGGCCGGCGCCCTCCTTGGCACCGCTGCCCTTGCAGCTGGAGCAGGTTTCGAGGTGGCGGATCTGCACCTCCCGTTCGATGCCGAAGACGGCCTCCGCAAAGCTGATCGTGAGATCGAGGCGCAGGTCGTCGCCCTGCCTGGGCCCGCGGCGCCGGGGGCCGCCACCCCCCTGGGCGCCCCCGAAGCCGCTGAAGAAGGTCTCGAACAGGTCGGCAAAACCGCCCATGTCGCCCATGTCGGGCATGCCATCGCCGCCACCGAGCCCGGCCTCGCCGAACTGGTCGTAGCGGGCGCGGCTCTGGGGATCACTCAGCACCTCATAGGCCCGGCCGATTTCCTTGAACCGCTCCTCGGCGCCGGGATCCTTGTTGATGTCGGGGTGGTACTGACGGGCCAGCCGCCTGTAGGCCCGCTTGAGGCTGTCCGCATCGGCATCGCGGCTGACAGCCAGCAGGTCGTAGTAGTCCGCCATGGTCAACCCCCGTGGGGTGGAGCACTGGACTCGTGCTCAGGCCCTGCCTGGGCCGCTTCTGCAGGGGAGGCGGCATCGCTGGGTCCCGGTCCCATGGACACCTTCACGAGGGCATGGCGCAGTACGCGGCCGTTGAGGTGATAACCCCGTTGCAGTTCCGCGATCACGACGTCCTCCGGGTGCTGGTCGCTGGGCTCCCGCAACACGGCTTCGTGCAGCATCGGATCGAAAGGCTCGCCCTCCACGCGCATCGGCGAGACGCCCAGCTGCTTGAACACATCCACCAGCTGGCGGTAGAGCCCCTGATAACTGCGGTGCAGTGACTGGGCCTCCTCATGCTGGGGATTGAGCTGCTGGCGGGCCCGATCGAAGTTGTCGAGAACCGGCAGGATCTCGCCGAGGGTGGAACAGGTGATCTGCAGTCGCTGGTCTTCGCTGTCGCGACTCTGGCGTTTACGGAAATTATCGAAATCCGCCGCCAGGCGCATGTGCTGGCCGTTGAGGCTCTCGTGCTGGCTCCTGAGGCTGGCCAGCTCCTGCTCCAGCGCCACCACCTGCTGGGCGGCGCTGGCGGCATCGGCCGTTGGAGATGCCCCGGGCCCCGCTGCTGCGCCGGGGTCGCCGGCTCCGGCCTCCGGGGGGGCTCCCGCCGTGGAGGGGTCGAGCCCCTCAGCCGTGGCGGGGTGCGCCGTGGCCTCGATCGGAGGCTGAAAATCCTGGGCGGGGTTGGTTTCGGGGCTTACCACAGGTTCACCGCTCATGCGTGACAACGAGCACGTTCAGATCTAGACATGTTGGGGGGCAAACGGGCGGCTCACAACGGCGGAAGCCCGCACCTCCCCATCCTGGCGCCCAGCGCATGCCGCTCACACCGTTCCCACCCTTCCCGCCGCCACCTCCGGGAGCCGAGCCTGGCCGCCTCAGCGCTGGTGGTGGCGGCCACGGCACCGGGGAACTGCTGCAGAAACCGCTGCTCGATCCCGCTGAGCTCACGCCCGAGGAGGTGCGCAACCCCGGCCTGAGCTACGAGCGCTGGGACGAGCTCGGCGCCTGTCCCGTCAGGGAACGGCCCGGTGTGCTGGTGGTGGCCGTGCCGAGCGACTGGGGCCGCGAGCCTCGGTTGAACGTGCAGGCCGCCTTGAGCAAAGTGGGCCTCAAGGCGGAGTTTCTGGAGGCCCGACACAGCGACATCACCGCTGCCCTGGACCAGATGGCCCTGCTGACCTCGCTGCGACAACCGGCTTACTCCTCGGATCAGACGTCAGAGGGAGTGGCCAACGATCCAGTGGAGCCTCGATCGCTCACGAAGGATCTCCAACTGCCCAGCGCCAGCGGGCAGTTGCAGGAGGTGCGGGAACTGGAGGATCTGGAGATCAGCGACATCGAACCCAGCTCCGGCGCCAACACCTCACCGATCGTGAGCCTGGTGGATCGGATCCTGATCGAAGCCCTCAGCATCGGCGCCAGTGACATCCACATCGAGCCCCACGATCAGAGCCTTGAGATCCGCTTCCGGATCGACGGCGTGCTGCAGAAACTGGTTGAGGATCTACCCCGGAGCCTGGTGCCGGCCGTCACCTCACGGCTGAAGATCATGGCGGAGCTGGATATCGCCGAACGACGGCTGCCCCAGGACGGCCGGATCCGGCGCCTGTTCAGGGGACGCAAGATGGACTTTCGCGTCAGCACCTTGCCGACCCGAAACGGCGAAAAGGTGGTGCTGCGACTGCTGGATAGCAGCGCGACCCAGCTGGGCCTGGACGCCCTGATCACCAATGCCGAAGCCCGCGCAACCCTGCGGGAACTGGGCAGCAAGCCCTACGGCATGATCCTGGTCACGGGGCCCACGGGCTCTGGGAAATCCACCACCCTCTACGCCCTGCTATCGGAGCGCAACAACCCGGACATCAACATCTCCACGGTGGAGGATCCGATTGAATACACGATGCCGGGCATCACCCAGACCCAGGTGAATCGAGACAAAGGGCTGGACTTCCCCACCACCCTGCGGGCCTTTATGCGCCAGGACCCCGATGTGCTGCTGGTGGGGGAGACCCGCGATCTGGAAACGGCCAAAACAGCCATCGAAGCCGCGCTCACCGGCCACCTGGTGCTCACCACCCTGCACTGCAACGATGCGGCCAGTGCCATCAGCCGGCTGGATGAGATGGGTGTCGAACCGTTCATGGTGAGCGCCTCTCTGCTGGGCATCGTCTCCCAGCGACTGGTGCGCCGGGTCTGCAGCGCATGCCGCATCAGCTACCACCCCAGCCCGGAAGAACTGAGTCGATTTGGCCTGTTGAGCAGCGATGTCTCTGATGTGATCTTCTATCGGGCCAACACGTCCCGGAGACACCTGAACAGTGCCTGCCCCCATTGCAACGGGAATGGTTATAAGGGCAGACTGGCCGCGTTAGAGGTGCTGCGGGTCAACGATGGGATCTCCACCGCCATTGCCCAGCGGCACACCACCGATGTGGTGCGGCGCCTGGCCCTGGAGAACGGCATGAAGACCCTGCTTGGCTATGGCCTGGAGCTGGTGCGGGAAGGCCATACCACCCTGGCCGAGGTGCAGCGCATTTTGCTGACGGATTCAGGGCTGGAGAGTGAACGGCGCTCCCGAGCCTTGAGCACGCTCACTTGCAACGGCTGTGGAGCCGGACTCAGGGATGATTGGCTGGAGTGTCCCTACTGCCTCACCCCCCGTTGAGGCCAAGCTGTCGCTGAAGCTGTCAGATCTGTAGCCCTGAGAACCATGGCCGTGAGGATCGAAGAACTGATGACTGAGTTGGTCGCTGCGGGAGGCAGTGATCTGCACCTCAGCGCCGGGATGCCACCCTATGGCCGCTTCAACGGGCAACTCCGGCCGATCACTGATGAGCAACTAGATGAAGAAGGCTGCAACAAACTAATTTTCTCGATTCTCAGTCACTCCCAGCAAAAACGGTTGGAGCAAGACTGGGAATTGGACTGTTCCTATGGCCTCAAGGATGTGGCCAGATTCCGAGTCAATGTCTACCGGCAGCGGGGCACCTATGCCGCTTCCCTGAGAGCCCTTGGCAACACGGTGCCCTCGCTGGAAAGCCTGGCGATGCCATCCATCGTAGAGGAAGTGAGTCGCTCGCCGAAAGGCCTGGTGCTTGTCACCGGGCCCACAGGATCCGGCAAGACAACCACCCTGGCAGCCATTTTAGACCGTATCAACCATACTCGTACCGAACACATTCTCACCATTGAAGACCCAATTGAGTTCACCCATGTTTCTGACAAGAGTGTCATTCATCAGCGCCAGCTAAATGATGATACCCACAGCTTTTCTAATGCGTTGCGAGCAGCACTCCGCGAAGATCCTGATGTGATTCTTGTGGGGGAGATGCGTGATCAGGAAACCATTCAACTGGCAATCACCGCGGCGGAAACGGGGCATCTTGTGTTCGCCACTCTGCACACGAATTCGGCCTCTCAGACCGTCGACCGCATGGTGGATGTTTTCCCCGCCAACCAGCAGAGCCAGATCAGGGTTCAGCTCAGCGGCAGCCTGGTGGCGGTGTTTGCTCAAACGCTGTGTAGAAGGCACAATCCGATGCCCAATCAGCTCGGTCGGGTCATGGCCCAGGAGATCATGATCAGCACCCCAGCCATCGCCAACCTGATTCGCGAAGGAAAAACAGCTCAGATCTATTCGCAGATTCAGATGGGAGGCCAACTGGCCATGCAAACCCTCGAAAAATCGCTAGCCAATCTAGTACTCAGCAATCAAGTTTTGGTGGATGAAGCCCTCACCAAAACCAGTCGGCCCGAGGAGCTCAAGCGACTGCTGAGTCAACTCAGTTGAGGCCATCGCCATGCCGACATTCATCGCCAACTACGTGAAGCGGGGCAAGGTAGTCTCCATTAAGATAGAGGCTGCTGATGTACTGCAGGCCAAGCGCAATTTACGCATGCAGGGGATTCGGGTCACGGACATCAAGGCCTCGCCCAACACGTCAGCAATCAGGCAGAACACTGGGCGAGAGCTGAACCTGAAGTTCCGGAAATCGAGCCTGACCAACTCCTTTGAACGCAGACCGGGGGTCAGAGACAAGGCTGTGTTTGCCAACAAGCTGGCCGCTCTCATCACAGCCGGGGTGCCAATCGTGCGCAGCATTGACCTGATGGCGTCGCAGCAGACGTTGCCGCTGTTCAAACGAGCTCTGGAATCAGTGAGCCTGGAGCTGAACCAAGGCGTGAGCCTGAAGGACGCGATGTGCCGCTGGTCCAAGGTGTTCGATCGCCTCACCCTGGCGATGGTTGAGGCTGGGGAGGCGGGCGGCGTGCTGGATGAAACACTGCGCAGGCTCGCGAAACTCCTGGAAGCCAATGCCCGCCTGCAAAATCAGATCCGGGGCGCAATGGCCTATCCGATCGCGGTGCTGTGCATCGCAATCGCTGTATTGCTTGGCATGACAATCTTTGTGATTCCAACCTTCGCCAAGATTTTTGTGGATCTCAACGCTGAGCTCCCTTGGTTCACCCAGCTCATGGTGGACTTCAGCGGACTGATGCGATCACCATTTGCGTTTGTTCTCGCTGGAGCAATTTTGCTCACCCTAATTACAGCCTTTAAGTTCTATCAGACACCCTTTGGCCGGCGCCAAGTGGATGGGCTTTTGCTGAAAGTGCCCGTCTTCGGTGATCTGATTCAAAAATCCGCCACCGCCCAGTTCTGTCGGACCTTCGGATCGCTCACCAAAGCCGGCGTACCCATCCTGCAGGCGCTTGATGTGGTTCGCGACATCACCTCAAATTCCGTGGTATCTGACACGATCCAGGGCAGTCGCCAGTCGTTGATGGAGGGCATCCCGCTGAGTATCGCTCTGGGTCGTGGCGGCGTCTTACCGGATATGGCCCTGAGCATGATGTCCATCGGTGAAGAAACTGGTGAAATGGACGTGATGCTCTCCAAGGTGGCTGACTTCTATGAAGATGAAGTTGAAACGGCCGTGAAGGCCCTGACAGCACTGCTTGAGCCGATAATGATTGTGCTGGTGGGGTTCATCGTGGGTGCGATCCTGATCGCCATGTATCTGCCGATGTTCTCCATCTTCGATCAGATCAAGTAGCCAGGTCGCTGCAATCTGTCAGTTTTTGCAACCAGTCAGCTGCCTGGCTGCAGCGGCGCGGCGATCGCCCTGCCGACCAGCCAGCCGGAGGTCCAGCAGTGCTGAAAGTTGAACCCACCGGTGACGCCATCCACATCGAGAAGCTCCCCGGCCATGTACAGGCCCGGCACGACACGACTCTCCATGCGCGCCGTGGTGAGCTCATCGAGGGGAACGCCGCCGGCGCTCACGAACTCTTCCCCGAAGGGTCCCCGGCCCCGCACGGTGTAGCGGGAGCGGCGCAAGGCCTGGACCAGGGCCTGTTGGTCACGCCTGGTGAGGTCAGCCCAGCGCTGGGTGGGATCCACCCCCTGACCCTGCAGCAGATGCAGCCAGAGGCGTCGACTGAGCTCAGGCCAGGGCCGGGCATTGGCCAGCTGACGTTTCGCCTGATCTGAGCGGGCCGCGGCCAGCAGCGCGGCGAGTTCCTGCTCCGGGCGGCCTCCGGTCCAGTCCACCACGAGCTGGGCCCGATAGCGGGCGGTGTGCAGGGCGCGGGCGGCAAAGGCCGTGAGCCGCAGGGTGGCGGGCCCGCTCAACCCCCAGTGGGTGATCAGCACGGGGCCGCCCTGCTGCAGCGTGCTGCCATCGGGAAGCTCCAGGGTCAGCTGCACCGGATCCATCACCACCCCAGCCAGGGCGGTTAGAGCCTCCGCCTCGAGCGCCAGGGTGAACAGGGAGGGCACGGGCGCCACCTGGGTGTGGCCGAGGCTCACCGCCAGGCGTCGTCCACTGGGGTGGCCACCCGTGGCCAGCACGAGCCGTCCGGCCAGCAGCGGCAGGGTGGACGCCGCACCGACCCGCACCTGGAGCGCAAAGCCCTCCTCCCGGCGCACCACCTGCTGGGCGCTGGCGCCGAGGTGCACAGCCACCCCGGCCCGGCGGGCAGCCTGGAACAGGGCCGTGACCACCGAGCTGGAACGGTTCGAGCGGGGGAAGAGCCGGCCGTCGGCCTCTTCCACCAGATCCAGGCCGTGGTCTGCGAACCAGGCCACCGCATCGCCGCAGGCAAAGCGTGCGAACGGCCCGCGCAGGGCCTTCTGGCCCCGGGGGTAGTGGCCCACGAGGCTGCGCGGATCCCAGCAGGCATGGGTGACATTGCAGCGCCCGCCGCCACTGATGCGCACCTTCTGCAGCGGCTCCGCCGTGGCTTCCAGCACATGGATGTCACGCACGCCGGCCTCGGCAGCGATGATCGCCGCCATGAACCCGGCCGCACCGCCGCCCACCACCACCACCGCCGCCCGATCGGGAAGCCCGCCCCGCCCGGAGCGCGGCTGGCGATCCGAGGGCTCCAGCGACGGATCAGGAGCCATGGATCGGCAGCATGGGGAGATGCGGCAGCACGGGGAGAGCAGCCACCGCTTCAGCGTGGCTCCGATGATGGATTACACGGATCGGCATTTTCGGATGCTGATGCGGCAGATCACGCTGCACAGCCTGCTCTACAGCGAGATGGTGGTGGCCAACGCCCTGCACCATGCCCGGCAGGCGCCGGAGGCGGCCAGGCCGGGCGGACGGCTGGAGCGGCTGCTGGGATTCCACCCGGCAGAGAAGCCCTTGGCCCTGCAGCTGGGGGGGGACGATCCGGCCCTGCTGGCGGCGGCTACGCAGCTGGCGGCCGAGTGGGGCTATGACGAGGTGAATCTCAATGTGGGCTGCCCCAGCGAGAAGGTGCGCAAGGGGCGCTTCGGGGCCTGCCTGATGGCGGATCCGCAGCGGGTGGCGGAGTGCGTGGCCGCCATGGCCGCCGCCTCGCCCCTGCCGGTGACGGTGAAGCACCGGATCGGCATCGACGACCAGGACTCCTACGCCGAGCTGCTGGCCTTCGTGGACACCGTGGCCACTGCCGGCGCCAGCCGCTTCGCCGTTCACGCCCGCAAGGCCTGGCTCAACGGCCTCGATCCCAAGGCCAACCGCACGGTGCCGCCCCTGCGCTACGACCTGGTGCATCAGCTCAAGCGCGACCGGCCCCAGCTGAGCCTGGAACTCAATGGCGGACTGGAGACCCTGGAGGCCTGCCAGCGGCAGCTGGAGCTCGTGGACGGCGCCATGGTGGGCCGGGCGGCCTATGCCCACCCGATGCACTGGGTGGGGGTCGACGGGCAGATCCATGGCGACACCAGCCGGCCGGCGGTGAGGGCCTCGGAGGTGGTGCAGGGACTGATCCCCTATGCCGTGCAGTGGCTGGAGCGGGGTGAGCGGCTCTGGCCCCTGGCCCGCCACCTGGTGCACCTGGTGCAGGGGGTGGGCGGGGCGCGCCGCTGGCGGCAGCAGATCAGCACCGCCGCCAGCGGGCGGGAGGCGGGCCCGGAGGTGCTGCAGCAGGCGGCCGACTGGCTGGAGAGCCAGGGGCTCTGATCCTGCTCCAGGCGGTTCCAGGGCTGGCTCGTCAGACCTCCTGGGCCCCGTCACCACCGCTGCTGCGACGGCGACGGGTGCGGCCCGCTCCGAAGGAATCGGCGGCGCCGCCGTAGCTGCGGTCTTCCCAGCCGCGCGATCCGGAGCCGCGATCGCCGCTGCCGGCAGCGCCAGCGCCATAGGCGGCACCGCCACCACCACCGCCATAGCCACCTCCCCCGCCGCCGTAGCCGCCCCCAGGGCGACGGGGGCCACCGCCACCGCCACTGCGGGGTTCGGCCTTGTTGATGCGCAGGGGCCGGCCCATCAGCTCGGCTCCCTGCAGAGCCTCGATGGCACGGGATTCCATCTCCGGATCCGCCATCTCCACGAAGGCGAAGCCCCGCTTGCGACCACTGTCACGCTCCAGGGGCAGGGCACAACTCACCACTTCGCCGAAGGGTGCAAACAGCTCAGCCACATCCTCCTGCTCCGCGCGGAAGGGCAGATTGCCGACAAAGATGCTCACGAACCAGGGGTAGGCACTCGGGCCTCGAACGGCTCCAGCCTAGGCCCGCCGCAGGGCTGCTCCCTCAGCCCTGCAGGCCTCAGCCCTGGAGTCGGCGGCGCGCCAGGTCCAGCTGCTCCCTCACCCGCTCAAAGGACGTGCCTCCCTCACTGCGCCGGGCCGCCACCACCTGGCGGGGGTCGATGGCGGCATAGATGTCGTCGCGGAAGGCAGGGTGCAGGGCCTGCCAGCGTTCCATGGGCAGATCCCGCAACAGCACGCCCTCCTGGAGGCAGGCCTTCACCAGGCCTCCCACAAGCTGGTAAGCCTCCCGGAACGGCACCCCCCGGGCCACGAGGTAGTCGGCCACATCGGTGGCATTGGAGAAATCGGCCGCCACCGCCGCCTCCAGCCGCCGGGGCCGGAACTCCAGGCCCTCCTCAAAGAGAATGGCCATGGCCTCGAGGCAATCGAGCACGGTGGCCACCCCGTCAAACAGGGCCTCCTTGTCTTCCTGGAAGTCCTTGTTGTAGGCGAGGGGCAGGCCCTTGATCATGGTGAGCAGGCCCATCAGGTGACCGAACACGCGGCCGCTCTTGCCGCGCACCAGTTCGGGCACATCCGGGTTCTTCTTCTGGGGCATCAGGCTGCTGCCGGTGGCGCAGCGGTCGCTGAGGGCCACGAAGCCGAACTCCTCGCTGGCCCAGAGGATCACCTCCTCGGCCAGGCGACTGAGATGGGCCAGCACCAGGGATGCCGCCGCCATGAACTCCACGGCGAAATCCCTGTCGCTCACCGCATCAAGGCTGTTGTCGTAGATGGCCTCAAAGCCAAGCTCCGCCGCCGTCTGGCGCCGATCGATCGGCACCGGGGTGCCGGCCAGGGCCGCGGCACCGAGGGGACAGATGTTGACACGGCGGCGCACATCGCCGAGCCGCTGCCGATCCCGCTCCGCCATGGCGACGTAGGCCAGCAGGTGGTGGGCCAGGCAGAGCGGCTGGGCCCTCTGCAGGTGGGTGTAGCCCGGAATCATGGTGTCGACGTGCCGTTCACCCTGCTGCAGCAGGGCGCGCTCGAAGCGCACCAGGGCGGCATCGATGGCATCGATCCGCTGGCGCAGCCACAGCCGCAGGTCCGTTCCCACCTGGTCATTGCGGGAGCGGCCGGTGTGCAGCTTCTTGCCCAGCGGTCCGAGCAGCTCGATCAGCCGCCGCTCCACGGCGAAGTGCACATCCTCGGCCTCCAACCCGGGGTTGAAGGCGCCGGCAGCCGCCTCGCGCCGCACCGACTCCAGCCCCTCGATCAGCCGAGAGGCCTCCGCCTCGCTGATCACCTCGCAGCGGCCCAGCATGCGGGCATGGGCGACCGAACCGTCCAGATCCTGCTGCAGCAGCTGGATGTCAAAACCGATCGAAGCATTGAAGCGCTCGATCGCCGGATGCAGCCCCTGGTCAAAGCGGTTGCTCCAGCCGCCGGCCTCAGCGCCGGTCACACCAGCCTGCGGCGAGGGGGAGGAAGGGGCGGCCATCGGGGCTGGGGCAGGCAGATCTGTCAGCTTGCCACTCAGCTTCCAAGCGGGGGCAGGCTGGGCAGCACGGGCTGGTCGCGCACTTTCAGCACCACGATCGAGGCGTCGTCGTCGAGCTGGCGGTTGGCGCCCACGAAGCGATCGAGGCGGGCGAACAGCTGATCGAGGATCTCCTGGGCGCCGAGGCCGGCGCGGCAGGCGGCTTGAAAACTCTGCACGAGCCGCAGTTCTTCGTAGCGCTCGCCCCCGAGGCCAATCGCCTCCGTGAGGCCATCGGTGTAGTACAGCACCACATCGCCGGGGTCGAGCACGGTGCCGTCCACGCCGTACTCGGCGTCGCTCTGCAGACCGATCAACGGGCCTGCTGCATCCAGCCGCTCCAGCTGATCGGCCTGGCGCCGCCACAGCAGGGGGGGATTGTGGGCGGCATTGCCGTAGCGCAGTCGCCGGGTGCGGGGGTCGAAGTCGGAATAGAAGAGCGTCACAAAGCGGTGGGAATGGGAGAGGTCCTCCTGGGCCAGTTGGTTGAGGTCGTGGAGGATCCGATCCGGCGGGTGGCCGCTGAGCACCTCGGCCCGCAACATGCCCCGCAGCAGGCTCATCAGCAGCCCGGCCGGCACCCCCTTTCCCATCACGTCGCCCATCACCACGGCCCAGCGCTCCCGCTCCAGCGGGTGGCCGGGCCGGGCCGGCCGGGTGGGAATGAAGTCGTAGTAGTCGCCTCCCACCTGGAAGGCCGGCCGGCAGCGGGCCGCCAGCTCGATCCCCTCGATCACGGGACAGCGATCCGGCAGCAGCTGGCCCTGCACCTCGGCGCCGATGCTCAGCTGCCGATCCACCCGTTCATGGCGACGCATGTCCTGGAGCAGGGTGTCGTTTTCGAGGGCCACACCGGCCAGATCGGCCACCAGCTGCACGTGGCGACGATGCACCTCACTCCAGCTGAATCCCTGCCGCTGGCTGAACACATAGAGACGGCCCCGCTGGCGGCTGCGGCAGACCACGGACGTGGCGAACACCTGAGCCCCGCCGATCAGCCGCCCCACCCGCTGGTCGAGGCCACCGAGTTCGGTGGGGTCATCGCGCAGCAGCGGCCTCTCGCTGCTGGCCAAGCCCCCCAGTTGCCGCAGCAGCTCGGCGCAGCGCTCGTAGGGCGTGGCCTGAAGCTGCTCCTTCCAGAGGCGGCCGTCGTCATGGAACACCACCAGCACGGCCCCATCAGCCTCCACAAGCCGCGCCGCCACCGCCGGCACCAGCTCCAGCAGGCGGCTGAGGTTGGTCACGCTGCGCAGCGCAAAGGCTAGGGAGGCCAGCAGATCCTGGTTGCGGCGCTGCTCCCGGTTCAGGCTGTCGAGCAGTTGCCGCATCGAGGCAGCCGCCGCAGGGTCGGGGGCAGGGACCGCGGCCGTAGGGGCCAGGTCAGCATCGAGGCGCGTGGGCGGCTTCTGGCTCAAGGAGCGGCCGCGGAGGATCCGAAGGGTAGCGGCGATCAGCCCGCCATCAGGGCCTCCACGAACTCAAAGCTGTTGAACGGCCGCAGATCGCGGATGCCCTCGCCAGCCCCCACGAACCGGATCGGCAGCCGGGCCTCCGACGCCACCGCCAGGGCGACGCCGCCGCGGGCGCTGCCATCCAGCTTGGTGAGCACCACGCCCGTGAGGCCGGCGGCGCTGGCAAAAGCCATCGCCTGCCGCAGCCCGTTCTGACCCTGGCTGGCATCGAGCACCAGCAACGACTCCACCACGGCCTCCGGCGCCAGCTTGTCGACGATGCGCCGCACCTTGGCCAGCTCCTCCATCAGGTTGTGCTTGGTCTGCAGGCGACCGGCCGTGTCCACCAGCACCAGTTCGGTGCCCTGGGCCCGGGCGGCCCCAAGGGCGTCGTAGACGACGGCGGCGGGATCGGCATTGGCGCTGGGGTTGGAGATCACCGCCACGCCACTGCGCTCACCCCACACCTGCACCTGCTGCACAGCAGCGGCCCGGAAGGTGTCGGCGGCGGCGATCAGGCAGCTGTAGCCGCTGCGCACCGCCAGGTTGGCGAGCTTGCCCAGGGTGGTGGTCTTGCCCACCCCATTGACTCCCACCAGCAACCACACATTGAGGCGGCCGCGCTCCGGGGCCAGCAGCGGGCTGGCAAGACCCTGGCCTGGATCATCGAGGATCTGGCGCAGCTGTTCCTTGAGAAAGCGGAGGCCTTCGGCGGGATCCACCACCTCGCGGTTGAGGCGCTGGCGCAGGGCATCCAGCACGCGATCGGTGGCGCTCACGCCCACATCGGCCCGCAGCAGGGTGGTTTCGAGGTCGTCGAGGGTTTCGGGGCTGAGGGGGTCATCGCCAAGCCGCTCCAGCAGCTGGCTGACAAAGCCCTGACGGGTCTTCTCCAGACCCTGCCGCAACCGCCCCAGCCAGTCGATCTCCTCCAGCGAGACGTCCTCCACCCGGCGTCCCTGGGCTGCCAGCACCTCGGCCGACCAGGTGAAGGTGTCGTCGAACGCCCCCAGCTGGGGTTCCGCTGTCCGGGATGGGACTGGGGCTGTGGGCTCGGACGGCTTCTGGACAGAGGCCGCTGGCGTGGGGGCGGCATCGGCCGTGATCGCTGCGGCAGCAGCGGTGATCGCCTGCTGGCGCTCGGCCCGCTGTGCCGCGGCCTGCTCGAGCAGCGAAACCGGAGCGGCCACCGGGGCTACCAGCGTGGTGGAGCCTGCTGGTGGTGAAGCCGGAGCGACCTCCGCTGTCTCAGGCTCAGGGGGGTGGGGCACCTGGGCAGCCTGCTCAGCCGCCAGCTGCTGGGCCTTGAGACGGGCATAGGCCTCCCGGGCCCAGGCGAGGGCGTCCTGGTCAGTGGCTGGTGGGGTGGTGGCCGCTGCAGGGGCAGGCGTGGCCGTCGCCGCTGCACTCTCCGGGACCAGCGCGGGCTCGACAGACGGCGGCTCCTGCACTGGCTCGGACGGCGGCGGCTCGGGCGCTGTCCGTGCGTCGGGGGAAGCGGTGGGGAGCGTGTCGTCGGCCGCCGGGGGCGGGGAAGCAGGCCTGCGCCTGAACCAGTCGAACACCATCAGGAGGCCGTCACTGCGTTGGTGAAGCGGCGCAGCACGCCGTTGATCATGCGGCGGCCCTGTTCATCGCTGTAGCGGTTGGCCAGATCCACCGCCTCGTTGCAGGCCACGGCGGCAGGGGTGCCGAAGTCGGCAAGATCCACGGCGGCCAGACGCAGGATGTCGCGGTCGATACGGGGCAGCCTGGTCAGCCGCCAACCCTCCATCACGGCATCGAGGCGCCGATCGATGTCCTCGCGCTGGCGCAGCACGGCTCCAGCGCGATCCAGGGCACCGCGGCGCACCTCCTCCTGGTCGGCGAGCATCAGCAGGCGCGGCAGCTCCAGGCTGGCCGAGAGGCGGTTGAGCGCCTGCTCCGCGGCGGCCAGGCCATCGTGGAGGTGCTGGCGCACCCGGGGCAGCTGGCTCAAGCCCTGATCCTGGAGCTCACTATCAAGGAGGTGCTGCTGCGACAGCTGCAGATCGGCGGCGGAGCGGTCGAGGGCTTCGCGCACGTGCTGGCTGAGGCTGGTCAGGGCCTGATGCAGCAACTGGTCCAGCGCCAGATCGGCGGGAGCCTGGCTGGCGGCGGCCGCTTTGGCGGCAGCGCCATCGCCACGGTCACTGATCTGACCCAGCATCAGCAGGGCCAGTTCGCGGGAGAGGGTGCGGCTCTGCATCAGGACATCTGGGGGGCGCGCAGCTGGGCCAGCAGGCTGGAGAAGCTGCGATTGGGGGTTTCGCGTTCGTCGGGATTGACGATGCCCGCGGAGATGATCGTGCGGAAGGCATCCTCCACGGAGAGGTTCAGGTCCCGGACGGAAGTCTCGGGCACCACCGCGTACCAGCCGGTGGTGGGGTTTGGAGCGGTGGGGATGAACACGCTCAGCATCGGTTCAGTGAAGCCGGCCTGCAGGGCGCTGCCCAGCACCCCTGTGACGAAACCCAGCGCAAACAGACCCTCGCGGGGATATTCCACCAGCACCACCCGACGGAAGCGGGTGGCATTGCCCTGCAGGAAGGTTTCCAGCAGCTGCTTGAGGGTCTTGTAGACGGAGCCCGCCAACGGGATGCGCAGCAGGGTGCCCTCGCCAAACTCCAGCAGCCAGCGACCCACGATGTTGCGGGCCATCAGGCCGATCAGCAGGATGGCCAGCAGGGGCACCACCAGCCCCACTCCCAGGTTGATCAGCTCCTGCAGAAGCGGGCTGAGGGTGTTGAACGGGTTGAACTGCTTCGGGATGGAGGTGAGGAACGCCAGCACAAAGCGGCTGACCGTGGTGGCCAGCCAGATGGTGGTGGCCAGGGGGATCACCACCAGCAACCCGGCGATCAGGTCGTTCTTCAGATCCTGCTGGAGTCGGTTGCTCAGCGGCTGATCAGGTTTGGGACTGGATTGAACCAAGGCAAAACCCGGCGATCCGGTCGACAGCTGCGAAGGCACAACTTAGCCAGCCAAGGCGCCGCCCCGTCTCAGACGAGGGCGACCAGTGCCACCAGCACAAAGGCCACCGCCAGCAGCATGGCCCGGCCTGTCCCACCGAAGCGGCGCTGCTGCACGGAGAGATCGCGACCGAGGCGAGCCTGGTCGATCTGCTTCTGCGCCTGGGCCAGCTGAGGTTTGAGCTGGCTGTCGATGAACTCCTGGGCCTTCTGCTTCTTGATTTCGTCGGTGGCGCCGGCCGGAATCCGACCTTCCCGTTCCGCCTCGGCGATCAACTGATCCACGAAAGCCGGATCCTGCAACTGCTGCTGCTGCTGCTCCAGCTGGGAGGTCTGCTGGGCGATCTGGGCTTCCGACTCCTGCATCTGGGCACTGAGGGAGCGCTCGGCCTCCACAGCGATGGGCACCGTCACCACCATCGCCACGGCCAGCAGGATGGCCAGCACACCGGTGGTCCAGCGCAGGGCCGTACGGGAGGGGGCGCCCTCGAGGCGGCTGCCGAAGAGCATCAGCAGCAGGCCCACCAGGGCCATGGGCGACTCGGACACGAGCCGGTCGACGAACACCTGGCGGAACGGCTCCAGTGACCAGTTCCAGGCGGCCACCAGGGCTGCGATCTGCAGACCCATCAGCAGCACCAGGGTGAGGCCGATCCAGCGCAGGAGGAAGGCCAGTCGGCCGTGGGGAGCTGTACTCACAGGCGTTGCATTGCAGACTGAGATTGCGTGGCAACTGTACGGGCGATGCCGATCGGCACCCAGAGCGCCCGCTTCGGCAGTGGCCATGGTCCGGAAGCGACGGGCCATCCGGCGGAGCTGGTGGACGCGCTGAAGCAGCGGGCCCTGGCCCTGGGATTCGATCCCGTGGGGGTGGCCGCCGTACCGGGAGGGCCGCGAATGGCATTGCGCAGCGCCGCCCTGGTGCGTTGGCTGGAGCGGGGAGACCAGGCCGCGATGACCTGGATGGCCGATCCACGCCGTCGCGCCGTGGAGGAGCTCCTGCCTGGTGTGCGCAGCCTGCTGGCGGTGGGGCTGAACTATCACGTGGCCGCAGAACGGCCCCGCGGCGCCTTGAACGTGGCCCGCTACGGCTGGGGTCGGGACTACCACCGGGTGATCGATGGCCGCCTGCGGCAGCTGGGCCGCTGGCTGGAAACCCAGGTTCCTGGCTGCCGCTGGCGGGCCTGTGTGGACAGCGCTCCGCTGATGGACAAGGCCTGGGCGGAGGAAGCCGGCCTGGGCTGGATCGGCAAGCACGGCAACCTGATTCACCACCGCAAGGGCTCCTGGCTGCTGCTGGGTCATCTGCTCACCAGCGTGGTGTTGCCGCCGGACCAACCGGCCGTGCCCCTCTGCGGCAGTTGCAGCCGCTGCCTGCCGGCCTGCCCCACCGGTGCGATCCGGGAACCCTTCGTGGTGGACAGCCGGCGCTGCATCGCCTTCCACACGATCGAGAGCCGCGAGCCCCAGCTACCCGCCGCGATCGCCGAGCAGCTGCAGGGCTGGGTGGCCGGCTGCGACCTCTGCCAGGAGGCCTGCCCCTGGAACCAGCAGCCCCTGGAGAGCTCAAGCGATCCCGATCTGGCTCCGAGGCCCTGGTGGCTCAACCTCTCGGCCGAGGCTCTGCAGTGGAGTGACCGGGAGTGGGACGAGCGGCTGCGCGCCTCGGCCCTGAGGCGGATCAAGCCCTGGATGTGGCGGCGCAACCTGCGGGCGGCCCTGGGGCTGCCAGAGCCTGAACCGGTTCGGAAGCCACTGCCTAGGGTGGTGGAGCCCTGAACCATGTCAATGAGTTCGCGCTGGCTGCGCGCCCTTGCACGCGTTGCCCTGGGACTGACCCTCAGCCAGACGCTCCCGGCCCAGGCCCTGGTGCCCTATGCCTACGTTCCCAAAGGCGAGGAGCTGCAGGGGGCGGGGCTGGGCATCGCCCAGGCGGCCGCCAGGCTGCTGCGGCTCGGCCAGGCCGAAGACGCCGCCCGGCTGGCCGCCCTGACGGTGCAGCTGTTGCCGGGAGACCCGCGCGGCTGGATGCTGCTGGCGGAAGCCCAGCTGCGCAGCAACCAACGCGAGGCGGCGGCCGTCTCCCTGGCCAGGGCCAAGGAGCTCGATCCACGCAACGCCGGCATCTGGTTCGCCGAGGGCTCCCTGGCCCTGCGCGATGGCCGCCCGGAGCAGGCGATCGGCCTGCTGGAGCAGGGGTTGCGGCTCGACAGCCGCAACGCCAGCGCCTATTTCGACCTCGGCAATGCCCACATCCTGCTGAACCAGCCCTCCCAGGCGCTGAAGGCCTTCGAGCGGGCCAGTGGCCTGCGCAAGGACTTCTGGGAAGCCATCAACAACCAGGCCCTGGTGCTCTACGAGCAGGGCAACGTGGATGAGGCGATCAGCCGCTGGCGGCGGGTGCTGCGGATCAAACCCGACGCGGCTGAACCCAACCTGGCCCTCGCCGCGAGCCTGTTCCGGCGGGGCGGGGAAGCCCGCAGCGAGGCCCTGGAGCGGGCCGGCAAGGCCCTCGATGCCGAACCCAACTACGTGCTGGACAGCTACCAGAAGGAACAGTTGTGGGGGCCGAAGCTGCGCACCACCACGCAGCAGCTGTTCGAGCAGCGGGAACTCAAGGCCCAGGTGGACCGCGCCATGGCCAACGCCAGCCCGGAGGATGGCATCGACCTCTGAGCCATCGGATGAGCCATCGGAAGCGTCGGCGGCGATCTTGAGCGCCACAATCCCCCTTGGCAGCTGATCGGTAGGCTGAGCCCCACCTCTCGCCCCCAGACTTCAGTAGCGGATGGCCGAGGAGCGCGGTAACGAAGGCAACGATGGATCCGGCTGGGCGGGCCGCATCCAGCCGATTGCCCTGCATCAGGAGATGCAGCGCTCGTATCTGGAATACGCCATGAGCGTGATCGTGGGACGGGCCCTGCCCGACGCCCGCGATGGCCTCAAGCCGGTGCAGCGGCGGATCCTGTTCGCAATGCATGAGCTCGGGCTCACTCCCGACCGCCCTTACCGCAAATGCGCCCGCGTCGTGGGCGACGTGCTCGGCAAGTACCACCCCCACGGCGACCAGGCGGTCTACGACGCCCTGGTGCGCCTGGTGCAGACCTTTGCCAGCCGCCATCCACTGCTCGATGGCCACGGCAACTTCGGCTCGGTGGACGACGATCCACCCGCCGCCATGCGCTACACCGAAACGCGGCTGGCCCCGATCGCCAACGAGGGTCTGCTGGATGAGATCGGCAACGACACGGTTGATTTCGCCTCCAACTTCGACGGCTCCCAGCAGGAGCCCACCGTGCTGCCGGCCCAGCTGCCGTTCCTGTTGCTGAACGGGTGCACCGGCATCGCCGTGGGCATGGCCACCAACATCCCTCCCCACAACCTCGGCGAGGTGGTGGATGCCCTGGTGGCCATGATCCGCAAGCCCGATCTGAGCGAGGAGGAGCTGCTGGCCCTGGTGCCCGGGCCCGACTTCCCCACGGGGGGCGAGGTGCTGATGAGCAGCGGCGTGCGGGACACCTACCGGCTCGGCCGCGGCAGCATTCCCATGCGCGGGGTGGCCCACATCGAGGAGGTGCAGCCCGGCAAGGGACGGCACCGGCGCAGTGCCGTGGTGATCACTGAGCTGCCCTACCAGCTGAGCAAGGCCGGCTGGATCGAGAAGCTGGCTGAGCAGGTGAACGACGGCAAGATCGGCGGCATCGCCGACATCCGCGACGAGAGCGATCGAGATGGCATGCGGGTGGTGGTGGAGCTGCGCCGCGACGCCAGCGCCGACACGGTGCTGGGGGAACTGCAGCGCCGCACGGCCCTGCAGAGCAACTTCGGCGCCATCCTGCTGGCCCTGGTGAATGGCCAGCCGGTGCAGCTGAGCCTGCGAAGGATGCTGCAGGAGTTCCTGGACTACCGGGAACTCACCCTGCTGCGCCGCACCCGCCATGCCCTGCGCCGCTGCGAAGACCGCCTGGAGGTGGTGGAGGGTCTGCGCAAGGCCCTGGCGGCCCTGCAGGAGGTGATCGCCATGATCACGGCGGCGGCCGATGCCGCCAGCGCCCGCGCCAGTCTGCAGGTGCGGCTCGACCTGAGCGAGCGCCAGGCCGATGCCGTGCTGGCCATGCCCCTGCGCCGCCTCACCGGCCTGGAGCAGGAGAGCCTGCACAAGGAAGCCCAGGATCTGCTGCAGGAACGCACCCGGCTGCGCCACCTGCTCGACGACCGCACCAGCCTGCTCAAGGCGATGGTGGCGGAGTTCAAGTCCCTCAAGGCCCGCTTCGCCACACCCCGCCGCACCCGTCTGGTGGAAGGCGGTGACGACCTGGTGGCCCAGCGGGCCGCCGCGGCCAGACCCAACGCTGAGCTGCAGCGCCAGCAGGCCCTCGAGGCCCTGCCCCCGGACAGCCGGCTGGTGGTGCAGGCCGATGGGGCGGTGAAAATCATGACGCCCCAGGTGCTGGGGCGGCTGCACCTCGATGAGGCGATCGAGCTGGGCGACCATCCCGCTCCGGGACAGCTGGTGCTGCCCGTGGCCGGCCAGCCGCCAGTGCTCGCCTTCACCAGCGACGGGCGGGTCGCCCTGCTGCGCTGGGAGTTCGCCGGCCAGCAGCCGGGTCTGCTGGAGCGGTTCCTGCCCGACAGCCTCGATGGCGCCACGGTGTTGCAGCTGCTGCCCCTGCCCCAGGACAACCCGGAGCAGCCCCTGAGCATCGGACTGCTCAGCAGCGACGGCCGCTTCAAGCGACTCCCCCTCGACGCCTTCCAGGAACTCTCCGGCCGCGCCGCCACGGTGCTCAAGCTCAAGGACGGCGTGCGCTTGCAACAGGCGGTGCTCTGCCGGGAAGGGGAGGACCTGGTGGTGGCGAGCAGCACGGGCCGGATGCTGCGGCTGGTGGTGCAGGAATCGGATGTGCCGCTGATGGGGCGGGCCGCCCAGGGGCCGGTGCTGCTGCGGCTGCTGCCGGACGAGCAGGTGGTGGGGGCCAGCTGCGTGGCCGAGGACGGATCCGTGCTGCTGGCCAGCCGCTGTGGTCTGATCAAACGGCTGGCGGTGCAGAGCCTGAGGCGCTGTCAGCGCGGCGATCTGGGCCAGATCGGCCTGCGCTTCAGCCAGCGGGGCGATGCCCTGGTGGCCCTGTGCGACGACCGCAGCAAGGTGGTGGCCGTGCTGGTGGGCGGTGGCCGCAGCAGCCGCTTCAAACCTGGGAGCCTCAAGCTGGAGGATGCCAACAGTGCCCCTGGGGAACCCCTGCCCCTGCGTCAGACGGAAACGCTGCAGGCCCTCGTGCCCCTGCTCAGCTGAGGGGGAGCCCAGCTGGGGTGAAACGGCTCAGGGCAAGGGCAGGCTGTTCAGCGCAGGGTTGCGGCGATGCCCGCCGGCTCCAGCATCAGTTTGCTGGAGCGCACGTCGTCGTCCATGGCAATCGGATAGTTGCCATCGAAGCAGGCGGTGCAGAAGTGGGAGGAGTTGGCGTGGGCGGCCTCCACCATGCCCTCCTGGCTCAGGTAGGCGAGCGAATCCACGCCCAGGTGGGCGGTGATCTCCTCGAGGGTGAGCCGGGCGGCGATCAAGTGGTCCTGGCTGTCGGTGTCGATGCCGTAGAAGCAGGGGTGGGTGACGGCCGGTGAGCTGATGCGCATGTGCACTTCACGGGCACCGGCATCACGCAGGGCGGCGACCAGCTTGCGGCTCGTGGTGCCACGCACGATCGAGTCATCGATCACCACCACCCGCTGGCCGGCCAGCACATCGGGCAGCGGGTTGAGCTTGACGCGGATGCCAGCCTCTCGCATCGCCTGGGTGGGCTGAATGAAGGTGCGCCCCACATAGCGGTTCTTGATCAGGCCATCGGCATAGGGGATCCCGGTGATCTGGGAGTAGCCGATGGCCGCCGGAATGCCCGAGTCGGGCACCCCGATCACGATGTCGGCCGCCACGGGGGTTTCGCGGGCCAGCACTTTGCCGATGCGCACCCGGTAGCTGTAAAGCGATTCACCGAAGAAGCGGCTGTCGGGCCGGGCGAAATAGATCATCTCGAACACGCACAACTTGGCGGGTTCGTCACACCAGAAGCTGCGCCGCGGCTCGGCCTCCCCCTGCAGGTAGTGGATGATCTCTCCTGGCTGCACGTCGTCTTCGAAGCTGGCGCCGATGATGTCCAGTCCGCAGCTCTCGCTGCTCACCACCCACTGGCCGTCGCCAGGTTCGCCGAGATGGCCGAACACCAGCGGCCGGATGCCATGGCCATCGCGCAGGGCAAAAAGGGAGCCGGCGGTGCCGATCACCAAGCTGAAGGCGCCCCGGCAGAGGGCCGCCGCCTCGCGGATGGCGGGATCCCAGTCGAGGCCGCGGTTCACGGCCCGCTGCACGGCAAAGGCGATCAACTCCGAATCGGTGGTGGAGGTGAGTTCGCTGGCAATCTCGCGGAGGTCTTCGCGCAGCTGGGAGGCGTTGACGAGGTTGCCGTTGTGGGCGAGGGCAAAGGGACCCAGCCTGGTGTTGAGCACCACCGGCTGGGCATTGCACACCTTGCTGCTGCCGGTGGTGGAGTAGCGGTTGTGGCCGATCGCCAGGTGGCCGGGCATGCGCTCCAGCACGTCCTGGTCAAACACCTGGCTCACCAGGCCCATGTCCTTGTGCAGGCGCACCTGCTGGTCGTCGTCAAACACGGCGATCCCCGCCGACTCCTGGCCCCTGTGCTGCAGGGCATAGAGGCCGAAGTAGGTGAGGTTGGCCACCTGCTGCCCGGGAGCCAGCACGGCATAGACGCCACACGCCTCTTCAGGCCTGTCAGGACGCTCGGTGGACGGGGCGGGCTCCGGATGCTTCACCGCCACAAGCCCACTGTCAGAGATGTCGTGGTCGCATTCTGCACGACCACACCGCTCAACTGGTGGGGGGCAGATCCACACCCATGCGGCGCGGGATGGCCTGCTCGAACTGCTGCGCCAGGGTGCTGACCGGCACCTCCAGCAGGGGCTGGCCCGCCATCCCGATCCGCAGCAGGGGCTCAGCCTCGACGATCCCGAGACGCTGGGCGGGAAGCTCCTCCCCGGCCTGGGTGAGGGCCTGCTGCCAGGCTCCAGCCTGGGAGGGGGGTACGCCCACCAGCACCCGGGCACCGCCCTCGGCGAAGAGCAGGCGATCGATGCGGTCGCTGCTGGCGGGCAGCTCCAGCCGAGCGCCGAGGCCGGAGGCGATGCAACTCTCGGCCAGCGCCACCGCCAGGCCGCCATCGCTGAGATCATGGGCGGCCGTCACCAGCTGGGCTGCGATCGCCTGGCGCAGAAAGGTCTGCACCTGCAGCTCAAGGGGCAGGTCCACCAGGGGCGGGCGACCGGTGGTCTGCCCGTGGATGGTGGCCAGGTAGCTGCTGCCCGCCAACCCGAAGCGCTCGTCTGCACCCCCGCCAGGTGCCTGCTGCCCGATCGGCAGTCCCAGCAGCCAGATGGCGTCGCCGGGCTGGCGCCACCCGAGGCCACAGATCCGGCTGAGGTCATCAACCAGGCCCACCATGCCCACCACGGGCGTGGGGTGGATCGGCTGCATGCGGCCGTCAGGGAGCCTGGTCTCGTTGTAGAGCGACACGTTGCCCCCGGTGACGGGCGTGTCGAGGGCGCGGCAGGCCTCCGAGAGGCCGCGGCAGGCCATGGCCAGCTGCCAGTAGCCCGTGGCGGTGTCAGGGGAGGGGAAGTTGAGGTTGTCGGTGATGGCCAGGGGCTCGGCGCCCACGCAGCTGAGGTTGCGGGCCGCCTCGGCCACAGCCGCCATGGCACCGCGCTCCGGGTCGAGGGCCACCCAGCGGTTGGGGCAATCCACCACGGCTGCCACGCCACGGCTGGCCCGCTGCATGGCCCCATCCCCCTGCTGGGGGCGCAGGCGCACCACCGCCGCGTCGGCGGCTCCTGGGGTCACCACCGTGTTGGCCTGCACCTGGTGGTCGTACTGGCGGTACACCCATCGCTTGGACGCGATGGTGGGGTCATCCAGCAGGGCCAGCAGCACCGCGTTCCAGCTCAGGTGGGCGCCAGCGTTGGGGCCGGCGGCAGGGGTGAGGCCAGCGCCGCTGGCCTCGGGCAGCCCGGTCTCGCTCCAGCGCCAGTGGGCCTGGATCGGGTCAGGGGGTTGAGCCAGCAGCTCGTGCCGGTTGATCGGCGTGTCCTCCGCCAGGGCGCTGGCGGGCACCTCGGCGGCCACCAGGCCGTGCTGCAGCACCCGCACCACGTTCTCCTGCAGCACCCGGCCCACCACCGCCGCCTGCAACCCCCAGCGGGTGAAGCGGGCCATCAGCGCCTGCTCGCGCTCCGGCTTCACCACGAACAGCATGCGCTCCTGGGATTCGCTGAGCAGGAACTCGTAGGCGCTCATGCCGCTCTCGCGGGCCGGCACGCGATCGAGATCGAGCTCGATGCCCAGGCCCCCCTTGGCCGCCATCTCAGAGCAGCTGCAGGTGAGGCCGGCGGCACCCATGTCCTGGGCGGCCACCACATCACCGCTCTGGAAGGCCTCGAGGCAGGCTTCGATCAACCCCTTCTCCAGGAAGGGATCGCCCACCTGCACGGCCGGACGATCGTCGAGGGAGGCCTCGGTGAGTTCGGCTGAGGCAAAACTGGCGCCGCCCATGCCGTCGCGGCCGGTGGTGCTGCCCACGTAGACCACTGGGTAGCCCACACCCTCAGCGCCGGAGCAGACGATCTCGTCGGTTTCCATCAGCCCCAGAGCCATGGCGTTCACCAGCGGGTTGCCGGAGTAGCTGGGGTCGAAGGCCACCTCGCCGCCCACGGTGGGCACGCCCACGCAGTTGCCGTAGTGGGCGATGCCGGCCACCACGCCCTCCATGAGGCCCACATTGCGCTCGTCCTCGAGGGGCCCGAAGCGCAGGGCGTTGAGCAGGGCGATCGGCCGGGCACCCATGGTGAAGATGTCGCGCAGGATGCCGCCCACACCGGTGGCCGCGCCCTGGAACGGCTCAACGGCCGAGGGGTGGTTGTGGCTCTCGATCTTGAAGGCCAGGCGCTGACCCTCGCCCAGATCCACCACACCGGCGTTTTCGCCGGGGCCCACCAGGATGCGGGGGCCACTGGTGGGAAAGCCCTGCAGCAGCGGCCGCGAGTTGCGGTAGCAGCAGTGCTCCGACCACATCACGCCGAACATGCCCAGCTCGGCGCGGTTGGGGGCGCGGCCCAGGCGGCGGCAGATCTCCTCGTAATCGGCCTGGCTGAGGTTCTCCTTGCGCAGGGCCTCGGCGAGGGGGAAGTCGGGAGCCGCGTCGTGGAGGGCAGCAACCACAGCCGGAGAAGATCAGGAGCACCCAGTGTGGCTGAGCGACTGGGAGCTCAACGGATCAGCCCCAGGGATCCTGTTCCGGATCATCCTCGGCATCGTCCGCCGCCGGCCGGCGGCGCCGGGACGACCGTGGCAGCGGCGGTGCGTCCTCCTGCATGGCCTCGCTGGGCTCGTCATGCCAGGGCTCTTCCCAGGGCTCCAGGGGGCCTTCGGCGGGCTCGTCCTCCTGGAGATCAACCGGCTGCCGCCGTGAGGAGTCCAGATCCGGACCCCAGTCGGCGTCCCAATCGGGATCCCAGTCAGCCGGGCGGCGGGCTTGCGGGGGCGGCTCCAGCCCCTCCCTCTCGGAGCCCTCTCCCCGGGAGACCTCCCAGCCAGGGCCATCCCAGGGGGGCTCCTCCAGCCAGCCCTCCACCCGCTGTTCAACGCGATCGCCCACCTGCTGGAACTGATCGCGCAGGCGAGTGGTTTCCTCCTGCATCTGATCCCGCCAGCGCCTGGAGCGCCGCAGGAACTGCTGGCGCACGCTGGCCCGGGCCAGGGGCAGGTCGTCGAGGCCCTCCAGGGTCGTGATCACCTGGCCGGGCTGCTGGTCCACGATCCGCTCCGGACCCAGACGCCAGCGGCTGCTGCCCGGCAGCCGGGGATCACTGCGGCTCACCAGGTAGTGGAGGATCCGGCCGGTGGTCAGCTCGATGGCGGCATCGGCCAGGGTGCCGATCGGCTCACGCCTGGCATCCAGCAGAGAGGCATCGATCAGGGTGGGCAGCCGCTCCAGGGTCTCCTGGTCGGTCTCGGCGGGTTCCCCCTTCACCAACACCTCCAGCTCCAGCAGCCCCCGCAGCTGGTCGAGGCGCCAGACCAGGCGGCGAGAGCCGAAGGCCGAAGGCCGGCTGACCCAACCCAGCACCCGGTGCACCGGCGGGTGCATCCACACCATCGCACCGGCGCCCCGCTCCAGACCCTGCTGGCAGCGCACCCGGCGCCGCAGCAGATCGCTGAGAAAAAGCTGATCGGGGAGCCCCACGCTGCTCAGCTGCGGATCTGTACCGGCATCACCAGGTAGGTGAAGTCCGAGGCCTCACGGGGCCGCAACACCGCCGGCGTGGTTGGGGCATTGCAGTGCAGGTCCACCTGATCGGAGCCAATCGCCTTGAGACCCTCCAGCAGATAACGCACGTTGAAGGCAATCTGCAGCGCCTCCCCCTCGATCGTGGCCGGCAGGGACTCCGAGCCGCGGCCCACGTCCTGGGCATCGGCCTGCACCTGCAGGGTGCCGCTGCCGGGGTCGGCCGTGATCTTGACCACGTTGTTGTGCGGGTCGGCCAGCACGGCCACCCGCTCCAGCGCGGCGATCAGGGCACGGCGATCCGTACCGATGCGGCGGCTGAACACGTCCGGGATCAACTGGGGGTAGTTGGGGTAGGTGCCGTCGAGGCTGCGGCTCGTGAGCACCTGATCCGCCCAGAGAAACACCACCTGGCCGTGCTCGCAGAACAGGCTGAGCGGATCCTGGGAATGGCGGCTGGAGAGCAGCCGCTCCAGCTCCCGCAGGGAGCGGGAGGGAACGGTGACCGCGAAGGGTTCACCGATGGCGGCATGGGCCAGACGCAGCACCGACAGCCGGTGCCCATCGGTGGCTGCACACTCCAGGCCCTCGCCATCGAGCCGCAGATGCACGCCGGTGAGCATCTGCTTGGCCTCGTCACCGCTGCTGGCGAACAGGGTGGCGCGCAGGCCCTGGGCCAGGGCCTCGGCCTCCAGGCGCAGCGGCTCGCCGCTCTGCACCAGGGGCAGGTCGGGGAAGTCGTCGGCGGGCATGCCGCGCATCTGATAGGTGCCCGAGAGGCTGATCAGGTCCACCTGGTCGGACTGGTCAGGGCAGCTGATGGTGATCGGACCATCGGCCGACAGGCGCGAGACGATCTCGGCAAACAGCCTGGACGGCAAGGTGATGGCACCGCTCGTTTCCACCTCGGCCGCCATGCTGGTCTGAATGCCGAGGCTGAGGTCGTAGCCGGTGAGGCTGAGGCGGCCGGTGCCGGCGTCAGCTGTCAGCAGCACGTTCGCGAGCACGGGGTGGGTCGGCCGTGTGGCGACGGCGCGACTGACCAGTTGAAGGCTGCCGCTGAGTTCTGTCTGGGAGCAGACCAGCTTCATGGCGATGCGGTGCCGTGCCGGAGGACGGTCTGACGTGAGGCTCCACGGTTCCACAGCGCGGCTGATTCCGCAACGGCGGTGAACCGGCTCTGACCTGCCGTCTTCTCTCAAAAGATCAGATCTACAGAAGTAAGAGCAATCCGTCGTCGTAGAGCCTGTGGAAACGGCGGAAATCCTCCAGATCAGCCTGCAGCCACTGCAGAGTCGCGGCCTGAGGGGGGAGGAGAATAGAGGGGGCTGTGCGGAATCCATCGCTTTTTCCACACTTTCCCGCGCCTGGGGAAATCGGCGGCCTGAGGCGGCCGCCTCCAGACCCCAGCGTGTCCCCCTGAAAAGACGAACTTTCCGCTGCCTTTCCTCAGCCACTTTTCAGAATGGCTGCCGGATTCGTGCCGTTGTCAGCCCATGACAAAGCCCCCGCTCTGCGGGGGCCGAAAGGTGCCCTGCGGCCTTTCCTCGACCCGGCGCCCTAGAAGCCCATCACTTCGGCCACCTTTGCGGTATCCGCTTCCAGGCCGGTGTGGAAGGGAGCATCGTTGTGCTCGATCGCCGTAGCGGGATCCTTGAGTCCGTTGCCCGTGAGCACGCACACCACGGTGGCGCCCGCCGGCACCTCGGCGCGGCGCTTGAGCAGACCCGCCACGGAGGCGGCGCTGGCGGGCTCACAGAACACCCCCTCCTCGCTGCCGAGCAATTTGTAGGCCTCGATGATCTCGGCGTCGGTGACGGCCATGAAGCCGCCACCGCTCTCCGCCTCAACCCGCAGCGCGTTGTCGCGGTTGACTGGATTGCCGATCCGGATCGCCGTGGCGATGGTGTCGGGCTGCTCCACCGTGTGGCCGAGCACCAACGGCGCCGATCCGGCGGCCTGAAAGCCGAGCATGCGCGGCAGCCTGCTGCTCAGGCCGGCCTGCTGGTACTCCTTGAAGCCCATCCAATAGGCCGTGATGTTGCCGGCATTGCCCACGGGGATGCAGAGCCAGTCCGGGGCTTCGCCCAGGGCATCCACCACCTCGAAGGCGGCCGTCTTCTGCCCCTGCAGCCGGTAGGGGTTGACCGAGTTGACCAGGGTCACCGGGTACTGGGTAGCCACCTCCTGCACGATCGCCAGGGCCCGGTCGAAATTGCCCTGGATGGCGATCACCTGGGCGCCGTAGAGCAGGGCCTGGGCCAGCTTTCCCTGGGCCACATAGCCATCTGGGATCAGCACGAAGGCGCGCATGCCTCCTCGGCGCGCGTAGGCCGCGGCGGCGGCCGAGGTATTGCCGGTGCTGGCGCAGATCACGGCTTCAGAGCCGGCCTCCTTCGCCTTGGAAATGGCCATCGTCATGCCCCGGTCCTTGAAGGAGCCGGTGGGGTTGAGGCCGTCGTACTTGAGAAACACGCGCACGCCCCGCCCGATGCGGCTCGCGAGGGCCTGGCTCGGTATCAGGGGGGTGGCCCCCTCCCGCAGGGTGATCACCGGCGTGGCATCGCTCACTGGCAACCAGGAGCGGTAGGCCTCAATCAGCCCTGGCCAGTCCTGCATCGACCGGCGGCCGGAGCCAGGCCCCCAGCCCAGGCGACGCAGCGATTGGAGCAGGGGCAAGGGGGCAAGGGGTGGCTGGGCTGAATCTACGGCTCGGATGCGGGTGCCGGAGCGCTGCCTGCCGCTGCAGGGGCGTTGTTGCGCAGGCCGTCCAGGGGGGATTCGGAGAAGAAGCGCACCAGCTCGGTGATCGAACTGGCCTTCTCCATCACGGCCAGCAAGGCAGGAATGTCCACCTGCAGTTCCTGGGTGGGATAGGCCTCCAGGAAGGAGATGGCCGAGATGGCGCCATCGCCGTTCACCAGCCCCATGATCAGGGCGGAGCGCAGGGCGGGAATGCCCTGGCTGGGGGCGCTCAGGGGAAACACCACCTGGGCCAGGCGCTTCAGCAGGGCCTCCCCGATGCGGGTGTTGAGCAGCCGGCTTACCAGGGTGATCGGCAGTGCCAGCGACTGGTTGAGCAGGGCCGACACCTCTTCGGGGTTCTGATTGCTGATCCGCAGCACGTCGGCCAGCAGACCCCGGGCCTCTCCGGTGCTGGCCAGGTGCTGCAGATCGGCCACCGGCAGGGAGCGGCGGAAGGCTCCACTCACAAAGACGATGTTCTCAGCCGCCAGAACGGCGGGGCAGGACAGACTCAGGCCCAGACCCAACAGGGCACCCAGAAGCCTTTGGCGAAGTGCTCTTGATCGCATGGCCCCAGCCTAGGAGTTAAGGCAACTGCGGTCAGCTCAGGCCATTCTCAGGGGAGCGGTCTGAGGCTTGGCGCGGCCTGGCAGGCCGGGAGGCACCAGCACGTCGCGCACCAGATGCACCAAGCCTCGCTCGGCCAGGCCCCGGGCCACATCCAGGCCCATGCGTCGCAACTCCGGTTCGCCCAGCACCCTGGGCAGCCGCTTCAGCAGCAGCTGGGGTTCAAAGCCCGGAACGGATCGCAGGATCTCGACCAACTGACGCACCGGCTCGAGGTCCAGTAGGGGTTCTTCGGCTGTCGAGGGCGGCCGCTGTCGCACCCCGGGGGGTTGAAACCGGGGAGGAAGCCGCTGGCCCAGTCGCAGGGTGGCCTGCCAGGCCAGACCATCGATGCGCTGCACCACGGCATCCACCAGTTGCTGGCGCAGCAGGCCCCCATGGGGGGAGAACAGAAAGTCCAGAACCTGATCAATCAGACCGTCGAGGTCGAGGCTGGCTCCCTGGGAGGCGCTGGCGATGAGGTTGTCGAGCCGTTGCCAGCGAAAGATCTCACCATCGAAGAGCATCTCCTTGAGGCTGCTGCGCAACTGGGGATCGGGATCCTCCATCAGCCGCCGGGCGAAGTAGGGATAGGCGGCACCGAGGATTTTGAAGTCTGGATCCACACTCAGAGCGATGCCCTCAAGGGTGACCAGGGAGCGGATGATCAGGGCGTAGTAGGGAGGTACACGAAACGGGAATTTGTACATCACACCGGAGAGATCGTCGGTGACGGCCTTGAAGTCCATACGGCTCACTCCCATCTCAATGGCCTGGCCAAACACACCCTCAAAGGCGGGTACAATGGGCTCTAGGTTGACATCCTCAGCCAGAAAACCAAGACTGACGAAATCCTGGGAGAGCTTGCCGAAATTTCGATTAACCAGATGCACAACGGCCTGAATCAGCCCGGTTCTAGCCTCCCGGCTCACCGAGCTCATCATGCCGAAATCAAGGTAGGCAAGGCGTCCATCTGCCAGGGCCAACAGGTTGCCTGGATGGGGATCGGCGTGGAAGAAACCATGCTCCAGAAGTTGCTGAAGGCTGCAGTTCACGCCCACCTCCACCATGTCATCGGGATCCATGCCAATACTGCGCACTGCCTCCAGGTTGGTGAGCTTCACGCCATCAATCCACTCCATCGTGAGCACCCTGCGGCTGGTAGCCTCGTGATAAATACGGGGCACGGCGATGCGAGGGTTGTGGCGATGGAGTTCAGCGAAGCGCTCGGCGTTCTGGGCTTCGTTGTAGTAGTCCATCTCCTCGAACACCCGCTGGCCCAGCTCATCGATCAAGGCCACCAGATCGCTGCGAATCAGACCGACGTTGCGGTTGATCCAGGCGGCAATGTTGCGCACGATGTAGAGATCGAGCGTGATCTGCTCCCGCAGCCCAGGACGCTGCACTTTGACGGCCACGCGCTCACCACTGTGCAGGGTGCCGCGGTGCACCTGGCCGAGGGACGCCGCCGAGATCGGCTCCAGCTCCAGCTGGGCATAGATGGCCTGAACGGGAGCGCCGAGGTCTTCCTCGATGCACGCCATCGCCAGGGCCGAGTCAAAGCCGGGCAGCTGGTCCTGGAGCTGGGCCAGTTCCTCCAGGAGCAGCGGGGGCACGATGTCCGGCCTGGTGGAGAGGGCCTGACCGGCCTTGATGAAGGCTGGCCCCAGGGAGGCGATCAGGTCGGCGGCTTCGCTGGCTCGGGAGCGGGCCACCTCCGGATTCCTCAGCCGTCTCAGCAGCCAATCGATCCCCACCCCGGCCAAAAACAGGCTGATGGGCACCAGCGTCTGCAAAAGGCGCCGGATCAGCCGCTGGGGATGGCCGGCATAGATGCGGCTGATCGTGGCCGGGTCGTAGGTGAGCAGCCCGGCGGCCTCGATGAAATCGCTGAGCTCGCCCGTGGCTGCCGCCAGCCCGGCCCGGCCCGGTTCCGGGTCGGCCTGCACCGCCTGGCGCATGGCCGCCGCCGCCTGTTCGATGGCGGTGGGGGGAGTGACTTCCGGGGCAGGACCCGGTGGATCCGGCCGCATGCTCACAGGTTCGGGAGACCCTTGCACCGTGTCCGGGCGACTGCTCACCATGGCCGCCGACTGCCGCAAATTCTGTCCCCCTTCTAAAGCACTGAACCAGCCGCTACGGTCGGGGTCTTCACTGGGTGCCGGCTCATCGGTGCCATTCACGGAGGCTGCGTGCTCACGGCCCTGCGCCTGGAGAACATCGCCCTGATTGAGCACCTCGAGCTTGGCTTCAGCTCCGGCCTCACCGTGCTCACCGGTGAGACCGGTGCCGGCAAGTCGATCCTGCTCGATGCCCTCGATGCCCTGCTGGGCGGGGCTCCCGGCGGCTCGGCCTCCCGCCTGCTGCGCTCCGGCAGCTCCCGGGCCCGCATCGAGGCCTGTTTCTCACTCTCCCCTCCCCTGCAGCTCTGGCTCGCGGCCCAAGACCTGGAGGAGGCCGACGAGGGCGAGATCGTGCTGGCCAGGGAGTGGCGCTGGAGCGAGGGGAGGCTCAGCAGCCGCCACCGGCTCAACGGTGTGGCCATCAACCGCTCCCAGCTGCAGGAGCTGCGTCCCCTGCTGCTCGACCTCACCGTGCAGGGTCAGACCCAGCAGCTGGCCCGTCCTGGTCAGCAACGGCGCTGGCTGGACCGTTTCGGTGGCCCGAGTCTGCAGCAGTCCCTGGTGGCCGCAGCCACGGCCTGGCGTGATTGGAAGCAGGCCCTTGAGGCCCTGGAGCAGGCGCGGCTGGCCGCCGACCAGTTGCAGCTGCAGCGGGCGGAGCAGGAGGCGTGCCTGGCCGAGCTGGAGGCGGCCGGCCTGGAGGATCCGGCCGAGCGCGAGCGCCTGGAGAGGGAGCAGGACCGACTGGCCCATGGCGTGCGCCTGCAGGAGGGCGTGATGACCCTGCTCGGTCGGCTGCTGGAGGGGGCTGAAGGTGCCCCTTCCGTGCTGGATCACCTGGCGGCTTGTGAGCCGGAATGGCAGGCCATGGAGCAGTGCGATGGCTCTCTCGCCGAGCTGCGAGGCCGGGCGGCGGAGCTGCTGCTGCTCACCCAGGAACTGGTGCGTGATCTCGACCGCTATGGCGGTTTGCTGGAGAGCGATCCAGGCAGCCTGGCCACCCTCCAGAGCCGCATCCACGACCTCAAGATCCTTGAACGTCGCCATGGTCAGGATCTGGCGGGGTTGATCGCCCTCCGCGATCAGTTGGGTGAGCTGCTCTCCCCCTCGGGCCAGGGCACCTCCCTGGAGGCGTTAGAGGCCCGGGAGCTGCAGGCGCGCCGGTGCCGTGATGCGGCCCATGGGGTGCTCAGCGAGCAGCGCCGCAGGGCTGCGGCCAGCCTCAACGGCGAGATGCTTGAGGCCCTGCGACCGATGGGGCTGGCCAACGTGCGCTTCAGTGCGGCGATCGAGGCCGCCGAGCCCGGCGAGGCCGGTGCCGATCGGGTTCAGTTTCTGTTTTCCGCCAACCCGGGTCAGCCCCTGGCGCCCCTGGCGGAGGTGGCTTCGGGGGGAGAGATGAGCCGCTTCCTGCTGGCCCTCAAAACCTGCCTGGCGGCGGCCGATGCCCACGTCACCCTGCTGTTCGATGAGATCGACAGCGGCGTCAGCGGCAGGGTCAGCGGGGCCATGGCAACCTTGCTGCGGCGTCTGGCCGGCCAGAGGCAGGTGTTCTGCGTCACCCACCAACCCCTGGTGGCCGCAGCGGCGGACCACCACTTCCAGGTGTCCAAGGACGTGGTGGATGGGATGACCCACACCCGGGTGTCCCACCTGCGGGACACCCAGGCCCGCCAGGCGGAATTGGCGGAACTGGCCGGCGGGGACGGTGGCGAGGCCCGCAGCTACGCGGCGAGCCTGCTGCTGCAGGGCGGTGCCGAGCAGCACCCCGGCGACCGCTGAGGGCCCGCGCCGGTCTCTTGAAATTCTTTACATTCGTCGTTTGCCCCCTGGCCCCATGTCCTGGACCGCCACTGACATCCCGGACCAGTCAGGTCGCGTTGCCCTGGTGACTGGCGCCAGCAGTGGCCTCGGCCTCGAAACCGCTTGCGCCCTCGTGGCCCGGGGGGCCCTCGTGGTGCTCGGCTGCCGCTCCGCGGCCCGGGCCGAGCGCGCCCGCCAGGAGCTACTGCCCGCGGTGGCTGAGGGCGGCGCTGTGGACGTGCTTGCCCTGGACCTCGCCGATCTGCGCGCTGTGGACGCCGCCGCCCAGCAGCTGGGCGAGCGCTACGGCCGCCTGGATCTGCTCATCAACAACGCCGGCGTGATGGGCCTGCCCCGCACCCTCACCCGCGATGGCTTTGAGCTCCAGTTCGGCACCAATCACCTCGGCCATTTCGCCCTCACCCAGAGGCTGCTGCCGCTGATGCACACCCAGCGCGACGCCCGCGTGGTCACCGTCACCTCGGGCGCCCAGTACTTCGGTCGCATCGCCTTCGACGACCTGCAGGGCGAGCAGCACTACGACCGCTGGCAGGCCTACGGCCAGAGCAAGCTCGCCAATGTGATGTTTGCCCTCGAGCTGCAGCAGCGTCTTGAGGCCGAGGCCTCCGGCGTGATCTCCCTGGCGGCCCACCCCGGTGTGGCCCGCACCAACCTGCAACCCGCCTCGGTGGCGGCCAGCGGCTCGCGCCTCGAACCGCTGGCCTACCGGCTGATGGGCCCCCTGTTCCAGAGTGCGGCCATGGGCGCCCTGCCCCAGCTCTATGCCGCCACGGCTGCCGACGCCAGCCCTGGCGGCCACTACGGCCCCGACCAGTGGGGTGGCATGCGGGGTTGGCCCACCGCGGTGCGGGTGGCCCCGGCCGCCCTCGACGCCAGCCAGCGGCAGCGGCTCTGGCAGCGCAGCGAGGAGCTGGTGGCGCAGGTGATGCAGCGCAGTCCCGCCGTGGCTGCCCCCTGAGGCGGAGCTCCCCCATGGCACGCCTCGATCTGCTGGTACCGACCCTGGCAGCGCTGAGCGTGCTGGTGCTGGCCGGCTGCGGCCACGATGCCCAGCAGGCCCTCAGCCTGGAGGGTCGGTACCAGACCCTGCGCCTGATGCAGTTTGCCGAGGTGCCCGACATCACCCCTAACCAGGTGCAGGTGTGGCGCGCTGCAGGCCGCCCCCTGGTGCTGGTGGATGTGCGTGAACCCAGGGAGCGCCAGGTGTCCACCCTGCCCGGGGCGATCAGCCAGGAGGAGTTCGAGGCCGACCCCCAGCGCTACCGCTCCAGCCTGGTGGTGCCCTACTGCACCATCGGTCTGCGCAGTGGTCTCTACGGCCAGCAGCTGCAGCAGCAGGGTTTCCAGGTGCGCAACCTGGCCGGCAGTGCCCTGGCCTGGGCCCACGCGGACCTGCTGTTCGAGCATCAGGGCCAGCCGACCCGGCGCCTGCACGTGTACAGCCCCGACTGGAACATGCTGCCGCGGGGCTACGAAGCGGTGGCCGACCGTTGAGGGAGCCACGGTGGAGGCGAGGGCGTCGCTTCTAGAATCCGACGTTCTCCAGGCCGCCGCATGCCCCGTGCCAAGAGTGCCGCTACGGCCACCCCAGAGACGGCCACCAGGGCGACGGACACCAAGGTGAACGAGAAGGCCGCACTCCAGGCCCTGCAGGGCGGCACCCTGGAAGACGTGATCCGGGTGAGGGGCGCCCGCCAGCACAACCTCAGGAACGTCGATCTCACCATTCCGCGCAACCGCCTGGTGGTGTTCACCGGGGTGAGCGGCAGCGGTAAGAGCTCCCTGGCCTTCGACACGATCTTCGCCGAGGGCCAGCGCCGCTACGTGGAGAGCCTCTCCGCCTACGCCCGCCAGTTCCTGGGCCAGGTGGACAAGCCCGATGTGGATGCCATCGAGGGCCTGTCCCCGGCCATCTCGATCGACCAGAAATCCACCAGCCACAACCCCCGCTCCACGGTGGGCACGGTCACGGAGATCCAGGACTATCTCCGCCTGCTCTACGGCCGCGCTGGCGAACCCCACTGCCCGCAGTGCGACCGCTCGATCCGGCCCCAGTCGATCGACGAGATGGTGGACCAGATCCTGGCGCTGCCCGAGGGCACCCGCTACCAGCTGTTGGCGCCGGTGGTGCGCGGCAAGAAGGGCACCCACGTGAAGTTGCTGGGGGGCCTGGTGGCCGAGGGCTTCGCCCGGGTGCGCATCAACGGCGAAGTGCGCGAGCTGGCCGACAACATCGAGCTCGACAAGAACCACGCCCATCACATCGAAGTGGTGGTGGATCGCCTGGTGGCCCGCGAGGGCATCGAGGAGCGGCTCAACGACTCCCTGCGCACGGCCCTCAAGCGCGGCGACGGCCTGGCCCTGGTGGAGGTGGTGCCCAAGACCGGCGAGGAGCTGCCGGCCGGCGTGGAGAGGGAACGGCTCTACTCGGAGAACTTCGCCTGCCCGGTGCACGGCGCCGTGATGGAGGAGCTCTCGCCGCGGCTGTTCTCCTTCAACAGCCCCTATGGCGCCTGTGCTGACTGCCACGGCATCGGCCATTTGCGCACGTTCACCGCCCAGCGGGTGATTCCCGATCCCTCCCTGCCGGTGTACGCCGCCGTGGCCCCCTGGGCCGAGAAGGACAACGCCTACTACTTCTCCCTCCTCTATTCCGTGGGGGAGGCCTTCGGCTTCGAGATCAAGACCCCCTGGAACCAGCTCAGCCCGGAGCAGCAGACGGTGCTGCTGCACGGTTCCCAGGAGCCGATCGCCATCCAGGCGGACAGCCGCTACCGCAAGGCCCAGGCCTATGAGCGGCCGTTCGAGGGGATCCTGCCGATCCTGGAGCGCCAACTGCGGGACGCCAGTGGCGAGGCGGTGCGCCAGAAGCTGGAGAAATACCTGGAGCTGGTGCCCTGCGCCAGTTGCCAGGGTCTGCGGCTGAAGCCCGAGGCCCTGGCGGTGAGGGTGGGTCCGTTCCGGATCCATGAGCTCACCAGCAGCAGTGTGGGGGAGAGCCTGCGCCGCATCGAACAGCTGATGGGCGTCGGCGAGAGCGAGGGGGCTGAACCCCTGCTGAGTCCGCGCCAGATCCAGATCGGTGATCTGGTGCTGCGGGAGATCCGCATGCGCCTCAAGTTCCTGCTCGATGTGGGGCTCGACTACCTCAGCCTCGATCGTCCGGCCATGACCCTCTCCGGGGGCGAGGCCCAGCGGATTCGTCTGGCCACCCAGATCGGCGCTGGTCTCACCGGGGTGCTCTACGTGCTGGATGAGCCGAGCATCGGCCTGCACCAGCGGGACAACGACCGCCTGCTGGCCACCCTGCTGAAGCTGCGCGACCTCGGCAACACGTTGATCGTGGTGGAGCACGACGAGGACACCATCCGCGCCGCCGACCACCTCGTGGACATCGGTCCCGGTGCCGGCGTGCACGGCGGCCGGATCGTGGCGGAAGGCAGCCTCCAGGATCTGCTCGAGGCCCCCGATTCCCTCACGGGGGCCTATCTGAGCGGTCGCCGCGCGATTCCAACGCCCGCCGAGCGCCGCCTGGGGGGCTCCCGCCGCATCGGCCTGGTGGGCTGTGAGCGCAACAACCTGGATGGCTTTTCTGTTGACGTGCCCCTGGGCCGGCTGGTGTGCGTCACCGGGGTGAGCGGCAGCGGCAAGAGCACCCTGGTGAACGAGCTGCTGCACCCCGCCCTGGAGCACAAGCTGGGCCTCAAGGTGCCGTTCCCCGCCGGCCTGGCCGAGTTGCGGGGCATCAAGGCGATCGACAAGGTGATCGTGATCGACCAGAGCCCGATCGGCCGCACGCCCCGCTCCAACCCGGCCACCTACACCGGTGCCTTCGATCCGATCCGCCAGGTGTTCGCCGCCACGGTGGAGGCCAAGGCCCGGGGCTATCAGGTGGGCCAGTTCAGCTTCAACGTCAAGGGCGGCCGCTGCGAGGCCTGCAGTGGCCAGGGGGTGAACGTGATCGAGATGAACTTCCTGCCCGATGTCTATGTGCAGTGCGACGTGTGCAAAGGCGCCCGCTACAACCGCGAGACCCTGCAGGTGACCTACAAGGGCCACACCATCGCCGAGGTGCTGCAGATGACGGTGGAGCAGGCTGCCGATGTGTTCAGCGCCATTCCCCAGGCGGCTGATCGTCTGCGCACCCTGGTGGATGTGGGCCTGGGCTACGTGAAGTTGGGCCAGCCGGCCCCCACCCTTTCCGGGGGCGAGGCCCAGCGGGTGAAGCTGGCCACCGAACTCTCGCGGCGGGCCACCGGCAAGACCCTCTATCTGATCGATGAGCCCACCACCGGTCTGAGCTTCTACGACGTGCACAAGCTGATGGAGGTGATGCAGCGTCTGGTGGACAAGGGCAACTCGATCCTGGTGATCGAACACAACCTCGATGTGATCCGCTGCGCAGACTGGGTGATCGACCTCGGCCCCGAAGGTGGCGACCGGGGCGGCTCCGTCGTGGTGTGCGGCACCCCGGAGGAGGTGGCAGAGCATCCCACCAGCCACACGGGGCACTACCTCCGCCATGTGCTGGCCCAGCATCCAGCCGAGGCGAGCGCGACGTGTGCCGGGGCCGCCTGAGTCAGCCCCCCCAGCCAGGCCAGCTGCTACCACCAGATCTGTGGCAGCTCCAGGTCGTCCTGCCTACAGGTGGTGGCTTCCCCTAGGCTGAAGCGGATCACCAGTCAAGTCGATCAGCCATGCGCGCTCTGGTCAGATCACTGGCCGACAGCCTGATTCTCGACACCCAGGCTGAGCTGCAACCGGCGCCCTGGGTTTACACCGCAGCGATCCGCTCCTCCGCCGATCTGGTGGCCTCCCTCAGTGGCATCGCCTGCCTGGCCCGTGAGCTCGGCTTCACCCGGGATCCGGAAACGCTCTACGCCGACGATGGCAGCAGTGCCAGCTATCACGTGGACCATGCCCACCAGGCGATCACCCTCGCGGTGACCTGCCATCCCCTGCGTGAGACCGTGGCCCTTGCCCTCAGCGGCGTCAGCCGCGACGACACCTATGCGAGTTTCCAGCAGGTGGAAGCGACCCTGTTCGGTTGCTGCTGAGGGGCTCCGGGCACTGCTCCCCAGGAGAGAATCGGCAAAGATGCTGCATCGGACCACAGTCAGTGCTCCATCCAGACCACCGTCAGGGATCGTCTGGCGACTCCCCCTACCCAACGATGTTGCGCCGCTTTCTGCCTGCCCTGGCCACCGTGCCGCTGCTGCTGGCTGCAGCCCCCGCCCGAGCGATCGACGAAGTGGTGCTGCAGCTGCCCGTGATCGACTTCGGCTTCACCGTGCGGCTCAGTGAACTCGAGAACCCGGAGCTTTTCCTGGCCGGCAGCAGCGACCTGGCGGAGCTGAACCGCGCCACCAGGGGTGCGGTGGGCCGGCACATGCGGGCCATCTTCGACACGTCGCTGCCGGTGCAGACCCGTGAGGTGGTGAGCCAGGCCGCCGGATCGCCGCTGCTCCAGCAGCTGCTGCTGGCGGCATCAGCCCTCGGCCAGGTGGAAGGTCTGCCGTTCGACCCCTCCGGTCAGGAACTCACCGACGTGCTGAACCGGGCCACCACAGACGGCCAGATCACCCTCTACACGCTGCTGCGGGCCATTCCCGGCCAGTCGGTCACCGTGGATCTCCCGGCCGCTGTGGCCAGTCTGCAGCGGCTGACCAGGCAGCAGAGCCAGGCTCGGGCCCTGGTGGCCAGCGCTCCCCCAGCCACCGTGGCGCCCGCCCGCAGCGCCCCTGGATCCCGGCCCGTGCGGCGCAGCCTGCGCAGCATGGCCGCTGCGCACCGCGCCACGCCGCTGGAGGTGGTGATCGTGGAGCCCACCACGGGGGCCAATGGCCGCGTGGTGGTGATCTCCCATGGCCTCTGGGACAGTCCGGAAGCCTTCGAGGGCTGGGCCTCCCATCTCGCCAGCCATGGCTACACCGTGGCCCTGCCGAAACACCCCGGCAGCGACGCCAATCAGCAGAAGGCGATGCTCTCGGGCCAGAGTCCCCCTCCCGGGCCCGAAGAACTGCGCCTGCGGCCCCTGGATGTCTCGGCGGTGATCGATGGGATGGGGGCCGCCAAGGTGGTGGTGGTGGGCCACTCCTGGGGGGCCACCACGGCCCTGCAACTGGCTGGAACTGAACCCAGTTCCAGCCAGTTGGTGGAGCGCTGTGACGACCTCGCGGACCCGGATCGCAACCTCAGCTGGGTGTTGCAGTGCAGCTTTCTCACAGCCGCCGATCAGGCGAGCCTCGCTGATCCGCGCGTGATCGCGGTGATGGCGGTGAGCCCCCCCGCCAGCCTGCTCTTCGACTACGGCTCAGGGGTGGGGATGCAGGCCCGGGCCCTGATGGTGACCGGCAGCCGCGACTGGGTGGTGCCGCCGGATCCGGAAGCGCTGGAGCTGGTTCCCCAGGCCCTGCGCTTCGGCCACCAGCTCGTGGTGGCCGACGGCGGTGACCACTTCAACCTGCGGGCTGAGGCCGGCGGCGATGGTGGCCCACTGCGGGGGCTCGTGCTGGCCTGGAGTGACGCCGCCTTTGCGGCGGGCCCTGCCGCCAAGCCTGGCCCCCAGGCGGCACCTCTGTTGGGCCCTGGAGGCTGGGGCAACACCGACATCCCGCTGATCCTGATGCCAAACCCTTGAGCGAACCTGCTGGGCCCAGGCCGCGGCAGTTATAGAGCGGGGTCGTCGTAGGCGCCCTGCTCGTTCCCGCCGCTGTGGTCGGACAGGGTTTGGCTGGGGACGTCGTCGACCGAGGCCGGGTAATTCACGTTGCTGTCGGGCATCCAGTAGCTCAGGTCGTTATGCCAGAACAGCCGACCAGGCACCTGGGCTGAGGTCAGGCGTGGGTTGCCGGCCATGGCGGATACCAGCTGACCCATCTCGATCAGTGAGAGATCGGTCTGGATGTCATCGCCGGCGATCTGCACCAGTTCCGGCAGCCGGGATAAGCCACTGGGTTGAACCAACTTGCGAAACACCTCGGAGAGCACCAGCTTCTGCCGCTCCATCCGGCCCAGGTCGCCCAGCTCGTCGTGTCGATAGCGCAGGAAGCCCTCCAGGCTCTCGCCCCTGAGCAGCTGGGGTCCGGGGTAGAGGTCGATGTAGAGCCCCTGGGCGTTGTCGACGTAGTACATCCGCTTGGGCACATCCACCTCGATGCCGCCGAGGGCCTCCGCCAGGCGCTCCACGGCCCTCAGGTTCACCCGCAGGTAGCGCTCCACAGGGCGATCAAGCAGCCGCCCCACCTCCTGTTTGGTGGTGTCGATGCCGCCGAAGGCGTAGAGGGCATTGGCCTTGATCACACCCAGGTCCTGGGATTCCACAAAGGTGTCCCGAGGCACCTGGGTCAGCTGGGTGATGCCGTCCTTCACCTGCAAGGTGAACATCACATCGGTGTTGTCGGCCACCCGATCAGTGCCGAGCACCAGCACCTGCCGCTGGCCATTGGCAAACGGGTTCACGAGCGTGGCCAGGTGCTCCTGGGGAGTCCTCAGCAAGGGGCCCAGGGCATGGCTGAGCAGCCGCGGCAGGGGACCGGCCATGGCAACGCCACAGGCGAGGCCCAGGGTGAAGGTCATCACGGGCAGCCGGCGGCGCTGGCCTGGGGTGTCGTCCTTCGGCAGGACCCCACTGCGGCGCTGCTGGCCCGGCACCGTGGGGCCGCTCTTCTGGGGGGCTGCGTTCAGGCGCGCCCCATCACGGTTCGGGCCCTTGGTGCGGACAGGCCGGCGAGGAATCCATCGGCCTGGACCCCGGGGTTCATCGCGTGGGGGAACCGGTTGGGCCTGGCTCATGGTGCTCCTGTCGGCCGCACCATAAGGCTCGGAAGCCCTTCGCACCAGGGTCAGCCGGCCACAACACTCACCTGGCCGGCGGCCCGGTCTGCCCGTCGGCGGGCCGCCTCCACGCTGCTGGCTCGGGCCAGGGCCACCCCCATGCGGCGATGGGGGCGCGCCGTGGGCTTGCCGAACAGCAGCACCTGGGTGTCAGCCTCCTCCAGGGCTGCCGCCACCCCCGTGTAGGCCACGGTCTCCAGATCCCGGTCCGCCAGGATCACCCGGCTGGCGGCGGGTCCCAGGCTTTCGATCCCTGGAATCGGCAGCCCCAGCACGGCGCGCAGGTGCAGCTCGAACTCGCTCAGGTTCTGCCCCATCAGGGTCACCAGGCCGGTGTCGTGGGGGCGGGGTGACAGCTCGGAGAACACCACCTCCAGCTCCCCATCGGCATCCCGGCCCGCCTTATGGCAGAGAAAGAACTCCACCCCGAACAGCCCCGCGCCCCCCAGGTTGTCGGTGACCCGCTGGGCCATGGCCGTCGCCTCGGCCAAGGTACCCTCGCTCAGAGCCGCCGGTTGCCAGCTGCACTGGTAGTCACCCCGTTCCTGGATGTGGCCGATCGGGGGACAGAACAGGGTGGGACCCTGCCACTGCTTCACGGTGAGCAGGGTGATCTCCAGCTCGAAGTGGAGAAACTCCTCCACGATCACCCGGGTGCCCGTGCCGCGGGCGCCCGCCTGGGCGGCGTCCCAGGCCGCCGCGATCTGCTGTGGTTGCCGCACCACGCTCTGTCCCTTGCCGGAGGAGCTCATCACCGGCTTCACCACCACCGGCCAGCCGAGCGGCTCGGCGGCGGTGGCCAGCTCCGCGGCGCTCTCGGCGTAGGCGAAGCGGGCCGTGCGCAGCCCCAGCTCCGTGGCGGCCAGATCGCGGATCCGGTCACGGTTCATGGTCACGGCCGTGGCCCTGGCCGTGGGAATCACGGTGATCCCCTCGGCCTCCAGCTCCGCCAGGGCGTCCACCGCCAGGGCCTCGATTTCCGGGATCACCAGATCGGGCCGGTGGGCGCGCACCACCCGGCGCAGGGCATCGGGGTCAGCCATCGCGACCACTTCGGCGTGGTCTGCCACCTGCATCGCCGGGGCCCCGGGGTAGCGGTCCACCGCCACCACGCGGCAGCCCAGGCGCTGGGCCGCGATCGCCACCTCCTTGCCCAGCTCACCGCTGCCGAGCAGCAGCACCGTGCGGGGGAAAGGACTGGTCATGATCCTGGGTCGTGGGCTGCTGCCGATCCTCCCCTACCCGCCTGCCGCATCCCACCTGCTAAGAGAGACCACCAACAGCGGCAGGGAGCCATGGGCAGCCTGATCGGGTTCAGCACCGCGGGCGACACGGCCGATGGCCTGGTGTTCGGCTGGGACATCACGACCTTCCAGAACGGCGCCCTGCTCTATCTGGGTCTGTCCTCGCTGGCCTTCGTGGTGGTGTGGGTGCTGGGCTATCTGCGCAGTCGCTGAGCGGCTGTGGCTCAGGAGTCGTCGCCAGCGGAGTCCTCGCCACTCCAGAGGGCAAGCTGTCGCACGGCCGGCTCCTCGCTCACGAAGCCATAGGCCTCGAACACCGCCGGATCGCTGTGGGTGATCCGCTGTCCCTCCGGTCCGAGCTGGAGGCAGAAGCCCTCGCGGGCCATGCGACGCATCAGCAGGGCGGCCTCCTCAAAGCGGGCGGCCATCGCCTCGAGGCTGGCGCAGTCGGCCGTCAGACCGCTTTCGTTCCAGATGAAGTAGGCCATGGGGAGAGTGGCTGGGCAGCGGCAGGGTCGGGGCAGACGGTTCAGGGCAGCAGCAGCAGACCCAACACCACCAGTAGCAGGCTCACGCCCCAGAAACGGATCACCACCTGCTCTTCCCCCAGCCCCCCCAGCTCGAAGTGGTGGTGCAGGGGGGCCATGCGCAACAGGCGCCGACCCTGGCCGTCGGCGCCCTTGGTGGCCTTGAACACCCACACCTGGGCGATCACCGAGAGCGATTCGGCCAGGAACACCCCGCCCATCACCAGCAGGGGCCAGAGACTGTTGCTGAGCAGGGCGACGGCGCTGAGGGCCGCCCCCATCGCCAGGGAGCCGGTGTCGCCCATGAACAGCCGGGCCGGGTGGCGGTTGTGGGCGAGAAAACCGAGCCAGCAGCCGGCCATGGCCACGGAGAAGGCCGCCAGCGCTGGATCGCCCTCGTGGCCCCGCAGCATCAGCTGCAGCCCCAGGCCGGTGAACACCACCGCACCGCAGCCGGCCGCCAGGCCATCGAGGCCATCGGTGAGGTTGGTGGCGTTGCTCTCCGCCAGGAACACGAACAGGCCCAGGGGCCAGATCAGCAGCCCGAGGGGCAACAGCCAGCCCAGCGGCAGGGCCACGCTCAACGGTTCAGCCCCGCCGAGCCACTGGCCCTGCCAGGCCCAGAGCAGGAACAGCACGGCCGCCCCGGCCTGTAGCAGCAACTTGGCGCGGGGCTTGAGGCCTGTGTTGGTGCGGCGGGTGAGGCTGCGCCAGTCGTCGATTGCGCCGATCGCCATGTAGGCCAGGGTGATCGCCGCCACGGCCAACAGGCGTGGATCGGCAGGGCTGATCAGCCCCCCCACGATCACCCCCACCGGCACCACCAGCAGGCCCCCCATGGTGGGGGTGCCGGCCTTGTTCAGGTGGGCCTGGGGGCCGTCCTCGCGGATCACCTGCCCCATCTTGAGGCGCTTCAGCCTGGGCACCCCCCATGTGGTGACGAGCGTCGCCACCAGTGCCGCCACCAGCAGGGGAGCCGTGAGCATCGAGTTGGCGATGAAGCGGTCGCTCGCGAGGCAGGCAGCCAGCAACAGCAGGCCGAGCAGCACGGCCGCCTGGCGACTGTTGCGGGGCCAGGGAGGTGCGGTAGGGGTCACTGTCACCGGAAACGGTGGCCCCAGTGTCCCTGACGGACTGTCGTCAGTCTTCCCAGGCTTCGTCCTGTTGCTCGTCGGCCTGGTTGTAATCCTCCTTCTCGCCCATCAGCGCCGAGAGCTCCTCCTCCTCCACGGTGCTCACGTCGGTGGAAGCCGTCTCCTCGTCGGCCACCAGACGGCCACTGGCTTCCAGCCAGCTCAGCAGATCGGGCTCATCGCGCAGGGGCAGCACCGGGGCCAGCTCCTGGCGGCCGTAGCGGGTGAGGGAGGGGTTGATGCTGTCGAGACGGCTGAGGCTGGAGGGGGAAAGCGTGCTCATGCAATCAGGCGTCCGGAAAATGGCGATGGCCCTGGGCCCGACCGGCTTGGGGTCAATCCAGCATCAGGCCAATCCATTACCTTAGCTGCTGGCGAAGCCAACAGCATTCCATGCCTTTCCCGGCCCCTGTTGCCGCCGGCACCTTCCGTTCCGTGCTGCGCCTCTGGGCCCTGGCCCTGGCCGTGAGTGCGGGCCTGAGTGCCGCTGGCGAGCGCTGGCCCCTTCCCCTGCCGGTGGATCCCGCCCTGGTCACCCTGCTGCTGCTGGGTCTGCCCCTGCTGGTGGGACTCTGGCTGCTGCTGCGCTGGCGCCTGCCCGCAGAGCCTGCGCTGGGGCCCGGGGCAGACCACGGTGGAGAATCGGGCGGCTGAGTACATGGAGCGCTGTTGATGGGCCGGGCCAAGAAGGCTGTGCTGGCGTATTCCGGCGGGGTGGACACCAGCGTCTGCATCCCCTATCTGATGAAGGAATGGGGCGTGGAGGAGGTGATCACCTTTGCCGCCGACCTGGGCCAGGGTGATGAGCTGGAGCCGATTCGCCGCAAGGCCCTCGATGCCGGCGCGGCCCAGTCGCTGGTGGGCGATCTGATCGAGCCCTTCATCCGCGAGTTCGCCTTTCCGGCGATCCGGGCCAATGCCCTCTACGAGGGCCGCTACCCGCTCTCCACAGCGCTGGCCAGGCCGCTGATCGCCCGCAGGCTGGTGGAGATCGCCCGGGAGCTGGGTGCTGACGCTGTGGCCCACGGCTGCACCGGCAAGGGCAACGACCAAGTGCGCTTCGATGTGGCGATCGGCGCCCTGGCCCCCGACCTGAAGGTGCTCACCCCCGCCCGCGAGTGGGGCATGAGCCGCGAGCAGACCATTGCCTACGGGGAGCGCTGTGGCATCCCCTCGCCGGTGAGCAAGGGCTCGCCCTACTCGATCGACCTCAACCTGCTGGGCCGCTCGATCGAGGCGGGCCCCCTCGAGGATCCGGCCGTGGAGCCCCCCGAGGAGGTGTTCGCCATGACCCGCTCGGTGCAGGACGCCCCGGCGGAGCCCCAGACGATCAGGCTCGACTTCGAGCACGGCGATGCCGTGGCGATCGACGGCGAACGGCTTGACCCGGTGAGCCTGATCCGCCGCGCCAATGCCCTGGCTGGCCTGCATGGCTTCGGGCGGTTGGACATCATGGAAAACCGGGTGGTGGGCATCAAGAGCCGCGAGATCTACGAGACCCCGGGACTGCTGCTGCTGATCCGCGCCCACCAGGAAATCGAGAGCCTCACCCTGGCGGCAGACGTGCTGCGCACCAAGCGTCAGCTGGAGCAGCAGTGGGCCGATCTGGTGTACCAGGGTCTCTGGTTCGGCCCGCTCAAGGACGCCCTCGACGGCTTCTTCGAACGCACCCAGCAGAGGGTGAACGGCTCCGTGCGGGTGAGGCTGCACAAGGGCAATGCCACCGTGGTTGGCCGTAGCAGCGCCAACGACAGCCTCTACGTGCCGGACATGGCCACCTATGGCTCCGACGACCTGTTCGATCACCGGGCTGCAGAGGGCTTCATCTACGTGTGGGGTCTGCCCACTCGGCTCTGGGCCGCCCGTCAGAGGAAGAGTCCCTGACGGACCGCCGCTGACCTGGCTGGAGGCCAGCCGCCGCAGAACTCAGTGGGGGTTGGGGCCCAGCCCGAGGGCATGCCGCAGCGCCTGGCCCAGGCCCGCTGGGGCCGGGAGGCTGGCTGGGGCCGCTGGAAGTGCCAGGGCCTCGGCTGCAGGTGCTTGCAGCAGCTGCTGACGCAGCAGCTCGTTCTCCGCAGCCAGCCGCTCACGGTGGCCCAGCATCGGTCTCAGCCGCTGCTCAAACCGCTGCTCGAAGATTTCAGGCAGGCTCTCGAGCAGGGTTCGATGGGACTCAAGCTGCTTCTGGATGGTGTCGAGCTGCTGCTGCAGCGATGCCAGCCTCTGGTTGAGGTCGTCTGCCTGGGGGCTCCCATCGCCGGGAGGGTGGGATGCCGCTTGACCCATGGTTGCGCTCGCACCGGCGGGGGAAGAAGGGCCCTGGCTCAGGCCGGCACAGGCTGAGGCGAGCCTTCGCTGGCGGCTCCGGGCGCGACCCGGGGAGCCGGCATGGGGCCGTCCTGCTTGACGGTGAGGTAGCGGATCACGTCCTCGGAGAGGCGCATGGCCCGCTCCAGCAGGGCGACCTGCTGGCCGTCACCGTTGTGGTTCAGCTGCACGTAGATGCCTTCGCGGTGCTTGCTGATCGTGTAGGCCAGGCGGCGCTTGCCACGCATCTGGCAGTCGAGCACCTCAGCGCCCGCCTCCACGATCAGATCGCGGTATTTGGCGATGTGGCTCTCCACCTCTTCCTCCGGGATGTCCGGACGAAGGATGTACATCGTTTCGTAGTAAGGCTGCGTCATGGGATCGCCGTGTCGGGAAAGCCCGCTCGGGGCAGGGGGAGGGCGGTGGCCGATGGCAAGACGCCATCAGCGACGGATCGTCCAACCTATCAGCGCAGCCGCAGCTCCAACTCAGTAGAGCTGCATGCGCACGGCGGCAGACACGGCGGGCAGGTCGGCCTCCTCGCCCCGCAGGCTCTGCACCATCCCGAAGGCCACCAGCACCAGGGCCCCCAGGAACACCGTGTTGCTGAGGGTGCGCAGGGCGAAGCCAGCCCCCAGGGGCGCCAGCAGGATGCTGAACACCAGCGACACCAGCACCAGCACGATGTCGATCAGAATCGCCTGCAGCACGCTGAAGCGGATCAGGTAGGGCACGCGCTGGTTGCGCACCACCGCCAGGAACAGCACCAGGAACAGCAGGAAGCCGCCGAAGGGCACCGCCTGCTGCAGCAGGGCCACCGGCAGGGCCGGCGCAGCGAGCCACTGCAACAGCGGAAACATGACGAACAGGCTGCGCCCGAATTCCAAGGCATCTGCCCAGGGCAGGAGATAGGCCAGGGCGGCCAGCAGTCGCTGCCACAGCGGGGCACCTTGCATGGTGGATCGCACAACGGATGATTGCAGGCTAAGGAGTGCCGGCCAGGGCGCGTTCCGCCGCGGCCCGCATCGCCTCCACAGGCACCGCCTCGCGGCCGCTCCACAGCCGCAGCGCCGCCGCCCCCTGTTGCACGAGCATCTCCAGCCCATCCATCCCATGGCAGCCGCGCTCGGCGGCGGCCCGCAGCAGGGCGCTGGGGCGGGGCGTGTAGATCAGGTCGTAGACGCTGCAGCCGGGGCTCAGGCCTCGAGGGCGGCGGCCTCCAGCGGGCAGGCCAGGGCGGCGGCCGGCTGGCCGGGCGAGGCCATTCCCACCGGCGTGGTGTTCACCACCAGCTGGCTGGCCGGCAGCAGGGCCGGCAGTTCCTCCCAGCTGCTCACCATGAGCTGGGGCGCCCAGCTGCGGCAGGCCGCCAGGAAGGCCTGCAGCCCCGCGGGACGGCGGCCCACCACCTGGATTGAGCCGCAGCCGAGCTCCACCAGGCCCGCCACCACGGCCCGGGCGCTGCCGCCGCAGCCCAGCACCAGCGCCGCGCTGCCCTGCCAGTTGCCGGCCTGCCGCAGCGGCGCCAGGAAGCCCTCCACATCGGTGTTGGTGCCCAGCCAGCCCCCCTGGCTGCGGCGCACCAGGGTGTTCACGGCCCCCACCCTGGCCGCCAGGGGGCTGAGTTCGGCGCAGAGCGCGGCCACGGCCTGCTTGTGGGGCAGGGTCACGTTGAGGCCGCGGCAGTCGAGGGCCTCCAGGGCGCCGACCACGGCGGCCAGGCTGCCGGCCGGGGTGGGCAGGGCCAGGTAGATCCAGTCGAGCCCCAGGGCGGCCAGGGCGGCGTTGTGCATCGCCGGCGAGAGCGAGTGCCGCACCGGATCCCCCAGCACCCCCACCAGGGCCGTGGACGCGGAGATCGGCGGGGCCATCACGGGCTCGGGCGGCAGGGGCGGCCCCGGAACCGTAACCGCCTGTTCGGGAACCACACCTCGCCTGTCACCGTCCCCTCTGATGAGGATGCACGGACGCACATCGAACCACTGCGGAGGTGGACATTCATGGGAAAGGTTGTTGGTATTGACCTCGGCACCACAAACAGCTGCGTCGCCGTGATGGAGGGCGGCAAGCCCACGGTGATCGCCAATGCGGAGGGCTTCCGCACCACCCCTTCGGTGGTGGCGTACACCAAGAACCAGGACCAGCTGGTGGGGCAGATCGCCAAGCGCCAGGCGGTGATGAACCCTGAAAACACCTTCTATTCGGTGAAGCGCTTCATCGGCCGCCGGGTGGATGAGGTGAATGAAGAGTCGAAGGAAGTGAGCTACGGCGTGGAGAAGGCCGGCTCCAACGTGAAGGTGAAGTGCCCGGTGCTGAACAAGCAGTTCGCCCCTGAAGAGGTGAGTGCCCAGGTGCTGCGCAAGCTGGCTGAGGACGCCGGCAAGTACCTCGGCGAAACGGTCACCCAGGCGGTGATCACCGTGCCCGCCTACTTCAACGACTCCCAGCGCCAGGCCACCAAGGACGCCGGCAAGATCGCTGGCCTGGAAGTGCTGCGGATCATCAACGAGCCCACGGCGGCGGCCCTGGCCTATGGCCTCGACAAGAAGAGCAACGAGCGCATCCTGGTGTTCGACCTGGGCGGCGGCACCTTCGACGTGTCGGTGCTGGAGGTGGGCGACGGCGTGTTCGAGGTGCTCTCCACCAGTGGCGACACCCACCTGGGCGGCGACGACTTCGACAAGGTGATCGTCGATTACCTGGCCTCCAGCTTCAAGGGCAATGAAGGCATCGACCTGCGGCAGGACAAGCAGGCTCTGCAACGCCTCACCGAAGCGGCCGAGAAGGCCAAGATCGAGCTCTCCAGCGCCACCCAGAGCGAGATCAACCTGCCGTTCATCACGGCCACTCCCGAGGGGCCCAAGCACCTCGATCTCACCCTCACCCGGGCCAAGTTCGAGGAGCTGGCCTCCAAGCTGATCGACCGTTGCCGCGTGCCGGTGGAGCAGGCCCTCAAGGACGCCAAGCTCTCCAGCAGCGAGCTGGACGAGGTGGTGATGGTGGGGGGCTCCACCCGCATCCCTGCCGTGCTCGAGCTGGTCAAGCGCGTCACCGGCAAGGACCCCAACCAGACGGTGAACCCCGATGAGGTGGTGGCCGTGGGTGCCGCCATCCAGGGCGGCGTGCTTGCCGGTGAGGTGAAGGACATCCTGCTGCTGGATGTCACCCCGCTCTCCCTCGGGGTGGAGACCCTCGGCGGCGTGATGACCAAGATGATCACCCGCAACACCACCATCCCCACCAAGAAGTCGGAGGTGTACTCCACCGCGGTGGATGGTCAGACCAACGTGGAGATCCACGTGCTGCAGGGCGAACGCGAGATGGCCAGCGACAACAAGTCGCTCGGCACCTTCCGCCTCGACGGCATTCCCCCCGCCCCCCGCGGCGTGCCCCAGATCGAGGTCACCTTCGACATCGACGCCAACGGAATCCTCAGCGTGACCGCCAAGGACAAGGGCAGCGGCAAGGAGCAGAGCATCTCGATCACCGGCGCCTCCACCCTCAGCGACAACGAGGTGGACAAGATGGTGAAGGATGCGGAATCCAATGCCGCCGCCGACAAGGAGAAGCGCGAGCGCATCGACCTCAAGAACCAGGCCGAAACCCTGGTGTATCAGGCCGAGAAGCAGCTCGGCGAGCTCGGCGACAAGGTGGGAGCCGAGGACAAGAGCAAGGTGGAGGCCTCCTCCGCCAAGCTCAAGGAGGCCCTGGAGAAGGAAGACTTCGACACGATCAAGTCTGAGCTCGAGGTTCTGCAGCAGGCCCTCTATGCGGCCGGTGCCGCTGTATACCAACAGGCAGCAGGTGCTGAGGCGGCTGCGGCTGGCGCCAATGGCAACGGCACATCTGCCGACGCCGGTGCCGGCGCCTCCAGCGACGACGTGATCGACGCCGAGTTCACCGAGAGCAAGTGATCGGGCCGGGGAGGTCGTCCCTCCCCGAGTCCTTCTCCCTCAACTCCCGATGCAAAAAACTCCCCCAACTGGGGGAGTTTTGTTGTGAGCGCCATGGTGTGAGAGAACACCAGGCTCACCCGCAGGTTCGCCTGGTCGAGGGGCTCACTTCGAGATCATGGCCACGACCGCCTTGGCCTTCTCCACCACCGAGGGGGGCAGGGTCACGTAGCCCAGTTCGGGGGCCAGGGCCTGGGCCGGCTCGGAGAGCATGGTGTTGAACACCTTCTGCAGCAGCGGGGTTTTATCGCCGTTGCCGCTCTTGTAGGCCAGGATCCAGGTGAAGGTGACGATCGGGTAACCCTTGGCTGGGTTGGGGTTGCTGCCGGTGAGATCCTCACCCAGATCGATCGAGGCGAGGGCTTCGCTCTCGGTGGCATTGGTGGGCATCACAATCTCGCCGGAGCCGTTTTCCAGGGCTGCCGACTGCAGGGGATCCTTGACGAAGGCCACTTCCACATAGCCGATGCCCCCTTCGAGCTGGGTGAGCTGGGCGGCCACGCCCTCATTGCCCTTGGCACCCACGCCGGTGGGCCAGTTCACGGCCTTGTCGGCGCCGGGACCAGCCTTCCATTCCGGGCTCACGGCGGCCAGGTGGTTGGTGAAGTTGAACGTGGTGCCCGAGCCGTCGGAGCGGTGCACGATCGTGATCGTCTTGTCGTCGCAACCCAGTTCGCTGTAGTTGGTGATCTTGCCGAGGAAGATGTCAGCGAGCTGCTTCTGGGTGAGCTTGAGCTCGCAGCCGGGATTGTTGTAGGCCACGGCGATGGCTCCGGCTGTCATCGGGATCTGGAGCACGCCGCGGGGCATCTTGGCGATCTCCTCCTCATCCATCGGCTTGTCGGAGGCGCCGAAATCCACGGTTTCAGCCAGGAACTGGCGTACGCCGGCCCCGGAACCCACCGACTGGTAGTTGACGTTGATGCCATCGGCGCTCATGTCCTTGAACCAGCGCTGGTAGATGGCTGAAGGGAAGGAGGCTCCGGCTCCGTTGAGGGTGCCGGTGACGCTGCCTTCACCTCCGCCGCCACCACCACAGGCAGCGACCGAGAGGGTGAGGCCCGAGAGGGCAAGGGCGGCGGTGGAGCGGCGCAACAGGCCGGGAAGCATCGTCATGACTGCGGTGGCGGTGAAGAGAGGGAACGACGTCACCGTTTTGACCGTACGCAAGCTGGGGCCCGCTGGCGTTAACACCGTCTTAAGGGCAGGGCGCTCGTGACTCGATTCCCTCCAGCACCCAGGCGGCCGAGGCCGGGGCCAGCAGCACTCCGTTGCGGTAGTGGCCGCTCACCAGCCACAGGCCCGGTTCCAGCTGCTCGTGCAGGGGGGCTGGCCGGCCCACGGGCCTGGCCCGGCAGCCCTGCCACGCCTCCACCACGGTGGCCTGCTGCAGCCAGTCGAGGCCGGCGTCGCCCCAGTGGCGCAGTCTCGCCAGCTGGCCGGGGTCGGCCCGGCTGCCCGCCTCCAGGCTGGCGCCCAGCCAGAACGTCCCTTCAGCCCCCAGGTCGGGCCGGGGCACCAGGTTGAGGCCGCGCCACACCGCCACCCCGGGCCAGGTCCAGGGGCACGGGGTGGAGTGCCGCAGGCTGACGGCCTGGCCGAGCACCGGCTCCATCGCGGCGCTGAATCCCAGCGGCTGCAGCAGAGCCGGGCTGGCCAGCCCGGCCGCCAGCACCACGTGGGCCAGCCCAGCCACCACCTCGCCGTCCTCCAGCAGCAGCCGCCAGCGCCCCGGACCGTCGCGCTCAATGGCGTCCACCCTCTGCCCCGCGGTTGCCAGGCCGCTGTCCCGGCCATCGGCGAGCAGGGCGGCCATGGCCGCGGCGGGATCGATCTGGCCATCCTGGGGGGAGTGGAGCGCCCCGATGGCCGCGGGCGGCAGGGCCGGCTGCAGCGTGGCCAGCCGGGCGCGATCCCACAGCTCCAGCGCCAGGCCCAGCTGCCGCCGCTCGGCCACCAGCGCCTGCTGCCGCTGCCATTCCTCGGGCTCGGCCGCCAGCCACAGCAGCCCCTGCCGCCGGGGCAGCCGGTGGCCCCGCTCCGCCAGCTCCTGCAGCCAGCTGTGCCAGAGGGCCAGGCTCTGCTGACGCAGCTGCCAGGCGCGGCCCCGGCTGCGGTGGAACACCTGCGCCATCAGCACCCCGAGGGCCGCGCCGCTGCCACTGCGCTGGCTGGGGCCGACTGGGGTGATCCCCTGGTCGGGGCCGGGGGGACCAAGCGACGGGTCGATCAGCAGCACCCGGTGGCCCCTGCGCTGCAGCAGCCAGGAGCAGCACAGGCCCACGACGCCTGCCCCCACCACCGCAACGGACGGCGTCTTCAGGTCTGCTTGAGGTCGGCCTGCACCTGCTCGGGGAGGATCTGGGCGTAGCGGCCGAAGCCGCTGGCCACCTTGATGTAGGACTTGCGCAGCTGTTCGCCGTCCTGGAGCCGGGCGGCCTCATCGAGCTGGGCCATGGCCAGCTTGAGCTGGGAGGCCAGCTTGTCGGCCTCGGGCCGATCCGCCGGCAGCAGGCGCTGGTTGATGTAGCTCATCTGGCGCCCCACCTCCTGCATGGGTCCGCGCAGCAGGTTCCGGGTGAAGGTCCAGTCGCGATCCCCCACCAACGTGGCCAGTTCGGGCAGGCGATCCCGGGCCGCCAGGAAGCCCTCGGCCTGGCGCTCGATCGCGGCGATGTCCTCGGCGCTGAGGCTGGGGGGCTTGGCCTGGCTGCCGCTGCAGGCGCTGAGACCGAAGCTGAGCACTCCCACCAGGACCACCAGGGCCAGACGCTTCAGCACGGCACGAAGCGAGGAGACCATCTGGGCGGCCATGGGCGAGCTGTTCAGGCAGGAACGACTGTACGTGCGTCCCCCTACGCGGCCCATCACCGCTGTGGATCCGGCTTGGTCTGGCGTCACAATGTCCCCTGTGCTGGGCCCAGGGCCGATGAGCGTGCCGAGCGCGATCCTGCAGCTGATCTGCCCCGACCGGCCAGGGCTGGTGAGCGAACTCTCCGGCTGGGTGGCGGCCAATGGCGGCAATATTCGCCATGCTGATCACCACACCGACCTCGGAGCTGGCCTGTTTCTGAGCCGGATCGAGTGGGCCCTGGAGGGTTTCGGCCTGCCGCGGCAGAGCATCGCCCCGGCGGTATCAGCCCTGGCCCGGCGACTCGACGGCGAGGGTCTGCTGCATTTCTCCGATGCCATCCCCCGGGCGGCCATCTTCGTGAGCCGCCAGGAGCATTGCCTGGTGGACCTGCTCTGGCGGGTGCGGGCCGGCGAGCTGGCCATGCAGGTGCCCCTGGTGGTGTCCAACCATCCGGATCTGCGGGAGCTGGCCGAGGGCTTCGGGGCGACCTATGTGCAGGTGCCGGTGACCGCCGCCGACAAGGGAGCCGCCGAAGCGGCCCAGCTGGAGCTGCTGCGCCAGCACGGCATCGAGCTGGTGGTGCTGGCCAAGTACATGCAGGTGCTCAGCCCCGGCTTCCTGGAGAGCTTCCGCCGGCAGCCCGGCAGTCTCGCCCAGGTGATCAACATCCACCACTCCTTTCTGCCCGCCTTCCAGGGGGCCCAGCCCTACCAGCGGGCCTGGCAGCGGGGGGTGAAGCTGATCGGCGCCACGGCCCACTACGTGACTGAGGAGTTGGACGGCGGTCCGATCATCGAGCAGGCCACCGTGCACGTGAGCCACCGCGATGAGGTGGAGGATCTGATCCGCAAGGGGCGGGATACGGAGCGCCTCGCCCTGGCCAGGGCCGTGCGTCTGCATCTGCGCCGCCAGGTGATGGTCTACCGGGGCAGAACGGCGGTGTTCGACTGAGCCGGCGCGGGCTGGGACAGGCTGCGGCGCCCATGCTCCGCCAGCACCGCCTCGCTCAGGGGGCCATCCAGGTGCGCCCAGGGCAGCACCCGCCCTGGCTCCCAGGTGGCGTGGACCACTGCGTCCCAGGCGGGTGGCAGGGGCAGGCCGGCGGGCCGCTGCACCGTTTCTGCCAGCACGGCCCGGTAGGCCCGCTTCCAGCCCCCGAGGCTCTCGTGGCTGCCCCGGGCCGCCGCGATCACCGGCGCCAGGCGACGGTCGCTGCGGGAGAGCAGGGCCTGGATCACACTCCAGCCATAGCTCTCGGGGCGCAGCTCCACGCCCTTGGGCCGCAGCCGCTTGGCCAGCAGCTTCAGGTGCCGTTCGGCCTCAGGCCGCACCCCCTGCCATTGGAAGGGGGTGTGGGCCTTGGGCACGAAGGTGCTCACCCCGAGGCTGAGCCGCAGGCCGGGGGTGGCCTTCTTGAGCTGGAGCAGCAGATCGGCGGTGGCCTCGATGTCGGCTTCCGTTTCCGTGGGCAGACCTGCCATGCCGTAGAGCTTCAGGCCGCTGAGACCTCCCTCGCGGGCATAGCGGGCCGCGGCGAAGATCTCCTCAGTGGCGAGTTTCTTGTTCACCAGCTCCCGCATGCGTTCGCTGCCGCTCTCGATCGCGATCGTGAGCGATTTGCTGCCCCGTTTGGCCAGGATCCGGCCCAGTTGCGGGGTCACCGTGGCGGCCCGCACCGAACTCACGCTGACGCGGCTGCCCTCGAAGCGATCGCCATCCAGCCAGTGCAGCAGCTCGGAGAACTGGGGGTGCTGGGTCACCGACGCCCCGAGCAGGCCGAGCCGCTGGGTCACGGCCAGGCCCGCCTCCACCGCCGGGATCAGGCCGTCGTCGAGGGAGGGGGTGCGGAAGGGAAGGGTGAGATAGCTCGCCAGGCAGAAACGGCACAGCTCCGGGCAGCTGCGCACCACCTCCACCATGTGGATCGAGGGCCAGGCCGCCTCGGGGGTGACCACCATCGAGTGGCTCAGGGTGTTCCCCTGCCAGGTCTGTTTGGCCACGCGCTCAGGCAGGCCCGGCGCCAGCGGCCTCACCCGCAGCAACGTGCCATCTGGGGCGTAATCCGGCTGGTAGAGCGACGGCACATAGATCCCGGGTACCTGGGCCAGCCGGGCCAGCCGTTCGGCCCTGGGGGCCTGGCGGCAGGCCTGCACGGCCTCGATGAACGCCGGCAGCAGCAGTTCGCCGTCGCCCAGCAGCACGGCATCGAAGAATGGTGCCAGGGGCTCCGGGTTGGCCGTGAGCACCGGCCCGCCGCCGAACACGATCGGATCGGTGTCGCTCCGCTCGCTGGTCCAGATCGGAATCCGCTCCTGCTGCAGCAGATCCAGCAACACCGGTCCGTCCAGCTCCCAGCTGAGTGACAGGCCGAACAGGTCAAGATCCGGCCCGCGGCCGCGGCTGCGGCCATGGGGCGGATCACCCTGGTCGGTGAACAGGCGGCGCACGTCCACGTCGGAGCGGCGGGCCAGGCTGGCCCACACCACCTGATACCCCAGGCTGGTGATCCCCACGCTGTAGCTGCTGGGGAAGGCCAGCACGGCTCGCAGGGCCCCCGCCTCGGGCTGGGCCGGTTCAAACAGCAGGGTTTCCTGGTGCAGGGGAGAGACAGACCTTGGGTCTCCCTAGCGTCTCACCCTGAGCAGGGGGGGCGTGGCCCCGCCTGCCTCACTTGCCCATCAAGGCCGAGAGGGGACCCATCAGCCCGGAGATGGCGGAGGCGGTTTCGCCCTCGGTCGGGTTGCCCTTGTCCACCGTGCTGATCAGCAGCTGGGCACCCTGATCGATCATGGGCCACTTGTCCCCGGCCAGGGGCTGGATCACCGGGGCGGCCTTCTGCCACAGGGCCGGGAAACCGCCCAGGGTGGCCAGGGCCGTCTGCAGGTTGCCGCTGTTGAGCTGGGTGCTGCCCTTGCCGAGCAGATCCAGCACCGGGGTCACCGCCGGTGCCAGGGCGGCCTGTCCGGTGGCGGTGGCGGCGTCCTTGACGGCGTCCGGCATGGTCTGGCTCACCTGCTGGCAACCGCTCAGCAGCAGGCCCCCGGCCAGGACGGCGGCGGCGAGTCTCGGCAGGGCTGAGGGGAGGGACATCCGGAGATCGCAAAGTTCCCCATGAACGTATTGGCGGCGGAACGACCTGGTCAGCTCAATCCGGCTTCGGTTGCACGTCGTGATCTGCCTTGGCCCTCGGCAGGGGGCGTGGGCGCAGGGGCACGGTGTTGAGTCGCAGGGCCTCGGGGCCGGCACGCCTGTCGCCAGCGCTGGGTGGCACCGGCACCATCAGCCGCTTGAACAGCGACTGGGGGTGCAGCAGCTGCGCCATCACCAGGCTGCCCAGGCAGGCGATCAGCACCGGCCGCAGGATCAGCAGATTCTTGGTCACAGCGAAGGTGAGAAAGGTGGCGCTGATCGGCGCCCGCGCGCAGGCGGCCATGAAAGCCCCCATGCCGGCGAACACAGCGGTGCTGGGGGCATCCGGGCCCAGCTGTTCCACCAGCGCCGCCCCCGCCAGCCCCAGGGCTCCTCCCAGGGTGAGCATCGGCGCGAACAGGCCGCCGGGGGTGCCGGCGGCGGCGGCGATGCCGGTGGTGAGGAACACCACCAGAAAGATGGCCAGGGCCTTGGTGAGATCCACGTTGCCTTCGGCGATCGCCTGGCGGATCCCGGCCCGGTTGATGAAGTCGGCTGGCAGCCAGGCATCGGCCAGCCCGAGGAGGCAGCCGGTGACGCCCATGGCGGCTGGCAGGGGGACCTGCCAGCGCAGTCTCAGCCGGTGCAGCCCCACCACATAGCGGCAGTAGAGCTCCGCCGCCAGCGCCACCACCGCCCCCAGGGCGAACAGCCACAGCAGGTCGATCGGACGCACCACCACGAAGGTGTCCACCTGGCGGGAGAGCTGGAAGATCGCGGTGGATGGGCTGGAGGTGGAATCCGGATCGAGGTTCACCAGCCGGGCCAGGCCGAGCAGGTCGGCCCAGGTGTCGGCCCAGAACGTGGTGACCAGCACCAGCAGCATCACCACGGGTCTGGCGCCCTGCAGCAGTTCCTCGATGGCATAGAGAAAGCCCCCGATCGGAGCCCGGAACACCGCCGCCACCCCGGCGCCACCGCCGGCGGCCACGATCATGCGCCGGAAGGCGTTGGGGGCCCGCAGCAGCCGGGCCATCTCCCAGCCCACCGAACTCCCCATCTGCACCGAGGGGCCCGAGGGGCCGAGGGGAAAGCCGCAGCCGATCGCCACGATCCCCGCCACCAGCTTCACCGCCGCCACCTGGAACCCCATCGGCACCGACTGGCGGCGCAGGAATTGCATCACCTGGGGGATGCCCGAGCCCTGGGCCGCCGGGGCCAGGGTCTGCACGAGCAGTCCGGCCAGCAGGCCCCCACCGCCGCCGATGGCGGGCAGCACCACCCAGTTCGGCCCCAGCTCCTGCATCTGGATGCGCCAGCGCCCCAGGCTTTCCAGGCCGCTGCGGAACAGCACCGCCGCCGTGGTGGCGCCCAGACCGGTGATGACCAAGGCCAGCACCACCACGAACCAGCGGTGCTGCAGCAGCCGCAGGATCGAGGCGCTGGACATCGGTTTCAGCTGCGGCAGGCCCTGGGCCCTTGACGGACTCGGTCTGCGCCAGAGGCGACCCAGCATCGGGTCGCCCTCCCCTACACCCCTGCCAGCACCTGGGCCTCCTGCTCGGCGCTCACCACCCGGCCGGAGTCGCCGAAGCCCTCGATCTGGTCGAAGTTGAGGTAGCGGTAGAGCTCGGCGCCGTAGGGATCGATCTTCTCGGCGGCGATGGCCAGGTACTCCTCCTTGCTGGGAATGCGGCCCAGCTGGGCGCAAACCGCCGCCAGTTCGGCGCTGCCCAGATACACCTGGGCGCCGTTGCCGAGTCGGTTGTTGAAGTTGCGGGTGCTGGTGGAGAACACGGTGGTGTTGTCCTCCACCCGGGCCTGGTTGCCCATGCACAGGGAGCAGCCCGGCATCTCCATGCGCGAGCCCGCCGCCTCGAAGGTGGCGTAGTACCCCTCCTCCTTGAGCTTCTCCTCGTCCATGCGGGTGGGGGGGCAGACCCAGAGGCGGGCGGTGTTCTGACCCTGGCCCTCCAGCACGTTGGCGGCGGCGCGGTAGTGGCCGATGTTGGTCATGCAGGAGCCGATGAACACCTCATCCACGGGGGCTCCGGCCACCTCCGACAGCGGTTTGACGTTGTCTGGGTCGTTGGGGCAGGCCAGGATCGGCTCGGTGATGGCGTCGAGGTCGATCTCGATCACGGCGGCATACTCGGCGTCGGCGTCGGCCTCCATCAGCACCGGATCGGCCAGCCAGGCCTCCATCGCCTTGATGCGCCGGGCCAGGGTGCGGGCATCGCCGTAGCCGCGGGCGATCATGTTCTTGAGCAGGGCCACATTGCTGCGCAGGTACTCGCTCACCGTCTCCACCGAGAGTTTGATGGTGCTGCCGGCGCAGGAACGCTCGGCGGTGGCATCGGTGAGCTCGAAGGCCTGCTCCAGCTTCAGATCAGGCAACCCCTCGATCTCCATGATGCGGCCGTTGAACACGTTCTTCTTGCCCTCCTTGGCCACGGTGAGCAGCCCCTGCTGGATGGCCACGTAGGGAATGGCGTTGACCACATCGCGCAGGGTCACTCCGGGCTGGAGTGAGCCGGAGAAGCGCACCAGCACCGATTCGGGCATGTCCAGGGGCATGGCGCCGATGGCGGCGGCGAAGGCCACCAGGCCCGAGCCGGCCGGGAAGGAGATCCCCAGGGGGAAGCGGGTGTGGCTGTCGCCGCCGGTGCCCACGGTGTCGGGCAGGAGCATGCGGTTCAGCCAGCTGTGGATGATGCCGTCGCCCGGTTGCAGGGCCACACCACCGCGGGAGGCCATGAAGTCGGGCAGCTCGGCGTGGGTCTGGAGGTCCACCGGCTTGGGATAGGCGGCGGTGTGGCAGAAGCTCTGCATCACCAGATCGGCGCTGAAGCCCAGGCAGGCCAGCTCCTTCATCTCGTCGCGAGTCATGGGCCCGGTGGTGTCCTGGCTGCCCACGGTGGTCATCAGCGGCTCGCAGGCGGTGCCGGGGCGCAGGCCGCTGAGGCCGCAGGCCTTGCCCACCATCTTCTGGGCCAGCGTGAACCCCTTGCCGGTGTCGGCGGGAGCACTGGGGCGGATGAACAGCTCAGAGGGGGGCAGCCCCAGCTGGGTGCGCACCTTGTCGGTGAGCGAGCGACCGATCATCAGGGGGATGCGACCGCCGGCGCGCACCTCGTCGGTGATCGTGCTGGGCTTGAGTTCGAAGCGGGCCACGATGGTGCCGGCGTCGGCTTCGCCGGCGGCCCGCTCGACCGTGCCCGCGAAGGGACGGATCGTGATCACGTCACCGGAGGCGAGGGCGCTCACGTCGCATTCGATCGGCAGGGCGCCGGAATCCTCCGCGGTGTTGAAGAAGATCGGTGCAATCTTGCCGCCGAGCAGCACGCCGCCGCCGCGCTTGTTCGGCACGTGGGGAATGGCGGTGCCGGTGTGCCAGAGCACGGAGTTGATCGCCGACTTGCGGGAGCTGCCGGTGCCCACCACGTCGCCCACGTAGGCCACCGGGTGGCCCTTGGCCTTCAGCTGTTCGATCAGCTCCAGGCCTCCTGGCATCCGGGTTTCCAGCATCGCCATGGCGTGCAGGGGGATGTCGGGGCGGGTGGTGGCGTGGGTGGCCGGGGAGAGGTCGTCGGTGTTGGTCTCGCCCTCCACCTTGAACACCGTCACCGTGATCGCCTCCGGCAGGGGGGGCTTGGCGGTGAACCACTCCGCGGCGGCCCAGCTGTCCACCACCCGGCGGGCGTGGGGGTTGGTCTCGGCCAGGTCGAGCACGTCGTGGAAGGAGTCGTAGACGAGCAGCGTGCGGCTCAGGCCCGTGGCCGCCGCCTCGGCGATTGCCCCGTCGCTGCTGGTGAGCAGCTCGATCAGGGAGCCCACGTTGTAGCCGCCGATCATGGTGGCCAGCAGCTCCACCGCCCGCACCGGGCTCACCAGGGGGCTGCTGGCCGTGCCTTTGGCCACACCCGTGAGCCAGCTGGCCTTCACGTAGGCGGCCTCATCCACTCCTGGTGGAATGCGTTCGGTGAGCAGGTGCAGCAGGGTCTCCTCCTCGCCCTGGGGTGGGGCCTCCAGCAGCTCGGTGAGGGCCTGGGCCTGGTCGGCCGTGAGTGGCAGGGCCGGCACGCCGAGGGCCTCCCGCTCAGCGGCGGCGGCGCGGTAGCTGGTGAGGAAGGTGTCTGCAGCCATGCCCGAAACTGTCGATCTGACCTCCATTGTTCAGCGCGGAGCCGCCCGTTGTTGGTGTGCGCTGCTGCAAATGCACGCTGACTAGGGTGGGGGGTGGTCAATGGCCTTCCGCTGCAGTTTCGTCCCATGCACGCCTCCACCAGTGATCTCCATGTGGTGGAGACCCGCCCCCTGGTGGCTCCCTCCCTGCTCCACCGCGAGCTGCCCATGGGGGAGAGCGCTGCCGCCACCGTGCAGGGGGCCCGGGAGCGGATCAAGGCGATCCTGCATGGCCGCGACAGCCGCCTGCTGGTGATCGTGGGCCCCTGTTCGGTCCACGACATCAGCGCAGCGAAGGAGTACGCCGGCCTGATTGCGGAGGCCCGCCAGCGCCACGCCGCCGAGCTGGAGCTGGTGATGCGGGTGTACTTCGAGAAGCCCCGCACCACCGTGGGCTGGAAGGGGCTGATCAACGATCCCCACCTCGACGGCAGTTACGACATCAACACCGGCCTGCGCCTGGCCAGGGAACTGCTGCTGCATGTGGCAGGCCTTGGTCTCCCGGCCGCCACTGAGCTGCTGGATCCGGTGGTGCCCCAGTACATCGCTGACCTGATCAGCTGGACCGCCATCGGCGCCCGCACCACCGAGAGCCAGACCCACCGCGAGATGGCGTCGGGCTTGTCGATGCCGATCGGCTTCAAGAACGGCACGGACGGCACGATCGCCACGGCCATCAATGCGGTGGAGGCCTCCGCCCGGCCGCACCATTTCCTGGGCATCAACCAGGAGGGCTACGCCTCGATCGTCACCACCACGGGCAATCCCGATGGCCACCTGGTGCTTCGCGGCGGCAAGGGGGGGAGCAACTACCACCCGGAGGCGATCGAGGCGGCGGCCCAGGCCCTTGAGGCCGCCGGAATGCCGCCGCGGCTGCTGGTGGACTGCAGCCATGGCAACTCCAACAAGGACTACCGCCGCCAGGCCGATGTGGCCGCCCAGCTGGCCCAGCAGGTGGCGAGCGGCAGCAGTCATCTGATGGGGGTGATGCTGGAGAGCCACCTGGTGCCGGGCCAGCAGAAGATCCCCGCCGACCTGAGCCAGCTCACCTACGGCCAGAGCATCACCGATGCCTGCATCGATCTGGACACCACCGAGCAGGTGCTGGATGGGCTGGCAGCAGCCGTGCGGGCGGCGGCCTCAGAGCGCAGGCCCCTGGCCATCGCCTGAGGCCCGAGGCGTAGTCATCTACGCCGCAGTCATCCAGTCTGCAGTGATCTAGCACTCCACACTTGAGACTGCTAACTGTTGCCAATGCAATGAAATGTTCGCCCTGGACAGATTATCATTGAACTCTTCATAGGGTTGATTCGCTGTTGTTGGGGCCGTCATGACTTACCTTCTCCAGTTCTGTGGCCTCAGCGATCCGCTGCAGGTGTTCTATCTGGAGCAATCGAGTGGCCCTGCCGTGGCCGGCTTCCGGCCGTTCCAGCTCGATGAGCTGCTCAGCTGGGCCCAGGGCATCGGCCAGCAGCGCCACTGGGATGCCGCCCTGATCCACCGCACCGTGATGCAGGCCTGGATGGAACGGGCTGACCTGATCCGCCAGTGGCAGCTGCGGCTGAAGGAGGAGTCCAGCGACCGGCTGGTGGTGGCGGCTCTGGGCACCTCCGCCGACTGGGAGCGGCGCTGCGAGGATCTGTTCCGGGCCTGACCCCCGGTTGGACTCAGCTGGCGCCCAGGGTTTGCCACAGCCAGGCCACCCCCAGGGGCACGGTTAGGTTGTCGATTCCAGCCACCCCCACCTGCTCCAGGGCGGTGGCCGCCAGGGCGATCGGCACCACCCAGCCCAGGGCCGGTCCTGGGGTGAGGCTGGTCAGCAGGGCCAGCACGGCGCCGCTGGCGAGGGCCATCACCGCCGTGCCCAGCAGGGAGCGCCGCTGGCCCAGCACCTGCCAGCTCGGCGACGGCCGCAGCGGCCCGATCAGCCCGGCCAGGCCATCACCGACGGCCATCACCAGTACCCCCGCGGCCACCGTGGCCGGTTGCTGGGGCCAACAGCACCAGAGCAGCAGGGCAATGGAGGCGCCGTAGGCGACCGTGCCGTAGCTGCGGCGGCCCACATCCTCCACCGCCGGCAGCAGGCGCAGGCGGTGGTTCAGGGCGGCCAGCAGGGTGACGAGAGCTGCCGCCGGCACGGCGATCTCCCGGGCGATCCCCAGCCCCCAGGCGATCGGCACCACGGCCCCCGTACCGATGTGCACCAGCTTGCGGCTCCATTCCCGCGGTCCCTCGCCAGCCCTCTGGCCCCAGCGACGCCGCACCCAGGTGGCCCCGGCGGCCAGCGCGGCCAGCCAGACCAGCACTGCCAGCACCCCGGCCAGCTGCTGCTGCCAGCCCTGCACGCTCAGTGCCACCCCACCGGGTTCAGGCTGCCTGCTGGTAGTTGCTCATCAGCCGCAGCTTCATGATCGCCTTGGCCTCGAGCTGGCGCACCCGCTCCCTGGACACGTTGATCAGGCGCCCGATCTCAGCCAGGGTGAGCGGTTCGGAGCCCTCCAGGCCGAAGCGCAGCCGGATGATCTTCTGCTCGCGCTCGTTCAGTTGGGAGAGCCAGGCGCCGAGGTGCTCCTTCTGGATGTGGCGATCCATGGAGTCGAAATGCTCGTTGCTCGCCGGATCCGCGATCAGCTCCCCGAGGGTGCTGCGATCCTCCTCGCCGCGGGCATGGGCATCAAGGGAGGCGCAGGGGGCACTCTGGGCCATCAGCTCCTCCAGGTCCTGGGGCCGCATGTCCATGGCATGGGCGAGCTCCAGGCGGTTGGGCTGTCGGCCGAGCCGATGGGAGAGCTCCCGGGTGATGCGCCGCATCTTGGAGAGCTTCTCGCTGATGTGGATCGGCAGGCGAATCGTGCGGGCGCTGTTGTCGATCGCCCGGGTCATGCCCTGGCGAATCCACCAGTAGGCATAGGTGGAAAACTTGTAGCCCATGGCGGGATCGAACTTGTCGACGGCGCGCTCCAGGCCGATGGCTCCTTCCTGGACCAGATCAAGCAGTTCCAGGCCCTGGTTCTGGTACTTCTTGGCCACGCTCACCACCAGGCGCAGGTTGGCCGCCATCATCCGATCGCGGGCCCTCTGGGCCATGCGGATCTGGCGCTTGTGCTTGGGAGTGAGCTCCTCAAGGGGCACCTGCTGCAGCCGCTTGCCGGCCTGAACGTGATGGGCCAGTTCGATTTCTTCAGCCGGAGTGAGAAGTGGCACACGACCGATGTTGCTGAGATACCAGCCGATGGAATCGGCGCTCAGGCGACCCGTAGGACGGGAGCTAGTGGTGCGCGATTTTGAAGCTGATACCGCCGGTTTTTTGACGTCAATCAAGTTGACGTCTGAACCGGATTGCAATGGTGTCCCCACACCCATGCCCCCGAATTTGAATGTGGGCGGAATGTAGCACTCCTGGCCTCAAGGCAAGGTTGAAATTGCGAAGAATTTCTGAAAAGCCACCCATACCAGGATTGTTTTGTGTCTATCGATGCATTTCACTGGCCCAATCAGGCCCTCTGCTCGTGCTGCCTGTGCCGGGCTCCTGGTGGAGGACCTGACGGGAGGCTACCGCTTGGTCCGCTCCGGTCAAGCCCTTCAGGTCAGGCCGCGCGCGCTGGGGTCAAGCCGCCTCGCCACCGCTCCATCAGGCTGGCCTGGGCCCGCTGGCCCTCGCCATCGCTGGGCGGCTGCTCAAAGCTGCCATCGGAGCGCATGTGCCAGCCACCGGGGTCGTTGAGGTAGAGGTCGAGCACCGCTTCCAGCTGGTGGCGCAGGGCTGGATCCTCGACCGGAGCGACGGCCTCCACCCGGCGGTCCAGGTTGCGGCTCATCCAGTCGGCACTGCCTAAATACACTTCAGGCTCGCCGGCGTTGCCAAACCAGAACACACGGGAGTGTTCCAAGAACCTGCCGATCACACTCACCACCCGGATGTTCTCGCTGATTCCTTCCAGGCCCGGGCGCAGGCTGCACATGCCGCGAATCACCAGCTCGATCGTCACGCCCGCCTGGGAGGCCTCATAGAGCAGGGCAATGATGCCCGGATCCACCAGGGAGTTCATCTTGGCCCTGATGTGGCCACCTCGGCCGGAGTGGGCGTGGTCGATCTCACGTTGAATCAGCCCCAGCTTGCGCTTGCGCAGCGTCACCGGGGCTACCAGCAAGCGGCGGAAGCTCTGCTGCTTGGAGAAGCCGGTGAGGTAGTTGAACAGCTCCACCAGATCGGCGCCGAACTCAGGCCTTGCCGTGAGCAGCCCGAAGTCGGTGTAGAGGCTTGAGGTCTTGGCGTTGTAGTTGCCGGTGCCGATGTGCACGTAGCTGTTCAGCCGCTCCTTCTCTTTGCGCACCACCAGGAGGATCTTGGTGTGGGTCTTGAGGCCCAGCACGCCGTACACCACGTGCACCCCGGAGCTCTCGAGGCGTTTGGCCCACTGAATGTTGTTGTCCTCATCGAAGCGGGCCTTGAGCTCCACCAGGGCCATCACCTGCTTGCCGTTCTCGGCCGCCCGGATCAGGGCGGCGATCACGGCCGAGTCCCTGGAGGTGCGGTAGAGCGTCATCTTGATCGCCAGCACCAGCGGATCGTCGGCTGCCTGATTCAGAAACTCCTCCACAGAGGTGGAGAACAGGTCGTAGGGATGCTGCAGCAGCACATCACCCCGGCGGATCACCGAGAAGATGCTCTCGAATTCCTCCGCCTTGAGGGAACCGTCCTCCAGCAGGCCCTTCTGGGCGCGGGCCAGCACCGGGCTGGTGCGGCCCTTGTGGGGCCGGTCCTTGAGCTGGGGCAGGGGCACAGCCAGCAGGCTCATCAGATCGTCGAGCCCCAGGGGGCCGCTGACCCGGTACACGTCCTCCTCTTCCACGTCGGTGCCCTGCATCAGCAGCTGCAGCACCGACTCCGGCACCTCATCGGCCACCTCCAGACGCACCACCTCGCCCCCGCGGCGACGCTTGCGCAGACCTTCTTCGAGGGCCTCCATCAGGTCATCGGCCTCGAGATCGCGCAGCTCCAGGTCCGCATCGCGGGTGACGCGGAAGAAGTAGTGGCCCTCCACGCTCATGCCGGGGAAGAGGAGTTCGAGGTTGAACGCCACCACCTGTTCCAGCGGCACGGCGCTGAACACTGGAGTGGGATGGCGCCCACTGAGCTCGGTGGGAATCTGCACGAAGCGGGGCAAGTTCTTCTGGGGCACCTTCACCCGGGCGAACTCCTGTTGACCGGTGTCGGGGTCGCGTACCAGCACCGCCACGTTGAGGCTGAGGTTGCTGATGAAGGGAAAGGGGTGGGAGGGGTCCACCGCCAGGGGCGTCAGCACCGGGAAGATGGCTGTGCGGAAGTAGTCGTCCACCCAGTGGCGCTGGGCCTCGTTGAGGTTGGCGTAGTCGATCATCAGCAGGCCGTACTCCGCCAGATGGCTCTTGAGCGAGTGGCGGTAGTGCTGCTGCTGCAACTCCAGCAGGGGGCGGAGCTTGGCCTGGATCGCCTCGAGCTGCTGCTGGGGAGTGAGGCCGTCATCGCTGAGGGTGGCCACCCCGGCGTCCACTTGTGACTTCAGGGAAGCCACCCGCACCATGAAGAACTCGTCGAGGTTGTTGCTGAAGATGGCGCTGAACTTGGCCTGCTCCAGCAGCGGTGTGCGCTCATCGAGCGCCTGGGCCAGCACTCTGTAGTTGAACTCGATCCAGCTCAGCTCCCGGTTGATGTAGAGCTCGGGAGGGACGATCGGTGCTGGCTGGGCTGAAGGCATGTGGAAAAGGTAGCAATCGGGTGGGACTTGTTCGGGTATCAACCTGACTTGACGGAGCGCCCCGGCAGTCCTCCGGCCACCAGGGCCACGACCGCCAGCATCAGGGCGATACCCAGCCACAGCGGGCTTCTCCAGCTGATGGTCTCGAAGGCCAGGCCCCCCAGGGGAGGACCGATGAAGCCCGCCAGACTCTGCAGTCCCTGCAAGCTGCCCAGGGCGGCCCCCTGGCCGGAATCGTCGAGGCGGCGGGACACCAGGGAGCGCAGGCAGGGCGTCACCAGCCCGGTGCCCAGGGCCAGCAGGCCCACGCCGTTGAACACCAGCGTCGTGGCGTTGCTCCGTTCTGCCAGGGCGACCAGCAGGCAGCCCGCGATCACGAAACCGAGGCCGGCCAGGCTCAGCCGCCACTCGCCGAAGCGTTTGACCAGCGGACCGATCAGACCCCCCTGCACCAGGGTGGCGACCACGCCCACCACCAGGAAGGCGGCACCGGCCAGGCCCGGGCCCCAGTCGAAAGCCTGTTTGAAATAGAGCACCAGCACGGCGGTGAAGCCGCTGAAGCCGAGAAAGAACAGAAAGAAGGCGGCGCAGAGGCGACGCACCCGGGAATTGCCGAACACCCGCGCCAGCTGGCTGAAGGGTTGCAGGTCGCGGCGCCGCGGCAGGGGCAGGCGCGCCTCGGGGGGATGGGTCTCCGGCAGCACCGCCAGCACCAGCACCAAATTGAGCACCGCGATGCCCACGGCGATCAGCAGCGGCAGGATCACATTGATACGGCCCAGCAGTCCGCCCATGGCCGGCCCCAGGATGAAACCGAGTCCGAAGGCCACCCCGATCAGTCCGAAGGCCTTGGCCCGTTTCTCGGGCGGGGTGATGTCCGCCAGGACGGCACTGGCGGTGGCGGCGGTGCCGCCACTGATGCCGTCCACGAGCCGTCCCAGGAACAGCAGGCCCAGGGGCAGGGCGCTGCCGGCCGCCCAGGGGATGGTGCTCCAGTCGATCGAGAGGGTGAGGGCGAACAGGCCGAGGCCGAGCACCGATCCGCCCACACAGGCGGCGATCACGGGGCGGCGGCCGAGATGGTCGCTGAGGGCGCCGATCAGCGGCGTGAAGCTGAACTGGGCCAGGGCATAGCTGCCGGCCAGCAGCCCCAGGATGCGGCCATCACTGCTGAACCCCGCCAGCAGAAAGGGCAGCAGTGGAAAGATCAGCGACTCGCTCAGGCGGTCGTTGAGCAGCGTGAGGAAGGCGCAGGCCAGGGTGGAGTTGCGCGAACGCTGCAGAGGGGCCACGGGCACGCAGAGACGTGATCTCACCCTCCCATGGCCCCTTGCCGCCGCCCCGTCGCCGCCCCGGGCCGGGCGCTTCCTTGCCCCCTGGCTGTTCTTCCATCAGGCTTGAGTCGCTCTCCGCTGTCCGTGGCCATCCCGTTGCCAGCCCAGTCCGCATCTGAGCCCGGCGGTTCCGCAGCTCCGCTGCGCCTTCTGCTGATCAGCCTGCATGGCCTGATCCGCGGCCACGATCTGGAGCTGGGCCGCGACGCCGACACGGGCGGCCAGAGCAAATATGTGGTGGAGCTCACCCGGGCGCTGGCTCGCCACCCCCAGGTGGCCGGGGTGGATCTGGTGACCCGCCTGGTGGCCGATCCAGCCGTGAGCGCCGATTACGCCGTGCCCCTGGAGCCGCTCGGGCCCGGGGCCCGGATCGTGCGGATCGAGGCCGGTCCGGCGGAGTACCTGCGCAAGGAAGAACTCTGGGACCACCTCGACAGCTTCACCGACAACCTGCTGGCCTGGATCCAGGCCCAGCCCCATCGGCCCGATGTGCTGCACAGCCACTACGCCGACGCCGGCTACGTGGGGGTGAGGCTGGCCCACCGCACCGGCCTGCCCCTGGTGCACACCGGCCACTCCCTGGGGCGGGACAAGTACCGGCGGCTGCTCTCCATGGGGCTGTCGCTGGAGCAGATCGAGAGCCGATACAACATCTCCCGCCGCATCGATGCCGAAGAAGATGTGATCACCCAGGCCTCCCTGGTGATCACCAGCACCCGCAATGAGATCGAGGATCAATACGGGCTCTACGACGGCTACATCCCCGCCAAGATGGTGGTGATTCCGCCGGGCACCGATCTCGAGCAGTTCCATCTGCCAGAGGCCACACCGGCTGCGGTCTCCGACCACGACATCGCTGCCGCCGAGGCGTTCAAGACCAGTATCGACGCGTTTCTGAAGCAGCCGCAGAAGCCGATCATCCTGGCCCTGTCACGGCCCGATCTGCGCAAGAACCTGATCACGCTGGTGGAGGCCTATGGCGCCAGCCTGGCCCTGCAGGAGCTGGCCAACCTGGTGATCGTGGCCGGCAACCGCGATGACATCCGCGACCTCGATGAGGGTCCCCAGGCCGTGTTCATCGAGCTGCTGCTGGCGATCGACAGCCACGGTCTCCAGGGCCGGGTGGCCCTGCCCAAGCACCACAGCGCCGAGCAGGTGCCAATGATCTACCGCCTCGCTGCAGCCTCGCGGGGGGTGTTCATCAACCCGGCCCTCACCGAGCCGTTTGGGCTCACGCTGCTGGAGGCGGCGGCCAGCGGGTTGCCCGTGGTGGCCACCGAAAACGGCGGGCCGGTGGACATCATCGCCAACTGCCGCAATGGCCTGTTGGTGGATCCCCTCAACACCGAGGCCATTGCCGAGGCCCTGCTGGCGATCCTGGCCGACTCCCGCCGCTGGCAGTCCTTCTCCCGCAACGGTGCACGGCTGGTGGCTTGCCACTACTCCTGGGACGCCCACGCTGAGACCTACCTGCGCAAACTGCACCACCTGGTGGAGGGAAGCCTCGACGTGCCGGCAGCGCCGATGGTGCGCAGCACCCGGGGGCACAGCAAGGCCCTGTTCACCGCGGTGGACAACACCCTGCTGGGCGACCGGGCCGGCCTCGACGAGCTCAGCACCGTGCTCAGGGGGCGGGGCAACGACTGGCTGTTCGGCATCGCCAGCGGCCGCCGCCTCGATTCGCTGCTGGGCATCATCCGCGAGTACGGCATTCCCCTGCCGGACATTCTGATCACCAGCCTGGGCACGGAGATCTACTACTCGCCGAACTGGTTGCCCGACCTGGCCTGGGCCTCCCACATCAACCATCTGTGGACCCCGTGGATGATCCGGCGACTGTTGCGGGAACTGCCAGGCCTGCACCTCCAGGCCCGCAACGAACAGAGCACGTTCAAGTTGTCGTATCACTACGACGCCGCCCTGGCGCCCCCGATGGAGGAGCTGCGGACCCTGCTGAGGCAGCACGAACTCTCGGTGAACCTCACCCTCTCCTTCGGGCAATTCCTCGACCTGGTGCCGGCCCGCGCCTCCAAGGGCCAGGCACTGCGCTTCGCGGCCCAGCGCTGGCGGATTCCCCTGGAGCGCATCCTGGTCACGGGCGGTTCCGGGGGCGATGAAGACATGCTGCGCGGCAACACCCTCGGCGTGGTGGTGGCCAACCGCCATTGCGAGGAACTCTCCAACCTGGGCGAGACCGAGCACATCTACCTGGCCTCCCAGTCCCACGCCCGGGGCATTCTCGAGGCCATCGACCACTACGACTTCCTGAGCCTCTAGGGCCTGGACCAGCGCCCCCCCGCGTCAGACTCGGCTGGCGTTGACGTGTGGGGAGGGTCCCCTCGGCTGATGGCCTCCGATCCCCGCTCGGCTTTGCAACCCCCACCTCAGACTGGGCAACGGCCGCTGCCCCCCTCGCGGCTGTTGCTCTGCAGTGATCTCGACCGCACCCTGGTGCCGAACGGCCACCAGAGCGAATCCAGCGCGGCCAGGGGCCTGTTCGCCCGCCTGGTGCAGCGCCCCGAGCTCACCCTGGCCTACGTGTCCGGCCGGGATCCGGCCCTGGTGGCCGAGGCGATCGAGCGCTACGCCCTGCCCGTTCCGGCCTGGGTGGTGGCCGATGTGGGCACCACCATTCTGGAGGTGGCGTCGTCTGGGTGGATCCGGCACCGGGGCTGGGATGGGGCGATCGCCGCCGACTGGGGCGGCCGCAGCGGCGAGGAGCTGTGGCCACTGCTGGAGGACCTGCCGGAGCTGCGGCTGCAGGAGCCCAGCCGCCAGAGCCTCCACAAGCTGAGCTTCTATGTGGACCCGGCCCTGGAGCTGGCGCCGCTGCGGGCCCAGATCGAGACGCGGCTGGCGCATGAGGGGGTAGCGGCCAGCGTGATCCACAGCCTGGATGGGGCGGCCGGCGTGGGCCTGCTGGATGTGTTGCCCGCTTCCGCCACGAAACTGCACGCCGTGCGCTTCCTGATGGCCCAGCTGGGCTTCGGCCGCGACGACACCCTGTTCGCCGGCGACAGCGGCAACGACCTGCCGGTGCTCCAGAGCGAGCTGCGCTCGATCCTGGTGGCCAATGCCGACCCGGCGGTGAAGCAGGCCCTGGGTCTGCCCGCTCCTGCCCGGGAGCAGATCTATCTGGCCCAGGGGGAGTTCATGGGCATGAACGGCAACTACGCCGCAGGGGTGGTGGAGGGGGTGGTGCACCACTGCCCCGGGGCGGCGGCCTGGTTGGTGGAGTCTTGGCTCACCCACCTGAACAGCCGCGGCGAGGCCCGCATGGTGGAGGTGGGGGAGCGGCCCTCCAGCCTGCGCAGCGCCGTGGCGGAGGGCTTCATCAGCATGGATCCGGCTCTGCTGGCGGCGGTGCTGGAGGGCCGCACCGCCAAGGGGGATGTGCTCGCCGTGGCCCGGGTGGCGGCGATTCAGGCGGCCAAGCGCACCTCGGAACTGATCCCCCTCTGCCACCCCCTGGCCCTGACCGGCCTCGACGTGACGATCGAGCCAGCCCAGCAGCGCTCCGGCCTCAGGGTGGAGGTGGCGGCCCGCACCACCGGTCCCACCGGGGTGGAGATGGAGGCGCTCACGGCGGTACAGGTGGGCCTGCTCACCCTGTACGACATGGTGAAGTCCAGGGATCCCGCCATGACCATCGGGCCCGTGCGGCTGGTGCGCAAGGACGGTGGGCGCCATGGGCTCTGGGTCCGCCCCGAAGCAGAGGTCTGAGACGCCATGGCTGAACCGTTCCCCGCCGAGGGCCTGCCCCTGGACGCTGCCCGCCGCCAAGTGCTGGAGGCCCTGCAACCGCTCTCCGGCTCGCAAGAGGCGCCCCTGGCCGCGGCGCTGGGCCGGGTCACGGCCGCGGCGGTGGTGGCGGCCCAGGCGGTGCCGGGGTTCAGGGCCTCGATCATGGATGGCTATGCGCTGGCCGGCTCGGCGCTGCCGCCGCAGCTCGACAGCCGCTGGCGGCTGGTGGGCCGCTCCGCTCCCGGCGCTCCGTTCGAGCGCCCGCTGCAGAGCGGCGAGGCCGTGCGCATTCTCACGGGGGCGCCGCTGCCTGAGGGCTCGGAGCGGGTGCTGCCCCAGGAGCTGGTGGGGATCGATCCGGCCGGCGCCGAGCTGGTGCTGCAGCGCGCCGCCGGAGAGAACCCCTGGATCCGGGCGGCCGACGAAGAGGCTGCCCCCGGCCAGGTGCTGATCGAGGCCGGCCAGCGCCTCGGGCCCGCCGACCTGGCGCGGCTGGCCAGCTGCGGCGTGGCCTCCCTGTCGCTGCGGCCGCAGCCGCGGCTGGGCCTGCTGATCAGCGGCGATGAGCTCACACCCGTGGGGCAGCCGCGGCCAGCGGGGGCGATCTGGGAGAGCAACGGCACCCTGCTGGAGGCGCTGCTGGCGCGGCTGGGCTACGGGGTTGAGGCCTGCCTCGTGGTGGCCGATGACCCCCAGAGCCTGCGGCGGGCCCTCGAGCAGCTGGCGGCCAGTTGCGATGTGGTGGTGAGCACCGGTGGCGTGTCGGCAGGCGACAGCGACTGGATCCGCCCCCTGGTGGAGGAGCTGGGTGCGGTGGCGTTCTGGAAGCTGTTCCTCAGGCCGGGCCGCCCCTTCGCCTTCGGGCAGGTGCTGGGCCGGCCCTTCTTCGGCCTGCCAGGCAATCCGGTGGCGGCGGCGATCACGGCGCTGCAGCTGCTCTGGCCGGCCCTGCAGCGGCTGGAGGGCGCCGAGGTGGCGTTGCTGCCACGCCTGCAGGTGCAGCTGGCCACGCCCCTGCGCCGCTCCCCCGGGCGGCCGGAGCTGGCCCGGGCCCGCCTGGAGGTGAGCGCCTCCGGCCAGCCCCTGGCCAGGCTGGAGGGCAGCCAGGCCTCATCCCGGATCGGCTCGCTGCAGGGGGCGGATCTGCTGCTGGAACTCCCCGCCGACTGCGCTGGCCTCGAGGCGGGGGCCAGGGTCTGGGCCCAGTTGTTGCGGCTGCCGCTCTTCTGAGCGGGGGGCCTGGAGCTTCAGAAGGCGGTGTTGCCCTCCACCCAGCGGCTCTCGCCGCTGCGCAGCCACTCCCGTTTCCAGAACGGGGCGTCGTGCTTGAGGGCTTCCAGCAGGGCCTGGCAGCAGCGCTGGGCGGGGCCACGGCGGTCGGCGGCCACGGCCACCAGCACGATGGCGTCCCCTGGCAGCACCCGGCCCACCCGGTGCTGCACCAGCAGGGCAGCGACCCCATGGCGCTCGCCCAGCTCCTGGGCCTGGCTGCCCAGGCAGTGCTCCGTCATGCCGGGATAGTGCTCCAGCTCCAGGGCCTCCAGGGGCTCCCCCCGGCCGTCATGGCCCCGCACCCGGCCGATGAACCAGGCTTCGGCGGCGCTGGCACCGAGCGGCCCCTCGGCCAGGGCCCGCTGCCAGCTCTGGAGCTGTTGCAGCGGATCAAAGGGCTGGGGCCGCAGCGCGAGGGTCACCTCCACGGTCAACCCCCGCTGATCGGCGGCAGGAAGGCCAGCTCGTCGCCCGCTTGCAAGGGCTGCTCCGCTGCGGCAAAGCGCTGGTTGATGGCAACGCGCAGGCCGGCCGGCCAGCCCAGGGGGGGCCTGGAGCTCCCGCTGGCCGGCTCCAGGGTCTCACCGAGTTCCAGCTGCTCCCAGATGTCCAGGGCCGAGACCGGCCCGCTCACCGGCAGGGCCAGCTGCCGTTCGCTCCAGCCGGCCCGCTCCCGCAGTGAGGCGAACAGCAGCACCCTCAGTTCGCCGCCACCACCGCTGCCGCCCCCAGGAACCCCAACGCCCCCGCCCAACGGCTGCGATTCTCGGCTCTGAGGCGGGGTTGGCTTCGGCATGGGTGAGAGGATCGGAACCCTGCACCGGAGCGGCCTGGTGCCGGGTTCAATGGACCCACAATGGCGCTTTGGAGCCGATTCGGGTGGGTCTTTCCATCGCCTTGCTCAGCGTGTCGGACAGCCGCACCCTGGCGGAAGACCACTCCGGTGACGCCCTGCTGGAGCGCCTTCTGGCGGCGGGCCACCGGCTGGCCGATCGGCAGCTGGTGCCCGACAACCGCTATCGGATCCGGGCGGCCCTGAGCAGCTGGATCGCCGACCCCGCTGTGCAGGTGGTGATCAGTTCCGGCGGCACCGGCCTCACCGGCCGGGACGGCACCCCCGAGGCCGTGGCGCCGCTGCTGGACAAGACGATCGACGGCTTCGGAGAACTCTTCCGGGTGCTCTCCTTCGAGACCATCGGCACCAGTTCCCTGCAGAGCCGTTGCCTGGCCGGGGTGGCCAACGGCACCGTGGTGTTCGTGCTGCCGGGCTCCCTCGATGCGGTGCAGACCGCCTGGGACCGCCTGATCCAGGCCCAGCTCAGCGCCGAGACCCGTCCCTGCAACCTGGTGCAGCTGCTGCCGCGTCTGGGGGAACCCAGCGGCGACTAACCGCCCAGGTAGGCCATTTCGGCGTGGGGAGCGCCAGCTCCCGGCTCCAGGCTGGCCCGCTCTTCGCTGTAGCGATCGTGGCGCTGACTCCACAGTGCCTGCAGCCTGGTGCGCAGTCCGGCCGGATCGGGCCGCGGCCGCAGCCAGGGCTTCAGGTCGGTGCCGGCGGTGCCGAACAGGCAGGTGAAGGCCTGGCCATCGGCCGTTACCCGCAGCCGGTTGCAGTCGCCGCAGAAGGGCGCCGAGATCGACGCCACCACGGCCAGGTGCAGGTCGTCAGCGCGATCCAGATAGCGCCAGCGGCTGGCGGTGCCGTGACGGGCCCGGCCCTGGGGCTGCAGCGGCCAGCGGGCGCCGATCCGCTGCACCATCTCGGCGGCGGTGAGCACCTGATCCGGGCTCCAGCCGTTGCGGTTGCCCACATCCATGAACTCGATCAGCCGCAGCTCCACCCCCAGCTGCCTGGCCAGGGCGGCCAGGGGCAGCACCTGGTCGGCGTTGCGGCGCCGATCGATCACCGCATTCAGCTTGAGCTCACCGCGCCCCGGATCGAAGCCCGCCTCGCGGGCGTGGCTGATGGCGGCCAGCACCCGGGCCAGCAACAGCTCGCCCTGGCTGGCCCGGCCGCTCATGCGCCCCACGCTGGCCCCATCGGCCCCATCGAGGCTGATCGTGATCCGGTCGAGGCCCGCCTGGCGCAGGCTCCTGGCCCGCTCGGCCGTGAGCAGCACCCCGTTGGTGGTGAGGGCGATCTCCCGCAGCCCGGAGGCTTGGCGCAGCTCCTGCACGGCGCTGATCAGGGCCTCCAGCCCGAGGTGCAGCAGGGGCTCACCCCCGGTGAGCCGCAGGCTCGAGAAGCCCAGGCCGGCGGCCACGGCGATCAGGCTGCGTCGCTCCTCCAGCTGCAGCAACTCCGGAGGGTCCTGGTCATCGGGGCAGCAGTAGGGACAAGCCAGATTGCAGCGCGCCGTCAGGGACAGCCGCAGCACTCCGGGGCGCCGGCCCAGCTGGTCCAGTTCGGCAGCAACCACGACGGCGGAACGCGAAGGCAACGGTGCTGTCAGCCTGTCGCCCGGGGCGCCGGACTGACGAGACCGGCGGGACCGAATCCCGGCCAGTCTGCGGGGCGGTTGCAGTTGAGGAGGGCGGTGGCGGGGAGCTGCACGGGGTGGATGGTGTGGCGGGCCAGCCAGCCATGCATGCTGCGGTGCCCGCTGGCCAGCCAGGTGTGCAGATCGCTGCGCAGGGCCTCGGTGGCGGGGTAGATCCCGAGCAAGGGGTGCAGGCGCGCTGCATCGCTGGCCACGCACAGCTGCTGGGGCCTCTCCTCGGCGCGGCGCAGCAGCTGATCGAGGCTGGGGCGATCCAGCCAGGGCATGTCCACCGGGCAGAGCAGCAGGCGCTCGCCGGGGTGACGCTGCATCAGATGGCCAAGGGCCTGCAGGGGGCCCTGGGGGGGGATGGGTTCCTCGATCAAGTCCAGGGCTACGCCCATGGGCAGGCCCTGGCCCCCCCGCAGGGGCTCTGCCAGCTGCCGATGGCTCTGGTGATTGCTGCAGAGGCTGATCGGTGCCCCCAGTTCAGCCAGCAGCTCCAGGGTGTGGCTGAGCCAGGTGCCTCCGGCGGGGTGCCCCAGCAGGGCCTTGTCCAGGCCCATGCGTCGGCTGCCGCCGCCACTCAGCAGGCAGCAGCGCAGGGAAGCCGGGGTTGGGCTCGGCATGGGGGCCTGGGCAAGACGGTGGGGTGCTGCATCGGCTGAAATGGCGTCAGCTGACCTCGGTAGCGTCAACCACAGAAAAAGGACAGGCTGTCTGGTGTAGTTGCGATGCGGCTTGCATGATGCGCCGCTGAACAGATCTGGCTCAGCGTTCGGAAGCTTCGATCATAATTCCCACCTCGACATGCTCGGTGAACTCTGGTCACTCCAGGGGAGATACAAGACGCTGCATCTCACCTGGTTTGCATTCTTTCTTACGTTTGTCGTCTGGTTCAACCTGGCTCCCCTGGCGACCACCGTCAAGGCGGATCTGGGCCTCACCGTTCCCCAGATTCGCACCGTTGCGATCTGCAACGTGGCCCTCACCGTGCCGGCGCGCATTCTGATCGGCATGCTGCTGGACAAGTACGGGCCCCGCATCACGTACTCCACTCTGCTGATTTTTTCGGCTTTTCCCTGTCTGCTGTTCGCCTTCGCTCAGGACTTCAACCAGCTGGTGGTGGCTCGCCTGCTGCTTTCGATCGTCGGTGCCGGCTTTGTGATCGGCATTCGCATGGTGGCTGAATGGTTCCCGCCCAAGGAGATCGGCCTGGCTGAAGGCATCTACGGCGGCTGGGGCAACTTCGGCTCCGCCTTCTCGGCGCTCACCATGGTGACCCTGGCCGGCTGGCTCTCCTTCGGTGGTGGTTTCGCCGTTGATGGCATCGTGCTGAACTGGCGCGGAGCCATTGCCCTCTCCGGCATCATTGCCGCCATCTACGGCGTCTTCTACTACTTCAACGTTGAGGACACGCCGCCTGGTCGGATCTATCAGCGCCCGGCCAAGACCGCTGGCCTGGAGGTCACCTCCATGCGGGACTTCTGGGGTCTGATCGGCATGAACGTGCCCTTCGGCGTGATTCTGGCAGTGCTCGCCTGGCGGCTTCAGAAGGTGAAGTTCCTCGATGACACCGGCTTTGCCATCGCCATCGTGCTGGTGCTTCTCTTCTTCGGTTTCCAGACCTGGGGCATCATCCGTACCAACAAGGAGCTGATCACAGGAGCCAAGGTGTATCCCAAGGAGGATCGCTATGAGTTCAAGCAGGTGGCCATTCTGGAGCTCACCTACATCGTGAACTTCGGTTCGGAGCTGGCGGTGGTGTCGATGCTTCCCACCTTCTTCGAAACCACCTTTGCCCTGCCCAAGGCCACGGCCGGAATCCTGGCCTCGGCCTTTGCCTTCGTGAACCTGGTGGCGCGCCCCGGCGGTGGACTGCTCTCCGACAAGCTCGGATCCCGCAAGTCCACCATGGGCTTCCTCACCGTTGGTCTTGGTTTCGGCTATCTGCTGATGAGCATGATCAAGCCCGGAACGTTCGTCGGTTCCGCCGGCATCGTGCTGGCTCTGGTGATCACCATGGTCTGCTCCTTCTTCGTGCAGGCCGGGGAGGGATCCACCTTCGCCATGGTGCCCCTGGTCAAGCGCCGGGTCACCGGCCAGATCGCTGGCATGGTGGGCGCCTACGGCAACGTGGGTGCCGTGGCCTATCTCACCATCTACAGCCTGCTGCCGCTGTGGTTGTCCGGCGCCGCCGATGCCGAACCCACCCCCGCCGTGGTGGCGGCCTCCAACAGTGCCTTCTTCCAGGTGCTGGGCATAGCTGGTCTGATCGTTGGCTTCCTCTGCTACTTCGTGCTGAAGGAGCCCAAGGGATCCTTTGCTGATCTCCATGAGGGAGAAACAGCTGCGGCCGCCGCGACGGGGGTCTGATCCCGGATCTCAGCCGCATCGCTGCTGTGGGGCAGGCCCAGGGTCTGCCCTTCTTCTTTGTCCGTCTGTTCTGTGAGCTCCATGGCTGCATCCCCACCCGGTTCGGTGCGCTCCCAGTGCCCCTACTGCGGCGTGGGCTGCGGCCTGGAGTTGCTGCCCCCTGCCGCCAAGAATCAGCCCACCCGGCGGGATGCTGACGGCCTGCCGCTGTGGGGCACCCGGGGGGACCGGCTCCACCCCTCCAGCCTGGGGCAGGTGTGCATCAAGGGAGCCACGGTGTGCGACACCCTGCGCCACGGCCGCCTCAGCCAGCCGCTGGCTCGCGCCAGCCTGGACGAGCCCTTCCAGCCGATCAGCTGGGACGCGGCCCTCGATCGCATCGTGGCCCGGATCCGCAGCTCCCTGGCCAGCAAGGGGCCCGGAGCGATCGCCATGTACGGCTCTGGTCAGTTTCATATCGAGGACTATTACGTCGCCCAGAAGTTGCTCAAGGGGGCGATCGGCACCAACAACTTCGATGCCAACTCACGCCTGTGCATGAGTTCGGCCGTGGCGGGCTATGCCCGCAGCCTCGGCTCCGACGGCCCCCCCTGCTGCTACGAGGATCTCGACCACTGCGCCGTGGCCTTCCTGATCGGCACCAACACCGCGGAGTGCCATCCGGTGCTGTTTCAGCGGCTGCTGAAGCGCAAACGGCGCCAGCCCGGCAGTGTCACCATCGTGGTGGTGGATCCCAGGCAGACGGCCACCAGCGATGCGGCCGACCTGCACCTGGCCCTTCGCCCGGGCACGGATCTGGTGCTGATGCATGGCCTGGCCCATCTGATGGTGCAGGCGCTCACCATCGACGTGGACTTCATCGAGGAGGCCACCGAGGGCTTCGCCGCCTATGCCGAGCTGTTGCAGGCCTGGACCCCCGAGCGGGTCAGCCGGCTGTGCGGCATCAGTGAGGCGGCCCTGCGGCAGCTGGCCCAGCTCTGGGGCCAGGCCCCCAGCGTGCTCAGCCTCTGGTCGATGGGCCTCAACCAGAGCGTGGAGGGCACCGCCAAGGTGGCGGGCCTGATCAACCTGCACCTGCTCACCGGCCAGATCGGCAAGGTGGGAGCGGGGCCCTTCTCCCTCACTGGCCAGCCCAATGCCATGGGCGGCCGCGAAGCCGGTGGGCTGGCCCACCTGTTGCCGGGTTATCGCACGGTGGTTGATCCCAGCCACCGGGCCACGGTGGAGGCGGCCTGGGGGTTCGGGGCCGGGGCGATCGATCCCGCCCCTGGTCTCGATGCCTGGCGCCAGGTGGAGGCGATGGAGTCCGGCGCCCTCGATCTCTGGTGGGTGGCGGCCACCAATCCCCTGGTGAGCATGCCCAACCTGGAGCGGGTCAAGGCCGCCGTGAGCCGCTGCCCCCTGGTGGTGCTCAGCGATGCCTATGCCGACACCGAGACCGCCCAGTACGCCCACCTGGTGCTGCCGGCGGCCCAGTGGAGTGAAAAGCCCGGGGTCATGGTGAATTCGGAGCGGCGGGTCACCCTTTGCCCGGCCTTTCGGCCGCCCCCCGGGGAGGCCCGCCCCGATTGGCAGGTGTTCGCGGAGGTGGGCCGCAGGCTGGGCTTCGTCGAGCCCTTCAACTACGGCTCCGCCGCGGAGGTCTATGCCGAGCTGGCCGCCCTCACGGCCGGCCGTGCCTGCGACCACTCCGGCCTCAGCCACGGCCTGCTGGCCAGCGAGGGCCCCCAGCAATGGCCCTTCCCCAGCGGCTCAGCCCCTGGCCATGAGCCCAGGCGCCTCTACACCGACTACCGCTTCCCCACCGCCAGTGGTCGGGCCCGCTTCATCGCCGAGCAGCCCATGGGTCTGGCGGAGCCCCCCAGTGAGGCCTACCCCCTGGTGCTCACGGTGGGCCGCTACCTGGGCCAGTGGCACACCATGACGCGCACGGCCAAGGTGCCTCGCCTCAACGCCCTGCACCCCGAGCCCCTGCTGGAGATCCATCCTGAGGATGCCGGGCCCCTCGGCCTGGACGATGGCGCCATGGCTGAGATCCGCTCGCTGCGCGGCACGATCACGGCCAAGGCGGCGGTGACCGAGCGCATCCGACCGGGCACCGTGTTTCTGCCGATGCACTGGGGCTTCATGCAGGAGCAGGCCTGTGAGGCCAATGCCCTGCTGCACGAGCAGGCCTGCCCGATCTCCAGGCAGCCCGAGCTCAAGGCCGCCGCCGTCGCTGTAGCCCGGGTTCAGGCCGCGGCCCCGGCGGTGGGAAACAGTTCCCTCAGGGCTGCGGGCAGGTTGTGATGGTCGTGGCCAGGGCGGGCCAGCTTGCAGAGGGCAAACCGCTCCAGCTCCGAGAGAGCGTTCCACTGGTCAGGCCCCAGGGCGTAGCCCAGCTCTGCGGCTGAGCTGCTCACATCCCGGGGGGGGATACCGGGGTGTTGCCAGGGGGCGTCGTGGGGGATGGGCAGGGACGCGACCCCGCCGTCCGCCATGGCCGCCGTGCTGGCCTGCAGGTCGACGGCCATGGCCGCCAGGTCATCGGGACCGTCGGGCCAGAGCACCAGCTGATCCCGTTGGGCTGCCGTGAGCGCCAGCCAGTGGTTGAGCCTCAGTTTCACACCACAGAGATCGAGCTTGCGGCGCAGGCAGAGGGGAATGCAGCGCCAGTTGCCCACGAAGTCGCGCTCGAAGTCGAAGCAGTGGGAGGAAGGATGGGAGCCCTCAGGAAGCATCGTGTCTCCACTGGATCAGGGACCGCAGCTGGGTGAGTAGCGCGCCGCTCTCAACCAGCTGCGTGGCACGGACCACGCCCGCAGCCAGATCATGGCAAACACCGCCATACCAGAGGTAGGCCCCGGTATTCCAGATCAGGGCTCTGGCCAGGGGCCCCTGGCCGCCGAGGGCGGCGAGGGCCTGCTCGCGCCAGCCCTCCAGATCCTGCCAAAGGGCATCGGTGTCGTAACAGCCATGGTCGCGGGGGTGAAGAATCAGACGCTCCCCCTCACCCCCCTCGGCCCGGGCCGTGATGCAGGCGCGGCTGATCGGCAGGTCGGTGCTGCCTTCGAGCCCCTTCACCGTGATGGTGACAGCCTCCCCGGCCAGCTCCAGGGCCTTCCAGGCCCGGCTTTCGGTGGGGGGATGCACGAAGCCGCTCACCAGCAGGTGGGGGCCCTGATGGGCGGTCCAGAGCAGTTCGAGGCTGGCTACCGGGGGGCGCTTGCCGAGGTCGTCGCGGATCGGCGTGAGGCTCTCCGCCAACGGGAAGTGATCCGGCTGGTGCACCAGGGCCAGGCGGTGCTGCGTCAGCCCCGCCTGCAGCGTGGCCAGGTCCAGCCCGTGCAGCTCCAGCCCCAGGGCGGCGAACAGCTCCATGGCCGTCACCCCGTATTTCACCGGCATGCGGGCCCCGCCCTGCAGCACCACGGGCAGCCCGGCCGCACTCAGGGCCAGGGCTGTGAGCGGGTAGATCGGGGCCGTGCGGGTGCGGCCGTCAAAGGGCATGCCGAAGCAGAGGGCGGGCACGGCACTGGTCAGACGTGGCCCCAGGCGTCGGTAGACATCCAGCATCCCGGCCAGTTCCTGGGGCTCGGGCCGCCGGATCCGATGGGCGATCAGGAAGGCGCCGATCTGGGCCGGCGTGGCCTCCCCCAGCAGCATCAGTTCCAGCGCATGGCCGGCCTCCTCCCGGCTGAGGCCGCGGCTGGTGTGCTCGCCACTGCCCACCTTCTGCAGGTAGTGCTTGAAGCGCTCGCGGCCAGACAGAAGCTCCGCAGCAGCAGCCGCTTGGCCGTTGAGTCCGGTCTCAGGGGTGGCGTTGGGGAGGGTGCCGGAGGGGAGCGCCATCAAGGACCTGGGGGAGGTGGCAGCGAGCGCCGCACTGGCAACAGGGTCGATGAACCCCATGCTGTCACCAGCGGTCGTCCAACGTGTGCCCACCGAACAGAGGCCAGGACGGAAAAGAAGTATCAACCGACACGGAAGAGATCCTGAAGATTGCCGCCGGGGCCGGGCGGCTTCGGTTCGGTACCAACCGCTGCATCCCGATGGCCCCGTGGCTGGAGACAGTCGCTGATCACTTCTCGGAGCGCGGATGCGATTTGCTGCCTGCTGCGGGCTTCTGCTCGGATGCCTGCATGGTCTGGTGAGCCTTGAGCTGCGGCCCAGCAGCGCCTTCAAGGTGCCCGGATCAGCTCTGTTGGGGTCCTGGAGCCCTGCTCCCCCAGCTGGCGCCGGCTTCTGAATCCCCTCATCCGGCTTCGATACTGGAGTCTGTTCTTCGGCAGCTCCGCCATGGCCACCCCGCTGCAGACCACCCGTAGCGCCAGCTCCCCCCTCGGCGTCGCCCTCGCCTTCGTCGGCATGTTTGTGGTGGGGTCCCTGGGGGTTCAGTTGCTGGCTGAACTGCCTCACGACGCGGCGCCTGCCTCCTCCGCCGGGCGAGCCGCCTCGGTGGTGGCCCATCCCGCCACCCTCTGGAGTGCCCTGGGCGAGCGCTGAGGCCAGCCAGGTCAGGGATAACAGATCCGTAACGACCACGACACCCGGTCCTGGCCCGCGCCTGCAGGATCAGTTCAGGTCTGTGATTGCAGATCCCAGCTCATCTCGAAGGGGAGCCGCAGCGCCATGGCGTCGCCCTCCCATTCCGGACAACGCATCCCTCATTGGCGTTCACCGGCCGCATCCCCTCCCGATCCCTGGGGCTGCGCTTGGTGGTGCCATGGGGTCCCGTTCACGGCCGCGTTGTCTGGGCGTGCACTGGCGCGCCGTATCCATCTTCCATGAGCTCTTCCAGCACCCCCGCTGCGCCCGCCCCCAGCTCCGGCCTCACCAAGGTGGAGCAGGCCAAGGCCGATCTCTGCGGCCTCGATCTGCAACCCCAGCTGGCCGAGCTGGCCGCCGCCGGTTGGGACAGCCTCGACGAGGCCACCCTCACCATCCGGCTCAAGTGGATGGGCATCTTCTTCCGGCCCGTCACCCCGGGTCGTTTCATGCTGCGGCTGCGGCTCCCGAACGGCGTGATCAGCGCTGAGCAGCTGGAGCTGCTCTCCGAAGCGGTGGATCGCTGTGGAGAGCACGGCAGCGCCGACATCACCACCCGCCAGAACCTGCAGTTGCGGGGCCTGTTGTTCGAGGACATGGCGCCGCTGCTCCAGGCCATGGAGCGGGTGGGCCTGACCAGTCGCCAGTCGGGACACGACAACCCGCGCAACATCACCGGCAACCCCCTGGCAGGAATCGATCCCGAGGAGATCGTCGACACCCGCCCCCTCGTGCAGGCGATCCAGGCGCGGCTGTTCCAGCCCGATGGCCCCCGCAACCTGCCGCGCAAGTTCAACGTGGCCGTGGGCGGTGCCCCCGACAGCTTCCTGCTCCACAACGACCTCGCCTTCCTGCCCGCTTATCACGGCAGCGACCTCGGTTTCACCGTGATGGTGGGTGGCTTCTTCTCCGCCCAGCGCAACGAACTGGCCATCCCGCTCGGTCTCTGGCTACGGGCCGATCAGCTGCCCGATTTTGCCCTGGCCGTGCTGCTGCACTTCGAGCAGAACGGCAACCGCAAGCTGCGCAACAAGAGCCGGCTGATGTATCTGATCGATGAGCTGGGGCTGGAGCCCTACCGAGAGGCGGTCACGGCGGCCTACGGCGCCCTGGCCGGCGCCGAGGCGATGGCCTCCCTGCAGCGCCACGACGGCAGTCACCTGGTGACGCGGGCCCCCCGCGATGGCCTCGGCTGGCATCCCCAGGCCCAGGAGGGGCTCGGCTGGATGGGCCTGCACGTGCCCATGGGCCGCCTCGATGCCGAGGCGATGCTGGCCCTGGCCGGTTTGGCCCGGCAGTACGGCAGCGGTGAACTGCGGCTCACCGAGGCCCAGAACGCCCTGATCGTGAACGTGCCGGAAGCGAGCCAGGAGGCCTTGCTGGCCGAGCCCCTGCTGCAACGCTTCCGCCCCGATCCAGGCCCCCTGCAGGCCGAGGCCGTGAGCTGCACCGGCAACGCCTACTGCAGCTTTGCCCTCATTCCCACCAAGAGCACGGCCCAGGAGCTGGTGGAGGAGCTGGAGCGGCGGGTGGAGCTGCCCCATGGGGTGCGCACCCACTGGACCGGTTGCCCCAACGCCTGCGGCCAGCCCTACATGGGCCAGATCGGCCTGATGGGCGCCAAGACGCGCAAGGACGGCGAGATGGTGGAGGCGGTGAAGATCTTCCTCGGAGGCTCCATGGACGCCGAGCCCAGGCTTGCTGAGCTGCACGATAAGGGCGTGCCCCTCAGCGACCTACCGGACGTGATGGAGCAGCTGCTGGTTGACCGCTTCGGAGCGCGCCGGAAGGCCTCGGCTGCCTGAGGGGCGCTGCTTGAACACCCTGTTGCGCAGCCAGGAGCCCACCGATCCAGTGCCGGATTGGCTGGCCTGGCGGCGACACCAGCGTTGATCCAGTTGCACCAGGGCCTGCCGATCTCCGCTCTCCTCGCCCGCGTACAGCAGGTGGATGAGCCGCTCGGGATCGAGTTCAAGCAGCGCCGCCTCCTGCCAGAGACGCTGGCTGCGCATCTGGTCTCCCTGGCGGAACTGGGCCTGGGCCAGCTGCTCCGCCAGGCTCACCAGGAGCTGCTGTTCCTTCACGGCAGCGAGCCTGGCGCCGTCAATCCGCCCAGGGGGTCCCTGGAGGTTGCCCGGATCGCGGGTCCGGTTGCCCTGGGAGACGCATCCAGCCTTCGTTCTCTGGCCCATGGTCTTTTGCTCTTCTTCCTGGTTCCTTGATAGAGCCGATGCCTGAAGCCAGCCCTTTATCCACATCAAACGTATCGGTGGCTACAGAACAGCCCTCCCGCGCCCTGGGGCCGGTGCCATCGTTAAGGGCAGGTCGGCAGGAGAGCGTTGTGGCAGGCCCCCCCGGCTCCCCTCTCCTGCCTGAGCACCTGCCGGCGACCACAGACCCCGAGCGCTGGGCCTGGCTACAGCGGCTGCGGCGCACTGCCGAGCTGCCGCTGGAGCCCTGGCTGCTGGCGATCGAAACCGGACAGCTCCGGCCCGACGCCGATCTGATCGCCGCCCTGGCCAGTCGCTTTGACGCCGAGACGGCCCAGCGGCTACTGGGGTGGTGGCTCGACAACCCTGGCGCTGACCCTGAGCTGCTGCAGGTGATCGGCCAGCACCGGCACCCACCGTTGGCGCTCCAGTTGCGCCGGGCTCTGGCTGGGTCCAGGGCGGCGGAGCGGGCCCGATGGCTGTTGCCCCTGGTGGGACACCAGCGCGACCCGGCCGACTTCGCCCTGCTGGCCGGCTGGCTGGGCTCCCCCCAGCCCGGTCCCTGCCGCCGCGCTGCCCTCGAGGGGCTGGCGGTGGGCCTGCCGATCTGGCCGCGGCAGCCCCTGCGCCGCCTGTTGCGGGCCCTGCTCACGGACCTGGATTCCGCCCTGGCGGCCACCGCCCTGGATCTGCTGGCGCGGCTGCCCCAGCCCCGCCTCGCCCTGGCGGGCATCGAGCCCGAACGGTTGGACCCAGCCGTGCAGCGGCGGCGGCAGCGGCGCCTCGCGGCCCTGCCGGCCCACCCGCTCGTGCTGGTGGTGCACGGCCGCACGGGCGGTGTGATCCCGGCGGAGCTGGAGGAGCTGCGGGCCCATGTGGAGCGCCTGCGCCGGACCCCTGTGGTGCTGCAGAGCCTCACCGGCACGGCAGGGCCGGATGCAGGCTCGCTGCGGCAGGCGGCGGCCGGGGGGCCGATCACTCTGATGCCCCTCCTGCTCTTGCCGGGGGGCCATGTGCGGGGGGATGTGCCGGCGCTTTGCGCCGCCTGGCGGGCCAGCGGCCCGGTGCTGCGGCTGCCCTTTCTGGGCGCGTGGCCCATTTGGCAGCGGGCCCTGCGCCTGGAACTGCTGGCCCTGGCCAGGTCCTCGGCGGCGGCAGAGGGCACGGTTGCCACTCCCCTGCTGCTCCACCATCCTCTGCAGGGTGGCCCGGCGGAGCGCTATCTGGCCCACCTTGAGCGCTGCTGCCATGCCCGCTGCCACGCCACTCCATACACTGCCACGGTTGCTGAAGAGTTGGTGCAGGTGTTGGCTGCCCCGAGCTGCCCACCTCCCGAGGGGGCGTTGCCGATGGGTCGGGCCCAGAGTGCGGAATCCGCCTCCAGGCCTGCGGTGCTGCCGCTGGTGCTGGCGGCCAACCGCCTGACCGACGCCCTGCCGTCCTGGTGCGGCCCCCCCCTGCTGCAACGCCCCCGCCTGCGCGACGGCCTGGTGGATCTGCTGGTTGCCCTGCCATGACCGCTGTTCCGCCCCTCGGCACGGTGTATCTGGTGGGGGCTGGGCCGGGGGATCCGGAGCTGCTCACCCTCAAGGCCCACCGGCTGCTGCGCCAGTGCGGTGCCCTGGTGTACGACTCCCTGGTGCCGAAGGCCCTGCTGGACCTGGTGCCTGTGGACTGCGAGCGACATTTCGTCGGCAAGCGCCGCGGTCACCATTCCGTGCCTCAGCCGAGCACCAACGCCGTGCTGGTGGAGCTGGCCGCCCGCCACCAGCTGATCGTGCGGCTCAAAGGCGGCGATCCCTTCCTGTTCGGTCGCGGCGGCGAAGAGGCCGCCCACCTGGTGAGCCACGGCATCCCCGTGCAGGTGGTGCCCGGCGTCACCTCCGGCATTGCGGCCCCGGCCTATGCCGGCATTCCGGTGACGCACCGCAGCGCTGGCTCCAGCGTCACCTTCGTGACCGGGCACGAGGAGATCGACAAGGCGCGGCCGGGGGTGGACTGGCAGGGGCTCGCGCGCAGCAGCGATGGCCTGGTGATCTACATGGGCCTCCACAACCTGCCCCGGATCTGCCAGGAGCTGATGGCGGGCGGGCTGGATGCGGCGACCCCGGCCGCCGTGATTCAGCAGGGCACGGTGCGTGGCCAGCGCAGCCTGGTGGCCGCCCTGGGTTGCCTGGCGGATCGGGTCGCGGCCGAAGGCTTCAGCTCCCCCTCCATCGTGGTGGTGGGAGCGATGGTGGCCGAGCGGGTGGAGGCCTGCGCTCCACTGCCGGCGGACGCCGAGATGCCGATTCCCTTCTGATCAGTCCAGTTGGAGCAGGCCGCGGGCCCGCTGGCCCGGACTTTTGTAGTGGCTGACACGGGGCGGCCCGCCCGCCTCTGGTGCAGTGGAGGCTGTGCGCTCCATGTCATGGCCCCCGGTGCTGCGCCTCGCGCCATTCCCCGCTCCAACCGCTCCCCGTCCAGGGCTGCCGCCCGGAGCCCCCGTCCGGACCACTCCAGACGAGCAGCAGTCGAGGGACTGCCGTCCCAGCGGCGATCAGCTCTGGACCAGGACTTCGCGGCCATGGCCCAGGTGTGGCAGATGCTCAAATCCGGTGCCCTGCGGGTGTGGGGTGAGATCGGCCGCAAGACCTGAGGGAACCTGCTCCTGCCATGTTGGTGAATCCTGGCCGAAGGTTCGGTTGGTAACACGAGCTACAGGAGAAGACAACATCCAGTGGCTTAATGGACTCGTACGGAAGTCAGCTCGCCTGATTTCCTGCTTCCGTCAATTCGGATTGCACGTGTAGGCAGCTTCTGATTGCTTCGTTTTATGGAGCCCTCGGGTTTCTGATTTTCAGACGCTGACTCCACAATTTTACGCCCTTCCTGCTACGGCTTCGCCTGCCTGGCGGCTCTGAGTTCTGCTGGCTTGCCAGCTTCAACCCGCCTGCAACTTTCCGCACGGGTTCATCCCCGCTGCTGTGCTGTTGCCGGCCCACTCCAAGGTGTACCCAAGCCGATCGGCCCCGGTGAGCTTTTTGGCGGGTTTGTTCTCAGTTTGCCGGTGCATCGCCTTGTCCAATCTTCCCCGAAATTCCATGGCCCACTCCTCCAGCACCACCTCGGCGGCCAAACCAACCGTTGCACCCCAGGGCGCAGGCTCTGGCTCAGATCCGTTTTCCCGCTTCGTGAACTGGTTCAGTTCCATGGGTGCTGAGTCGTCTGAGCCTGTGGGTTCCACCCCGTCCAAAGATCTCTTCAGCCAACTGATGAATCGCATCAGCGGCTGACCACCGGCGAGCCGGCCAAGGCTGGTTGTTGGTCTCATTTACCTCAATCTTTCCTTCTTCATGGATTACGTCTTACCCAATGAGCTCGTCGATGGGATGATTGCCGCTGGAGGCAAGAAGTCCGGCGTCAGCGTCAAGAACCTTCTGTTGCGAGGCTTCTACTCCGGATCCGTGCTTGGTCTGGCGTTGTGTCTCGCCCTCACCATCATGGTGCAGACGGGGATTCCCTGGATCGGATCATTCATCTTCCCCTTTGGCTTCGCCAGCATCGTGCTGTTTGGCATGGAGCTGGTCACAGGTAATTTTGCCCTCCTGCCGATGGCGGTCTGGGCGGGCAAGACCACCTGGAAAAAGACCTTCCACAACTGGATGTGGGTGTGGATCGGCAATTTTCTCGGCACCGGCCTGGTCGGCATCCTGTTTGCCATGAGCCTCACCAGTGGTGGCACGGCAGACCTCGCCACCGGCGCTGGAGACTGGGTGGCCGTGGCCAACAAAATCATCGGCCTCAACAAGGCCAACGTGATCGCCAAGTATCAGAATCTGGGAGCGCTTGGATTCTTCCTTGCTTTCCTGCGCGGTGTGATCGCCAACTGGCTGGTCTGTCTGGGCGTCACCCTGGCCCTGGTGAGCAAGAGCGTTCCCGGCAAGATCCTTGCCTGCTGGCTGCCCATCACTGCCTTCCAGGCGCTGGGCATGGAGCACATTGTGGTCAACATGTTCCTGCACACCACGGGTCCTCTGCTTGGCTCTGGTGTGAGTTTCCTGCAGATCGCCTTCTGGAACTACCTGCCTGTGACGCTGGGCAACATTGTGGGTGGCATGGTGTTCATCGGCATGCTCTTCTACAGCACCCACCGCACTCCGATCACCAATGTGCTGCCGACCCGGCACGATGAAAAGCTGGAAAGGGAGCTTGCTGCAGAATTGGGAGCGCGCTGAGCAAAGCCTCTGGGCTGAATCTTTGTTCTCACTCTGTTAACCTGAGAACATCGTCACAACGATTACACTCCCATCCAATAGAGAGCCGGGCAGCAGGGCTGCCCGGCCTTTTCTATGTCGCCCAGCTTGGTGGTCACCATTTCTTGTAGGGCAGGAACTTGCCGCACATGGTGATCTTCACCCGATCTCCCGCGGGATTGGCTTCTTTGTCCACATGCAGGGTGAAGTCGATGGCGCTCATGATGCCATCGCCGAACTTCTCCTGAATCACGTCCTTCAGCGGCATGCCATACACCTGCATGATCTCGTAGAACCGGTAGATCAGTGGATCGGTGGGGATCACCGGATCCAGGCTTCCCTTGGTGGGGTAGACCTGCAGGGCAGCCGCACTGTCGCCATCAAGGCCAAGCAAGCCGCCCAGGGTCGTGGCTTCCTCGCTGGAGGCGCAAGCCTGGCCATAAAACAGTGACGCGACCCACACTTCGTCGCGGCCAAGGGCCTCGCCCAGTTCGGAGAAGCTGAGCCCCTTGGCTTTCTTGGCCTTCAGAAGCGTGGTCGTCAAGGACGATCCGGTGGAGCCGGGTGTTGATGACATGGTCATAAAGGTTGAGATCTGATGTGGCAGCCAAGCAGCTGATCTCTGGGCTCTCTGCCGCTTGAAGTGCTGCAAAATGTGGCCCCTTTATGCTCTCGTAGCAGCTGCGATTTCCATGTGGCGACCGATACGCTCGGTGCCTGATTCTGCTGCTCTGCTTGGGCTTCAGGCCTGCTGCAGGTGCCTCCCGGCACCGGAGCGCAGGCGACCTGCTCGCCAGTGTCTCCTCCCCTGGGCCCAGTGCAGGAACTGCCCAACACCTCGGCCATTCGGTAGTGCTGGCCACACTTGATCAGGTAGTGTGTTCGGTTCACTGGACTACGTCCAACCGGTGCTCCCCTACACCGACTGCCATGACTGCCACAACGCCGAGACCGGCGCCGATGTTCGAGCTCATCCCCTACGAGAAGTTCCGCGACACCCCCGCGGTGCGCTTCTTCGACATCACCGTGGCCGCTTCCAACGCCCGGGATCTGGTGATCCACTCGGGGCCCGCCACCTCCCCTCCGGACGATCCGGCCACCGGGGCCTGGCAGTTCTACCTGCACCCCCACCAGGAGGACAACCTGCTCGCCCTGCACGGCGGCCGCACCTTCTACCTGGTGAACTTCGGCTGGAACTACCCCTTCCACATCGTGCGGCTCGACACGGGTGGCGACATCCTCAGGATTCCGCCTGGCACCTTCCACCGCTCGGTCTCCGATCCCGACGGCTCGGTCGTGCTCAACCAGGCGGTGCGTGAACCCGGTGCCAGCCTGGTGCACGAGTTTCGCGTGTACAACAGCCAGCGGATCCCGCGGCTGTTCGCCACCACCTTCAAAACCGCGCCGCTGCCCAAGCTGCACGGACTCCACTGGTGACGGTCTGCGCCGTTAGGTGACCACTGGCCCCGCTCCCGCGATCAGCCCAGGGGCAAGCTGGCTTCGCGGGAGGGCAAGGGATCGAGAATCTCAGCCTCGATCAGCCAGTCAAAGCTGCTGCTCACCCCGGGTGGGCCTGAAAAGCAGCCGGTGATGGCGGCGGTGAGCTCCGGCTTCGAGGATGTGGCCAGGGTGATGTAGCGATCGTCAATGGGACCCTTGCCGCTGGGGTCGTAGCCGCGCCAGCCTGCCCCCGGCAGGTACACCTCTGTCCAGGCATGCAGGTCGTACTGCTGCGGGGCGGGATCCAACAGGTGGTAGCCGCTGACGAACCGGGCCGGCAGACCTACGCATCGGCAGGCCTCGACCATCAGCATGGCCAGGTCACGGCAGGAGCCCACCCGTTCCTTGAGGGTGCGGCCGGCGGGCCAGGCGGGGCCCACGTGGCGTTGGGTGTACTTCACCCGGTCCTGAATCATTTCCACCAACTGCTCGAGAAACATCAGGGCCCGTTGGTCGCTGCCCATCAGGGCCTCCTGGGCCATGTCCACGGCAGCGGGATCGTGCTGGCCATTGGGCAGCCAGCCGCCGAGGGCCCCCTGCAGGTCTCCGTTGAGATGGCCCACCGGATAGGGCAGCAACGGCTCGTTGGTCTCCAGGCAGGTCTGCAGATCCGGCGGGGTGTGGGAGACCACCGTGCTGCTGGCCTCGACGCGGAAGCTGTCGCAGGAGCCGCCGAAGCGGGCCCGCAGAATCTCATCACCACTGGCGGCGATCAGGGGGAACAGGGAGCTGGGCTCAGGATCGATCGTGAGCTGGAAGTCCACCAACGTCTGAAACCCATGGCCCCGGGGCTTGAGACAGAAGCGGTGAGCCCCAAGCAGAACCGGCGCGCTGTAGCGGTAGTTGAACCAGTGCTTCAGGCGAGCACGCATGCCGGATCTGTGCTCTGGGACTCAAGGCTGGCAGCCACGAAGTAGCGTTCCTCGATCAGGTTGTGCAGTCGGTTGAGATCGCTCTGCAGGGTGTCGATGGCCTCGTGCAGCCCCACGGCGAACAGGTCGTCGATGCGGGTGTAGCTCCAGCGGGCCAGGGTGAGCCCGCTGAGGCATTCCAGCTCGTCCGGCGCCCCGGGCACCGAGCGGCCCTGCACGATCTTGAGGGTGTCCTGAATCCGCTCGAGGCAGTAGCGCACCGAGCGGGGAAAGATCGGGTCGAGCAGCAGGAAGCCGGCCACGGCCCGGGGTTCGATCGCCTGCTGGCGCGACTGGCGGAACATCTGGTAAGCGCCGGCGCTGCGCAGCAGGGAGATCCACTGGAGTTCATCGAGCACGCCGCCCACCTCATCGGGGGAGGGCAGCAGCAGGAAGTACTTCACATCAAGGATGCGGGTGGTTTTGTCAGCCCGCTCCAGCAGCCGCCCCAGCCGGCTGAACTGCCAGGAGAGATCCCTGCTCAGGGTGGAGTCGGTGATGCCGTAAAAGAGCTGGCAGGCCCGGCGAATGTCGCGCAGCTGCTCCTGGGGTGGTTGTTTCCAGAAGCTCTCATTCTCCTGCAGGGTCCAGTAGATGTCGTTGAGCTGTTCCCACATCTCGGTGGTGATCACTTCCCGGATCTGGCGGGCGTTCTCCCGGGCGATGGCGATGCAGTTGGCCACGCTGTTGGGATTCTCCTCAGCCCTCACCAGGAACTCGATCACATCATCGGGGCTGCCATTGGTGTACAGCTTGTCGAAGAGCTCCCGTTCGCCGCTGGCGTCGATCAGGGGCAGCCAGGGCTCGGCGCTGCCGGGGGGGCAATCGAGGGCCATCGCCTCGCTCACCTCCACAAAGCGGGAGATGTTCTCGGCCCGCTCCACATAGCGGTTGATCCAGTAGAGCGAATCGGCAACGCGGCTCAGCATGAGGGGGAGCCCTGCCCTTGCACCTGACCGTCGGCCCGTTCACTGACGATCCAGGTGTCCTTGCAGCCGCCACCCTGGGAGGAGTTCACCACCAGGGAGCCCCGCCGCAGGGCCACCCGGGTCAGACCGCCTGGGCTGACCCAGGCCCCCTTGCCCCGCAGGACGTAGGGCCGCAGGTCCACATGGCATGGGAACAGTTCGCCCTCACTCAGGGAGGGCACCGTGGAGAGTTCCAGGGTGGGCTGGGCAATGTAGTTGCGCGGGTTGTCCTGGATGCGCTGGGCGAAGTCGTTGATCTCGTCCTGGTCGGCGTGGGGGCCGATCATCATTCCGTACCCGCCAGCTTCGGCCACTGCCTTCACCACCAGTTGGTTCAGGTGCTCCAGCACGTAGGCCCGGTCCTTGTCGCGGGAGCAGAGGTAGGTGGGCACATTTTCGATGATGGGCTCCTCCCCGAGGTAGTACTGGATCATCTCGGGCACGTAGGCGTAGATGAGCTTGTCGTCAGCCACCCCCGTGCCCGGAGCATTGGCGATCGCCACCCGACCGGCGCTGTAGGCCTGCATCAGGCCCCTCACCCCCAGCATTGAGTCGCTGCGGAACACGGCGGGATCAAGGAAGTCATCGTCGATGCGGCGGTAGATCACATCCACGGGCTCCAGGCCGCCGGTGCTGCGCATCCACACCCTGTCGTCCTGGCAGACCAGGTCGCGGCCCTCCACCAGCTGGATGCCCATCTGCTGGGCCAGGTAGCTGTGCTCGAAGTAGGCACTGTTGAACACCCCTGGGGTGAGCAGCACCACCGTGGGGCGCTCGGTCCAAGGGGCCAGCTCCCTGAGGCTCTGCAGCAGGTGGGAGGGGTAGTCGTCGATCGGCTGCACGGTGCGGCCGGAGAACAGGCTGGGGAACATCCGCTTCATCACGCGGCGGTTCTCCAGGAAGTAGGCCACCCCTGACGGGCAGCGCAGGTTGTCTTCCAGGACCCGCCAGGTGCCCTTGCCATCCCGGATCAGATCCAGGCCGGAGACGTGGCACCACTTGTTGAGCGGTGGCTGGAATCCCTGCATCTGGGGCCGCCAGCCCTGGGAAGTCTCCAGGTCTTCCCGGGGCACGATGCCGTCCCGCAGGATCAGCTGGTCGCCGTAGATGTCGGCGAGGAAGAGGTCGATCGCCTCGAGGCGCTGCACCAGGCCCCGCTCCAGGGTCTGCCACTCGCTGGTGCCGATCAGCCGTGGCAGGGGGTCAAAGGGCAGGATCCGTTCCACCCCCCGGTTGCCCGAGCCGTTGAGCCGGAAGGTGGCCCCGAGCCGCTTCAGCAACATGCCCGCTGCCACATGGTTGCGGTTGAGCTCTTCGAGGCCCAGCTGCCCCAGGGAGGAGAGCAGGGGCTGCAGGGCGCTGCGGGGTTCGTCCGTGGCGCTGAAGTACTCGTCGTAGCCGCGGTGGGGCTTGTAGTCGGTGAACACGCTGGGACTCCAGGCTGGGTTGATCCTGCAGTGCAGAGGAGCCGCGTCCCGGTGGCGTTTGTTACCAACACCCAGCCAGTTTCGGTTGGCGTGCTGGTGCCCTGGCTGGAGTGGAGCTGGCCGTTGCAGCAGGCCGATGGCTCTGCAACAGGGGCGGCGCTGGCACTGGATCTCTACGCCGGTTCCAACTGGAGTGGCTCATCCCCACGCTACACAGCGTGGCTCGAACCAGCCTTCCGTGCTGCCGGGTGAGTGGCTCAGGCTCAGAGCCACTCCCTGCCCACCGGCGCGAATGGATCGGGACCGCTGAGTGGTCCTGCCGGCGAGATCAGGTCCTGGGGCGAAGCGGCAGGGGACTGCACCCCCTGGGATGGTGCAGCCGAGAACGTGGCGATCTCCGAACCGGCCGTGCTGCCACGGGCGTCGCTGCCGCCGGCAGGGGTGGGGGCTGGCGGGGGCGTTGCTGAGTTCGTTTCTGAGGGCGTTGGGGTGGGGCTGCCGGTGATCGGATCCACAGGGCTGGCCAGCCTCCCATCTGCCGCAAGCCCCGGGGCGTTGGAGCCGCCGACTTGGCTGGAGCTGAAGCGGCCCGCCTCGCTGATCGCGTTGCCAGCCACGGGCAAGCCGGTCAGTTCGTCGACCGGGGACCCTGCGGTGGTGGTGCTGTCCTGCGGGATTGTGAGAGCGCTGCTCTCTCCGGGAGAGGAGGCGGCGCCGGAGAGCGATTCAGCCGATTGAAAGGCGACATCCACCCAATAGTTGCTGGCGTTGTAAGACTGATTGGGCATCAACAATTCGGTGCCATACCGGTAGAAGCCGTTGCTGCTGGTCCCATCGCTCTGGGGAGCGCTCAGCACGCCCGTGGGTTCACTGAAGCTTTCATTGTCAAGTCCGTCAAAGTCAAGCTCTCCAGCTGGGGTGAAGAAATTGCTGCTGGCGATATAATTGTTGTATGTCCTGTAGGACACCACGTAGCTCTCGCCGGCCAGAACGTCAACGGGCGTGTTGAGATCTGCTCTCTGCCAGCCCCATTGGTCTGGTGTGGATGTGATCTCGGTTGAGCCAAGCAGGAGTCCGTCAGACGAGCGCCAGACATGCAGGTTGCGGGTGTCCGTGTCGCTGGCATCGTCGATGTGACGATAGTACTTCAGTGCAGTGATCTGGCCCCCTTGACTGACGCTGAATGCCATGCCCAGCTCCAGGGCTGTGTTGTCGTTGAACAGGCTTCCATTGATGCTGACTCCCGACCTGTCCAGGATGCTGAGTCTGCTGTCAGCGTCGTCATTGAGGATGGTCCCTGTGGCGGCAGCGGTGGCGATTGAGGTGTTGGTTGGATTGGAGAGGGAAACACTGAAGTCCTCATCAGGTTCAGCGCTGAGATCAGCGGCCACGTTGACGGTGATGACCTGGCTCGTTTCACCCGCGGCGAAGGTCACGGTGCCGGAGGGCAGTGTGCCGTCGAAATCGGAGGGGGCCGCCGGGTTACTGCCGGACCCGCTGACACTCCAGGTCACGGAGCTGGTACTGCTTGTGTCGCCACTGCGGTTGACGGTGAAGCTGTAGGCGGTTGAGCCGGTGTCTCCTTCTGGCTTGATCGCATCGCTGGCGATGATGGTAAGGGAAGAAAGTGGTGCGGTGGCCACGACGAAGGTGACATCCGCCCAGTAGTTGGAGGCTCCAAAGGTGTTGTTGGGCAGAATCAGATCAGTGCCAACCCTGTAGACCCCGTTGCCGCCGCTGCCCGGACCACTGACCACCGAGCTCTGGGGAGCGGTGAGAAGGCCGAACGGATCGGTGAAGGCATCGTCGTCGATGCCATCAAAGGTGATCTCGTTGTCTGGACTGAAGAAGCCGCTGGTTGAGAAGTAGTTGTTGTCTGTGGTGTAGGAGACGACATACTCCGCTCCGGTGCTGACGTCGATGGGAGTGGAGAGAGCAGCTCTCTGCCAGCCGGATTGACCCGGGCCGGAGGTGAAGCTGACGGTGCCGAGCAGGGAGCCATCCGATCGACGCCAGAGGCGGCCAGTGCGCAGGTCGGTGTCGCCGGCATCGGCGGCATCACGGTAATACCTGAGTTCGGTGATGGTTCCCGCCTGGGTGGGGCTGAACGCCATGCCGAGCTCCAGGGGGACATTGTCATTGAAGAGCTGGCCGTTGAGCGGCAGAGCCGGATTGAAGAGGCTGACGCTGGTGGGAGTCTCGGTGACGGTGACGGGGGTGGAGGTCACCGATTCGGCAAAGCCCTGGCCATCGGTGTAGCTCACCTGGACACGCACCTGCTGGTCCTGATCGGCTTGGTTCAGGGTGTAGGTGCTGGCATTGGTGCCGATGGGATTCCAGGTGATGCCGTTGCTGCTGGATTGCCAGTTGTAGGCAAAGGTGCCATTGCCGTTGGGGTCATCGGCCGTTGTGGTGGTGGCCAGGATGCCGCCGACGGCGGCGGTGCCGGCGATCGCGAAGACCGCCGCACCGCCATTGACGGGAGGCAGCGAAACGCCGGGCGCAAAGGTGACATCCGCCCAGTAGTTGGAGGCTCCAAAGGTGTTGTTGGGCAGAATCAGATCAGTGCCAACCCTGTAGACCCCGTTGCCGCCGCTGCCCGGACCACTGACCACCGAGCTCTGGGGAGCGGTGAGAAGGCCGAACGGATCGGTGAAGGCATCGTCGTCGATGCCATCAAAGGTGATCTCGTTGTCTGGACTGAAGAAGCCGCTGGTTGAGAAGTAGTTGTTGTCTGTGGTGTAGGAGACGACATACTCCGCTCCGGTGCTGACGTCGATGGGAGTGGAGAGAGCAGCTCTCTGCCAGCCGGATTGACCCGGGCCGGAGGTGAAGCTGACGGTGCCGAGCAGGGAGCCATCCGATCGACGCCAGAGGCGGCCAGTGCGCAGGTCGGTGTCGCCGGCATCGGCGGCATCACGGTAATACCTGAGTTCGGTGATGGTTCCCGCCTGGGTGGGGCTGAACGCCATGCCGAGCTCCAGGGGGACATTGTCATTGAAGAGCTGGCCGTTGAGCGGCAGAGCCGGATTGAAGAGGCTGACGCTGGTGGGAGTCTCGGTGACGGTGACGGGGGTGGAGGTCACCGATTCGGCAAAGCCCTGGCCATCGGTGTAGCTCACCTGGACACGCACCTGCTGGTCCTGATCGGCTTGGTTCAGGGTGTAGGTGCTGGCATTGGTGCCGATGGGATTCCAGGTGATGCCGTTGCTGCTGGATTGCCAGTTGTAGGCAAAGGTGCCATTGCCGTTGGGGTCATCGGCCGTTGTGGTGGTGGCCAGGATGCCGCCGACGGCGGCGGTGCCGGCGATCGCGAAGACCGCCGCACCGCCATTGACGGGAGGCAGCGAAACGCCGGGCGCAAAGGTGACATCCGCCCAGTAGTTGGAGGCTCCAAAGGTGTTGTTGGGTAGAACGAGATCGTCGCCAACCTTGTAGACGCCATTGCCACCAGTGGCAGGACCGCGGACCACCGTGCTTTGGGGGGCTTGGAGAAGGCCGAACGGATCGCTGAAGGCGTCGTTGTCGATGCCATCGAAGGCGATCTCGTTTGCAGGATGAAAGAAGTTATTGGTTGAAAGGTAGTAGTTTTCTGTGATATAGGAGACGATGTACTCCGCTCCAGCGCTGACCTCGATGGGCGCGGGTAGTGCGGCGCTCTGCCATCCGGACTGGCCCGGACTGGAGGTGAAGGTGACCGTGCCGAGTAGGGAGCCATCCGAGCTGCGCCACAGGCGGCCGGTGCGCACGTCGGTGTTACCGGCATCGACGGCGTCACGGTAATACCTGAGTTCGGTGATCGCCCCGGCCTGGGTGGGGCTGAACTTCATGCCAAGCTCGTAGACGGCATTGTCATTGAAGAGCAGTCCGTCGACCGGGTAGGTCGGATCGAACAGGCTCACAGTGTCCGGGGTGATGGCACCGGTCACCGTGACTGTGCTCTCAGCAAGGCTGAGGTTGGCACTATTGAGGCTGTCATCAATGGCACGAACCTGGATCGTGACGGTGCCCGGGCTGGTGGGTCGCCACGAGTAGCTCCAGTTGGTTGTGCCCTGGGCCAGCCTCCAGGTGTTTCCAGCGTCGAAGGAGATTTCCACGGCGGCGACGATGCCGTCGTCGCTGGAATCGGCGGAGGTGCCGTTGTCATCCACGGCCGTACCGGTGATCAGCACGGAAGCCAGAGCGGACACCTCGCTGGGGAGGGGGTTGAGGGTGGCCGTTGCCCCGATCGCATCGGTGCTGGCGAAGGCACGCACCAGGTTCTGGCTGAGGAGCACCGCATCCGCCACGCCGGGCTGGATGCCCATGTCGGCAAACAGATTGAGGGTGAATTGTTGAAGTGCCCGGTTTTCTATGTCGGCGCTATAGGGCGTGTCGTCGTGCTCGTTGCTGAGGCCCCAGCTCCAGAACACCGTGCCGGCGCCGAACACCAGCGCACCGCTCTCGGCGCGGTAGAGGGAGAGGTTGTGGGTGGCGACGCCAGGGGCACCGCGGTTGCCCTGGTCAAAGACGATCGAACTCCACGGAATCGTGGTTTCGGAGAGCTTGATCAGGCCAGCAGGGCGCGAGTCGCCCTCGGGTGACGTGTTCCACTCGTAGCCGAGGATGCCTGGTGCCAGGTCAAAGGCACCGTCATCGGCGGCTTCCGTGTCGCGCCAGAATCTCAAGCCTGCGAAGGAGGCCGGGATATCCAGGGCACCTCCAAACTCGCCGGTTCCATCGGGGCCAAAGAGCTGCCCCGTTAAGGATGTCTCAGCGCAGTTGCAGGTTGATCGCAACCCTGTGATGGAATCAAAGTAGGTTGGGCCACCGGCGATCAGGTTGCCTTCAGCGTCGACCGAATTGTGAAAGCGGGTGTCACGCCAGGTTCCTGTCCAGATGTTGGAAGGATCGATATTGGCATAGTCTTCTGGGAGTGCATAGGGATCGCTGTTGGCAAATGTTTCTTTGTAGGTGACAAGGGTACGATGGCTGTCGCCATCGTCGGCGATGCTCGACTCCCAGCGGGTTTTCCAATAAACCTCATTCCCACTCCAAAACAGCAGGTTGACCCCGGCATCACGCGCCTCCTCAACATTGATCCGCTGATCTCCGGACCAGTACTCATCATGCCCTACAGAGATGAAAGCGTTATAGTTCTTCAGGTAGTCTGCGCCAAGGCGATCAGCGTCAACCCCTGAGATGTAAGAAATATCATAGCCATTCTTTTCCAGCCAGTAGATGGCGGCGTAGTCTGCGCCGAAAAGATAATCATGAGGCCCTGAAGCAACGCTGGTGCCGTTGCGTGTGATGAACGGCCTGTTGTAGCTGACAGCGTAGGCCCGGTTCTTGCCAAGCTGGCCCTCGCTCAGAATCGGAGTGCGATTGATGAGCCCTGCGACGTCACCGTAGAGGTTCGGACCATCAAAATTACTGTTGCCGAGCTCTCCAGCCCAGCCGTTGTAGGCCTGCCAGGTCGTGTCTGACGTCTGCAGCACGATGTCAGCGGCGAGGCCATCGTTGCGAACGATGAAGGGGATCTGATTCGCTTCGTCTGCTATCGCCTCGCCATTTTCGTCCAGGCGTTGCACACGGGCGAGGTAGACGCCCGACACTGCGTCTGGAGGCACATCCCAACTGTCTGTGACGAGCCAGTTGCCGGCATCCACGAGGCCAAGATCCGGGTCGTAGAGAGGAAGTTCCTGATCCACCGCATTGGTGTTCAGGAGTTCAGCGACAACGCGTGCCCCCGCACCGCCGTAGTGGCCAAGTCGGAAAATCTCTATCCGGTAATCGCTTTCGGCACCATTATTGACATTGATCTTGAAGTCAACAGTCCCACCTGCATTGACGCTGATGTCGGTCGTGAAGCCTTCAATCGCTGTGCTGTGGGGAACATCCCAGTAGCCCCGCGTCAAGGGATCGCCATTGGGCGTCGTCAGCCCTGCCGTCTGGGCATTTTCGATAACGATCCTGTTGCTCATGATGCATCTCCAGTGACGTAGATAGATTTCCTCAGTTCGGCTCCAGTGCCTTGGCCGAGTGATCAGACGGGTTTAACCGGTGCGTATGAGACAGGCATCGAGGCCGGCCGACAGGTCTGCCTGATCGAGACCAGTCCCGATAAACACCAGTTCCTGGCGTCTGTCTCCGTGCGGTTCTTGCCAGTCGCGACGGATGCGAGCCACGGTCGCTGTGTCCTGGGGCCAGACCGAGCGTGGAGTGGCGGCCCACCAACGCCCAAAGGGCTTGAATGACCCCATGCAGCCGGCCAGGCTGAATTGCAGAGCCAAGCTGGGCTCACCGGCCACCCAGCAGTGGCCCTTGGCGCGGATCACCCCAGACAGGGGCCCGCTCAGCATGTGCTGAAGCTGCTCCAGGTCGAATGGATCGCGCGCGCGATAGACGAAGGATGTGATGTTGTGCGTTTCCGTTTCTGGCCGATGCTCCGCGAAACCATGCAGTTCTCGAAACCAGAGCGCGTTGCGGCGGGCCTGCTCAAAACTGAAATGCCCGGTGCGGAGAACATGCGTGAGTGCTACATCGCCGTAGTTGGCCTTGATCAGTTGTGCTGTGGGATTGAGGCTCCGAATCACGCGAGTGGCGATCGCGACTCGCTCAGACCCGGCAGCGGTCACCTTATTTAGAATAATCACATCAGCGAATTCAATCTGGTCGACCAGTAGTTCCACCAGGGTCCGATCATCCACCTCATCCCGAGGTTGATCGCGATCCCGCAGCAGGTCTCGACACCGATAGTTCTCAAGTAGGTTCACGGCATCGACCACGGTGACCATGGTGTCGAGACGTGCGACGTCACTCAGGCTGGCTCCGTTCTCGTCACGAAAGTCAAAGGTTGCTGCTACTGGCAAAGGCTCCGAAATGCCTGTGGATTCAATGACCAGATCGTCGAAGCGGCCGAGTTCAGCTAGGCGGCGAACCTCGCTCAGCAGGTCGCCACGCAAGGTGCAACAGATGCAGCCATTGGTTAACTCAACTAGTGTCTCATCGGTGTGGTTGAATCCGTCGCTGTCCTGGCGAACCAGATCGGCATCGATGTTCACTTCTGACATGTCATTCACGATCACCGCGACCTGTCGTCCCTCTCTGTTGTTGAGAATGTGATTGAGCAGGCTCGTTTTTCCGGCACCCAGAAATCCCGACAACACTGTGACAGATAGACGCTTTGATCCTGTTGGTTCGATGTCTTTTTGCATCGTGGTTGGACTCTTGCTATTGGACGCCAGGATTGCTCTGAGGGAGGGGACCCTTGAAGCCGGCAGACTGGGCTACGCCAGCGTCGTCAGCACAGCATCCCTGCCTTAGGCTTCGTCCCTAAGGCGATAGAAATCGCGGCAAACCTCCATCAGCTTGTTCGTGGCCGTGCAGAACTTTCAATCCGCCGCCAAGAGTCTGCGCGTTTCTGCTCTTGATGCGCAGCTTCTAAAGCCTTTGTGTCGTGGCGTTGCGCTCCGGCCAGCCCGGGGCTCCTCCTAGAGCAGGAAGTAACGCTGGGCCATCGGCAGCACCTCGGCGGGCTCACAGGTGAGCAGCTCGCCATCGGCGAACACTTCATAGGTCTGGGGATCCACCGCCATGTTCGGCAGGGCATCGTTGAGACGCATGGCGCTCTTGCCGATGCCGCGGGTGTTCACCACCGGCACGCAGCGGCGCTCCAGGCCGAGGCTGCGGGGGATGTCCGCCTCCAGGGCGGCCTGGCTCACGAAGGTGAGGCAGCTGGGGGCGATGGCCTTGCCGAAGGCCCCGAACATCGGCCGGCCGTGCACGGGGCCGGGGGTGGGGATCGAGGCGTTGGCATCGCCCATCTGGGCCCAAACGATCGAGCCGCCCTTGACCACCAGCTCCGGCTTGACGCCGAAGAAGCCCGGTTTCCACAGCACCAGATCGGCCAGCTTGCCCACCTCCACCGAGCCCACCTGGCTGTCGAGGCCGTGGGCGATGGCGGGGTTGATCGTCACCTTGGCGATATAACGCTTGAGCCGGGCGTTGTCATGGCGGCCGCCGCTGGCCGCATCCTCCGGCAGGCTGCCGCGCTGCACCTTCATCTTGTGGGCGGTCTGGAAGGTCCGGGTGATCACCTCCCCCACCCGGCCCATGGCCTGGGAGTCGCTGGCGATGATCGAGAAGGCGCCCAGGTCGTGGAGGATGTCCTCGGCGGCAATGGTCTCGCGGCGGATGCGCGATTCGGCGAAGGCCACGTCCTCGGGGATGCGCGGATCGAGGTGGTGGCACACCATCAGCATGTCGAGGTGCTCCTCGAGCGTGTTGCAGGTGTACGGGCGGGTGGGGTTGGTGCTGCTCGGCAGCACGTGGGCTTCACCACAGATGCGGATGATGTCGGGGGCATGGCCGCCGCCAGCCCCCTCGGTGTGGAAGGTGTGGATGGTGCGGCCGCCGATGGCGCGGATCGTGTCCTCCACGAAGCCCGCTTCATTGAGCGTGTCGGAGTGGATGCACACCTGCACGTCGAACCGGTCGGCCACGGTGAGGCAGCAGTCGATCGCCGCCGGGGTGGTGCCCCAGTCTTCGTGCAGCTTGAGGCCGCAGGCGCCGGCGCGGATCTGCTCCTCGAGCGCCTCGGGGGTGCTGGCGTTGCCCTTGCCGTAGAAGCCCAGGTTCACCGGCAGCCCCTCGGCGGCCTGGAGCATGCGGCCGATGTGGAAGGCTCCGGGGGTGCAGGTGGTGGCGTTGGTGCCGGTGGCGGGGCCGGTGCCGCCCCCCAGCAGGGTGGTGACCCCGCTGGCCAGGGCCGTTTCGATCTGCTGGGGGCAGATGAAGTGGATGTGGGTGTCGATGGCGCCGGCGGTCACGATGTGCCCCTCGCCGGCGATCGCCTCGGTGCCGGGCCCCACCTCGATCGTCACCCCCGCCTGGGTGTCGGGGTTGCCGGCCTTGCCGATCGCCACGATGCGCCCGTCGCGCAGGCCGATGTCCGCCTTGACGATGCCCCACCAGTCGAGGATCAGGGCGTTGGTGATCACGGTGTCCACCGCCCCGGCTCCACGGGTGGTCTGGGCCTGGCCCATGCCGTCGCGGATCACCTTGCCGCCGCCGAACTTCACCTCATCGCCGTAGACGGTGAAGTCCTTCTCCACCTCCAGGATCAGCTCGGTGTCGGCCAGCCGCAGGCGATCGCCGGTGGTGGGGCCGTAGGTCTCGGCGTAGGCGCGGCGGGAGATCCGGTAGGGCATGGCGGCGGACGCAAGGACGGCTGTTGGCTGGGTCAGTCAGGCGGGGACGCCGGCTCGGCGACTAGTCGAGGGGCCCGTTGACGAGGCCGTTGAAGCCCATCACCCGGCGCTGGCCGGCGAAGGGCACCAGGTTCACCTCGCGGCTGTCGCCCGGCTCGAAGCGAATCGCCGTGCCGGCAGGGATGTCCAGCCGCAGGCCGCGGGCGGCGTCCCTGTCGAAGCGCAGGGCGTCGTTGGCCTCCTGGAAGTGAAAGTGGGAGCCCACCTGCACGGGCCGGTCGCCGCTGTTGGCCACCAGCAGGGTGGTGACGGGGCGGCCGGCGTTGAGCTCGATCTCCCCGGGTTCGGGGAACAGTTCGCCGGGGATCAGGGGGGGCATGGCAGCTGGGCGGACGGGGTCAGCGGATGGGGTCGTGCAAGGTCACCAGCTTGGTGCCATCGGGGAAGACGGCCTCGATCTGCACCTCCTGCACCAGTTCCGGCACCCCCTCCATCACCTGGTCGCGGCTCAGCCACGTGGTGCCCTCGCCCATCAGGGCGGCCACGGTCTTGCCGTCGCGGGCCCCCTCCAACACCTGGAAGCTCAGCCAGGCCACAGCCTCGGGATAGTTGAGCCTCAGGCCGCGGTTCAGGCGCCGCTCCGCCAGCAGGGCGGCGGTCACGATCAGGAGCTTGTCCTTCTCCTGGGGGGTGAGGTGCATGATTCCACTCTGGCAGGGATGGCGGCGTGCGACCTGTTCAGCTCGAACCGCAGCCAAGCCGCTGGGGTGGTTGCGGCAGTCCGTGCAGGTCGGCCAGGGGCCGTTCCTGGAACGGCCACACCCGGGGGATCTGGGGGGCTGGGTGGCCACCGGCCTGGCGTACTGCAGCCCAGATTCGGGTGAACCAGAACCGGGCGGCCTGGCTGGAGGGTCCTCGGTAGCGGGCGATCAGGCCCGACTCCAGCAGACCGCAGGCCATGGTTCCGTCCAGATCCGAGCGGCTCTGCCGCGCCTGCTCCAGCACGGCCCCGCGCAGCGAGGCGTCCAGATGGCGCGGGGCGATCCACACCAGGGTGCCGAACACCGGCTGGCCCGCCATGCCGTGTTCTCCCCCCAGGGTGCCGCCATCGAGACGGATGGCGTCGACCAGTTTCCAGGGGTTGTGCAAGCCACTCGGGCGAGAGATCTCCAGTCGTGAGAGCCAGCAGCCCTCCCCCAGGTCTTCCCCGGCGGCGCTGCGGCCCAGCCGCACCACGTCGGTGGCGAGGAACCCGGCGCCGTCGGCCATCCGCACCTGCACCTGCTGCTCCAGCAGGGCGCCGGCATACAACACCAGCTCCTGTGGCATCCAGTCGAGCTGGCTGCTGTCCTCCACGTCAAAGCTGAGCACCTGCCGGGCCCATCGCCCCTGGGGCTGGGCGTGAAAGCGGCCGACGGATCCGTACACCTTCTGGGCGGCCACGCTGGTGAGCAGCGCATGGGCTGCGTTGCGGCTTCGCACCCTCAGCTCAAGCTGGTCGCCGCCCACCAGGCCGCCGGCGGTGTGCAGCAGCGGCAATTCCAGCGAGCCATCCTCGTGGTGGGTGGCCCGCTGCCATTTCAGCGGCGCCGCCGCGCCCGCCTGGAAGGAAACCCGGTTGCCGGGCCTGGCCGGACCGGGTCGATCCAGGTCCAGCCAGGCCTCGGCCTGCCAGTTGGAACCCGCGGGCCCCTCCGTGACTCCCATCTGCCCAGTCCAGCGCTCTTCCTAGGGTGGCGCCTGGGCCCGGTGATCACCATGGGCCGGGCCGTGGGGCGGGCCATGGGGCGGGACGGCATCTGGATCGGGATCCTGGCCTCCCTGCCGGAGGGCGGGGGCCTTTCCCGCAGCCTGCGCCTGCGGCTGTTGGAGTCAAAATGGGTGGGCAGCCCCTGCCGCCGACCTACTTGATTCCGGCCCCGCTCCCCACTCCCTGATGAATCCCTGCTGCCGTGGCTGAAGCGTTTCCCCGGGCCCTGCACCTCACGGCCCGCCAGCCCTCCAGGCCGGCCAACCTGAGCCAGCACTGGAGCCTGGCGCTGCGGGCCGATGAGCGCAGCCAGCTGCGAGCACGGCGCGTGTGTGAGGACGGCCAGGAGGTGCTGCTCCAGCTCCCCCGCCAGGAGCCCCTGCGGCCAGGGGAGTGGCTGCTGCCGGTGGGCGACGGGGACTCCGCGGTGGCTGTGGAGGTGCTGGCGGCGGCGGAAGCCTTGCTGGAGATCCGCTCACACGACAGGCTGGCCCTGATGCAGGCGGCCTATCACCTGGGCAACCGCCACGTGGCCTTGGAGATCCAGGCCGATCGCCTGCTCCTGCTCGACGACAGCGTGTTGGCCGATCTGCTCGCGCGGCGGGGCCTGGTTGTGGAGCGGCTGCTGGCGCCGTTCTGCCCGGAGTCCGGGGCCTATGGGGGCAGCGGCCCGTCCCACCACCATTCCCCCCTTCCTGCGGAGGGCCACGCGCACCACCATGGTTCCTGAGTCTGAGCTTGTGTCTGGGTCTGCGGAGGCCCGGCTGCGTCTGTGGCAGCTGGTGAGCCCCGCCCTGCCGGTGGGGGGCTTCAGCTATTCCGAAGGGCTGGAGGTGTTGGTGCAGGCCGGCGATCTGGCCGACGCACCTGGCCTGCTGGCCTGGCTGGAGGCAGAGCTGGACCGGGGCACTCTCACCCTGGAGACAGCCGCCCTGGCGGGGCTGCGCCAGCAGCTGACGCGCTGGCGCGAGGGTGCGGTGGCCGACGGCGTCGCCGCGGTGGCCGATCTCGATGGCTGGCTGCTGGCCCAGCGGGAGGCGCCGGAGGTGCGCGCCCAGCAGCGCCAGATGGGAGCGTCCCTGCTGCAGCTGCTGGGCGACCTGGGCTGGCCCCTGCCGCAGCCGGAATCCGGCCCGCCACCGCCAGTCCTGGCCTGGCCGGCGGCCTTCGCCTGGGCGGGCCTCTGTCTGGAGATCGGCTCGCCAGAACTGGAGGAGGCCTATCTCTACGCCTGGACGGCCAACCAGATCAGCGCCGCCGTGCGCCTGGTGCCCCTGGGGGCCACCGAGGGGCAGCGGCTGCAGCTGCAGCTGGCCCCCCGGATCGCGCGCCGGGCGGCGGAGCTGGCGGTGGCCGACCCCCGCCAGCTGTGGACAGGTGGGGTGGGTGCCGGTCTGGCCCAGCTGCGCCATGCTGAGCTGTACTCCCGGTTGTTCAGAAGCTGAGCGGCGCGATGAGCAAGCTGCGCGTGGGTGTGGCCGGGCCGGTGGGCTCCGGCAAGACGGCCCTGGTGGAAGCCCTCTGCCGGCGGCTGCGCGACCGCCTGCAGCTGGCGGTGGTCACCAACGACATCTATACCCAGGAGGACGCCCAGTTCCTCACCCGCGCCGGTGCCCTCGCGCCCGAGCGCATCCGTGGCGTGGAAACGGGCGGCTGCCCCCACACCGCCATCCGCGAGGACTGCTCGATCAACCGGGCGGCGGTGGCCGAGCTGGAGGCGGCCTTCCCCGACCTGGACCTGGTGCTGGTGGAGAGCGGCGGCGACAACCTGGCTGCCAGCTTCAGCCCCGAGCTGGTGGACCTGTGCATCTATGTGATCGACGTGGCCGCCGGGGACAAGATCCCCCGCAAGGGGGGGCCCGGCATCACCCGTTCCGACCTGCTGGTGATCAACAAGATTGACTTGGCGCCGATGGTGGGCGCCAGCCTGGCGGTGATGGAGGCCGACACCGAGCGCATGCGTCCAGGCCGCCCCTGGTGTTTCACCAATATTCGCAGTGGAAAAGGGGTCGAGGCCGTGGAGGAATTTCTGCTGCAACAGCTACCGGGCTGAGCCCTGGCCGCCCGTCTCGACCGCTGGATTGTGGTTGATTTAACAAAGGGTGGCGGTTACTACAAGTGGGGGTCCACGGTATGGATAGCTTTTGGCCCACCGCTCTGAAGGAGCGGACCTTTGGTCGGGAATCCCCAGAGCTTTGATGAAACCCTCCTTTTTGCGCGGCGCCCTGTCGCAGCGTTCCCCCCTGCGGCTGGTGGCCGGCACAACGGCCCTGACACTCTCGTTCTCGCTAGTGGCCTGCGGCGGAGGTGAACAAGCCGCTGGAGATTTCGATGGTGAGGTGAAGGTTGGGATCCTTCACTCCCGTTCCGGCACGATGGCCATCTCCGAGAACACGGTGGCCGAAGCTGAGTTGATGGCCATCGAAGAGATCAATGCCAAGGGCGGCATCACGATCGATGGCAAGAAGCTCAAGATTGTGCCCATCGAGGAGGACGGCGCCTCGGATTGGCCCACCTTCGCCGAGAAGGCCAAGAAGCTGATCGATCAAGATCAGGTGGCCGTTGTGTTCGGAGGCTGGACTTCGGCCAGCCGCAAGGCCATGCTGCCGGTCTTCGAAGCCAAGGATCATTTCCTGTTCTACCCCATCCAGTATGAGGGCCAGGAATGCTCCAAAAACATCTTCTACAGCGGTGCTACCCCCAACCAGCAGGCTGAGCCCGCCGTGTCCTGGCTGCTGCAGAGACAAGGGAAAGGACTTCTTCCTGGTGGGTTCGGACTATGTCTATCCCCGAACGGCCAACACGATCATCAAGGAGCAGCTCAAGGCTGAGGGTGGCAACCTAGTGGGTGAGGACTATCTCCCCCTCGGTAATACCGAAGTGGCACCGATCATCGCCAAGATCAAGCAGGCTCTGCCCAATGGTGGCGTGATCGTTAACACGCTCAACGGTGACAGCAATGTGGCCTTCTTCAAGCAGCTGAAGGCGGCTGGCATCACCCCGGCCAATGGTTACGCGATCATGAGCTTCTCGATCGCCGAGGAGGAGGTGGCTGCCATCGGCCCCGAGTACCTTGAGGGCACCTTCGCCGCCTGGAACTTCTTCCAGAGCCTCGACACGCCGGCCTCCAAGAAGTTCACTGAAGACTTCAAAGCCAAGTATGGGGAGAACCGGGTGACCAATGACCCGGCCGAATCCGCTTACAATATGGTTTACCTGTGGGCCAAGGGTGCCGAGAAGGCTAACAGCGTGGACGACAACAAGGTGCGTGAAGCGCTGATCGGCGTGACCTTTGACGCTCCTCAGGGTCCGATTGAAGTGCAGCCCAACCACCACACCACCGAGCTGGTGATGATCGGGGAGGTGCAGAGCGATGGCATGTTCAAGATCATCGAGAACAAAGGGATCGTCAAGCCGCTGGCCTGGAACCAGTTCGTGCCGGAAACCAAGGGTTACACCTGCGACTGGACCCAGGATCGCCCCGACGCCGGCAAGTTCAAGCTGTGATTCGAGGGGGGGGAGATCTTCAGGCCTTCCCCCCTCCCAAATTCTGAGGCCACTTCTGCGGAGTCGTCAGACTCCACATCTGCAGTCCCAGCCATCGGCAGGGTCTGGCCATGGTGCGTCCTGATCGTCCCCGAGTCTGCCGTTTCCACTCCACCACCTCTCAGGTCCGGATCACTTTCCGGACCCTGACCTATCGTCACCGTGATTTCCGTTGGAACTTTTCTTTTCTCAGATCCTCGACGGTCTCAGCATCGGATCGGTGCTGCTACTGGCGGCAACCGGACTGGCCATCGTCTTCGGCCTGATGGGCGTGATCAATCTCGCCCATGGCGAGCTGATGATGCTCGGTGCCTACGTCACCTATGTCGTTCAATCCATCTTCCGTCCGATGGGCGGAATTGTCTTTGAGCTGTATTATCCCGTTGCATTGGTTCTCTCCTTCGTGGTCACGGCCCTCGTGGGCGTGCTTCTGGAGCGCACACTGATTCGCAAGCTCTACGGGAGGCCCCTGGAAACCCTGCTGGCCACCTGGGGGGTCAGCCTGATTCTGATTCAGCTGATCCGCAGCATCTCCACGGCCATGCTGCTGGGCATTCTTGTGGCCATTGCCATCGGCTATTTCGGCAACCGTGTTCTTCGCTCCAAGATGGCGGAGAAGCCCTACCTCCCCTACGTCTCGGGGCTTTCTTGGCCATCGCCACGGTGATCGGCCTGGTCTCCGTGAATCAGTTCTCTCCAGCCGTCGTGCTTTGGCAGGTGCCTGGTTCGGGCCACGCAACATTGATGTCACGGCCCCCAAGTGGCTGCAGGGAAGCTGGGGATCGATCGCAGGAATTGAACTTCCAGGACTGCGCATCTTCATCATCCTGCTCTCCGCCGTCCTGCTGCTGGCCACGGTCTGGTTTCTGAGCAAGAGCGCTTGGGGCTGCGCATCGGGGCCGTCACCCAGAACCGTCAGATGAGCAATTGCCTGGGGATTCCAACCGACAGGGTGGACAGCATCACCTTTGGGTTGGGCTCAGGCCTGGCTGGTGTGGCGGGTTGTGCCATCACTCTGCTGGGATCGGTCGGACCCAACCTTGGGGCGGCCTACATCGTCTCATGTTTCATGGTGATCGTGCTGGGCGGTGTGGGCAATCTGCTGGGAACAGTACTCGCCTCCCTGATGCTCGGTCTCATTCAGTCGGTGGTGGGATCCGGGTCGCTTCTGATCGTGTTCCCGGACATGCCGGCGGCAGCACGAGGGGTCATTGAATTCTTCGCTACCACGAGCATGTCGTTGGTGCTGGTCTTCATCTTCATCATTGCCTTCCTGCAGTTCCGCCCGAACGGCATGTTCCCTCAGAAAGGGAGGTCAGTTGATGCCTGAGTCGTCCACGCAACACCCTTGCCTACTGCCAATCCTTCTCCAGCCCTGGAGGTCCACGCCATGAAGATCTTCCGACGACTCCTTCCCTGGATTCTGCTGGCCATTGCCCTGTTCATCCTGCCGGCCATTCTCAGTGACTTCCGCCTCAACCTCTTCGGCCGCTACTTCTCCCTGGCGATCACAGCCCTGGCCATCGACCTGATCTGGGGCTACACAGGACTGCTCAGCCTGGGCCAGGGCATCTTCTTTGCACTGGGTGGGTATGCCGTGGCGATGTATCTCACGCTCAACACCGAGAGTGAGGCAGGAGGCAATGGCATTCCCAAATTCTTCGAGAACTACGGGGTCGATCAGCTGCCGTTCTTCTGGCAACCGTTCTGGTCTCCAGTTTTCACCCTGATCGCACTTTGGTTGATTCCCGCCATCGTCGCTGGTTTTGTCGGTTATCTGATCTTCAGAAATCGGATCAAGGGCGTGTACTTCTCGATCATCACCCAGGCGGCGTTGATGGTGTTCTTCCACTTCTTCAATGGCCAGCAGAAGTTGATCAATGGCACCAATGGTTTGAAAACCAGCACGACCGAGTTGTTTGGCCAACTGGTGGGATCCAGTGATATGCAGCTGTTTTTCTATCGACTCACAGTACTTCTGATCCCGGTTGCCTTCCTTATTTGCAGATATTTTACCAATGGCCGATTTGGGGATGCCCTGATTGCCATTCGGGACGACGAGCAAAGACTCCGATTCGGCGGCTTTAATCCTGTCCCCTTCAAGACCATCGTCTTCGTCGTGGCGGGGGCTCTCTGTGGGGTCTCGGGAGCGCTTTACACCGTGCAGACCGGGATCGTCTCGCCCCAGTTCATGTCCATTTCAACGTCGATCGAGATGGTGATCTGGGTGGCGGTGGGCGGACGCGGAACTTTGGTTGGGCCGATTATCGGTGCGATTTTGGTCAATTATCTGAGAAGTCTGGTGAGCGAGGCCCTTGCCGGAGTTTTGGTTGTTTGTGCAGGGGGCTCTGTTCATCTTTGTGGTCGTCCTGATGCCCGATGGCATCTATGGATGGTTCACAGGCGGTGGCTTCACTCGCCTGCTGGCAGCGTTCGGCATCGCACCGATGTCGCGCACCTATCCCCAGCTGGATGAGGAGGTGGCTGCTCTCGACGATATGTCTTGAGTCCCACCACTTCCAGGCGATTCAGTCAGGGATCCACCGTCCCCAGTCGTTTCCGCCGCATGACCCAACCTCTTCTCGAACTCAAGGATGTGAGCGTGAGCTTTGATGGCTTCTTCGCGCTTACCGATCTCAGTCTCACCCTCATCAAGGGGGAGCTCAAGTCGATTATCGGGCCGAATGGTGCCGGCAAGACCACGTTCCTGGACGTGATCACCGGCAAGGTTCGCCCCACCAAGGGAACGGTCAGCCTTCGAGGCCATTCGCTGGTCGGTCTCTCCGAGCAGCGGATCTCCCGTGAGGGCATCGGCCGCAAGTTTCAGACCCCACGTGTATTTGAGAACTTGACGGTTCAACGTAACTTTGAGCTGTCTGCTTCACCCCATAAGAATGCGTTTAACCTGCTGATTGATCGCTTGCCTGTTTCCGTGAAGGATGAAGTGCAACGCATCATGAACTATGTGGGGCTGGCACCCTTCGCCACCCATAGGGCCGGCTCCCTTTCCCACGGCCAGAAACAGTGGTTGGCCATTGGCATGCTGGTGGCCCAGTCCCCGGAGGTTCTGCTGCTCGATGAACCGGTGGCGGGCCTGACCGATGAGGAAACAGTGCGTACCGCCGAGTTGATCAAGTCGTTGGCAGGTGATCACACGGTGGTGGTGATCGAGCACGACATGGAGTTCATACGAGATCTCAATGCCCCAGTGACCGTTCTTCACCAAGGACAACTCCTGACGGAGGGCCCATTGGATAAGGTCAAGGAAGACCCGCGCGTGATTGAAGTGTATCTCGGTCAGTCTGAAGACTAGTTGTCTCCTACCCATCCCATCCCGAGGCTCTACGAAAATCCATGACCGCCCAACCTATTCTTCATGTCTCAGATCTGAATGTCTACTATGGCCAAAGCCATATCCTCAGAGATGTCGATCTGTCTGTCCCTGAAGGAGAAATGGTGTGCTTGATCGGCAGGAATGGTGTGGGCAAAACCACGTTCCTCAAAACCATCATCGGTCTGCTGCAGCAACGATCTGGCTCAATCCAGTATGGCGACAAGCAGCTTCTCTCTGAGGCTCCTTACCGCCGCGCTCGTGCTGGCATCGGCTATGTCTCCCAGGGACGCGACATCATCCCCCAAGTCACGGTCAAGGAGAATTTGTTGCTCGGTATGGAGGCCCTGCCAGGCGGCTTAGGCAAGAATCGGCACATTGATCCCCTGGTCTTTGACCTCTTCCCCATCCTCGAGCAGTTCCTGGGTCGCAAGGGTGGCGATCTCAGTGGCGGTCAGCAGCAGCAACTGGCCATTGCCCGAGCGCTGCTGGGCAAACCCAAGTTGCTGCTCCTTGATGAACCCACCGAAGGGATTCAGCCCTCCATCATCATGGACATTGAGCGGGCTGTGCAGCGGATCATGAAAGAGACGGGAATCAGCGTGCTGCTGGTGGAGCAACATCTCCACTTTGTGCGTCAGTCCAATTACTACTACGCTATGCAGCGCGGTGGGATTGTGTCCAGTGGTCCCACAGACCAACTCTCCGATGCTGTGGTCCAAGAGTTCCTCACCGTATGAGCGCCGGACTCACTGCCTGAGATCCGCCGCAGACGACTGACGGCTTAACAGCCGCGGTTCACCATCCAGGGCCGGGTGCTGCTTTCCCTCAGGCGAGGTTTGCGTTCAGCGGCCTTTTCCGCCTGTTGTTGGGCGCTCACCAGGCGTGGCTCCTTGCTTTCCTGCTTGAGCCGGAAGGAGCCTGTGAGCGTCATCGGTGGACTGAAGATGCGGCTACCCTTGGCACCGCAATCGGGACAATCGGTGTTCACCTGACGCGACTCAATACTGCGCCAGACTTCGTAGTCTTGACAGCCTTCGCTGCAGCTGAATTCATAGACGGGCATGGACAACCTTGGTCGTATGTTATGGGTGCCGAGGGACCTGTGCGGGCACAGATCCCCAGGCCTGAGTGTAGATCAGCAGGGTAGGATGTCCTGCTCGAAGATGGAGGTGGGAATGGCGAGGGTGCAGCAGGCATTGGGAATGTCGACAATGCCACTGACGCGACCCTCCACCGGAGCACAGCTGAGCAGCATATAGGCCTGCTCGCCGCTGAAGCCAAACTTCTTCAGGTATTCAATGGCATTCAGACAGGCTCTCCGGTAGGCGATGTGCACATCCATGTAATGCTGCTTGCCAGAAAACTCATCCACTGAAATCCCTTCAAACACCAGATAGTCGGTGAAGTGGGGCTCCACGGGGCTGGTCTTGAACATGGGATTGACCATCCCATACTTCTCCACGCCGCCCTTGATGATTTCCACATGCAGATCGAGATAGCCAGACATCTCGATGGCGCCACAGAATGAGATCTCTCCATCTCCCTGGGAGAAGTGGATGTCTCCCATCGAGAGCTTGGCGCCTTCCACGTAGACCGGGAAGTAAATCTTGGTGCCCTTGGTGAGGTTCTTGATGTCGCAGTTACCGCCATGCTCCCGGGGTGGAACCGTGCGGGCGGCCTCATTGGCTACACGCTCAAAGTCAGCAGCAGGCAGGCTTCCCAGGATGGCGCTGTTGGGATTCGGCAGGGCTGCGAGCACGGGTTCGCTGCCGGAAAGCCCTGCGCCGTAGGTGCGGCGATCAGGGGCCGTGTTCACCAGCTCCGTTTCACGCCGGTTCCATTCCTTCAGCAGCTCATGGGATGGGGCGCAGCCGATCAGGCCAGGGTGGGTGATGCCGGCAAAGCGCACACCGGGTATATGGCGGGAGCTGGTGTAGATCCCTTCCAGATCCCAGATTGACTTGCAGGCTTTGGGGAAATGGTCTGTGAGAAAGCCGCCTCCATTCTCCTTGGCAAAAATCCCGTTAAATCCCCATTCATCGCCTTGCAAGGCACCGACATCAAGGATGTCAACAACGAGAATATCGCCGGGCTGGGCACCATTCACCCAGATCGGACCGCTCAGAACATGTACCACTTCCAGATTGACATCAGCGACGTCCTGGGGATCATCGTTGTTCTTGATCTGGCCATCGGTCCAGTCCTTGCATTCAATCCGAAAGACCTCACCAGGATTGACGGAGGCGACGGCAGGAATGTCAGGGTGCCAGCGGTTATGGCCCGGCATCTCCTGCTGGCCCATGGACTTGGTGAGATCAATGTTGAAGAGCGTTTTGGGCATTGGGCTGGGGCGTCATTCTTATTTCCTTGGCATCAAAGGCGAGGCCGCCCGTAGGAACAGTGTGAATGGCTACGGAACTCTCCAGAGGCCCGGTTGCTGATTGGCAGCCGTCACAGTTCGGCTTGTCGCCGCTTAGCGCGCAGTGCTGTCGTTAAAATCGCCCCGGCGGCAGAGATTCTCCTTCAGGCGTTGTGCCCAAGGCTGGGGCTTGATCGTGCCGCTTGTTTCTACCTTTCCGTCGAAGTAATACAGAACCTGCCAGTTTGACTTGCTGCTGAGGTCGCGTGCTTCAGCGGGCTCCTTGATGGCCCTGCCGTAGAGATTGTCGTAGGGGGGCCAGCCAGGGGTGTCCTCCAGGCTGCAGACGGCGTTGACGGCCAGCAGACTTCCAGCCTCGGGCTGGTCTGGTCCGAACAGGCGCACGGCCCCTTTGTAGAGGCCGTTGGACACGCCAGGTTGGAAGTCCAGCGCCAGCTCCACCCGTGTTCCCTCCAGTTGCACCAGGGTGTCGCCCGCCTCGGCGTTCTGAATGGCGACTTCCTTGCCGCCACCACAGGCGGCCAGCCCCAGCAGCAGGGCGAAACCCGGCAGGGTCCACCTACGGCCCACCACTGCAACACCCACCCTGCGCCTCCATGGTTGGGCAGACCCTATGACACGTGTCTCCTGCCAGCTCACCCCTCCCCGATCAGCTGCCGCCAGAACCGCTCAGCCTCCGGCACGGCTGTCAGCTCCTGCCCCGTCAGACTCTGGATCGGCCGGCAGCCCAGGCTGTTGAGCAGCAGCGCTCCGCTGCTGGCCGCCAGATCCGCCATCTCGACCACTGTTTCCCGGGAAAGCCCCAGTTCCAGGGCCCGGGCACGCATCACCCCGGGCAGGCAGCCGCTGCTCAGCGGCGGCGTGCACCAGCCGTTGGCCGTGCGCACCAGCAGGGTGGCGCTGGTGCCGCAGCACAATCCCCCGGCGCTGCTGGGCAGCAGGGCGTCTGCGGCGCCGGCGGCGGCCGCCTGGCGGCGGGCCTGGATGGCGCTGCCGTAGGCAAAGGTCTTGGCGCGGCTCAGCAGGCTGGTGGCGCTGCGGATTTCCGTGGGGCTCACAATCACCGCCACCGGCTCGAAACAGGCCACGGCGGGGCTGAGCTGCAGCCAGAAGCGGTGCCGGCAGCCGGGGGGGATGGCCAGGCCGCGGGCGCCGCAGGCGGCCGGGCTGCCCCGGCTCCAGTTGAGCCGCAGGGCGCCGCTGCCGATCCCGGCGCGCACGATGGCCTCTTGGACCAGGGACTCCACCCGGGCGGGCGGCGGCGGCGGCTCCATGCCCAGCAGGGCGGCGCTGTCCCGCCAGCGGGCCATGTGTCGGGCGAGCAGCCGGGGGCGGCCGCCCTGCACAAGCACTGTCTCGAAGATGCCGTCGGCCAGCAGCAGGCCCCGGTCGCTGAGCGGCAGGCCCAGCTCCGCCGGCCGGCCCCAGCGTCCGGTGGGGGCCGGCCCGTCAATCCAGGCGATGTCCACTGGTTCGGCTCCGCCTGCGGCGGAGGAACGGCCTGGCTGTGTCACGGTGCGCTGCCGGCCAGGGCTGCCAGCAGGGGCTGGAGCTTCCAGTTCAGCTCCTCGGCCTCGGCCTGGGGATCGGAATCGGCCACGATGCCGCAGCCGGCGTGGGCCCGCAGGCGCTGGCCCCGCACGAACAGCGAGCGGATCAGGATGCTGCTGTCGAAGCCCCCGGCGCCGTCCAGCCAGAACAGGGAGCCGCAGTAGGGGCCGCGGGCCACCGGCTCCAGTTCGCCCAGGCGCTGGCAGGCCCGGATCTTGGGAGCGCCGGTGATCGATCCCCCGGGCCAGCAGGCCCGCAGCAGGTCGGCCGCAGCCAGCCCAGGCCGCAGCCGGCCCCGCACCACCGAGGTGAGGTGATGCACCTGGCGGTAGCTCTCCAGCCCCAGCAGCTGGGGCACCTGCACCGAGCCGGGGCGGCACACCCGGCCCAGGTCGTTGCGCAGCAGGTCCACGATCATCACGTTCTCGGCCCGGTCCTTGTCGCTGGTGATCAGTTCGGCGGCGGCATCGGCGTCGGCGGTGGCATTGGCGTGGCGGGGACGGGTGCCCTTGATCGGCCGGGTTTCCACCTCGCCCTCGCGGCTGAGCTGCAGGAAGCGCTCCGGCGAGGCCGACAGCACCGCCTCCCCTGCCGCGCCCGCCCCACCGATGGCCAGCCCGGCGAAGGGGGCTGGACAATGGCGCCGCAGGCGCCCGTAGAGCGCCAGCAGGGTGGCGGCATCGGGGGGGCGGCCAGCTGCTGCTCGCAGCAGGCGGTGAGGTTGGCCTGGAAGAGATCGCCACTGGCGATGTGCTCCCGCAGGGCCTCCACTCCGGTGGCGAAGGCGCCGCGGGGGGTGTGCCAGCTCCAGCTCTCCAGGGGCAGCCGGGGCGGGCTGGCGGCTCCATCGGTGGCGGCATCGGCGGAGGTGGCATCGGTGGCCGCCCGCTCGAGCCGCCTGGCCAGGTGCTCCAACCGCCCGGCGTCATGGCCTTCCAGCCACTGCTGCTGCTGCCGGTGGTCGATCACCAGCAGCGGATCGGCCTGGATCGCCCAGAGCACGGCCATCTCCGGGCTCTTCCAGTGCGGGCCGGGCTCCAGCCAGGCCCCGGCCTCGTAGGCCAGCCAGCCGAGCCAGGGCCGGCCGCTGGCCTCCAGCTCGGCCAGGGCCGCGAAGGGATCCTGGGCGCCGTCCTCGCCCGGCAGACCGCGGCAGATCCGCTCCGAGAGCGGCTCGAGGGCCAGCAGGCTTCGCCCTCCCAGGGCCGAGCCGTCCCCGTCCAGCCACACCAGGCCGGGCTGACGCAGGCTCAGCAGCAGCCGGCCCAGCAGCAACTCCGGGTCGCACCAGGGCAGCGGCCGCCGCAGCGCTGCGCTCATGGCGGATGCACTGCCGGCGGGTTGGCCCCGCTGGCCAGATCTGGCCGGCCGGCTTCCACCAGGGCGGCATCGCGAATCCGGCAGCTGTCACACACCCCGCAGGGCTCGGCCTCGCCCTGGTAACAGCTCCAGGTGCTGGCGATCGGCACCCCCAGGCGCAGGGCCTCCTGCACGATGCGGGTCTTGCTCCACTGCACCAGCGGCGCCCACAGCTTCACGCCGCGGCCCTCCCGCCCGGCCCGACTGGCCAGATCCGCCAGGGTCTGAAAGGCGTCCAGGTAGTCCGGTCGGCAATCGGGGTAGCCGGAGTAGTCCACGGCATTCACCCCAAGCACCAGTCGCTCGGCGCCGCGGGCCTCGGCCAGGCTCAGCCCTAGGGCGATGAACACGGTGTTGCGGCCCGGCACGTAGGTGCTGGGGATCACCCCCTCCCGCACGCCGTCGCTGGGGATGGCCTGGCCCGGATCGGTGAGGGCCGAGCCGCCCCAGGCCGCCAGGTTCACGCTGATGGTGTGGTGCTCGTGCAGGCCGAGTTCGGCGGCCACCACCCTGGCGGCCTCCAGCTCACGGCGGTGGCGCTGCCCGTAATCGAAGGAGAGGCCGATCACCCGGCAGCCAGCTTCCTGGGCCAGGGCGGCGGCGGTGGCCGAGTCCAGTCCGCCCGAGAGCAGGGCAATCGCCGTGGCGGGCTCGTTGGAGGGGCTCCGGTCGCTGACGGGGGGCGGTGCGCTGGCCATGGAGCGAGGAGGGGAGGGGGGCGAGGGACCAGCAGGTCAGCGGCTCAGCGGATCGACAGCCACTTGTGGCTCTGCAGGCTGAGCCGCCACTGGGGCTGGCTGCGCACGAAGGCCACAGCCATCGCCTCACCCCGGGCCGACTGCCAGCCCGGCTGCAGCAGCAGAGCCGGACGGTTGCCCAGGCCCTCGGCCCGCCGGGCCATGGCCGCCGCGAAGCTGAGGTCAGGCTCGTCGTGGATCACCACCTTGAGCTCCTGGCAGCCGGCCAGCAGGGCGTCGCCCGGCGGCCTGTGGGCCTTGGGGGAGAGGGTGATCCAGTCGAACTGGCCGCTGAGGGCATCCACGCCACTGGTTTCCAGGTGCAGGGGCAGCCCCAGGGGGGCGAGAGCCCCGCACAGGGGGGTGAGGTTGTGGTGCAGGGGTTCACCGCCCGTAATCACCACGAAGGCCGCCCCTGCGCTCGCGGCCTGGCCAGCCTCCAGCGCCAGGGCCGCCACCCCCTGGCTGGGATGGGCCGCCGCAGCCCAGGAGTGCTTGGTGTCGCACCAGCTGCAGCCCACCGAGCAGCCCGCCAGGCGGATGAAAAAGGCGCTGCGGCCTGCGTGTAGGCCCTCTCCCTGAAGTGAGTGGAAGGTTTCCACCACCGGCAGTGCGGCAGGGTCTGGCTGGGGGCCAGGGGCCACGGACACCGCCAAACCTGCTGAACGACGTGACCCCCCATTCTAGGCAGCCCAGGCCTCGCCTCAGCCCCTGCCCGTTGTCTTGGCGCCAATCCCATGGGTGAGAGAATCCAGACACGGCTGTCATGGTCGTTCAGCATGCGCTGAGGTTTGCGAGGCCTGGGTCGATGAGCACACCGGAACTGCCCACGCTGGCGCGCTACGGCCTGCTGAGACCTTTCCTACGCCAGCAGCTGCTGGAGGAGCTCCTGGCTCCGATCCAGCTCACTGACGAGGAGCGGGAAGCGGCCCTGGCCCAGTTCCGCCAGGACAACGGCATCGAGGACGATGCCCAGCTGCGGGAGCTGCAACGGGCCATGCTGCTGAGCGACGCCGACATCGACTACCAGGCCCAGTTCCCGGTGAAGGTGTGGAAATACTCGGTGGAGCAGTTCTCCGCCAAGGCGGAATCGCGCTTTCTGGCCAGCAAGGCCAACCTCGACCAGGTGGTGTACAGCCTGCTGCGCACGGCCAACGCCAACCTGGCCCGGGAGCTGTTCCTGCAGATCAGCGAAGGGGAATCGAGCTTTGATCAGCTGGCCTCCAGCCATGCGGAGGGCCCTGAGCGCGCCACCCGCGGCATCGTGGGTCCGGTGCCCCTGGCCCAGGCCCACCCCGAACTGATGCAGCGCCTGCGCACGGCCCGACCGGGGGTGGTGCTCGAACCGTTCCCGATCGGCGAGTGGTGGCTGCTGGTAAGGCTGGAGTCGATGAAGCCGGCCAGTTTTGACGATGAGGTGGCCGACGCCATGATCCAGGAGCTGCTCGATGAGTGGCTGGAGGAGGAAGTGGACCTGCGCCTGGCCAAGTTGGGACAGACGCCCAGGGCGGCTGTGGTGGCGGGCCGATGACCACCCAGTCCCAGCGAGCTCCGCTGCAGGCGCACCCCGCCTTCGCGGGCCTCTCTCAGGCTGCTCTCGATGGCCTGCAGGACGGTTGCCAGCGGCGCAGCTTCTCCCTGGGCGAGCCCCTCTGCCACGACAGCCTGATCCCCTCGGAGGTGCTGCTGGTGCTGGAGGGCACGGCCCGCCTGCTGGTGCGCGACCAGGGGGCCCTGCGCACCGGCGCCCGGCTCGGGCCCGGCAGCCTGGTGGGGCTGGCCTCGCTGCTGCGCGCCGCTCCCTGCGAGGAGGTGAGCGCCGCCTCCGAGCTGGAGGCCCTGGTGCTGCCCGATCAGCTGGTGCTGCAGCTCCTGGCCGAACAGCCGGGCTTTGCGGCCTGGTGTGGCTCCGAGCTGTTCACGGCGGAACTGCTGGACCTGCTCGCAGGGTTGCTGGCGCGTCAGTCCAAGGGTGGGGCCTCCCTGCTGGAGCTCCATGGCCAGGTGGCCCCGGAGGCTGTGCTGGTGGCCCCCCAGGCGGAGGCCTTGGCCACACTTCCCCCCGACCTGGTGCTGTTTGCCGCGAGCTCCAATCTGCCCGGCCAGGCCCTGGGTGCCCTTCTGGACCCCCACCTGGGGGTGCCGGCCTCACGGCCACCCCTGCCGCCCCGGTTGATCGCCCTGCCGGAGGCGCTGGTGGCAAGCCTGGCGGATCCGGTCCCTGTCGTTGCGGAACTGGAGGACGCCGAGGCTGAGCCTGGGCTGCAGCGCTCCTCCAGCCCTGGTGCCCGTGGGCGCAGGCGAGGGCCCCCAGGCCAGCCGCCTCGACCTGGGGCAGCAGCCCAGGCCGGAGCTGCGCCTGCTGCGGGGCAGCGGGCCCCTGGAGGAAACCCTCGCCTGCTTCCAGATGCTGGCGATGGAGCTGCGGCTGCCCTTCCGGCGCGACTCGATCGAGAAGATCCTGCGGGATGTGCTGCGCCGCGGCCAGACGCCGGATCTGCAGCTGTGCGGCAACATCGGCGCCCTGATGGGGCTGCACGTGAGCGGCGTGCGGGTGCCGGCCTCCCAGGGCACGCGGCTGCAGGTGCCGGCCCTGGTGCCCTGGAAGGGGGGCTTCGCCCTGGTGCGGGCCTCTGACGCCCGGGGCCTGGTGCTCGCCTCACCCCGGGATGGCTGGGTGGAAGTCGTCCCCTCGGAGCTGGAAGCGACCTTCCCGGACGGCATCGAACTGCTGCTGATGGAGCGCAGCAACAGCACCCCGGATCAGCGCTTCAACTTCAACTGGTTCTGGCCCTCCCTGAAGCGCTACCGCGGCCTGCTGCTGCAGGTGCTGGTGGCCTCCTTCGTGGTGCAGCTGTTCAGCCTCGCCAACCCGCTGCTCATCCAGGTGATCATCGACAAGGTGATTGCCCAGCGCAGCCTCGACACGCTGCAGGTGCTCGGGATGGCACTGGTGGTGGTGACCCTGATGGAGGGGTTGATCGGGGCCCTGCGCACGTTCCTGTTCACCGAAACCACCAACCGCATCGACCTGCGGCTCGGCGCTGAGGTGATCGATCACCTGTTGCGCCTGCCCCTGGGCTATTTCGACCGCCGCCCGGTGGGCGAGCTGGGCACCCGGGTGGCCGAACTGGAGAACATCCGCGAATTCCTCACCGGCCAGGCCCTCACCACCCTGCTCGACACCGCCTTTTCGGTGATCTACATCGTGGTGATGCTGTTCTACAGCTGGCTGCTGACCCTGATTGCCCTCTGTGTGCTGCCGATTCAGGTGGGGCTCACGGTGCTGGGGGCGCCCCTGTTCCGGCGTCAGTATCGCCAGGCGGCCGAGGAGAACGCCCGCACCCAGAGCCACCTGGTGGAGGTGCTCACCGGCATTCAGACGGTGAAGGCCCAGAACGTGGAAATGATCAGCCGCTGGAAGTGGCAGGACCTCTACTCCCGCTACATCGCCCGCAGCTTTGAGAAGACGATCACCGGCACGGCCCTGGTGGAAACCTCCCAGGTGCTGCAGAAGCTCTCCCAGCTGTTGGTTCTCTGGGTGGGGGCAAGCCTGGTGCTCAAGGGCGAGATGAGCCTGGGCCAGCTGATCGCCTTCCGGATCATTTCCGGTTATGTCACTCAGCCGCTGCTGCGCCTCTCCTCCATCTGGCAGAACATCCAGGAGCTGAAGGTGTCCTTTGAGCGCCTGGCCGATGTGGTGGACACTCCAGAGGAATCCAATGAGGCAGACAAGCAGAAGATCCCCTTGCCGCCGATTGACGGGGATGTGGCCTTCCGCGATGTGACGTTCAGCTTCGAACCCGGTTCACCGCCGGTGCTGCGCCACGTGGATCTGCAGATTGCCGCCGGCACCTTCGTGGGGGTGGTGGGCCAGAGCGGCAGCGGTAAGAGCACCCTGATGAAGCTGCTGACCCGGCTCTACTCGCCCAACGAGGGCAAGATCCTGATCGACGGCTACGACATCGACAAGGTGGAGCTCTACTCGCTGCGCCGCCAGATCGGCATCGTGCCCCAGGAGCCCCTGCTGTTCAGCGGCTCCGTGGCCGAGAACATTGCCCTCACCGATCCCGATGCCAGTAGTGATGCGATCGTCGAGGCAGCACGCCTGGCCTGCGCCCACGACTTCATCATGGAGCTGCCGGGCGGCTACAGCGCCAATGTGGGTGAGCGCGGTGCTGGCCTCTCGGGCGGGCAACGCCAGCGCCTCGCCCTGGCCCGCACCCTGCTGTCGCGCCCGAAGCTGCTGGTGCTCGATGAGGCCACCAGCGCCCTCGACTACGACACCGAGCGGCGCGTCTGCGACAACCTGCTGGAGAACCTGCGCCACTGCACGGTGTTCTTCATCACCCACCGCCTCTCCACCATCCGCCGGGCAGATCTGATCGTGATGCTTCAGGATGGGGCGGTGGTTGAGACAGGCACCCACGACCAGCTGATCGAGCAGCGTGAGCGCTATTACGCGCTCTACCGCCAGCAGGAGGCGTCGTGACCCCAGAGCACTCCCCAACCCCAACCCCCGCCAAGCCGGCTGAGTCGGCCCTGGTGCCGCGGGCATCGTCGCTGGTGCGGGCCGGCCAGAACGCCCTCGAACAGCGGGTCCGCAGCAGCCATGAGGGCATGGTGCTGCAGCAGTCTCGCTTCATGGCGCGGGCGATCACCTGGGCCCTGATTGGCACCACGGGTTTTGCCCTGGCCTGGCTGGCCCTGGCCCAGACGGAGGAGGTGGTGATTGCTCAAGGCAAACTTGAGCCCATCGGCGACGTGCAGACAGTGCAGATGCCCGTGGGCGGCGTGCTCGACACCATGCTCGTCAAGGAGGGGGAGCGGGTGAGCAAGGGGCAGGTACTGCTGCGCCTCGACAATGAAACCACCCTGGATCGTCGCGACGGTCTGCTGGACTCGATTCGCTCCAAAGAGCAGCAGTTCGCCCTCAAGCAGCTTGAGCTGCAGCGCTATCTCGCCCTCAACGACACCGAGCAACAGGTGCTGGGGCGCAACCTCGAGCTGCAGCGGCAGGTGCTGGCCCGGCTGGAGTCGCTGCAGGCCGTGGGCGCCGTGCCCGAACTGGAATACCTGCAGCAGCGCAATCAGACCCGCGAAGTGGAGGGCGACCTGGAGAAGACCAAGGTGGACCGCCTGCGCCAGGTGGCCATCCTCAAGCAGGCCGTGTCAGAGCTGGAGGTGGAACTCTCGGAGCTGCGCAGCCGCCTGACGGAATCGAAGGTGAACATCCGCTATCAGGACGTGCGCTCCCCGGTGGACGGGGTGGTGTTCGACCTCAAGCCCACGGGCCCGGGCTTCGTGGCCCAGGGCAGCGAGCCGGTGATGAAGATCGTGCCCCTCGATGAACTTGAGGCCAAGGTGGAGATCGACAGCGCTGACATCGGCTTCGTGCGGGTGGGCAAGCCGGTGGACATCAGCATTGATTCCTTCCCCTCCTCGGATTTCGGCGTGCTGAACGGCACGCTGGCCTCGATCGGCTCTGATGCCCTGCCGCCGGAAGACCAAAAGCCCAACTACCGCTTCCCGGCGGTGATCAAGCTCCAGGATCAGCAGCTGCAGTTGAAGTCCGGCAAGGAGCTGCCGCTGCAGGTGGGGATGTCGCTGACGGCCAACATCAAGCTGCGCAAGGTCACCTACCTGCAGCTGCTGCTGGGCGAGTTCAAGGACAAGACCGACTCTCTCAAGCGCCTCTGACCCTTCGGCCCGGGTCAACGCTCTTGTCCGCTCAGGAGGCCACCGGTGTCTCCAGACGGGCTGCAGCTGGCTCGGACTCCTGACGGGTGTGCTGCAGCTGGGCGGCCTCGACCAGGCCGCGGAAGAGGGGATGGGGCTTGCCGGGCCGGGAGAGAAACTCCGGGTGGTACTGGCAGGCGGTGAAGAACGGGTGATCCGGCAGCTCGACCAGTTCCACCAGGCGGCCGTCCGGTGAGCTGCCGCTGATCCTGTAACCCGAATCCAGAAACAGGTTGCGGTAGGCGTTGTTGAACTCATAGCGGTGGCGGTGCCGCTCGTATACCACCTCCTCGCCGTAGAGGCGCTGGCCCAGGGTGCCTGGGGTGAGGCGGCAGGGGTAGACGCCCAGGCGCATGGTGCCGCCCAGGTCCACCACGTCCTGCTGCTCCGGCAGCAGGTTGATCACCGGATGGGGGCTGGCACTGTCGAGCTCGGCGCTGGTGGCGCCGGCCAGGCCGGCGACGTTCCGGGCCCACTCGATCACGGCGCACTGCATGCCGAGGCAGAGTCCCAGGAAGGGCACCCGCTGTTCCCGGGCCCAGCGGATCGCCGCCACCTTGCCGTCCACCCCCCGGTGCCCGAAGCCCCCAGGCACCACCACGGCATCCATGCCTGCAAGCAGGGTGGCCGCCCCGCGCTCCTCGATCTGCTCGGCGCAGATCCAGTGCAGATCCAGGGAGGCATCGCAGTCCAGGCAGGCGTGGCGCAGGGCCTCCACCACCGAGAGGTAGGCGTCGTTGAGCTGCACGTACTTGCCCACCAGGGCCACCTTCACCGCAGGGCCGGGATGGCGCAGCTTGGCCACCAGCTCCTGCCAGCGGGCCATGTCGCTGTCATGGTCGGAGAGCCCGAGCACGTCGAGCACCTCCCGGCAGAGGCCCTCCTGCTCCATCGCCAGCGGCACCGCGTAGATGCTGTCGGCATCGAGGGCCTGGATCACCGCCCGCTGCGGCACGCCGCAGAAGCCGCCGATCTTGGCCTTGAGGTCGGAGCTGATGGCGCGGTCGCTGCGGCACACCAGCAGATCGGGCTGGATGCCAATCGAGCGCAGCTCCTTCACCGAGTGCTGGGTGGGCTTGGTCTTGAGTTCGCCCGAGGTGCCGATGTAAGGAAGCAGCGTGACATGCACGTAGGCCATGTCCTGGCGTCCCACGTCGCCCCGGAACTCGCGGATGGCCTCCAGGAAGGGCAGCGATTCGATGTCGCCCACGGTGCCGCCGATCTCGCCGATCACCACGTCGGCGCCGCTGTTGGCCGCCACCCGGTGGATGCGCTCGCGGATCTCCCGGGTGATGTGGGGGATCACCTGCACGGTGCCGCCGTTGTAGTCGCCACGGCGCTCCTTGTTGATCACCGCCTGGTAGATGGAGCCGGTGGTCACGCTGTTGAGGCGTGACATGGCCGTGTCGGTGAAGCGTTCGTAGTGGCCCAGGTCGAGGTCGGTCTCGGCGCCGTCCTCGGTGACAAACACCTCACCGTGCTGGTAGGGGCTCATCGTCCCCGGGTCCACGTTGAGGTAGGGATCGAGCTTCAGGATCGACACGCTGTAGCCGCGGCTCTTGAGCAGCCGTCCCAGGCTGGCCGCCACGATGCCCTTGCCGATGCTCGACACCACCCCGCCCGTCACGAACACGAACTTGGGTGCGTGTCGGGCTGGGGTGGGGTTTGGGGGCATGGCACACCTGACTGACCAGTCAATCTACCGAGGCCATTCCGTTCACCCCGTACCCGTCGCCGGGGTCAGGCCTCCAGCAGGCTGCGCAGCATCCAGGCGGTCTTCTCATGGATCTGCAGCCGCTGGGTGAGCAGGTCGGCGGTGGGCTGGTCATTGGCCCCATCGGCGATCACGAACACACCGCGGATGGTGCGCGCCACCGCCTCATGGCCCTGCACCAGCTCGCTCACCATGGCCATGGCGGCGGGGATGCCGTCGCTCTCGGGGATGGAGGAGAGGCCGCCGTAGGTGGAGGCGCCGAAGGGGGCGGGCAGGCCGAGGGCGCGGATGCGCTCGGCGATCACGTCGAGGGCGTTCCAGAGCTCGGTGTACTGCTCCATGAACATGAGGTGCAGGGTGTTGAACATCGGCCCGGTGACGTTCCAGTGGAAGCCGTGGGTCTTGGCGTAGAGCACGGTGGTGTCCGCGAGCACGCGGCCGAGGCCCTCGGCGATCTCCAGGCGCTGGGCCTCGGGAATGCCGATGTCAATGCTGGGGGCGGTGGCAACCATGGCGGCTTATGCGAAGTAACTTCGTTTTAGCCTATTGGTTGCCGTGGGCGTTCCCAGCTCAGCGGTCAGCCTCGAGCTCGCCTCAGGGGCCACCGTCCAGGCAGCCCAGGTAATCGCGCACGCGGCAGCGGTTCTGGGGCTGGCGCAGCTTCAACAGGGCCCGCGACTCGATCTGACGCACCCGTTCGCGGGAGAGCCGCAGCTGCTCGCCGATCTCGGCCAGGGTGCGGGGGGTGTCGTCGTCGAGCCCGAAGCGCTGGCGGATCACCGTGGCTTCCCGGCCGCTCAGCTGCTCCAGCAGCGCCTCCAGATCGGCATGCAACTGCTGGCGGGTGAGGGCCTGCTCCGGGGTGGCGTGGCTGTCTTCCAGCAGATCCACCAGGGGCGTGTCGGCCTGGCCGCCCACCCGACCCTCCAGGGACACGGGCCGTGGGATGTGGGTGAGGGTGCTGCGCAGCCGCGCCACATCGAGCCCCACGGCGGCCGCCAGCTCCTCAAGGCTGGGGGCGCGGCCCAGCTCCAGGGTCAGCTGGTGCTGGCTGGTGCGGATCCTGTTGAGGCTCTCGGTGATGTGCACCGGCAGCCGGATCGTGCGGCCCTGGCTGGCCAGGGCCCGGGTGATGCCCTGGCGGATCCACCAGTAGGCGTAGGTGCTGAAGCGGAAGCCCCGGCGTGGATCGAAGCGCTCCACGGCCCGCTCCAGCCCGAGGGTGCCCTCCTGGATCAGATCCAGCAGTTCAAGGCCCCGGCGCTGGTATTTCTTGGCCACGGCTACCACCAGCCGCAGGTTGGCCTGCAGCATGCGCTCCTTGGCCCGGTTGCCGCGGCGCAGGGCCTGGCGCAGATCGGCCGGGCTCAGGCCGCAGCGCTCAGCCCAGCCCTCCAGAACACCGTCGCCCTTGTGGCCCAGGAGCTGCTCGCTCTCCTGCACCTGGCGGGCCAGCAGGATCTCTTCCTCCTGGCTCAACAGGCTGACGCGGCCGATTTCCTGCAGGTAGAGCCGGATCGGGTCGTTGGTGGCCTTGGCTTGGGTCAAGGACGGCGCTCGGATCCCCACCACCGTTGTCACAGGGGCGGCCTGGCTCCAGGATTCGGCTGCTTTGCTTCCGATTTGCGGCTGATCTGCAGCCGATCTGCTGCTCCGGAGCCCGGATCAGCACGCCGCCAGCTGGATCAGCCCGCCGCCTCGGCCTCCTCCTCCACCCAGGTGCTGGCCACATGCAGCTCCTGCAGCTGCTGGGCGGCCACCCCGGCGGGTGCCTGGGTCATCAGGCAGCGGGCCTGCTGGGTTTTCGGGAAGGCGATGGTGTCGCGGATCGACTCCTCACCTGCCAGCAGCATCACGATGCGGTCGATGCCGTAGGCCAGGCCGCCGTGGGGCGGGGCGCCCAGGTCGAGGGCCTCCATCAGGAAGCCGAACTGGCGCTCGGCCTCCTCCAGGGGCAGGCCGATGGTCTGCAGCACCTGGCGCTGCAGGGCGGAATCATGAATGCGCAGGGAGCCGCCGCCCAGCTCCAGGCCATTGAGCACCAGGTCGTAGGCCTGGGCGCGCGCGCCGGGCAGGGTGTCGGCCCAGGCGGCGGGGTCGTCGCCGAGGTCGGCGCTGTTGGGAGCGCAGAAAGGGTGGTGCAGCGCCTCGAGGCGGTTCTCGCCGGCGTTGAACTCGAACATCGGGAAGTCCACCACCCAGAGGAAGTTCCAGCTGCTGTTGTCCCGCTCGGCCGGCACCAGGCCCAGCTCGCGGGCCAGGAACTGGCGCACCCGATCGAGGGCCTTGTTCACCGTGGCGGTGTCGCCGGCGCCGAACAGCAGCAAGGTGCCGGGCTCGGCGCCGCTGCGCGCCAGCAGCTCGGCCTTGACCTCCGCCGAGAGGTTGTCCTTGATGGCGCCGATCGTGTCGATCTCGCCGCCCTCGCGCACGCGAATGAAGGCCAGCCCGCCGGCGCCGGCCTTCTGCGCTTCGCTGAACACATCACCGCCGGGCTTGATGCGCACGTTGCTGATGGCGTCGTTGCCGCCGGGTACGGCGATGCACTTCACGGCGCCGCCGGCGGCCACGGCGCCGGAGAACACCTTGAAGCCCATGCCGGCCACCAGGTCGGACACATTGGTGAGTTCCATCCCGTAGCGGGTGTCCGGCCGGTCGGTGCCGAAGCGCTCCATGGCCTGATGCCAGGTGAGGCGCGGGAAGGGCCGGGGCAGCTCGACGCCCTTGACGGCCTGCCAGATGGCGCTGATCAGGGCCTCGTTGAGCTCCAGGATCTGCTCCTGGTTCATGAAGCTCATCTCGATGTCCAGCTGGGTGAACTCCGGCTGGCGGTCGGCCCTGAGGTCTTCGTCGCGGAAGCAGCGGGCCACCTGGTAGTAGCGCTCGATGCCGCCCACCATCAGCAGCTGCTTGAACAGCTGGGGCGACTGGGGCAGGGCGAACCACTCGCCGCCGCACACCCGCGACGGCACCAGGTAGTCACGGGCCCCTTCCGGGGTGGAGCGGGTGAGCACGGGGGTTTCCACCTCGATGAAGCCCTGCTCCTCCAGGAAGCGGCGGGCGGCCTGGATCGTGCGGGCCCGCAGGCGCAGGTTGCCGTTCATGCGCTCGCGGCGCAGGTCGAGGTAGCGGTGGCGCAGGCGCAGCTCCTCGCGGGTGTTCTCCTCGTCGTGCACCGACACGGGGAAGGGCAGGTTGCCCTTGACGCTGTTCAGCACGGTGATCCCGCCGGCCAGCACCTCGAGGCTGCCGGTGGCCAGCTTGGTGTTGATCGACTCGGGCGGCCGCTGCCGCACCCGGCCGCTCACCTGGATCACGGTCTCGTTGCGGAGGTGCTCGGCCACGGCGAAGGCCTCAGCCCCCAGGTCGGGGTCCACGGTGATCTGCACCGTGCCGCTGCGGTCGCGCAGGTCGATGAAGATCACGCCGCCGTGGTCGCGGCGCCGGTCCACCCAGCCGCAGAGCTGCACCTCCAGGCCGCTGACGTTCTGGAGCAGGTCGCCGCACCCGTGGCTGCGCATGCCGAAGATCCCTGAGCAATCGGCGATTTTCCCATCCGGTGGGGCTGCCCCTGCCTGCTGCAGCCGGCGCCGCCCGGATGGGCCAGCATGCAGGGGGCTTGCTGCGTTGCTGCTCCATGCACTTTCCCGGTTCGCTGGATGCGCTCAAGGCCCACGTGGCCGCCCTGGACCTTCCGGGCCACTGGAGCCACGAGGGGGTGTTTGAGGTGTTTCGGCTCGAAGCCGGCGAGATGATCAACTTCTGGCCGGCCTCGGGCGAACTCCAGGTGAAGGGCCACCCTGAACGCTCCGCCGCGCTGCTGGCCCAGCTCACCGCCCAGTTCGGCAGCGGTGCCTAGCGCCGGTAGAAGGGCCGCTTCACCACCAGGGCCGGTTCGGCCTTGCCGCGGATCTCCACGGCCAGCTCGGTGCCGGGGCGGGCGGCGTCCGCGGGCACGTAGGCCAGGGCAATCGCTTCGCCCAGGGTGGGTGACCAGGTGCCGCTGGTGATCTCCCCCACTGGCTCGCCGTGCCGCAGCACCGGGTAGCCGTGGCGGGCGATGGCGCGGCCCTGCAGCTTCAGGCCCACCAGGCGGCGGCTCACCCCGGAGGCGCTCTGGCGCTCCAGCGCCTCGCGGCCCACGAAGGGTTTCGGCATCTCCAGGTGCACGAGCCAGCCCAGGCCTGCCTCCAGGGGACTGGTGGCGCTGTCCATCTCCTGGCCGTAGAGGTGCATGGCGGCCTCCAGCCGCAGGGTGTCGCGGGCGCCGAGGCCGCAGGGGGTGACGCCGCTCTCCAGCAGCTGCTGCCAGAGGGCCGGGCCGACTTCGCCGGGCACCAGCAGCTCAAAGCCGTCTTCGCCGGTGTAGCCGGTGCGCCCCACGAAGGCGGTGCAGCCCGCCAGGTTCAGCTCCCGGTGGCCGAAGCGGGGCAGGCTGGCCAGGCTGGTGCCGCTCAGGGCCTCCAGCCGCGCCTGGGCCTCCGGGCCCTGCAGGGCCAGCAGCACGCCATCGCCCTTGCGGTCGCTGATGCTGATGCCCTGGGGTTCAAGCTGGCTGCGGATCCAGGCGGTGTCCTCAGCGGCGCAGGCGGCGTTGATCACCAGCACCAGCTCGTCGCAGGTCTCAGCGGCGGCGTCAGCCTGGCGGCCCCGGTCGTAGACGATCAGGTCGTCCCGGATGCCGCCGGCCTCGTTGAGCAGCACCGTGTAGCAGGCCTCGCCAGGACCGATGCGGAACAGGTCGGTGGGCACGAGGCCCTGCAGGGCATCCTTGGCGCCGTCACCGCGCAGGGTGAGCACGCCCATGTGGGAGATGTCGAACACCCCGCAGCGCTGCCGCACCGCCTGGTGTTCGGCCACCAGCCCCGAGAACTGCACGGGCATCTCCCAGCCGGCGAACGGCACCAGCCGGCCCCCCGCAGCCTGAATCACGGCGTGGAGAGGGGTGCGCAGCAGATCCACCAGGAGCACAGCGGGGCCTTGAGGTTATGGCCGCACTTCTGCAGCCTGGCGGTGCAGCAGCCCAGCTCCGAAGACAATCCGAAGATTCGGGTACCACCTCGGCCGGCCAGGCCCAATGTCACTAACTTTGTAGCCACAAGAAATTCCCTTGATGGGTCATCGTCCCAGCTGCCGCAGTTGCCGCCATTGCGTCTCCTCCCCTGGAGCCGCTGCGGGTTGGTGCCATCTGAGGCGGCTGGCGATCCATTCCACCTACTCCTCCGAGCTGTGGTGCCATCACTGGACGGCCCGGCCACCGCGACTGCCCCTTGGTGACCCTCAGGATCAAGGGGCTGATGCGAACGCCGATCTCAACGTTCTGGCTCCCGCTGATCTGGCTGTGTCATGCCTGGCGGTGGATGGGGGCTCAGTCGACGCCACGGATTTCGGCGATGACTCAACGTTCGGCGATGCCGCGATGTTCAGCACCAGCCAGCAGCTCAGCCTCGAAGCCCTGCTGCCACAATTCTGAACGAAATCGAAAGATCGTTCAGCTGAGCACATCCGGCTGCCTTCGACACCCCCTTGATGTTGGGGAGACGATCAAGATGGGTTGTTTCACTCCGCTATTCGCTGGCCACGCCGTTGATCGCAACCGCTCCTCAAACCGCCCCGATTGCCCTGATGGCGGCCCATGCCGACTGTGAGGTGGTAACCCTGCCCACGGGAGCCAAGGTGTACGGCGCCGGGGCGCCGGCTGATTCCATCTATGGCGTGCGCCGCGGCATCGTGGAGGTGCAGGGACCGTCCGGAGAGCGGCTCAGCTACCGGCCGGGGGAGATGTTCAGCTACCAGGACATCGTGTGGGGCGACGGCATCCACCGCAGTGATGCCCTGGCCCGCACGCCGGTGGAGATCCTGCGGCTGGACCGCCTGGGCTTCCTCAACCTGCTGCACAACCACCCCACCCTGGCGGTGCAGCTGATCGGCCAGCAGCACCAGCGCCTGCGGGAGCAGCGCACCAGCGGCACCTGCTGCTACTGAGCACCCAGCAGCAACAGCAGGCTGCGGGTCACCTTGGCGGCGAGCACGCTGCTGACGCCGCTGGGGTCGAGCTGGGGGGCCAGTTCCACCACGTCGGCGCCCACCAGCTGGTGGTGGCGCAGCTCCTCCACCAAGGCGGCGAAATCGGGCCAGTGGAAGCCGCCCGGTTCGGGGGTGCCGGTGCCGGCCATCACCCCCGGATCAAACCAGTCGAGGTCAACGGTGAGGTAGAGGGGCCGGCCGCGCAGGGGGCGCAGGGCCTCGGCCATCCGCTCGATCGCCACCAGCCGGCCGCTGCTGCTGAGCTCCCTGAACTCCTCCCTGGTGCCGCTGCGGATGGCGATCTGCAGCAGCTCGCCGCTGGGCAGCACCTCCAGGCAGCGACGCATGGCGCAGGCATGGCTGTGGCGGGCGCCCAGCCACTCCTGGCGCAGGTCGGCGTGGGCATCGAGCTGCACCAGAGCCAGCTCTGGGTGCTGCTGGGCCACGGCCGCCACGGCGCCCGAGCTGATCGAGTGTTCACCGCCCAGCATCAGGGGCCTGAGCCCCAGGTGGAGCACGGCTTCGGTGGCCCGGCGCACGGCGGCCACCACCGGCTCAGGGTTGCCGAAGGGAATCTCCACCGCCCCCAGATCGGCGAAGGCGAGATCCTCCAGATCCAGGTGGAGCTGGGGGCAATAGGATTCCAGGCCGCTGCTCACCTCCCGGATCGCCGCCGGCCCGAAGCGGGTGCCGGGGCGAAACGAGGTGGTGCCGTCGTAGGGCACGCCGAACAGGCCGACGCGGCAGCCGGCCGGATCACGGCGGCTCGCCATGTAGATGGCGCCGTCGGTGTCAAAGAGGGGGAGAGGGGCCATGGGGGCAGGGTTCAGGCGTTGAGGGCCCGCTCGATCGCCGCCGGTACCGCCTCGAAGGCGCCGCGTTGCCAGCGGGGGCTCCAGATCTCACAACCATCGACCACGGCCGCGGCACGGGAGGCATCCGGCTGCAGATAGCGACGGCCGTCGATGGCGGCAAAGGTCCAGCTCCACCAGCCGCTCGGGTACATCGGCACCCAGCCATAGAGGGGATCGGCATGGCCGAACACCTGGCGCAGCACCTGCACCATCTCCAGGTGCACCGCGCGGAAGGCCTCCGGCGATTCGCTCTGGGTGGCGAACACCCCCCCGGGCCGCAGGATGCGGCGGCAGTGCTGGAAGAAGGTGCGGTTGAACAGCCCCTCGGCCGGGCCGGCGGGGTCGGAGCCGTCCACGATCACCACGTCGTAGCTGGCGTCCGGGGCGGACGCGGCCCAGGCGATGCCATCGCCCACGGTGAGCTGGAAGCGGGGGTCATCCCAGCAACCGCCGCCGAGGCTGGGCAGGTGCTCGCGGCTCCAGGCCACCACCTGGCCATCGATCTCCACCATGTCGAGCTGGCCCACGCCGGGGTGGCGCAGGCACTCGCGGGCGGTGCCGCCGTCGCCGCCGCCGATCACCAGCACCCGTTCCAGGCTCCGGGCTGCGCAGAGGGCCGGATGCACCAGGGCTTCGTGGTAGTGCCGTTCCTGGCGCTCGGCCGTCATCCAGCAGCCATCGAGCAGCAGGCCCTTGCCGTAGCGCTCGCTCTCGATGATCGTGATGCGCTGGTAAGGCGAATCGGCTTCGGCGATCACCCGGCCAGCCAGGCCATAGCGCACACCGTCGTAGACCTCGTCGATCCAGCCGGGGGAGGGAGCCATGGCGGCGGGGCGTGCTGCGCAGAGGTCCTCCGTACGCTTGCACAGAGCACCCCCCGCAACCATGGCAGGCTCAGACCATGGCCAGCGACCAGCCCGGCGGTGATCTGCGCGTGACGCCGGCGGTGCTGATTCCGGCGACGGAGCTGCGCTGGCGCTTCTCGCGCTCCTCGGGCCCGGGGGGACAGAACGTGAACAGCACCGATTCGCGGGTGGAGCTGGTGTTTGACCTGGCGGACTCCCAGGCGCTGCCGGCGGCGCTGCGGGCGCGGGCGCTGCGGCGGCTGGAGGGGCGGCTGGTGGAGGGTGCCCTGGTGGTGGCGGCCAGTGAGCACCGCTCCCAGTGGCAGAACAGGGTGGCGGCCCAGCGGCGCCTGGTGGCGCAGTTGCAGGAGGCGCTGCGGCCGCCGCCGCCGCCCCGGCGCCCCACCCGGCCCAGCCGCGGTTCGGTGGAGCGGCGGCTGGCGGCGAAGAAGCAGCGGGGGGCGATCAAGCTGCGGCGCCAGGGCCGCCCGAACCTGCCGGAGGAGTAGCTGAGGGCGCTTGGGCGGCTGCCGCCTCGGCCCGGATCGCCGCCTTGGCCTGCTGCCACAGCCCCTCCAGCTCACGGATGCCTCGTCCGCCCAGGTCGCCGCCCAGGGCGGCTTCGACCCGCGAGAAACGATCCAGGAAGCGGTGGTTGGTGCCGGCCAGGCCGGTTTCGGGGTCGATGCCGCACCAGCGGGCCACGTTCACCAGGGTGAACAACACATCGCCCAGCTCCTCCTGGGCATGGGCCCGGTCGCCGCTGGCCACGGCTTCCTTGAGCTCGTCGAGCTCCTCGTGCACCTTCTCCCACACGCCGCTGAGGTCGTCCCACTCGAAGCCGGCGGCGGCGGCCTGCTTGGAGATGGCCATGGCACCGGCCAGGGCCGGCTGGCTGCGCACCTTGGGGCCGAGCCGCTCGCTCACCGGGCTGGCCGACTGCTGCGGCCGTTCGGCCGCCTTGATCGCGACCCAGCTGGCCCGCACGGCGGCGCTGTCTTCCGCCTCGGCGCCGGCGAACACGTGGGGGTGGCGGCGGATCAGCTTGGCGCTGAGGCCCCGGGCGATCGCCTCCAGATCAAAGCGCCCCGCCTCCCTGGCGATCTGGGCGTGCAGCACCACCTGCAGCAGCAGGTCCCCCAGCTCCTCGCTGAGGTGGTCGTCATCGCCGTGGCGGATGGCATCGGCCACCTCGTGGGCCTCCTCCAGCACGTAGGGCAGCAGGGAGGCGTGGGTCTGCTCCAGGTCCCAGGGGCAGCCGCCGGCGGGATCGCTCAGCCGGGCCACCACGGCGATCAGCTCGGCCAGGGCCGTGAGGGCGGGGTCGGCGGGCATCGGCCTTGGCCTGGGCGAGGGGACAGGGGGCCGCCCGGGCCTCAGCGGCGGCGGCGGCGGCGGCGCAGCGGCCTGGGCAGCTGCGGCATCGGGTCGCCATCCTGGATCAGGTGCAGCCAGCTGCTGGCCTCCAGGGCCACCAGGGCACACACCACCAGGGGCCGCTGCCCGCGCCAGAGGCGCCCGACCCAGCCCAGCAGCTCCGCGGGCGAGGGCGCCCCGAACGGGCTGAGCAGGGCCGTCAGGCCCAGGGCCAGCAGCGCCAGGTAAGCCAGGCGGCCCGCCGTTCCCAGCAGCGGACTGTGGGACAGCAGCGAGCGGTGCGCCAGCCCCTTGCGGTAGGGCCACCAGAGCAGCTTGAGGGGGCCCCAGCGGCGGGTGGCATTGGAGCGGGTGTCGAGGTCGGGGGAGAGCAGCAGGCCGCCCACCAGGAAGCTGAGCCCGGCGGTGCCCAGCCCCGCCAGGCCCAGGGCCGGTGCCCACAGCAGCGCGAAGGGCAGGGCCAGCAGCCAGGTGGCGCGGTCGTGGCTGCGGCCGCTGGCCATCAGGGCCTTAGGGCCCGTGCCGCCGGTGGGGGCAGCTGGCGCAACCGCCCGCCACTGCCATCGCCGGGCCGCCAGCGGCGGTTGATCCAGTAGTACTGCTCGGCGTAGGCCTGGATCCAGCCCTCATGCCAGTGGCTCAGGGCCTGGGCCTGGGCGGCCAGGGCTTCGGGTGCCTGCCCCGGACGCAGCGGGGGGCCGCAGATCAGCCGGAAGCCGCCGTCGTCGTCGCGCACGTGGGCCACGGGGAACAGGGGCGCGCCGGTTTTCTGGGAGAGGCTCACCGGGCCGGTGGCAAAGCGGGTGGCCAGGCCCAGCACGTCCACCTGCAGTGGGCTGCGCTGGCTGTAGAGATCGGTCATCACCACGAGGCCACAGCCATCCCGCAGGCTCTGCAGGATGCCGCGGGCGTCGAACTGGGAGATCCAGCGGCAGCGGCTGTTGGCACTGCGGGCAGCGTTGAGCAGGGCGTCGGCGTGGGGGTTGTGGGCGGGCCTGTAGATCACGGCCAGGTTGTCGAGGCGCTCGCTCAGCCAGCGCAGGGCCAGATCCCAGCAGCCCAGGTGCAGCGAGCCCACGATCAGGGCTTCGCCGCGCTGATGGGCGGCCAGCAGCTCCGGGAGCCCCTTGCCCTCGGCCGTGATGCGCTCGGGGTGCACCGGCTGGATGATCGATTCCAGGCAGGAGAGAAAGAAGCTCTGCAGTGAGCGGGCCGCCAGCCGCTGCCGCTGGGCCCGGCTCAGCTGGCTGCCGTAGACGCGCTCGAGGTTGGCGTTGGCCGTCCGCAGGAGGGGCGCCAGCGCGGGCGCCGCCATGCCACAGGCGATCTGGATGCCCCGTCGCATGGTGGCGTGGCTGCGGCCCTGCAGCAGGGCCAGCAACAGCCGCACCAGCAGGGCTTCCAGGCGCCAGCGCAGCCGCTGCAGGCGGGAGGGCGGCCGCCGCCGCCGCCGCCGAGGCGCCCCCGACGGGGCTGCGGGCGCTCCTGAGGGCCGGCCGAGTTGCGGTAGCGTCGTGCCCACGCGCGATTAGCTCAGCGGTAGAGCGCCTGCCTTACAAGCAGGATGTCGCTGGTTCGAACCCGGCATCGCGCATTGGAAGGGGATGGGCGGCGCTTTGAGGATGACATGCGCTGCTCCACCAGCCATCGCCAGAAAGCTCCTTGCCATCGCGATCGCTGCCATCAGCCTTTTGCTGAGCCGTTTCAATCAGCACTTGGTTCTGGTGGGGTTTGGCATCGATGGACAGTCTGATGGTGATGGCCTGATCCTTCCCAGCTTTTCCTTGAAATCGGGGGGAACTCTTGGGAGGCTCTGGAAAACCCGAGCCATCCGCGCGAACATACCCCTGTAATCGCACGCGGACTGGGTTCACGGGCAGCAAGCAGCTCGGATTCGGTGATTACGAGCAAACCGCGGCCAAGAGAAGCGCACGAGGCGCGAGCGTTTTTTGGCCGAAAGGGAGAAGGTGGTGTCGTCGATGCGCCGTTTCGCAGAGATCGATATGTTCAGTGACCGGATTCCTGATGACACCACGATTCTCGCGTGCCGGCACCTGCTGGAGAAGCACGATCTCGGCAAACAGCTCTTCTGAGTTGGTCAAAGCCCACCTCAAGGTTAAAGGCATGGCCATGAAGCAGGCCACGATCATCGATGCCACCTTGATCGCGGCACCCAGCTCCATCAAGACCGAGACGAAGGCAAGGGATCCGGAGATGCTGCAGACCTGCAAGGGCAAGCAGTGGTACCACCGCTCCGCGGAAGCCAAGGGCTACGGCGTGGATAGCGAGAGCGGCCTCTTCCACTCAGTACAAACAACAGCTGCCATCGGCAGACCTAACCCCAGCCTCTGATCTCCTGCACGGCGAGGAGGCCCTGGTCTATGCGGATGCCGGCTACCAGGGAATCGAAATGCGAGACGAGATGCAAGCTCGGGAGATCGGCTTCCGCGTCGCCATGCGACCTGGAATGCGCCGAGTGCTGCCGGATACGCCGGAGGGCCGACTGGATGATCTGGTTGAAACTGCCAAAGCGCCCATCCGCTCCAATGGAGTGCATCCGTCTCGGGTGATCAAGCAGCAGTTCGGCTTTCAAAAGACCCGGCACCGGGCTGCGGGGAATGCTCAAGAAACCCTGTAAAATGAATGCGCTGGCAGCTCTATCGAGCCTATTCATGACATGTTGCAGGTTGCTATTCAGCGCGTGATCGGAGGACTAGTGTGTCCATTGGGGGAAAGAATCGACTCACATGGGAAAGCTTTGGCGCCCGCAAGGGGAAATCAGGCCCAGCCAAACTCAGATTCGCCAAAGGTTGTCCATTCTGAGTAACTTGCAACCTTGGACCCTCTTTCAGGGCTCGTTGCCCAGAGGCTCCCTAAGATTATCTGCAGACTGAGAACCTGGGAAGAGCCCAGTCCTTTCATGGCTGTATGATCAATGATCGCTGTTGCCTTCAGCACCACTTCCTCCCGCGCCATGTCCCCTGAGGTGGTGATCAACGGCAGAACGCTGCCACTGGCGAGGCCCAGCGACGTCGCCGTAGCTCAGCGCGTTGCGGCGCACATGCAACGCCGCATGAGCGAAGACGATTGGCGCCCTTACGGGAACAGACAGGATGCGGTGCGGGCTTGGGCTCGATTGGGCGGGATACGCCTCCAGGTCATGCAGGCGCTGAACCTGCTGAACGAGGCCTGATCCTCAGCTGGACTGCTGCCACCAGCAGGGAGTCCACCTGTCGGAACCCAGCCTGGCGCGGGGCCAGGAGGACGCACCACGGTGTGCAGTCTGAGCTGGTGCTGCGCATGCTGTTGGAGCCGGAGACGGGCTCAGGGTTGCCACGGTCAAAGCGATATGTGTCACCGGCAGGCGCGGGCTTTACGGGTCTCCAGCACGGCGCAGGCTGGCCCACTTGCGTCTGTGGGGTGAGCACGTTCCCCTGGACCTCCGACGAGCAGGAAGCCTGCATGCTGCTGGAGGGGGATGTGATGGTCGCGCCCGATGGCGGCGAGTCGGTGCGGTTCGGCGTGGGTGATCTGTTGGTGTTCGCACAAGGCCCGAGCTGCACCTGGGATGGGCCTGCCCCGGTGCGCAAGCACTACCGCCCTGGCTGATGGCGGCCGTCAATGTGACGACCATGCAGCCGCCTACCCAACCAACCCCTCCTAGCCCCACATCCCGCGAGCTGGCGGAAATCGAGCAGGCCATCGACGGCTGCCGGGGCGATCGGGTGGCGGAGTCCAGGCTGACGGGCTCCTGGATGGCCCACCTGCTGATTGGGTCGGCCCGCAGGCCGCCACGCCTCAGCGGTCTGGGGTGAGCCGCCGCGTCCAGCGCCGGTAAAGCCACACACCGCCGCTGCCCCAGATCAAGGTCCAGAGGATGAAGGTGCTGGCGGTGCCGAGCTGACCTCCCTCCAGCGAATAGACGCCGGCGTTGATCAGGCCAGCATCGATCAGGGAACCGCCGATTCCCCAACCCAGCACCCAGCTGATCAGAAAGCCGATGGCCTGGAGGTTGCCGGTCATAGGGGGGCGGAAGAACCGAGCAGCGGCTCAGAAGCAGAAGGGCAGGAACTGGGTGCGGCAGGCGGCGTAGCCATCCACCAATGCGCCGAGGCCGATCTGGTGGGCAATGCCGAAGCCGGTGAGGCCTTCCACCACGATGCCGATCACGATGCCGAGCATGGCGGCGCGGCCGTTGAACAGTTCAGCGTGCTTGAGCTGCTCCATGTGGATCAGCTGCTCGGCGCGGTGCTGGAGCCACTCGTCGTTGGCGGGGGCGTTGGTCATGGGGGCCTCTGAAGGTAGGGGAAGTGCTGTGGACGCTTGGTGGTGTCAGTCGGCTGGACTGGGCTGAAGCACAAGGGCTGTGATCAGCCAGGCGCCAAAGAGCAGCAGGGCGAAGGTGAGTGGCATCGGGGGCTGGTGGGGGCGAGGTCGCTGGGGCGGCTGAGCACGAAGACCGTCATGCCGGTGAGCAGCCCCACCAGGGCGACGACAGCAACGTTTGCGGTGGAGTAGCAGGTGCCGATGGCGTCAACCGAGACCGACCTGCTGAAGAATGCTCTGTCCGGTGAGCAGCTCGGTGGCCAGGCCGATCACAAAGCCGAGCATGGCCATGCGGCCATTCCAGGTTTCGGCGAATGCGACAAAGCCGTAGCGGGGAGAGGGTTCAGGCATGACTGTTTCAGATTGTTACGGCAATTGTAACGCCATGTGAAGCGGCTGGGTGGGTCTGGCCGGTAGGGAAGCTCTCATCAGGACTGGTTCAGTTTTTGGGGTCCACGCCACTGCGGCTCTGCAAGCCGCAGCAGCCCTTGAGCGGCAGCGGTTTTGGCCTGCCCAAGAGCCAGCGCCCGCCCGTACCGGCCGACTTCGACGCCGCCAGCCTGCTGCGGCCATGATTGGCCTCGACACCAACTTGCCGGCTCACGACTTCGTGCAGGAAGCCGCCGCCGATGCCGCCACCTAGGCCCAGCGTGAGGCCGCTCGCCAGCGGATCGAATGCTGGTGCCATAGCCCAGGACTGATGCCACAACCCTGGGTGGCTTGGCTCCGGCTCGGGCCCTCGGCTGAGGGCTCAGCCGGGCTCGGGCCTGGGGCTCGTCAGCAGGTTGATGGCCGAGATGCCCAGACCGACGCCCAGCAGGGTGCCGATCGCCCAGACGCTGTCGCTGGGCCATTCGGCCACCAGCAGTCCGCCGAGCACGGCGGTGACGATGCCATCAATGAGCACCAGCGGCCGGGCCGGCCCAGGCGATGCAGCGGCGCCAGCCAGCTCCATCACCCCCTGGAAGGCGAGCAGGAAACCGAGGAACAGCGTGAGGCTCACTTCGCTGGCCAGGGGATACACCAGGATGCCGATCCCGCCCCCCACGTACAGCAGCGCCGACAGCAGGCGGAAGATCCTGCCGCTCCAGTCGCTGGCTCCGGTGAGGCGCAGCGCCTGGGAGATCCCGGCCGCCACGGCCACGCCACCGATCACGATGGTGAGCAGGGTGGCCGAAACGAAGGGCAGCGCCAGCGCCAGCACCGCCGCGACGAACAGCAGGCCCGCTGTCAACCAGCGCAGGGCAGGGGAGGAGGGAACCGACAACACAGCAAGGCAGCTGATGGAACCCTAGGGGTGGTTGGCCACCTGGTTCATCACGGGCCACGGCCATGCAGGTGAACCTCCACGACGCCAAAACCCACCTCTCCCGCTACGTGGCCCAGGCCCTTGAAGGGAAGGAGGTGGTGATCGCCAAAGCCGGCCACCCCTCGTTCGCCTGGTGCCGGTGCAAGCCGCTCCTGAGGCCCGGCGCGGCGGATGTCTGCGGGGTTCTGCGCTGGCGCGCACCGATCTGAAGGCCGACTTCGCCAGCGGGATCGACACGCTGTTCGGCTGAGCCGCGAGCCATGACCTCCACTGAAACCCAGCCCCTGCTTCTGGACACCCAGCCGCTGGTGCTCAGCGTGGTGAGCCTGTGGGAAGTGGCCATCAGGTCGTCCCTCGGGCGAGCCGATTTCCAGGTGGAGGCTGCCGCCCTGCGGCTGGGTCTGCTGGGGCAGGGATTTCGCGAACTCCCCTTGCGCCCTCAGCATGTGCAGGTGGTGCAGGTCCAGGTGGAAGGCCTGCAGCCGCACCGGCCTGGATCCCTCCACGAAGGAAGGCGAGCTCGGGCTGCTGTTTGCGCGGATCGAAGGGCTGACTCGCGTTGCCAGCCACCTCGATGCCCTCCGCGGCTGATTGCAGCGCAGCTCCATTGGCTCCCCTTTCGGGCACAGTCCTGCGCATCGTCGATCGCCAGGGCGAAAGCGGCACGGCTGATCTGGTGGAGAGCCTCCGAGAGCAGGCGCCTCTCGAGCAGTTGATCGAGGGCATCAAGCCGCCTATCCCCACCGACCTGCTCCTGCTCACGCCCTATGCCTTCAGCAGCCCACCGTTCGACGTCCAGGACTGGACCCTGGAGATCACCTCCGAGGGGGTGACGGCCGTGTGCTTCGGCGGCGCCCTGAGGTGACGCTGCCGGTGAGCGAGCCATGGACCGCGCAGCCTTTTGCTGCTAGTACAGGTGTACTTCATCTGTGGCTGCCATGGTTGCTTCCCCTTCGCTCTTCCCGCTCGCAGGCCAGGCACGGCCGGAGGTCGTTCACGACTGGCCCTATCTGACGCAGCCGGTGCTGGTGGCCAGCCGCAGCCGCCAGGTGTGTCTCACCTGCCGCTTCTTTCGCCACCAGGCCGCTGCGGACGCCATTCCCCTGCTCACCTGTCAGCTCCACCGGGGTCTGATCGCCCACGGTGAGCACCTCACCCGCCGCTGTATTGGCTGGAGCGATGGTCTGCATGGCCAGCGGGGCTGAGGGTGGCCCGGGCTGCTGAGCCTCTTCAGCCCTCGCCTGCTTCGCCGCCCTCACCACCTTCGTCGGCTTCACCAGCCGCCCCGTCCTCCCCGGCTCGGTTGTCTTTCGGCAGGGCGTTGCCGCTTGGGCTGGTGAGTTCGGGTCTGCCTTCGTTGCCCTCGCCGCTTTCGCCCCCTTCCATGGGTTCGGGCTGACGGCCGCAGCCCAGGCTGCCAGCCACCAGGCCTGCCGTGGCGAGAAAGAGGGCGAGGCTGGAGCGGGCCATGGGAGGGGCATTCGTATTCAGAGATCATGGTGCTGGTGGCGGGGGCGGATGAGGCCAAGGCGTCACCGTTCGCCGTGCTTTTGGTCACCCCATGCGCTTTGCGATCGAGCCCCTGCTGTCTCCGGAGCAGGCGGCCGCCATGGGCGAGGCCCTGCTTGCTGAGTCAGCCGTCTGGAGGCCTGGGGTCGACACCGCCGGCTGGCACGCCCGCACGGTGAAACACAACCGACAGCTCGATCCGGACTCACCACTGCATAGCCGCCTCAGCCAGCAGGTGCGCCAGGCCCTGCTGGCCCATCCGCTGGCGGCCGCGGCTGCCCTGCCCGTGCGGGTGCACGGGGTGTTGTTCAGCCGCTGCGGCCCGGGCGAGGGTTACGGCCGCCACGTGGACAACGCCTACATGAAGGAGGGCCGGAGCGACCTCTCCTTCACCCTGTTTCTGAGCGAGCCAGGGGCCTATGAGGGCGGCACCCTGGTGCTGGAATCGCCCGGTGCCGAAGAGGCGCTGCGGCTGCCGGCCGGCCACGCCATCGTCTACCCCAGCACCCTGCTGCACCGGGTGGAGCCGGTGCTGGCGGGGGAGCGGCTGGTGGCCGTGGGCTGGATCCAGAGCCGGGTGCGCCAGGCCGATCAGCGCGAGCTGCTGTTCGAACTCGACACCGCCCGCCGGGCTCTGTTCGCCAGCCAGAGCCATGGCGAGGTGTTTGACCTGATCAGCCGCAGCTACACCAACCTGCTGCGCCGCTGGGGCGACTGACGGCTGGGCGGCCGGTGTGGCCGAGACTGAGCCCGCTGCTCAGCCGAGCGCGCCCACGGCCTGCTGCAGCGCGGCCTGGCGGCTGATGGCGGTGCGCTCCGGCGGCAACTTGGCGTAGAGCCCGAGCTTCTCGAGCCGCTGGCGGGTGGTGCCGCTGGCCCCCACCACGAACACCTCGCGGCCCTTCTCGATCGCCTCCTCCACGGCGTTCTCCACCGCCAGGGCTGAGGTGACCCCCAGGTGGGAGACCTCGGTGAGGTCAAACACCACCGCCTTGCACTCGCCGATGGCGTTGTGTTCGCGGCCGATCGCCTTGGCCACACCAAAGATCATCGCGCCGGTGAGCTGGAACAGCAGCACCTGGCCCTTGCCCTGATCCAGCAGGGCCTTCTCCTCACCGCTGAGCAGCAGGTCGCCGTCGCCGGTGGAGATCGACTTGACCGAGCGGCTCTGCAGGGCGCTCATCTTGTCGATGGTGAGGATGTTGGCGATGAACACGCCGATGCCCACGGCGGCGATCAGGTCCACCAGCACGGTGAGGCCGATCACCAGATACATGATCAGGGCGCCGGTGAGCGAGATCCGGTGGGCGCGCTTGAGGAAGCTCCAGTCGACGATGTCAAAGCCCACCTTGAGGGCGATGCCGGCGAGCACGGCCTGGGGGATCTGGGCGGCGAGGCCACTGCCGGCCAGGATCACCAGCATCAGGATCAGGGCGCGGCTGAGGCCGGAGAGGGCACTGCGGCCGCCGGCCTGGATGTTGACCACGGTGCCCATGGTGGCTCCGGCGCCGGCGATGCCGCCGAACAGACCGGAGGCGAGGTTGCCGAGGCCCTGGCCGATCAGCTCCTTGTTGGAGTCGTGCTCGGTGCGGGTGATGCTGTCGGCCACCACGGCGGTGAGCAGGGCGTCGATGCAGCCCAGCATTCCCAGCACGGCGGCATCGACAACCATCAGCCGCAGCTGGGGCAGCTCCACATGGGGAATCACCAGCTTGGGAAAGCCCGAGGCGATGGCCCCGATGCGGCGGATGCCCTCCACCTCAGCCGAGCCATCGGCCCCGCTCAGCAGGGTGAGCGAGAGCACGGTGCCGGCGATCAGGGCGATCAGCTGGGGCGGTGCCACCTTTTTCAGCCGGGCCGGCGTCAGCCACAGGATCGCCAGGGTCACCAGGGCCAGGGTGACCTCCGCCGGCCGGGTAGCGGCCAGCAGGGAGGGAATGGCGCTGAGGGTGCCGAGCACACCGCCCTTGGGGATGGCCTGGCCCAGGAAGGGACCGATCTGGAGAATGATCAGGATCAGGCCGATGCCGCTCATGAAGCCCGAGATCACCGTGTAGGGCATCTGGGTCACGTAGCGGCCCAGCTTGAGCAGGCCGAACAGGATCTGGAACACACCGGCCAGCATCACCACGGTGAAGGCCATGGCCAGGCCGTTCTCCGGGTCCCTGGCGGTGAGGCTGGCGATGACGGCGGTCATCACCACGGTCATCGGGCCGGTGGGCTCGGAAATCAGGGTGGGGGTGCCGCCGAACAGGGCGGCGAACAGACCCACCAGCACCGCCCCCCAGAGGCCGGCCGCGGCGCCGGCACCGGAGGCCACCCCGAAGGCCAGGGCCATCGGCAGGGCGATCACCGCCGCGGTGACCCCACCGAAGAGATCCCCCTTGATGTTGTTGGAGCTGAAGTGGTTCAGCAGCTGCAGGGGGGAGCGCCCCGGTGGGGCCGTATCCGTGGCCATCGCTACAGGGACGTGTGGTGGCCGGCACATTACTGGTGAAAATGATGGCGCCGGCGGCGTTCAGGCCGCCCGGCGCCGCCTCCACCTGGAATTCCAATGATCAGCCCAGCTGATCAGACCTGCCGGGGACGCCTGGGATTCCGATGCCGACATTTCAGCCGCAACGGGGCTTTTCCCATTAAAAAGGCACGCTCCCGTGTCCTCGTGAATGATTCCCCTGCCCACGCTGCTGATGGAAATCGGCAGTCACCAGGCGGAAGTGGCTGAAACCCTGATCGGGGTGGGTCGCTTTCTCGTGATTTTTGTAGCGGCCCGAGCCATCGCTGAAGTGATGGTGCGGCTCCAGCTCCCCACCATCCTCGGCGAACTGGTGGCCGGGGTGCTGATCGGCGCCAGCGGCCTGCATCTGGTGCTGCCCCCCGAGGCCCAGGCGGAACTGAGTGGCGTGGTGCTGAACCTGGTGGGCTCCCTCGCCGACGTCTCTCCCGAAACGGTGGATTCCATCTACCGGGAAACCTTCCCCAGCCTCCAGGCCGTGTCGCAGCTCGGCCTGTTCGCCCTGCTCTTCCTCACAGGCCTCGAGAGCGAGCTCGACGAGCTGGTGGCGGTGGGGCTGCAGGCCAGCACGGTGGCGTTCACCGGGGTGGTGCTGCCGTTTGCCCTCGGCACCGGTGGCCTCTATTACTTCTTCCATGTGCCCCTGATCCCGGCAGTGTTTGCCGGGGCGGCGATGACGGCCACCTCGATCGGCATCACCGCCAGCGTGTTCGGTGAGCTGCAGTGGCTCAAGCGCAAGGAAGGTCAGATCGTGATCGGCGCCGCCGTGCTCGATGACATCCTCGGCATCGTCATCCTGGCGGTGGTGGTGGCCCTGGCCGGCGGTGGCGCCTTCACCGTGGGCCCATTGCTCAAGCTCTGCGCTGCGGCCGTGGTGTTCGTGGCGGCGGCGCTCTTCCTCAGCCGCACGGCCGCCCCGGGCTTCGACTGGGTGGTGGATCGGCTCAAGGCCCCCGGCGATGTGGCGGTGGCCAGCTTCGTGGTGCTCACCCTGTGCTGCTTCGCGGCCCAGGCGATCGGCCTCGAGGCGGCTCTGGGAGCCTTTGCCGCCGGCCTCATCCTCAGCGCCTCCAAGCACACCCATGACATCGACACGGCGGTGAAGCCCTTGGTGGCCCTCTTCGCCACGGTGTTCTTCGTGCTGATCGGCACCGGCATGGACCTCTCCGTGCTCAACCCCTTCGATCCGGCCAACCGCGAAGGGCTGATCGTGGCGATGTTCCTGCTGGTGGTGGCCGTGGCCGGCAAGGTGGCGGCGGGCTGGTGTTACACCAGCAAGGAGCCCACCAACCGCCTGGTGGTGGGTCTGGGCATGATGCCCCGCGGCGAGGTGGGTCTGATCTTCCTCGGGCTCGGCACCCAGGCCAACATCCTCACTCCGGCCCTGGAAGCCGCCATCCTGTTAATGGTGATTGGCACCACCTTCCTGGCCCCGATCCTGCTGCGGGTGGTGATCAGCTCCCAGGCCGAACCGGCCACCCAGCCCGGCTGAGGTCCATGGGCTCCCCGTCGCCCTATGCGGGACGCAGGGTCTGCCTCACCACGCTCCACGGCAAGGAGCGGGCGCTGGCAAGGCCCTTTCTGCATGGGCTCGGGGCCAGCCTGGTGGTGGCGCCCTGCGACACCGACCAGCTCGGCACCTTCAGCGGTGAGGTGGAACGGCTGGGCGACGCCCGCGCCACCTGCCACCGCAAGGCCCTGCTCGGCCTGGAGGCCAGCGGCCTCAGCCTGGGCCTGGCCAGCGAGGCCAGCTTCGGCCCCCATCCGGTGCTGCCCCTGCTCTCGGTGGGCCAGGAGCTGTTGCTGTTTGTGGATCTGGAGCGGGGCCTCAGCGTGCTGGAGCAGCGCCTCGATCTGGCCACCACCCTGGCCCGCCGCAGCCTGGAGCCGGGGGATCTGGACAGCGAGAGCGTTCAGGCCTGGCTGACCCAGGTGCGCTTTCCCAGCCATGCCCTGATGGCCCGCCCGGCCGATGGCCATCCCGGCCCCTGCATCAAGGCCATCCGCAGCCAAGCGGAGCTGGAGGGCGCCCTGGCCCGCTGCGCCGCGGCCAGCCCCGAGGGCCGGGTGTGGCTCGAAACTGACATGCGCGCCCACTGCAACCCCACCCGGATGGCGAGTATCCGGCGGCTGGGCTTCAGGCTGGTGCGCCGCCTGGGGCGGCCTTGCCCCGCCTGCGGGGCCCCTGGCTGGGGGCTGCAGGACACGCTGCCCGGCCTGCCCTGCAGCTGCTGCGGCACGGCCACGGCCTTGACCGCCCAGGAGCGCTGGGGCTGTGCAGCCTGCCCCCACACCGAGTTGCAGCCCCGGCGCGACGGCCTCCAGCAGGCCGATCCAGGCCATTGCCCCTGGTGCAACCCCTGACGTCTCGGCCAGGGGAGACGGGCGGGGATCGTGAGTGGGGGAGGCACGGATCGCTGTGGTTGAAGCAACGGCCAATCACTGCCGATTACGCCGGCTTATGCATCCAATCGGGGATCCTGCGCGTGTCAGTGGGCACATTTCCTGACAGAGGTCTTAAGGTTTGCGGACCTCAATATGAACAACATTCTTTTTATGGTCACACCAGGTTTTTGATCCCCTCACTGTGGCTTGCCTGGGTTGATCAAGTCCCCTGGTTGGCCACGGCTGAGTCATCACAGTTCAGCTGCAAATCGTTGTATCGCCGAGGCGCAATGCACTGCAGCTCTATCTCTCCATCTTCGTCTCTCCGTCTCTCTCCTTTGCCATCATGTCCATCTCCATGTCGAGCCGTTGTCTGCGCCTGAGCCTCCGGGCCGGCGAGACGCTTCCTGCCAATCTCTGCTGGCGCGTTGAAAAGGGCTATGTCTGGCTGGCCCGTTGGGTCCCTGGGGGAGACCCGCTCACCCTCGGGGTGTGGGGGCCTGGCGAAATGGTGATGCCCGCCCTGATCGGTCTGCCGTCGATCGAGCTGCGCTCCCTCTCCCCCGTGGTGGTGGTGGAAGAAGCCGATACCACCGTGCCGATGGAGCGGAGCTTTCTGGAGGATCAGCTACGGCAGGCGGCCCTGCTGTTGCTGCTCAGCCGGGTGCGTCCCGCCGAGGCGCGCCTGCTGCAACTGCTCGACTGGTTCGGCACCCGCTTTGGCACCATGACCATCAAGGGGGTGCGGCTCAGCTTCGGCGAACGACCCCTCACCCACCAGCAGCTCGCCGACATCGCCGGCATGACCAGGGTCACGGTGACCAAGGCCCTCACCCAGTTCCGCCAGTCCGGCGTGCTCTCCAGCGATGGCAACGGTGGGCTGTTGCTGCGCGTGCCTGCTTCCGAGCTCTGGGGCGAGGAGTGATCAGGCGCTGTTCCATCAGGCGCTGAACCCCGCCGTGGGGTCGAGCCGCTCGCCGAGCCAGGCCACCGGCAGCATGGCCAGCATCGCCAGGCCGCACAGCAGCCATTGGCTGCCGCTCAGGGGCGCGGTGGCAAAGAAGCGGTTCATCCAGCTCCACTGGCTGAACAACAGCTGCAGCAGCAGCGCCAGGCTGATGCCGCCCACCAGCACCGGTACCCGCCGCCACTGGCGCCAGCCGCCGCGGCTCGCCTGGCTGAGGCTGATCAGATACACCACCTGGGCGAGCACCAGGGCCTGAATCGCCATCGTGCGCGCCAGCTCCAGGCTGGCTCCAGCCTCCGACACCCGCAGAAACACCCCGAAGATCAGCAGCCAGTAAAAGGCGGACACCAGCAGCACCCGGCGCACCAGGCGGCCGCTGAGCAGGGCTTCGCCGGGTGGCCGCGGCGGCTGGGCCATCAGGCCCGGTGGCTGGGGCTCGAAGGCCAGGGGCACCGACAGGCTGAGGGAGCACACCATGTTCAGCCACAGCACCTGCAGCGCTGTCACCGGCAGCTCCAGGCCGAGCACCGCTCCCAGCAGGATCGTCATTGAGGCGCCGCCGTTCACCGGCAGCACGAAGGCGAGCGCCTTGCGCAGGTTCAGGTACACGGCCCGGCCCTCTTCCACCGCCGCTTCGATCGTGGCGAAGTTGTCGTCGGTGAGCAGCATGTCGGCGGCTTCGCGGGCCACCTCAGTGCCGCCCTCGCCCATGGCGATGCCGATGTCGGCCTGCTTGAGGGCCGGCGCGTCGTTGACGCCATCGCCGGTCATCGCCACCACGGCGCCCCCGGCCTGGAGGGCCTGCACCAGGGCCAGCTTCTGGGCCGGGGCCACCCGGGCGAACACATCGGTCTCCCGCGCCAGCCGGCCCAGCTGCTCGGGGGGGCAGTCCTCCAGGGCGCGGCCCTCCACGGCCCTTACGGCGCCGCCGCGGCCCAGCCCCAGCTCCGTGGCCACCCAGCGGGCCGTGTCGCGGTGGTCGCCGGTGATCATCTTCACAGTGATGCCGGCCTGCTGGCAGGCCCGCACGGCGGCGCGGGCCTCCGGGCGCGGTGGATCCAGCATGCCTTGCAGACCCAGGAACATCAGGCCGCCGTCGCACTGCTGCGGGCGCAGCCCCCGTAGCTGGGCGCCGGCCTGCCCAGAGGCGAAGGCCAGCACCCTCTGCCCTTCGCCGGCCATGGCCCCCACGGCGGCAGCGATGGCGGCGCCATCGAGGGGCTGGGGCTGGCCCGTGGCCGAAAGCTGCCGGTCGCAGCGCGCCAGCACCGCCTCCACCGAGCCCTTCACCAGGATGCGCCCACCGCCATGCAGGGTGGCCATGAACTGGTGTTCCGAGGCGAAGGGAATCACATCGAGGCGGGGCTGGCGCTCCAGGAAGGTCCGACGATCCAGCCCGGCCACGGCGGCTGCCTGCAGCAGGGCTGTCTCGGTGGGGTCCCCCACCAGCCCCTCGTGCTCACTGGCCCGGGCGTCGTTGCAGAGCATCCCGGCCAGCAGGGTGTCGCGCAGGGCCAGGTTGTGGCCGCTTCCCTCCAGCTGGTCGAGCGGCCAGAGCTCCCCGCCGGCGTGGATCTGCTGCACCGTCATGCGGTTCTGGGTGAGGGTGCCGGTCTTGTCTGAGCAGATCACCGTGGTGCTGCCCAGGGCCTCGACGGCCGGCAGCTTGCGGATGATGGCGTTGCGGCGGGCCATGCGGTTCACGCCGATCGCCAGGGTGATGGTGACGATCGCCGGCAGTTCCTCTGGAATGGCGCCCACGGCGAGGGCCACGGCGCCATCGAACATCTCCGCGGTGGCCCGGCCCCGGGCAAGGCCCACCAGAAAGGTGACTCCCGCCAGGGCCAGCACCAGCTGCAGCAGGGTGTGGGTGAAGCCTCGGAACTGGCGGGTGAGGGGGGTGCTGAGGCTGGTCTGGTCGGAGAGGGAGCGGGAGATGTGGCCCACCTCGGTGGCGTTGCCGGTGGCCACCACCAGGCCGCTGGCCCGGCCGGCCGTCACCAGGCTGCCGGCGTAGGCCATGCCGTGGCGCTCCGCCAGGGGCGCCCGCGGCTCCACCGGGGCCGTGGCCTTGCGCACCGGCATCGACTCACCCGTGAGCGCTGATTCATCCACCTGCAGCTGCTGCACCGTCAACAGCCGCAGGTCGGCGGGCACCTTGCTGCCGGCCTCCAGCTGCACCAGATCACCCGGCACCAGCTGTTCCGAGGCCAGGCGGGTGGGCTGGCCGCCGCGCACCACCTCGACGCTGGTGCGCACTGAGCGCGCCAGGGCCGCGATGGCCGTCTCGGCCCGGTTTTCCTGCACATCGCCGATCACGGCGTTGATCACGGTGACGCTCCAGATCACCCAGGCCTCGCTCACCTCCCCCAGCAGCAGCTTCACGGCCCCCACCGCCAGCAGGGTGTAGAGCAGGGGATCGTGGAACTGGCCGAGGAAGCGCTGCCAGCCTGGCCTGCCCCGCCGCTGGCTCAGCTGGTTGGGTCCCCAGTTCTGCAGCCGCTGCTCCGCCTCCGGACCCCCCAGCCCCCGCACCGGGTCGCTGCCGAGGGCGTCGATCAGATCCGCCGCGGGGATGGCGTGGGCCTGTTCCAGCAGTGCGGGGGGCTGGCTTGCCGAAGGAGCAGTTGGCGGCACGGGCACGGCAATGGCAGCTTCACCAGTGAGTGCAGCTTGCCCGCTGGACCGGCAACATGGCAGCACGGCCATGTTGTCCCCTGTTCCCGATGACCTCCTCCCTGGTGCTTCTGGGTGACAGCCTGGTGGATACGGGCAACACCACCGCCCTGGCCAGGCTGGTGCGCCAGGATCCCTTTGCGGCGGCTCTCTACAACGGCGGCGGCAACCGCAAGGCCTCGGATGGCCCGGTGCTGGCCGAGCAGATTGCCCTGAGGCTCGGGGCCAGGCTGGGCTCCACCACCCGTGTCAACCTGCTCAGCCTGCCGCTGCAGCGCCTGGCCGGTGGCTTCGACAGCAGCACCCAGCTCTGGAACTTTGCCTATGCCGGCGCCAGCTCCGGCCTGGCGGGCTCCCGTCGGGCCGGACTGGCCCGCTTCCCGCTCGGGCTCGTCTCCCAGGCCCTGGTGGTGGCCGCCAATGCACCCCGCCGCGCCGATGTCGATGCGCTGATCGTGGCGGGCAGCAACGACCTGATCGATCTGGTCGACCGCCCCGGCAGGGTGTTGCGGGTCCTGCGCACGGCCGGCCGGCGCGATGACCGGAACCTCATCCGCCAGCAGGCCCGCCGGATCGTGGCCAACACCCGCCGGGCCGTGGACACGATCAGCGGCAACCCGAGCCGGGGCGGCTTCGCCATCGATGAGGCCGTGATCCTGGGGCTGTCCCCCCTCAGCCAGACTCCCGTCGTGAGAGAGGTGGCCGCCGGGTTGCAACCGGCTCTGGGCCGGGGCCTGCGGGGGTTCGTCGACCAGACGGCCCGCCTCGTGAACCGCCAGCTCAAGCGCCGCTACAACTCCCCTCGCCGCGACGATGGCGTGGAGGTGATCGATGGCTTCCAGGTGTGGAACAGCGTGGCCAGGCCACGGTTCCTGGACGACGTGCACCCCACGGCGGCCACGGCAGGCCGGCTGGCGGATGCCGTGGTGCAGCGGATTGCCGCTTCGGCGGACCTCAGCAGCTACGGCTTTTCGGCCTGAGGGCTCTGGGGTCTGGCGCCAGGGCGATGGACTACCCGCTGCGGGAAGGGGATTTCGATGCCGTGCTCCCGGAAGGCATGCCACACGGCTATGTTCACCTGGCTGCTGATCGAAAGGGCCCGGAGGGGGTCCTCGACCCAGAAGCGCAGGGCGTATTGAATCGCTGAGTCGCCATAGCTGAGCACCAGAGCTGCGGCGGGAGGCTCGGGCAGCACGCCGGCCACCCGGGCGGCGGTGGCCTCCAGCAGGGCGGACACCTCGGCGGGATCGTGGCGGTAGGCCGCCCCGACCTGAACCTCGCCGCGCCGCATGCGATCACTGCCGGTGTAAGTCGTGGTGGTGGTGGTGAAGAAGGTCTGGTTGGGCACCACCAGTTCGGCGTTGTCGCGGTTACGCCACAGCACCGAGGCGCGCAGTCCCAGGCTGCGCACTTCGCAGGGGTCGCCCTCGATGAAGAGGATGTCGCCCGGCCGCACCGAACCCTCGAACAGCAGCCACAGCCCGCTGATGAAGTTGGAGAACACCTCCTTGACGCCGAAGCCCAGACCCACCGAGAGCCCACCGGCCACGGTGAGGATCCCGGTGCGGTTCAGACCGATCTGATCCAGGGCCCAGAGGATGCCGAGAGCCACCACCGTGTAGCGGAGCACCAGGGCCAGAGCCCGTCTGCCGGAATCGCTGCTGCCGATCAGCCGTTGCACCAGCCAGGCCCCCCCCGCGCTGGGAGGGCCTGATCCCACCAGCAGGAAGTACACCACCACCAGAGCCAGGAAGATCTGCCCCAGGGTCACCTCGCTGCCGAACCAGCTACCGAGGGGAATCAGGGCCAGGTTCTGGACGGAGCCGAACTCCTCGACCAGGATCAGCGCCGCCCCCAGCAGATAGAGCGGCCGCACCACGCCGCTGTCGAGGGTGCGCAACTGCCTGGGCGGGATGAAGCGCCTCAGGCGGTGGGGCAGCAGGGAGAGGGCAAACCAGCCGGCGCTCAGGGCCGTCAGCACCACCACCAGCTGGTGGGGCCGCCCCAGCAGAGCCAGGCCCACCACCCACAGCCCCAGCCCCCCCAGCAACGCCAGCCTGAAGGTGCTGCGGCGCTGGGGATGGGCTTGGCGCCAGCGGGTGCTCCTGCCATAGGCGACGACGGCCAGCAGCAGAGGGATCAGCTGGAACAGGACATCGGGGCGCTCCAGGTACCCCAGCCAGGCGGTGATCTGGCGCAGCAACTCGATCATCTCGGCCTGCCTACTGGGTCGGGACGGAGCGCCTGGATCAGGGTCTCGGCGGCCTCGGAGGCATCGAGGCTGCCGTAGAGGAACTGGCTCAGGATTCTGTTCAGGCCTTTCTGCTTACCCCGCAAAGCAATCAGGCTATTGGTGAGCTCCTGGGCAGCCTCGGCCTGGTCCTGGGCTGCGAGCAGGGCGGCCAGGTTGGCCGAGCTGGCCACGGGCAAGGACACCTTGGCGCTGGCCGGAAGCTGGGCCTGGTTGCGGATGGTCAGCATTCGCTGGATGCGCGCGCTCAGCAGGAACGACAACATGGCCTCGGCGGCCTCACGTTGGCGCCCGCTGGAGTTCCGTCCCAGAGCGGCCACCCGCACCGAAGAGATCGGCGTGGGCGGTCCGGCCGGTCCCGCTGGCAGGGGGGCCAGCCCCAGGTGCTGGCCCAGATCGAGGCGCAGCGCATTCACGTCGTTGCTCTGGCAGGGGATCCAGTCGAGCTCACCGGAACGCAGACCGGCCAGCAGCTGGTTCCGGTCGTTCACCAGGGTGATTCGCTGCTGAAGATCGGCTGTGCGCAACCATCCCAGCCAGGTGCTGATCCGGGCGGTCTGCTCGGCGGAGAGGGGAGCGCCGGCCAGGGCCAGGTGGATGCTCTCGAGGGCGCCCAGGCTGCCCATCGTCCAGGCCCCATCGGCGGTGCTCAGGCTCAGGCCGAAGCGCTTGCCGCGACTGCTCTCGGCCAGCAGCTCCTGCAGCGTGGCGGGGGGGCTGGCGATGCGCCGCCGGTCGAAGCAGGCCAACTGGGGCTGCAGACTCACCGGCAGGGCGAACAACTGGCGCGGTGTGGCCTTGACGTAGGGGATCAGCTCCGGCCGCAGCTGGCTGCTGGTGGGGCTTGGGAAGGGCAGCGGGCGGATCAGGCCCTGGCTGTAGAGCCTCTCAGCGGTGCCTCCTTGCACCAGGATTAGGTCAGGGCCGAGGCCGGCGCGGGTGCGTCGCCGGATCTCCGCGACCACGTCGTCTTCCTCGAAGGCCATCTGCTCCAGGTGCACGCCTGGATGCAGCTTTTGAAAAGAGGCCTCCAGTTCATCCCCCAGCCTCCGGAACTCCCGCTGCAGCTTGGGATCCTGGAGCTCGGCCCGGTCCACGCCGAAGGCGACGTACAGGGTGGTGACCAGGGACGGTTCCGCCGCGGCGCTGGGCTGCTCGGGGCTGCTGCTGGTCCCGCAGGCGGCCAGCCCGGGCACCACCAGCAGCCCCGCCGCGCTTCTCAGCCAGCGGATCCAGCGGTGCCCAGGTCTGTGCCGGTGAGGGGGCGTTCGGTTCACTCCTCCGGGTAGAGCAGGCCATCGAGCTCCTCCGGATCCACGTCATAGACGCGGGCCAGGGTGGTCTCGATGGCGCTGGTCACCACGTCGGGCAGGAAGCGCATCGCATTGATCGCATCGTCGGCGATGTCGTCGGTGAGCAGGGGGTCACCGCCCAGCTTCTCGTCGTTGATCACGGCCATCACCCAGCTTTGATAGGCGGTGACCAGATCGGCGAACTCGAGCTCCGGGTCGTTCAGATCCAGGGCCATTGGGCGTCTCCAGGGACGTTGCCTCTGCAGTTTGCCCACTGGAGAGGATGGCGCAGCCCTTGTTCCCGGTTGTCCTGACCGTGACCATGCCCGAGCTGCCCTCCCAGACCCCCTGCCAACCCACCCCTGCAGCGGTGCAGGGCCGGCTTGCCGAGTTCGCCATCGGCGAGCTGGTGCGCCAGCACCGCAGCAGCTTTGCGCCGCTCTGGAGCACTGAGAGCTGGGTGAAACTGCTGATCTGGCTGGCGCTCAACTGTGGCTGCAGTGGCGACGAGGCCGGGCTGCGGGCCTTTCGGGCCTGCCTTGATTCGGCCCTGAGCCGCCGCCTGCGGCAGCAGTTCTTCACGCGGGAGCTGGAGGAGCTCCAGCTGCAGGTGGTGGCCGATCCCGCCGAGGCCGCGGCGCTGGTGCTGCCCCTGGCCCCCGGCGGTGTTCCCCTTGATCTGGAGCAAGCGGCGGCGGCCGTGGCCGCTGCGGGCCTGGAGGCCCAGCTGGTGGCCGACCGCGGGCGCTGGAGCAGCCTGGAGGGCGCGGTGGCCATTCCCTGGCAGCTGCCGCCGCTCGCCGCCACGCCATGACCCTGATCGCCACCTACAGCAATCCCGGCTACAGCGCCCTGGCCGCTGCGGTGATGGCCTTCTTCGAGCGCCGCAGCGACCTGCAGCGACCGGGGGTGGCCTTCGGGCCGGAGGCGGGCCCCGGTGCTGCACCCGCCAAGGTGTCCACCGACATCAGCCTGGTGGCGATCGACCGCAGTGATCCGGAGGCCTTCGCCCTGGCCGAGGTCATCCTGCGGGGGGTGACGGCCGGCCTCAACCACTACCTCAGCGAGCGCCCGCTGCTGCGCCAGTGCTGCCCGGAGCAGGCCCTGTTCGTGAACCCGATCTTCAACCTGCAGCGCTATGCCCCCGGCGAGGCCTTCCACGCCTGGCACTGCGACTGGACGCTCAGCGACGAGGACACCGAGCCGAACCGCCGCGTGCTGGCCTGGATTCTCTACTGCAACAGCCTGCCGCAGGGGGGCACCGAGTTCCACTGGCAGGGCCACCACGAGGAGGCCGAAGCGGGCAAGCTGCTCCTCTTTCCCGCCGGCCTCTCCCACATCCACCGGGGCCGGGTGAGCCACGAGCACAGCAAGACGATCGCCACCGGCTGGATCAACGCCGGCACCCTGGAGGCCTATGTGGCTCGTCTGGCCGCGAAGTGACGCGGATGGCCGATCCTTGCTTTGAGACCATGGGTCTCCGCCGGTGATCCACCTCCATGGCCGAGGCCACCCCCGCTCCTGACGGCGCCCTGCCGAAGACCTACGACCCGGCCAGCACCGAAGCCCGCTGGCAGGCCGCCTGGGAAGAAGCCGGCGCCTTCCATCCCGATCCGGAGGCCCCCGGTGAGCCGTTCTCCGTGGTGATCCCGCCGCCAAACGTGACCGGCAGCCTGCACATGGGCCACGGCTTCGAGACGGCCCTGATCGACACGATCGTGCGCTTCCAGCGCCTGCAGGGCAGAAACGTGCTCTGCCTCCCTGGTACCGACCACGCCTCGATCGCGGTCCAGTCGATCCTGGAGAAGCAGATCAAGGCCGAGGGCGGCAGCAAGGACGACCTCGGCCGCGACGCCTTCCTGGAGCGGGCCTGGGCCTGGAAGGCCGAGAGCGGCGGCACGATCGTGGGCCAGCTGCGCCGCCTCGGCTACTCGGTGGACTGGAGCCGCGAGCGCTTCACCCTCGATCCCGGCCTGAACAAGGCCGTGGTGGAGGCCTTCGTGCGCCTGCACGAGCAGGGCCTGATCTACCGGGGCGAGTACCTGGTGAACTGGTGCCCGGCCTCGGGATCGGCGGTGAGCGATCTCGAGGTGGAGATGAAGGAGCTCGACGGCCACCTCTGGCACTTCCGCTATCCCCTCAGCGACAGCGAGGGTGGCGGTGAGGACTCCGTGGCTGGCGGCCTCGCCCACCTGGTGGTGGCCACCACCCGCCCTGAAACCCTGCTGGGCGACACCGGCGTGGCCGTGCACCCCGACGACCCCCGTTACGCCGCCCTGGTGGGGCGCACGCTCACCCTGCCCCTGGTGGGCCGTCAGATCCCGATCGTGGCCGATGAGCACGTCGATCCGGCCTTCGGCACGGGCTGCGTCAAAGTGACCCCTGCCCACGACCCCAACGACTTCGCGATCGGCGCCCGCCACGGCCTGCCGCTGATCACGGTGATGGCCAAGGACGGCAGCATGAACGCCCAGGCGGGCCGCTTCGCCGGGCTGGATCGCTTCGAGGCGCGCAAAGCAGTGGTGGCGGCGATGGAGGCTGAAGGCTTCCTGGTGAAGGTGGAACCCCACCGCCACAGCGTGCCCTTTTCCGATCGCGGCAAGGTGCCGGTGGAGCCCCTGCTCTCCACCCAGTGGTTCGCCAGAGCCGAACCGCTGGCCGCCCGCTGCCGCCAGGCCCTCGATGGCGGCGAACCCCGCTTCGTGCCGCAGCGCTGGGAGAAGGTGTATCGCGACTGGCTCACGGACATCCGCGACTGGTGCATCAGCCGCCAGCTCTGGTGGGGCCACCGCATCCCCGCCTGGTTCGTGGTGAGTGAAACCAGCGGGGTGATCACTGAGGCCACGCCCTATGTGGTGGCCCGCGATGACGCCGAGGCGCGCCGCAAAGCCGAGGAACAGTTCGGTGAGGCATCCCGCTCCGCCGGGCGGGAGCTGCAGCTGGAGCAGGACCCCGACGTGCTCGACACCTGGTTTTCCAGCGGCCTCTGGCCCTTCTCCACCCTGGGCTGGCCTGATGAGACCGCCGCCGATCTGGCCACCTGGTATCCCACCAGCGTGCTGGTGACCGGCTTCGACATCATCTTTTTCTGGGTGGCGCGGATGACGATGCTGGCCGGCGCCTTCACCGGCCGCATGCCCTTCGCCGACGTGATGATCCACGGCCTGGTGCGGGATGAGAACAACCGCAAGATGAGCAAATCAGCGGGCAATGGCATCGACCCCCTGCCCCTGATCGAGCGCTATGGCGCCGATGCCCTGCGCTTCGCCCTGGTGCGCGAGGTGGCCGGCGCCGGCCAGGACATCCGCCTCGACTACGACCGCGCCAGTGGCAGCTCGGCCACGGTGGAGGGGGCCCGTAATTTCGCCAACAAGCTCTGGAACGCCACCCGTTTCGCGCTGCTCAACCTGGGTGGTGAAACGCCGGCGAGCCTGGGCGAGCCCGACCCCTCAAGCCTCACCCTGGCCGACCGCTGGATCCTCTCCCGCCTGGCAAGGGTGAACCTCGAAACCGCTGAGCGCTACGGCAGCTACGGCCTGGGTGAGGCGGCCAAGGGGCTCTACGAGTTCGCCTGGAATGAGGTGTGCGACTGGACGATCGAGCTGCTCAAGCGCCGCCTCAATCCCTGGCCCGCCGTTGAAGGGGAGCCCCTCAGCGCCGAGGTTCTGGCCGATCAGCGGGTTGCCCGCCAGGTGCTTGCCAAGGTGCTCGCGGAGCTGCTGGTGCTGCTGCACCCCCTGATGCCGCACCTGAGCGAAGAGCTCTGGCACGGGGTCACCGGCGAGGCAGAGGGCACCTTCCTCGCCCTGCAGCCCTGGCCGGCCGTGAACGAAGCCGCGCTGGATGATGCCCTCGAAGCCCAGTTCGCCGAGCTGATCGAGGCGATCCGGGTGGTGCGCAACCTGCGCGCCGTGGCCGGCCTCAAACCGTCGCAGAGTGCCTCGGTGGTGTTTCTCACCGGCCGGCCGGAGCTGGCGGCAGTGCTGCACCAGGCCACGGCCGACATCACCGCCCTGACCCGCGCTGCCTCTGTTGAGGTGCGCGATCCCGGCGGCGCCGCAGGCGATTCAGCCGAAGCCCAGGCAGCGGGGCCCCAGCGCTGCCTGGCGGCGGTGAGCGGTGAACTGCAGGTGCTGTTGCCAATCGAGGGCCTGGTGGACCTGGCTGCCCTGCGCGGCCGCCTGGAGAAGGACATCGCCAAGGCCGAGAAGGAGATCAAGGGTCTGGCCGGTCGCCTCGCCAACCCCAATTTCGAGGGCAAGGCGCCGCCTGAGGTGGTGGCCGAGTGCCGCGCCAACCTGGCCGAAGCTGAAGCCCAGGCGGCGCTGGCGCGGGGACGGCTGGAGGGGTTGGACTGACCACCGGACGTCTCTGGATTGGTCGAAGGCCATCGCAGGCAAATCGACCCTCAATGTCAAGAACCTTGAAGCCCTGGGGGCGGCACGGCTGGCAGAGCTGCTGATCACCCTCAGCCAGGGGAATGCCGCCGCCGATCCACGCGAGACGAACCGCCCGGTCGGACTCGAGGAGTGGCTCGATGCGCGCATCGCCGCACTGGAGGTACTGGATCGAGGCCAGGAGGCCCAGACGCTGCGCTGGGAGCATCTGGAGCGCTGCCTTTCAATCCGGCAACTGCGTGACTCCCTCCAGCATCTGCCGGATTTCGAGGATGCGGCGGAAGAAGAGCGTGCCCTTGGCCAGGTGCTTGATCACCCCAGCTTCAACAGGGCGCTCAGGTTCCTGCACCAGTGGCCCGATCGCCGCCGAGCAGTCCAGCTGATCCTGAGGCGCCAGGGCGAACTCGATGGCGACCACGTTATGTCTGAGGGCGATGATCGACTTCAGCCTGGAGCGGGCTCGTTCGACGCGCTATCGCCACGCTGCCCGGCACCTCGGCACCTGCCACAGCCTGGCCCCCGCCATCGGAGATTGGAGCGCCATGGTGGATCACAGGACCTCTATGGCCCGACTCAGGCAGGAGCATGGCCGCAAGCGTGGGTTCTGGAGCCTGGTGAGCGAGGTGCGGGTGCTGCCCTAAAGCAACGACCCCTGATGCTCCACCGGCTCCAGTTGCGCTGTCGCGCCCCGCTCCTCCGCTTCGCCCGGCTTCACCTCCAGGGCCTGCTCGATCACCCTGTCGGTGAGGGCATCGAAGTAAGCAGAGAGGGTCTGCTGCAGCTCCTGGAATTCCGGCCAGAGCGTCTCATTCACGAAGGACCGACTGAGCCGCGCCATCACCGTGGTGCGCCGTTGACCGCGATACCGGTAGGGCTGGATGCCGTAGCGCCGCAACAGGGCCACGAACAGGTGCCGCGACCACTGGTCGGAGAGGGAGAAGCGGAACTCCACCGGGGGCTCCTCGGCAGCCAGTTTCCGCAGGCGGCCCTGGATGCGCTCGCGGGCCCGCTCGGCCGCCACCCGTTCGCCGTCGGTACCAGGCCTGGAGAACAGCGCCTCGATCCGCCGCAGTTTTTCCACCAGCTGCTGCTCCGGACCGTCCGGTGGCGCGCTCACGGTTCTGGGGCCGGCCGCAAAGCCTCCGGTGGCTCCTGGGGCAGTGGATCGGGCGCGGCGGGCGATGGTGCTCGACTCCCAAGCCTCGGCTCGCTAACCGTAGGCGTCTCCGAGATGCGGCCAGCTCGCCTCACCGCGATCCACTCCGAGGCGGTGCGGATCCCGGCAGAGTTCGCCTACGAGCGCAGTGATCTCGAGCTGGCCCTCTTCCCAGTAGGTTTCATGGTGGATGGCCGGGGCGAGCAGGTTCAGGCTGATCGGCAGATGCTGTGACACAGCGGCCCCACTCTCTGCTCGACACCAAGATCTGCATCGACCTGATGAAGCGCCTGCCCCCCAGGTGGCGGAGCTGGAGTAAGGCACGATCGCCTCTGGCCCGGATACCGACCGGCATCGCGAGGTTCTGCAGTCGTTCCTGCTGGAGGTGCCGGTGGCCCCCCTCGATCAAAGTGGCACTGCGTCCTATGGCCCAGTGCGTTGGGCTACGCGCCAGCGCGGGGGAGCTGCAGTATGGGAGCTGCCCATGCATCAGGCCATCGCCTTCGCCCTTCAGCAGCAAGTGGCCTACGTGGATCAAACCGGCGCCCCCACCGGCAAGCGGATGGCGGCAATGCCACCGGAAAGCGGGGCTGGCAGTGGGTCATGGTGACGGTGTTTGTGCAGGGCCTGAGCCGTTCAGCAGCCGCTGCGATCGCGCTGCTCGGGAACGCCTTTGGCGGGCTCGTGGTGAGCGATCGCTTCTCGGCTTACAGCCTCCTGCCCACCCAGCAGCGCCAGCGCCGAGTTCGGAGCGGAGCTGCTGGGCTGGACGGGCTTGTGGCGATCGATTCCTGGCCACGGCTGCGGCTGCAAGCCCCTGGGCAGGTACAGCGGGTGCATGGGATGGCCGTCCCGGCTGAGGCGCAGGCAATGCAGGCATGGAAGCATCGCCGCCACGGCAGCAGCGCGCCCCCGATGCTGGCCGCCTACGCCCCAGGCGGCCACCCGTAGGGCGGCAACTCCGGCTACGGCCAGCAGGTGCTGGTCGTTATCGGGTCCGATGGGATTCGCCGCAGCCTTCATCGCCGCGGGCAGCGTGGCTCGGAAGGCGAACAGATTGGTCAGGAAGAGCCCCCCATAGCCCCAGTCCCTGGCGTAGCCGATGCAGCGCCGCACGGTCGGATCGTCACGGCTCGCGTCAGCGGTGCTTGGGTTCAGCCCGATGATCATCACCACCCCCAGGGCTCCATCCCAGCGCCGCCAGAGCGTGTAGCGGTAGCGCTGGCAGGGGCTGAAGACGGCACGGCGATCCATCAAGCCATGTTGGCGGGGGTCGGGACCAGACAGGTCGGCCAGTGGTTCGCTGGTCTTTGACCCTGCCGCTCAGAGACCCTTGCGATCCAGCGCATCGACCAAGCGGGTCACTGCTGAGGCCAGCATGGCCTGGGTGTCGGGGGGCGCCACCGCCTCCTCCTTGCGCTTAGCCGCTTCGATGGCCCGCACGATCAGGAACACCACAAAAGCGATCACCAGGAAGTTGATGAGGGCCACGATCACGGCCCCAGCCGGCCACGCATTGATGGAATCCACATTGGCGGCCTTGAGGGCGGGCTCAAGCGCGCTGGTCATCACCAGGCTCACCACCGCATCCACCACTTTGCCGAAGGCTCCACCGATCACCACCGCCACGGCGAGGTCGACCACGTTGCCTTTGTTGATGAAGTCCTTGAAGTCCGACAGAAGGCTGGGGCGGCGTGGGGCCATGAAAACGTGAGTTCATTGACGGCCTAAAGCTACGGATATCTTCTATCCAGAATCCTATATCGATGGTTTTTGTCATCGTTAGCCCCCGAACAGATCCGATTTCTTGGTTCCGGCCTCAGGGCGGCGTGTCCTGATGGCGCTCGAGCAGGGCCTGCAGTCCGGTTTCGATCGCCGGAGGGAGACTGATCTGCAGCCCCTCGCCGCCCAGGTGCAGGTCCCGCTGGGGGAAGGGCACGGTGATCCCCTGCTCCCGCAGGATGGCCTCGATGCGGAAGTTCAGGTCGCTCACGATTTCGTACTGGCGCCGGGGCTCGCGGGTCCACACCAGCAGGGTGAAGTTGAGGGAGCTGTCCCCGAAGCTGCTGAAGAACACCTGGGGTGTCGGTGTCTGCAACACCGCTGGGTTGCCCTGGCAGGCGGCGATCAGGGCGTCGCGCACCGCTTCGGTGTTGGAGCCATAGGCCACCCCCACCGGCACCTGCAGCCGCGACACCGGGCTGCCGTGGCTCCAGTTCACCACCCGCGATTCAAGAAATTCCGAATTGGGCACGATGATCGTCACCCCGTCGAGGGTGGTCACCTTGGTGCTGCGCAGGCCGAGGCTGGCCACGCTGCCCTGCAGGTCGCCGATTTCCACGAAGTCGCCCACCTGGATCGGCCGCTCGAAAATGATGATCAGGCCGCTGAGGAAGTTCTTGCTGATCCCCTGCAGGCCCAGGCCCACCCCCACCCCCAGCACGCTGGCGAACAGGGTGAGGGAGGTGAGGTCGAGCCCCCAGAGCTGCAGCAGCACCAAGCTGCCCACCAGCAGCAGGCCATAGCGGGCCACGAAGGCCACGGCCTCCTGCCCGCCTGCGCTCATGCCCGTGTAGCGCAGCACCCGTTGGCGCAGCAGGCCCTGCAGCACCCCCACCGCCTGGGCCAGCGCCACGAACAGCAGCAGCAGCACCGCCACGTCCTGGAGCGAGTAGCTGCGCTCCCCTAACGGCAGGAAGGGGGCCCCCAGCCAGCTGCGCGTGGCGGCCACCAGGCCGGCGCTGACCCGGCGGCTGGCGGGGAACAGGTCCATGGCGGCCGCCGTGGCGCCGATCCACACGCCGGCCTGGAGCAGCCGCAGGGCGGCGCGCAGCAGAAAACGGCTGGAGCGGTCGCGGCGCTCGCCATCCGTGGCCAGGGGCGCCAGGGCCCGGGGGAAGCGGAGCTGCCACAGGCGCCGCAGCAGCAGGTGCAGACCCAGGGCCCCCAGCAGGATGGCCAGGGCCACCGGCAGCATCCGCAGCAGGTGTTCGGGGCTGCGCTCCCGCCGGGCGGTGGCGATGGCCTGCTCGAGCTGGCGCTGCCAGAGCTCAGCCTGATCCCGGGCCTCCAGCCCCTCGGCCACGTCCCGCTCGGTCACCGTCACCAGGGTGCGGTCGTTGAGGCTGAGCACGGGCAGGTTGTTGGCCTGGCGCACCTCCAGCTCTACCGGCCGGCCCGAGGCGATCGCCTCCTCCAGCCGCTGGTTCACGGTGGCGCTGCGCTGCTCGGCGCTCAGGGTGCGCGACGGCCAGAGTTCAAACAGTCGGCGGCCATCCAGCAGGATCGGGGCAGAGGCCGACGGCGGGTTGGCTCCTGCCCCCAGCTCCGCCAGGGCTGGGACCCCCAGATCAGCCAGCAGCAGCAGGCTCACCAGCAGGCTGAACAGTGGGCGGAGCAGGGGCTTCAGCCGTGGGCGGAAGCGGGCTCTGGGCTGAGGCCCCAGATCCGGCCCGGTCCGCGCTGTCATGGCTTCTCGGCAGTGCCATCAGGTTAGGGACCAGACCGACAGGCCTCGGTAAACCGGGGTCAAACCGCAACATCGTTCGAAAAAGTAACATGAATTCAAACATGATTAGATCTAACCCCAGAGGATTACCGACCCTTAATCAGTCGTTAGTGATCAAGGGCCTTGCCCTCTGAGAGGTTTGCTGGGTATGGGTCTCCACTGATGGTTGCTTCCACGGATCGGCTGCTGAGAAGGCTGTTCAGGATTGATCGCAGAATCAGATCGATTGATTCCAGCCTGGCTGATTTACGCCAATCAGGCTCAGCCAGGCGTCGTCAACGCCGCCTCTCTGCTCGGCTTGAGGTGCTGCAATCCCGATTCCAGAGGGCAAATCGCCGCCTCAATCGTGCCAACCGTGAGCCCCTCGCAGGCGGCCTCAACGAGCTCCAGCAGAGTCAGCTGGCTCAGTGGCAGGCCCAGCTGGTTGTCAATCGACAGCAAAACCAGCTCATCAGCCAACAGCAGACTGAGCTTGAGCAGCTGCAGGAGCAGCTCCTGGTCAGCGAGCAACAGAGCCAGGAGGAGCGTGAGCAGCAGCGGCAACAGGCGCACTACGACGCTGAGCAACTTCGCAACCGGCTGGACCAGCTCCTCAGCCAGGTTGCTGTCAACAGGGATCTGGTGCCGGCAGATCCCCTGCTTGGCAGCCTCAACCTCTCGGCGCCAGGCAGCACCGGGGAACAGTTCCAGACTGAAATTTCGGCCTACGTGAGGATCGCTGACAAGCTCTTTTTGCTCTCCTCCGGTGGCGGTGGGACCCTCCAGGTCACCGATGCCACTGATCCAGCCTCGCCCCAGCTGCTGGAGCGGTTGAGCTATGGGGGCGGCTTTGTCAGCACTTCGGTGGCGGCCCATGGCGACCTCGTGGCCGTGGCGCTCACTCCCGTGGACTATGAGGACAATCCGGCCAAGGGAGTGGTGCGGTTTTTCCGCATCAACAGAAGCGGGCAGCTCAGCCCATTACAGGATGTGGAGGTGGGCCATCTGCCTGATGGCATGGCCTTCAGTGGCGATGGCCTGCAGCTGGTGATCGCCAACGAAGCCCAGCCCAGCGGCGACTACGCCATCGACCCCGAGGGATCGATCGGCATCATCGATATCTCCAACCCCGGTCTCAACCCCCAGTTCACCTACACGGACCTGGGCTTTTCTGGCCAGGTTCTGCCTGATGAGCTGCGCATCTCCGGGCCTGCAGGCACCACGGCCGCCCAGGACATCGAACCGGAATTCGTTTCGATCCTGGGGGATCGCGCCTACGTCACGCTGCAGGAAAACAACGGCGTCGCCGTGGTGGATCTCAAGGCCCGGCGCATTGAAGCGATCCAGGCCCTTGGCAACGTGGACTACGGCCTTCAGGCGGTGGACCTCTCCGACCGGGACGGTCCCGGCGGAAGCGAGGCCTTTGTGCCGCAGCTGGGCCAGGAGTTCCTAGGCCTGCGCATGCCCGATGGCGTCAGTGCCTTCACGGCGCAGGGCCGCCGCTATTTCATCACCGCCAATGAGGGCGATGCCAGGGAGTACGGCGACTACGAAGACACCGATCGCAATGATGCGGCCCCCAATGGCCGGCTGGAAACGATCCTGGACACCAACGGCGCCCAGACCAACACCTCCCTGGGCAGCCGCTCGGTGAGCATCTTTGATGCCGAGAGCGGTGCTCTGGTGTGGGACAGCGGCACCAGCCTGCAGACCATCGCCGTCGCGGCCGGCACCTACGACGACGGCCGCAGCGATGCCAAGGGAGTGGAGCCCGAAACGGTGACCACCGTGCAGATGGAGGGCCGCACCTACGCCATCGTGGGCATGGAGCGGGGCCTGCGCACCACCGTTGCCCTCTTTGACATCAGCAACCCCGCCGATGGCCGCTATGTAAGCCACCGGGTGATTGAGGGCAGCCTCTCCCCCGAGGGCCTGCTGGTGATCCCCGCCCAGGACAGCCCCACGGGCCGCAGCCAGCTGGTGGTGTCCAATGAGGTGAGTAACACCCTCGATCTGCTTGATCTGGGCGCCCTGCTGGATACCCCCGGCCCCGGCAGTGCGGGCTTCTTCCAGTCCGCCATGCTGAAGGACGTGGCGGGAGGGCCGCAGCTGCAGGTGACCAACCTGCTGACCAACGGTGAGTTCACCAATGGCCTGGAGGACGGAGCCAGCGTCTACACGCCGCCTGGAATCCTCGATGGTCTGGGCGCCTACGACAATGGCGATGGCACGTACACGGTGCTGGCCAACAGTGAGCTGGGCAGCAGCGTCGGTGTGCCCTACCTGGTGGGTGGTGTGGCCCTGCGGGGAGCTCGGATCAGCAAGCTGATCGTGGACAAGGACAGCGACGACGACGCCAGCAATGGCTATCAGTTGGCGGTGATCTCTGGCGGGATCGCCTACACCTCGATCGTGGATGCCGAAGGCAACCTGGTGACCGATGCGGCCCAGGTGAACGGTGGCTTCAATCGCTTCTGCTCCGGCAGCTTCGAGATGGCCAATCGCTTCGGCCCTGGTCGAGGTTTTGTGGATCCCATCTACCTCACCGGCGAGGAGGCGGATGAGGGTCTGATCTATGGGCTGGACACCGCCGGCGAAACCCTTCACGCCGCCCCTGGTCTGGGCCGGGCGGGCTGGGAGACCGCGATCCAGGTGGACACCGGCAGTGCCAACACCGTTGGGGTGCTGCTGATGGACGACAACACGGCGCCCCTCTATCTCTGGGTGGGCACCAAGTCACGGGATCCGGGCGCCGGCTTCCTGGAGCGCAATGGCCTGGCGGCTAGCCAGGGCTCGCTGTACACCTGGGCTCCCACCGGGGGCAGCATCGGCACCAGCGCCGGGGATGACGGCGATCTCACCAATGGCGATCAAACCCTGGTGCCCGATTCCGCCGACCTCAATGCCCTGCCCCTGGGCACCGCAGCGGCCGGCAGTTGGCAACGGGTGGGCAGCGGCACCGAGGTGGCGGCGCTGGACGAGGCGACCCTGCGCGCCACAGCCAACGGCCTTGGTGCCCTGCAGCTCAGCCGCCTGGAAGATGCCAGCATCAACCCCCTGAATGGCCAGCAGGTGGTGTTGGCCACCACGGGCAATGCAGCTTTTGCTGGGGCGGACACCTTCGGCAATCTGATCAGCCTCGATCTCGGCGCCGCCTTCAACGCCGAAGGTCAGATTCAGGACGGCAATGCCACCGATCTCGCCGTGATCTATGACGGCGACCGTGAAGTGGCCAGCTGGGATGCCGCCAATGGCAACAACGATGGCGCGATCGATCCCGGCCAGGAAGCCGCCTTCGGCGCCACGATCATCCGCAACCCGGACAACCTCACCTGGTCTGCCGACGGCTCGATCTACGTCCAGGAAGACCGCTCCGTGCCGGCCGGCTTCTTTGGCCAGGAGGAGGCTTCGATCTGGAAGGTGAACCCAGGCGAAAAGGCTATCGATCCCATCACTGGCCTCCCCAGCGGCCAGGCCAAGACCGAACGCTGGGCCCAGATCGACCGCTCAGCCGTGCCCACGGCCTACGGCCAGAGCGATGCCAGCGCCGCTGACCCGGGCAACTGGGAATCCTCAGGGATCATCGATGTCTCGCCCCTCTACGACCAGGCAGCGGGGAGCACCTTCCTGGCGGATGTGCAGGCCCACAGCCTGCGCAATGGCAGCATCGGCGGCGACGCCAACCTGGTGCAGGGCGGCCAGCTCAACCTCATTGAGCAGAGCCCGCCACTGGTCTGAGGCCCACGTCAGCCGCCGCCGTCAGCCCTGGTTGTTTTCTGGCGAAGCAGCCCCCTGTTGGAGCAATTCCAGCAGGCCTGCCTCGCTGAGCACCGGCACCCCCAGGCCCTCGGCCTTGCTGAGCTTGCTGCCCGCCTCCTCGCCGGCCACCACATAGCTGGTCTTCCTGCTCACCGAGCTGCTCACCTTGCCGCCGGCGGCCTCGATCAGCTCCTGGGCCTGGCGGCGGCTGAGGTTGGGCAGGGTGCCGGTGAGCACGAAGGTCTGGCTGGCCAGGGGTGGGCCTGTTCCTGCGTCGCTCGCCTTGCCCGGGGCGCTGCCGGCCCTCGCCGCTGCAGCGGCCCGCTCCGCCTCGCTCGCCGCCAGGGACAGCCCCTGCTGCCGCAGCGCCTCCAGCAGGGCCTGGTTGGCCGGCGTGGCGAACCACTGCTGCAGGCTCTGGGCGATCTCGCCACCGATGCCGAACACCGCCGTGATCGCCTCCGGCCGCTCGGCGGCGGCCGCCGCCAGCTCCGTCGCGGAGGGAAAGGCCCGCGCCAGGGCCTTGGCGTTCACCTCGCCCACGTGGTGGATGCCGAGGCCGTAGAGCTGGCGGTGCCAGGGCTGCTGGCGGGAGGCGGCCAGGGCGACCACCAGATTGGCGGCCGATTTCTCCCCCATCCGCTCCAGGCTGGCCAGCAGGGCTTCATCCAGGCGGTAGAGATCGGCGATCGAGCTCACCAGCCCCCGGTCCACAAGCTGCTCGATCAACTTGCTGCCGGCGCCGTCCACGTCCAGGGCACCCTTGCTCACCCAGTGGCGCAGGGCGCCGCGCAGGATCGCCGGACAGCTGCTGTTGACGCAGCGGGTGGCCGCCTCGCCCTGCTCCCGCACCAGCTCCGAGCCGCAGGCCGGGCAGGTGTGGGGTAGCTCCAGCCGCCGGGCCGCCGCCGGCCGCAGCTCGCTCAGCACCCGCACCACCTCGGGAATGATCTCGCCGGCCTTGCGCACCACGATCGTGTCGCCGGCGTGAAGATCCAGCTCCGCCAGTCGGTCGGCGTTGTGCAGGGTGGCGCGGCTCACGCTGGTGCCGGCCAGGGGCACCGGCTCGAACTCGGCCACCGGCGTGACCACCCCCGTGCGACCCACCTGGCAGGCCAGCCGCAGCAGCCGGCTGGGGGCCTCCTCGGCGGCGTACTTCAGGGCGATCGCCCAGCGCGGCGCCTTCTGGGTGAAGCCGGCGTCGGCCTGCAGGCGCAGGTCGTTGAGCTTGAGCACCACTCCATCGGTGGCGTAGGGCAGGCCGTGGCGCTCCGTTTCCCAGCGCTCGAAGAAGGTCGCCACGGCGGCCAGATCCGCCAGCAGCTCGGCGTTGGGGTTCACCTTGAAGCCCACGGCCTGCAGCCACTGCAGGCTGGCCCACTGGCTGGTGGGCAGGGGCGGATCGCCCGTCCCGGGCTGCCAGCCGGGGGGCAGGTGCAGGGTGTAGGCGAAGAAATCCAGGCGCCGCGACGCCACCACCTTCGGGTCCAGCTGCCGCAGGGTGCCGGCGCAGGCGTTGCGGGGATTGGCGAAGGGGGCCTCGTCCCGGCTGGCCCGCTCGGCGTTGAGGGCGGCGAAGGTGGCGTCGGGGATCAGCGCCTCGCCGCGCACCTCCAGCCAGGGGGGCGGCGACTGCAGCTGCAGCCGCAACGGCACGCTCTGGATCGTGCGCACGTTGGCGGTGATCTCCTCCCCCCGCTCGCCGTCGCCGCGGGTGGCGGCGCTGCGCAGCAGGCCATCGCTGTAGCTGAGGGCCAGGGCGTTGCCGTCGATCTTGAGCTCCCCCACCATCGCCAGGGCCGGCAGCGGCTCCCCCTCGGCGGGCTGGCGGTCGAGCACCCTGAGCAGCCGGCCGTACCAGGCCTCCAGCTCCGCCAGGGAGAAGGCGTTGTCGAGGCTGAGCAGGCCGATGCGGTGGGCCACGCTCGTGAACCCCTCCGCCGGGCTCCCCCCCACCCGCTGGCTGGGGCTGTCAGGGCGGACCAGCTCGGGGTGGGCGGCCTCCAGCTCCACCAGCTCGCGGTAGAGCCGGTCATAGACCGGATCCTCCATCAGGGGAGCATCGAGCACGTAGTAGGCGTGGGCCGCCTTGGTGAGCAGGCGCTGCAACTCGGCGATCCGTGCAGTTGTGGATTCCGTTGCCCCGGGGCGGCTGGTCATCGGGCCGTGGGATGGGGCGGCGTCAGCTGCCCACCGTGCGGATCCGGTCGATCCGCCACTGCTCCTCCACCTTCACGAAGGTGAAGTCGAGGGGCAGCTCCTCCTTGGCCTCGGTGAGCAGCTTCACGGTGAGGATCAGCTGGCCCTCCTGCAGCCTCGGCCGCCCGGACTTGAGGTTGCGGTAGCGGTTCAGCTTCAGGCCAGCCAGGTACTGGATGAACTGCTTGCGGTTCACATGGCTGCGGTAGTTCTTGGTGGTGAGCAGGTAGGCCCCGTCCACCTGGCCGTTGGCCACCTGGGCGAAGAACTGCTTCAGCAGCGGGTTGATGCCGCGGGCGCTGAGCACCAGCTTCACGGCCGTGATCGTCCAGTAGAGGAGCAGGGCTCCGGCGCCGGCCAGGAGGGCCTTGCTGCCGATGTCACGGGTCAGAGCCCAGTCCATAGGCCGGTGAATCTGTGTTGAATGGCCCCAGAGTCTGACTGACCAGGCCCCCGGCGTGCCGCTAGAGCCCCTGCTGCCGCTGTTCCACCGGTTGAACCGGGAGCACTTCGAGGCCCGCCTCGCCCCCGGCGGCGTGCCCCTGCTCGACCTGCGCTGGAGCGATGGCCGCATGCGCCGCACCGCCGGCCTCTACCGCCGCGGGCGCCGCGCCGACGGCCGCGACCTCTGCGAGATCGTGCTGTCGCGGCCGCTGCTGGATCCCCTGCCCCGGGAGGCCCTGCTCAGCACCCTCTGCCACGAGATGATCCACGCCTGGGTGGACCGGGTGCTGCAGGTGCGGGAGGTGCATGGCCCCCACTTCCGCGCCCGCATGGCCGCCATCAACGCGGCCCAGGCGGACTTCCAGGTGAGCCTGCGGCACCGCTACCCCCTGCCGGGCGGCGCCACGGCCGCCAGCCGCTGGCTCGCCCACTGCCCCCGCTGCGGCGTCACAGCCCCCTACCGCCGGCGGGTGCGCGGGCTCGCCTGCCGCGCCTGCTGCGAGCGCCACCACGGCGGCCGCTGGCACGCCAGTTGCCTGCTGGACTTTCGCGAGGCGGCCAGCCCCCCTGCAGAGGGTGTCTAAGGTCAGCCCGCTGTGGCCTCGGCGTGGACGTCTTTCTCTGGACCCTGCAATTCGCGGGCATCGGCATCGCGCTGGTGGGCCTGCGCCGCGAGCGCTGGCTGGCGGCGCGCCGCCGCTGAGGGCCGATAGCGTGGGCGCAATGGTGTTGCCCCATGCGCGAGTCCTGGTCCGAGCCTGACCCACCGCTGCGGCGCGGACGGCCCGCCGAGCCGCCCCGGGGCGGTGGAGAGGCCTTCGAGCAGGGGCTGGATCGGCTGGTGTCGGCAGGACGCCACCTGGTGGATGGGGTGTCAGGGGCTCGCCCGGGCTCGCGTCCGTCGGGTCGCGGCGCCGGCCGTGGCGCCGGGGGGGTGCCGCGCCTCAACGAGCTGGGCCGCTGGGTGGAGACCAAGCTCGACTGGATCCTCGATGAGGAGGACTCCTGGCGCGAACCCTGGCAGGAGTCCCAGGATGGTTCGGGCCGCTCCCGGCCCGGCCCGGCTCGCCCCGCGGCGCCGGCGCCAGATGCTGACAGCACCAGTCCAGGTCTGGCCCCCCGCCGCCGGCTGGAGGCGATCTCCCGCCGCGGCGCATCCCGCCCCGGCGCGTCCGCCCCAAGGCTGACAAGCGGTGAGCCGCCAGCTCGGCAGGGATCGGCGGGGGACGACTGGCCCGATGAGGACAGTTTCGCCCTGCCCCGCTGGCAGCGCCCTCTCACCCCCCGCCCGGCGGCGGCGGGTCCCACGGAGCAGCTACGGCCGGCCCCCAAGGCCGCTGAGGCGCCGGCGCGGGCCCTGCCCCGCTCAAGCCGGCGCCGGTCCTCTGAGTAGCCTGGAGGGCCATTGCGATCCCCTCATGAGCAGCCTGGTGGTGGTGGGCTTCCCCAAGATCGAGGAAGCTGAAGCCGTGCGGCGCGAACTGGTGACGATCCAGCGCGAGCAGCTGATTGCCCTTGAGGATGCCGTGGTGGTGGACCACGACGACGACGGACAGGTGCACCTGCGCCAGGCCCTCAACCTCGCCGCCGCCGGCGCCCTTGGGGGCGGCTTCTGGGGCACCCTCGTGGGGCTGCTGTTCCTCAACCCGCTGCTGGGAGCTGCCGTGGGCGCGGGCGTCGGTGCCGCCTCAGGCTCCCTATCCGACATCGGCATCAACGACGGCTTCATGCGGGAGCTGGGAGAAACCCTGCCCCGCGGCACCGCCGCCCTCTGCCTGCTGGTGCGCGAGGCGAGTCCCGATCGGGTGATCGAGCGCCTGAGGGCCCACGCCCCCCATGCCCGCCTGCTGCGCACCAACCTCAGCCACACCGACGAAGATCAGCTGCGGGAGCTGCTGGAGAAGGCACGCCAACAGGCCGAGGCCTTGCGGCTCGGCTGAGACCTGCCAGGGCCACGCGGAAGCCGCTGCCCCGCTGCTGCAGCTCCTGGTTCACCGAGCCCACCAGCTCGGTGGGCACGTCGCTGGCCATCTCCTCTGCCGAGGTGGTGATCGCCTCGGAGCCGAGCAGCAGGGCTTCCAGCAGGTCGGCCCAGAGGGTCACCAGGCGGTTGGGCAGCATGGGCCTCATCCCCTGACCCTCCAGGACCGCACTGCAGCCCTGGCGCTGCCAGAGGGCAGAGCGGTGATGGCCCCGGGGATGGGTCAGCAGGGCCAGGCCCCGGTGCAGGGCCTCGCGACTGGGGGCCCCGTTGTGCTGGCGCAGGCCCGCCGCGCTGAGCTGGCGGCCGCAGAGTACGGCCGAGATGCCGAACAGCCGGCCCAGCTCGGTGAGGCTCAGCCAGTCGGCCTGCGTTTGCTCGCTTGCCTGCCGCTGCGACAGCGGCGCCCGGGGGCGCAGTTGGATGGAAGTAGGGGCCATCGGCCTCGAACTGATCAGCCCCAATGATCACCGCGCACCGGCTCCCGTCAATTCGTCAAGGGCTCTGCGTAGCCCTGCGTTACAGACTTCACAAATCGATACGATGTCATCATTTGGTGGCAGGCGACACCGCTGCTGCCGCGAAACCCCTGGGAGCCATGGTTTCAGGTCACGGCCGCCCATCGCTGGCCCCGGGGCCCAGGCTGTCGCTCCGGTGTGGTTTTCGCGGCTTTTGGTGACCGCCGGCCGGCCCTCAACGGGGCCGTCAAGCCACGACGGCCGGGCCCAGCCAGTGCTCCAGATCGGGTGAGAACACCTCCCGGATCACGGTGAGGGGCTGGCCACCGCGGAAGAAGCGGTAGTGGCGGCTCCAGAAGGGGCCCTTGCGGCCAAAGCGCTGGGCCAGCCAGGGGGCCTCCACCCGGGCCAGCCCATCCACCTCGCGGAACAGCTCGGCACGGTTGCTGGTGAGGCTGCGCCAGATCGGCTGGTCCCGGCGCTGCAGATGCTCCTGGGCCTGGTCATGGTTCCACCAGCTCTCGGCCCAGGCCAGGGTGTCCGGCCCGCAGCGCAGCCACACCTGGCGCCGGATCAGGGGCCCCGCCAGCTCCTCCACCTCCATCGGCGCCACGGCGCCATCGCCTGGCTGCTGCAGGCCCATGGCGATCAGCTCGATCTCCAGGGGCAGGCCCGTCAGGGCCTCCAGGTGTCGGGTGGGGCTGCCATCGCCGAGCAGCAACAAGCGCCAGGGCCCCGTGAGCTCGCCGCCGCAGCCTGGGCTCAGGGCCCCTCCGATCAGGCGGGCCTGCCAGATGGCCGCGGGGGAGGGGGCTGGGGCCATCACCGGCATCGGAATCCTCGATCGTCCCTCCTTACCCTAGAAATCACGCCTGGCGGGCCGCGGCCATGACCCAGTTGCTGCCGCCGGTGGTGGTCGCCAACCTGCACGGCCGCTATACCGGCGTTTCGGCCACGGTGCGGGCCCTGGTGCCGCTGCAGCGCCGCCAGCTGGCCATCGGCCTGATCGACTGGGGCCAGCTGGGCCTGGAGGCCGGCCTGGCCCCGCGCCACCTGTTCCTGCAGGGCTGGCGGCCGCCGCCGGGGGCGGCCCGCCGCGTCTGGCATGCCCGCCGCGACCTGGAGATCCTGGTGGGTCTGCTGCTGCGGGGGGTGTTGCGCCAGCCCTGGGCGGTGCTGTTCACCTCGGCGGCCCCCAAGCCGCCCGGCCCGGTGCTGCTCTGGCTGATCCGCCGCTGCGACGCGGTGATCGCCACCTCAGGTCGCTCGGCGGGCTTCCTGCCCCAGGACTGCGTCAGCGCCACCATTCCCCATGGGGTGGACACGCACTTCTACAGCCCGGCGCCCACCGCCCCTGGCGGGGAGGGGCCTCCCGAACTGCCGGCCCTGATCGGCTGTTTCGGGCGGATCCGCCCGAGCAAGGGGGTGGACCTGGTGGTGGAGGCCCTGATCACCCTGCTGCCTGATCGTCCCAGCTACGGAGCCGTGTTCACCGGCCTGGTGCGACCGGCCGAGCGGGATTTCGTGGCGGGCCTGCAGCGGCGCATTGCCGCCGCCGGCCTGGACCAGCGCATCCGCTTCCTCGGCGACCTCGACCGCCTCGCCGTGCGGGGCTGGTACCGGCGGGTGTGCCTCTGCGTGGCGGCCTCGCGTCGGGAGGGCTTCGGGCTGACGCCCCTGGAGGCGATGGCCTGCGGCTGCGCGGTGCTCACCTCGGAGGCGGGTGCCTGGCCGGAGCTGGTGGATGGGGAGGTGGGCCGCCGCTTCCAGACCGGCAACCTCGCCTCGCTCACCCAGGAGTTGGCGCGGCTGCTCGATCAGCCCGACGAGCTGCGGGCCATGGGCCGGCGGGCGCGGCGCCGCGCCCTGGCCCGCCATTCCCTGGAGATAGAAGCCAGCGCGATCAACGCCCTCTACCGGCAGCTGCTGGAGGGTGCCGGGGAAGCGAAGGCGCCGATCAGCCGCCGCTGCTGATGCTGATCAGGCGCTGCTCGCCGTTGCGCTCGATCACGGCACTGTCCGCATTGGCGGAGCGCAGCGTCCAGCCGGAAGCGCCGATGGTTTCCCCCACCGAGGCGCTGGTGGAGGAGCTGCCGACCTGAAAAATGGCCGAGCCGCCGTGGCCCGGCGCCTGCACCACCCCGATCAGCTGGGGTGCTGGGTCGCCCCCGGATCCGCCGCCTCCCATGCTGCCGCCAGGCCTGGGGGTGGCCCCGCTCGGCCCAGCCGCCATGGCCGGCGGGGCCGAGCGGCTGACGTTGCCGTTCATCGGCACCTGGAGCACCCGTGCCCCAGGTGCACTGCTGGGCGGCAAGGTGGCCAGCTCCTGCATCCAGGGCTCCGCCGGCGGCGGTGGTGGCAGACCATCCTCTGCGGCCGCCAAGGCCTCGGGATCGGGCGAGGCCGGGCCCATGGCGCGCAGCCGCTCCATCATCAGCAGGTTGCGTTCCTGGCGGATCGCTTGCTGGTCCTGGCTGCGCAGCTGCAGGGCCACCAGCCCAAGGCCCGCCACGGTGGTGATGCCCAGGCTCACGCTGGCCAGCACCAGGGCCGACGGAGGCGATTGACTTACAGGGGGGTGCCGCCGGGCGCTGGCCGCGGTCTTCGCGCCCGGCGCTGGGGGAGCCGGCGGTGGCGGCGGCATGGGCGGCGGATCGAACACCTCCACCTCGATCGCCAGCTCCGGCGAGAAGACCCGGTTCATGACCTGCTCAGCCCGCAGTTCCCAATAGGCCCTGGAGGTGCAGTTGCCCTGACCTTGATTCACCCCAGCTGCTGATCGTGGCGGTGACAGTACACCAATCGTCTTTTCAGGTTTGTCACCCATCCGTCGGTGTCTCTCGGGGCTGGTGCCCCAGCCGGAGGTTCAGCACCGCAGGGCGCGGGCGTGGTGCTCGAGGTGGTCGGCGATGAAGCTGGCGATGCAGAAGTAGCTGTGGTCATAGCCCTGCTGGCGGCGCAGCTCCAGGGGCTGGCCCACGGCCGCCGCCGCCTCGGCGAGGGCCTCCGGATGCAGCTGGTCGTGCAGGAAGGGATCGGCCATGCCCTGGTCCACCAGGATCGGCAGCGGCGCAGCCTGGTCGGGGCCGATCGCCCGCGCACCCGAGCGCAGCAGGGCGGTGGCATCCCAGGCCTGCCAGGCGCTGGGATCGGGGCCGAGCAGGTGGCCGAAGGCCTTCTGGCCCCAGCCACAGGCGCAGGGGTGGGCGATCGGCGCGAAGGCCGACACTGCGCAGTAGCGGCCGGGATGCCGCAGCACCGCCACCAGGGCGCCGTGGCCCCCCATCGAATGGCCACAGAGGCTGCGGCGCCCGCTCAGTGGCAACGCCGCCTCCAGCAGCTCCGGCAGTTCCTGCACCACGTAGCTGTGCATGCGGTAGTGGTGGCTCCAGGGCGCCTCGGTGGCATCCACGTAGAAGCCGGCGCCGTGGCCGAAATCCCAGCCGCCATCGGGGTCGCTCGGCACCTCAGGCCCGCGGGGGCTGGTGTCCGGCATCACCAGGGCCAGGCCCAGCTCGGCGGCGCGGCGCTGGGCTCCGGCCTTCTGGCTGACGTTCTCATCGGTGCAGGTGAGGCCCGACAGCCAATAGACGGCGGGCACCTTTGCCCCCGCCAGGGCCGCGGGGGGCAGGAACACCCCCAGCGGCATCGAGCAGTTCAGCTGCTCCGAGTGGTGGCGGTAGCGGCGCTGGGAGCCGCCGAAGCAGCGCTGGTCGCTGAGCAGTTCGAGCTGGGCCACGGCGGGAGCCTGGGATCAGGGGTCAGAAGTGAATCACGCTGCGGATGCTCTCGCCGGCGTGCATCAGCTCGAAGGCCCTGTTGATCTCCTCCAGCCCCATGGTGTGGGTGATGAAGGTGTCGAGGGGGATGGTCCCCTGGCGGGCCAGCTCCACATACTGCGGCAGCTCGCTGCGCCCCCGCACCCCACCGAAGGCCGAGCCGCGCCACACCCGCCCGGTCACCAGTTGGAACGGACGGGTGCTGATCTCCTGGCCGGCTCCGGCCACCCCGATGATCGTGGATTCCCCCCAGCCCTTGTGACAGGCCTCCAGGGCGGCCCGCATCACGTCCACATTGCCGATGCACTCAAAGGAGTAATCCACACCGCCATCGGTGCGATCGATCAGCACCTGTTGAATCGGGGCGTCGTGATCGCTGGGATTGAGGCACTCGGTGGCGCCGAGCTGCTGGGCAATGGCGAACTTGGCCGGGTTGAGGTCGATGCCGATGATCCTGGAGGCCCCGGCCATCACCGCCCCGATCACCACCGCCAGGCCGATCCCGCCCAGGCCGAACACGGCCACCGTGCTGCCGGGCTCCACCTTGGCGGTGTTGCGCACCGCCCCGATGCCGGTGGTCACCCCGCAGCCCAGCAGACACACCTGCTCCAGGGGTGCCTCGCGACTGATGCGGGCCACGGCGATCTCCGGCAGCACCGTGTATTCGGAGAAGGTGGAGGTGCCCATGTAGTGGTGGATCAGGCGCCCACCGCAGGAGAAGCGGCTGCTGCCATCGGGCATCACCCCCCGGCCCTGGGTGCTGCGGATCGCCTGGCAGAGGTTCGTCTTGCCGGACAGGCAGAAGCGGCACTGCCGGCATTCGGGGGTGTAGAGCGGGATCACGTGGTCGCCCACGGCCACGGAGCTCACGCCCTCGCCCAGGGCCTCCACCACGCCGCCGCCCTCGTGGCCCAGGATCGCAGGAAACAGCCCTTCGGGATCGGCGCCCGAGAGGGTGTAGGCGTCGGTGTGGCACACGCCGGTGGCCACCAGCCGCACCAGCACTTCCCCCGCCCGGGGCGGGGCCACGTCCACCTCGGTGATCTCCAGGGGCTGACCGGGGGCCCAGGCCACGGCGGCACGGCTGCGAATCATCGGCTCAGGGCGGTTGCCGCCATCCTGGCGCTCAGGCCGTCTGCCCCCCCAATGGGGTCGCCAGCCGGCGCTTCTGCAGCTCCAGCCACAGCATCAGGGCAGTGATGTCAGCGGGGCTCACCCCTGGCACCCGCGCGGCCTGGCCCAGGGTGAGGGGCTGCACGGCGCTGAGTTTCTCGCGGGCCTCATGGGAGAGGGTGCCGATGGCGCTGTAGTCGAGGTCTGGGGGCAGGGGCCGGTGGGTCTGCTTCTTGGCCTGGTCGATCTGCTGCTGCTGGCGGGCCAGGTAGCCGCTGTACTTGATGTCGATTTCGGCGCCTTCGCGCACCTCCAGGGGCAGGGCCGGATCTGCCAGGCCATGGGCCACCAGGTCGGCGCTGTGGAAGCCGGAGCGGCGCAGCAGGTCGGCCAGGGTGATCGAGCCCCGGATCGGGGCGCCGGTCTGGGCCTCCACGGCCGCGGCAGCGGGGTCGCTCACCTTGAGCCGCACGGCGGCCAGCCGCTGCTTCTCCGCCTCGATCGCCTCCTGTTTGGCGCTGTAGATCTGCCAGCGGCGGTCGTCGACGAGCCCCAGCTCCCGGCCCAGCGGTGTGAGGCGCCGGTCGGCGTTGTCGCCGCGCAGCACCAGGCGGTATTCGCTGCGGCTGGTGAGCACCCGGTAGGGCTCGCGCAGGTCCTTGGTGATCAGGTCGTCGATCAGGGTGCCGATGTAGCTGCCCTCGCGGGGGAAGTGCACCGGCGCTTCGCCCCGCACCAGGCGGGCGGCGTTGAGTCCCGCCACCAGCCCCTGGGCGGCGGCCTCCTCATAGCCGGTGGTGCCGTTGAGCTGGCCGGCGCTGAACAGGCCGGTGATCCGTTTGGTTTCCAGCGAGGGCTTGAGCTGGGTGGCCGGCAGGTAGTCGTAGTCCACGGCGTAGGCCGGTCGCAGCATCACGCACTGCTCCAGGCCGGGCAGGGTGCGCAGCAGTTCCAGCTGCAGCCGCTCCGGCAGACCGGTGGAGAAGCCCTGCACGTAGATCTCTGGCGTGTCGCGACCCTCGGGCTCCAGGAAGATCTGGTGGCTCTGCTTGTCGGCGAAGCGCACGATCTTGTCCTCGATTGAGGGGCAGTAGCGCGGCCCCTTGCTGTCGAGAAAGCCGCCGTAGATCGGCGTGAGGTGCAGGTTGTCGCGGATCAGCTGGTGGGTGGCCGCCGTGGTGCGGGTGAGGTGGCAGCTCATCGGCTCGCCGCTCACCCAGGCAGCCGGATCAAAGGAGAAGAAGCGATCGGCCGCATCGCTGGGCTGCTCCTCGAGCTGGTCGAGGGCGATGCTGCGCCGGTCCACCCGGGCCGGGGTGCCGGTCTTGAGGCGGCCGGTGCGGAAGCCCAGGGCCTGCAGGGCCTCGGTGAGCCCCTCGGCGGCCTGCTCTCCGGCCCGGCCGGCGCTCATCGACTGGTTGCCCACCCAGATCTGGCCGCCCAGGAAGGTGCCGGTGGTGAGCACCACAGCCGGCGCGGCATAGACGCTGCCGAAGTAGGTGCGCACGCCGGTGATGCGGCCGCCTTCACCCGGCACACCCTCCACCTCCAGCCCGGTCACCATCGCCTCGCGCAGGGCCAGGTTGGGGGTGTGCTGCAGCAGCTGCAGCATCTGGCGGGCGTACTGGCGCTTGTCGGTCTGGGCGCGAAGGGCCCATACGGCCGGGCCGCGGCTGGCGTTGAGCACCCGTTTCTGCAGGGCGGTGGCATCGGCGAGGCGGCCGATCACGCCGCCGAGGGCATCCACCTCATGCACCAGCTGGCTCTTGGCCGCGCCGCCCACGGCCGGGTTGCAGGGCTGCCAGGCGATGCGGTCGAGATTGAGGCTGAACAGGGCGGTGGAGAGCCCCAGCCGCGCCGCCGTGATCGCCGCTTCGCAGCCCGCATGGCCGCCGCCTACAACGATGATGTCAAAGCATTCGGTGATCAATGGTCAACCAGGGTCAATGTTCAACCGGGCCGGCAAGCGCTGAGCATGCTGGGCGCCAATTCGCTCTGGGATTGGCCGTGCAGGAATTGACCCTACAGGAATGGGGCAAGGACAGCGTTGCCAACTGAGACCGAGCGGTGGACCGCACGACGAGAGGATAGACAGTGGCCGCATCCAGATGCCGCCAGGACGGCAAGCTGGAATGACATGACAATGATCTGATGTGGGACTGATGATTGGCTAAATATAGGGTTGAACCATGCGAAAGAGGCAGTCAGATGGATTCATGCAGGATGGGTGTCAAGTTGATGGTCGAACCGATCTAAATAGTCAAACATGGCCTTGCTACACAGTGCATGCTTAATAAATGTGCGTTTTAACTTCTCTGGCTTGCACCCGCTTTGACGAGAAGCTGTGATAATTTCTTGGCGATTTTCTGGATAAAACTCGTCTAAAGAATTGTAGAAGAACTTGCGAAATCTCTGCGGCAACCTGGCCTCATGGTCGTTCCATGGTTTTTTCTTGCCGATAAAGTGATAAATGATCGGTTCTGCTAGGTCTGCGAATAGCTTTGACGACCAAGTATACTGCCAATTCCAAATAGGGCTGATCTCGACCCAGCTTTTATAGAATAAAATGTTGAGCAGTGATTGGTCATTTCTGGGCAGGCTCTCGCCTGGCCGTGTTGCCATGGCAACAGCCTTCTCGAGGTAATTTGAACGATTAAAGCTGTCAATATCAATTAGCAATACGCCGGCATTAAAGTATGGTGCGCAAGACAAGCCGCGCTCGCTAAACTCAGGCATCTGCCTTCCTGGTGTCCGCCATTGCAAATTATCTCGTACTGCACCTATGCACCTGTCTCCTAGGTCGATGTCAAAGATGGGAGATAGTGGCTTGGCAACGATGGTGTCGCTATCAAGAAATAAGACCTTCTGATATCTGTTCGCAAGTAACGATGGAACTAAGAATCGTAGGTATGTCGCTAGGCCATGTCGACTGCGGCTTCCTAGAGATTCGAATGGGTTAGGTTCGTTCGGATGAAGAACTTCTAGATTTGGGATGGAAACTGCTTTGGGTGACTTGCACCCGTCAGAATTCACTATGACGATATCATAATCACGGGCCCCTTCTTGTTGGTAGAGGTTGTTGGCCACGCACAGAGCATAGGGAAAATAATTCCTGTCGCAAGCCAAGGCAACTGCATAATTCATTGTAGCCGCTTGAACTGGATGCGAACAGAATGACGTGTCAACGGTTACTTTGGTGAGATCAGATTAGTTCCCTTGCCTGGTCTTAGGTAGAATATGGCCAGCGATCTATGTTGCCAAGGATGCCGTGCAGAGATATGTGATGCGATTATAGGATGACACCAGGTTGATCATTCCTGCCTCATGACTCGTCCATTGGGTGCGTTGACAAGACAGCTTTGACGTGCTGCCAGGACCTGTTCACGGCCTGGTCCGAATTCATGCAAAGTGTAGTGAGTTAGCTTGCGTTCAATCACGTCTCGTATGAATATGAATGGAGGATCATCGCCCAAGCGCCGCTTTTGGGATCTCCACTCCTGCAGTTCTTTTCGATTGACATAGAACATGACTAAAACATCTCGGTCAATGGTTGAAGAAAATCCGTGATAGGAGTTAAAGTGAGGCGCAAAAATACATACGGAATTCTGTTGGTAGAGGGCAGCATAGTGGGGCGCAAGGTTTGAATCGTAGAGAATAGTGCCATTCATTTTGGCTGCATCTACGTCCACCTGCTCTTTGGGCATGTAAAAGACGAATGATAAATACTTTGGGGGGATGTCGACATGGATATTCTGGAATCGATTGGCCTGGGTAAAGGTAAATTCAAACTCCTCGTCGTGGATGCCAATGGCATCACATAGATGATCCAGATTGGATGAATAGAACTTTGAGAGCAGTGTAAACTTCACCCTTGAATCCGAAAATATGGCGCGAACTGCAACGGCGGCTGGATTGCTTGAGCGACTTAAGCTGTGTTTTCGATTGCTAAACTCTGGATTGTCCTGGTTTCTTGGGCCAAACAGTCCTTTGTCTTTCGTCTCTTGCATGTAGCCAGCGAGCTCGTCATAGAGCTCGGCAGGCAATATTCTTTCGACGTACAGATTGCCGAATGGGCTGTAGTTTACTGGTGTTTCCTCGATTCTTTTGACCACATAGTCGCAGTAAGTGGCAATAATCGTGTCGGCGTTGATCCGTGGAGCGGCCATCTCGCTCAACAAATCTTTTGCCAGTGTGAACTTGACCATGGCTCGGGCACTTTCCTGCAGCATAAAGCAAGATGACTTTCCTGCGCAAGAGGATTGTTATTCTTGAATCCTTGTTGTCTCCAGAGCAAAGGGTCCCAAGGGATGAGAAGCTGAATGCAGCACGTGCCTGGCCAGACACCACCATCGGCCTGCTGAAGCTGTTCAGGGCTCCATTGGTGTCATCCTGGGTTGAGTCCCTCTTGGTCGAGCCTGGGCTTGATCAGAGCCACGGCATCCTCGCGCTGCTTGGCGTCAATCTGCTGAGTCTTGATGGTCCGATTCTATGTTGACTCTGAAAGACAGCACTTGCATTTAATCTTCGTGTAACTTGAACTGATTCAGGAAGGTATTTATTTCGGCTGTTGGAATATTCAACTCTGGCACCAATTGCGATTGCAGAAGGTCGCGCAGCTTGAGGCGGACATCCTTCCTACGGATGTAGCAGAGATTAGTCTTTGTCGCTATGTCCCGAGATCTGTTGTCAATCCCAATGACGATCACCCTTTTGTTGTGCTGCAAGCCGCGAATCGTTCCGTGGAGCCGAGTGCCAATCACATCCACATTCGTGTTGGCCAGGAAGTTGTCATAGCTTCTGAGGCTGGGCGCGATAATCTTGATATCATCTGTTTCTGTCAGTGACTGTAGATAGGCAAGATCACGTGGCTGTTGGGGCCAAAAATATAGATCTTTGTAATTCTCCCTTAAAGCCATGATCATGTCTCTATCCTCTGCGCTCGCTTTGTGCTGGGTCAAGGTAAAGCACGCTCTCTCTGACTTCTCGGCGGGGTGAGCTGGTATCTTGTCTCTAAACATCCACAGTGTTGGGCATGTGGTGTCGACAGCTTTCCTGCCGATGCCTTCCAGAATTCGCTTCCCGGATATGTCTCGCGCAGCGTGAAGATGCTGCCTTGATAAAACCTCGTTGAGAAAGTCGGCCTGATTATTCTCAACTTTTTGAAATGCTTTGTTTGCCCCGACGCCAAATAACACAACCTTTCCCTTCAGCAGGGCGATATCGCTTGATCTCATATGCCATATGTATGGCTTGTTGGCATGATATCTTGCAGACAATGCATTCGTGCCAACCAGTAAAACTATGTCCGCGTGATTGATTAGCTTTCGAGACGACGGCCCAATTCCGTCATGGCTTGATGAGGTGGTTATGTAGTAGCTCTTGAATGCCTCCTCGATATAGCCGTATGCAGACTTCATGATTATTTCATCGCCGATGTTGTCTGAGGCTATGGCTGTGTCCAGGATGTGAACATGAGGGTGGCCCCCCTGCGACAATTCGATTGCGGCCTGGCCGCCTCCGCTTGAGTGAGAAAGTAGTGCCAGGATCTCTCGCGTTGAATGCAATATAATTCTGCTGACGTCTGTTAGCTTTCTGGTAGCAGCCATGTGCAGTCCGATTGCCACTTCTTGTTGATTGACCCTATCACATTTAAGCTGTGTGATTGAGTCGCGGCCTTGTGACCATTCGTCCTCGCCTGGTTCAAGGCGTCTGCCGGGCTTCACGCTGCTCTTTGCTGTGCCATTCGAATCGCCTCGGTCCGGGTGATGCCCTGCAACCACCTCGGCAGCTCGCAAGCTCGCCGATGCGAGGCCGTCCGCGCTGATCGCACCCAATCACGCAGCACGGAGTCTGGGGGCCTGCGCTGCTTCTTCACCCGTGAAAACCTGATTCCCAGCGTCACTCCTGTTCCATGCACAAGTGCTGCATCGCCGTTCCATTCGCCTCTTAACGAGACAAAAGAGTGGGCTGTCAACGGATGTTTCTCCTGGGTCAGATGACGCTCAGGTCAGTAGGGGTTTTGCATGGCTGCAGGGGAGCTCTCTTGGCTTGGGTTGTGGATTTGTGCACTCCGCTTGTAGCCCCGCAGAGACAGCAATTCCCGAAAATCTTGTGTCATTCACTGAAGCACCAGTTGCCGTACCGAGAAGTCTTACCAAAGTCAATGAACTGATTTCCCGAGCTCGTGTTGTTTTGGCTCACTCATCCGTGTTGAGATCAAACTCATCGAGTTCACGGGCCTGTCATGGCTTCATGGCCCCGGGAGCATCCCGCGGGCGTCACCGTGACGGCTTTGCTGATGGTCCAGGCGTTGGCGGCCACGCTGCGTCAAGCGGGCCTTGGGGTGGCTCTCCATGGCTCAGTCAGGTCGCGGTTGGTGGGTTGCACCTCAATCCCTATCTGTCTCACGCCTCCGTTGACGATGCGCATCCTGCTGAGATGGAACAACCCGTCAACAGCCCAATTGGCCTGTTCCCCAAGGGGGAGTGCATGATCTCCACGTTGCCCATGCACTTGAAGGAGTCATCCACACCACCTTCGCCGAGGTGGATGATCACCTGCTGGATCGCTCCATCATGCCCGCGCTTGTTGATGCAGTCGGCGGGTCCCTCCGGGCAGCGAGGTGACCCAGGCGCCCATCCCCTGCCCTGTCCGCCGGCCTCAGCCAGGCGTAGCGGATGGTGTAGCGCTTCTGCGGCACCCAGCGCAGGGGCAGGCTGCGCGTGCGCAGCTGGCCAGGCTCCAGCGACAAGGACCTCAGGCCGGTCAGCATGGCCAGGGTCACGGCGGGGTCGTCGTCCTGGTCGATGAGCACCAGAACCCGGGGCTCGCTGCCCACGGGCAGCGGCGGCCGACCAGCCCCCTCCTTGGGCGCCTTGGGGGTGAGCACCGGCACGGTTGGAAACACCAGCCTGGCGTTTCCGGCCAGGAGGGAGGAGCTGGCGGCGATCAGATCGGGCTGCTGCTGGCCCCCCTGATCGAGCTGCCTCAGCAGCTCAGGCAGGGGGGCGTTTCGGCTGCTCGGGCGACCGGTGAGGCCAGCCAGGGCCGTGCGGGCCGGCAGCAGCAGGGAGGTGAGCCCGGCAGCGGTGATGGCGCCCACCACCATGGCGCGTTCGCGTCGCCGATCACCCTTGCCAGCCAGGGCAGCCAGGCTGACTGGTGCGTAGAACAGCAGGGGTTGATACCAGCGGTCCTTGATCTTGCTGGCACCCGTGGTCAGTACGACGGCCAGCATCACACCACCCAGGACCAGGGGCAGACGCAGCAGCAGGAGTCGCGAGGGCGTCCCTGGACGGCTGGGCGCCTGGGGTGATGGTCTGCGCCAGAACAGCATCACCGCAGCCAGCCACAGCGGGGTCAGAAAGGCCAGGGCGGCGCCGGCGGCGCTGAGCAGACCCGCGAGCCGACTTTCGATACCGTTGGCGAGCTCAAGCTTCTCGATCGCGCCCAGGGCCAGTGGCCCATTCCCCAGCACCCAGGCCAGGTGGGGCGCGATCAGCATGGTCAGGATCCCCAGAGTCAGAATCAGCGGGGGCCGCAGCAGCACCCGCCGAAAGGGCCGCAGGCTCAGGGCCGAGATCACCAGGCTCGTCAGGAAGAGGCCGTAGTTGTATTTGCTGAGCAGTCCTGCAGCGGCCAGCAGGCCAAGGGCGGCGTAGCCAGCAGGGGCGGGTTGCCGCTGAAGCCGCAGCAGTTGCAGCAAGGTCAGTGCCGCCATGCTGGTGGCCAGCACCGTGTGGGTGAGGTCCCGCTGCGACTCCCAGACGATCTGGGGGATCAGGGTCAAGCCGCTCAGGGCGATCACCTGCTGCCGCGGGCTGAAGGCCAGCTCCCGACCGATTCCCAGCAACGCCGCGACCAGCAGGCTGAGCAGGGCCACCTTCAGAACCATCAGGGTCCCGAGCGCTGGTCCGGTGACCAGAAAACTCAGCTTGACGAGATAGGTGTACAGGGGTGGTTGGGGGCCGTAGCCCAGTTGCCAGCTCTGGCTCAACAACAGTTGTTCCGCCTGGTCCCGATCGGCCGTTCCCGACACCAGCCACTGACTCAGCGCATTCAGCAGCAACCAGGCCGTGGCGATCAGCCATAGCCGGTGCTCCACCCGCAGGGTGCTGCCTGCGTGCACCTCAGTCCTGCCAGGCATCGCCGATCCAGCCAACCGGCATCACGAACTGGCGCAGGTGCTGCAAGGGATGGGGGCTGGCCAGGGCCGCCGCGATGTGGCGGCGGCGCCCTGCGTAGGCCGGGCTGTCGGCTTCCCAGCGCCCAGCCATGGCCTCCCCGGGATTCGGCCCTCCAGGGAAGGTCACCACGCGGGCCTTGCGGGGACGGTGTGCCGGCCGCAGGTAGCGCAATGGCAGAGGCCCCAGGCAGTGGAGGCGGAAATGGCGGTTCCAGCCGCGGGGCCAGAACCGCAGGGCCTCTCCCACGCAATCGGTGACGAAGTGTTGCTCCCAGTGGAATCGATCGGCGATGGCCTGGGGATCGGCGATGAACCGTTCCAGGATCTGGGGCCGGGAGCCGATCACGAAGCGGAAGACCGAGGTCTGCCCCAGGCCGCTGAGGGGCTTGGCCCAGTTGCGCTCCAGCACCACCGCCTCTAGGGGAGCCAGCGTGAAGTAATCGTCTAGGGAGCCGATGATCACCGAGTCCAGATCGAGGAACAGGGCCTGGCCCGACAGGCCGGCGAGCTCGCTGTTCCAGAGGCTCAGTTTGCGCCACTGGCCGCGGGAGCGCTGGGGCAGATCGCAGTCCAGCGGGGGGAGCGGCAGACAGACGACCTCGGGGCGGATCCGGTCGGCATCGTCGGTGAAACAGACCAGTCGGAATGGGCCGCTGAGATGGCGTGCCACCATTCCGTAGAGCTTGTTGACATATTCGGGGCCGTACTTACACCCCCATTTCATGCAGAGGATCTGCCTGGTTTCCCCCTCTGCCTCTGCGGTTGTGGGCTCGGGTTCCAGGCCTGCTTGGCTACCCAATCCCGCCTGCATCTGCATATTTTGCATCTTAACGCCAGCTCAGGCCGCCAGGTTGCGGAAGCGGGTGAACTGGGGTTCGAACAGCAGTTTCACCGTGCCCACCGGGCCGTTGCGGTGCTTGGTGACGATCACCTCGGTGATGCCGCGGTCGGGGGTTTCGGGGTTGTAGTACTCGTCCCGGTAGATCATCAGCACCAGGTCGGCGTCCTGCTCGATCGAGCCCGATTCACGCAGGTCGCTGAGCATCGGCCGCTTGTTGGTGCGACTCTCCACCCCCCGGCTGAGCTGGGAGAGGGCCATCACCGGCACGTTGAGCTCCCGGGCCATGCCCTTGAGGCCCCGGGTGATGCGGGAGAGCTCCTGCACCCGGTTGTCGGGGGTGGAGCCCTCCATCAGCTGCAGGTAGTCGATCACGATCAGGCCCAGCTCCTTGCCCGATTCCGCCATCAGGCGGCGGCAGAGCGAGCGCATCTCGAGCACGCCGGCATTGGGCTTGTCATCGATGAACAGGGGGAGCTGGCCGAGGGTGTTGATGCCCTGGCCGAGCAGGGGCCACTCCTCCTGCTGCAGCCGGCCAGTGCGCAGCCGGCCACTCTCGATGCCCACCTCCATCGACAGCAGCCGGTAGGTGAGCTGCTCCTTGCTCATCTCCAGGCTGAACACACACACCGGCAGCTGGTGCAGCTGGGCCACGTTCTTGGCGATGTTGAGCACGATCGAGGTCTTGCCCATGGCCGGGCGGCCGGCCACGATGATCAGGTCGCTGCGCTGCAGCCCCTGGGTGATGGCGTCCAGGTCGTAGAAGTTCACCGGGATGCCCGCCACCGAGGTGCCCAGGGAGCGGCTCTCGATCTCGTTGAAGGTGCTGGTGAGGATCTCGGCGGTGGGGGTGAGGCCCTGGCTGGGTTTTTCCTGGCTGATCGCGAAGATCTTCTGCTCGGCCTCATCGAGCACCTGATCCATCGGCTTGCCCTGATCGAAGCCGAGCTGGATCACTTCGTTGCCGGAGCGGATCAGCCGGCGCCGCAGGAACTTGTCCATCACCAGGCGGGCCACCTGGTCGATCGAGGCGGTGGACATGGTGCGCTCCACCAGTTCCACCAGGCGGCTGCTGCCGCCCACCTTCTCCAGCAGGCCGGTGTCCGCCAGCCAGGCGGTCATGGCGGTGAGGTCGGTGGGCTTGCCCTGGCTGTGCAACATCAAGGCGGTGCGGTAGATCTCCCGGTGGGCTCCTAGATAGAAGGCCTCGGGCTGGAGCACGTCAGCGACGCGGCTGATGGCGTCGGGATCGAGCAGCACGCCCCCCAGCACCGCCTCTTCCGCCTCCAGGTTCTGGGGGGGCACCGAGTCGGGCAGGGCCTCGAAGCTGGCCTCATCCCGCAGCCGTCCCCGCCGCGGAGCTGGCCGCACCGGAGCGAGGTCGGCATCGCCGCCTGGATGGCCGTCGGGATCGCGCTCTGAGAGAGGCAGGCTCACCATGGTTGGATCTCCTGCTGGGGGGCCGGCAGGCAGGCCTGGGGGTGCTGGGCTGGAGGCCGCATCGGGCTACCGCAGGCTGGTTGGGGCCGGCCAGTCCCTGGGGCGCTGGCGGCAGTGGGTGCCCATTCTGGCCTGCCTGGGCCGGGCGCTCAGTGGCTGATCACTTCGAGGTTGATCTCGGCCGTCACCTCGGGGTGCAGCTTCACCTGCACCTTGTAGGAGCCGGTGCGATGGATGTCGGGCACCGTGATGTCGCGGCGGTCCACATCTTTCTTGGTGGCTGCTTCGATGGCCTCGGCCACGTCGCCGTTGGTGACGGTGCCGAACAGCACGTCATCACCGCCGGTCTGCTTCTTCACGGTGAAGCGGCCGATCGTGGCCAGGGCGGTGCGGAAGGCCTCGGCCTCGGCCCGCAGGGCCGCCTGGCGCTCGGCCTCCTTGGCTCGGCGGGCCTCCACCTGCCGCAGCACGGCTCGGGTGAGGGGAACGGCCTTGCCGGTGGGGACGAGGAAATTACGGGCGTAGCCAGGGGCCACCTCCACCAGATCGCCCCCCTTGCCCAGGCTGAGGACGTCTTCGCTGAGAACGACTTGAACGCGCTTGGCCATGGGAAAAGGAGAAGGAATCTGGTCGCGAGCCGATCCAGCAGCCTACGCGACGGGCTCAGGGCCGCAGGCTGGGCCGGGTGGCAGCGGCGGGGAGTCTCACCTGCTTGGCCAGACCCAGCCAGCGCATCAGGCGGATGTGCTGCCAGGTGAGGTCGACCTGGCGGCCGAAGCCATGGCGGGCCGAATGGGGGAAGGCATGGTGGTTGTTGTGCCAGCCCTCGCCGAAGGTGAGCGCGGCCACCCAGACGTTGTTGCGGGACTGATCGCCGCTGTCATGGGACACGCCACCCCAGCAGTGGGTGGCTGAGTTGACCAGCCAGGTGATGTGGTACACAACCACCAGGCGCAGCGGGATGCCCCACAGCACCAGGGCCCAGCCGCCGGCACCGCTGACCGTGCCGATCCAGAACAGCAGGCCGGCCAGGGGCAGCTGCAGCAGCAGGAACCAGTTGTTCAGCCAGCGGTAGTAGGGGTCACGGGCCAGGTCGCCGGTGAGGCGGGGGACCGAGGCCATGGCGGGAACGGTCTGGAACATCCAGCCCATGTGGCTCCACCAGAAGCCCTTGAGGCTGCTGTGGTGGTCGACGTCGGTGTCGGAGAACTTGTGGTGGTGGCGGTGCAGGCCCACCCAGTCGATCGGGCCGTGCTGGCAGCTGAGGGCGCCGCAGGTGGCGAAGAAGCGCTCCAGCCAGCGGGGCACGCTGAAGGAGCGGTGGCTCAGCAGGCGGTGGTAGCCGACGGTGACACCGAGGCAGGCCGTGACCCAATAGAGCACCAGGAAGCTGGCCACGGCGGGCAGGCTCCAGAAGCGGGGCAGCAGGGCGACGACGGCGAGGACGTGGAGAGCGCCCATGTAGGCCACGATGCTCCAGTTGATGCCCGGTGCGCTCTGGGGCGCGGCTGCGCCGCTCCGGGCTTGGCGCAGGGCCTCGGCCCGCTGCAGCCCCCGGCTGCCGCCGCTGATCGCGGCGGGCTGCCGGGTGCTGCGGGCACTGGGACGGGGGCGGGCTCGGCTGGAAGCTGTTGCGGTCATAACGGACCGGTTCCTGATCACTAGCTAAGATGGTAGCAATACGAATCCAGATCGCAAGACATCACTGTGGGTTATCGGGATGACCTCGCGGCCGGGCGGGTGGCCTTTGCCCACCTCGTCCGCCTCTGGCACGGCCGTAACGGCTGGAGCCACCGCGTGCTGCCCGCCCTGGCCGAGGCCCTCGATCTCGGCCGCGTGCACAACTCCCAGCTGTCGATGCTGCGCAACGGCAAGCTCGCCTCCCCGGGGCCGGAGGTGTTCCTCGCCCTGGGGCGCATCAACCAGTTGTTGGCCACCGAGGTGGTGGATGGCGCCCTCTCAGAGGCGCTGCAGCAGCGGCTGGCCGACCAGCCCTCCCTGCTGGCCGACCTGCAGGCCTCGGCCCTGCCGGTGCAGGAGCCTGGTGAGGCGGTGCTCGGCCCGGGGGAGTTGCTGGAGGTGTTCGTGGGTCTGCGCCATCCTCCGGCCGCCTTCGATCTGCGCATCGCCGAGGGCGAGGCCCTGGCCCTCAGTGCCGCCCTGGCTGAGCTGCTCACCGCCGGTCACCCCTGGCGGCTCTGCCGCGACACGGTGCTAGCCGCCTATCCGGTGAGTAAGCGCTCGCGGCGGGAGCGCTTCGCTGCGGTGATCGCCGGCCAGTGCGACTACAGCGCCGCCGAGCTCGATGCCGAGTTGCCCGACCTGCGCCGCACCCTGGCGACCCTGGGCGGTGTGGAGGAGCAGCACCTGGCCCCGGCCCAGTTTCTCGATCTGCTGCGCCAGCGGGCCCGCGGTCTCGGCAGCCTGGCGCCCGACCCCGGCGAGGCTGACCTCAGCGCGGCAATCCGCCAGCAGCTGGGCGTCCTCTGATCGCTCAGGGGCGGTAGGCGGCCAGCCGCACCCGCCGTGCCCAGCCCAGGGCCCGCAGCAGGCGGATGTGCTGCCAGGTGATGTCCACTTCGAACCAGCGCAGGCCGTGGCGTGCCGAGTGGGGGAAGGCGTGGTGGTTGTTGTGCCAGCCCTCGCCGAAGCTGAGAATCGCCACCCACCAGCAGTTGCGGGAGCGGTCGGGGCAGTCGAAGTTGCGATAGCCGAAGGCGTGGGTGGCCGAGTTCACCAGCCAGGTCACGTGGTACACCAGCACCAGCCGCAGGGGGATCGCCCAGAGCACCAGGCCCAGCCCGCCGCCATGGACCCCGGCCAGCTCTCCATAGGTGTACAGGGCGACGCCGAGGGGCACCTGCAGCAGCAGGAACCAGCGATCCAGCCAGCGGTAGAAGGGGTCGCGCTGCAGGTCCCCGGTGAGCCGCTCCACGTGCTCCAGGGCAGGGATCTGATGCAGCATCCAGCCGCTGTGGGCCCACCACAGGCCGCGGCCGGCGTCGTGGTGGTCGTTGGGCTGGTCGGAGAACTTGTGGTGGTGGCGGTGCAGGCCCACCCACTCGATCGGTCCGCTCTGGCAGGCCATGGCCCCCATCAGCACCAGGGTGCGCTCCAGCCAGGTGGGAGCGCTGAAACTGCGGTGGGTCACCAGCCTGTGCAGGCCAAGCGTCACGCCCAGCACGGTCATCCAATAGAGGAAGGCCAGGGCGAGCACGGCCTGCCAGCTCCAGAACCTGGGCAGCAGGGCCACCACGGCCGCCACGTGCATCACCAGCATGAAGCCCGTGGTGCCCAGCTTGTAGCGCCGCTGCCGGGGTGGCAGGGGCTGGCGGCGCCTGCGCAGGCCAGCCAGCAGCTGGCGCTCCTGCTGGCTGTTGGCTGAGGGTGCTGGCAACAGAGGGGCGGGGTCGAGCTGAATCACCAAGAGCGTGGGAGGCGGAAGTGGGCGGCGCGGCGGCGGTGCACCCCTGCGCGGCCGGGCCGAGCTGGGGGTCTGCGGAGGCCGTAAGCCGTTGGACGTCTGTGTCCGGCTCCCGAGTCAGGGAATCTAGACGGGCAACATGGGAGCCCCACCAGCCCCAGCGATGACCAACCTCTGCTGGGCCCGCGACCAGCTCGATGGCGCCAGTGCCCGCATCGCCCCCTTCGCCGAGCGTCACACCGCCGGCGTGCAGCCCCGGCTGGAGCGGGTGCTGGCGGCCCTGGCGGCGGAGCGGGTGGGGGTGCAGCACTTCGCCTCGGTGAGTGGCTATGGCCATGGCGACCAGGGCCGCGAGGTGCTCGATCGGGTCTTCGCCCGGGTGCTGCAGGCCGAGGCCGCCGCCGTGCGGCTGCAGTTCGTCAGTGGCACCCACGCCATCGCCGCAGCCCTGTTCGGCGTGCTCCGCCCGGGGGATCGGCTGCTCTCCCTCACCGGTCGCCCCTACGACACCCTCGAGGAGGTGATCGGCCTGCGCGGGACGGGCCAGGGCTCCCTGGCGGAGTTCGGCGTCCGCTACGCCGAAGTGCCCCTCAGCGCTGCAGGCCGGGTGGATCCAGAGGCGGTGGACCTGGCCCTGGGCGAACCGACACGGATGGTGCTGATCCAGCGCAGCTGTGGCTACAGCTGGCGGCCCTCCCTGTCGCTGACGGAGATCGCTGAGCTGGCCGAGCGGGTGAAGCGGCGCCAGCCCGACTGTGTGGTGTTCGTGGACAACTGCTACGGCGAATTGGTGCAGGAGCAGGAGCCCACCGCCGTGGGAGCCGATCTGATCGCCGGCTCCCTGATCAAGAACCTGGGGGGCACGATCGCCCCCACCGGTGGCTACGTGGCCGGCCGCGCCGAGCTGGTGGAGCTGGCCTGCTGCCGGCTCACCGCCCCGGGCATCGGCGCCGAGGGTGGCACCAGCTTCGACCTCAACCGTCTGGTGTTTCAGGGGCTGTTTCTGGCGCCCCAGATGGTGGCGGAGGCCCTGATCTGCAGCGAGCTGGTGGCCCAGGTGTTCAGTGACCTCGGCTACGCCACCCAGCCGCGCCCCGGGGAGTCGCGCAGCGATGTGATCCAGGCGGTGCGGCTCGGCTCCCCCGGGCGGCTGGCCACGGTGTGCCGCGCCTTTCAGGCCGCTTCCCCGGTGGGCTCCTACCTCGATCCGGTGCCGGCGCCGATGCCCGGCTACGCCAGTGAGCTGGTGATGGCGGGCGGCACCTTCATCGATGGCAGCACCAGTGAGTTCTCCGCCGATGCCCCGCTGCGGGAGCCCTACGTGCTGTTTGCCCAGGGCGGCACCCACCGGGCCCATGCCCGCATCGCCCTGGAACGGGCCCTGGCGGCCCTCGCCGAATCCGGACACGGTCCTCCAGACTGACGCCCACTGTCCAGCCCCCCGCGTGCGATGGCGCTCTCCTACCCCAGCGACTGTCGCTATGCCGACAGCCACGAATACGTGCGCCCCGATGGCGATAACGTGCGCCTGGGGCTGAGCGCCTTCGCCATCGACCAGCTCGGCGACATCGTGTTCGTCGAACTTCCTGCGGTGGGGGATGAGCTCACCCGGGGCCAGAGCTGCGGCAGCATCGAGTCGGTGAAGGCGGTTGAAGACCTGCTGGCCCCCATCTCCGGTGTGGTGCAGGCCCGCAACGAGGCCGTGATCGCCAGCCCCGAGGAACTGCAGAACGATCCCTACGGCGAGGGCTGGTTGCTGCTGCTGCAGCCCAGCGAGCCGGCCCAGCTGGACGACCTGCTGGAGGCACCGGCCTATGCCGCCAAGGTGGAGGGCCACTGACCATGACGTCATCGCTGATCAACACCGCGGCCCATCCCGCCCTGTCGTCTAGGAGCCCCGGGGCCCCTGGGCCGCAACTGGACCCCCTGCCGCGCCCCAGCTTCGTGGAGCGGCACATCGGGCCCGATGGGGCCGAGCAAGAGCAGCTTCTGGCCGAGCTCGGCCTCACCAGCCTGGAAGATCTGTCCTCCCAGGTGGTGCCGGCCGACATCCTGCTGAGCCCCGAGCAGGCCGCCGAGGGGCTGCCTGCCCCCTGCGACGAGGCCACCGCCCTGGCGGAGCTGGCCGAGATCGCTGCCGCCAATCAGGTGGTGCGCTCCCTGATCGGCCAGGGCTATCACGCCACCATCACTCCGGCGTTGATCCAGCGCCACGTGTTCGAGAACCCCGCCTGGTACACCGCCTACACCCCCTACCAGGCCGAGATCGCCCAGGGACGGCTGGAGGCCCTGCTCAACTTCCAGACCCTGATCAGCGAGCTGACGGGGCTGCCGATCGCCAACGCCTCCCTGCTCGATGAGGCCACCGCCGCCGCCGAGGCGATGGCCCTGGCCCGGGCCGTCAGCAAACGCGCCTCAGCTGGCACGTTCCTGGTGGATGCCCAGGTGCTGCCCCAGACCCTGGCCGTGCTCCGCACTCGGGCGGAACCGCTGGGGATCACCATCTGCCCGATCGATGCCGCCGACCTGAGTGCCGCCCTGGCTGCCGGCGGCGACCACGACCTCTGGGCCGGGGCCTTCGGGCTGCTGCTGCAGCTCCCCGGCCAAGACGGCCGCCTCTGGAATCCAGCGCCGCTGCTGGCGGCGGCGGCCGTGGCGGGGGTGGTGAGCGCCGTGGCGATCGATCCCCTGGCCCAGGTGCTGCTGGCCCCGGTGGGCGAGCTGGGGGCCGACATCGCCATCGGCAGCGCCCAGCGTTTCGGCGTGCCGATGGGCTGCGGTGGCCCCCATGCGGCCTTCTTCGCCACCCGCGAGGCCTACAAGCGCCAGATCCCCGGTCGCCTGGTGGGCCGCTCCCTCGATGCCGAGGGCCGGCCGGCCCTGCGGCTGGCCCTGCAGACCCGCGAGCAGCACATCCGCCGCGACAAGGCCACCAGCAACATCTGCACCGCCCAGGTGCTGCTGGCGGTGATCGCCGGCTTCTATGCCGTGCACCACGGCCCGGCCGGCCTCACCGCCATGGCCGAGCGGGTCACCCGGCTGCGGCTGGCCCTGGCGGCCGGCCTGCGGGCCCTGGACCTGGCACCGGAACCCGGTCCCGGTTTTGACACGCTGCTGCTGCGCAGCCCCCGCTGCGAGGAGCTGCTGCAGGCCGCCCGGCAGGGCGGCTTCAACCTGCGGCGCCTGGAGGGTGCCGTGGGGATCAGCCTCGACGAGTGCAGCAGTGCCGAGGAGCTGGCTCGGCTGCTGGCCTGCCTGGCAACGGTCACGGCCGCAGCTGGTGGGGCCTCCGGCCACGCGGCTGCGGCTGAGCTGGCCGCCGAGCACGCCTGGCTGGCCTGCCAGGAGAGCCTGCACCAGGCCGACTGGCGCCAGACCTGGGACGGGATCCCCCAACGCCGGGGGCCCTGGCTGCAGCAGCCCGTGTTCCAGCAGCACCGCAGCGAAACCGATCTGCTGCGCTACATCCAGCAGCTGGCGAGCCGGGATCTCTCCCTCGTGCACGGCATGATCCCGCTGGGCAGCTGCACCATGAAGCTGAATGCCGCGGCCGAGCTGGCCCCGGTGAGCTGGCCCGCCTTTGCCCGCCTGCATCCCTACGCTCCCGCCGAGCAGCTGCAGGGCTACCGCCGCCTCGCCGCCGACCTGGAGCAGTGGCTGGCGGCCATCACCGGCTTCGCGGGTGTGTCGCTGCAGCCCAACGCCGGCTCCCAGGGGGAGTACGCCGGCCTGCTGGCGATCCGTGCCTGGCACCACAGCCGCGGCGAACAGCACCGCGACCTCTGCCTGATTCCCACCAGTGCCCATGGCACCAATCCGGCCAGCGCCGTGATGGCGGGCATGCAGGTGGTGGCGGTGGCCTGTGACCCCCAGGGCAACATCGACCTGGCCGACCTGGAGGCCAAGGCCAGCCGCCATGGTGAGCGCCTCGCGGCTCTGATGGTCACCTATCCCTCCACCCACGGCGTGTTCGAAACCGCCATCCGGCGCATCTGTGAGCTGGTGCATGCCCAGGGCGGCCAGGTGTATCTCGATGGCGCCAACCTCAATGCCCAGGTGGGCCTCTGCAAGCCGGGCCTCTACGGCGCCGACGTGTGCCACCTCAACCTGCACAAGACCTTCTGCATCCCCCATGGCGGCGGTGGCCCGGGGGTGGGGCCGATCGCGGTGGCGGCCCATCTCGTGCCCTTCCTGCCCGGGGATCCCTCCCAGCAGCAGCCAGCAGCAGCCGGAGCTGGGCCGGTGGCGGCCGCGCCCCTGGGCAGCGCTTCCATCCTGCCGATCAGTTGGATGTACATCCGCATGATGGGCGGCTCAGGCCTGCGGGCCGCCAGCCAGGTGGCCCTGCTCAGTGCCAATGTGCTGGCCGAGCGCCTCGAGCCCCACTTCCCCGTGCTCTACCGCGGAGCGGGGGGCCGGGTGGCCCATGAGTGCATCCTCGACCTGCGGCCCCTCAAGCGCAGCTGCGGCCTGGAGGTGGACGACCTGGCCAAGCGACTGATGGACTACGGCTTCCACGCCCCCACGGTGAGCTGGCCGGTGGCCGGCACCGTGATGGTGGAGCCCACCGAGAGCGAGGGGCTGGCCGAGCTGGATCGGTTCTGCGCCGCGATGGTGGCGATCCGGGCCGAGGCGGCCGCCATCGAGTCGGGCGGGGCGGACCGCGACAACAATCCCCTGCGGCGGGCTCCCCACACCCTGGCGGCGGTGACCGCCGACGCCTGGGACAGGCCCTACAGCCGCAGCCAGGCGGCGTTCCCGGCGGGAGAGCAGCAGCGGGCGACCAAGTTCTGGCCCAGCGTGGCCCGGATCGACAACGCCTACGGCGATCGCAACCTGGCCTGCACCTGCCCATCGGTTGAGGAACTGGCCCTGGCGGAGCCTTTGGCTACGGCGATTTGAGTGCCCATGGCGCACACTGGCGTCATCGGACCATCCAAGGCAAAAGGTTTTCTTTAGAATTGGGCCATTGCATTTCCGGCCAGATCTGTTGCAACTGCCATTCAACGGCTTCGGTTCAGTTCCGGAGCAGGCCTAGGCCCACTCCGCCATCCATCGTCTGGGGCTCATGAGCGATCACGACAGCAACGACGGCCGCAGCACTGACGGCCGCAGCACTGACGGCCAGGGCCGCAGCGCCGGCCCGCCGACCGCAGCGACCCCTGCCCTGAAGCTGGCCAGCGTCAAGACCAGCCCCGGCCAACCCGCCTCCCGCCCGCTGATCAGCTCCGGCGGCCGCAGCGTGGGCCCGGTGGAGGGCACCAACGTGGTGCGCGTGCCCTTCGGCGTGCGGCAGGCCCGCCGCAGGCGCCCCGAGCGCCCGGACCACTGGGCCACCCTGGTGCTCCCCTTCCACGCCGTCGGCGGCGACCCCACCCCGCCCCCGCAGGCGGCCTGAGCCTCCCAGGCCAAAGGCCTGGGAGGACCGGAGTTGAGGGTCAGGGCTGAAGGATCAGTAGTTGGAGCCCGTGCGCCGCTGGTGCACCGCCGTGGTGCCCTCCGGGTCGAGCACGCCACCCTCCTGGGCCTGGGCATAGATCAGCCAGTGATCGCCGCATTCCATCCGCTGCTGCACCGTGGCCTCCAGCCACGCCAGGGCCTCCGGCAGCACGGGTTGTCCGGCGGGGGTGTGCTCCAGGTCCAGCCCGGCGAAGCGATCGGCACCGGGGCTGAAGGGCTTCAGAAACCGCTTCATCGCCCCCGTTTCACGCCCGGCGGCCAGCACGTTGAGGGCGAACCGGTCGCCGATGTGCAGCAGCCCCTCCACAGCCCTGTCCTTGGCCACCGCCACGGTGAACCCGGGTGGGTTGAAGCTGGCCTGACTCACCCAGCTGGCCACCATGGCGCCCCCCAGACCGGCACTGTCATCGGCACTCTTCTGGGCCGTGAGCACGCACAGGGAGCCCACCACCCGACCGAGAGCCTTGAGGGCCGGATCGCTGCGGCTCTCGTGCAGGCCGCCGCCGCCACTGCGCCGCTCCTGGCGCTTCCTGGCGTTCTGCAGTTCGCGGCCCAGGGCGGTGCCGGTCTCCTCGATGGTCTTCAGGGTCAGGGCATCCGGGCTGAACTTCACCTTGATCGGCGCGAACGCGAACTGGAAGCCGCCATCCCGCAACTTGCCCTCCAGCAGATCCAGCGCCTCTCCGCTCCAGCCAAAGCTGCCGAACACGCCCACGGGCTTGGATCGGTCGCCCTCGGCCAGCACCGTGCCCAGGGCCGCCACGATCGGTGTAGGCGCATGGCCGCCCAGGGTGGGTGAGCCGATCAGCAGGGCATCGCAGGAGCGGATCGCCGCCTGCAGCTGATCCGGCTCGCTGAACTCGCAGTTGATGCTCTCCACCCGCACGCCGGTGCGGGAAACGCCCCGGGCCAGGCCATCGGCGATGGTGGCGGTGTTGCCATAGGCACTGGCGTAGAGCAGCGCCACCGACAGCCTCGATCGGTTCTGGCCCTCTCCCCAGCGGCGATAGTCGGCCAGCAGGCTGCGCCAGCTCTCGGCGATGGCAGGGCCGTGGAATGGGGCGATCGTTCGAATCGGCAGTTCGTCGATCCGATCGAGAACGGTTTCCACCTGCCGGGCCATGGGGGCCATCAGGCAGTCGTAGAACCAGCGCCGATCCTCCTCCGTGCTGCTGCGGTTGGCCTCGTCGAACCTCTCCTGGCAGATGTGGGCGGAGAAGAACTTGCTGCTCATCAGCAGGCCCGTGCTCTCCTCGAACGCCATCAGGGCGCCGGGCCAGCGGGGGGTGGGGGCGGGAATCAGGCGCAGCTGCAGCCCCCCGGCCAGGGGGCGGCTCGCCTCCTGCTTCACCACATCGATCGGCGGCTGGGGCGGCAGCGCTGCCAACTCCGGGGCGCCGGGAGCCGGCGGACGCCGCTGATCCCAGAGCTCGCGCACCAGCTTGGCCCCGGCATTCGAGGCCACCAGGGCCAGGTTCGGCCAGCGGGCCGCCAGGGCCCGCATCAGTTCCACCCGGTTGGGGTTCACCACCCCCACCACCACCTTCAGCGCCTCCTGGCTCGGCACCAGCTCCGCCAGGGCAGCAAAGAAGGGTTCGGCATAGGTCATGCCCGGCGGATGGATCAGCACCGGTGGCACGCTGCGGCCGCCGCTGGAGCTGCCCTGCAGGAACAGGAAGCTGTTGGCCGTGGTGCCCCGTTCCAGGCCGTACTCCACCTCGAAGCGCGAACGGCGGGGACTCAGCCCCCGCAGGCACACCAGAGTGGGCTCCAGACGGATCACCAGCACGCGGCGCTCGGCTGCTGGGGCAGCCGGGGCGGGTGATCCGCTGATCGAGGTTGTCATCAGTAGTGGTTGCCCACCTTGCGGTGGTGCACGGCGGTGGTGGCCTCAGTGTCGGCCACGTTGCCCTCCTCCACCTCGGCGTAGATGATCCAGTGATCAGGCCCCTCCATGCGCTGGGACACCCGGCAGCCCAGGAAGGCCAGGGCATCACCGAGCACCGGCCCGCCCGCGGCGGCGCCCTCCACGGTGGCCACACCGGCGAAGCGGTCGGCCCCGGGCGGGAAGCGCTTGAGGAAGTGGCGCAGCAGCTGCTGGTGGTTGTCCTCGCGCAGGATGTTGAGCACAAAGCGATCACCCACCTGGAGCAGGGATTCGATCGCTCGGTCCTTGGCCACGGCCACGGTGAGGCCGGGCGGCTCAAAGCTGGCCTGGCTCACCCAGCTGGCCACCATGGCGCTGCTGAGGCTGCCGCCCTCCTCGGTGGTCTGCTGGGCGGTCACCACGTAGAGCCCGCCGCTGAGGCGGCCCAGGGCCTTGTCCAGGTCGCCGTCTATGGCCTTCATGGCCGCGATCGTGCGGGCCTTGGTGAGCAGCTGGCCCAGGTCCGTGCCGGCCTCCTCACAGCGCTGGTAGTCGTCCGCCTGGGGCACCTGGCGGATCCGAAGGGGCTCGAAGGCGGGCTTCTGGCCGAGGCTGCGCAGCCGGGAGGCCACGGTGTCGATCGGCTCGTCGTTGCCGCCGAAGGCGTCGTAACAGGCCACCCATTGCTTCGGTTTGATCGCGGCCAGCAGGGTGCCGATCGAGGCCTGCAGCTCGGCGTCAGGGCTGGCGGGCCAGGTGGGCACCACCACGGCCGTGGCCTCCCCCACCAGGGCGCTGAGCTCCTGGGCATCGGTGGCGCGCAGATCCACCAGCTGCACCTGGGCCCCCGCCTTGCCGATGCCGCGGGCGATGGCCTGGCTGAGGCGGTCACAGAAGCCGTACTGGCTCACGTAGCAGACGGCCGCATAGGACTCGCCGGCGCTGCGGTCGCTGCTCCAGTCGCGGTAGTCGTTCAGCCAGAGGCTGAGGTGGTGGCGCAGCAGCGGGCCGTGGCCCACGGCAACCGTGTTGATCTCCGGCAGGCTCTCCATGCGCTTGAGGGCCTGCAGCACGCTGCGGGCATTGGGGCCCATCAGGCAGTCGTAATAGAAGCGGAAGTCCGGGGCGATGGCGCCGGGGTCGCTGTCATAGAGGTCGTTGGAGCAGTAGTGCAGCCCGAAGGCATCGCAGGTGTAGAGGGTGCCGGTGCCGTGGTCGAAGGAGAAGATCGTGTCGGGCCAGTGCAGATTCGGCGCACTCAGGAAGGAGAAGCGGTGCTCGCAGCCGCTCTCGGGGTTGGTGCCCAGCTGGAGCTCATCGCCGCTCTTGACGGCGCGGCTCTTGAAGGGCCGGTGCACCTGATCCTGCAGGAACTGGATCGCCACCTTGGAAGCCACGATCAGGATCTCGGGGTTGCGATCGATCAGGTGGCCGATCAGGCCCGAGTGGTCGGGCTCGGTGTGCGACACGATCAGGTAGTCGATCGCGGCCGGATCGATCTGCTCCTCCAGCAGGGGCAGCCAGGTGTCTGCGAACTTCAGGTGGCTGGTGTCCACCAGGGCCGTCTTGGCACCGCGCACCAGAAAGGCGTTGTAGGTGGTGCCGTTGCGCAGCCCGAACTCGATGTCAAAGCGGCTGCGATCCCAGTCGAGGGAGCGGATCGCGGTGGTGTCGGCGGCGATGGTCTCGCACTGGAGGCTGAGGCGCGGCGATCCGGAGGTAGGGGCAGGAGCACCAGCGGGGCGGGCCTCGGTGGACGGGGAGGTGACAGCTGCCATGGACACCCTCGGGAAGAAAGATGACTGTAGGTAACGCCAGCGGAAGGCTGACTCGGTCGGTCGCACCCTCCGTTGTCGCCGCAGACACCTGACGCTTCACAGCCAGTACCAGGCGCTGAAGCGGGCGGCCTGGCCCCGGGGGCTGCCGTTGGCGTCCCGCAGGGTCCACAGCCGGGCCCCCTCAATCCGGAAACGGCGCCCCTGGCTGTCGATCCTCACCCCGCCATAGCCGCTGATGGCCTCCGCCGCCTGGGCCTGGCGCAGCGCCTGCTGCCGGCTGCTGCGCTCCTGGGGTTCGGCGGTCAACTTGGAGGGCAGGCCCACCATCTCCGCCCAGCGCCGGCGCCACAGCCCCAGGGCGCTGCGGTTGGCATAGATCAGCCGGGGGCCGGGATCGAGGCCTGGGTCGGCGCCGTCATGGGCGAGCACCGGAGCTGGATAGGCGAACAGGGCCTGGGCCCGCTGCAGCGGCGGGGCATCCGCAGCCAGGCCCGCCAGCAGGGGTCTGCCCAAGGCCCTGCGGTGGGAGTCGAGGATCCAGAGGACGGTCTCCAGGGCGGTCGGCTGCAGCCAGCCGGCCAGAACGTTCGGCTGCGCCTGGGAGTGGGGCATCAGTGGCCCCCCTTCGCCTCCACCGCTGCCTCAGGCGGCGCCTCGTTGCCGTTGTCCATCGCCCGGGCCATGGCCTCGGTGGAGCGCTCCCGGCTGTAGTGGAGCAGGTGCTCAAGAAACAACCGGTTGGCCTCGGGAAAGCGGGGCGACTCGGCCAGGGGCAGCCGGCCGGCGGCATCGAGCCCGGTCTCCCCCTCCATGGCCGGAGTGATCACCACCAGATCGGGCGGCAGGGCGGCCTCGTAGCGCCACCAGCGGCTGGGATCCCGGACGGCCGGATGCACCGGCTGGGCTGGGATCAGGGCCTCGGCCTGGCTGCTGCCCTTGCCGCGGGCCTGCCTGGCCAGCATCGTCTGGCGCCGCTTGGCCAGCTCGGCCAGCAGCTGGGCCCTGGAACGGCCCCGCAGTTGGAACAGCACGAAGGGATCCTCACTGAAGCGCTCCCCCATCAGGTAGAACACCGCACTGACGTGCTTGCAGGGGTTGGTCTTGTCCGGACAGGTGCACTCGCTGCGCACCTCCTGCAGCTTGAAGGGAAACAGCCGCTTGCCGGAGGCGGCGAAGGCCCGCTCGATGTCTTCCGGCATCACGCCGGCCAGCAGCTGGGCTGACCAGCGGGCGTTCTGGCTGAGGGCCTCCAGCACATAGCCCCAGTCATCGTCGTTGAGCACGTCGAGCCAGAGCTTCACCTTGTAGGGATCGTCGCCGCTGCCCTGCACCCGGGCGTGCACCCGTCGCCCCTCGAATCGGATCGAGGTGACGTTGCCGGAGCGGGCATACTCCCAGGCCCGTTCCAGCCGTTTCTTGAAGCGGTAGGAGTTGATCAGCTCCATCCATTGGGCCACCCACCAGGCCTGCTGGCCGAGTCCCTCGTTGCCGAGCTGGGTGGTGATGGCCTGGGTGGGGGTCCCGGAGCCGGGCATGGTGAAACCGGGCATGGTGGAAGGGGGCCCAGGAAAGCAGGACCTCAGCCCCCAGTCTTGCCGACGCAGGGCCTGCCTGGCGCTGACACCAACGCACTGCAGGTCAGGGCCAGCACCAGGGCATTGAGCCCATGCCAGAGCGCATGGGTGCCGAGCGGTTGGATGGGGCAGATCAGCAGGTCGATGCTGCGCAGGCCCAGGGAGATCAGGAACAGGGCAGCCGCGGCCAGCAGGCCGACGCCCCGACCCTGCAGCAGGCTATGGATGCCGAGCAGCCCCAACACCAGTAGGGCAGGCGCGTAGGCCAACGAACCGTTCAGCAGCCCTGGCTGACCCCGGCTGATCAGGGTGGCGGCTAGGAACAGCGCCAGCAGGGCCTGTGACGGCAGGGGAGCCAGTCCAGTCCACCGCCGCAGATAGAGCCAGAGGAAGACAAGCTGGAACGCCAGGATCGGCAACACGTCCGCCAGCAGGGTCCAGGGGGTGGCGATGGTGTGGAACAGGGTGCTGCCCACGCCGATCCCCACCACCAGCGCCACCAGGGTCGCCACCCCCCTATCCCGCCGGCCGGGCTGTTGCCGGGCCCGGCGATGGATCCACCAGGCGGCCAGGAAAAAGGCGCCATTGCTGAGGGCGTTCACCGGTTCCGCCAGCAGGCCGGGGCCGAGCCGCTCGCAGTAGAGGTCGATGGGCGCCATGCCGGGCAGGCCGTCCAGGGGGATCGTCGTCAGTCTTCAAGCCTCACCAGGTCCTTGAGCTGGCCCACGTCCATGCCCCCCAGCCACTCCTCGCCTGAGCCCACGATGTCTTCGGCCAGCCGTGACTTCTCCCGGATCATCCGGTCGATCTTCTCCTCCACCGAACCGCTGGTGATGAACTTGTGCACCAGCACCCGGTTCTGCTGGCCGATGCGGTAGGCGCGATCCGTGGCCTGGTTCTCCACGGCCGGATTCCACCAGCGGTCGATGTGGAACACGTGGCTGGCGCGGGTGAGGTTGAGGCCCACACCGCCGGCCTTGAGCGACAGCAGGAACAGCTGGGGGCCGCGGGGGTCGTCCTGGAAGCGGTCGACCATGGCCTGGCGCTCGGTCTTGCTGGTGCTGCCGTAGAGGAAGGGCACCTCCTGGCGCCATTTCCGCTCCAGGTGGGCCTTCAGCAGCAGGCCCCATTCGGCGAACTGGGTGAACAGCAGGGCCCGGTCGTCCGCTTCGATCACCTCCTCGAGGATCTCCTCCAGGCGCTGCAGCTTGGCGCTGCGGGCAGCGAACCCATCGAAGAAGTGGGGGTCGTCGCTGCTGGGCTGCTGGCGCAGGGCCAGGGCGGGGTGGTTGCACACCTGCTTGAGCCGGGTGAGCAGGGCCAGCACCTGGCCGTGCTTCTGGCCCAGGGGCGCCCTGGCGATGGCGTCCATGCTCTCGTCCACGGTGCGGGTGTAGAGCTTCTTCTGCTCGGGGCTGAGCCCCACCCATTCGTGCAGCTCCACCTTGTCCGGCAGGTCGGAGATGATCGAGCGGTCGGTCTTCAGGCGCCGCAGGATGAAGGGCCCGACCCGGGCCTTGAGGTCGCGCAGGGAGGCCATGTCGCCATAGCGCTCGATCGGCAGCCGGTAGCGCTGGTGGAAGAAGGCCTCATCGCCGAGCACCTTCGGATTGAGGAAGTCCATCAGGGCCCACAGCTCGCTCACCCGGTTTTCCACCGGGGTGCCGGTGAGGGCGATGCGGAAGCGGCTGCTGCGGCCGGGTCGGCCCAGGTCGCGGGCGGCCATCGACTGCTTGGCGCCGGGGTTCTTGATCGCCTGGGCCTCGTCGATCACCACCCCCTGCCAGTCGATGCTCTCCAGCAGTTCGCTGTCGCGCTGCACCAGCCCGTAGCTGGTGAGCATCAGATCCACGCCCTTGAGGGCCTTCTTCAGGGCCGCCTCACTGCTGGGCCGCCGGGGGCCGTAGTGCTCACGCACCACCAGATCGGGGGTGAACCCATGGGCCTCCCGCTTCCAGTTGGTGAGCACCGAGGTGGGCGCCACCAGCAGCACGGGCCGCTTCAGTTCCTCCTCGGCCTTGAGGTGCTGCAGGAAGGCCAGCAGCTGGATCGTCTTGCCCAGGCCCATGTCATCGGCGAGGCAGGCCCCCTGGTCGAAGCGGTGCAGGAAGGCCAGCCAGCCCAGGCCGCGCTCCTGGTAGGGCCGCAGCTGGCCGGAGAAGCCCGGCGGGGCCGGCAGCGGATCAGGGGCCTTCTGCTGGTGGTACTGCTCCAGCACCGCCTGCAGCCGCGGGCCGGCGATGAAGGCATGGGCCGGCAGGCGGTGGAAGGTGTCGCCGTCGGTGGCGGTGAGCCGCAGGGCGTCGTCGAGGCTGAGTTCGGGGTCGGCGGCGCAGAAGCGCATGGCGTTGCGCTGGTCGTTGGGGCGCAGCTCGATCCAGACCCCCTTGTGCTGCACCAGGGGGCTGCGCTTGGCGGCGAGCCGCTCCAGATCGCGCAGGGTGAGGGTGACCCCGCCGATCATGAAGTCCCAGCTCCAGTCGAGGGTTTCGCCGAGGGTGAAGCCTCGGGAGGTCTTGGAGAGTTCGGCGGTGATGGCCAGGCCCAGGCGGCTGGCCAGGCCGCCGGAGAGGCTGGCGGGCAACACCACCCCCACCCCCACATCACGCAGCTGGGCGGCGCCGGTGCGCACCAGCACGAAGGCCTCGGCCGGGGTGAGCTGCATCGTGGTGGGGGTGGCCGAGTCCAGGCCCCGTTCGAGTGGTTGGAACACCGTGAGGGCGCGACCGAGGCCCTCCAGCAGCAGCTCGCTGGGCTGGGGCACCGCCACCTCGCCCAGCTGCAGGCCGCGGGTGCCCGCCGCCCAGGCCACAGCCGCCGGCACCCGCAGGCTGGGATCGGCCTCGGCCTGGAGGCTGAAACTCAGCTCCCAGAGCTCATCGCCCTCGGCTGGGGTGAACAGCTCGAGGCAGGCCCGGGCCGGGGCCACCTTGCCGGCCACGGCCTCGCGCCAGTGGTGGGTGGCGATCACGAGCCGCTCCTCGTCCTCCTCGTCGAGGTGGAGGCTGCCGTCGCCTTTGGCCAGGGCCTTCTGCCAGGCCTGCAGCAGCGGATCGAGGCCCTCCGGGGCGGGCCTGAAGGTCTCCCGCAGCTGGCCGTCGAGCAGGGCCTCCACCAGGCTGGCCACCCGCAGCCGGCCACTGCCGGGCCTGCGGCAGGCCAGGGAGGGATCGCCCTCGGGGCCGGCCGCCAGGGCGCAGGTGGCCACCTGGGGAATCCCCATGGCCAGCTGCTCGAGGCGATGGCGGTCGCCCTCCTGGTTGAGCAGGGGCAGCCAGCGGCCGCGGCCCTCCTCGATCTGGGGCAGCCAGCGGCCGCGGGCGATCAGGCTCAGGGCCCAGCGCTGCAGATGGCTCCACCAGCGCAGCTCGTCGGCCATCTCCGGGTGCTTGCCCGCCAGGGGCAGCTGGCTGAGCCAGTCGGCGGCGCTGGCCGGATGCAGGGCCCAGCCCTCCACCTGCCAGGGCCACCACTGCAGCTCGCGGGGGATCGGCTCGCCGGCCTGCAGCGGCAGCCCTGACCAGCTGTGGCCGTTGCTGCCGCGGCGGCCCCGGGCCGCCTGGGTGCGGCTGGGCAGGGTGAGGGTGGCGCGGGCAGGCCTGAGGGCCTCGGCCCAGTAGCCGTTGTCGTCGAGCCAGTCGGCCAGTTCGTCGGCGTTGAGGGCCAGGGGGTGTTCGGGGGCCTCGGCGGCGGGCTGCAGGGGGGTGGCCACTTTCCAGGTGTCGGCCCACAGGAACAGCCGGCCCCCGGGTCCTTCGGGGGGAAACAGCCAGGTGGCGTGCAGCAGGCTCATCCCAGAGTGTTCAGGACCGGTCTCTCGACCCGGCAGGTCAGGGCGTGGGGGTCGGCCCCTCGGCCGACTGGACGCGTTGCGCCAGCAGGCGCGATCCGTGCAGCAGCAGGGCGGCGCCGACCAGCGGCAGCCAGGCTCGGATGAGCCCCATCATCACAGTTGGCGCAACCGCCAGCAGCGCGGCCGCTGGCGGCAGGCCCGCTGGCCAGGGGGCCAGGGCCGGCAGGCCCAGGCTGTGGATGCCACACACAGCCCCCACCAGCCCCGCCTGCAGGTGACCGTCATCGGGGTCAACCCGCTGCAGGTGGAAGGCCAGCAGGCCGTAGAAGAAGCCACAGCCTCCGGCCCGCAGGGCAGCCTCCAGCCCCAGCGGCAGCCCCAGCACCAGGGCCGCGGCGCCCGCCCCCAGCGCCCAGGTAAGGGAGCGCAGGCGCAACTGGCGGCGGGATGGCGGGCTGGCGGCCTGACTCACGGCGGCGCCCCGGTGGGGCAGGGCCTCTGCCGCCCGATCATGCTCCCCGGCTGGCCTGGCCTGCCGCCCCTAACCTTCCCCCTACCCATCCGCTCCCCATGTGGATCTTCTCGCGGTGGCCGGAACGGCAGGCCCACCTGGTGCGCTGGCTGCTGCTGCTGGGTTGGCTGGCCCTGATCGCCTCGCTGCTGAGTCCGGCCCTGGGGGACTGGGCCCTGCGCCAGCCCCCCTGCCCTGAGGGCCTGGCCTGCCATGGCCACGGCGGCAACCAGCTGTTCTGGGGCACGGTGGTGCCCAGCGGTCTGCTGATCCTGGCGGCCGGCAGCCACGAGCTCTGGCGCCGCATCTGCCCACTGGCCTTCGCCTCCCAGCTGTTCCGGGCCCTGGACCTTCAGCGCCGCGTGCTGGGCCGCAACGGCAAGCCCCAGGTGGCCAAGGTGGAGGGCGACTCCTGGCTGGGGCGCCATCACCTGACCCTGCAGTGGAGCCTGCTGATCGCGGGGCTGTGCCTGCGCTTGCTGGCGGTGAACAGCAGCCCCCTGGGCCTGGGCCTGCTGCTGGCGCTCACCGTGGTGGCGGCGATCGCCGTGGGCTGGGCCTACGCCGGCAAGGCCTGGTGCCAGTACGTCTGCCCGATGGGCGCCGTGCAGCAGGTGGTCACCGGTCCCCGCGGGCCGCTGGCGGCTGCCGCCCACCTCGATTCCAGCCGCCTCACCCAGTCGATGTGCCGCACCGTGGCCGAGGACGGCCATGAGCGCTCCGCCTGCGTGGCCTGCCAGTCGCCCTGCCTCGACATCGACTCGGAACGCAACTACTGGGCCGGTCTGGAGGGCAAGCGGGGTCTGCGCTGGGCCTGGCTCTCCTATCCGGGGCTGGTGCTGGCCTTCTTCCTGCTCGCCCGCCAGCAGGGGCCGGAGACGGTCGAGATGCTGCGCAGTGGCCTGTGGGCCTTCGATGCCGACCTGCCCGCCCGGGCCCTCGACCTCTGGCCCCGGGCCGATGCCGGTTGGGGGGTGCCGCGGCTGCTGGCGATTCCGGCCCTGCTGAGCGCCGCCGGTGCCGGCAGCGTGGCCCTGTTCAGCGGGCTGGAGAGCGGCCTGCGCCAGGGGCTGAGCGGCGACCACAGCGCCGAGCGCGCCCGGGCCATGGCCCGCTCCCGCACCCGGCTGCTGGCCACGTTCCTGGCCGTGAACCTGTTCTTCTGGTTCGCCGATCCCAGCCTCGGGCTGGCGGGGGGCAAGGTGGGCCAGCTGATCCGCTCCCTGGTGCTGATCGCCAGCGCCATCTGGCTGTTCCGCGGCTGGCCCCGCGACGCCGACACCTACCGGCGGGAGAACACCAGCGCCAGCCTGCGCAACCAGCTCAGGAAGCGCTTTCCCAATCTGGAGGCCCATCTCGATGGGCGCACCCTCGACGAGCTCACCCCCGGCGAGGTGTTCACCCTGGCCAAGGCCCTGCCCGCCCAGCTCGCCGCCACCAGCCAGTCGCTGTACCGCGACGTGCTGGCCGATCTGGTGCGCAGCGGCCGCCTGGAGCGGGCCACCAGCGCCGTGCAGCTCGAGGAGCTGCGCCTGGCCCTGGGGCTGGAGGAGGCCGATCACCACGCCGCCCTGCGCGAACTCTCCCTGGAGGAGCCGCAGCTGCTCCAGCTCGACGCCCGCCAGCGGGCCAGCCTCAACCTGCGCGAGGACGCCGCCGCTGAGGCGGTCCACGACCTGCTGCAGTTCGCCGGCCAGCACGATCTGCGCCCCGGCGCCCTGGACGCCGCCCAGAGCCGGCGGCTGGAGATGATCCGCCAGGATTCCGGCCTCGACGATGGCGCCTGGCAGGCCCTGCTGCTGCGCTTCGGCCCCCGTTCGGCCTTCGCCCAGCGCCAGCTGAGTGCCGGCCTCGAGGAGTTGCGCGGCGAGCTGGCCCGCAGCAGCAGCGTGGAGGCCGCAGCCGCCGGCGACGGCCTGCTCAGGCCGCTGTTGCCGGTGATCGATCTGCGCATCGTCGGCCGCCTGCTGCCGCTGCTGCCGCTGCTGGCCGAGTTCCAGGCCGACGATCCCCTGCTGCGCCAGTTCGCCGCCCTGCAGGCCCTGTTGTCGCCGGGGGTCGTGGGCGAGGTGCATCGCCGCGACCTCACCCTGCTGCCCCACCCCGAACCCTTACCCGACCCCCAGGCGCCCCTGGTGCTGGAGCCGCTGCCGGACCCGTTGGCCGTGCTGGAGGACCTCTGGAGCGACCCCGATCCCGAGAACGCCTTCTGGGTGCTCTGGCTGCTCGACCAGCGGGACCCGGCCCGCGCAGCGCGCTTGCGGCGCACGCCCCGCAGCGGCCTGCCCAGCTCGGCCCACCTGGAGGCGCTGCTGGCCTCCAGACCGCCGGCTGAGGCGGAGCTGCTGCACCTGCTGGTGCAGGTGCCCCTGTTCGCGGAGTTGTCGCCTTCGGCCCTGTTCAACGTGGCGGCCTGGGGCCAGCTGCGCGCCTGGCCGGCCGGCGCGGCGATCCTGCGGCCGGGTGAGGAGGCCACCTGGATGGCGATCCTGCTGGAGGGCTGCGCCCGCGTCAGCGGCGCGGACTGGCAGGCGCGGGTGGCGGCGGGGGAGACCCTCGGCGAGATGGCCCTGCTCAGCGGCCGCCCGCGGGGATCGGCCGTCACGGCCCTGGAGCCCGTGCGCGCCCTGGTGTTCGATGCCGCCGCCTTCGAGCAGCTGCTGCACCAGTCCTCCGGCTTTGCCCGCAGCCTGCTGCGCCAGCAGACCCGCCGCATCGAGCTGTTGAGCGATCATGCCTCCAGTGGGTTGATGACCTGAGCCATGGCCGCCGCCACCCCCCCAGCGCCTCGATCGGAGGGCTGCCGCCCCCGCAGCGGCGCCGAGATCCGCGCAGCCTTTCTCAACTTCTACGAGCAGCGCGGCCACCGGCCCATGGCCAGCGCCTCGCTGATTCCCGACGACCCCACGGTGCTGCTCACCATCGCCGGCATGCTGCCCTTCAAGCCGGTGTTCCTGGGCCAGGCGCCGCGGCCGGCGGCGCGGGTCACCAGCAGCCAGAAGTGCATCCGCACCAACGACATCGAGAACGTGGGCCGCACGGCGCGGCACCACACCTTCTTCGAGATGCTGGGCAACTTCTCCTTCGGCGACTATTTCAAGGAGCAGGCGATCCGCTGGGCCTGGGAGCTGAGCACCGAGGTGTTTGGCCTCTCACCGCAGAACCTGGTGGTGAGCGTGTTCCGCGACGATGACGAGGCGGCGGCGATCTGGCGCGACCTGGTGGGGGTGAACCCCAAGCGCATCATCCGCATGGATGAGGCCGACAACTTCTGGGCCTCCGGCCCCACCGGCCCGTGCGGCCCCTGCTCGGAGATCTACTACGACTTCCAGCCCGAACGGGGCGACGACGGCATCGACCTCGAGGACGACAGCCGCTTCATCGAGTTCTACAACCTGGTGTTCATGGAGTCGAACCGCGACGCCGCCGGCAGCCTCACGCCGCTGGCGAACCGCAACATCGACACCGGCCTGGGCCTGGAGCGCATGGCCCAGATCCTGCAGGGGGTGCCCAACAACTACGAAACCGATCTGATCTATCCGCTGATCGAAACGGCGGCGGGCCTGGCCGGCGTGGCCTACTCCAGCCTCGACGACAAGGGCAGGACCAGCCTCAAGGTGATCGCCGACCACAGCCGCGCCATCACCCAGCTGATCGGCGATGGGGTGAGCGCCAGCAACCTGGGCCGCGGCTACATCCTGCGCCGGCTGCTGCGGCGGGTGGTGCGCCACGGCCGGCTGCTGGGCATCGACCGGCCCTTCCTGGGGGCCATGGGCGAGGCGTCGATCGCCCTGATGGGCCAGGCCTACCCCCAGCTCCAGGAGCGCCGCGAGCTGATCCTCGGCGAGCTGGAGCGGGAGGAGGCCCGCTTCCTGGGCACCCTCGAGCGGGGCGAGAAGCTGCTGGCCGAGGTGCTGGCGGCCCGGCCTCGCCAGATCAGCGGCGAGCAGGCCTTCGAGCTCTACGACACCTACGGCTTCCCCCTGGAGCTCACCGAGGAGATCGCCCAGGAGCACGGGCTCACGGTGGATCTGCTGGGCTTCGAGGCGGCCATGGAGGCCCAGCGCCAGCGGGCCAAGGCCGCGGCAGTGAGCCTGGATCTCACCCTGCAGGGCGCCATCGAGCAGGTGGCGGCGTCGCTGCAGCCCACGGCGTTCAAGGGCTATGAGGCTCTGGAGCACCCCAGCTGCGTGCTGGCCCTGGTGGTGAACGGGGTGCCGGCCGAGCGGGCCCTGGCGGGGGATGGGGTGCAGATCGTGCTCGATGGCACCCCGTTCTATGGCGAGGGGGGCGGCCAGGTGGGCGATCGCGGCCTGCTGCTGGGCGGTGGCGACCAGACCGCCGCCGATGCCGGTGTGATCGTGAGCATCGCCTCGGTGAGCCGTAACCGCAGCGTGTTCGTGCACGACGGCCGCGTCGAGCGGGGCAGCCTGGCAGTGGGTGACCTGGTGACGGCCCGGGTGGACCCGGCCTGCCGCCGGCGGGTTCAGGCCCACCACAGCGCCACCCACCTGCTGCAGGCGGCCCTCAAGCAGGTGGTGGATCCGGCCATCAGCCAGGCCGGCTCCCTGGTGGACTTCGAGCGGCTGCGCTTCGACTTCCACTGCGCCCGAGCCCTGCGGGCCGAGGAGCTGGAGCAGGTGGAGGCGTTGATCAACGGCTGGATCGGCGAGGCCCACCGGCTGGAGGTGCGGGAGATGGCGATCGAGGCGGCCCGGGACGCCGGCGCCGTGGCGATGTTCGGCGAGAAGTACGGCGACGTGGTGCGGGTGGTGGATGTGCCCGGCGTGTCGATGGAGCTGTGCGGCGGCACCCACGTGGCCAACACCGCGGAGATCGGCCTGTTCACGATCGTCGGCCGAGAGCGGGGTGGCGGCCGGCATCCGCCGCATCGAAGCGGTGGCCGGTCCGGCGGCGCTGGCCTACCTCCAGCAGCGCGATGCGGTGGTGCGCCAGCTGGGGGAGCGCCTCAAGGCCCAGCCGGGCGAGATCGTGGAGCGGGTGGCGGCCCTGCAGGAGGAGCTCAAAGGCGCCGGCAAGGCCCTGGCGGCCGCCCGCGCCGAGCTGGCCGTGGCCAAGGCCTCAGCCCTGGTGCAGCAGGCCGAATGCGTGGGCGCTGAGGGGGATCGGCCCGGCTCCCGGCTGCTGGTGACGCGTCTCGACGGAGTGGATGGCGCTGGCCTGCAGGGGGCGGCCCAGGACCTGGCCGCCCGGCTCGGCGACGGCGCCGCCGTGGTGCTCGGTGGCCTGCCCGATCCGGCGGACCTGAGCAAGGTGGTGCTGGTGGCAGCCTTTGGCCCTGCCGTGGTCGCTGCCGGCCCTAAGGCGGGAGCCTTCATCGGCGTGGTGGCGAAGGCCTGTGGTGGTGGCGGCGGCGGCCGCCCCAACCTGGCCCAGGCCGGCGGCCGCGATGGGGCCGCCCTGGATGGGGCCCTGGCCGAGGCCCTGGTGCAGCTGCGCCAGGGCCTGAGCTGAGAAGCCAGGGGCTGCCTAGGCTTCACACCCTTCTGAACGGCGTTATGGCCCGCCATTTCTGGGGTCTGTCGGGCTCCCTTGCCACGGCTGCGCTGCTCGGGCCCCTGGCCATGCTGGCGGCCAGGGCCACACCGGTGAGCTACGAGATCCAGGCCCGTACCGTGTCGGGTCTCGGCGCCGCCGCTGCCGGCGGCGGCCTTTCGGCGGCCGCTCTGCTGGAGCTGATGCAGGGAGAGGCGCCTGCCTCCATGCGCAGCCTGGAGCTCACCCTGCGCAGCGCCGGGCCGTTGCCGTCGCAACGCAGCGCGGAACACCGGATTCCCGCCGGCCTCGGCCTGGGTGACGTCCTGCCCCTGCTGCCCGCCGCCGCTGCCGCAGAGAAGAGCGGTTCCCAGGCAAACGCTGATGACTGGGATGCCTCCCAAGCCAAGGGGCGTTTGCTGCTGTTCCGGGGCTGCACGGAGGACGGGCCCACCGCACCGGTGCAGGTGATCGAGCTGGCCCAGCTGCTGCCGGACCAGCGGGCCATGGCCATGGCGCTGGCGCGTCTCGGCCGCCTGGTGGAGACCGCCAACCCTGACCGGGCAACCGGAGCGGTGGTGGGCCGCTGGCCCAACGCCCTTTCCTCGCCGCCGATCCCCGCCCCCGCATCCCTGGTGGGGGCCCATTCGGTGCGTGGGGCGGCCATCCCGGAGATCGCCTTTGAGCTCGATCCCGGCGATGACTTTCTCGAGCCGATTGCGCTACAGGCCGCCCTGGTGTCAGGGCGCTGGCAACTCAGCTGGGAGCCCCAGACCGGGGTGCTCGGCTACCAGGCCATGGTGGCCGGCCCCGGGCAACAGGAGGGGGACCTGGTGATCTGGACCTCCACCGCAGGAGAGCTGGGGGATGGCTCGCTGCTGGGGGCTCTGGCTCCAGCAGCTTTGGCGAGTGGCTTCATGGCGGACGAGGGTCAGCTGCTGGCGCCCCAGCGCAGCGCCTGCAGCCTGAGTCCCCAGGCCACCGCCCAGCTGCAGACGGCCGTGCTGCAGTTCAGCGCCCTGGGGGAGCCGGTGCAGCGGCAGGCGCCTGGGGTGGCGCCCGCCTGGCGCCTGCGCCTGGAGCGGCAGGCCGTGCTGATCGAGCCCCTGCTGGAGGACATCCCCACCCTGTCGCCGGCTGAAGGAGCCCGGGTGGGCCCCCGCAAGCCACCTCTGTTCCAGCGGGGAGCCTTCAATCTGATTCGCGGCATCTTCTGAGCATCCGAGCCGGCGGGATGGGCTCTGCCGGGAGCCGACCATGCTGGTCAGCAGTCCTTCCCGCTTGCCATGCGTTGGCTCCCCGCCCTGCTGTTTCCGGCCCTGGTTCAGGTTGTGCAGCCCACCGCTGCTGTCGCCCAGGCCCAGGTGCAGCTCCAGTGCAACGGCACCCTGCTCGAGGCCCGCGGCTCGGCGGAGCTCCGGCGGCAGGCCAGCCGCTTCAGCTTTTCCCTGGGCCTGGAGGCCGAGGCCGCTAGCTCCGACCAGGCCCTGGAGGCCCTCCAGGGGCGTCTGGTCGCCCTGCGCCAGGAGCTCAGGTCCCTGGGGGTGGAGGCGTTGGAGGTGACCTCCCCCAACACCTGGGAGCGAGGCAGCAGCGGACGCTCACCCGCCGCATGGGTGGCCACGCTGCAGGTGAGCGGCAAGCTCGCTTTGGAGCAGCTGCAGCCCCTGGTGCGCCGGGTGGGGGGCCTGCCGGGGGTGCGGTTGTCGCCGGTGAGCACCGAGGCCAGCCCCGAACAGGACCGGACCGCCCGCCAGCAGTTGTTGCGGGCCGCTTACCAGGACGCCCAGCAGCAGGCCCGCGACCTGGGGGCGGTGATGGGCCTGGAGGCGTTGCGGCCGATCCAGGTGCAGGTGGAGGGCGCTCAGCGCCCGGTGTCGCTGCGGGCCATGGCGGATGCCGCCCCACCCGCCTTCGACCCCGCCGAACTGCCGGCCCCGATCGATCGCCTCAGCCTGCAGGTATGGTTCTGCAGCCGCTGAGGGGCACGGCCTAACGGCGCGGCCCGGATCAGGGCCTGCCGGGTCCCATGGCGCCGAACAGCTGCTGCATCCGCTGCAGCAGGTTCAGCTCCCGCTCCGCCACCTGCTCCGCCGACACCTGCTCCTGTTCGCAGCGGCGGCGGTTGACCAGATGGGCCAGCTGCTCCAGGAACTGGGGTTCGGCCTCCACCAGGGGCATCAGGTCGTCGCGCTCCACCTCCAGCAGCACCGTGTCCGCCGCGGCGCGCACGCTGGCGCTGCGGCGGGCACCGGTGCAGAGCCCCATCTCCCCGAACACGTCGCCCACCCCCAGCCTGGCCAGGCGCGTCTGACCCCCTTGGGGGTTGGTCTTCAGCACGTCCACACCGCCCTGCACGACCTGGAACATGGCGGTGCTTGGATCCCCCTCGCGCATCACCAGTTCCCCCGGCCCGAAGCGCAGGCAGCGGGTGAGCGGCGCCAGGCGTGCCAGCTGATCCGCCCCCAGCTCCTGGAACAGCCCATTGCCGCTCAGCAGCCTGGCCCGGGCGGCCGCATCGATCAGGGCGGGATCATCGGCGGGTGGGGCTGGGTCCTTGGGCCTGAGCTCCCGCACCGGATAGGGAATGCTGTGGCCGGCACGGCTGAGGGCATACCAGATGTGCTGCAGCACGGCGCTGCGCACCTCCAGCCGTTGCAGCTCACCGGCACCCTGGTGCCACACCAGCAGCTCATAGGTGATGGCGCTGTCGGCGTAGGCCCCCACCCAGGCCCGCGGCGGCGGCTCCCCCAGCACCCCGGGGCAGTCGGCCATCGCCGCCTCCAGCAGGGCGCAGGCCTGGCCCGGCGGCAGGGCGTAGTCGAGGCCGATGCTGAAGCGGTTGCCCACCGGCGCCCGCGGCGCGAAACAGCGCGCCATGGCCTGGGCCACGGTGTCGTTGGGGATCACCAGCAGACTGCCGTCGGAGCACTGCAGGTAGGTGTTCATCAGGGTGACGCTCCTGACCACGCCCGCCTCTCCATTCACCTCAATCCAGTCGCCCTCACTGAAGGGGGCATCGAGTTGCAGGCTGATGCCGGCGACCATGTCCTTGAGGGTTTCCTGGGCGGCCAGGCCGAGCACGGCCGTCAGCACCGCCGAGGTGGTGAACAGCCCCACCAGATTCACCCCCGCCTGCTCGCGCAGCACCAGGGCGGTGTAGGCGGCGGCCAGCACCAGCATGGCCAGGTCGCGCAGGATCTTTGGCGGCTGGGGCCACCAGCCCAGGCTGCCGGGCACCTGCACGCCGGCCCAGGTGGCCAGCCGGATCAGGGCATAGCCCAGTAGCAGCAGGTCGAGGCTGGCGAGCCAGCGGCTGGCCGTGGCCCCCACCAGGCTGGCCGGAATGGTGCTGACGGCGCCGTGCACCAGGGCCGCGCCCAGGGGCAGCAGCAGGGGGAGATCCGGCAGCCGGGTGCGTCGCCTGAGCCAGGCGTGCAGCCCTAACAGACCGAGCGCCAGCAGCAGGGTGAGCACCAGCCCGGGGATCGCCATCCGCAACAACGCGCCCATACCGCCGTACCCAGCCTGGGTCAAAGTGGAACCAGGCTGCTCCAGCCAGCCCCAGGCTGCTGGCTTCGCTGACCTCCCCGCTGGCCTCCATCCCGATCGCTGTTCCGTTTCCTGTGGCCGATCTCCAGGCAGGGCTGGATCTGTTCCTGCTGCTCGCCATGGGCCATTTCCTGGCGGATTTCGCCCTGCAGAGCGATCGCATGGCCCAGGAGAAGTGCCCCCAGGCGCGTGGTGTATTGCCCTGGGGTTGGTGGCTGGCCGCCCATGCCGGCATCCATGGTTTTCTGGTGGCGGTGATCAGCGGCGTGCCCCTGCTCGGCCTGGCCGAGTGGATCCTGCACGCCGCCATCGACCTGGGCAAGTGCCGCAGGGTCTACAGCATCGGCGTGGACCAGGCCCTGCACCTGGGCTGCAAGCTGCTCTGGGTGGCGGTGCTGACGCTGGGCTGGCTGGCCTGAGCCCCGGCGGCGCCCTGCCTCAGGACTGCAGGTAGGTGGTCTGCCCCAGGCTGTGCTCCAGGTGGGCCATCAGCCGCCGTGCGTCGCTGATCTTCAGCTGGCCCCCGTTGATCGCCTCCTCGCTGGCCAGCCGCAGCCGCTCCAGCAGTTGGCGGGGGTCGTGCTCCATCACCTCCAGCACTTCGGCATTGGTGTCACCCCGCACCACGTGATCCACCACGTAGTGCCCCGCCGTGCCCAGACGGATGTGCACCGCATTGGTGCTGCCGAACAGGTTGTGGAGGTTGCCCATCACCTCCTGGTAGGCCCCGGCCAGGAACAGGCCCACCCAGTAGGGCTCCCCGGGGCGGGGCGGGTGCAGTTCCAGCAACGTCTTCACCTGGCCCCGGTCGATGAAGCGGGCCAGCTTGCCGTCGGAGTCGCAGGTGAGGTCGGCGAAGCTGCCCAGGCCCGTGGGGCGCTCGTCGAGGCGCTGGATCGGCAGCACCGGGAACAGCTGGTCGATGGCCCAGGTGTCCGGTGCTGAGCGGAACACCGAGAGGTTGGCGTAGTAGGTGCTGGCCAGGGCGGCCTGCAGGGCGCCCAGCTGCTCGGGGATCTCGGTGCCCTCCGGCAGCGCGGCGAGCCGGGCGGCGATCGCCTCGGCGCAGGCCCAGGTGAGCTGCTCGGCGCGGGCCCGCTGGGGCAGCCCCAGATAGCCGAGCCGGAAGGCGGCCAGGGCGTCGTCCTTGAACTTGAGGGCATCGTTCCAGGCCTCCTGCATCAGCTCGCAGTTCAGATCGGGCCTGGTGCCTGCCCCAGGCGCGGCGCTGGCCTCGATCGTGGCCAGGGTCTCGCGCAGGTTGTGCACCGTGAGCGGCTCGTCCGATTCTTCGGGGGGCACACCGCAGGGGGGGTGGCCCGTGCCGAGCACGTCGAACACCAGCACCGAGAAGTGGCTGGCGATGGCCCGGCCGCTCTCGCTCACCAGGGTGGGCACCGCCACCCCATGGGGCGCGCAGCACTCGCGCACCGTGGCCACCACGTCGTTGGCGTAGTTCTGCAGCGAATAGTTCTTGGAGGCGGCGGTGGCCGTGCGGCTGCCGTCGTAGTCGATCCCCAGGCCACCGCCCACATCCAGCAGACCCATCGGCGCCCCCAGCCGGGTGAGCTCCACGTAGATCTGCCCCGCTTCCTGCAGGGCGTCCTTGAGCACGGCGATGTCGTTGATCTGGCTGCCGATGTGGAAGTGCAGCAGGCGCAGCTCGCCGAGCAGATCGGCCTGGCGCAGGGCCTCCACGGTGGCGAGCAGGTCGGGCACCGACAGGCCGAACTTGGCCCGCTCCCCCACCGAGCTGCCCCAGCGGCCGGTGCTGCGGCTGGAGAGCTTGGCCCGCACGCCGATCAGCGGGGCGGCGCCGAGCTCATGGCTGGCCCGGATGATGCGCTCCACCTCATCGGCCTGCTCGATCACCACCACCGGCTGCCGCCCCAGCCGCCGCGCCAGGATCGCCGTCTCGATGTAGCGCTGGTCCTTGTAGCCGTTGCAGATCAGCAGGGCCTGGGGGTCGTCCACCAGGGAGAGGGCGATCAGCAGCTCCGCCTTGCTGCCGGCCTCCAGGCCGAAATGCCAGCGCCGGCCGCTCTCCACCAGCTGCTCCACCACGTGGCGCTGCTGGTTGCACTTCACCGGGAACACCCCCTGGTAGCGGCCGGCGTAGCCGTACTGGGCGATGGCCCGCTCGAAGGCGGCATGGAGCCGCTCCAGCCGGTCTTCGAGGATGTCGTCGAAGCGGATCAGCAGCGGCAGCGAGAGGTCGCGCCCCTGCAGCTCCCGCACCAGCTCCACCAGATCCAGGGAGCCGCCCCGGTCGCCCCTGGGCTGCACAATCACGTGGCCGCGGCTGTTGACGGAGAAGTAGGGGTCGCCCCAGCGATCCAGGCCATAGAGGCTGGCGCCGTCCTCGGCGGTCCAGGTGCTGGGGGGGGCGGTGAGCACCATGGCCCGGCACCGTGCATGTGGCGTTACGGAATGTAGGCAGGGTGCAGCAGAGCCGCTGGGGCCGGGCTGCTTGCCAAGCGGGCTGCTTGCCAAGCGGTGGGCCGGCCACGGACGATGGCGCCACTCCCTTCGATCACCCCATGGCCACCGAACGCACTTTCATCGCCATCAAGCCCGATGGTGTTCAGCGGGGCCTGGTGGCTGAAATCCTGGGCCGCTTCGAGCGCAAGGGCTTCAAGCTGGTGGGCCTCAAGCAGCTCACCCCCAGCCGCGAGCTGGCTGAAAACCACTACGGCGTGCACCGGGAGCGTCCCTTCTTCGCCGGGCTGGTGGACTTCATCACCTCCGGCCCCGTGGTGGCGATGGTGTGGGAGGGCGACGGTGTCATTGCCAGCGCCCGCAAGCTGATCGGAGCCACCAAGCCCCTGGAGGCCGAGCCCGGCACGATCCGCGGCGACCTGGCCGTGAACATCGGCCGCAACGTGATCCACGGCTCCGACGCCCCCGAAACGGCTGTGTTCGAGATCGGTCTCTGGTTCCAGCCCTCCGAGCTGAGCGACTGGACGCCATCGGACCAGGGCTGGCGCAGCGAGGGCTGAGTCGCCAGGCTGGGGGGCCGCCCCCCGCCGATGACCCCGCCCCGAGGCCCCCTGGGGGGACTGGCCCCCACCCTTGTCGTCGCCACCCTCCTCGCCCTGGGGGCCGGCCCCGGCGTCGAGGCGGCCCGACCCCTGCCCAGGGTGGTGGATGTGCCCTCCCGGCCGGCCTTTGTGCGGCCCCCCGGCAGCAGGGAGCAATCCGCCCGGGTCGGCCAGCGCCTTCCAGGCCGCTCCGTGCTGCGCACCCAGCGGCCCGGCCGGCTGCAGGTGGAACTGGCCAATGGCCGCAACTTTCGGCTCGGCGGCGATGCGGTGATGCGCCTGACGGCCTCGGGCCTTGATCTGGAGCGCGGTCAGCTGATCGCCTGGATCAACCCCGGCGCCAAGGGGGGCGGGCCGCTGCGGGTGCGGACCCGGGTCGGCACCGCCTCGATCGAGGGCACCACCGTGTTCCTGGAGGTGGATGACAGCAGTGTGCTGGTGTTCAGCTGGGAGGGCGAGGTGCGGCTGACCCCGGCAGCCCAGGCCGGTCAGCCGTCGACCCCGGTGCTCCTGCGCAGCGGTGAGCAGGCCACCTACCGCGATGGCGCCTGGCTGCCCCCCCGGCGCCTCGACCCCGGCGCGGCGGGAGAGCGGCGGCGCACCAGCATCCTGTTGAACGGCTTCACGGCGCCCATGGCCACCCTGCCGGTGATCGAGCGGGAGCTGGGGCTGTCGGATTCCCCGTGAAGCGGTCGCGGCGTGGGGGCCAGCCAGCCCTCTGGACCCTGGGGGTGCTGCTGCCGCTGCTGGCCTCCCTGCCGCCGCTGCGGCCTACCCCGGTGGGCGAAGCACTCGCTGCGGCCGAGGCCGCGTGGCGCGGGCTGGGGTGGCGGTTGGGCGGGGCCCTCGCCACCGGGCTCGGGGCGCCCGCCGATCCGGTGGTGCTGGCCATCGATGCGGACTCCCTCGACCTCGCCCAGCTGCTGGGGCCGGCAGAGCGCCAGGCCTCGCCGCTGTGGCGGCGGATGGGGCCCTGGCCCTGGCCCCGGGCCCTCCAGGCCGACCTGGCCGCCTGGGTGCTGGAGCGCGGCGCCGCCCGGGTGCTGTTCAACGTGGTGCTCAGCGAGCCGAGCCGTTTCGGTCCGCAGGACGATCGGGCCTTCGTGGAGCGCCTCAGGCCCTGGGCCCAGCAGGTGGTGCTGGCCACGGCCTACAGCAGCAGGGCGTCCGCGGCGGATGGGATCGAGCTGGCCCAGCTGAGGGGGCCCCTGCCCCTGCTGGCCTCGGCGGCCGAGCCGCCCGCCGGGCTCACGGCCCTGCTGCAGAGCCCCCAGGGCTACACCGAGGCCCTCCCGGGCCGCCGCTGGCTGGAGACCCACCTGGCCCCATTCCGGCCGCCCTGGCCGTTGCCCCTCGCCGACCGGGCCCGCCCCGGCGCCCTCCCCCCCTCGGGACCCCGCTACATCGCCTTCCCGCCCCCGGCCGGCCGCCCCCGGCTGGTGCCGGCCTGGCAACTGCCGGAGCTTCCCGAGGGCTACTGGCGTGGCCGCACCGTGCTGATCGGCGTCACAGCTGCGGCCCTGGGGGACCAGATGGAAACCCCCTTCGGCGCGCTCAGCGGCACGGAGGTGCAGGCGGCGGCCCTGGCCAGCGTGTTGCAGGGCCGGGCCCTGGCGCCCCTCGCCGGCCCTCCGGCCCTGGCGCTGCTGCTGGGCTGGGCCGCCGCCACCCTGCTGCTGCTCCGGCGGGCCCGCCAGCTGCAGGCCACCGCCCTGCGCCTGCTGGGGCTGGTGGGGGTGGCGCTGCTGCTGGCGGCCCTGGCCTGGGGGCTGCTGCAGCTCTGGCTGCCGCTCACCACCCTGCTGCTGATCCCCCTGGGCGGCGGCGGCCTGCGGGGCCTGGGCCAGTGGCGGCATGAGAGCCGGGAGCGGGCCTACCTGCACCAGGTGCTCGCCAGGCGCGTCTCGCCGGCCCTGCTGCAGGACATCCTGCGCCGACCGGGACCCCTCGGCACCGAGCTGGGGGGGCGCCGCTGCACCTGCGTGCTGCTCTTTGCCGACCTGGTGGACTTCACGCCCCTCAGCGCCAGGCTCGAGCCGCCGGCCCTGTTCGCCCTGCTGAACCGCTACTTCGAGGCCATTGCCGCCGCAGTGATCGAGCAGCAGGGGTTGCTCGACAAGTTCATCGGCGATGCGCTGATGGCGGAGTTCGGGGTGCCCCGCAGCCGCGGCGACGCGGCGGAGGCCCTGGCCGCCGTGCGGGCCGCCCTGACCATGCAGGCGCGGCTGCAGGCCCTGAACCGGGAGCTGGAGGCCCAGGGGCAGCCCCCGCTGCGCCACGGCATCGGCCTGCATGTGGGGGAGGTGATCGCCGGCAATCTCGGCTCCTCCGAGCGGCTCGAATACACCGTTGTGGGGGCTGCGGTGAACGTGGCCAGCCGCCTGGAGGGACTGACCCGCCTCCACCCGCACCACCCGATCCTGATCAGTGGCGAACTGCTGGCCCTGCTGCCCGCCGGGGTGCGGGTCGTGCCCTTGGGCTGTCACCGGCTGAAGGGCTGGCCGACGCTCCTGGAGGTGTATGGCCTGCAGGGGCTGGACGAGGCGGGAGACGCCGGGGCTGTGGGGTGAGAATGGCGCCGTTGCCTGCCCTGGAGCCGTGATGACGTCCCCCCTGACGTCCACCCCGCAGAAGCGGCAGCCCTCGGGTGTGATACGGGCAGTCCGGCGGCGCATGCTGCCGCTCGCCGCGGCGCTGCTGCTGGCCCCGCTGGGCCCCGCCCAGGCCCGGGAGGCCGCCACGGTGCAGGAAATCCTCGATGGCCGCGAGTTCTACATCGACAGCCAGGAGGCCCGGGTGAAGCAGCGGGCCACCGCGCCCCAGGAGATCAGCACCCGCAAGAGCCGCGGCCAGATCCGCTTCGACACCGGTGCGGCGGGCCGGGTGAACCGCTTCTCCCAGCTGCGCCTGGGCAGCGGCTGCTTCCTGCTCAAGAAGGGGCAGATCCTGGTGTCCGGGCCCCAGAGCGGCTGCACCCGCTCATCGCGCCTGAGTGTGCGGGGCACCAACTACCTGCTGGAGGTGCGGGACGACGGCGAGGCCGAGCTCTCCGTGCTGGAAGGCGCTGTGGAGATCGAGCCGCTGCGGGACGGCGAGCCGATCCCCGCCGATGAGCCCGGCGCCGCCGCCCCCACCCGGGTGGAAGCGGGCCAGCGGGTGACGCTGTCGCCAACCGGGGTGGTGCTCACCATCCTGCGGTTGAGCTCGGGCGACTACAGCTCGATCCTGGGAGGGCCGCTGTTCAGGGGATTCAGCGTGTCCCTGCCGGGGATGGGCTCCCTGGAGAGCTATCTGCGCCGGGCCATGCCGGACGTGCGCCTGCCGGGCTCCTCGTTCACGCCTTCCCTGCCGATCTTCGGCTTGCCCAGCTTCTTCTGAGGCCCGTTCTGCTCCAAGCCGTCTTCACCATGCGCCGTGCCCTCGCTCTGGCCCTCGCCTCCGGCCTGGTGGCCGTGGTGGGCGGCTGGCTGACGGCGCGCCCGCCCCAGCCCCTGCGGGTGGTGGAGCGGGGCCTGGAGGATCAGCTGGTGCGCCTGCGCGGCCGCCGGGCCGTGCCCCAGACCGTGGTGCTGATCGCCATTGACGACTCCACCCTGCAGCAGGGGGCCTGGTTCGCGGACCAGTCCCAAGGGGCCTCGGCGATCCCCTCCTGGGCCGAGGGGCTGAGCACCCTGCCCTGGCCGCGGGCCCGCTACGGCGACCTGCTCGACCGCCTCGGTGAGGCCAGCCCGGCCGCGGTGGCGATCAACGTGGTGTTCGAGGGCAGCAGCGGCGCGGGTGACGCCGACGATCAGGCCCTGGCTGCGGCCATTCGCCGCCGGGGTGGGCAGGTGGTGCTCGCCGCCGAGGTGATGGAGGTGCGCGACAGCAGCTACGTGGGCCTGAGCCTGGCGCCCCCCGCCGATCCGCTGCGGCTGGCGGCCGGGCCCGACGCCATCGGCATCACCAACACCCTGCCCGGCGGCCATGGTGAGGCCCACCCCCATCCGCGCACCTACAGCGAACGGGTGCTGGCCCTGGTGGGGGCCAGTCCCCAGAAGCCGCTGTCCGAGGCGGTGCTGGCGCGCTCCGGGCGCCGCAGCCGCCAGGACGATGCCCGGCGCCAGCTCAGCTTCTACGGGCCCGAGGGTTCCTTTGAAAGGATCCCGGCCTGGGAAGTGCTCGATCCGGAGCGCTGGCGCAACCATCCGAAACGCAGCCTGATCCGCGATGCCGTGGTGCTGATCGGGCCGGTGGGCGCCCAGGGTGGCGCCGGCACCGCCACGCCGTTCGGCAGCCTGTCGGGGCTCGAGATGCTGGCCACCGCCACGGCCAACTCCCTGCAGGGCGACGGCCTGCGCCCGTGGCCCGAGCGCCCCCTGCCCCGAGGCCTGCTGGCGATGCTGCCGCTGCTGCTGGTGGGGGGCCTGGCCCTGGTGCGGGGCGGGGTGGGCTGGCGGCTCGGCCTGGTGGGGGCGGCCCTGGCCCTGCAGCTGGGGGTGGCCTGGTTCAGCTTTGATCGCCTCGCCGTGTGGCTGCCCCTGCTGGTGCCGGGCTCCGCCCTGGTGCTGCTGGGCGTGCTCTACGGCGCTGACGCCTACCTGGCGGAGGAGGGCGAGCGGCGGCGGCTGCGGCGCACCTTCGAGCGCTACGTGGCCCCCAGCGTGGTGGCCGAGATCCTCTCGGACCCGGCCGAGGCGGAGGGCATCCTGCGGGGCCGGCAGCTGCCGGTCACGGTGCTGTTCTCCGACCTCAAGGGCTTCACCCAGCTCACCAACGCCCGCAGCGGCCGGGGCCAGATCGAGCTGCACGTGCGCCAGCTCAACCGCTACCTCGGCGAGATGGTGGAGGTGATCAACGCCCATGGCGGCACGGTGGACAAGTTCATCGGCGATGCCGTGATGGCTGTGTTCGGCTCCCCGATCGGCCGCGGCCCCGAGGCGGAGGCCACCGCCGCCGTGCGCTGTGCCGTGGAGATGCGCCGGGCCCTGCAGCGGCTGAATGGGGCCTGGCGCGCCGAGGGTCTCGAACCCCTGGACAGCGGCATCGGCCTGGCCTCAGGTGAGGTGATCGTGGGGCAGATCGGCAGCCCGCGGCGCATGGAGTTCACCGTGATCGGCGACAAGGTGAACCTGGCCAGCCGCATGGAGGGCCTCACCCGCACGGCCGGGGCGCCGTTGCTGTTCGATGCCGCCACCGCCGAGCTGGTGCAGGCGGTGCTGCCGGTGCAGGCCCTGGGGGACCAGGCGGTGAAGGGGATGGGGGAGATGCCCGTGTTCACCCTCAGCAGCCTGCCGCCGGACTGAAGCGGTCCCAGCGGAAGTGGCTGAGCAGCTCGGCGGCGTCGGCGTCCGGCGAGCGCCCCAGCAGCTGCTCCCCCACCAGCTCGGCCGTGATCGCGGCCAGCAGCACGCCGTTGCGGTGGTGGCCGGTGGCCAGCCACAGCCCGGGGATGGGGCTGGGCCCCAGGATCGGCGCCTGGTCGGGGGTGCAGGGGCGGAAGCCCCACCAGCGCTCCATCGGCGGCCAGTGGCTGGCCTCGGGCAGCAGGGCGGCGATGCCGGCCTCCAGCTGGCGCTGGCCGTCGGGGGTGAGGCCGCCCGCGAAACCCGCCCGGGGTTCCGAGGTGGCGCCCACCACCAGCAGCCCGTCCTGCCGCGGCACCAGGTAGGTGCCCGGCCCGAAGATCACCCGCTGCAGCGCCTGGCGGGGCCCCTGCAGGGAGAGCATCTGCCCCTTCACCGGGGCGATCGGCAGCTGGGGCAGCAGCCGGCCGCTCCAGGCGCCGCAGGCCAGCACCGCCCGGCTGCAGCGCAGCAGCTCCTGGCGGCCGGCAGCACTGCGCCAGGCCACGGCCTCCAGGGCTCCTGAACCGTCGCGCTGCAGGGCCTGCACCTCGCCGCCCTCCTCGAAGCCCACGCCCCGCTCCACGCAGGCCCGCTCCAGGGCCCGCATCAGGCCGCGGCGGTTGTCGATCTGGCCGTCCTGGGGGAACAGCAGCCCGGCCTGCCAGCGGGGCCCGAGGCCCGGCACCTGCCGCTCCAGCCCGGCGCGGTCGAGGGCCTCCCCCTGGGCTGCCGTGGGGTAGCGATCGCGCTCAGGGGCCGTGGCGAAGGGCACCACGATGCCGCAGGGGCGCAGACCGCAGCGCAGGCCGGCGTCGGCCTCGACCCGCGCCACCCAACCGGGAATGGCGGCCAGGGAGCGCTGTCCCAGGCTGAGCAGGGGCCCTTCCAGGCCTTCGGCGTGGGGCGCCAGCATCCCGGCCGCCACGAAGCCGGCGGCCTCCTGGCGCCGGCGGCTGAGCACCCTCACCCGCCCGCCCGCGTGGGCCAGGTGGTGGGCGATGGCCAGGCCCATCAGGCCCCCACCCAGGATCAGTGTTTCGGCGGCTGCGCTCACAGGCGGGGTCGGCAGGCCCCAGGCATCCTGCCAAGCGCAGGGCCGGCGGCGGGGGAGCCTGCCAAGGCCCCGGGATCGCTGCAGAGTGGGGGGCCTGGCTTGGAGGGTGGGGAGCGTGCTCAACCGACGAACCCGCGCCCTGATCCTGGTGCTGCCACTGGCGCTGGGGCCTGCCCGGGCGATGCCGCTCACCACCCTGGCCCAGGGCGGCAGCGGTGACGCGGTGCAGGCCACCGTGCTGCAGATCCTCGACCGGCCCGAACTGTTCATCGAACAGCGCCGCGCCCAGGTCAAGGATGTGGCCCATGAGCCCGAGACCATCAGCACCCGAAACACCCGCGCCCAGCTCCGGTTTCTCACGGGCGCGGGCGCCCGTGTCAACCGCCAGTCGCGCCTCAAGCTCGGCAGCGGCTGTCTGCTGCTGGATCAGGGTCAGCTGCTGGTGTCGGGGCGCCAGAACGGCTGCACCCGCTCGATGCGGGTGAGCGTGCGGGGCACCAACTACATCCTGGAGGCCTTCGAGAACGGCGACACGGCGGTCACCTCCCTGGAGGGTCGCCTGGAACTGGTGCGGCTGCGCAACGGCGAACCCACCGACCAGGCCCCGGTGCTGCTGGAGAGCGGCCAGCGGCTGCGCCTGCTGCAGGCCCTGGATCTCACCACCGTGATCTCCCTCACCTCACAGGACTACCAGGCCATCCTGGAGGGCCCCCTGTTCCGTGGTTTCGAGCCACGGCTTCCCGCCCAGGGCGCTCTGGAGGACTACCTCAACGCCAACGTTCCCGGCGTGCGCCTGCCCCGCCCCGAGCCCAGGGCAGGCGGCGGGCGGCTGCCCTTCTCCTTTGGGTTCGGCTTCGGCTTCGGGGATGGGGGCAGCCGGGGCGGTGAGGGCCCCCGGCCGGGCGGCAACAGCAATGGTGCCGACCTGCAGGAGTCCTACCCCAACAGCCGCTGAGCCCGCTTCTGCGGGGGGTTCCATAAGATCGGTCCACGCACTGGCGCTGGAACAACGCGATGGCAGGCACCGCCCCGACAGCAGCCCCCCTGGCCACACCTCCGGCTCCATCCCAGGACCGCCATACGGCTGCCGCTGAACCTGGAGCCGCGGCCTGGGAGGCCGTGATCGGCCTGGAGACCCACGTGCAGCTGGGCACCGACAGCAAGATCTTCACCGGCGCCTCCACCACCTATGGCGATGAGCCCAACACCCACATCGACCCCGTGGTGTGTGGCCTGCCGGGTACCCTGCCGGTGCTCAACCAGAAGGTGCTCGAGTATGCGGTGAAGGCCGCCCTGGCCCTGAACCTGCACATCGCCGAGCACAGCAAGTTCGACCGCAAGCAGTATTTCTATCCCGATCTGCCCAAGAACTACCAGATCTCCCAGTTCGATGAGCCGATCGCCGAAGACGGCTGGATCGAGGTGGAGGTGGCCGAGAAGGGCAAGGACACCTACCTGAAGACGATCGGCATTGAACGGCTGCACATGGAGGAGGACGCCGGCAAGCTGGTGCACGCCGGCAGCGACCGCCTGGCCGGCTCCACCCACTCCCTGGTGGACTACAACCGCGCCGGTGTGGCTCTCGCCGAGATCGTCAGCAAGCCCGATCTGCGCACCGGCCGTGAGGCGGCGGAATACGCCTCGGAGATCCGCCGCATCATGCGCTATCTGGGCGTGAGCGACGGCAACATGCAGGAGGGCTCCCTGCGCTGCGATGTGAACATCTCGGTGCGCCGCGGGCCCGAGGCCCCCTTCGGCACGAAGGTGGAGATCAAGAACATGAACTCCTTCTCGGCGATCCAGAAGGCGATCGACTTCGAGATCCAGCGCCAGATCAAGGCCTACGAAAGCGGCGAGCCGGTGCTGCAGGAAACCCGCCTCTGGGATGAGAGCAAGCAGCTCACCAAGAGCATGCGCTCCAAGGAGGGCAGCAGCGATTACCGCTACTTCCCCGATCCCGATCTCGGCCCGATCGAGGTGAGCGCCGAGCAGCGGGAGGGCTGGCGCGCCGAGCTGCCCGAACTGCCGGCCGCCAAGCGGCACCGCTACGCCGACAGCCTGGGCCTCTCCCAGTACGACGCCCGGGTGCTCACCGATGAGCGTCCCATGGCCGATTACTTCGAGGCGGTGGTGGCAGCCGGCGCCGACCCGAAGGTCACCGCCAACTGGATCACCGGCGACATCGCCGCCCACGTGAACGCCAACCGCCTCGCCTATGGGGAGCTGCCGCTGCGCCCCGAGCAGCTGGCCGAGATGGTGCAGCTGATCGAGAACGGCACGATCAGCGGCAAGATCGCCAAAGACCTCCTGCCCGAGCTGCTGGAGCAGGGCGGTTCCGTGAAGGCCATCGTGGCCGAACGCGGCCTGGGCATGATCTCCGACCCGGCGGCGATCAGCGCCATCGTGGAGGAGCTGCTGGCGGCCCATCCGGCCGAAGTGGAAGCTTTTCGCGGCGGCAAGACAAAACTTCAGGGCTTTTTCGTGGGGCAGCTGATGAAGAAGACCGGCGGCAAGGCCGATCCGAAGCTCGCCAACCGGATCCTCACCGAGAAGCTGAAGGGCTGAGCCGATGGCCGAGGCCAAGCATCCCGGCCCAACGGCACAAGCTCGTCTAAGCAGGTCCTGGATCGTGTCAGTTGTCGCTAGTTGGGCGAACCAGGCACTGCCCTGATAGATCCATGCCCCCCAATGCTCGCGCCAGGGCAGCCTCCAGGGCGCTCACCTCGCCCCGGTTGTCGAGCACCACATCTGCCAGCGTTCGCTTGCGGCCCAAGGGCCACTGGGCAGCGATGCGGGAGCCGGCCTCGGCCTCGCTGAGCCCGTTGCGGTCCATCAGCCGGCTGAGCTGCTGGCCTGCGTCGCAGTCCACCAGCCACACCTCACTGCAGAGCGCCTCCAGGCCGGCCTCGAACAGCAGGGGGATCATCAGCACCACCACCGGGGCGTCTGCCAGCCGGGCCAGTTCCGCCTCGAACCGCTGCCGCACCAGGGGATGCACCAGTTGCTCCAGCCAGGTGCGCTCGGCCGGATCGCTGAACACCAGGCGCCCCAGGGCGGCCCGATCCAGCAGCGGCGCTTCCCCGTCGGCGGAGACGGACTGCACAGTCTCCCCGTAGCGCTGCAGCACCGCCGCTTCCCCGGCCGAGCCCGGTGCCAGGGCCTCGCGGGCGTAGAGGTCGGCGTCGAGCACCGGCAGGCCCGCCTGCTGCTCCAGCCAGCGGCCGGCGGTGCTCTTGCCGCTGGCGATGCCACCCGTGAGGCCGATGCGCCGCTGGCGGCCGCTCCAGCGGCGACGGTTCAGCCCGGGGAGCATGGCCGGCGGGCCGAGCTGCTCGAGCCTGAAGTGCTCGCCATAGCTGGCCGTGGGGCGTTCGGAATAAAAGCGCGTGGCACCGGGCCGCCGGGGCCCGTAGCGAGCCAGGCGGCTGCGCAGGCCCAGACCCGCCAGCACCAGCCGCTGCAGCCAGCCTGGGCTGCTGGACCAGCCCAGGCTGCCGCATACCTCCTGGCTCACCAGCGCCAGCAGCACCCGGCGCAGGGCCGGCCGCAGCGGAGCGGGCCAGTCGGCCAGCAGCATCGCCAGGGTGGCGTCGGCCACCCGCCCGTTGCTGGCGGCCGGGCGGAAGGCCCGGGCCTCCACCTCCCTGTTCAGGCCGAGCAGGGCCTCCAGGCTGACGGGCAGGGCCTGGAGGCCCATGGCCTCGCCCACCTTGCGCCAGAACAGAAACAGGCAGGTCTGTTCATGGACACTGAGGGGCCTCCAGCCATAGCGGGCCAGCCAGCGGATCGGCTCGGCCACGAAGGTGGAGAGCACATACAGGAAGTCGTCGTTGCTGATGGCGTAGGCGCCGTGGATCCGGTTCATCCGCTCGATCACGGCCTGGCCTTCGGCGCTGCGGGGGCCCCAGCGCAGCAGCTCCGCCACCATCAGCCCCGTGTCGTCGTAGCGCTTGCGGGGCCGATGGGTCAATTCGCCCGTTCGGGCCAGCAGCTTGGAGATCGAGGGCACGCAGAAGGTCTTGAGCAGGGCCAGCTCCAGGGCACGGGTGATGTCCCAGGGGAAGAGCTCACCGGCCAGCCGCCGGCACACGGCCTCCACCTCACCGGGGGAGGGGCTGGCGCTGGTGTTCAGCTCCGCCACGGCGGCTCGGCAGGATGGGGCGATTCATCCTGGCGCCGTGACCCCCACCTGGCACCCGATCCCCGGCGGCGTCACCGCCCCCGCTGGCTTCCTGGCCGCCGCCGTCACCGCCGGCCTCAAGCCGTCGGGCAATCCCGACCTCTGCCTGCTGCTGGCCCCGGAGGGGGCCGTGTGCGCCGGCACCTTCACCACCTCCCTGGTGCGGGCGGCCTGCGTGGACCTCTGCGCCGAGCGGCTGGCGGCCAGCGGCGGCCGGGCCCGGGCGGTGCTCACCAACTCCGGCCAGGCCAATGCCTGCACCGGCGATCGTGGCCTGATCGACAGCCAGCGCGCCACCGCGGCCCTGGCCGATCGGCTGGGGCTGGCGGCCGAGCAGGTGCTGATCTGCTCCACCGGCGTGATCGGCGTGCCGATCCCGATGGACATCCTGCTGGCGGGGCTCGATCCCCTGGTGGAAGCCCTCAGCCCGGAGGGGGGCGCCGCCGCCGCCACAGCCATCCTCACCACCGATCTGACTGACAAGCAGATCGCCCTGGAGGCCGACCTCGGCGGCCGCCGCGTGCGGATCGGCGGCATGGCCAAGGGCTCCGGGATGATCCACCCGAACATGGCCACGATGCTGGGCTATCTCAGCTGCGATGCCGGCGTGCCGGCGGAGCTGTGGCAGGCGATGGTGCAGCGGGCGGTGGACCGCTCCTTCAATGCGATCACGGTGGACGGCGACACCAGCACCAACGACACGTTCCTGGCCTTTGCAGCCGGGGAACCCCTGAACCCCGAGCACTACGACGCGCTGGAGGCGGGCCTGACGGCGGTGTCGCAGCACCTGGCCCGGGCGATCGCCCGCGACGGCGAGGGGGCCACCTGCCTGATCGAGGTGCGGGTGGAGGGGGCCGCCGATGAGGCCGGCGCCATTGCCGTGGCCCGCACCGTCTGCGGCTCCTCGCTGGTGAAGTGCGCCGTGCATGGCCGTGATCCCAACTGGGGCCGGATCGTGGCCGCCGCCGGCCGCGCCGGCGTGGTCTTCGATCCCGGGGCGGTGGCCCTGTGGCTGGGGGAGCACCAGCTGATGGCTGCCGGCCAGCCCCTGCCCTTCGACCGGCCTGCCGCCTCCGCCTACCTGCGCGATCGCGCCGCTGGCACCTACCTGGGCGGCAGCGGGCCTGGCGGTGACACGGTGCTGATCCGCCTGCGGCTGGGGGATGGCCCCGGCAGCGGCAGGGCCTGGGGCTGTGATCTCTCCGATCAGTACGTGCGCATCAACGCCGATTACACGACCTAGGCGCAGGGGGCCTTCCAACTGGATCAAAGAGGCACCCACCACCACCGAGCGGTTCAGGCAGTCGCTGGAGCGGATCTGGCAGGAGGATCAGCAGAGAGCGTGATGGACAACCTGAACGGGGGATCCATCCAATTGGGTCTGGTTGCTCTTGCCGTTGCGGGTCTGCAGATCTGGTGGATCGGCAGCATTGTCCGCAGGCGAAACCTTGCCAGGTCCATGCGTGCGACCGAGTTCCGCAAGTCTCTGGACAAGCTGTGGGCGAAGACGGGCGGCAAAGGCTGATCCACTCACGAACCGTTGCAGAGCTTCTTGCGATGGTCCTGGTCGTCGGGCGGTCCTGGACGGGTCCGCTTTTTTCTTGGCCAAGGCGCGACGACGCCTTGGAACCGCCAGTTCCATCGAGGATCCAGGTGGCTGCCCTCCAGCAGCCCTGTTCGGAACGAGGCTGCTGCGAGTGGGCTGGTACTTCAGCAGACAGAGTCGATTCTTGAAGCGTGGCTTTGAGAGGGTCTGGGCCACAGGATTCAAGCTGTGGTTGCAGATGCGTTGCCGGTGCTTTCTGGGTGTATCGCAGATCCATTGCAGATCCCCATTGAGGAGCCCCCTGAAACCACCACCTCCCCACGGAGCATTCTGCTCGCCCATCAGCTCAGTCGCGACGCAATACAACAGCCCTGCGCTGGAAGTTGAGCTAACGTTGGTAGAGAAATCTTCTTCTGCATGGGTGTTCATCCCTACGAAGACCTTCCCCCCGCTGCTTTCTGGAGATCAGGCGTTGCCCAGGAGGATCCCCATGCGATCCAAGGAATCTACAGAAAAAAGTTTGAGATTCCCCCTGGTGCCAGGATCGCTACGGCAGGATCCTGCTTTGCTCAGCACATCACCAGGCGTCTGGCTGGCCATGGCTTCCAGGTGCTGGATGTGGAGCCCCCACCTTCCGGTCTGCCCACGAGTCTTCATCAGGCCTATGGCTTCTCCTTGTTCAGTGCGCGCTACGGCAACATCTATACCGTGAGGCAGCTGCTGCAGCTTGCGCAGGAGGTGGCTGGTGATTGGGTTCCTCAGGATCTGGTGTGGGAGAACAACGGGCGCTACTTCGATGCTCTCAGGCCTGGCGTTGAGCCTGATGGCCTTGACTCTCCCGGTGAAGTGATGGAGCATCGTCGCTATCACATCGCAAGTTTAAGAACGCTCTTCCAAGACCTCGATCTTCTTGTCTTTACCCTTGGCCTGACGGAAGCGTGGGAGCACAGGCAATCCGGAACGGTCTATCCCACGGCCCCGGGCATTCTTGCAGGCCAATTCGATCCCAGCCTTCACGCGTTCAGCAATGCCCAGTTCGCAGATATCCTCGCCGACTTCAACAGGTTTCAAGGTGTCCTCAGAAATCTCCGCCAGGGGCGTCCCTTCAAGTTGATCCTCACGGTTTCCCCTGTTCCGCTCACGGCCAGTGCGAGCGGGAACCACGTGCTGGTTTCCACGGCGTATTCCAAGGCGCTCCTCAGATCTGTTGCCGGTCAACTCGCGTTCAATCAGCCGCATATCGACTACTTTCCGGCCTATGAAATAATCACTAATCCAAGATTGTGCTCGGCTGCATTCGCCGAAAACTGCAGATCAGTGCGCGAAGCTGCTGTGGATAATGTGATGGCTCACTTCTTCTCCCAGCACGCTCCCCCGCCGGCTTCGGCTTCTCCTGCTGGCATCCCTGGCGGGCAGGGGCGGGAGGAGGGTGTGGATGTCGCCTGCGAAGAGATGATTCTGGATCGGTTTGCGCCGCCTCGATGAACTACACGATCTGGGGCGACTCCCATCTGATTGGTTTCATGGAGGCGGTCGAAAACCTCGGCCTCAACGACCGCGCTGATCTCACTTTTCTGCCCACGCCGAATGTCGCCAACATCAAGGAGATCGTGAGCGGTGCCGCTAGCTCTGCATCCCTGCTGTTTGACGGAGAAGTGACACCTGTCGATCTGGCGCAGCCGGAGCAATCCGTGTTGGTTGTGGTTGGTAATGGTAATTTTGCCCATTTCTCTGTGTATGAACGAAAGGGAGGCCTGCCGCCCCTCTGGGTTTATGTACCGGAGATTCATGCCTCTCGGGGCGGAGGTGAAGGTGATGGTCTGATCCCGTCGATTCCGCCAGTGTCGATGGGTCTCTTTCGGGCTGTCTATGCAGAATCGGTAGGCCATAACCTTCTCTATCGCCATGGATTTACGGCCCACTATTTCAATAGATTCGTCAAGCTCATTCTCTTTATTCCGCCATCGCCTTCAGTTGCCTTCTTCAGCAGGCAGCTCTGTTCCGAGGGTTATCTCGAGGCGAAATGCCTTCACGGTTTCCGGCGCGCCTACGCGGCGCTGTTCAAGCAGGAAGTGCGTCGACTTGGCCTGACAAGCGTGGAGATCAATGACCCGTCGGGCGCGCTGGAGCTTGAAGATGGCACCACGGCAGAGGAGTATCTCGTGGATGAGGTTCTTCAGGTCCACGGCAACGCCGCCTACTGGGAGCGCAGGATCAGGTCCTCGTCCCTGGCGTGAGCTGCTGGCGATCGACTGTTCAACGCTGGGGCTGTTCAGCGGCTCACCAGCTTCCACAGCCCATACAGCACCACCGCCAGCAGCACGCCGGCGGAGCGGCGCTGCGCCGGGTGAGGGCCTTAACCTGGCCGCCATGGCCTCCACCAGCCCCACCCGTGCCGCGCCGGCCCGGCCCCGCCACCGCTGGCGCGGCCCGCTGCTGGCCGGCTTCTGCTTCGGGCTGGGCTATGGCATCACCCAGCGGCTCCTGGTGCTGCAGCTGCCGGGGCTGGTGCAGCTGCAGCAGGGCTTTGATGTGCGCGAGTTCCCCGGCACCAGCCTCGAGAGCCTGCGCCTTCGCTTCGGAAGCGACAAAGAGGAGATCCGCGGCGACCTGGAGCTGCTCGAACTGGAGCGTCAGAGCAAGCAGCGCGAGCAGGAGCGCCAGGCTGCCGAGCGTCAACAGGCCGCCGAGCGCCAGCGGGATGAGCGGCAGACCGAGCAGGAGCGGGCTCTCCAGTCCCTCCCCAAAATCCCACCCCTCAACCCTGCCGCCAACCCAGGCGCCGATGCCGCTGCCGAGCCCGACTCCTCCCCACCCCCAGCCCCGGCCTTGCCGGAGCCCAGCCCCTGAGGCCCTCCCCAGCGGAACCCTGTGGCTGGCCGCGCACCGGCAGCGCCCATCTGGCACAGTTCCAGCAGCAGCTCAGGCCCCATGACGGCGCCCCAGATCCTGATGCAGGCCGCCGTGGCCCGGCTGGGGGCCCGCCTCGGCAGTGGCCTCGTGGATGCCGTCGCCAGCCTGGCCCTGGTGGTGCAGGACGCTCCTGAGAAAGTGCGCCAGGAGCTGCGACTCTTCTGGGAGGAGGTGGAACTGGAGGCCGGCCGCCTGGAGCGCGATGGCCAGGACGGTGCGTCTGGCTCTGCCTCCACCCCCGTGGATCCAGATCACCCTGGCGACGGCCTCCCACGCCCCGCCGCTGCGGTTCCAGGGTTGTCCGTCCAGGAGCAGATCGATGCCCTGCGGGCCCAGTTGGCCGGGCTGGGTCAGCGTCTGGATCGGCATCCGTGATCCAGCGCCCCCTGCGCATCTGGTGGCTGGCCCTGCGCCTCAGCGCCGGACTCTGGTGGGACGGCAAGCGCTGGACCTACCCGGGCGGCCCCACCCCCGAACGCCGCAGCCGCCGCGCCCGGCGCCGCGCCCGCTGGCTGACCCGCGAGTTCCTGGCCCTCGGCTCGGCCTTCATCAAGCTGGGCCAGCTGCTCTCGGCCCGGCCGGACGTGCTGCCCCCCGAGCTGGTGGAGGAGCTGGCCTCCCTGCAGGACCAGGTGCCCGCCTTCCCCTTTGCGGTGGTGCAGGCCCTGCTGGAAGAGGAACTGGGGGAGCGTTGCGCCGAGATCATCGACCTCGAGGAACTGCCGCTCGGTTCGGCCAGCCTCGCCCAGGTGCATCGCGCCAGCCTCCGCAGTGGTCGCCAGGTGGTGCTCAAGGTGCAGCGCCCCGGATTGGAGCGGCTGTTCCGGCTGGACCTGGAGGTGCTGCAGCAGCTGGCCGCCGTGGTGCAGCGTCACCCCCGCTGGGGCCGTGGCCGCGACTGGGTGGGCATCGCCCAGGAGTGCCGCCGCGTGCTGCTGCGCGAGCTCGATTTCCGCCTCGAGGCCGAGCACGCCGCCCGTTTCCGCCAGCAGTTCCTGGACGACCCCGGCATCCGCATTCCGGCGGTGGTGTGGGAGCTGAGCTCCCGCCGGGTGCTGTGCCTCGACTACGTGCCCGGCATCAAGATCAACGACCGCGAAGCCCTGCTGGCCGCCGGCATCGAGCCCGCCGCCGTGGCCGAGAAGGGGGCGGCCAGCTATCTGCAGCAGCTGGTGCGGTTTGGCTTCTTCCACGCCGATCCCCACCCCGGCAACCTCGCGGTCGCCCCGGACGGCACCCTCATCTACTACGACTTCGGCATGATGGGGCAGCTCTCGGGCCGGCTGCGCTCACGGCTGGGGCGCATGGTGCGCGCCGCCGCCTCCCGCGACGCCTCCACCCTGGTGAAGGAGTTGCAGGCCTCCGGGGTCATCTCCCCGGAGGCGGATCCAGGCCCCGTGCGGCGGCTGGTGCGGGTGATGCTCAACGATGCCCTCACGCCGCCCTTCTCCGCCAACGTGCTGCAGAAGCTCTCCGGCGACCTCTATGACCTCGTCTACGGCCAGCCCTTCCGGGTGCCGCCCGAGCTGATCTTCGTGATGCGGGCCCTCTCCACCTTCGAGGGGGTGGGCCGCAGCCTCGACCCTGGCTTTAGCCTGGTGGCGATTGCCCGCCCCTACCTGCTCCCCCTGATGACCTCCAGCGGCAACGGCGGCAGCGACCTGTTCGGCGAACTCTCCCGCCAGGCGGCCGAGGTGGGCAGCCGCGCCCTCGGCATTCCGCGCCGCCTCGACGACAGCCTGGCCCGCATCGAGCAGGGCGACCTGCAGGTGCAGATCAGGGCCGGCGAAACCGACCGGCTGCTGCGGCGCCTCGCCCTGGCCCAGCAGTCGGCCGGCCAGTCCATGCTGCTGGCTGGCCTGGCCGTGGCGGCGTCGCTGCTCGCCACCAGCCGCCAGCCGGCCTTGGTGCTGATCCCAGCCGTGGCCTCGCTGCCGGTGGGGCTGGGCTGGCTCAAGCTGCAGGGCCGCCTGGCCAGGGATGGCCGCCTGGATCAGTTGCCCGGTATCAGCCCCAGCCCCACCGATCCAGACTGAGACTTCAGGCCCTGCCGCGGGGGCCCCGGTCCACGGCGCCGGCGTAGACGGCCTGGCTGCCCAGATCGTCTTCGATGCGCAGCAGCTGGTTGTACTTGGCCACTCGCTCGCTGCGGCTGAGGGAGCCCGTCTTGATCTGGCCGGCGCGGGTGGCCACGGCCAGATCGGCGATGGTGGTGTCTTCGGTTTCACCGCTGCGGTGGCTGATCACGCTGGTGTAGCCGGCCCGACCGGCCAGATCGATCGCCTGCAGGGTTTCCGTGAGGGAGCCGATCTGGTTCACCTTGATCAGGATTGAATTGGCCAGGCCCAGATCGATGCCGCGCTGCAGCCGCTGGGTGTTGGTCACGAACAGGTCATCCCCCACCAGCTGCACGGTGGCGCCGAGCTTCTGGCTCAGCAGGGCCCAGCCATCCCAGTCGTCCTCCGCCAGGCCGTCCTCGATCGACACGATCGGGAAGCGGGACACCAGGTCGGCCAGCTGGTCCACCATCTCGGCGCTGGTGTAGCTGCCTCCGTCGAAGGCGTAGCGGCCGTCCCGGAAGAACTCGGTGCTGGCCACATCGAGGGCCAGGGAGATCTGATCCCCCGGCCGGTAGCCGGCCTGTTCGATCGCCTGCACCAGCAGTTCGCCGGCGGCGATGTTGCCCAGGTCCGGCGCGAAGCCGCCCTCGTCGCCCACGGCGGTGCTCAGGCCCTGGTCCTTGAGCAGCCCCTTGAGCACGTGGAACACCTCGGTGCCCATGCGCAGGGCCTCACTGAAGCTGTTCGCCCCGTGGGGCACCAGCATGAACTCCTGGAAATCCAGGCTGTTGGCCGCGTGGGCGCCGCCATTGATCACGTTCATCAGCGGCACCGGCAGCAGGCTGGCCATCGGTCCGCCCAGGTAGCGGTAGAGCGGCAGCCCCACCCCATTGGCCGCGGCCCGGGCGGTCGCCAGGCTCACCGCCAGGATCGCGTTGGCGCCGAGGGCACTCTTGTTGTCGGAGCCGTCGAGCTCGATCATCGCCGCGTCCACCGCCCCCTGGTCGAGGGCGGAAAGGCCGCAGAGCATCGGGGCGATCTTCTCCTCGATGTTGGCCACGGCCTGCAGCACGCCCTTGCCCATGTAGCGGCTGCCGCCGTCGCGCAGCTCATGGGCCTCATGGGCGCCGGTGCTGGCACCGCTGGGCACCATGGCCCGGCCGCTGGCGCCGCCTTCCAGCAGCACCTCCGCCTCGACCGTGGGGGTGCCGCGGGAGTCGAGCACCTCCCGGGCCACCACGGTGTCGATCACGAGGTCGATGGAGTCGATCACTGGAGCCGGCCTGGTGCTGTCAGGGCAGGATCCTATGGGCCACCCCCACCCGCCCATGTGTGGCAACGGGCACTGTGGACGGGGTTGCTGGCCAGAATGGGGGCACGACCTCCGCCCCGGCCAGCCGATGCGTCTGCTGCACACCATGCTTCGGGTGGGGAACCTGGACCGCTCCCTCGCCTTCTACACCGAGGTCCTGGGGATGACGCTGCTGCGCCGCAAGGACTACCCCTCCGGCCGCTTCACCCTGGCCTTCGTGGGCTATGGCGAGGAGAGCGACCACACCGTGCTGGAGCTCACCCAGAACTGGGACACCGAGAGTTACGACCTCGGTGAGGGCTACGGCCACATCGCCCTCGGCGTCGACGACATCCATGGCACCTGCAGCGCGATCGCGGCGAAGGGCGGCCGGGTGGTGCGGGAACCAGGCCCGATGAAGCACGGCACCACCGTGATTGCCTTTGTGGAGGATCCCGATGGCTACAAGGTGGAGTTGATCCAGCTGGGGTCCAGATCCGATGCCGGCTGAGCTGGGTCCCGAGCTGTCCTCCGTGGTGCGTTCCGGGGGCAGCACCGCTGCGGCTCCCGCGGCTGCGGCCAGCCTGACGAGCGAGCCCGAACGCTTCAGCGCCGAGGCCTGGGAGTTGCTGCTGGCCGGCCAGGACGCGGCCCGCCGCTGGCGCCATGGCGTGCTCGATGTGGAGCACCTGCTGCAGGCCCTGCTGCTGGAGCGGCGCTTCGGGGCCTGGGCCGACCGCCTGCCCCTCGATGCCGATCAGTTGCTGGATCGGCTGGAGGGCTTCTGCGCCCAGCAACCCACCAGCACGTCCGAGCAGCTGTTCATCGGCGATGCCCTGGAGGATCTGCTCGAGGAAGCCGACCGTCGCCGGGCCGCCTGGGGGTCGCGGCTGCTGGATCTGCCCCACCTGTTACTGGCCCTGGTGGAGGAGCCCCGCATCGGCGCCAGCCTGCTGGCCCAGCAGGGCCTCAGCGAGGAGCTGCTGCTGCGGCAGCTGCGCCCGGGGGGCCAGGCGCCCGCCGCGCCGCGCCGTCCCGCCCCTGCCCCAGTTGCTCCCCCATCCTCGCCAGCAGCTGCCCCCGCCCCCGCTGCCGACGACTGGTCCGGCTCCGAGGACTGGATGGAGGCGCCCCCCCGGCCGGCCCGTCAGCCCGTCGGGCGCCCCCCCGCCGCGGAGCGCTCGCCGGTAGCCGCCCCTGCCCCGGCCAGGACAGCGGTGCCAGCCTCCGAGCCGCCCCTGCAGCTGGAGCCGGAAGGCCCAGAACCCACAGCCCTGGAGCGCTATGGGCGCGACCTCACCGCCGCCGCCAGGGCCGCTGAACTGGATCCGGTGATCGGCCGCGATGCCGAAATCCGCCGGCTGATCCAGGTGCTGTCGCGCCGCAGCAAGAACAATCCTGTGCTGATCGGTGAGCCGGGCGTGGGCAAGACCGCCGTGGCGGAGTGCCTGGCCCAGCGGATCGTGGCCGGTGAGGTGCCCGATGCCCTGCTGGGGCAGCGGCTGGTGGCCCTCGATCTGGGCGCCCTGATCGCCGGCGCCAAGTTCCGTGGCCAGTTCGAGGAGCGCCTGCGCTCCGTGCTGGCGGAGGTGCGCGATGCCGACCCCGGCGTGATCGTGTTCATCGATGAGCTGCACGCGGTGGTGAGCAGTGACCGCTCCAATGCCGATGCCGGCAGCATCCTCAAACCGGCCCTGGCCCGCGGCGAGCTGCGCTGCGTGGGGGCCACCACGCCGGAGGAGTACCGCCGCAGCATTGAGAAAGACCCCGCCCTGGAACGCCGCTTCCAGCAGGTGGTGATCCGCGAGCCCGGCGTCGAGACCAGCGTTGAGATCCTGCGCGGCCTCAAGGAGCGCTACGAGCTCCACCACGGCGTCACGATCACCGATGCCGCCCTGGCTGCTGCCGCCCGGCTGGCCGATCGCTATCTCGCCGATCGCTGCCTGCCCGATTCCGCCATCGATCTGGTGGATGAGGCCGCCGCCAACCTGCGCATGGAGGTCACCTCCAAGCCCCGCCCCGTGGAGGAGGCCGAGGTGGCGCTGCGGCGGGTGGAGCTCGCCCTGCTCTCGGCCGAGGCGGCGCCGGAGGCCGAACGGGTCGCCCTGCAGGAGCAGCGGCGCCAGGCCACCGAGGCGCTGCATGGCCTCAAGCAGCGCTGGCAGGCGGAGCGGCAGCGGGTGGCGGAGCTGGGCGATCTGCTGCAGCAGGACGAGGACCTGCGCCATGCCATCGCCGAGGCGGAGCGCTGCGGCGATCTCGAGGAGGCGGCCCGGCTCCAGTACGACCAGCTGCATGGCGTGCAGCAGCGCCGTCAGGCCCTCGAGGTGGCGATGCAGGCAGACGCCATGCTGCGTGAGCAGGTGGAACCCGGCGACATCGCCGATGTGGTGGCCCGCTGGACCGGCATTCCGGTGCAGCGCCTGCTGGCCGGGGAACGCCAGAAGCTGCTGGAGCTCGACAGCCGCCTGGGCGAGCGGGTGATCGGCCAGCTGGAGCCGGTGGCGGCGGTGGCGGCCGCGATCCGGCGCGCCCGGGCCGGCATGCAGTCGCCGCGGCGCCCCGTGGGTTCCTTCCTGTTCCTCGGCCCCACCGGTGTGGGCAAGACCGAGCTGGCCAAGGCCCTGGCCGCGGCCCTCTTCGACGAGGACGAGGCCCTCGTGCGCCTCGACATGAGCGAATTCATGGAGCGCAACGCCGTGGCCCGGCTGGTGGGGGCCCCGCCCGGCTACGTGGGGTATGAGGAGGGGGGGCAGCTCACCGAGGCCGTGCGGCGCCGTCCCTATGCCGTGCTGCTGCTCGACGAGGTGGAGAAAGCCCACCCCGAGGTGTTCAACCTGCTGCTGCAGGTGCTCGATGACGGACGGCTCACCGATTCCCAGGGCCGCACCGTGGACTTCCGCCACACGGTGGTGATCATGACCAGCAACCTGGCCAGCCGGGCGATCCTCGACCATGCCCGCGGCGTCTTGGACGGGGCCCAGGTGGAGGAGGCCATGGACCAGGCCCTGGCGGCCAGCTTCCGGCCCGAGTTCCTCAACCGCATCGATGAGGTGATCCGGTTCCGGCCCCTCTCGGAGGCCGATCTCGAGCGCATCGTGCGGCTGCAGCTGGCCGAGCTGGCGGCCCTGCTGGCCGAGCAGCAGCTCCAGCTGGAGGTGGAGGAGCCGGTGGTGCAGGCCCTGGCGGCCCAGGGCTATGAGCCGGAGTACGGGGCCAGGCCCCTGCGCCGGGTGCTGCGCCGTCGCATCGAGAATCCCCTCGCCACCGAGTTGCTGGAGGACCGCTACGAGGGCGCCCGGGGCGTGCGCATCAGCCTCGGGGAGGACGCCGCTGCTGGTCTGTGCTTTGAGCCGCTGGGGAAGGGCGTCCGGTAGGGTGACTGTTTGCCGAGTCGCGCGGATGCCCGCGTGCGTCAGCGCCCGTGTTGTCCGACCCCAACAGCCCCGATCCCAACAGCTCCAACGGCTCCCCGCGCACCGTTGCGGCTGAGCAGGCCGCCACTGAGGTGGCCACTGACGCAGCCGTGGTCGCCGACGCCTCGGAGGCCCAGCAGCTGGCAGCGGCTGAGGCCGCCAGCCCCAAGGGGTTCGGTGCCGCCACCCTGGCGGAACTGCGCAGGGTGGTCTGGCCCAGCCGCCAGCAGCTGTTCAGCGAGTCGGTGGCGGTGATTCTGATGGTGGGGCTCTCGGCGGCGGCAATTGCGGCGATCGATCGCTTCTACGGCTGGGCCTCCTCCCAGGTGTTCGGCTGACCCTCTGCCACTCCTGTCCGACGTCCAGCCCCCAGCAGCCGCAGCGCCCACTCCCCCTGTTCCCCCGAGCCCCAAGCCTGAGCACCGTGTCCGAGACCCTGTCTGACCCCCAAACCGACCCAGCGGCTGAGCAGGGGGCCGAGACCGTGCGGGAGCTGCCGGCCGCCGAAGCCGCGACCGAGAAGCGCCAGGTGGCCCGCTGGTATGCCGTGCAGGTGGCCTCCAGCTGCGAGAAAAAAGTGAAGGCCACCCTGGAGCAGAGGGCGGTGACCCTCGGGGTGGACAACCGCATCCTCGAGATCGAGATCCCCCAGACCCCCGGGGTGAAGCTGAAGAAGGACGGCAGCCGCCAGAGCACGGAAGAGAAGGTGTTCCCCGGCTATGTGCTGGTGCGGATGATGCTCGACGAGGACACGATGATGGCGGTGCGCAGCACCCCCAACGTGATCAACTTTGTGGGGGCGGAGGAGCGTCGGGCCACGGCCCGCGCCCGCGGCCACATCAAGCCGAGGCCCCTGAGCCGCCAGGAGGTGGATCGCATCTTCAAGCGGGCGGCCGAGAAGAAAGCCGTGGTCAAGGTCGACCTCACCGAGGGCGATCAGATCCTGGTGACGGCCGGCCCGTTCAAGGACTTCCAGGGCGAGGTGATCGAGGTGTCGGGCGAGCGCAACAAGCTCAAGGCCCTGCTCTCGATCTTCGGTCGGGAAACCCCTGTGGAACTCGAGTTCGCCCAGATCAGCAAGCAGAGCTGAGCACCAGGCTCCGCTCAGCGGCCGTCTCCCTGCGGAGGATGGCCGTTCCCGTCACGCCTCCCCTCAGGAGGTGATCCGCAGCCCCGCCCAGTAGTTCGAGACGATGGCCAAGAAAATCGTAGCCGTGATCAAGCTGGCCCTCCAGGCCGGCAAAGCCAACCCGGCGCCCCCTGTGGGTCCTGCCCTTGGTCAGCACGGCGTCAACATCATGGCGTTCTGCAAGGAGTACAACGCCCGCACCCAGGAAAAGGCCGGCTATGTGATTCCGGTGGAGATTTCGGTCTTTGAAGACCGCAGCTTCACCTTCATCACCAAGACCCCTCCCGCCTCGGTGCTGATCTCCAAGGCCGCCGGCATCGAGAAGGGTGCCGCCACCTCTTCGAAAGGAGCGGTGGGTGCCATCAGCCGCGCCCAGCTCGAGGAGATCGCCAAGACCAAGCTGCCCGATCTCAACTGCACCAGCGTGGAGTCGGCCATGCGCATCATCGAAGGCACCGCCCGCAACATGGGCGTCGCCGTCAACGACTGAGTCCTTCCATCCATCCCCAGGGGGAGATCCAGCCAGCGTCCGGCCGCAGCTTGCGTGCCCCAGGCCTGCCCTGCATCGCCCGCACCCCATTCCCGTCATGCCAAAAGTTTCCAAGCGTTTTTCCGCCCTCCAGGCCAAGGTCGCCGAGCGAGCCCATGAGCCCATGGAGGCCATCGAGCTGGTGAAGGCCAACGCCACCGCCAAGTTCGACGAGACGATCGAGGCCCATGTGCGCCTCGGCATTGATCCCAAGTACACCGACCAGCAGCTGCGCACCACCGTGGCCCTGCCCCACGGCACCGGCCAGAGCATTCGCATCGCCGTGATCGCCCGGGGTGAGGCCGTGGCTGCCGCCAAGGCCGCCGGCGCCGACCTCTCCGGCGACGACGACCTGGTGGATCAGATCGCCGGCGGCACGATCGACTTCGACCTGCTGATCGCCACCCCGGACATGATGCCCAAGGTGGCCAAGCTCGGCCGGGTGCTCGGCCCCCGGGGCCTGATGCCCAACCCCAAGGCCGGCACCGTCACCACCGACCTGGTCGGGGCGATCGCTGAGTTCAAGGCCGGCAAACTCGAGTTCCGCGCCGACCGCAGCGGCATCGTGCACGTGCGCTTCGGCAAGGCCAGCTTCGATCCCGCCAAGCTGCTCGACAACCTCAAGGCCCTTCAGGAAACCATCGACCGCCAGAAGCCCAGCGGTGCCAAGGGCCGCTACTGGCGCTCCCTCTACGTCACCTCCACCATGGGTCCCTCGGTGCAGGTGGACTTCGCCGCCCTGCAGGACATCAAGCAGGAGGGCTGATCCGCTTCGCCGCTGGGCCCGGCATCAGGTGCCGGGCCCAGCATGAGTTAGGTTGAGAAGCTGGCTAAGGCCAGAAGGGCACGCGCCCTACCCCAGACAGCAGGTGAGAACGCCTTCCGGTTCGCCGGACGATCCGTTTCTGTAAGTCCTGCCGAGGTGTTCGCGACAGGTTTTCGGCCTCCAGGCCGCTTGTGGGTCGATCCCCAGGCGTCTTGATCGGGTCAGGAGCATGCAGCGGCCTCGAGCCCTCCGGCAGTCACTCTCCGAGTGGTTGGCGTTGGCGTCCAGGGCCGCGTACCCGGCTTGTTCCCCCGATCCGATCCTTTCCTATGGGCCGCACGCTGGAGAACAAGCAACAGATCGTCGAAGAGCTCAAGGGGCTCCTCGGCGAGGCCGAACTGGCACTGGTCCTTGATTTCAAGGGTCTGTCCATCAAGGAGATGTCTGATCTGCGGACCCGTCTGCAGGCCAGCAACGGCGTGTGCAAGGTGACCAAAAACACCTTGATGCGTCGGGCCATTGATGGCGACAGTGCCTGGTCGAATCTCGAATCCCTGCTCACCGGCACCAACGCCTTCGTGCTCGTCAAGGGCGACGTGGGTGGTGCGGTGAAGGCCGTGCAGTCCTTCCAGAAGGACAGCAAGAAGTCGGAAACCAAGGGCGGCCTCTTCGAAGGCAAGCTCCTGTCCCAGTCCGACATCAAGGCCATCGGGGATCTGCCCTCCAAGGAGGTGCTCATGGCCCAGATCGCCGGTGCGATCAACGCTGTGGCCACCAAGGTGGCCGTGGGCATCAACGAGGTTCCATCCGGTCTCGCTCGGGCGCTCCAGCAACACGCCGATGGCGAGGGCCAGGCCTCCTGAGGCCTGCAACCAGCGCCCGCGGCTGTTGCCGAGCTCAACCGATCCGACTGTTACCCACAGATCTGTTGCTGATTCCCAACCATGTCTGCTACAACCGACCAGATTCTCGACCAACTCAAATCCCTCTCGCTGCTTGAGGCTTCCGAGCTCGTCAAGCAGATCGAAGAGGCTTTCGGCGTCTCCGCCGCCGCTTCCGCCGGCGTGATGATGGCCGCTGCTCCTGCCGCTGCCGCCGAGGCCGTTGAAGAGCAGACCGAATTCGACGTGATCCTTGAGGGTTACGAAGATTCGGCCAAGATCAAGGTGCTCAAGGCCGTGCGCGAAGCCACAGGCCTGGGTCTGGGCGACGCCAAGGCCCTCGTCGAAGCCGCCCCCAAGGCGGTCAAGGAAGGCATCGCCAAGGCCGATGCCGAGGCCCTCAAGAAGGCCATCGAAGAGGTGGGTGGCAAGGTGTCGATCAAGTGATCGCCCTGGGGTCGGCTTGCCGGTCCCACTCCCACCCGGCGCCCAGGCGGCGTCTTCACCACAGCCGGCTCCCTCGAGGGCCGGCTTTTTGCTGGGCCCCTGGTAGCGCCCCCCAGCCGCCCGGCCCGTCCTGAACCCTGCTGGTCCCAGAGCCTTCGTCAGCAAAAAAAATGCCCCGCCGAAGGCGGGGCAGGATTGTGGAACGGTCTTTCGGAGTCTGTCCTCGTTTCGACCCGGAAGAGTCGTTCCCCACTCCTCACAAGCAACAGATTAACGAGGGAATCCGGGGGTGTCAGGGGGCGTCGGTCACTCGTTGAACTGGCCCGTGCCTGGGTCAGCTGCCGTAGGGCACCACCTCTAGGGCAATCACGCCGTCCTGGCGGGGCAGCACTGACGGGCGCCCCACGCTGGCGATGCCCCTGCGGGTGCTGCTGGGTCTGGACTCCGCCACGGGGCCAGAGCGGTTCAGCAAAGGGGGCGGGGCCAGGGACGGCAGCGCCGCCAGCTGGCCGCCGCCCCGGGCCCGGGCCAGCAGGACTGGCAGGGGCTCGGCGTGGGCCATGTAGAGATGCCTGAGGGTTTCCTCGCCGAAGGTGCGGCGCTGGAAGGTCCAGCCCGGTTCCAGCTTGAGGCTGGCCAGGCCGCTGGCGGGAGCCAGGCCGCTGGCGACCGGGATCGGGGTGGTCTGCTGGGGGTTGGAGGCCAGCAGTCGCAGGCGGCCGTTGTCGCTCTCCACCCGCAGCCGCCAGGGGTTGCTGAGATCGTCGTTGGCGACCCTCAGCGAGTAGGCGCTGCTGGAGAGGTAGCGCCCGCAGACCCCCTCAGCGACGTCATTGTCGTAGGAGATCACCGAGCCATCCGGGAACTCCCGCCAGCAGGGCGGGGCCGCCTGAAGCTGCTCGAGCACGATCAGGTTCCAGCGGTTGCCGGCCAGGGGCTGGGCCACGGCGATCGCCTGACCGGGGGCGATGGGCTGGCTGCCGAACAGAGCGGCCGCCTGGGCAGCGCCAGCCTGGCGGCCCATCACCCAGCTGGAGCTGAGGATGGCGGCGCCTGCAGCGGTGACCGCTGCTCCAGTGACAGCGACGCGAAGCGCCATGCAGGCACGGCTGCTGACCGTGGCTCGGCTGCTGACCATGGCGACGTTCTGCCCGTGTGGCAGCCCAGAGTAGAAGATCTCTTTAGCGACAATGATGGGGATGTCCAGTGGCTGATCGGCCAGTGCGGGTGGTGGCGGCGGCCTGTGACGGGGCCTGCAGCGGCAACCCTGGCCCGGGTGGCTGGGGGGCGCTGCTCCGCTTTGAGGATGGTTCGGTGCAGGAGCTGGGCGGTGCCGACCAGGACACCACCAACAACCGCATGGAGCTCACGGCGGCCCTGGCCCTGCTGGAGGCCCTGCGGGACCTGCCCCGCCATCCCGACCTGGCGATCCGAACCGACAGCCGCTATCTGATTGATGGCCTGGGCAAGTGGATCCACGGCTGGAAACGCAAGGGCTGGCGCACCGCCTCCGGTGGGCAGGTGCTGAACCGTGATCTCTGGGAGCAGCTCGACCGGGCCCGCCTTGCCGACGTGTCCCTGCGCCACGTGAAGGGCCACAGCGGCGATCCAGACAACGACCGCTGCGACACCATCGCCGTGGCCTTTTCCCGTGGCCGGATCCCGCCCCTGATGGCGGGAGAGGTGCTGGCCACCGCCAGGCTGGAGGCCGAAGTGCCGGCTCCTTCCGGGCCGGCCGAGCGGACCGCTTCCGGCGCTGATGGATCCGATGCCCCGGACGCTGCCGTCGCCCCCGCGCCGCTGCAGCAGTTGCTGACTCGGCTGGAGTGGGCCGACCGGGTGGCGGATCGCGGCTATGGCCTCTCTCTGATGGAACTGGCCCAGCTGGTGGAGCAGCCCCTGCGCACGCTGGAGCGCCGCAGCCGGCCCTGGACCTGGCGGGACTGGCGGGTGGAGCCGCTCGAGGATGGCCGCTGGCGCCTGCGGCGCGGGACGGCAGGATTGGACGATCGGCCGTAGGCGGGTGTGATGGGAGATGGTGAGCAGCTGAGCAGCCAGGGTGGAGAGAGCGCCACGGGGGCGCTGTACGACCGCTTCGTGGCCCCCCTGCTCTCCCGCGATGGCGGGGCCGACGCCGAACAGCTCAGCCGTCTCACCCTCACGGCCCTGGCCCAGGCCTCGTTGCGGCGTCGCTGGCCCCTGGTGAGCGGGGCCCTGGCCGGCCTCGGCCAGGAGTTGCGACGGCCCGACCCGCGCTTGGAGCAGACCCTGTTCGGCTGCCGCTTTCGCAATCCGCTCGGGCTGGCGGCGGGTTTCGACAAGGACGGCGTGGCGGCGGCGATCTGGCACCAGTTCGGCTTCGGCTTCGCCGAGCTGGGCACGATCACCTGGCACGCCCAGCCGGGTAACCCCCGTCCCCGCCTGTTCCGGCTGGCTGAGGAGCGGGCTGCCCTCAACCGCATGGGCTTCAACAACCAGGGCGCCGCCGCAGCGCTGCGCACCCTGGAGCGCCAGCGGTTGCCCGCCCCGGGCCAGCGCCCCGCGGTGCTCGGGATCAACCTGGGCAAGTCGAAGCTCACCCCCCTGGAGCAGGCCCCGGACGACTACGCCGCCTCCCTGGAGCTACTGGCGCCCCAGGCCGACTACGCCGTGATCAATGTGAGCTCGCCCAACACCCCAGGGCTGCGGGACCTTCAGGACGAAGTGCTGCTGCGCCGGCTGGTGGAGCGACTGCGGCGCCTGCCCGCCTGCCCTCCCCTGCTGGTGAAGATCGCCCCCGACCTCGAGGACGATGCCATCGACGCCATTGCCCGCATGGCCTACGAGGAGGGCCTGGCCGGGGTGATTGCCGTGAACACCAGCCTCAACCGCCTGGGGCTGGAGCAGCGGCGTCTGGCCCAGACGGGGCGCAGCCTGGCGGAGGAGGCGGGGGGGCTCAGCGGCGCGCCGCTGCGATGGCGTGCCCTGGAAGTGCTGCGCCGGCTCAGGGCCACGGCGGGACCTGCCCTGCCGCTGATCGGCGTGGGAGGGATCGACTCCCCCGAGGCCGCCTGGGAACGGATCTCCGCCGGGGCCTCCCTGGTTCAGCTCTACACGGGCTGGATCTATGGCGGCCCGGCTCTGGTGCCAAGGATTCTGGAAGGCCTGAGCCGCCAGCTCGCGTGCCACCGCCTCACCCATCTGGGCCAGGCGGTGGGGGCAGGCCTTCCGTGGAGATCCTCCTGATCGGCTATACCCAGAGCGGAAAAATCGCTTGTAGCCAGGGTAGCTTCGCTACCCATTGAATGGGTGCTTGGCTTGGTGCTCGCTGGGATCAAAGAACGCTGGCGGCCACTGCGGGCCGAGCTGCTGCCCAGGGTGGTTCTGCTGGACTTCACCGATCCCCAGCTGCTGGTGGGGCAAGGGTTCCGCAACGGCAAGCCCCAGGAACCGATCTGGAGTGCCGCGGTTCCGGCCCGGTCGCTGCGCGATGGCATGCCGATTGCCGCCGATGCCTTGGGTGATTTCGTGGGGGATCTGCTGCTGGAGCACGACGCCCCCGACGCCAGCCTGGTGGTGGCCCTGCCCCGCCAAGCCTGTGAGTGGCGCCTGATCACCTGGCCCGGTGGCGTCAGCCCTGGGAACCCCATCGAAGCTCTGCGCGGGCTCAATCCCGATCTGAAGCTCCCTTACCCCTTGGGCGCAGCCTGCATCGACGTGCAGCCGGTGCCTGGCCGCGAGGGGAACGCGGTGCTGGTGGCTGCTCCCCGTACCACGGTGGATGCCTGGATTGACCTGTTCGCCATCGCCGGTTCGAGCCTGCGCCATCTGCTGCCCTCCCAGGCCTGCCAGATGCTCGCCCTGCGCGCGGAGCTGGACGCCATGGCGCCAGGGGAGCTGCTCGGCGTGCTGCAGCCCACCAGCACGGAATGCCTGCTGGACGTGTGGCTGGACGGGGCCCCCCACTTCCAGCGTCGCCTGCCCCTGGATGGGGCCCAGCTGGTGCCTGCCCTGCAGCGCTGTCTGCAGTTCTGCCACGGGGAGTTCGGCACGGCCTGCACCCGTCTGCTGGCGAGCGACGAGCTGGCGGCCGCAGCAGCCGTGGAGCAGGCGATCGGCCTTGAACTCGATGTTGTGGATCGGGGCCGTTTCGGCACCCTGGTGCTGGCCGGGTTGGCTGAAGCGGAGCTGGCCCGATGAGTTGCTCCCCCTTCGACCTGCTGCGCGAGAAGCGCGAGGAGCTTGGTCTTCCGGAACCGGCTCTGGCCGGCCAGGCCGATCGCCAGACCTTGCTCAAGGGTGCGGCGATCGGCACCGGCCTGATCGGGCTGCTGCTGGGCCTCACTGGGCTCACCATGCTGCGGGGCCTGTTCGTGCAGGCGGAGATCGTTCGGCTCGCCAGGCTGGAGGCCGAGGAGCAGCAACTCCAGGCCAGGCTCACCGCCAGCGCCCAAGGCCTCCAGACGCTGGAGCAGAACAACACGGCCCTGGTCAAGGGATTGATCGGAACCCGCTCCTCCTCAGCCCTGATGCGGGATCTGCAACAGCGGGTGCCGCAGGGGATTCAGCTCACCGATGCCCTCCAGCAGGCCGACCAGCAGCAGATGCTGCTCAAGGGGCTGGCCAGTGATCCGGCAGCCTTTGGGCGGGTCAACGCCTTCCAGCTCGGCCTCAAGCGTTCGCCCCTGGTGGACGCCGCCAAGGGGGTGACCCTGGTCAAGGCCGCCCGTGACCGGGCCGACACCAACCGCAACAGGGTGTCTCCCGCCGTGGAGTTCGAACTGCGCTTCGCGTTCCGAGGGCCGATCCCTGCGGCTGCTGAAAAGGCCATCCTCGAGGAACTGGGCGCCGAGGGCCTCTCCCGCCGTCTCGACCTGCTCCAGAAGGAGGGATTGCTGCCATGACCAATCTCCAGGCTGCGCGAGCCCCTCAGGATCAGCTCCTGCGCCAGCGCTTGCTGCTGGGTGTGCCGATCGGCCTGGGGGTGCTGATGGCCTCGGTGCTCACCGCTGGATTGCTGGTGCCCACGCTGTTGCGTCTGCGGTCCGATTCCCAGCGGCTCGCCGATCTGCAGGCCCTGGAGCAGCGGCTGCCGCTGCTGCGCCGTCAGCTCGACCAGACCACCCTGGACCAGGAGAAGGCTGAGCGGCAGCAGCGCAAGCTCCTGGCCCTGATTCAGGGCAGCGGTGAGTTCCTCACGTTTCTGAGCCAGATCGAGCGCGAGGCCATCCGCAACGGCGTCCAGATCGAGCTCTACGAGCCGGTGGCGAGCCGGGCTGCGCCCACACCGGCTGGCCAGGCTGAAGGAGGGCAACCTGAGCCTGGACAGCAACAGCAGCCCCCGCCCTCAACCTCGCCGCTTGAGCAGGCTGGTCTGAAAGCTGAGCAGGTGTTGCTCAGCGCCCGGGGAAGCTATCCGCGGTTGCTGGGTTTTCTTCGGGCTGTGGAGAAGCTGAGCCTGCTGGCCATCCCCAGCAACTTCAGGATGGTTCTGGTGAATCCAGCCGCAGCTACGGGGGCAACCCAGCAGGGCCGGCCCCCGCTCGGAACGCCAGCGGTGCCCGAGCTCAAGCTGTTGCTCACTTACTACACCGTTCCCGAGGGTGGCTTGAAACCTCAGCCTGCTGCACCAGCAGGGGAGTAACATGCTGGGGCCATGAAGGTAGTTGAGACTGGTGGCGCCACCGACCCCATGGCAAAAGCCATGCATTCCGATGCGCCGGCGCTACAGACCAGCCCCCTTGATCGGGTGTTCAACGAGAGAGAGCCCTGGCCTGGCTCCGACAGGCTGGCCTGCGATGGATGGTCCCCGTTGATGTAGGGAAAGCGACGGGAATCGATCGCCACTGTGCGTAGGGTCAACTTCCTCTGAGCTGCCTTGGCGATGGGCGCGCTGCGTGGTCTGCGGACTGGGCATCGAACGAGTGGGTTCTTGCCGCCCATCGCGATCACCGCTGCTGTGCTCTCGCCACTGCCGCTTGAGTCGCTGGCCCGTTCTGCGCCGAGAGTGCCATTGGCAGAAAGCCAGGTTGCGGGCGGGCAGGTGACCGGCGCGGTTCAGCTCAAGGTGCGCCGCCTGCCCGACAGCGTGGAACTGGTGATCGAGGGCACCGGCATCTCGCCCCAGTTGCAACAGAGTTCCGATGGCCCCGGCTGGCAGGGACGGCTGTTCACCGCTGAGCCCTCGGCGCTGATGGTGGGGCCCCAGCGCCTGTCGCTACCGGAGGTGGGTTTCCAGAGCATCAGCTTCGATGGCGGGGGCACCACGTTTGCGATCAGCGTCACCCCCATGCCCGGGGTCAGCCTGGGCCGGCCCGTGGTGAGTGCCGATGGGCGCTCTTTAATCCTCTCCTTTCCCTCACCGGTGCCCCAGGCCTCGCTGCAGGTCAACAGCTTCAACCTGGCCCGCCCCGGCGCCGTGCCCCTGCCCACCTATGCGCCGCCGCTGCAGCCGAGGGCCGTGGCTCCTCCCTTGGGCGACATGGCCGTGGGCACCATGACCCTGCGCAATCCCGGCTTCGTGAATGTCTCCGGTCCACCGGTGACCATGACCCTCAAGAACGCGCCGGCCCGCGATGCGCTGATGGCCTTGGCCAGCCTGGGGGGCTATGGCTTTGCCTATGTCGATGAGCCGCCCGCCGAAGCGGCGCCCGCTGGTGTATCGCTCAACCAGAACAAGCGGCCCCTGTCGATTGCCTTCCGGGGCGAGACCTATGCCCGCGCCCTCAACACCACCCTGCTGGCGGCAGGCCTGCAGGGCAAGCTTGAGGGCAACATGATCCTGGCTGGTCCGAATGCCCTGTCGAAGGGCTTCGGAGCCCAGGTGTCGAAGGTGTATCGACTCAACCAGGTGGGCCCCAATGCCGCGGCGGATTACCTGGCGAACCTGGGGGCCACGGTCACCAAGACCAACACCGTGACCACCTCGGTCACCCAGGGCGTCACCCAGGCCGAGGCGATCGCCTCGGCCCCCAACGCCCAGACCACCCAGGCGAGTTCCATCACCACCGTGGAAGCCTTTGGGGCGACCACCGGCCCCCTGATCGGCCTGCGAGCCACCACCGACACCCGGCTCGGCACGATCACCATGGTGGGCGACCCATCAGTGGTGGCCATTGGTGAGCAGTACCTCAGACAGCTGGATCTCAGGCAACGGCAGGTTGCCTTGAATGTGCGGATTCTCGATGTCAATCTCGAGAATGATGCCTCGATTGACAACTCTTTTGCATTCCGATTCGGCAATAATTTCATTGTCAATGACAATGGCCAGCTGCTGGGGGCCTTCGGTCGTTTCCTCCCTCCTGGGGAAGCCGCGTTCACTCAGACCGAAACCCTCACCCGCAGCTCCTCCAACACGCTTACCGTCACGAGAGGATTGAACAGGAACCTCGCCAACAGCCAGCTGAGGGAGCTCAATCGGGCGCTCTCCAGGGAAACCGGCTCGCGTCTGGTGGAGCAGGACGGGCAGTTCATCGTGGAGCCGATCAACGATTCCACCAACCTCAGCTCTGACTCTCTGCAGAGAAGTGTCAACAGGGTGCTCTCCCGCACGCTGGGGCGCAATGTGGAAACGTCCAATGCCTCTTCTTCGAATTTCACCGGTGCCAGGAGGGTGAACCCCGGCTCCAATTATCCTGCGGACACGTTCTTTGATTTTGTACGGGCCCAGATTGTTTCGGGGTCCACCAAGCTGCTGGCCAGTCCTACCCTGATCCTGCAGGAGAATCCTTCCTTGCTCAGGGATGGAAGCGAAACCTTCAGCGGCACGAATTCAAGCGATGTGCAGCAAGGCATTCGAGAATTTGGCGTGGATTCACCGATTGGCCGTCGCCGGGCCAATGAAGGTGTGGTGAGAGTAGGCACCAACGTGGTGACCAGCTACGAGACGGAAACCCCCGCCCAGGGCGGCAATGTGGTGTGCACCCCGGAGCTGGCGACCGCAGGGCTGGTGCTGGGAGCACGGGTGGAGAAGATCGATGACAACGGCTTCATCACGTTTGTGTTGTCGCCGAGTGTCTCGGCAGTGACCCGCCAAGAGCCGGCCCCGCAGGGCTGCGGCTCAGACCTCAACATTCTCAGCATCCGAAGCCTGGATACTGGCGCCTTGCGGGTTCGTGACGGCCAGACACTCATCCTCACGGGTGTGATTTCAGACTTTGATCGCTCCGTGGTGAGCAAGTGGCCCATTCTGGGTGATATTCCTTTGATCGGTCAGTTCTTCCGAAGCTCCGGTAATCAAAAAGAAAAACGGGAGCTCGTGATTATGGTGACGCCAAGAATAATCAATGATGACATGGGTGGCAGCTTCGGTTACGGCTATCAGCCCGGCACCCGCCAGGGTCGTGAATTCCTCGGCCACGGAGGCTTTTAGTGACCTGCACAAAGTCCCGGTTGCCCGTGACCTGTGCGGAGCTCCGTGTGGTGCATTCCGTTCAGAGAGCGGCGCGCTCTCGCTTCTGACTTCCCCCTGCCATGGCGCCATCCTCCTCGACGCAACCCTCCTCGACGCAACCCTCCACTAGTCCGCCGGATGTTGACGCTGCGACAGTGCTGTTTCTGGAGCAGGAGTTGGAGCGGGCCAAGGCGGAATTGGCGGAGTACCAGGTTCTGATGAATGAGGTTCCTTGCATCTATGAAGCCAAATATCGCCAGGAGTTGACTAGTCAATTGATGGAAATCCGTCGGCTCCTGGAGGAGCGCCGCAGCCTTCAGCAGCAGCTGTCCATGGCGCTGCAGTCCCGCCTCGAAAACCCTGCTCTGCCTGCGGGAGTGTCTGCGCCAGAGCCCGAGGCTGCGGCGGATCCTGTTCAGCCCAGGACCGATCGGCCCACTCCCAGGCGCCTCCGCCCTTGGCGTTTGCGGCGTTGGCGCCTCGGCCTGGCACGGCGCTTCGGCGCCCCGGCCCGCCGGCTTGCGCAACAGAGCGGGTTGCCGCTGCTGACCATCGGCACGGCGACTGCGGTAGCCCTGCTGCTGGTGGGCGCCGATGCCCTTGGGCCCAGGGGTCAGGACTCCCGGGGGTCAAGCCCACCTGAAGTTGGCCAAACGGAGGCCAGGACGGAGAGCCAGGGGCAGGCCAAGCTGGAATGCCCGTTGCCCGGCCAGTAAGGGCTGAGGGCCGCGGGTCCTTGCTGGGTGGAGGTACGGACAGCCAGCGGCAAGGTTGTTCCTGTGGAGCAGCTCAAGAAGGGCGAGCACTGAACTCTGCCCCGTCCAGTCAGCGCGCTCCCTGCCAAGGGTTGCATGGGGGCCAGGCAGGCGAACAGCGCATTCTTCAAGAACTCCTCTCTGAATCGGCCGTGGAAGGATTTCACGCCATGGTTCTCCCAGGCAGAGCCTGGTTGGATGGAGGCCGTCGAGCGCTGAGGGCAAAGAAACCCCTGGCGTAGCGTCAGCCCATTCCAACCGGATTCCCTTGGCAGCGCAGCTCCCCCGTCGCATCTGCTGCATCGGCGCGGGCTACGTGGGCGGTCCCACCATGGCCGTGATCGCCGATCGCTGCCCCCAGCTCGACGTGACCGTGGTGGACCTCAACGCCGAGCGCATCGCCCTCTGGAACCACGCTGACCTCAGCCAGCTGCCGGTCTATGAGCCCGGCCTCGACGCCGTGGTGGCCCGCTGCCGCGGCCGCAATCTGCACTTCAGCACCGCCGTGGAGGAGGCCATCGCCGCCGCCGACATGGTTTTCCTCTCCGTCAACACCCCCACCAAGACCAGGGGGCTGGGCGCCGGCCAGGCCAGTGATCTCAAGTGGATCGAGGCCAGTGCCCGTACGGTGGCCAAGGCGGCCCGTGGCCACACGATCGTGGTGGAGAAGAGCACCCTGCCGGTGCGCACCGCCGAGGCCGTCAAGGCGATCCTCGGCTGCGCCGAGCCCGGCCAGAGCTTCGCGGTGCTCTCCAACCCCGAATTCCTCGCCGAGGGCACGGCCGTGGCCGATCTCGAGGCCCCTGATCGGGTGCTGATCGGCGGTGAGGCCCCCGAGGCCATCGAGGCCCTCGCCGCCATCTACGCCCACTGGGTGCCCCAGGAGCGCATCCTGCGCACCAACATCTGGAGCAGCGAACTCGGCAAGCTCGCCGCCAATGCCTTCCTCGCCCAGCGGGTCAGCTCGATCAACAGCATCGCCGCCTTCTGCGAGGCCAGCGGCGCCGACGTGAACGAGGTGGCCCGGGCCATCGGCAGCGACAGCCGCATCGGAGCCAAGTTCCTCAAGGCCGGCCCGGGCTTCGGGGGGAGCTGCTTCCAGAAGGACATCCTCAACCTGGTGTACCTCTGCCGCCACTACGGCCTCGAGGAGGTGGCCGGCTACTGGGAGCAGGTGGTGAGCCTCAACACCTGGCAGCAGCACCGCATCGCCCGCCTGGTGGTGCAACGCCTGTTCGGCACCGTGACGGGCAAGCGCCTGGTGCTGCTCGGCTTTGCCTTCAAGGCCGACACCAACGACACCCGCGCCTCACCCGCCATCCAGATCGCCCGCGACCTGATCGAGGAGGGTGCCCAACTGCAGATCCTCGATCCCAAGGTGAGCCCGGCCCAGATCGAGGCCGACCTCGGCCAGCCCCCCGGCGAGGGCGAGGCCAGCTGGGCCCCCTGTGCCTCCCTGGAGCAGGGTGCTGCCGGGGCCGACGCCCTGCTGCTGCTCACCGAATGGCAGCAGTTCAGCCAGATCAACTGGGCGGCCACAGCCGCCCTGATGCGCCGGCCCGCCTGGCTGTTTGATGCCCGCGGCAGCGCCGATCAGCAGGCCGCCCGCGCCGCCGGGCTCAGCGTCTGGCGCGTGGGGGAGGGTTGAGTCGGTGCCGGAGTCATTGCAGCGCAATCTGATCACCGGCGGAGCCGGTTTTTTGGGCTCCCACCTGGTGGACCGGCTGATGGAGGCCGGTGAGGAGGTGATCTGCCTCGACAACTACTTCACGGGCCGCAAGGTCAACATCGCCCAGTGGATCGGCCATCCGCGCTTCGAGCTGCTGCGCCACGACGTGACCGAGCCGATCCGGCTGGAGGTGGACCGCATCTGGCACCTGGCCTGCCCGGCCTCGCCTGTGCATTACCAGCACAACCCGATCAAGACCGCCAAGACCAGTTTCCTGGGCACCTACAACATGCTGGGCCTGGCCCGGCGCGTAGGGGCGCGGCTGCTGCTGGCCTCCACCAGCGAGGTGTATGGCGATCCTGAGGTGCACCCCCAGCCGGAGAGTTATCGCGGCTGCGTCAACACGATCGGCCCTCGCAGCTGTTACGACGAGGGCAAGCGGGTGGCCGAGACCCTCTGCTTCGACTACCACCGCATGCACGGCACCGAGATTCGGGTGGCGCGCATCTTCAACACCTACGGCCCGCGCATGCTGCCCGATGACGGGCGGGTGGTGAGCAACTTCATCGTGCAGGCCCTGCGTGGCGAGCCGCTCACCCTGTTCGGCGATGGCTCCCAGACCCGCTCCTTCTGCTTTGTGGATGACCTGGTGGAAGGCCTGATCAGGCTCATGAACGCGCCGGTCACCGGGCCGATCAACCTGGGCAACCCCGGCGAATTCACGATTCGGCAACTGGCCGAACAGGTGAGAGATCGCATCAACCCGGCCCTGGATCTGGTCTGCCTGCCCCTGCCCCAGGATGATCCCCTGCAGCGGCAGCCCGTGATTGACTCTGGCCATGCGAGAGCTGGGTTGGGCGCCCGCCGTGCCCCTGGACCAGGGCCTCGAGCCCACCATCGCCTGGTTCCGCTCCAGTCTCCCCACGTCTCCCCGATGACCACGGCCGTACTGGTGACAGGAGCGGCTGGCTTCGTCGGCGAGGCGCTCTGCGAGCGCCTGCTGGCGCGGGGGGAGCAGGTGGTGGGCCTCGACAACCTGAATCCTTACTACGACCCCAGCCTGAAGCGGGCCCGCCTGGCGCGGCTTGAGCCGTTTGCCGCCTCGGGGGCCTGGCGCTTCGTGGCTGGGGCCATCGAGGACGCTGACCTTGTGAGCACCCTGTTCGAGCAGGAGCGCTTTGGCCGGGTGGTGCATCTGGCTGCCCAGGCCGGGGTGCGCTACTCGATCACCAACCCGGCGGCCTATATCGAGAGCAATATGGTGGGTTTCTCCCGGGTGCTGGAGGCCTGCCGAGCCCAGCAGGTGACCCACCTGGTGTATGCCTCCAGCAGCTCGGTGTATGGCGGCAACACCCAGCTTCCCTTCACGGAATCCCAGCCGGTGAACCACCCGGTGAGCCTCTACGCCGCCACCAAGAAGGCCAATGAACTGATGGCCCACAGCTACAGCCATCTCTACGGGCTGCCGGCCACGGGGCTGCGCCTGTTCACCGTGTACGGGCCCTGGGGACGGCCGGACATGGCGCCGATGCTGTTCGCCCGGGCGATCCTGGCCGGGGAGCCGATCCGGGTGTTCAACCACGGCGCCATGTGGCGCGACTTCACCTACATCGACGACATCGTGGAGGGGCTGGTGCGGTGCCTCGATCAACCCGCCACGCCCGATCCGCAGTTCGATCCGGCCGCTCCCGATCCCGCCACCAGCTGGGCGCCGCACCGCCTGTTCAACCTGGGCAACAGTGAGCCGGTGGAGCTGCTGCGCTTCATCGGGGTGCTGGAGGCGGCGCTGGACCGCCGGGCCGTGCTCGATCTCCAGCCCATGCAGCCCGGCGACGTGCCGGCCACGGCGGCCGACACCTCCCGGTTGCAGGCCTGGGCGGGCTTCAGGCCTGCAACCAGCCTGGAGCAGGGAGTGGAGCGTTTCGCCCGCTGGTATCTGGATTATCACGGCTCCGGGCAGGCCCAGGACGCTGCAGTGCGGCTTCGCCAGGCAGACTCGGCTCCCTTCGCCTGAATCGGGATTGGCTTCGCTGCAGAGCCTGCGCGGCATGGTGGATCTGCTGCCCGGGGCCACCGCCCTCTGGCAGCACGTGGAAGGTCGGGCCGCGGAGCACTTCCGCCGCGCCGCCATCCAGGAGATCCGCACGCCGCTGCTGGAGGTGACGGAGCTGTTCGCCCGCGGCATCGGTGAGGCCACCGACGTGGTGGGCAAGGAGATGTACTCCTTCGTGGATCGGGGCGAGCGCAGCTGCACCCTGCGGCCCGAGGGCACGGCGTCGGTGGTGCGGGCCGTGCTGCAGCACGGGCTGCTCAGCCAGGGGCCCCAGCGGCTCTGGTACGGCGGGCCGATGTTCCGCTACGAGCGCCCCCAGGCCGGCCGCCAGCGCCAGTTCCATCAGATCGGCCTGGAGCTGCTCGGCTTTGCCGAGCCCCGCGCCGATGTGGAGGCCATCGCGGTGGCCTGGGATCTGCTGGCTGACCTGGGGGTGGGAGGTCTGGCGCTCGAACTCAACAGCCTGGGCAGCCCGGAAGACCGCGCCGGCTACCGCCAGCGGCTGGTGGCCTGGCTGGAGGAGCGCCGTTCCCAGCTCGACCCCGAGTCCCAGGCTCGCCTCCAGACCAACCCCCTGCGGGTGCTGGATTCCAAGCACCCCGACACCCAGGCGCTGCTGGCCGACGCGCCCAGCCTGCTGGAGAGCCTCTGCGGGGCCAGCCGCGAGCGCTTCGAGGCGGTGCAGGCCGGCCTGGCGGCGCTGGCCATCCCGGTGCAGCTCAATCCCCGCCTGGTGCGGGGCCTCGACTACTACAGCCACACGGCCTTCGAGATCACCAGCGATCAGCTCGGGGCCCAGGCCACCGTCTGCGGTGGCGGCCGCTACGACGGCCTGGTGCAACAGCTGGGCGGCCCGGCCACACCGGCCATCGGCTGGGCGATGGGGATGGAGCGGCTGGTGCTGCTGCTCAGCCGCTCCGCCGCCGCGGGCCTGCCCAGCCAGCCGCCGCCGGATCTCTATGTGGTGAGTCGCGGCGCTGAGGCCGAAGCCCAGGCCCTGCCGCTGGCGCGGCTCTGCCGCCGGGCCGGGCTGGTGGTGGAGATCGATCCCAGCGGAGCCGCCTTCGCCAAGCAGTTCAAGCGGGCGGATCGCTCCGGCGCCGCCTGGGCTGCGGTGATCGGTGAGGAGGAGGCCAGCGCCGGCGTGGTGCTGCTGCGCGAGCTACGCCACAGAACAGCGGAGGCCGCCCCTGGCGCCAGCGCCGATCAGCGGCTCACTCCCGAGCAGCTCGCGGCACTGCTGGCCCGATGACGACTGAGGACGTGTCCACTCCAGGCGGTCAGTGACCACGTCCTGGCAGTTGACTGCCGCCAACCACGACTGGACTGTGACCGCCGGCCTAGATGGGTGACTCGACCCTCGCGATCATTGCCGGTGCCGGCGTGCTTCCCAGGATGCTCTCGCAGGCCCTGAGAGCTTCTGGGCGGCCTCACCTGGTCTGCCGCCCCCATGGCCTGGAGGTGGAGCTGGAGGACGCTGAGGAGTTCTACTTCGAGCGCTCGATCTCCTTCTTCCGCTCGCTCGAGAAGCGCGGCATCCGCCAGGTGGTGATGGTGGGCAAGTTCCACCGGCCCCGGGCCCTCAACATCATGCGGTTCGAGGGCTCCACCCTGATGGCGGCGCCGCGCATCCTGGCCTCGCTGCGCAAGGGCGACGACGCCTCCCTGCGTTCCCTGGCGGAGATCATCGAGGAGCTCGGGCTGGAGGTGGTGGGGGTGGAGGACGTGGCCCCCAATCTGTTGCCTGAGCCCGGCGTCTATGCCAGCCGCCTGCCCACGGAGATGGATCGGGCCGATGTGGAGCGCGCCGCCCAGATCGTGGAGGCGATTTCGATGGTGGATGTGGGCCAGGGCGCCGTGGTGGCGGGGGGCCTCTGCCTGGCCACCGAAGCCCTGCCGGGCACCGACGCCATGCTCGAGTGGGTGGCCAGCAGCCGGGCGCTGCCGCCGGAGGCGCCCCGTTCCGGTGTGCTCTACAAGGCCCCCAAGCTGCAGCAGGACCGCCGCATGGACCTGCCAGCCATCGGCCCCACCACGGTGGCGAAGGCGGCGGCGGCCGGGCTCTCCGGCATCGCCTGGGAGGCCCGCGGCGCCCTGCTGCTCGATGCCGAGCGCACCATGGCCGATGCCGAGCGTCTGGGGCTGTTCCTGTGGTCGCGCCAGCAGATCCGCTGAGGCGTTGAGGCCCTCCCAGCCCCGGGCCGGCCCACCCTGTGTCAGGCCGCGCCGGCCCGCTCCAGCACCCCCTTGCTGCTGGGGATGGCGCCGGCGCGGCGCGGGTCGATCTCCGTGGCCAGCCGCAGCGCCCGGGCGAAGGCCTTGAAGCAGGCTTCCACGATGTGGTGCGAGTTGGAGCCCGCCAGCTGGCGGATGTGCAGGGTGAGGCCGGAGTTGTTCACCACCGCCACGAAGAACTCCTTCACCAGTTCGGTGTCGTAGCTGCCGATCCGCTGGGCCGGGATCTCCAGGCCATAGCTGAGGTGGGGCCGGCCGGAGCAGTCGAGGGCCACCTGCACCAGGGCCTCGTCGAGGGGCGCCACGAAGTGGCCGAAGCGCTGGATGCCGCGCCGGTCCCCCAGGGCCTGGGCCAGGGCCTGGCCCACGGCGATGCCCACGTCCTCATTGGTGTGGTGATCATCGATGTGGGTGTCGCCGTCGGCGCTGATCTCCAGATCCAGCAGGCCATGGCTGGCCAGCTGGTGGAGCATGTGGTCGAGGAAGGGCACGCCGGTGCTCACCTGGCAGAGGCCGCTGCCATCGAGGCCCAGCCGCACGCGCACGTCGGTTTCGCCGGTGAGCCGGTGCACCGTGCCGCTGCGGCCGCCGCCGGGGCCATCGTGGTTGAGGTCCGGAAGGGAGGACACGGGCCAAAGGGGCGGGACTGTACCAATCATGCCGAAGTCGATGACCGGTATCCGTCCACAATCACGCCCACCGCCCCAGCCGCCCCTTGACCAACTCTCCCCAGGTGGTGCTCGCCGAGCTGCGCGCGGGCCATCGGCGCTTCCTGGATGGTGAATCGCTCCATCCCCACAGCAGCCGCGAGCGCATGCTCGAGGTGGAATCGGGTCAGCACCCCACCGCGGCCGTGCTGGGCTGCGCCGACTCGCGGGTGCCCGTGGAGCTGCTGTTCGACACGGGATTCGGCGACCTGTTCGTGGTGCGCAACGCCGGCACCCTCTCCACCACCGCCGCCATCGCCTCGCTGGAGTACGCCGTGGCCCATCTGGGCGTGCCGGTGATCGTGGTGCTGGGCCATGAACGCTGCGGCGCCGTGGAGGCGGCCCTGAACCCGGCGCTCACGCTCACACCGAGCCTGGCCCAGCTGGTGGGCCAGCTGCGCATGGAGCTGATCAACCTCGGCGGCCACCACGACCTGGATCAGGCCTCCCGCCACCACACCCTCAACGCCGCCCGCAACCTGGTGGATTCCAGCGTGCTGCTCACCGACCTGTTGCGCTCCGGCCGCCTCAGCGTGGAAGCGGCCTTCTACAACCTGCACACCACCACGATCGACTGGATGGGGGCGGTGATGCCGATGCGCACGGAGCAGTTCCTCAGCACCCCCTGAAGGGGCAGGTGATCACATGCCGGTGATGCAGTAGCCGGCGTCCACGTAGATCACCTGGCCGGTGATGCCCGAGGCCAGGGGGCTGGCCAGGAAGGCCGCGGTGGCGCCCACCTCGTCCTGGGTGACGGTGCGCTTGAGCGGGGCCTTCTCCTCCACGTTGTGGATCATGTCGAGGATGCCGCCGATGGCGGAGCTGGCCAGGGTGCGGATCGGCCCGGCGCTGATGGCATTGACCCGTACCTGCTGCTCTGGCCCCAACTCGGCAGCCAGATAGCGCACCGAGGCCTCCAGGGCCGCCTTGGCCACGCCCATCACGTTGTAGTTGGGGATGGCGCGCTCGGCGCCCAGGTAGCTGAGGGTGATCACGCTGGCCCCCTTGCTGAACAGGGGCTTGGCGTGGCGGCAGAGGGGGGCCAGGGAGTAGGCGCTCACCTCCAGGGCCCGGGCGAAGCCCTCGGGGCTGATGGCGGAGTAGTCGCCCACCAGCTCCTCCTTGCCGGCGAAGGCCAGGCAGTGCACCAGCACATCGATGCAGCCCCACTGGGCCCTCACCTGATCGAACACTGCTGCGATCTGGGCGGGGTCCTGCACGTTGAGGGGCTCGAACAGGCTGGGGTTCAGCGGCGCGGTGAGTTCGCGCACCTTGGCCTCGAAGCGGCCCTTCTCATCCGGCAGGTAGGTGACCCCCAGCTCGCAGCCGGCGGCGGCGAGCTGCTGGGCGATGCCCCAGGCGATCGAGCGGTTGTTGGCGATGCCGGTGACCAGGGCCTTCTTGCCGCGCAGATCGAGGAGCATGGGGGGAGCCGCAGTGGCACAGGGTGGGCGTGTCATCCTCCCGCAGCACCTTGCCTGACGACGAGGCGGCTCAGCGAGGCATGGATTGCTTCCCTCCGTAGCCAGGCTCTGAGCGTCAAGCTCCAGGGGCGCTCCGCAATCTTCAAGCTGGTCCATCAGCCACCTCATCGCGGCGATGGGTTGAAGGGCCTCAGCACCCGCCTCCACCAAGAGCGCCAATGCTGCCAATTGAGAGTTTCCGGTGCTCGCAATCATCTGCTGACAGGATGATCGTGTTCTCGTGTAGATAGCCCGTCTGCCATGCGATTTCGATGCAGCGTCACAACGCTTTCAGCACTCTCTTGGCAAAGGTATTGGGATTAAATCCTTTGCCGGGTGTCTGGCCCAGCCGCACGATCACCACGTTGCGGGATGGAATGATCATCACCAGCTGCCCCGCGAAGCCCCTTGCATAGAACGTGTCGCGGGGGAGATCAGGGAAACGGCCACCTTGATTCAGCCACCAGTGAGCACCGTAGTTTCCCTCGGAGCCGGGGGTGGGTGTGATCGCATGCTTGACCCAGCCGTGGGGGAGAAGACGCCGATTGCCCCACACGCCATCGTGGAGATAAAGCAACCCGAAACGAGCCCAGTCTCGGGTCGTGGCGTAGGCAAGTGAGGAGCCCACAAACGTACCGGAAGGATCGGTTTCGAACACTGCGCTGCCCATCCCCAGGGGCTGGAACAGTTGCTCATAGGGAAAGCGCCAGTAGGCGGCGTCATCCGACATGGCAAGTCGCAGCCCCCTGGTGATGAGATTGCTGTCGCCGGAGGAGTAGTGCCACAGGGTGCCGGGTTTCGCCTCCAGCGGCTTCCCCGCTGCGTAGGCAGCGGCATCATCGCTGTGCAGGAGCATCTTCACAACATCCGTCTCGAAGTCGCCGTAGACCTCGGTAAAGGCGAGACCGCTGCTCATGCGCAGCAGCTGGTCGAGGGTGATCGCCCGCCGAGGATCCCCAGGCAAGTGCCACTCGGGAACCTGAACAGGCTTGTCCAGCTGCAGCAGATTCTCTTTCACGGCGATTCCGACCAAGGCGTGGGTCAGGGCCTTGGTCACGGACCAGCCGATCAGTGGTGTCGCGGGACTGACGCCGCGGGCATAGCGCTCCGCCACCACCCATCCGTTTCGTACCACCACGACAGCTCGGGTGCGGCGTGGGTTCTGGGGATCGGGCTCCCTGAAGGCGTCATCCAATGCTTCCTGCAGCTGCTGTTCGTCTAGAACTCCAGGAGATGCGTCTGGCGCGAGGGGGGCCAGGCGCCAGGGCATGGACGTGCTGGGCGGGTCTGAGCTGACTGGCCTGGGTTGCTCCGGTAGGGCAACGGGAGGAAAGTCCTGGTGGTAGAGCGAACACCCCAGGTTCGATTGCCGCGTCGCCCGGGCTGAGACCAGTCCCCAAAGGGCATCGGTGACCACCTCTCCCCGATCATGAATGAGCTTGGCGTTCACCAGACCACGGGCTCGTGCGAGTTCTTCCCCCCAGAGCTGCGCAGCGTCCATCTCTGCCATCAGGACCCCGCTGCAGAGGGTCTTGGCGACGTAGGCCGAGCCGGCCTGGGCCAAAACGAGCCGGACGCGGATCTAGTCATAGAGCGTCGCTGCGGCCGTTCCTGTCAGTCCGAGCAGCACCATCGAGGCCAAGACCATGCATCGCCGCGTCCGAAGCCAGTTCCCACGGCGATCATGCATACTCCGCCCCATTCATTGAATTGTCAGTTGAAAGCTAATTCTGAGGCAAAGATAGTAGCCCCAGCACACACTCATTGCGCGGCTAGATCGTGAGGGTTTGGGGTGGATTCTTGCCCCTGCTGCTGTTTGTGCTATGCAAGCTCTTGTTCCTCTCTATGTTGTCAAGAACAGTATGAGCGGGGTCAGTCCATGATCACAGAACAGAGGGGAGGCCTCCCCCAGCCACGCATTCCAAGCCATGGCTCCCAGGGCTGGTAACCTCTGTTCAGGCATAATCCTCTTGGTTTTCACGAATTGTTCCTTTGAAGCCTCTGACCCGGCCTCATGGCTCAAGCAACTGATCTGGCACTCCTCAAGCCCATCCCGTGGCTCCCGGGATATTCCCTTTCGGAACTCCTGACTGCTGCGGATGGCTGCCATCAAGATGATCAGCCCCTGCTCCTGGCAGTGAATCGTGGTGATGGCATCAGCGCTCCCGTTCTGACTGGTTTGGCCCGTACTCTGTCGGCAGAAGAGCAGTGCCGCCTTGGCGGCTATCGCCGCAAGGAGGATCAGGAGCGCTTTCTGCTGGGCCGAGTAATGCTGCGCCAGATGTTGGCTCTCTGGATGGATCAGCAGCCCCAGCATGTGGCCATCGCCCTGGGTCCACAAGGCAAGCCCTATTGCCGCGGGGGGCCGCAGTTCAACGTCAGCCATTCCGGGGATCTGATTCTCCTGGCCCTCCACCGCTGCCGGCCTTTGGGGGTGGATGTGGAGCAGGAGCGGCCGGCGCTCAACTGGCAACCCATTGCGCGCCGACTGTTGTCGAGCCAGCAGGTTGACGCCCTCCTGCAGCGCCCTGTTGCAGACCAGGCCATGGCGTTTCTGCAGGCCTGGTGTCATCTGGAAGCCGAACTGAAGGCCGCTGGTTGGGGCCTGGCCGCGCCACCTGTGGGCGGATCGGGCGGCCTGATGTGCCACTGGCGGCTCTCCCTCAGCAGGGGTTACGTGGGTGCCCTGGCTGCCGGTCCAGCCTCAGATTCCTCGCTGAACGGCTGAGGCCGATGCGCTGCAATGGCCTGAGGCTTCGTCGTTGGGCGAGCCGCCCCCCAGGCCCTGCTGTCACCCGATGCCACCCGCCGATGCTGCGGCTGATCTGCCCAGCACCTTCCTGGATCGGAAGGACCTCGCGCACACCATCGCCGAACTATTCCCCACGGCCTGTGGAGGGTTGAGCCCGATCCGCGGTGGCGGCGTGGCTGCCTTGGCCCAGCTCGCCCAGCTGGATCCGATCGCCTATGGCCGCAGCCGCAACCACCTCGACGGTGCCGTGAGCGGCCTCTCGCCCTACATCCGCCACGGCGTACTCAGCCTGGCTGAGGTGCGCGACGCGGTGTTCCGCTGGCTGGAGCAGCGGGGCTACGGACGCAGCGGACAGCGGGCTGAGGGCCGGCAGCTTGCCGGCAAGTTGATCAATGAGCTCGGCTGGCGCGACTATTGGCAGCGGCTCTGGCAACAGAGGGGCGACGGGATCTGGAACGACCAGGAGCCCCTCAAGACGGGTCATCCCCCCAGCCGCTATGCGGCTGGGCTTCCGGCTGACATTGCGGCGGGCCAAACCGGTCTGGCTTGCATGGACGCCTTCGCTGGGGAGCTGCTGGGGCGCGGCTGGCTGCACAACCACGCTCGGATGTGGCTGGCCAGCTATGTGGTGCACTGGCGCCAGGTGCAGTGGCAGGCAGGCGCCCGCTGGTTTCTGGAGCACCTGCTGGATGGAGATCCGGGCAGCAACAACCTCAGTTGGCAGTGGGTGGCCAGCAGCTTCAGCCAGAAGCCCTACCTCTTCAACCGCGCCAACCTGGAACGCTTCGCGGGGGATCGCCACTGTCGCGGCTGCCAGCTGGCTGGGGGCGGCTGTCCTTTTGAGGCCAGCTACGAAACCCTCCAGCAACGGCTGTTCGCCCCCTCGCCGGAAGGTCTGGACCAAAGCCTCCCAGCACCGGTGCAGCGACTCGCGGCTCCCGCTCCGCCTCCGAGGTCGGGCCCACCGCTGGCCCGCCCGTTGGTGTGGGTGCACGGTGAGGCGCTGGGGCCTGCCAACCCTGCCCTGCGCGCCTGGCCCGGGGCGCCTGCGCTGTTCGTGTTCGACACCTCCCTGATCGCGGCCTCTGGCCTCAGCCGCCAACGGCTGGGCTTCCTCTACGAGTGCGCCCTGGAGCTGCCGGTGAGCCTCAGGCAGGGGGATGTGGCCGAGCAGGTGCTCGCCTTCGCCGCCCGTCATGGGGCTGATGGCGTGGTGACCTCCGCGGCAGTGGATCCTCGCTTCGAGCTGATCTGTCGCCGGATTGCGGCGGCAGTGCCCGTGCAGGTGCTGGAGCCCGAACCCTTTGTGCGGCTGGAGTCGCCCCCCGATCTGCGCCGTTTTTCGCGCTACTGGCGCCAGGCCGAGCCCGAGGTGTGGCGCAGCTTTCTCACGGGCTGATGAGCTCAATCCCTGGGTTGTGTGGCGTCCCTGAGGAAGGTCTCCTCCCGCTCCAGCACGGCGGCGGGATCGCTGAGCAGATCCGGCTCCTCCAGCAGCGGGAAGGCCTCCACCTTCACCTGCTCGGGCGTCAGGGGCGGCTCCAGCCAGCGGAAGCTGCGCTTGGGGTCGGCCTGTTGACAGAGGGCCTCGCTCTGCTGGCGCAGGGCCCGGCGCACGTCCCGCCGCGCCACGGCCTCGAAGAACTCCTGGCGGCTGGCCAGCCCCGAGCTGAACGGCGCCGTGCCGTTGCCGTTGAACAGCCGCGCCGGGTCGGGCGTCCAGCGCGGCTGGCAGATGTCGCTCTCGCGCGTGTCGGTGGCGATCCAGATGTGCAGGCCGTAGCCATCGGGCTGGCTCACCACCGCCAGGCCGTCGTGGGGCACGCTGCGCTGCAGGGGAAAGATCGCCCAGCTGGCCTGGCGGTGGGCCGGCACGCAGCCGGCGCTGAGCAACAACCCCGCCAGGGCCGCGGCGGCCTGCAGGGGAGGGTTCTTTAGCGTGGGGGCAGGCATCGATGAGGGAACTGGCCCATGGCGCTGACGCCCTCCACCATGCTGCCGTTGGGCACGCCCCTGCCGTTCGGAGTGATCAGGGCCCAGCTGGCCTCTGGTTCCGCCCAGCAGGTCAGTGGCGAGCCGCTCGACCTCGATCGCCTGGGCCCGCTGCCCCTGCTGGTGCTGTTTCTCTGCGCCCACTGCCCCTTCGTGAAGCATGTGGAGCAGGAGATCAGCCGCCTGCAGGCCGATGTCGCCGGCCCGCCGCCGCGGCTGCAGATCCTGGCGATCTCGAGCAACAGCGTGCAGACCCACCCCCAGGACGGAGCCGAGGGTCTCAGGGCCCAGGCGGCTCGCCACGGCTGGACCTTCCCCTACCTGCTGGATGGCCACCAGGAGATCGCCCGGGCCTTCCGGGCCGCCTGCACCCCCGATCCCTACCTCTTCGCCCCGGCAGTCGACGGCGCTCTGCAGCTGGTGTATCGCGGCCAGCTCGATGACAGCCGCCCCGGCCAGGGCCGGGCCGCCGACGGCAAGGATCTGCGCGCTGCCCTCGCCGCCCTTGAGGCGGGAGGTACTCCGGCAGGAGAGCAGCGCCCGGCCATCGGCTGCAACATCAAGTGGGATCCAGGTTCAGAACCGGAATGGGCCCGCTGATCCCTGCCGCTCATTGCCTTTATGGTGAGCCGCATGCAAGTGCCACCCTTCAGCCTCGGTGAGCAGATCCAGGAGCTGGGTGGCGCACTGGATGAGGCCGTGTTGACCGTGCTGCGTAGCGGCCAGTACATCGGCGGCCCCACGATCGCCGCCTTTGAGGCCGCCTTCGCCGAGGCCTGCGGTGTGCCCCACGCGGTGGGCTGCAACAGCGGCACCGACTCCCTGGTGCTCGCCCTGCGCAGCCTGGGGATCGGCCCCGGCGATGAGGTGATCACCTCCTCCTTCAGTTTCTTCGCCACCGCCGAGGCGATCAGCGCCGTGGGGGCCACGCCGGTGTTCGTGGACGTGGACCCCGCCACCTACCTGATCAATCTGGATCTGGTCGAGGCGGCGATCACCCCGGCCACCCGGGCCTTGCTGCCCGTGCATCTGTTCGGCCGGCCGGTGGACATGGAGCGCATTGGTGCCATCGCCGCGCGCCATGGCCTCAAGGTGGTGGAAGACTGCGCCCAGGCCACCGGCGCCCGCTGGGCCGGCCGGCCGGTGGGCAGCTGGGGCGATGCCGGCTGCTTCAGCTTCTTCCCCACCAAGAATCTCGGTGCCGCCGGCGATGGCGGCGCCGTGGTGTGCAGCGATGCCGTGCTGGCCCAGCGGGTGCGGGAGCTGGCGGTGCACGGCATGCCGCGCCGCTACCTGCACACCGATCTCGGCTACAACAGCCGCCTCGACGCGCTACAGGCGGCGGTGCTGGCGGTGAAGCTGCCGCACCTGCCCCGCTGGCTCGAGTCCCGCCGGGCGATCGCCGCCCGCTACCACAGCCAGCTGGCGGGGCTGCCCGGGGTCGCCCTGCCGGCGGCCGGGCCGGAGGGCCACAGCTGGAACCAGTTCGTGCTGCGGGTGCCGGCCTGCCCGATCGGCGCTGCGGCCTGCGGCGCCGGGGGGGAAGCGCCCTGTGGTCCCGCCGCAGACATGGATGCCTTTGGCCTGCCGCAGGGCTGCTGCCGCGACTGGCTCAAGCAGCAGCTGCAGGAGGCGGGCGTGAGCACGATCATCTACTACCCGATCCCCATTCACCGCCAGCCGGCCTATGCCGCCCTGGGCTACGGGCCCGGCAGCCTGCCCGTCACCGAGCGGCTCTGTGCCGAGGTGCTGAGCCTGCCAATCTTCCCGGAGCTCTCCCTGGCCCAGCAGCAGCGGGTGGTGGAGGCCCTGGGCCAGTTGCTGGCACGGCCCGGCGACGTTCCGGCCCCCAGCAGCCTGCCGGATCGGGCCAGCTGCGCGGTCTGAATCCTGACCTGCCTGTGCGGAGTGCATCGGTGAGCAAGCTGTGGCCCTGCACGTTCCCCAAGCCCTGCAGGGCTCGTGACGACACGGTGGCTCTTCTCTCTGAGGGAGCCTCGGCCAGCTGGAGGATTCAGTGGCTGACCTGGCTGAAAGGAGCGCCTATCGGCTGAGCTCAGCGCCCCAGCCCCGCATAGAGCCCCTTGAACCTGGCCTGCTGTTCCTTGTGGTTCACGATCGGCTCCGGGTAGCCGCGCCGCTCCAGGGGGGCGATGGCGCCGCTGATCAGATCGGCCGTGGCCACATGGCGCAGCTCCGGCAGCCAGGTGCGGATGTAGCGGGCCTCCGGATCGAACTTGGCGGCCTGGGTGAAGGGGTTGAAGATGCGCAGCGGTTTGGGGTCCATGCCGCTGCTGGCGCTCCACTGCCAGCCGCCATTGTTGGCGGCCAGATCACCATCCACCAGCCGCGCCATGAAGGCCCGTTCGCCCCAGCGCCAGTCGCAGATCAGATCCTTCACCAGGAAGGAGGCCACGATCATGCGGCAGCGGTTGTGCACCCAGCCGCTGGCGTTGAGCTGCCGCATCGCCGCATCCACGATCGGCACGCCGGTGAGGCCGTCGCACCAGGCCTGGAAGCGCCCGGCATCGTTCTCCCAGGGGAAGCGCCGCCACTGGGCCCGGTAGGGGCCATCGGCCAGCTCGGGGAAATGGAACAGGGCCTGCTGATAGAACTCGCGCCAGGCCAGCTCCTGCTCCCACACCGTGATCGACTGCTCGGCCTCACTGCTGCGGGCCAGCTGGCGGGCCTGCTGGGCGGCGGCCCAGGCCTGGCGTGGGCTGAGGGTGCCGAACTTCAGCGCCGCGCTCAGCCCGGAGGTGCCGGCCTCGCCGGGCAGGTTGCGGCCCGGCTCGTAGCCCAGCAGCGGCCCGCCATCGCAGAAGGCCTGCAGCTGCTCCAGGGCGGCGGCTTCGCCGGGGCGGCAGGGGCAGAGATCACGGCCGCTGAAGCTGGGGGACAGATGCAGCCCCGTGGTGGGATCAGGCTGCACGAACGAAAGGGCTGGCTCGGTGCCCTGTGTCAGCGTCGCCAGTTGGGACGGGTCGAGATCCCGCAGGCCAGTGGGAGCCGGCACGGGTTCGAGGCCGCCGCTGCTGGCGGCGCCCAGCCTGGCCCGAGCCTCCACCTGGCCGCGCCAGTTGCGCCAGAAGGGGCCATACACCCGGTAGGGATCGCCCTGGCCGGTGCGCAGCGCCTCCGGGGGAATCAATAGCTGATCCCAGTCCACCAGCACCCGCTGCCCCTGGCCCTGCAGCGCCGCCGCGACCCGCCTGTCACGATCGCGGCCGTAGGGCTCCACATCCCGGTTCCAGGCCACCACCGCCGCACCCAGGGCCAGGGCCAGCCGGGGCAGCACCACAGCAGGGTCGCCCCCCAGCACCAGCAGGCGGCTGCCGGCCTGGTGCCAGCGCTGCTGCAGCTCCCTGAGGCTCTCGGCCAGGAACCACAGCCTGGCGGGGGCCAGGTCCGGTGCCTCCAGGAGGCCGGGATCCAGCACGAACACACCGGTCACGGCCGGGGTGGCCCGCGCCGCGGCGGCCAGGCCGAGGTTGTCGGCCATCCGCAGGTCGCGGCGGTGCCAGAACAGCCAGCGCTCAGGCCTCTTCTGCGCTGCAGCCATCAGAGCCCCAACAGCTGCTTGGCCCGCAGCCAGGCGCTGACGCTCTTGCCATCGAGGTATTCATCGCCGCTGGCCAGGGCCGCGTCCAGCTCATCGGGCTGCAGCAGCAGCACCTCCAGGTCTTCGTCGTCGTCGCCGGCTGGCTGGTCGGTGAGGGCCGTGAGCTGGCGGGCCAGGAACAGGTGGATCACTTCATCGGAATAGCCGGGGCAGGGCAGCAGGGTGCCGAGCGGATCCCAGCGCTCAGCGCTGTAGCCCGCCTCCTCCTGCAGCTCCCGCTGGATCGTGCTCAGGGGCGTTTCGCCCGGATCCAGGGTGCCGGCGGGGAACTCCAGCAACCGGGTGGCCACCGCGAAGCGGTACTGGCGCAGCACCACCAGGCGGCCGTCGTCGAGCATCGGCACCGCCAGGGCGGCGCCGGGGTGGCGAATCACCCCGAAGCTGGCCTCCAGGCCCATGGGCAGGGCCACCCGGTTCACCTCAAACCGCAGCTTGTGGGCCTGCAGGGTGGCGATGGTGTCGAGATGGCGCGCGGGCTCGGGAGCGGGCAGGGGCGCCATCGGCTGAGGTGCTTTGCGGTGGAGGCATTCTGGCGGCACCGCCGGCACCACAGCAGCGCCGGAATCGCTGTCGCCCTGGAACCGGCTGGGTCTGGGGTGGCCGCCCTCAGCGGCCGCACCACCAATCCCGCAGCAGCCGGGCCGTGGAGCGCTGGGCAAGGGCGGGAGACCGGGCGGCAGGAAAGGGACGAGCGCGTGCGAACAGTGGGCAGCGCCTGCTGCGGTGGAACAGCTCCGTGGCCAGCCACCGGTTGCCGCGCGCGTAGCGCTTCATGATGTGCAAGGAAAGCTTGGGCGACAGTGTCCGTTCCCTGCTCTGGGGGCGAAGGGATTGCATGGCCAGCAGGAGTTCTCCCACCAGCAGATTTCCGTAGCGCATCCATGGCCGCCCATTCAGGCGGCGCTTCAGCTCGAGCAGTGGCGTGCCCAGCCGCTGGTTCTTTTCGGGTGGCATCCGAGCCCCCGCCAGCGTGGTGAGCCCAAGCGCCTGGGCATAGTCGCAGATGATGTTTCCCTCCTTGAGGCAGCCGGCTTCAAACAGACGCAGATCAACGACCGCGGCCCCCAGTCCATCGGCCCAAAAGCGATACAGCCGATCAAGGTCAATGGCCTTCGAACCCATGGTTCGCCTGGCGAACTGTGGCAATGTCTCTGTCAAGAGCCCTCGTTTAACCAGCTGGTTATGCATCGACTCACACCATTCATCCTGGCGTCGTGCATAGATGAGGACGCGAACCTGATGGCCTTGCAGGCATTCTCGCAAGGTGGCCATCCGCGCTTTTGCCGACGTTCGCCAACGAATCCCGTTGATCCTCTCGTGGCTGATCACCAGGGTGCACCCCGGATGCTTATTGAGAATCGGCGCGAACGTTTGGTGCCAATAGGCCTTGACTGCAGTGAGGCCCTCCTCCTGAATGCCGTATTTCGTGAGCAGCTCGCCGAACTCCCGATTCATTCTGCGTGATGCGATGACAATGCCTCTACGCAGCAACAGTGAGCGGTTGCGGTAGCCAAAACTCTGCAGGCTCGTGCTCGCTGTTTTATGCAGTCCGATGTGGAGGATGACATGGCCCACCTTGTGCTGTCCCTGGCATTTAACCCGGGTTCGATGCTAGGGCTTGATCAGTGCCTCGGCGGTGTGAGCGTTGTTCTGGCGTCGCGTCAATGGCCTCGCTCAGCCATGGTTCCCATGGCGCTGAAATCTTCGTCAAAATCCTTTAAAAGAGGGTGCAGCAACACTCGGTTCCCAGTTCCATCTGTGCCTTCCGCCCGTGCAGAGCTGTGTCGATTCCTGATCGAAACCGGTTTGCAAGCCCTGGCGACAAGCGCTCTGCTCTGCCGGTGGCTTGGCGGTGTCGTGGCGAGGCAGGGCTGTGGTTGGCCGGGCCGCCTCGTGCCCCGATTGTCTCAGCAGGCGAGCGCCCGCCAACCTGGGCGTCGAAGCCCGGTGCGGGGGGCTGCTTCCCTGCCCTTGGGCCCCCTCTGTGGGTTGGCGCTGATCACCAGCGTGGCCTGGGCCTGTTCTACCAGTGAGCGCAGGCTCTGCGGCGACAGGGATCGGTAGGCCGTGGGCACCTGCTTGAACTGCACGAAGCCGGCGCGACCGGTGTGAAGGGCCAGGTCTTCGAAGCCCGAGGGTGGCTTTACCACCACGGCCGTCTGCGGGCTGTGCTGCCGGATCCAGGTGTAGAGCTCGGCCCGCGCCGTCGTGTCCACGAAGCCAAGGCTGCCGCGTGCCAGGGCCAGCCAGCGCCTCAGGCCCGCCGCCAGCAGCAGCCACAACCCCAGCATCAGCGCGCAGCGTGCCCCGTCGCCCGCCGATCAGCCGCCGGGCAACTGGTTGTGGGGATGGCGCAGCATCACCAGGCGGCCGTCGTCGAGCACCGGCACCGCCAGGGCGGCGCCGGGGTGGCGAATCACCCCGAAGCTGGCCTCAAGGCCCATGGGCAGGGCCACCCGGTTCACCTCAAAGCGCAGCTTGCCGGCCTGCAGGGTGGTGATGGTGTCGAGATGGCGCGCCGGCTCGGGAGCGGGCAGGGGCGCCATGGCGGTGAGGTGGAGTTGGTCCCAGCATGGCGCTCGAGGGGGCCTCAGCAGCCCTCAGGGTCGTTGCCAGGCCGTCCAGCACGAACAGCCCCAGCACCGGGGCGGTGCCGGCCCAGTCGCCTGCCACCAACCACCCGGCAGCAGGTGGAGGGGATTGCGCAGCACGACGGAGATCCAGCTGGCAGAGGGCAGGCAGGCGTTGCTGAGCCAGCCCGCTATCGAGCCCGCAGCACGGCGGCGTAGGCGAAGGTTTTCGGCTCGGCGCTGCCCACCATCCACTCGGCGGCCACCACCCCCTGCGCCAGCGCGAGCGAGGATGGAAGCTGGCGATCTGGGGACTGGGAAAGGCGGCTCCCTTGAAGAGGGTCGTCGCTGCCCTGGCCCACTTCCGCATCACCTGCGTCCGCGTCACCCGGGCCAGCGTCACTCGGGCCAACCGGCCTGGGGAGGGAGCCGCTGCGGTGGTGGGCTGCCGTCATCCGCCACAGCAGCCAGCAGATCGCCAAGCAGCTCTCCCACCCGGCGCCCGGCTCCCGGCGGCACCAGCTCCGCTGCCAGGGCCGCCAGCGGGGCCAGCACGAAGGCCCGCTCCAGGTAGAGCGGATGGGGCAGCCACAGGGCGGCGCTCTGGCGCTGATGGCCGCCGCACCAGAGCAGATCGAGATCGAGGCTGCGCGGGCCCCAGGGCTGCAGCCGCTGCCGGCCGAAGGCCGCCTCCAGGCCCTGCAGGGCCAGCAGCAGTGGCAGCGGATCTCCCCCGCTCGTCCCTGCGGCTGATCCGTTCCCGGCGGGCCCGCTGGCCAGCAGCACCGCATTGAGATAGGGCGGCTGGCCAGCTGGACCCCCCACGGGAGCCGTGAGGAACAGGGGCGACCAGCGCAGCCGCCAGGGGGCCACCGCCGGGTCCGCCCCGGCCCAGTGGTGCAGCACCTGGCCCAACAGCGGCCGCACCGCCGTGAGCGTGGCCAGCGGGTCGCCGAGGTTGGCCCCCAGGGCGATGGCCGTGCAGGGCTCGGGCGCTGGGGCGCTGGCAGCCGCTGGATTCATCCCGCCTGCGTTCAGGGTTCCCCCAGGAAATCGCGCTTGCCCAGCACCACGCCGTTGTGGCGCAGGATCCCGTAGGCGGTGCTGGTGTGGAAGTAGACGTTGGGCAGCACGAAGCCGGAGAGGAACGGCCAGCCGATCATGGTGATGGTCTCCCCGCGGCCGATCGGCACGCTCAACTCCCGCTCGGCACTGCCCTCCAGCTGCTCGGCGGTAAAGCCACCCAGCTCGTTGATGGCGGCCTCCAGCCGCTCGATCAACTCCGCAAAGGTGGTCTCGTCATCGGCCACGGCGACGGCCTCCACGCCGGCGAGGCGGGCCACCCCGCGGCGGGCGATGTCGGCGGCGATCTGCACCTGCCGGGTCAGGGGGAACATGTCCGGGTAGAGGCGGCTGGCCAGCAGCACGGACGGATCGATGCCGCCGGCCTCGGCGTGCGCTTCGGCCTTGGCCAGCACCGCTGCCAGGTTGGTGAGCGTGCGCTGCAGGGGGGGCACGGCGGCCGCATGCATGGAGAGGGACATGGGGTGGCCCGGCCGATCAGGAGTTTTTGAGGCTAAGGGCTGTGCCGCCGTCGAGCTCCGTACAGGCCTATCGGCCAGACTGGCCTCCCTTCTCCTTCCGGCCCCGCCCCCATGGTTGTCAGCGGCTCAGCAGCGTCTCCGGCCCCAGCCGGCCAGGGTGCTGATCGCTCCTTCCCGCTGGCGGCGATCACCGGCCACGGCACCCTCAAGCTCGCCCTGCTGCTGGCCGCCGTGGATCCCGGCCTCGGCGGCGTGGTGATCGCCGGCGGCCGCGGCACCGGCAAGTCGGTGCTGGCCAGGGGGCTGCACGCCCTGCTGCCGCCCATCGATGTGCTCGATCTGGGCGGGGCGGCGGTGCAGGCCCTCAACGTGGATCCCCAGCGCCCCGACGACTGGAACGAGGCCGTCTGCGAGCGCCTGCAGCAGCTGGGCGCCGACCCCAGCGGCCAGGACACCCAGGCCCTGCTGCCCACCCGCGTCATTCCCGCTCCCTTCGTGCAGGTGCCGCTGGGCATCACCGAAGACCGGCTGGTGGGCTCGGTGGATGTGGCCGCCTCCCTGGCCAGCGGCCAGGCGGTGTTCCAGCCGGGGCTGCTGGCCGAGGCCCACCGCGGCGTGGTGTACGTGGATGAGCTCAACCTGCTCGACGACGGCATCACCAACCTGCTGCTGGCGGCGGTGGGCAGCGGCGAGAACCGCATCGAGCGCGAGGGCCTCAGCCTCACCCATCCCTGCCGCTGCCTGCTGATCGCCACCTACAACCCCGAGGAGGGGGCGGTGCGCGACCACCTGCTCGATCGCTTCGCCATCTGCCTCAGTGCCAACCAGGCGCTGGACCTGGAGCAGCGGGTGGCGATCACCCGCTCCGCCCTCGACCATGCCGAGTCGGGCCAGGACTTCCGGGGGCGCTGGCAGGAGGAGACCGACGCCCTCGCCACCCAGCTGTTGCTGGCCCGCCAGTGGCTGCCCGATGTGCAGATCAGCCGTGAGCAGATCACCTACCTGGTGACCGAGGCCGTGCGCGGCGGCGTGGAGGGCCATCGCTCCGAGCTCTACGCCGTGCGCGTCGCTCGGGCCCATGCCGCCCTCAGCGGTCGCGATCGCGTCGAGGCCGACGACCTGCAGGTGGCCGTGCGGCTGGTGATCGCCCCCCGGGCCCTGCAGCTGCCGCCCCCCGATCCAGACCAGCCCCTGGAGCCGCCGCCGCCGCCACCGCCCCAGGGCGAGCAGCCGCCGGAGGAGCCGCCTGAACCCGACCCGAACGAGCAGGAGCCCGAGGACGACAGCGATCCCGAGCAGCCCGACCAGGACGACGACACTCCCGAGGACCAGGCGCCCCCCTCGGTGCCGGAGGAGTTCATGCTCGATCCCGAGGCCGTGGCGATCGATCCCGAGCTGCTGCTCTTCGGGGCCGCCAAGGCCCGCTCCGGCGGCAGCGGCAGCCGGGCCGTGGTGTTCAGCGACTCCCGCGGCCGCTACGTGAAGCCGATGCTGCCCCGCGGCCCGGTGAAGCGCATCGCCGTGGACGCCACCCTGCGGGCCGCAGCCCCGTATCAGAAGAGCCGCCGCGAGCGCCAGCCCCACCGCAAGGTGGTGGTGGAGGACGGCGACCTGCGGGCCAAGCAGCTGCAGCGCAAGGCCGGCGCCCTGGTGATCTTCCTGGTGGATGCCAGTGGCTCGATGGCCCTCAACCGCATGCAGAGCGCCAAGGGCGCCGTGATCCGGCTGCTCACCGAGGCCTACGAAAACCGCGACGAAGTCGCCCTGATCCCCTTCCGCGGCGAGCAGGCCGAGGTGCTGCTGCCGCCCACCCGCTCGATCACCGCCGCCCGCCGCCGGCTCGAATCGATGCCCTGCGGCGGCGGCTCACCCCTGGCCCATGGACTCTCCCAGGCGGCGCGGGTAGGGGCCAACGCCCTGGCCACGGGCGACCTGGGCCAGGTGGTGGTGGTGGCGATCACCGATGGCCGCGGCAACGTGCCCCTGGGACGCTCCCTGGGGCAGCCGCAGCTGGAGGGGGAGGAGCCGGTGGATCTCAAGGAGGAGGTGAAACAGGTGGCCAGCCGCTACCGCGCCCTGGGCCTCAAGCTGCTGGTGATCGACACCGAGCGCAAGTTCATCGGCAGCGGCATGGGCAAGGACCTGGCCGAGGCCGCCGGCGGCAAGTACGTGCAGCTGCCCAAGGCCAGCGATCAGGCCATCGCCGCCATCGCCATGGAGGCGATCAGCGCGGTGTAGGCATGGGGTAGGCCTTGTGCTCCTTGCCGGCTGGCGCTCCCTGTGGTTCGGCCTTGTCGCGGCTGGCCTTGTCGCGGGCGGCGCCCGTCTGGGCCGGGTAGAGCTCCTCGAAGAACTTGCCCAGGCCCACCGCCACGCTGCGCAGCCCATCCAGGAAGCGGGGATCGGAGGTGAGCTGGTTCACATCGCCGCCCACCGCATCCCAGCGGGCCGTGAGCTGCTCGGCGTTGCTCACCGTCTGCTGCAGTTCGGCCACGGTCTTGGGATTTTCCAGGGCCGCCATCAGCCGCCGCAGGTGGGCCGAGCTGGCGTTGAGGTTGGCGATGGTGGGCTGGGCATCCTGCACCGAGCGCTCGAGGCTGTTCACCAGCGATTCCCCCTGGCCCACCAGCACCTGGCCCTCCTTGAGGAAGGCGGTGGCTTCCCGGGAGGTCTGATCCGCGCTGGTGGCCAGGCCGGCGAATTTCTTGATCAGCTGCTCCCGGTCGCCCTGCTCCAGCAGCTGCTGCATCAGGCTGGTCACCGTGGACAGGTTCGGGGTTTCAGTGCCCGTGATCGAGGAGCCGTCGCAGAGCATCTCCTTGCGGGGGCAGCCGGGCGATCGCGGCGATGGCGCCGAGGCCTTTGGGGCTGGGCCGCTGCTGATCAGGGCCACCTGGGCCTCGCCGCCCAGCAGCGATCCCTGGCCCACCTCAGCCCGGGCCGGCAGGGAGAGGCGCAAGGTGGGGTTGGTGATCTCCAGCTCGGCCTCCACCGCGTCGGGGGTGACCCGCACGGAGCGCACACTGCCCACCATCACCCCCCGATACACCACCGGCGAGCGGGCGGCCAGGCCGGAGGCTTGCTGAAAGCTGGCCTTGAGGGTCCAGAACTGGCGCGTGAGCGAGAGCCCGCGCAGCCAGAAGGAAAATCCCACCGCTCCGGCGACGGCTCCCACCAGGGAGAACCCCACGATCGCCTCACGCACAGAGCGGCGCATTGCTCAGGCCTCTGCCGGCTGGATGGGTCCGCGCAGGCTACCGCTCCTGAACTGAACCACATAGGGATTGTCCGTGTGCCGGTAGGCCTCCAGGTCGCCGGCCCAGCGAAAAATGCCGTCGTAGAGCATCACGATCTGGCCGCCGGTGCGCTCGATCGTGCTGTGCACGTGGCTCACCACCACCGAGCTGGCCCGGGCCACCGCCGTGGTGCGCACGATCAGATCCTCAATGCGGGTGCAGGCCACCGGATCCAGCCCCGCCGTGGGTTCATCGAACAACAGCAGGGGCATCTGGGGCGAGTTCAGCAGTTGGGGGGCCGGAATCAGGGCTCGGGCAAAGCTGACGCGCTTCTGCATGCCGCCGCTCAGTTCCCCCGGCAGCCGCTCCTCGATCCCACCCAGCCCCACGGCCTCCAGGGCCTCCGCCACCCGCTGGCGGATCTCGTCCTCCTTGAGCCGTCCGTAGCGATAGAGCAGGAAGCCCACGTTCTCGCGCACCGTGAGGGAGCCCAGCAGGGCTGGGTTCTGGAACACCAGCCGCACGTCGGGGGGGTTCTCCTGATCGATGCGCAGGTAGGTCTGGGGCTCACCGTGCAGCAGCAGGCTGCCGCCGCTGGGCAGCAGCAGGCCGGCGAGCAACCGCAGGATCGTGGACTTGCCCGCTCCGGAGGGCCCGACCACCACCAGCTGCTCGCCGGGCTGCAGACAGAGGTTCACGCCATCCAGCACCACCGTGCGGCCCCAGCCCATGCTGAGGTTGCGGAGTTCGGCCAGGGGTGGGGCTGGGGAGGCCAGCGGCGGCAGCGCGATCGCATCCCATCTTCGCGTCTGGTGGCCGAACTACAGTGAAGAGGCTCCCTGAGCACAGTCCCACGCCCTCGCCCCCCCCTGCGCCGGCTTCCAGGCCGCGGCGGTCTCGCCGGCTCAGACCACGGGCCAGCTGGGTTGGCCGGGGCGAACTCCGCCAGCGCGATCTGGTCAGCCGTTCGCGCCGGGCCGTGCGCTGGCTGCAGCCCGGCCTGGTAGTGAAACGCTGGGTGCTCACCTCCGGTCTGGGCCTGTTGATCGCCCTGCTGGGTGCCGCGGTGTGGGCCGATCTCCAGCCCATCTACTGGACGATCGCCGGCATTCAGTGGCTGCTCAAGAACCTCACGACCGTGCTGCCGAGGGGGATCACCGGACCGTTGGTGCTGGCGATCGGCGCCGCGCTGATCTGGCTGGGACAGAGCCGCAGCTTCGGCTCCATCCAGCAGGCCCTTGCCCCAGACCGCGGCACCCATCTGGTGGATGCCCTGGCCGCCCAGGGCCGTCTGAACCGCGGTCCCAGCATCGTGGCCGTGGGCGGTGGCACCGGCCTTTCCACCCTGCTCAGTGGCCTGAAGCGCTACAGCAGCAATCTCACCGCCATCGTCACCGTGGCCGATGACGGTGGCAGCAGCGGTGTGCTCCGCCGCGAACTGGGTGTGCAGCCTCCCGGCGACATTCGCAACTGCCTGGCCGCCCTGGCCCGGGAGGAGCCCCTGCTCACCCGGCTTTTCCAGTACCGCTTCCAGGCGGGCCTGGGGCTGGAGGGCCACAGCTTCGGCAACCTCTTCCTCTCGGCCCTCACGGCCATCACCGGCAGCCTCGAGTCGGCGATCACCGCCAGCAGCCGGGTGCTGGCGGTGCAGGGTCAGGTGGTGCCCGCCACCAATGCCGACGTGCGCCTCTGGGCGGAGCTTGAGAGCGGCGAGCGGATCGAGGGTGAATCGGCGATCGGCCGTGCCGATAGCCCGATCGTGCGGCTGGGCTGCTCGCCTGAGCATCCACCGGCCCTGCCCCGGGCGATCGAGGCCATCGCCCACGCAGACCTGATCGTGCTGGGTCCGGGCAGCCTCTACACCTCATTGCTGCCGAACCTGCTGGTGCCGGAGCTGGTGGCGGCGATTGCCCGCAGCAAGGCGCCCCGGCTCTACATCTGCAACCTGATGACCCAGCCCGGCGAGACCGACCGTCTCGATGTGGAAGGTCACCTGCGGGCGATCGAGGCCCAGCTGGCCAGCCTCGGGGTCGAGCAGCGCCTGTTCAATGCCGTGCTGGCCCAGGAGGATCTGGAGGACACGCCGTTGCTGGATCGCTACCGCCAGAAGGGGGCCGAGCCGGTCCGCTGCGATGCCCGCAAGCTGCAGCGTCAGGGCTACCAGGTGATGCAGGCGCCCCTCCAGGGCGCGCGCCCTACCGCCACCCTGCGCCACGATCCCCGCAGCCTGGCGGTGGCGGTGATGCGGTTCTATCGCAGCTACCGCGGCAGCCAGCGGCCGGCGCGTCCGCTGCGCCCGGACCCAAGCCCCAGGTAGCCTCCGCCCATGGCGGCTTCCGACCACCACTTCCTGCACCTGCCCGGCCACCATCTGCTCTACGGGCGTGTGCCCAAGGCGGCCAACAGCAGCGTCAAGGCGGCCCTCACCCGACTGATCAGGCCGGAGCTGCAGCGCAACCGCCGCAGCCTGGGCCAGCGGTTGCTGCGGGGACTGCGGCCCCAGCGCTCCTGGCAATCCCTCTCCTCCCAGGTGGACCAGTTCTGGGATCTGCTGCCCAACACGATCGCCCGCCCCGTGGACCGCGCCACGGCCAGGCAGCTGCGGGCGCACTGCTTCAGCTTCGCGGTGGTGCGCAACCCCTTTGATCGCCTGCTCTCGGCCTACAACAACAAGGTGATCGAAAACCCCAGCTGCACGGCGCGGCTGCGGGCCATCGGCGTGGAGCGGGGCATGGCGCTGCCCCCCTTCATCGAGAGCATCTGCGCGGCGGAGTCGGCAGCCCTGGACGTGCATGTGCTCCCCCAGGCGGAGATCCTCTGCCTGGACAGGGAGCCCCTGCCCACCTGGGTGGCCTACGCCGAGAGCCTGGAGCTGCACTGGCCCTTTCTGGTGCAGCGGGCCCGCCGCGCCGGAGTGCCCGGTCTGATGCGGCAGCTGCCGGATAAGAACAGCCGGCGCCAGGGCCAGAGCACGGATCTCGAGCAACTGCTGGCCCAACCGCAGCTGGTGCGCCTGCTGCGCCAGCGCTATGCCGACGACTTCAACATCTTCTACCCCTGGCTGGCCGAGGGGGAGCTGAGTGTGGCGCAGGTGCGGCAGGGTGGCCCGCGCCGACCGCGTCATTTCGTGCCGGCTCAGTAGGCGTCCTGCATCTCATAGAAGTCAGGCTGCACATAGTCCTTGCGCAGCGGCCAACCCTTCCAGTCCTCCGGCATCAGCAGCCGCTTGGGATGGGGATGGCCCTCGAACTGGATGCCGTACATGTCGAAGGTCTCGCGCTCCTGCCAGTCGGCGCCGCGGAACAGGCCGTAGAGGGTGGGAATGGTGAGGGCCCCATCGCGCTGCAGGAACACCTTGAGGCGCACCTCCTGGGGGCGTACTTCGGCGGGCAGCCTGGCCAGGCCGGCACTGCTGTCGGCCAGGCTGCCCAGCTTCACCAGGTGGTAGAAACTCACCAGTCGGGCCCCCGGGCCCTCGTCGTAGCCGCCCTGGCATTGCAGGTAGTCGAAGCCGTCGGCCTTGAGGGCGGTGGCCAGCAGCGGCAGGAAGGCCGGCTCCACGCCGATCACCTCCACGCCGAGGTGGTCCGGGGGAAGCACCTCGTGGTCGAAGCCCTGGCTCTTCAGCCACTGGCTCACCGGCCCGGGCTCCACGGTGGCGAGGGCCTCAGGGGCGGGGGTGGACTCAGGCATCGCTCGACTCGGCGGTGGGGGGGGTGCTGTCTGCTGCGGCCACGGGCAAGGCTGCCTCGGATTCGAGGCTGCCGAGGGGCAGGCCGGCCGCGGCGGCCAGGGCCTTGCGCTGGCTTTCGGCCGCCAGATAGGCGCCTGTGACGATCGGCTGGACGGGCGTCATCTGGTGGGCCACGGTGCAGTAGCGGTGCGTGGGTCGCAGCTTGCCCCGCTCGGCCAGGGACTCATTGCCCACCTTCTTGCGCAGCTTGATCACGGCATCGAAGATCGCCTCAGGCCGTGGCGGGCAGCCGGGCAGGTAGAGGTCCACGGGGATCAGCTTGTCGACACCGCGCACCGCCGTGGTGGAGTCGGCGGAGAACATGCCGCCGGTGATCGTGCAGGCGCCCATGGCGATCACGTACTTCGGCTCAGGCATCTGCTCGTAGAGGCGCACCAGGGCCGGGCCCATCTTCATGGTCACCGTGCCGGCCACGATCAGCAGGTCGGCCTGGCGCGGGCTGGAGCGGGGCACCAGACCGAAGCGGTCGAAGTCGAAGCGGGAGCCGATCAGGGCGGCGAACTCGATGAAGCAGCAGGCCGTGCCGTAGAGCAGGGGCCAGAGGCTGCTGAGGCGGGCCCAGTTGTGCAGGTCGTCGAGAGTTGTGAGAATCACGTTCTCCGACAGGCCTGAGGTGACAGCCGGGCTGCCGACTGGGCCGCAACTGGCGGCACGCACGTCCCGCAGGGCGTCGATGCTGGGGCTGGTCTGGGGGGTGAGGGTCATGGGTTCCGTCAGCTCCACTCGAGGGCGCCTTTGCGCCAGGCATAGGCCAGGGCCACCACAAGGATGGCGATGAACACCAGGGCTTCAATGAAGGCCAGGAGCCCCAGCCGGTGGAAGGCCACCGCCCAGGGGTACAGAAACACGGTCTCCACGTCGAAGATCACGAAGACCAGGGCAAACATGTAGTAGCGGATGTTGAACTGAATCCAGGCTCCGCCAATGGGCTCCATCCCGGATTCGTAGGTGATCTCCCGCTCGCCGCCCCTGCTGGTGGGCGAGAGCAACTTGTTGGTGACAAGGGCAAGCACGGGAACGGCGGCCGAGATCAGCAGAAAGCCGAGGAAGGCGTCGTAGCCGGAGAGCACGAACATGGGGGCGAGCCCAACGTGCGGGGCAGTCTGGCATCTGCAACCGGAAAGCCATGGCTTCGACTGCAGCACGGTTCCTAGAGTCAGCATCCCCAGCCCGACTTCGGTGACCGACGAGATCACTCCGCAGGGGCAGGAGAGCCCTGCCCAGCAGCAGCCCCAGCAGGCTGCCGCTGCTCCGCAGGCGGTTCCAGCTCCACCGGAACCGGTTCCCGGCGAGCCTGTCGATGATCCCGACAGCCACCGCTTCGAGTGCCGCAGCTGCGGCTTCGTCTATGACCCGGCCGAGGGGGTCAGGAAACTGGCGATTGCCCCTGGGACACCCTTTTCCGGGCTCGACCCCGTGTCCTTTCGCTGCCCGGTGTGCCGCAGCAAGGTGGGGGCCTTCAAGGACATCGGCCCGAGCAGCAAGCCCAGCGGCTTTGAGGAAAACCTCAACTTCGGCCTCGGGGTCAACCGGCTCACCCCGGGGCAGAAGAATGTGCTGATCTTCGGCGGCTTTGCCCTGGCCTTCGCCTTCTTCCTCTCCCTCTATTCCCTGCGTTGATGCCCGCGCCGATGAACCGCCCCCCCTCCAGCTCCCCGCTCCGCCCCCGCCTGCTCTCCTCGCTGTGCTCCCTGCTGCTGGTGCTGGGGATCAGCCTGGGGCTGGGCGGCTGCGTCACCACCGGCCTGGCCCGCACGGTCGACAGTCCCTGGCAGTCCGTGCCCCTCAACACCACCGCCAACCCTCTGGCCGTGGCCTTCTCCGACGCCGACCACGGCTTCCTGGTGGGGAGCAACCGGCTGATCCTGGAAACCAACGACGGCGGTGCCAGCTGGGAGGAGCGGGCCCTCGATCTGCCCGAGGAGGAGAACTTCCGCCTGATCAGCATCGACTTCCGCGGCGACGAGGGCTGGATCGTGGGCCAGCCCGGCCTGCTGCTGCACAGCTCCGATGCCGGCCGCAACTGGAGCCGCCTGTTCCTCGACACCAAGCTGCCCGGTGAGCCCTATCTGGTCACCGCCCTGGGCCGGGACACCGCCGAACTGGCCACCAGCGTGGGAGCCATCTATGACACCAGCGATGGCGGCGCCAGCTGGCAGGCCCGGGTGGGTGATGCGGCCGGCGCCGTGCGCGAGCTGCGCCGCAGCCCCGATGGCCGCTACGTGAGCGTCAGCAGCCTGGGCAATTTCTTCTCCACCTGGAATCCCGGCCAGGAGGTGTGGCAGGTGCACCAGCGGGTGAGCAGCCAGCGCCTGCAGACCATCGGCTTCCGCCCTGACGGCACGCTGTGGATGCTGGCCCGCGGCGCCCAGATCCGCTTCGGCAGTGATGCCGCCGACCCCGAGCAGTGGAGCAAGCCGGTGATCCCGATCACCAATGGCTACGGCTACCTCGACATGGCCTGGGACCCGCGCGGTGGGATCTGGGCCGGCGGCGGCAGCGGCACCCTGCTGGTGAGCAGCGACGACGGCCGCAGCTGGCAGCAGGACCCGGTAGGGGCCCAGGAGCCCTCCAACTTCACCCGGATCGTGTTCAGCCGCGACGGCAGCAAGGGCTTCGTGCTGGGCGAGCGCGGCTCCCTGCTGCGCTGGGTGGGCTGAGGGACCGGCTGGGATCCGGTGGTGTTTCTCAGGCTCGCCAACTTCTGTAACCAAGGGGGGCTGCCGCTCTCCCTGGGCCAGGGCCTCCCCCTAGGATCGCCGGGCTGAACGCTTGTCGCTATGGCTGCCGGCTCTACAGGGGAACGTCCGTTCTTCGAAATCATCACCAGCATTCGCTACTGGGTGATCCATGCGGTCACCTTGCCTGCGATCTTTCTTGCTGGCTTCCTGTTCGTGTCCACTGGCCTGGCCTATGACGCCTTCGGCACGCCTCGCCCTGACGCCTACTTCCAGGCCCAGGAGAGCAAGGCTCCCGTCGTGAGCCAGCGCTACGAGGGCAAGAGCCAGCTTGACCTGCGCCTGCCATAAACCCCCATGACCCAGTCTCCCGTCTCGACCACGCCGCGCAACTACCCGATCTTCACGGTGCGCTGGCTCTCCGTTCACGCCCTGGGCATTCCCACGGTGTTCTTTCTGGGGGCCCTGGCGGCCATGCAGTTCATCCGTCGCTGAGGTCCACTGCCATGCAACGCAACCCAAACCCCAACAACCTGCCGGTTGAGCTCAACCGCACCAGCCTCTACCTGGGGCTGCTGCTGGTCTTCGTCACCGGTGTGCTGTTCACCAGTTACTTCTTCAACTGATCCGGAGGCCACCCCATGAGCGGCAAGAAATCCAACATTCCTGACGGCCGGATCCCGGATCGCCTGCCCGACGGTCGTCCGGCAGTGGCCTGGCGCTCCCGCTGGACTGCAGGCGTATTACCCCTGTGGCTGGTGGCCACCGCCGGCGGCATGGCCGTGATCTTCGTGGTGGGCCTGTTCTTCTACGGCTCCTACACCGGCGTCGGCTCTGCCTGAACCCTGGCCTGAACTCCGGCCCAAGCCACCCCCAGCGATGCATCTCCCCCGGTGGACAGCCAGGCTGCCACCGGGGTTTCCTGTGGGAGATGGCTTCTGTGCACCTCTGACCCCCGGCCCGTTCCCCGCTCTCCGGTGAAGAAGCGCACCCTCCTGAATCACGGGGCCCTGGCCTGGGTTGCGGGTGCTCTGCTCAACGCCTACGGCCAGCTGATCCTGCTCACCTCCCGCATCGTGGTGCGCCCTGACCAGCTCAGTGCCAGCTTGATCGGCCCGCAGGGGCGCCCGGTGATCTATGCGCTCTGGCATTGCCATGTGTTCTTCATGCCGATCCTGCGCATCAGCAGCGGACGGCCCGTGGCGGTGCTGCTCAGCGCCCACCGCGATGCTCAGATCGTGGGCGTGGCGGCCCGCATGCGCGGCGTTGAGCTGGTGGCCGGCTCCTCCACGCGTGGTGGTGTGCGCGCCTATCTGCAACTGATCCAGCTGCTGCGCAGGGGCCGTTCCATCTGCATCACCCCGGATGGCCCCAGGGGCCCCGCCCGGCGCGTCAAGCCAGGCGTCGTGCACCTGGCCCAGCAGTCCGGCTGTGCCGTGGTGCCGGTGGGCCTGGCCGTGCGCCGGGGACGGCGGCTGCGCTCGTGGGACCGCACCCTGCTGCCGTTCCCCTTCTGCCGGGCCGTGCTCACCCTGGGGGCGCCCCTGTGGTTGCCGCCCGTGGACGATGCCGAGGCCCTCGCCCTGCAGGCTGAACAGCTGGAGGCGGCCCTGGAAGCTGCTTCGGAGCAGGCCACCCGTGCCTTCTGAGCCGCTGAGGCCGCTGTTGCTGGGCCTGCGCCTGCTGCAGACCCTGCTCACCCCCGGGATCCTGCTGCTGCTGCTGCTGCGGCTGTTGCAGGGCAAGGAGGAGTTCCGTCGCTTGCCGGAGCGGCTGGGCTGGGCTGGCCAGGAGCGCCCCCCCGGCCCCCTGATCTGGCTGCATGGCGCCAGCGTCGGTGAGCTCACGGCGCTGTTGCCCCTGGTGCGGGAGCTGGGCGCAGCCACGGCCCCACCAGGTCTGGAGCCCCCGGTCGTGCTGGTCACCTCGGTGAGCCGCAGCTCGGCCCAGCTGGCCCAGCGGCTGCTGCCGCAGGGGGTGATCCATCAGCTGGCGCCGGTGGACCACTGGCTGGCCATGGCCCTGTTCCGGCGGCACTGGCGGCCCCAGCTGGGTCTGCTGGCGGAGGCTGAACTCTGGCCGGAGCTGGTGCTCGCCATGCCGCGGTTGCACCTGGTCAATGCCCGCATGAGCGAGCGCTCCTTCCGTCGCCACCGCCGCCTGCCGGCCTATGCCGCCTGGCTCTATGGCCGTGCCCGCCTCTGCTGGGCCCAGTCCGAGCCCGATGCGGCCCGCCTGCGTCGGCTCGGCGCTCCCCGGGTGGTGGTGGTGGGCTCCACCAAGCGGGACGCCGATCCCCTCGCCACGGACGGGGCGATCCTGGCCCGGCTGCAACCGCTGCTGCGCCGCCCGGTGCTGCTGCTGGCCAGCAGCCATGCCGGTGAGGAGCACCTGCTGCTCCAGGCCCGCCCGCTGCTGCAGCAGCACCTGGGCCCGCTCACCCTGGTGCTGGTGCCGCGTCACCCGCCGCGGGCTGCCGCCGTGCTCGAGCTGGCCCGGCGGCAGGGCCTTGTGGCCATTCTCTGGAGGGAGCTGGCCGCCGGAGGCCCGGCTGACCATGCTGAGCTCGACGTGCTGGTGGTGGATGTCCTGGGGGCGATGGGCAGCTGGATGGCGGCGGCGGATCTGGTGGTGATGGGCGGCAGCCTGGCTGCGGGGGGACGGCGGGTGGGGGGCCACAATCCCCTGGAGGCGATCCGCGCCGGCAAGCCGGTGGTGTGCGGGCCGGACATGGCCAACTTCGCCGGCCTGAGTGAGGAGCTTCAGGCCGCCGGTTGGCTCCATGCCTGCCCCACCGCCGAGCTGCTCTGGGCTCGGGTGGTGGAGCTGCTGAGCCGGGGAGCGCCGTCGCCACCCCCCTTGCGTCTGGAGGGTCCCTCGCGCCGCATCGCCAGGCGCCTGATCGCTGAGCTGGCCACTGCCGAGCTCGCCGCGGCCCGCCTTGCCGAAACCAGCCTGGCCCGGGAGGGCCGTTGATGCTGATCAGGCCGCCTGCGTTCCTCTACCAGCGCGGCCCCTGTCTGAGGGCCCGGCTGCTGCGGCCCCTGGCCGTGCTCTATGCCCTCGCCACCGGGCTGCACCGTGGTTGGGTGCAACCCCTGCGCCCAGAGGTGCCGGTGGTGTCGATCGGCAACATCACCCTCGGCGGCACCGGCAAGACCCCCCTGGTGATCGGTCTGGCCCGGGAGCTGGGCCGGCGGGGGGTGCGCCTGGCCGTGCTCACCCGCGGCTACGGCAGCGGCCGCCGCACACCGATCCGCCTGGAGGGCGGCCGCGGCCGGGAGCCGCTGGCGCTGGAGGCGGGGCGGCGCGCCGCCCTGCGGCAGGTGGGAGATGAGGCCCTCGAGCTGATGGGCAGCCTGCCTGGCGTGCCGGTATGGGTGGGGTCTGATCGCCGCTCCTCGGCCCGCCAGGCGGTGGCCGAGGGGGCCGAGCTGCTGCTGCTGGATGACGGCCTGCAGCACTGGTCTCTGGCCCGCGACTGTGACGTGACCGTGCTCGATGAGCGCCATGGCCTCGGCAATGGGCTGCTGTTCCCTGCCGGACCCCTGCGCGAGCCGGCCTCCCAGCTGGGGCGTGCCGACCTGCTGGTGCTCACCGGCAGCGGTGGTTCTCCCACCGCCGGCGGCGACTCCAGCGAGGGCCTGCCCGATCTGGGGGGGCGCGTCGAGCCCGAACAGCTGGGCTGGCCCTCCGGCAAGCCCTGGTTGCGGGTGCCCGCCACGCTGCAGCCCGCCCCCAGCCTGCGGGGACGGCCGCTGCTGGCCTTCTGCGGCATCGGCTTGCCAGGCAAGTTCTTTGCGGCGCTGCGCCAGGCGGGGTTGCAGCTGGTGGGGAGCGAGGCCTTCCCTGACCACCACCCCTATGCTCAGGCCGATCTGGAGCGGCTGCTGGCCATGGCCCAGGCCCGGGGAGGAGCCACGCTGGTGACCACCGTGAAGGACTGGCATCGCCTGCCCCCCCACTCCCGCAGCGTGGTGGCGGCCGTGCCCCTGGTGCTGCAGCCTGAGGCGCTCAAGGCCCTGGCTGATCTGGTGCAGGAGCGGTTGCGTCTGGCATGGAGCTGAGCCCGGCCCCATTGCGGCTGCTGGTGGTGGCGGGTGAGGCCTCGGGTGACCTGCACGGCGGCGCCCTGCTGCAGCAGCTGCGCTCACGCCTGCCCGAGGCCCAAATCCTGGGCGTGGGGGGAGAGCGGATGCGGGCCGCCGGCCTGCTGCAGTTGGCCGATGTGCGCCATCTCTCCGCTGCCGGGGTGGTGGAGATCCTGGGCAGCCTGGGCCGCCACTACCGGGTGATGCGGCTGCTCAAGCGCCAGATGGACCGCCACCGCCCGGCGGCCGTGGCCCTGATCGACTACCCCGGCTTCAATCTCCTGGTGGCCCAGGAAGCTCACCGGCGCGGCATTCCGGTGTTCTTCTACATCGCCCCCCAGGTGTGGGCCTGGGGCCGGGGCCGGGCTCGGCGGATGGCCGGCTACATCGATCGCCTGGCGGTGATCTTTCCCTTCGAGGAGCCCCTGTTCAACGCCCATGGGCGCAGCTTCGCCCGCTACGTGGGCCATCCCCTGATGGATGGGCTGGCGGTGACCTCCAGCCGGGAGGCCACCCTGCAGCGCCACGGCTTCGATCCCGAGCGGCGCCTGCTGCTGCTGCTGCCCGGCAGTCGCCGCGCCGAGATCCGCTTGCTGCTGCCGGCCCTGCTGGCCGCCGCCGCCGTGTTTGGTCAGGATGGCTGGCAGGTGGGCCTGCTGCGGGCCCCCACGGTGGACCAGGCCTTTCTGGAGCAGGTGGCCGGCGATGCTCCCCTGCCCCACTGCATCTCCGGTGACGACACCTACAACCTGCTCCACGCCGCCGATGGCGCCCTGGTCAGCTCCGGCACCGCCACCCTGCAGGCTGCCCTGCTGGGCTGTCCCCACGTGATCGTCTACCGCTTCTCGCGGCTCACCTATCTGCTGGCCAGCCTGGCCACCCGCCACCGGGTGATCGGCCTGCCCAACGTGATTCTCGGCCGGGTCGTCTTTCCGGAGCTGGTGCAGCGGGCCGTGACCCCGGCCAACCTGGTGCGGGAGCTGCGCCAGCTGCTGGCCGATCCGGCCGGGGTGCGGCAGGCCGTGGAGGAGCTCCGCAGCAAGATGGGCCCGCCGGGCGCCTCGGCCCGGGCAGCGGCTGAACTGGTGGATCTGGTGCGATGAGCAGGCCTGTGTACCGGCGTTTCCTGGCCTACGGGAAGCCCTATCTGTGGCCCACCTTTCTGCTGGCCCTGCTGTTCAACTTCGGCTACGGCGCCTCCACCGGCTTCGTGCCGCTGGTGATCCGCCACCTCTTCGACGACGTGCTGCCCAGCAGCGATCGGGGCCGGCTCTACAGCGCTCCGGCGGTGATCCTGGGGGTGATCGTGTTGCGGGCCGTCTGCCAGTACCTGGGGGCCTACCTCACCGAGACGGTGAGCCAGTCGATCACGGCGGACCTGCGCTCCGATCTGGCCGCCAAGGTGATGGTGCTGCCGCAGTCGTACATCGACCGCCATCCCTCCAGCACCCTGATCTCGCGCCTGCTCAGTGATGTGACGCTGGTCAAGACCGGCATCGTGGATGGCTTCTCCTCGATCTTCAAGGATTCGCTCACCCTGCTGGCCCTGGTGCTGGTGGCCATCTACCAGGACTGGCTGCTGGCCCTGATCGCCTTCATCCTCTTCCCGGTGGCGATCCTGCCGGTGCTGCGCTCCTCGAAGAAGGTGCGGCGTCACTCCAGCCGGGGCCAGTCGAGCCTGGCGCGGCTGGCCAGCTACCTGCAGGAGTCGCTGGTGGGCTCCAGGGTGGTGAAGGTCTTCGGCATGGAGGCCTATGAGCTGCGGCGCTTCCGGGAGGAGAACACCGCCGTGCTGAAAGCCGCCCTGCGCACCACCCGCGCCAAGCTCGCCAACCAGCCCCTGATGGAGCTGCTGGGGGCAGTGGGGTTCAGTGCGGTGCTGGTGTATGGCGGCGAGGCGGTGATCAGCGGCAGCCGCACCACCGGCAGCTTCTTCGCTTTTCTCACCTCCCTCTACCTCTGCTACGCGCCCTTCAAGGGGCTGGCGAAGGCCAATGCAGTGCTGCAGCAGGGGGTGTCGGCTGCCCAGGACCTCTTCGCCATCCTCGATACCCCAGAGGATCCGGTGGAGGCCGCAGCTCCGCGGCAGCAGCAGGGGGTGGCCCGGGAGCTGCGGGCAGAGGCCCTGAGCTTCGGCTACGGCACCGACCCCGTGATCCGCGAGCTGGAGCTGGTGATCCCCGTGGGCAGCACGGTGGCCCTGGTGGGCCCCAGCGGTGGCGGCAAGAGCACGATCATCGATCTCTTCTGCCGCTTCTACGACCCAGATGGCGGCCGAATCTGCATTGATGGCCTCGACATCCGCGAGCTCTCCCTGGCCTCGTTGCGGAGCCTGATCTCGGTGGTGGATCAGAACACCTTTCTGTTTAACGACACGGTGGCCAACAACATCGCCTATGGCCATGCCGCGGCCTCGCGCCAGGCCGTGGAGGCCGCTGCCCGGGCCGCCAATGCCCACGGCTTCATCGCCCAGCTGCCCCAGGGCTATGACACGCTGATCGGCGAGAACGGCACCCTGCTGTCCGGCGGCCAGCGGCAGCGCATCGCCATCGCCCGCGCCCTGATCAAGAACGCCCCGATCCTGTTGCTCGACGAGGCCACCTCGGCTCTGGATTCCGCCTCGGAGCAGGTGGTTCAGGAAGCCCTGGATCGCCTGATGAGCAACCGCACCACCCTGGTGGTGGCCCATCGGCTCTCCACGGTGGTGAACGCCGACCGGATCTGCGTGATCGAGGCCGGCGCGATGGTGGAATCCGGCACCCACGCCGAGCTGATGGCTCACGGCGGCCGGTACGCCGCCTTATTTTCGACACAATTCGCAAACCCAACCTTGGTGTCGCCCCGATGACCATCGCCCCCAGCCGTTCCCCGGCCCCCTCCGGCGCCACCTGGCAGCGGGCCGACTGGGCCAGCTCCTTCCGCAACGTGGGCACCGAGCTCGCCGATGTGGCCGTCACGGCGAGTCGGGGCACCATCCCGGCCGAGCTCCGCGGCAGCCTCTACCGCAACGGCCCGGGCCGGCTGGAGCGGGGCGGGCAGTGGGTGCACCACCCCTTCGATGGCGACGGCATGATCACGGCCCTGCGCTTTGAGGGCGGCGCGGCCCGGCTCAGCAACCGCTTCGTGCGCACGGAGGGCTGGCAGGCCGAGGAGAGCGCCGGCCGCTTCGTCTATCGCGGCGTGTTCGGCACCCAGAAGCCGGGGGGGGCTCTGGCCAACGCCTTCGACCTGCGGCTCAAGAACATCGCCAACACCCACGTGGTGCGCCTCGGCGACCAGCTGCTGGCCCTCTGGGAGGCGGCCGAGCCCCATGCCCTCGATCCCCAGACCCTCGAAACCCGGGGCCTCAGTCGCCTTGAGGGGGTGCTCAAGCCAGGTGAGGCCTTCAGCGCCCACCCCCGCTTCGACCCCGGTCACCGGGGGGCGCCGCGGATGGTGACCTTTGGGGTCAAGAGCGGGCCGCGCAGCACGATCCGGCTGATGGAGTTCGCCACGGCCGACGACCCTGCCGCCGGCGTGCGGGCGGGCCAGCTGCTGGCGGAGCGCCACGACACGATGGCGGGCTTCGCCTTCCTGCACGACTTCGCCATCACCCCCAACTGGGCCGTGTTCCTGCAGAACGCCATGGCCTTCAACCCCCTCCCCTTCGTGTTTGGCCAGAAGGGGGCGGCCCAGTGCCTGGCCTCCAAGCCCGGCGAGATCGGCCGCTTCTTTCTGGTGCCCCGTCCCGGCAGCGCGGCGGCGGAGCGCCATGCCAAGCCCCTGGAGGTGCCAGCACCCGAGGGCTTTGTGTTCCACCACCTCAATGCCTTCGAGGATGAAGCCACGGGCGAGCTGGTGCTCGATTCGATCTTCTACGCCGACTTCCCCTCGATCGGCCCCGGGGAGGACTTCCGCTCCGTGGACTTCGAGGCCATTCCCGAGGGGCAGCTGAAGCGCTGCCGCATCGATCTGGAACGGGCCGCCACTGATCCCGCCGGGGCCGTGAGCTCCGACTGGCTCGAGCAGCGCTGCTGTGAGTTCGCCACGGTGCATCCGGCCCGCCAGGGACGCGAGGCCCGCTTCGCCTGGATGGCCGTGACCGAGCAGGAGCGCGGCAATGCGCCGCTGCAGGCCATCGAGAAGCTGGATCTCAGCAGTGGGGAGCGCCGTGTGTGGTGCGCCGGGGCACGCAGCTTCGTGAGCGAGCCCGTGATGGTGCCCCGCGCCGCCACAGGGTCTGAAGCCGCCACCGGTTCTGAAGACGACGGCTGGGTGCTCTGCGTGGTGTGGAACGGCGCCCGCTGCGCCAGTGATCTGGTGATCCTCAACGCCGACGATCTCTCGGAGCAGGCGGTGCTGGAGCTGCCCCTGGCCATCCCCCATGGCCTGCACGGCAGCTGGGTGGCGGCCTAAGGGCTGGCGAACAGCTGGCGCAGCTGGGGTTCGAGGGCCGCGAAGGCGCGGCCCCGATGGCCCAGGCGGGCCTTGGTGGCACTGTCCATCTCGGCAAAGGTCTGGCCGGCCTCGGGCACGTGGAACACCGGGTCGTAGCCGAACCCCCCTGTGCCCCGGGGCGCCTCCAGAATCACGCCCGGACAGTGGCCCTCCACCGCCAGCCGCACCCGGCCGCGGGGGTCGGCCACGGCCAGGGCGGCGCTGAACTGAGCCCTGCGCTCCTCGGTGTCAGCCAGTTCCTCGTCGGCCAGTTCCTCCAGCAGCCGGGCGATGCGGGCGGCATCGGTGGCGGCGTAGCGGGCTGAATGCACTCCAGGGGCGCCGCCCAGGGCCGCCACGCAGAGGCCGGAATCGTCGGCCAGGGCCCAGCACCCTGTCAGGCGGGCCACGACGCTCGCCTTGATGGCGGCGTTCTCGGCGAAGCTGCTTCCCGTTTCCTCCACCTCCAGGCCTTCGGGCTGGGGCCTCAGCTCCAGGCCCAGCCCCGCCAGCAGCCGGCTGAATTCGCCCACTTTGCCGGCGTTGCCACTGGCGATCACCAGCACGCCGGGTTTGCCGTTCGTGGCGTCCATGGCTGCGGCCTCACACCTGCTCGGCCAGCTGCTGCGCCCAGGCGAGCACGCAGGCCACCCGTTCCGGGCTGGGGGCCTCGCAGTAGAGCCGCAGCAGTGGCTCGGTGCCCGAAAAGCGCAGCATCAGCCAGTGGCTGGGCCCCAGCCGCAGCTTTACGCCGTCGGTGCGGATCACCTCCTGCACCGGCAGCCCGGCCACCTCGGCCGGCGGCTGGGCGGCCAGCAGGGCCTCAAGCCTGGCCCGGGCCGCCATGTCCGGCAGGCGCAGGTCGAGCCGGTCGTAGGCCGCAGCCCCGCCACAGCGCTGCTGCAGGGCATCGAGGCGCTGGCCCAGGGGCACACCACCCTCCACCAGCGCCTCGATCAGCAGCAGGGCGGCAAAGGGGGCGTCCCGTTCCGGCAGATGCATGCCGAACCCCACGCCGCCCGATTCCTCGCCCCCCACCAGCACCTCGCCGGCCAGCATTTCGGCGGCGATGTACTTGAAGCCCACCGGTTTTTCCAGCACGGTGCGGCCCAGCCCCTCGGCCACCTGCTGCATCAGGTCGGAGCCGCTCACGGTCTTGATCACCAGCCCAGGCAGCTGGCGGGCCCGGGCCAGGTGGTCGATGAACAGGGGCATCAGCAGCTGGGTGCTGCAGAAGCGGCCCTGTTCATCCACCGCCGCGAGGCGGTCGCCATCGCCGTCGAACACAATCCCCATGGCCGGTTTGCCGGCCGCCGTGCTGGCGCGCACCGCGGCGATGAGCTCCTGCAGGTAGGGGGCCAGGGGCTCGGGGGGATGGCCGCCGAAGAGGGGGTCCCGCTGGCTGCGGATCTCGTGGATGGCCCCGCTGGCCAGGGCCTGGGGACCCAGCAGGGCAGGCAGCACGCCGGCGGCGGAGCCGTGCATCGGATCCACGATCACGCTGAGGCCCAGGCGCTCCAGCCCCGCCGCCAGGGCGTCGGTGTCCACCTTGGCCCGCAGGCCGGCCAGGTAGGGGCCGAGGGCATCAAACCGGGGCGTGTCGGCCGGCCGCGGCACGGTGATGCCGCCGGCGGCCAGGCGCGTTTCCACCCGCTGGGTGAAGTCTCCCTCCACCGAGCCGCCGAAGGGCCCCTTGATCTTCAGGCCGAGCCATTCGGGCGGGTTGTGGCTGGCGGTGATCACCAGGGCGCCGAGGGCGCCGCGCTCCACCACCGCCCAGCTGCTGGTGGGAGTGGGGGTGGGGGTGGCGGCAAGCACCGGCTCCAGTTCGGCGCCGCGCACGGCGGCGCAGATGGCCTCGGCCAGCTCCGGTGCCAGGAAGCGGCGGTCATAGCCGATCACCACTTCGCGGCTGCGCAGCTCCGCCGGTGCCGAGGAGGCCAGTTCGCGGGCGGCGGCCGCCGCCACCGGCAACAGCCGCTCCACGGTGATGTCCACCCCGAGGATGCCCCGCCAGCCATCGGTGCCGAAGCTGATCGGAGCCGCGTCCAGGGGCAGCGGGGCTGAAACCATGAACCTTGGGTGTGGTGTCCGCCAGCTTGCCGGATCCTCAGCTGACTAGCGTTCCCCCGCTGCCGGACCCCAGCACCGGACCCCAGGGCCTGGGCCGGTTGAGGATCCGGGCCAGGCCCTGCTCCGCTGAGCTCTGCCCTCCCTCGCCCCCACGGCTCTGCCCCTTTCCCCAGCTCACGATCCGCCGATGACCCAGGTGGTGCTCACCGACCGGCTGTTGCGCAGCTGGCTGCGCTGCAAGCGCCGGGCCTGGCTGGACCGGCACGGCGATCCGGAGGCCCGGCGCTGGACGGCCCATCGCAGCCTTGCCCTCAGCGACCAGATGGCCAGTTTCCAGAGCCTGCTGGCGCGGAAGCCCGGCCATGGGGAGGCGGCCTGCGTTGCCGGCGCGCCGGGGGTGGTGGGGCTGCGGCTGCACGGGGAGGGGCCCGCGGGTCTGCAGCTGCAGGCCCATCCCTCCCTGCTGGAGCGGCTGCCTGGTCCCAGCCGCTGGGGGGACCATGCCTATCGCCCGGTGCTGGGGCGCCAGGGCCGCAACCTCACCCGTGAGCACCGGCTGCTGCTGGCCCTGTGGGGCCGCCTGCTGGCCCTGCATCAACAGGCCCCGGTGCCCCAGGCGCTGGTGGTGGCGGGCTCGGGCCGGAACCTCCAGCGCGACACCCTCAGCCTCAGCGCCGGCCTGCAGCACCAGCTCGATGACGCCCTGCAGCGCCTCGCCGACACCCTGCAGAACCCCACGCCGCCGCCCCTGGTGGCCGATCGCAAAAAGTGTGTGCTCTGCAGCTGGCGCGGCCAGTGCGACCAGGAGGCGGCGGCTGAGGGCCATCTCAGCGAGGTGAGCGGCATCGGCGGCAAGCGGCGCGAGATGCTGCTGGAGCTGGGGATCACCAACCTCAAGCAGCTGGCGGCCGCCGATCCGGCCTGGCTGGGGGAGGCCCTGGCCGTGCACGGCGAGCAGCATCGCGACAACGCCGCGGTGCTGGTGGCCCAGGCCCGCGTGCAGGCCCTGGGGCGGGCCGAGCGGCTGGAGCCGGGGTCCCCTGGGGTCGAGGGGGCAGGGGGCCGCGAGGCGCTGCCCGAACTGCGCCACTGCCCGGGGGTGCTCCTCTATGACATCGAGTCGGATCCCGATGCCCGTGACGATTTCCTGCACGGGTTCGTGATCGTGCCCCGCGGCGCCGACGGTGCCTGGCCGGCAGGGCCGGTGCCCGCACCGGGCAGCTGGCGTTACCAGCCCCTGCTGGCCCTCTATGACCACGGCGAGGCCCTGCTGTGGCAACGGCTGCGGCGGCTGCTCGGGCGCTATCCGGCCTGGCCGGTGCTCCACTACGGCGAAACCGAGTCGATCGCCCTGCTGCGCCTGGCCCGGCGGCAGGGGGCCGGGGAGGCGGAACTGGCCGCCCTGCGCGATCGTCTGGTGGACGTGCATGCCAGGGTGCGGCGCCACTGGCGCCTGCCGGTGAACAGCTACGGCTTGAAGGCCGTGGCCAGCTGGCTCGGCTTTCGCTGGAGCCAGGGCGGCGTGGATGGCGCCCGCTGTCTGCTCTGGTGGCGCCAGTGGCGCCGCGACGGCGGCAGCCAGCGCCTGCAGCGGATCTTCACCTACAACCGTGACGACAACCTGGCCACCTGGGCCGTGGTGCGCTGGCTGCTCGACGGCCCAGGCTGACTCAGCTGGCCCCGGAGGCGGTCCCGGAGCCGGCGCCCACCGGCGGGGCGATGAACCCAGCCGGGGTGGACATCTGCACGCAGGGTCCGCCGGGGCCGAGCCGCAGTTCGGTGGCGGCAAGGGCCTGGCGGCGCACCAGGGCCAGGCCGATCCAGGCGCCTGAGGGGAGACGCAGGGCAGAGGTCACGCTGCCGCAGCGCCCGGCATCGGACTCGTCGCTACTGAGCAGCACCGTGCCGATGGGAGCCGCCGCCAGCGGCGTTGGCTGCTCCGCCCCGGAGCCCTCTGCCGGCTGGGGCAGATGCCAGCGCCGCAGCTGCTGCTTGACGCCGTCGTAGGTGGCCAGCTTGGCCAGGGTTTCCTGGCCCACGTAGCAGCCCTTCGAGAGGCTCACCCGATCCGCCAGGCCCAGCTCAAACGGGTTGGTGCCGTCGTTGAGTTCCGCCGGTTCGGCCGGCAGGCCCTGCTGCAGCCGCCAGCGCTCCTGCCCGGCTGCGTCCAGGGGCGGCAGGGCCTCCAGGTCCGCGGGCAGGGCCGTGAGCTGGTGGAGCAGCCAGCTCGGCCCCAGCCGCCAGCCCTGATTCGCGGGCAGGGCCTGCCACTGGAGCGGCACTGGCGGGCTGGCCAGGCTGGGTGCGGCGATGGCGGGGCTGGGGGTGGGGAGCGGCGTCAGCAGCCAGGCGGGCTGCAGGGCCCCCAGCTCCACCTGATCGGCGGGAAAGAGCACCCGGTCGAGGCTGGAGCGGATGGCGGCGGCATCGCCGTGGGTCACCACCAGCCAGGCGCCCTCGCTCTCCACGAGTACCTCCGCCAGGGCCCGCATGCGGCCGGTGGGGGAAATGCAGCAGGTGCGGATCCAGGCCCCCGCTGGGGCGCGTTCCAGATCAGCGCTGGTCTGACCGTGCAGAAACCGCAGGGTGTCGGGCCCGCGCAGGTGCAGCAGGGACACGGGCTGCTGCAGCCGTGCCGCGGGGGCGGGTTGCCAGGTCCAGGGATCGTGCATGGGGGAGTTCAGGGCAGAGCGCTGGCCGTGGCCGCCAGCTCGTCGAGCAGAAACAGGCTGCGCAGTTCCAGGCCGACGGCCGTCATGGCCTCAAGACCCCCCTCCTGCCGGTCCACGATGGTCACCACCCGCTCCACCGTGTAGCCCGCCTCCCTCAGCTGGTGCACCGCCTGGAGCGAGGAGCCGCCGGTGGTCACCACGTCCTCCAGCACGGTGATCCGGCTGCCGGGCGCCGGCAGGGGACCCTCCAGCCAGGCGCCCGTGCCATGGCCCTTGGCCTGTTTGCGCACGATCAGGGCCGCCAGGTCCCGGCCCTCCAGGGCGGCCCGCAAGGCCACGGCGCTCACGAGCGGATCCGCCCCCAGGGTGAGTCCGGCCACGGCCGCCGCCTCGTCTTCCACCTCGGCCAGCATCAGGGATCCGAGCAGGGCCAGCCCCACGCCGCTGAGGCTCACGGGCTTGCAGTTCACGTAGTGGTCGCTGCTGCGACCCGAGGCCAGGGTGAAACTGCCGTGCCTGTAGGCCTGGTGGGCCAGGCGCTGTAGAAGTTCCTGGCGCATGACCAACGGCGTTGCGGACGGGGCCAGACAGGTGGGGGGAGAGGGCAAGAGCACGGCTTGGCGATGAACAGGCGGTTCGCTGTGGAAGAAACGAATCACAGTGGGTAGTCTGCGCTGTAAGTGGCATGGGCATGGGGATGGACGCGCGCGCAAGGCTCCTGATCCGGCTGCGGGGTGGCGGACCCGGTTCCGACCACCTCACCGCGCCTGCCGGACTGGTCGTATCCGCCGGACTGGCCGCTTCGGTGGGGCTGCTCGCTGGTGCATTGGTGAGCGCCGAGCCTGCCCAGGCCGGCCCGATGATCTGCACCACCACCCTGGAGGCTCCCCTTGATCAGCCCTCCCGACCGGGTCTGCCCCCGGCTCCGGTGGAAGTCACCCGTTGCAACGCCCTGCAGACGGTGCCCGACCTGGTGCAGCGTCGCTACTACAGCTACACCGCTCCCTTCGCCCAGGCCGTGAGCCTCGGCAACCAGATCACCGAGCTGTTTGGCATCGCCATGGGTGGTGGCGATGGCACCCGGGTGATGGGCCTCGGCTTTTCCGACCAGGCGATCGTCTGGGACAGCACGGCGATCGAAAACACCTTGCGGGCCCTGAACGAGCGTCAGAGCGACCCCATGCCGCTGCGCACGGCGGATGTCTCGAGTGGCTTCAACGGCAACCTCGGCTCTGAGCAGGCCCTGCCCACGGCATGGCAGGACCCTGGGCCCACCTGGTCGCCGCCGGTTCGCGGCCTCTGGTGAGGCCGGCTGGAACCGAGCGATCCACGGCCTCAAGCCATTCCTCGGGGGTCTAGCAATCTGGTGAATGCAGCGGGCTCATAATCCGCCTTAGGCGAGTTCGATCCTCGCGACCCCCATGTCGGCTGGGCGCCTCCGGCGGCTACCGGCCTTAGCGTCAACAGACGACCGCCCCCCAAGGACGCCCTCTCCGCGTGCCCCACCCGCTGTTTCCTCCTCCTCGGCCGGCCCGGCTGCCCGCTTGGTGATCCTGCTGCTAGCCCTGCCGGTTCTGGTGCTGCTGCAGGCTTTCTTCTCGGCCGGCGAGCTGGCGGTGATCAAGCTGCGCCCCAGCCGTGTGAGCCAGCTGCTCGAGAGTGGCGAACCCGGGGCCAGGGCCGTGGCGGCACTGCAGCGGCGGCTGCGGCGGGTGCTGGTGGCCACCCAGCTCGGCGCCGTGCTGGCCCTGGTGGCGATCGGCTGGGCTGGACGCACGGTGGCCGATCGGCTCACCGAGGCCTGGGCGGCCCTCGGGCTCCCCGCCGCCTGGCTGGATGGGGGGGTGTTCCTGGCCCTGGTGCTTGGGGCCACCGTGCTCGGCGGCCTGGCCCCCAAGGCCTGGGTGCTGCACAGCCCCGAGGGCTCGGCCCTGCGCCTCTCTCCCTTGCTGGTGGCGGTCAGCAGGAGCCTGGCCCCGGTGATCGGCCTGATCGAGCGGATGTCGGCCGTCGTGCTGCGGCTGCTGGGCCTGCCCCGCAACTGGGATGAGCTGGTGCCGATGCTGTCGGCCGGTGAACTGGAAACCCTGATCGAATCGGGCAGTGTCACCGGGTTGATGCCCGATGAGCGCAACATCCTCGAGGGGGTGTTCTCCCTGCGCGACACCCTGGTGCGGGAGGTGATGGTGCCCCGCTCCGGCATGGTCACCCTCCCCATCGACGTGACCTTCGCGGAGCTCATGCGGGCGGTGCATGACACGGCCCACGCCCGCTTCCCGGTGCTGGGCACTTCCCTCGATGATGTGAAGGGTCTGCTGGATCTGAGGCGCCTGGCCGATCCGATCGCCCGGGGACTGCTGAGCCCCGACACCCCCCTGGCCCCCTATGTGGTGCCGGTGGCCCAGGTACAGGAGAGCACCCCCCTGGCCGAGCTGCTGCCCCTGATCCGCAGCGGCCAGCCGCTGCTGGTGGTGGTGGATGAGCATGGCGGCACCGAGGGTCTGGTCACCGTGGCTGACCTCACCAGCGAGATCGTCGGGGATGACGACGATCCCCAGGAGCGGCTCGACGAGCTGCAGCAGCTCCGGGAGGGCTGCTGGTTGGCGGTGGGGGATCTCGAGATCGTGGAACTGAACCGACAGCTGCCCGTGCCCCTGCCGGAGGCGGAAGGCCATCACACCCTGGCGGGCTTTCTCCTGGAGCGGTTGCAGCACATCCCCGCCGCCGGCGAGAGCCTGCGCTGGAATGGCTACCACTTCCGCATCCTGGCCATGGAGGGTCCCCGGATCGCCCAGGTGGAGATCGAGCGGCGCCCCGACAGCAGCCCGACCGCGGCAGCCCAGGACGCTGATGGCTCAGAACGGCAGCAGGGGAGCGGCGATCATTGATAATTCACGCGGTCTGCACGCCCCTGCCATGAACCCTGTGCGCGTGGGTGTCATCGGCATCGGCAACATGGGCTGGCACCACGCCAGGGTGCTGAGCCTGATCAAGGATGCCCACCTGGTGGGGGTGGCCGACCCGGATGCCCGACGGGGCGCCCTGGCCACCGACCAGTTCGGCTGTCCGTGGCACGCCGGCTTCGAGGAGCTCCTGCCCCTGGTGGACGCGGTCTGCATCGCCGTGCCCACCCTGCAGCACCACGCCGTGGGGATGCGCTGCCTGGAGGCCGGCAAGCACGTGCTGATCGAGAAGCCGATCGCCGCCAGCCGCGACGAGGCCGCCGCCCTGATCAAGGCCGCCGAGGCCGCGGGGGTGCTGCTTCAGGTGGGCCACATCGAGCGCTTCAATCCCGCCTTCCGCGAGCTGATGAAGGTGGTGGCCAGCGAGGAGGTGGTGGTGCTGGAGGCCCGCCGCCACAGCCCCCATCCCGACCGGGCCAACGACGTGTCCGTGGTGCTGGACCTGATGATCCACGACATCGACCTGGTGCTGGAGCTGGCCGGTGCGCCGGTGGTGCGCCTGGCGGCGGCGGGGGGCCGCTCCGCCGAGGGCCCGATCGACTACGTCAACGCCACCCTGGCCTTCGCCAACGGGGTGGTGGCCAGCCTCACCGCCAGCAAGATGGCCCACCGCAAGATCCGCAGCCTCAGCGCCCACTGCCGTTCCTCCCTGGTGGAGACAGACTTCCTCAACCGCACCCTGCACATCCACCGCCGTGCCCACGAGACGGTGAGCGCTGAGCACGGCGAGCTCGTGTACCGCTCCGACGGGGTGATTGAGGAGGTGAGCACCACCTCGATTGAGCCGCTCTACGCCGAACTCGAGCACTTTCTGCAGTGCGTGCGCGGTCGGGAGGTGCCGGCGGTGGATGGTCTGCAGGCGTCACGGGCGCTGCAGCTGGCCGATCTGATCGAGGAGTGCGTCGAGCAGCCCAGCCTCTCGATGACCCTGGAACAGCCGATCTGAGCTGCCTGCTCAGGCCTCCAGGGTGAGCTGGCGCAGGGCTTCGAGCTGCCAGGCGCGGCAGTCCGCCGGAGAGGCCTGGTAAAAAGCCTCCCAGGCTCCGGCCTTGAAGCGGCCGTAGTCCTCGGGCGGCACCTGGGGATGGCGCTGCTGCCAGCCCACCCGCACGGCATGGCCGATCACCACGTCGAGGGCGAGGTCGTCGTCGAAACGCACCTGGGGGTTCGCCCCCACGAAGGCCATCAGGGTCATCAGGGTTTCGGTGCAGAGCTGGCGGTATTCCGGGGCCTCGATCTTGCTGAGCAGGTGCTCGATCAGGGCGGCGAAGTTCTTCTCCCCGGGCGTTTTCTCACTCAGCAGCGGCCCGCTGGCCAGGCGGTTGCGCCGCTCCAGCTTGTCGCCGATCACGATGCCGCGGCAGTGGTGCAGCAGCTCCCAGATCCCGGCATAGAAGTGTCGCGGCACCTGGCTCAGGGCCCCCAGGCGGATGCGGTGCTGCAGCCAGTTCCCGGCCTTGGGCAGCTCCTCCAGCGGTGGCGGCACACTCCAGTGCACGCGCCCGCTCAGGTGCAGCTGCTCCTTGCGCATCAGCGAGGCCTTGGCGTGCTCCACATCCGCCAGCAGGGCCTGCAGGCGACGGCGAACGGCATGGGGGGGCTGGGCGCAGAGGGCCTCAAAGGCCTCACTGGGGCTGAGCTCGGCCGCGGCGGCCAGCTCACTGGTGAGCAGCAGGACCAGCTGGCCAAGCTGCAGGGTGAGACTGCCGCTGAGCAACCGGGGCTCATGGCGCGCCAGGCCGTCGAGGGCCAGCAGCAGCTCCTGCTGCAGCATCCACTCGCGGCTGTCCTCACCGCTGAAACGACGGATCATGGCGGCGATCGCGGCGCTTCCTTGGGGCTCGCTGAGCAGGGATTCGCCGGTGTAGTTCCGGCCCACCACCACCTGGCGCTGCCGCACCAGCAGGTCCGTGAGGGCATCCTCCAGCTGGGGGTGCACCAGCTCCAGCCAGCCGGCCGTGCGGCGCACCACGTCCCAGTCGGCCTCCACAAGGGCCCGGTGGTATACCTCCTCCAGCAGCCTGCGCAGGGCCACCGGCTCGCTGCCTTGCGGCCCGTGCAGCCGCGCCCCCAGCCCGAGACGGCGCACCAGCTGCTCCAGCACCTCCGCCTGCTCTTCCAGGGAGGTGCTCTGCCAGAGGCGCTCGCCCAGCTCGCCGATGGAGAGATCGTCGCGTTCGAGGTCCTGTTCCTCTTCTGGTGAGAGCGGGGCCTGGCGCCTGCTGGCCTGCAGCGGCAGGTCAGCCGATGGCCCTGGCCCTGCCGCTGCGGCGCCTGTGGCCGCCTCGACGGGCAGCGACACCCACTGGGCCTGGTCGGCCAGGTCTTCGAGGCGGGCCAGCTGCACCGGCACGCCCCCCAGCTCTCCTGCCTGCAGCTGGGCCCCCAGGGCCAGAAACGCCTGCGGCTCCCGGCCGAAGACGGCGTCGGCCACCGGGATCAGCAGCAGAGGTGCACCCTTGCCGCGCCACTGGCGCTGCAGCATGCGCAGCTCGGCCTGCACCGTGTCGATCAGCTGTTCGGCATCGTCGGCGAGATAAAACGTGCCCTCCTCCAGCACCGCCGGCACGAAGGCCAGCTGCTCCTCGCCGCTGGCTCCAGGCCGGGGGCAGCGGTAGAGCCGCGCTGTGGCGAGGGTCTCTATGCGCACGGGTGGGTGTCCAGTGAGCCCCAGGCGCGGGTTGGCCCCCACCTGGGCCAGGCGCCGGCCGAGGGCCTCCGACCCCTGCACTGTGATCGGGCCGCCGCCCTGGTCGCCCTCGCCGCCGCTGCAGGGCAGGCCGTGCTGGGCCAGCACCGCGGCCACGGCGGCGCTGCCGGGCACCAGGGCCACCAGCACCTGCTCCGCCCCCGCCGGCTCCGGCCTGCGGCGGCCGCTGGGGTCGAGGTCGGCGGGGGTGATCAGCCCGCCCAGCAGCAGGTCCCCCAGCCAGGTGAGGCTCTGGGTCCAGAGCAGCGGCACGTTGGCGTTCGGCTGGCGCGGCTGGCTGCCTGGCTGGCGTCGCTCCCGCTCCACGGCCTCCTGGGGCACCAGGTAGAGCTCCGGCAGCAGCGGCACCCCCCCATGAAGCACGCTCACGCTGGCCAGGCGGCCGCGCCACTGCCTGGCCTCGCTCCAGCGCTCCTCGCAGCAGGCCGTGACCAGCTCGTAGGCCCAGAACAGCGGCCATTCGCACTCGATGTGCTCGAACTGGGCCAGCTCTTCGCGCTCGTAGTGCAGGCGGGTGTGGTCTTCCACCACGGTCTGGTGACCGTCGCGGCGGAAGCGCTTGTAGCCGTAGGCGCCGCCCAGCTCGGCGCGGATCTTGTTGCGGGTGCGCTCAGCCAGCTCGCGGTCTTCCACAGCCCAGGCGGGGTAGCCGATCACGGCCAGGCAGGCGGCATCCACCTCCTTGCTGCCGGATTCCCGCGGCAGCATGCCATCGAGGGCCCGGCGCAGGCGCACGATGGCGTCGTGGGGGATCACCAGGCAGCAGCTGCCATCGCCTTCGGGCCCGTAGAGATCGAGGTCGTCGAGGGCCTCAAGGGCCGCCTTCACCAGCCCGATCGAGCTGGCATTGCGTTCCGGCAGACCGTGGTTGCCCTTGTCGCCGCGCTCCCAGATGCCGTAGTCGGCCACCCGGTAGGCCCTGGCCACGTAGTACACCAGGTTCTGCACGAAATCTCTTTCGTGGTTGCTGCGCACCACCACCAGGCCGCTGCGGGTGAGTTGGGCGAGCTGCAGCAGGAACAGGGCCGTGGCGTCGAGCTGCAGATGGCCCCAGCCGTCGTCGGGCACCACGGGGGCGCCGCTGCTGGTGTCGAACTTGGCGTGCAGGGCGTCGCGGCGGTCGAGGCTGTGCTTGAAGCGCTCCACCTTGGCGGCCTGACGCTCCATGGCGTTCAGCAGGCCCCGCATCAGCTGCAGCACCCGCTGCTCCAGCTCGAAGGCCCGCCGGCAAGGGCCCCGCAGCCGCCTGTGGGCCAGGGCCAGCCCCCACACGCACTGGATGGAGTAGACGCCATCGCGCACCCAGGCATCGCCATAGTTGCCGTGCACGGTGTTGGCGGTGCTGGCCGGCAGCAGCCCGCTGATCGGGTCCTGCCGGTCCAGCACCACCGCGGAGATCTGCTGGTCCAGCTCCGCCAGCAGCTCGGCGGCAGTGTGGTCAACCATCGCCACCGGCCTGGGCGGCTTGGGGGCCATCTCGGACTGGGGCATGCGGGCAGCGGGGAGGGCCAGGGCTAGCCATAGATTCTCTCGCGCAGCGGCACACTCCATGGCAGCAATGGCAACGGCAGCGCCAACCCCCGGCCGTCGCACGCGGGTGCTCGGCGTGCCCATCGACGCCTGCCTGGATGTGCGGGCGGCGGCCCTGGCTCTGCATGCCGGCGGCGGCGGCCAGATCGTGACGCTCAATGCCGAGATGACCATGGCCGCCCTGGCGGACCCGGCCCTGGGCGCCGCGATCGCCGCCGCCGACCTGGTGATTCCGGATGGTGCCGGCGTGGTTTGGGCCCTTGGGCTCCAGGGACTGCGGGTGCGCCGCACGCCCGGGATCGAACTGGCCCATGCCCTGCTGGAGCACGCCGCCAGGGTGGGTTGGCGCGTCGCCCTGGTGGGAGCCTCGCCCCAGGTGATGGGGCTGTTGCGTCAGCAGCTGCAGGCCACGCTGCCAGCCCTCCAACTGGTGCTGGCCGTGGATGGCTACCAACCCGATGGGGCCTGGCCAGGCCTCGAGCGCCAGCTGCTGGCCGCCCATCCGGATCTGGTGCTGGTGGCCCTGGGGGTGCCGCGCCAGGAGCTCTGGATCCAGGGGCTGGCGGGTCAGCGCAAGGGCCTGTGGATGGGGGTGGGCGGCAGCTTTGACGTGTGGGCCGGCATCAAGACCAGGGCACCGCGCTGGATGGGCAGGCTGCACATCGAGTGGCTATACCGGCTGATTCAGGAGCCGAGCCGCTGGCGCCGCATGCTGGCCCTGCCCCACTTCGTCTGGAAGGTGCTGAGCCAGGGCTGAGCTTCAGCGGAAGCCCACGGAGGCCTGCCACACGAAGGCGAGCAGCAGAAAGAAGAAGGGGATGATCGGCAGGATGTCCACCAGGGGACCGAAGGCCTGGTAGGCCTCAGGCAGCTGGGCCAGGGTGGAGCCTGAAAGGGGGTGCATCGAAGCGTTAGCGAGCAGCGCGGAGACGACCATCCCTGCAGATCCATCAGCGAGAGCCGGACGCTACCACGTGTGGGCGGCCGCGGAGTGCGGTTCCCAGGGAGCGAAATCCTCTGCAAAACAGCCCTCGCGGATCGCCTGGGCCATGGCGTTGCTGAACCGCTCCAGCTGGGTGATGTTGTGAAGGCTGAGCAGGATCCGGGCCAGCATCTCGCCGGCGCGGATCAGGTGGTGCAGGTAAGCCCGGGTGTGGCTGCGGCAGGCGGGGCAGGGGCAGCCACCGTCGAGGGGGGTGTGGTCGTGGCGGAAGCGGGCATTGCGCAGATTCCAGCGTTCACCACCCACCAGCGCCGTGCCGTGCCGGCCCAGACGGGTGGGAAGCACGCAGTCGAACAGATCGAAGCCCTGGGCCACGGCCACGGCCATCTCCCGCAGGCTGCCCACCCCCATCAGGTAGTGGGGCGTGTGCTCGGGCAGCAGCGGGCCCACCTGGCGCACAATCCGATGCATCTCCTCCACCGGTTCGCCCACGCTCACCCCACCCACGGCGATGCCCGGCAGGTTCATGGAGGCCACCACCCGGGCTGACTCGGCCCGCAGCCGGGGGAAGCAGCCGCCCTGCACGATGCCGAACAAGGCCTGGCCGGGCTGCTGATGGCTGGTCAGGCAGCGCTCCAGCCAGGTATGGGTTCGGTGGCAGGCGGCCTCCACCTCGGCCTCGCTGGCCGGATAGGGGGGGCACTGGTCGAAGGCCATCGCCACGTCGGCGCCGAGGGCCATCTGGATCGCTATCGCCCGCTCCGGAGTGAGCACGATGCGGCTGCCGTCCCGGGGCGAGCGGAAGGTCACGCCGTCGTCGTCGATGCGGTTGATGCCGGCGAGGCTGAACACCTGGTAGCCGCCGGAGTCAGTGAGCAGGGGCCCGGACCAGCCCATGAACCGGTGCAGCCCGCCCGCTTCGGCCACGATGGCCTCGCCGGGCTGCAGGTGCAGGTGGTAGGTGTTGGCCAGCACCATCTCCGCCCCGGTGGCGGCCAGCTGGGGGGCCATGACCCCCTTGACCGTGGCCAGGGTGCCCACCGGCATGAAGCGGGGCGTGGTCACCGGCCCGTGGGGGGTCTGGAAGCAGCCACAGCGGGCCCGGGTGCGGGGACAGCGGGCTGTGGCCGTGAAGCTGAAGGGTGGCGGTGTGAAGCTGATGGGGCCGCGCCGGCGCTGCTCCGACGCTAGAGGTCGTCTGCCTGTGTCCAGGGAACCCCGCCACGCTGCACGCTCTGAGCCCGACTGGTTGCGGGACCTGGCTGGCGCCTGGATCTTCTACACCGTGCTGCCGGGCTGGCCCTGGATCCGCCCCCGCTTCGAGCGCATCGCCCGCTTCGCGCCGCTGATCGGCCTGGTGCTGGGCGGCCTGCAGGCCCTGGTCTGGCTGGGCACTGCCGGCTGGCTGCCGCTGGGGGCTCAGGTGCTCCTGGTGATCGCCCTCGCCCTGGGGCTCAGCGGTGGGCTCCACCACGACGGCGCCCTCGACACCGCCGACGGCCTGGCGGCTGGGCCCCGGGCCCTGGAGGCCATGGCCGACAGCCGGGTGGGCGCCGCCGCTGTGCAGGCGGCCCTGCTGCTGGCTCTGCTGCGGGGGGCCGGCTTGGTTTGTCTGGCGGGCGCGGCGCCCATGGCCCTGCTGTGGACGGGCTTCTGGGGACGGTTGTCGCCGCTGCTGGCGATGGCCAGCTTCCCCTACCTGCGCCAGGATCCCGCCGCCGGTGGCAGTGCCGGCTTCCACCGCCGGCACTGGCGAGGCCTGCCCCGGGAGCTGCTGCCGGCCCTGCTGGCGGGGGGGCTGGTGGCTGGCCTGGCGCTGGTTCTGGATCCGCCACCCGCCCCGGCAGCGGGCAGCTTCGGCTGGCTGCCGCTGCTGGGGCTGGTGCCCGCCGTTCTGGTGCCGTTCTGGCTAGGGCGCCGCCTCGGCGGCCACAGCGGCGACAGCTATGGCGCCTGCGTGGAGTGGAGTGAGGCCCTGGCCCTGCTGCTCATGGGGCTGGTGCTGCGGGCGCTGGCAGGGTGAGACAGAAGGCATTGCCCTGCGCCGGCAGTGCTGGGTCGAGGTCTGAAGGGGCGCTGGCCAGCACCAGCTCGCCGCCGAGGTGGTGGGCCAGATCCGCGGCCAGGGCCAGGCCGAGGCCACTGCCGGGCTGGGTGACCCCCGCCGTGCCCCTCTCCCCCCTGAGAAAAATCCGCTGGCGCTCCTGCGGCGGGATCGATGGCCCGCCGTCCCACACGATCAGCTGCCAGCCCCCCGCTGCCGTGGGCTGGCACTGCAGCCCCACCGCCGAGCCGCAGGGGCTGTAGCGAAAGGCGTTCTCGAGCAGGTTGGCCACGATTTCGGCCACCGCGCCGCTGTCGCCTTGCCACCGGGGCAGGGCATCGGGCCCCTGCCAGGGGCGCCCCTGCAGTGCCGCTGTGGCGCAGGCCCGCTGCACCAGGCGCTCCAACAGGGCACCGAGGGGCTGGACGGCGGCTCCGCCGAGGCTGGGGGGCAGCAGCAGCGGCCCAGGCCCCGGCTCCCGGGCGGGCTCGAGGCTGCCCCCCCCCAGCTGATCGATGGCGTCCACATAGCGCTGCAGCTGCCGCTCCTCCTGCAGCAATCCCTCCACCAGGGGGCGGTTGCGCTCGTCCCCGTCCAGCCGCCGCAGCAGCAGCTGACCGAAGGTGCGCAGGGCGGCCAGGGGATTGCGCAGCTGATGCAGCAGCACGGTGAGTTGCTCGTGCTGGGCGAGCAGCTGCTGCTGCAGGCGCTGTTGCTCCAGGTCGAGGCAAAGCCCCTCGGTGAGGCAGAGGGCCACGGCCTGCAGGCGCTGGCGCAGGGGCTCGGGCCAGGGCAGAGCCGCGGTGTCGACCTGCAGGGCCCCGAGCAGCACACCGCCGTGACGCAGCGGCAGCCAGCGGCGCAGATCGGCCACGGCGGTCAGCGGATTGTCCAGGGCCACCGCCGCAAGGGTGCGATTCGCCATCGGCCACTGGCCCACCGGCAGAAGCTGCGGGGTCTCTCCCTCCCCCACGTCGGCCACGTACACCACCAGCGAGGTCACGTCAGGCCGGTCGGCGAACTGGGCAAGCTGGAACTGGAGCAGGCTGAGAAAGCTCTTGGAGACAGCCATGACCCGGGCCCGGTGCAGCAGTCCAGAAAAGAATTTGGCGGAACGGGAAGCAAACCGAGAAAAAAAGCTTAATATCTCGGTAGCGACCACTACTCCCTGAGCCGTCTTGGGCCTGGAGCGGTGTCTGGTCGGCTTCAGTTGCGCTTTTGCTCAAACGAAGCTACAGCAGTGGCAGGGCAGCCCGTTCGTCGGGCCGCTCCTCCTGCTGGGTTCCGCGCCTTCAGGGCTTTGCGGAACTTCCGACCCTGCTCTGCCCGTTCTGGGGCCACGGTCGTTTGCGCCACCCTTTGGATGCTGCCCAGCGTCCATCCAGTCCGTCAGCCCCTCGGCTCCACGCCGCCGGTCCATGGCCATCGGGCACTCCCCGTTCGGCCTCTCCAGTCCCCTCTCTCTCCCCGCCGCGGGAGCTGCCTCCATGTCGAAGAAGCGCAAGCGGATCAGCCGCCGTCGTCTCGCCGGTCAGCGCGTCCTGGCCCATGTCTCCACGTTCAACCTGGAGACCGGCTCCCACAAGCCCGTGACGGCCGCCCGTCGCTACATCGCCGAGCAGGCCCTGGTGCCGCCGGCGCTGCTCAACGTGCGCCGCAACGAGCACACCACCGACCGCTTCTTCTGGGGTGAGAAGGGGCTGTTCAGCGCCCAGTACGCCGAAGAGAACCACTTCCTGTTCCCGTCGCTGCGCTCCATTGTCGACAGCATCGGCGAAGAGGTGCTGTTCGAGGGCATCGAGGCCCTGGCCTCCGACGACTGGGAGGAAATGGAAGAGTACGAATACGCCTTCGTCTGATCTCCACCTGCTTCTGAGTCGGCTCAGGCCTCCATCCAGGCGTCTGCGATGGCGCTGCGGATGGAGGGGATCAGGGCGGTGTCAATGGTGTGACCGCCCGGGAAGCCCAGCAGTTCCACGCCGTGGCCGCCTGCGCGCAGCAGCCTGGCCAGTTCCACGCTGGCGGCGTAGGGCACCACCTGATCCTGCTGGCCGTGGGTGAGCAGCACCGGAAAGCCCTGACCGCCCGTGTCTCCCGGCTGCCAGCCCGGGTGGGGGTAACCGCTGCACGCCACCACCCCCGCCACGGCCAGGCCGGCACCGCCGCTGCTCACATTGAGGGCCATGGCGGCACCCTGGGAAAAGCCCAGCAGCACCGTGCGCCCCAGCGGCACCTCCTGGCCCAGGGCCTCCAGCCGCTGGCGCAGGTTCTCCAGGGCTCCAGGCAGTTGCGGCCAGCCGCTCTGCTGCAGGTCATACCACTGGCGGCCCATGCCACTCGGGTGCACTCCAGGGGCCCTCAGGGCCACCACGCTGGTGTCTGAGTCCACCAGCAGGTCGGCCAGATCGAGCAGGTCGTCGGCGTCGGCGCCCCAGCCGTGCAGCAGCACCAGACGCCGATCGGCGCTGCTGGGTCCCCGACGCAGCAGCGCCTCGGCCGATGGCGGTTGGGGGGCGGGCACGGCGGTGGGGCGGGGCTGGCGCCAGAAGTCTGGGCCACGGGCCGCTGCGTAGGTTGGCCTCCTGCCCCTCCCCAGCTGCCGCCATGGCCCCCACGGCTCTCCTGAGCGTGTCCAACAAGGACGGTCTGGTGCCCCTGGCCCAGGGCCTGATCGAGGCGGGCTACCGGTTGATCTCCAGTGGTGGCACCGCGGCGGCGCTGCAGGCTGCGGGCCTGGCGGTGACCCGGGTGGCCGAGCACACCGGGGCCCCGGAAATCCTGGGTGGCCGGGTCAAGACCCTCCATCCCCGCATCCACGGCGGCATCCTGGCGCGGCGCCAGGACCCCTCCCACCAGGCGGATCTGGATGCCCAGGCCATCGACCCCATCGATGTGGTGGTGGTGAACCTCTACCCCTTCCGCGAAACGGTGGCCGACCCGACCGTGCCGTTCGACACCGCCATCGAGACCATCGACATCGGAGGGCCGGCCATGGTGCGGGCGGCGGCCAAGAACCATGCCGATGTGGCGGTGCTGACCAGCCCGGAGCAGTACGGCCCCTTTCTCGAGGCCCTGGCCGCCGGGCCCCTCAGCCACGATCTGCGCCGGCGCCTCGCCCTGGAGGCCTTCGCCCACACGGCCGCCTATGACGGGGCGATCAGTCGCTGGCTGGCCGAGCGCCTGGCCGCGGAGCCAGGGGCTCAACCAGCGGCTCTGCCAGGGCCTGAAGCACCCGCGGAGCCCCTGCAGCTGGCGCTGCCGGCCCGCCAGGCGCTCCGCTACGGCGAAAACCCCCACCAGCCGGCCACCTGGTACAGCGCAGCCACCGCCGGCTGGGGCGCGGCTCGGCAACTGCAGGGCAAGGAGCTCAGTTACAACAACCTGATTGACCTCGATGCCGCCCTGGCCACGGTGCGGGAGTTCGGCTACGGCCCGGCCGCCCAGCCTGCGGCGGTGGTGGTGAAGCACACCAACCCCTGTGGTGTGGCCACGGGCAGTGGCTGCGCCGATGCCCTGCACCGCGCCCTGGAGGCCGATCGCGTGTCGGCCTTCGGCGGCATCGTGGCCCTCAACACGCCGGTGGATGGCGCCGCAGCGGCCCATCTCACCAGCCTCTTCCTGGAGTGCGTGGTGGCCCCGGCCTTAGAGCCCGAGGCCCGGGAGCAGCTGGCCGGCAAGGCCAACCTGCGCCTGCTGGAGCTGGACCCCGAGGCGATTGAGCGGGCGCCGCGCCAGCAGCTGCGCACGGTGCTGGGCGGCGTGCTGGCCCAGGAGCTCGACGATCAGCCCGCTGAGCAGAGCAGCTGGCAGGTGGTGAGCCAGCGCCAGCCCACGCCGCAGGAGCTTGCCGACCTGCGCTTCGCCTGGAAGCTGGTGCGCCACGTGCGCTCCAACGCCATCGTCGTGGCCCGGGACGGCCAGAGCCTGGGGGTGGGGGCAGGCCAGATGAACCGGGTGGGTTCGGCCCGGCTCGCCCTGGAGGCAGCAGGGGAGCGGGTACGCGGGGCCGTGTTGGCCAGCGACGGCTTTTTCCCCTTCGACGACACGGTGCGGCTGGCGGCCGGCCTGGGCATCCGGGCCGTGATCCAGCCCGGCGGCAGTGTGCGCGACAAGGACTCGATCCGCGCCTGCGACGAGCTTGGGCTGGCGATGCTGCTCACCGGCCGGCGCCACTTCCTCCACTGAGCCCCAGGCCGGGCTGGACAGCGCCGTGGCGGGGCTCAGTTGTAGCTTCGCTGCATCGTCTCCGCCCCGGCCACGCCATGCCTGAGTCGCTCGCCTACGGCCTCAACTTCCTGCATCCGCTGATGATGTGGAGCCTGCTCGGGCTGTCCGGTTACGGGCTGTTCCTGGGCATCAAGGCCAAGAAGCTGCGCACGGCCCCCGATGCCGAGACCCGCAAGCAGCTGATCAAGGGCCAGTACGCCAAGCGCCATTTCCAGGTGGGCAGTGTGCTGCTGGCCCTGGTGGTGCTTGGCTGCTTCGGCGGCATGGCCGTCACCTACCTCAACAACGGCAAGCTGTTCGTGGGTCCGCACCTGCTGGTGGGGATCGGCATGACCTCCATGGTGGCCCTGGCGGCCGCGCTCACCCCCCTGATGCAGCACGGCAACCTGATCGCCCGCAAGGCCCACGTGGGGCTGAACATGCTGATGGTCACCCTGTTCCTGTGGCAGGCGGTGAGCGGCATGCAGATCCTCAACAAGATCTGGGAGAACCGCCCAGCCTGAGCCGCCCGCTCAGAACTGGGCCCGCCGCCTGGGGGGGCGCTCCAGGCCGTGGCTGGCGTGGAAATCCTCCTGCACCTTCCAGGTGAGCTTGCGGGACACCTGGCGCACGATCTGGCGCAGCAGGCGCTCACCACTGCTCTGCACCAGGCCATCCGGCAGCAGGGTGATCACCCCGGGCAGCCGGATCCACACGCTCAGGGCCAGCTCCCAGCGCACCAGCGTGAGGGGCGCCTCCAGCTCGGCGGAGTTGTCAAGCCGCAGTGAGGCCTGGAAGTCCACGTCGTAGAGACCCTCGAGGCCGGTGTCTCCCGCCGGGATGGGCATCGTGAGAATCCGGTAGACCCCCTCGCTCTGGGGCAGCAGCTCCAGGGCGATGGTGGGCTCCACCTCGAAGCCGAAGTTGCCGAAGCGCCCCAGGGTGAGGCTGTAGCCATTGGCTCCGAGGGGAGTCACGGCCATCGGCGCGGCGCAGCGGCGGAACCAGCCCTCGTGGCGGTCGAGATAGAGGGCAACCGCCTCGCTGGGCGCCCCCATCTCCATCAGATCGGCGAAGTTGCTCTGGTACAGACGCACCCTGCTGTCGTCGGACTGGCGCAGGGGTGGGACGTCGTCCCGGTGGGCCGACTCGAGAGGTGCTGTCGACAGGGGGGTGGACGACAACAGCGACGGACGCAACGACAGGTTCAACCGGAACCGGCTCGGCAGACCCGGGACCTGAGCGCGTGGCTCCAGCCCATGGATCACTGTGCTCAAGGTTCCACAGGAACCAATCTAGTGGCCCAGCCTCAGGCCTCGCTCAGCTCGATCAGCCGCTCGATCACCGCTTCCACGATCCGGTCCGGGGTGGAGGCCCCGGAGGTGATCCCCACCCGGATCGGTCCCTCCGGCAGGAAGGGCAACTCCTCGGTGAGTTCACCGCCCAGGGGCATGTGCTCAATGCGGTTGCCAGGACCGATGCGCTCGGGGGTGTCGATGTGGAAGGAGCGGATGCCTCGGCTTACGGCGATTTCCTGCAGATGGGTGGTGTTGGAGGAGTTGTAGCCGCCGATCACCACCATCAGGTCGAGGGGCTCATCCACCAGGGCGAACATGGCGTCCTGGCGCTCCTGGGTGGCATCGCAGATCGTGTTGAAGGCCAGGAAGTGCTCGTTCAGCTCGGCGGGGCCATGGCGCTGCAGCATCGTGCGCTCCACCAGCCGGCCGATCTCCTCGGTCTCGCTCTTGAGCATGGTGGTCTGGTTGGCCACCCCGACCCGGATCAGGTCGCGGTCGGGATCGAAGCCCGGCGAGCAGGCCTTGGCGAAGCGGGCCATGAAGGCCTCCCGGGCGGCGGCCCGCTCCACGGCGCTGAGCTTCTGGCTGCCGAGCAGCACGTAGTCGCACACCAGCTGCGCTTCAGCCAGGTCGAGCACCACCAGGTAGGTGCCGGCAAAGGAGCTGGTGGCCAGCGTTTCCTCGTGCTTCACCTTGCCGTGGATGATCGAAGTGAAGGCATGCTTCTTGTGCTTCTCCACGGTGTTCCACACCTTCGAGACCCACGGACAGGTGGTGTCCACGATGTGGCAGCCGCGCTCGTTGAGCAGCTGCATCTCCTGCACCGTGGCGCCGAAGGCCGGCAGGATCACCACGTCGCCGCTGGCCACGTCGGAGAAGTCCTTCACACCCCCTTCCACGGCGATGAACTGCACGTTCATGTCGCGCAGATGGTCGTTCACCGAAGGATTGTGGATGATCTCGTTGGTGATCCAGATCCGCTCGCTGGGGTAGTGCCGGCGGGTCTCGTAGGCCATCGCCACGGCGCGCTCCACACCCCAGCAGAAGCCGAAGGCCTCGGCCAGGCGCACGCTCAGCCGACCGCGCTGCAGCGCGTAGCCATTGCCCCGCAACTTGGCCACCAGATCGCTCTGGTAGGCCTGCTCGAGGCTGCCGGCCACCTCCTCGCCCAGGCCGAAGCCCCGGCGGTTGTAGCGCTCCGAATGGTGCAGGGATCGCTTAAACGCACGGGTATCCACGGCGGCCCACAGCAGTGGCCGAACTCTATGGGCCCTCGCGCACGGTTGCCGAATTGCCGCAGCGGGGCCGTGGAGAGGGCTGTCAGAGCGGCTGGCGCGGCTCCACCTGCGCCAGTCCCTGCCAGTGGACGCCGCTGGCCGTGAAGCTGAACACGCAGGGCAGCACCTCCACGCCCGCCGCCAGGGCGGCCCGGAACAGCTCTCCATAGCGGGGATCGGCGGCATCCCCGGGGGCAAAGCGCTCCACGTCGCCCCGGCTCAGGCAGGGCAACAGCACCGCGCGGGCCCCCGGCAGCAGGGCCGTGAGCTCCACCAGGTGCTTCTGGCCCCGCTCGGTCACCGTGTCGGGAAAGAGGGCCAGCCGGCCCTGGGTCCAGGTGGTGTTCTTCACCTCCACGTAGATGGGGCGCAGATCGGCGGCCCCTGCCGCTGGCGTGAGCAGCAGGTCGATGCGGCTGCGGCGGTTCTGGCCATAGGGCACTTCGGCCCTGATGGCGCCGATTGGCCCGAGCTGGGGCTCCAGGCAGCCCGCCTCGATCGCCGCCCGCACCAGCCGGTTGGGCAGGGCGGTGTTGATGCCCACCCAGAGCGGCTTGCCGTCGGCGCCGTCCACCTCGGCCTGCTCCCAGGTCCAGGCCAGTTTGCGGCTGGGGGAGGGGGCATGGCGCAGTCGCACCCGCCCGCCGGGATGCAGCACCCCGGTCATGGGTCCGGTGTTGGGGCAATGGGCCGTCACCACGCTGCCGTCCTGCAGCTGCACGTCGGCCAGAAAGCGCTTGTAGCGCTTGAGCAGCACCCCCTCCACCAGGGGGCCCAGCTCCAGGATCAGCGGGGCCATGGGGCGGTTGCCGGTGCGGCGAAGGGACGCCCGCCATACTGCCGCTCGAGCCGACGGGGCCAGGGGCCCGCATCCATGCCCCAATCCCTGCGTCGCATTGCCCTGATCGTGGCCGCTGCCACGGCGATCAGCAAGGTGGCCGGCCTGGTGCGCCAGCAGGTGATCGCCGCCTCCTTCGGGGTGGGCGTGGCCTACGACGCCTACAACTACGCCTATGTGCTGCCGGGCTTCCTGCTGATCCTGCTGGGCGGCATCAACGGTCCGTTCCACAGCGCCATGGTGAGCGTGCTGGCGCGGCGGCCCCGCCAGGAGGGCGCCCACGTGCTCGCGGCCATGAACACCCTGGTGGGCGCCGGCCTGCTGGTGGTGACCGTGCTGCTGCTCGTGGCAGCTGGCCCGCTGATCAGCCTGGTGGGGCCGGGCCTCGATGCCGAGCGCCACGCCATCGCCGTGGTGGAGCTGCGCTGGATGGCGCCGATGGCCCTGTTCGCCGGCCTGATCGGCCTGGGCTTCGGGGCGCTCAACGCGGCCGATGAGTTCTGGCTGCCCTCGGTGAGCCCGCTGCTCTCCAGCGTGGCGGTGATCGCCGGCCTGGGGCTGCTCTGGTGGCAGCTGGGGCCGGCCATCACCCTGCCGGAAAACGCCCTGATCGGTGGCGTGGTGCTGGCGGGCAGCACCACCCTGGGAGCTGTTCTGCAGTGGCTGATCCAGCTGCCGGCCCTGGCGCGCCAGGGGCTGCACCGCTTCCGGCTGGTGTGGGACTGGAAGGATCCCGGCGTGCGGGAGGTGCTGCAGGTGATGGGTCCGGCCACCCTCTCCTCCGGCATGTTGCAGATCAATGTGTTCGTGTCGCTGTTCTTCGCCTCGGGAATCCCGGCGGCGGCGGCGGGGCTCGGCTACGCCAACCTGCTGGTGCAGACCCCCCTGGGGCTGATCTCCAACGCTCTGCTGGTGCCGCTGCTGCCGGTCTACGCCAGGCTCACCGCTCCCCAGGACCGCCCCGAGCTGGTGGCGCGCATCCGCCAGGGACTGATGCTCTCCAACGCTTCGATGCTGCCGCTCGGGGCGCTGATGACCGCCCTGGCGGTGCCGATCGTGGCCCTCGTCTATGAGCGGGGGGCCTTCGATGCCGGAGCCGCCACCCTGGTGGGCCACCTGCTGATGGCCTACGGCATCGGCATGCCGGCCTACCTGGCCCGGGATGTGCTGGTGCGGGTGTTCTATGCCCTGGGCGACGGCGTCACTCCCTTCCGCTGGTCCTTGGCGGGGATCGGCCTCAATGCCATCTTCTGCTGGGCCTTTGTGGGGGGCCCCGTCCCCGGGGGCGGCCAGCTGCTGCCGGGGCTCTATGCCGGTGCCGCCGGGCTGGTGCTGGCCACCGTGGCCGTGAACCTGATCACCTGTGCCGCCCTGTTGCTGGCGCTGCAGGTGCGGCTCAACGGCCTGCCCCTGTGGCGCTGGGGACGCGACACCGCCCTGCTGCTGGCCGCTGCCGTGGCGGGTGCCGTGGCGGCGCGGGCCCTGGCCCTGCTGGTGGGCTGGCCCGACAGCCTGGTCGGCAGGGCCCTGCAGGTGGGCCTGAGCAGTGGGCTGGGGTTGCTCGTGTACGCCGCCCTCTCCCACTGGGCCAGGGTGCCCGAGGCCCAGCAAGTGGTGAACCAGCTGGGCCGCCGCCTGAGCTGGCCTCGCCGTCGCTGACCGGCCAGGCCAGCCCGGGACTGAATCAGGGCCTGGGCCCCACCTGGCGCTCCTCGCGCACCTGCAGCGGCAGCTCCAGATGGGAGCGACCCAGCAACTGGGGGCCCTGCACCGACACGATGCGGGCCTCGATGCCGAAGTCGCGGAAGGCGGTTTCCAGTTCCTGGATCAGGGCCTTCTCGACCTGGGCCTCCGCATCCACCACCTTGCCGATCAGGCGGCTGCCCAGTTTGCCGATCCGCTTGCCGACGACATCGCGGGCATTGGTGACCTCAATCAGCAGCACGGCCCATGGGCATGGGGCGCAACCTTATCGGCCTTCATCGCAAAACGGCCCATCTAGCTGCAAAAGGGTTCGAGCACGTCTTCCAGATCCCGCAGCTGCCCGGGGGGCACCAGCCGGGCCAGGGGCAGGCGGGTGCTGCCACCGCCGATCGGCACCTGCACGGCCTCCAGGGCCTGGCGGGCACACACGCCACTGCCGGCGTCGAGCCGGGCCGCGCACTCGATGGCCAGGGTCTGGGCCAGGCCGGCATCGCCCAGGTAGAGGTGCCAGCCGGCCACCTGCAGGTAGAGCCGGTCGGCCAGGGCGAGTTCCAGGTCCTTCAGTTCACTGGCGGAGAGACTCATGCTTCAGGGCTCGGACGCATGGCGATCACCACCCCAATGTGCATCAGCAGGCCCGTCAGCCAGAGAAGGCTCACCAGGTTGAGGTGCGTCCAGGGGTGACGCAGCTCCTGCACCACCCAGAGGCCGCTGTTGATCGCAGCAAACAGGGCGGCGTGCAGGGTGAGGTTCACGATCCGCTCGAAGTGCCGGAAGGTGGGGTCTTCCGGGTTGGAGGGGCCGTACCAGCGGATGGGCATGGGAGAGCTCTGGAGGATCAGGGGCGGACCGATTGACGGATGGGCCCTCCGTGCGCTGAGAATGGTGCCATGCGCTTGTAGCTCAGCGGATTAGAGCATCTGACTACGGATCAGAGGGTCGGGAGTTCGAATCTCTCCAGGCGCGCTTCTCAGACCACCCTGCCCCGGCCTTGCCGGGGCTCTTTTTTTGGCTTCTCCCCTCGGCGCGGCGGGCGCCCACCGCTGACGTGTCTTTACGATCAGCGCAAGACCCAGGACTGCTCCAATGGCCGACCCCGCGCGTGCTGCCTCCGTGATGGCCATGGCCGCCAGCCACAACCAAACCCTGGCGGCCGCCGACCCCGCCATCGCCGCCCTGATCGGCAAGGAGCTGGAGCGTCAGCAGACCCACCTCGAGCTGATCGCCTCGGAGAACTTCACCTCCCGCGCCGTGATGGAGGCCCAGGGCTCGGTGCTCACCAACAAGTACGCCGAGGGCCTGCCCTCCAAGCGCTACTACGGCGGCTGCGAGCACGTGGACGCCATTGAGGAGCTGGCGATCCAGCGGGCCAAGCAGCTGTTCGGCGCTGCCTGGGCCAACGTGCAGCCCCACAGCGGCGCCCAGGCCAACTTCGCCGTGTTCCTGGCCCTGCTGCAGCCCGGGGACACGATCCTGGGCATGGACCTCAGCCACGGCGGCCACCTCACCCACGGCTCGCCGGTGAACGTGAGCGGCAAGTGGTTCAAGGCCGTCCATTACGGCGTGGACCCCCAAACCCAGCAGCTCAACTTCGACACCGTGCGCCAGCTGGCGCTGCAGCACCGGCCGAAGCTGATCGTGTGCGGCTATTCCGCCTACCCCCGCAGCATCGACTTCTCGGCCTTCCGCGCCATCGCCGATGAGGTGGGTGCCTTTCTGCTCGCCGACATGGCCCACATCGCCGGCCTGGTGGCCGCCGGCGTGCACGCCAACCCCGTTCCGGTCTGCGATGTGGTGACCACCACCACCCACAAGACCCTGCGCGGCCCCCGCGGCGGCCTGATCCTCTGCCGCGACGCCGAGTTCGGCAAGCGCTTTGACAAAGCGGTGTTCCCGGGTAGCCAGGGCGGCCCGCTGGAGCACGTGATCGCCGCCAAGGCGGTGGCCTTCGGTGAAGCCCTGCTGCCCTCCTTCCGCACCTATAGCGAGCAGGTGGTGCTCAATGCCCAGGCCCTGGCCCGGCGCATCCAGGAGCGGGGCATCGCCGTGGTCAGCGGCGGCACCGACAACCACCTGGTGCTTCTGGACCTGCGCAGCATCGGCATGACCGGCAAGGTGGCGGACCTGCTGGTGAGCGACGTGCACATCACCGCCAACAAGAACACGGTGCCCTTCGATCCCGAGTCCCCCTTCGTCACCAGCGGCCTGCGGCTCGGCACCGCCGCCTGCACCACCCGCGGCTTTGATGCCGAGGCCTTTGTGGAGGTGGCGGACGTGATCGCCGACCGCCTGCTCAACCCCGATGATGTGGCGACCGAGGAGCGCTGCCGTCAGCGCGTGGCCGCGCTCTGCGCGCGCTTCCCCCTCTATGCCCCCGCCCGCGAGCTGCAGCCGGTCTGAGCCGCCCACCTGCCCGTAATGTGGCGCTCTACGCCCTGCCCCCAGGCGCCCGCGTCGGCTCGCTGTCGTGACTCTTGCCTACAGCCCCAACGCTGCAGCGCTGCTCACCTTTGCCGTGGCTGCCGTGCTCACCGCCCTGGTGGTGCCGGTGGTGCGGCGCCTCGGACTGCGCTGGGGGCTGATCGACGCCCCCGATGCCCGCAAGCAGCACACCACGCCGATGGTGCGGCTTGGGGGGATCGGCATCGTGATCGCCTTCAGCCTGGCCCTCGCCCTCACCTGGCAGCTCGGGGGCTTCGCCCAGCTGGAGGCCAGCAAGGATGCCCTGATCTGGACCACCCTCGGGGGCTCGCTCTGTTTCTTCGTGATCGGTCTGGCGGACGATCTGTTCGCCCTGCCGCCCTTGCCGAGGCTGCTGGGCCAGCTGCTGGTGTCGACGGCGGTGTGGCTGGAGGGGGTGCGGATCGGCAGCATCGATCTGCCCTTCGGCTGGATGGGGGCACCCTCCGCCGTGCTGCAGCTGCCTGACTGGCTGAGCCTGCTGGCCACGCTGGTGTGGCTGGTGGGCATCACCAATGCGATCAACTGGCTCGATGGCCTCGATGGCCTGGCCGCCGGGGTGAGCGGCATCGCTGCGGTGGGTCTGCTCTCGGTGAGCTTCAGCCTGGATCAACCTGCCGCCGGCCTGCTGGCCGCTGCCCTGGCCGGCAGCTGCCTCGGCTTTCTGCGCCACAACTTCAACCCCGCCCGCATCTTCATGGGGGATGGCGGCTCCTACTTCCTGGGCTTTGCCCTGGCCGCTGTGAGCATCGTGGGGCCGGCCAAGGGGCTCACCAGCGTCAGCCTGCTGCTGCCGCTGCTGATCCTCTCGCTGCCCCTGGCCGACATGTCGGCGGTGATCATGGGCCGCCTCAGTGAGGGCCACTCGCCCTTCTATCCCGATCGCCGCCACCTGCACCACCGCCTGCTGCGCACGGGCCTGAGCCATCGCCGCACCGTGCTGCTGATCTATGCCTTCACCCAGTGGCTGGCCTCCCTGGCCCTGGTGCTGGTGAATGCCGAGATGCGCTTCCTCTGGCTCGCCCTGGCCACGGCGGTGCTGATCTGGGTTCTGGTGACCACCCGCCGTGCCTTGCAGCGCCAGGACAGGCCCACGGCTCCGCTGCGATGACCTCCGTCCCTGGCGGCATTCCCCAGCCGGGCAGTGCCGAGATCCTCTGCATCGGCACCGAACTTCTGCTCGGCACGATCACCAATGGCAATGCCCGCTGGATCGCCGAACAGCTGGCCGTGCTCGGTGTGCCCCATCTGCGTCAGGAGGTGGTGGGGGACAACCGCGAGCGGCTGATGGCCGCCGTGCAGCAGGCCTCGCGCCGCTGCCGCATCCTGATCACCACCGGCGGCCTCGGCCCCACCCCCGATGACCTCACCACCGAGGCCATCGCCGCGGCCTTCGCCACCCCCCTGCAGGAGCGGCCGGAGGTGTGGGCCGACATCACCGAGAAGGCCCGCAGCCGCGGCCGGGAGCTGTCGCCCAGCCTGCGCCGCCAGGCCCTGCTGCCGAAGGGCGCGGCGGTGCTGCCCAACCCCACCGGCACAGCGGCCGGCATGATCTGGAGCCCCCTGCCGGGCTTCACGGTGCTCACCTTTCCCGGGGTGCCAAGTGAAATGAAGGCGATGTGGCAGGCCACGGCGGCCCCCTGGCTGCGGCAGGCGGGCCTCTCCCAGGGGGTGTTCGCCAGCCGGCTGCTGCGGTTCTGGGGCGTGGCCGAATCGACCCTCGCCGAGCAGGTGGGCGACCTGCTGACGGGCAGCAACCCCACCGTGGCCCCCTACGCCGGCGCCGGCGAGGTGAAGCTGCGGATCACGGCCCGGGCGGCGTCGCCACAGCAGGCCTCCACCCTGCTGGCGCCGGTGGAGGCGGAGATCCGCCGGCGCGCTGCTGAGGCCTGCTTCGGCGCCGACGACGACAGCCTGGCCTCGGTGGTGCTGGCGGCCCTGCAGCGCCGGGGCGAGAGTCTCGCCGTGGCGGAGAGCTGCACGGGGGGCGGCCTCGGCGCCGCCTTGGCGGCCATCCCCGGGGCCTCCGCGGTGTTCCTCGGTGGGGTGATCGCCTACGCCAACGCGGTCAAACAGGGGGTGCTGGGGGTCCCGGCGGAGCTGCTGGAGCGCCACGGGGCGGTGAGTGATCCGGTGGCGGCGGCGATGGCGGAGGGAGCCTGCAGGCTCACTGGTGCCCACTGGGGGGTGGCCGTGAGCGGCATCGCCGGTCCAGGGGGCGGCAGCGTGGAGAAGCCCGTGGGGCTGGTGCACATCGCCGTGGCGGGCCCCGATGGCACCCACAGCGCCGCGGTGCGCTTCGGCAGCAGCCGTGGCCGCTCCTGGATCCAGACCCTCACCACGGGAGAGGCGCTCGATCGGCTGCGCCGGCGCCTGGCCGCCGGCTGATCAATCCCCCTTACGGCGGCCGTCAAGCGGCACATCCGCTGATCTATGGCCCAAACATGTGGTGTGCCGGCGCCTGGTCCCCCAGGCGTTCCGGCTCTACATCAACCACAGCCGCTGGTTTGCCCGTCGCAAGGTGGCTCGCAAGTGGGAGCGCTTCGAGCAGAGTCTGTTGGTCCGCTACCTGCACAATCCTTTTCCGGCCCACCTTCTGGGCCGCCTGCCTGCCCGGAAGGTGGCTCCCTCACAACCACAATGGCGAGCGCTTTGACGGCCCTGGCCCCCAGGTGGCATCCTGGGCCCTTTGGTGCTGCGATGCGGCTGTCGCTGCTGCTGGCTGCCGCGTTGCTGACTGCGGTGCAGGGCCAGGCCCGGGCCGCCGCCACGGACTGGCAGCGCTACCGCGACTTCTACCTCGGCGAAGGCCGCCCGCAGCTGCTGCGCTTCTGTGCCGTGTGGCGCGATGCCAATGCCCAGGGACACTCGCTCTGGGAGCCGGGGCTGGTGCGTCAACTCAACGCACCCCTGGCCCGGGATGGCTTCACGGAGGCCCAGATCGATGCCATCACCGCCGGCCAGGTGGTGGCCATGAGCCAGGTCTGCACCGGCATCCGCTGAACAGGGAAGCCGCTACAGGCCGGGCTCGAGCCCCTGGCAGGGGAAAGCCATTGACTACCCTGGTCCATTGCGCCTCAAGAGGGATCCGGTGAGCGCCGCCACGCTGTACGACAAGGTCTGGGACCTGCATCGGGTGGCCGAACTGCCCGGCGGAGCCACCCAGCTCTTCATCGGTCTGCACCTGATTCACGAGGTGACCAGCCCCCAGGCCTTCGCCGCCCTCCAGGATCTTGGCCTGGGCGTGCGTCATCCCGAGCGCACTGTGGCCACGGTGGATCACATCGTGCCCACCACATCCCAGGCGCGGCCCTTTGCCGATCCCCTCGCCGAAGCAATGCTCGCCACGCTCGAGCGCAACTGCGCCCAGCACGGCATCACCCTGCACGGCCTCGGCAGCGGCCGCCAGGGCATCGTGCACGTGATCGCCCCCGAGCTGGGCCTCACCCAGCCCGGCATGACCGTCGCCTGCGGCGACTCCCACACCTCCACCCACGGCGCCTTCGGCGCCATTGCCTTCGGCATCGGCACCAGCCAGGTGCGCGATGTGCTGGCCAGCCAGAGCCTGGCGATGGGCAAGCTCAAGGTGCGCCGCATCTGGGTGGAGGGCCGCCTGCAGCCGGGGGTCTATGCCAAGGATCTGGTGCTGCACATCATCCGCAGCCTCGGCGTGAAGGGCGGCGTGGGCCATGCCTATGAATTCGCCGGTCCGGCCATCGCCGCCCTCTCGATGGAAGAGCGCATGACCCTGTGCAACATGGCGATCGAGGGCGGCGCGCGCTGCGGCTATGTCAACCCAGACGCCACCACCTTCGCCTACCTCAAGGGCCGCCCCTACGCACCCGCCGGTGAGGCCTGGGAGCGGGCCGTGGCGTGGTGGACCAGCCTGGCCAGTGGTCCGGAGGCGGTGTTTGACGACGAGGTGCGCTTTGATGCCGCTGCCATCGCCCCCACCGTGACCTGGGGCATCACGCCCGGCCAGGGCATCGGCGTGGATGAAGCCATCCCAACCCTGGATCAGACCCCTGCCGATGAGCGCCCCCTTGCTGAGGAGGCCTACCGCTACATGGATCTGCTGCCCGGTGCCCCGATCGCTGGCACACCGGTGGATGTGTGCTTCATCGGCAGCTGCACCAACGGCCGGCTCAGCGATCTGCAGGCCGCTGCCGCCGTGGCCCGCGGCCGCCGGGTCGTCCCTGGCCTCAAGGCCTTTGTGGTGCCGGGTTCCGAGCAGGTGGCGGCTGCCGCCGAGGCCGAGGGCCTCGATGCGGTGTTCACCGCCGCTGGCTTCGAATGGCGCGAGCCCGGCTGTTCGATGTGTCTGGCCATGAACCCCGACCGCCTCGAAGGCCGCCAGATCAGCGCCAGCTCCAGCAACCGCAACTTCAAGGGCCGCCAGGGCTCGGCCTCGGGCCGCACCCTGCTGATGAGCCCCGCCATGGTGGCTGCCGCCGCCGTGACCGGTCGGGTGTGCGACGTGCGTGAGCTGTTGGCCACAGCGCCTGCCCCCCCGGTGCCCGCCGCCTGAAGCTGCTGCCTGAGCCCTCCCCCCATGCCCGCCGTGCCCCGCGCTATGACCACTGCTCCCTTCCCCAGCGGCGCCATCAGCCAGGTGGCCGGCACCGCCGTGGTGCTGCGCGGCGATGACATCGACACCGATCGGATCATTCCGGCCCGATTTCTCAAGTGCGTCACCTTCGAGGGCCTCGGCGAGCAGGTCTTCGCTGACGACCGGGCCGAACGGCAGGGGGCCCATCCCTTTGACCGGCCCGAGCACCGCGGGGCGAGGCTGCTCCTGGTGAACCGCAATTTCGGCTGCGGCTCCAGCCGCGAACATGCCCCCCAGGCGTTGATGCGCTGGGGGATCCGCGCGCTGGTGGGGGAGAGCTTTGCCGAGATCTTCTACGGCAACTGCCTCGCCCTGGGCCTTCCCTGCCTCACGGCCCCCCATGGGCTGATGCTGGCCATCCAGGAGGCTGCCTCAACCGCCCCCGCCACGGTCTTGAGCCTGACGGTGTCCTCGGCCACATTGCAGGCGCCGGGCCAGAGCTGGCCCCTGGAGCTGCCTGCCGGTCCGCGCCAGATGCTCAGCACCGGCCAGTGGGATGCCACCAGCCAGTTGCTGTCCCATCAGAGCGAACTCAGCCGCACCTTGGCGGCGCTGCCCTACGCCAACGGGTTTGCTCCCCTGGATGCCCTGATGGCCTGAGCCAGGGTCTGCAGGAGCTCAGCCACCTCCCTTATCACCCCCCTCGGTGCTGGGGTCGAGGCACGAACGGGGTGCCGCTGCCGTTGAAGTCGAAGTCGTTGAGGCGGATGCGGATGCCGCCGATGCCGTCATAGGGGCTGTAGAAAACGCCCAGTTCGTAGGCCCTCTGCTGCAGCTTCAGCTCCACGTAGGAGTAGCTCACATCGCCGTAGAAGGTGGAGCCGTTGTCGATGTTGATCGTGGCGCCTGCCTCCAGTACCAGGGGCCCGTAGATCTGCTGGGCGGCGTAGAAGCTCACGGTGCGCAGGTCGACGGCCCGATCGAAGCCGAAGGGGCTGCCGCCATCAAGGAGGGTGCCCGCCAGGGAGGCGGAGAAGCGGGTGTAGTCGAGCACAGGGCGCTCGAAGCGTCCGATGGTGAAGGAGGGGCCTGCCGCCATGGTGAGGGTGTTCTGCTGGGCACCGTCCTGGTAGAAGGCCGTGCTGCCGTTGATGCCGAAATCCAGGCCGAGGCCGGGAATCACCGGGATCGGCGCGTAGCGCAGCTGGGCCATGGTGTCGGGGTTGGCGCCATCGCGGTTTTCCCACAACCGCAGGGAGCCGTTCACTCCCCCCGCAGCACGCTGCGCCACTGGGTGTCGAGGCTGTCGGTGTCGAACAGGGCTGCCTGATAGTTGCCGCTGAGGGCCCGCCAGTTCAGGCGCAGGGGGGTGAAATAGGGGGTGCCCTGAGGGGGCTCGTCATCGGCTCGGCTACCAGTCAGCTGAGCCTCGCCCTGGAGCTCGGCCCCATAGGAATACACCAGGGTCTGCAGGCCAAGGCTGCCGTTGTAGATGCGCTCCCGATAGCTGCCGAACAGCGCCCCCTGGGAGCTGCTGTGGCCCGGCAGGCCCAGAGGGGTGCTCAGCTGGGCGTTGCTGCGGGTGCCGGCGCGGAAGTTGTCCGGATTGAAGGTGGAGAGGCTGGCATCACCGAGCAGCCGGAAGCGCCCCACGGGCACATCCAGCAGGGTGGCCAGGCCGAAGAGGTCGCCGAAGCTGGCTTGCTGCTCCACGTCCGGTCCGGCCAGGGAGCTGCCGGGGCGCACGTAGCTATCCGTGCGATCTTCGATCGCACGCTGGATCATCAGCTGGGGTTGCAGCCGCAGCACCCCTTCCTGGCCCAGCCGCAGCGGGGGCAGGTTGTAGCCCAGGAAGATACCGTCCCGGTCCCGACGGTCGGAATTCAGGCTGAAGGCGCTCTGCTGCTGGCCGATCTGGGCATCGCGCAGGCCCCGCACCGAGAAGCGATCCCCCAGCAGGATGCGACTGTCGCGACTGCTGATGCTGGTCACCCCGTCGGGGCGGATCCGGGCCTCCACCCCGCGGGCATAGATCCAGGCCTTGGCGGGGGTGAAGGGGTCGTTGGTGAAGGCCACGGCATCAGCGAACCAGCCATCGCGCTGGATGCGGATGCTGGTGGCCTGGAAGCGCAGGCGGGTCAGCGGGCCCTCCTTCGGCGGCTGGGGCCGGTAGCTGCCGAAGCCTCCAGGGGCGTCGTTCTGCTGCTCGATCAGGGGGGCCAGGTCGATTTTGATCGTGGTGTCCTGGCTCTGGCGGTAGCGCACGCCGCTCACCCGCTGGTCGATCGGAAGGTCGGGCTCTGTTGGTCCGCTGCTGCCGCTCCGCCGTTCGCCCTGCTCGCCCGCCGCCTGGTCGCCCGTGCCGACGCTCTCGCCGGGGGCGCGGGGCTCCAGTGCCACGTCGTTGAGGATCTGGCCCAGGGAGCTGTGGCGCGGGCTGGCATCACCCCCGGGGCAGCCCACCGGTGCGGGCATGGTGGGCTGCGAGCGGCGCCCCGGGGGGAGCAGTTCCAGCAGCGGGCGCGCCTGCGGATCGGCGGTCAGCTCCGGGCAGGCGAAGCTGTCGTCAAGGACCACGGCGGGTTCGCTGGGAGCTGGCGCTTGGGCAGCGGCGCTGGCTTCGCCCCCTCCCGGCGCGGCACCCCCCACTCCCATCGGCCGCAGGGCCCCGAAGTCGCGGGCGAGGGTGTCCTGATCCAGCACCCCGTAGACGTCGGTGATGGTGCCGGAGCCCTCCCAGTCGTTGTAGCGGAGGCTGCCGGCCTGCAGCATCTGGTCGCCACGGACCAGCCGCAACTGGCCGGTGGCCAGCACGCTGCGCCGCCCGTCGCGCAGCTCGATGCGGTCGGCCAGCAGCCGCCAGCCGGCAAAGCGGGCCTCCACGTTGCCGCTCACCGTCAGGGTGCCCGAAGCGCGGTCGTAGCTCTGCCGATCCGAGCGAACCACCAGCAGCCGTGGCTCCGCAGGTTGCTGGCCGGTGCCGGCTGCTGGTGGTTCGCTCGGGTCACTCGGTGAGTCGGCCGGGGCTTCGGCGGCCCCCACTGCAGGGGCCAGAGCACTCAGCACCACAAGGGCTGCCAGCCAGGTCCCGCGCCACTGGCGCCGGCGCCCTGGGCGGGGCCTCATCCTCATCAGGGCGCTGGCTGAAAGACGACGTGCATCAGGTCCGCGGGAGGGGGGGGCGGTGCATCGGCAGGACCCACAGTGCTGGCTCATGGGCGGAGCAGGGACCGTCGGGGGACGGGCATTCAACTGATCGCCCGCTGGCTGACCGCCCGGTCGCCGAGCACTGCCCATGACCTACTCACCCCTCTGGGGGATTCAGGCCTGTCTCAACACGTCGGTCCCCGGACAGAACGGCCTGCGGCCTCGCTGATTCCGGCTCAGCTGCGCCAACCTGAGGTTTCTCCCAGCCCTGGCCCTACCCGCTGAGCCACCCAGTCACTCTTCGAGGTCTTTGCGGCTTGGGGTGCGACTCGGATCGCTCGCCAGGAAACCGAACACAAAAATCCCGATGAAAAAGAAGACGACCGAATAAACCGAGATCTTGAGAGCGAGCATGGTTCGGTCTTGTGCGGAGCGGGCAGGTAACAGGGAGTGACGGCCATCTCTGAGGACCTCGTCGACCCTCAGGCAGCGGCCCCATCCTATGGGACCTGGCCTGCCATCCAACGATGCCCAGGGCCATGACCGCTGGCCTGCAGCCTCACAAGCCTCACTTTGAAACGAATCAGTCCCGTTCCCGCTCCGCTCGACCTGCAGGCCCGCTGGCACTGTCCCCAGCCCGACGGTGGCGCGGGCTCCGCCCTGGAGCATCCCTGGGGAGCGCGTCATCGTCCGGATTGGCAGGCCCGAGGCCTGGTGATCTGGCCCCGGGGAGGCCAGTGGACCTGCCTGACCCTGCAGCTGCCCTGCCCCGGGACGTGGCAGTTGGCCCAGGCGGAGACGGCTGGCCTGCGGGCCCGGCTGGCCCTGCGCTGGTGGGCCGATCAGGCCGAGTTGTGGGTCGATGGCGCCCTGGTGCACCGCGGCGATCTCTTTGACACGGCCTGCCGCTGGCCCTTGCCCCAGCGCTGGTGGCGGGGGGAGGCGCTGCGGCTCGAGCTGCGACTGCGCAGCCCCCTGCACGACGACGGTGCCCTGATCCACAGCAGCATCGACCTCGAACCCCTGGATCCTGAAGATCCCCTGGGGGTGCTGCAACCGGCCCGGGAGGCCCTGCTGGCCCTGCGTCAGCAGGCCGGCCAGCCCGAGGAGCTGCCCCCTGGGGCGGGGCTGCACGTGCTGGGCCACGCCCATCTCGATCTGGCCTGGCTGTGGCCCGTGGCCGACACCTGGCAGGCGGCGGAGCGCACCTTCAGCTCGGCCCTGGATCTGATCGATCGCTTCCCCGACCTCCACTTCGCCCACTCCACCCCGGCGCTCTACGCCTGGCTGGAGCGCCAGCGCCCTGCCCTGCTGCGGCGCCTCCAGGCGGCCGTGCGCGCCGGCCGCTTTGAGCCGATCAACGGCCCCTGGGTGGAAACCGACTGCGTGCTGATCAGCACCGCCTCGCTGCTGCGCCAGTTCCAGGAGGGCCAGCACGACAGCCGCCGCCGCTTCCCGGGTCTGAGCCATCAGCTGGCCTGGCTGCCCGACAGCTTCGGCTTTGGGGCGGGTCTGCCGGCGGTGGCCGCGGCCACCGATGTGCGCTGGTTCTGCACCCACAAACTGTTCTGGAATGCCACCAACGCCTTCCCGCACCGGCTGTTTCGCTGGCGCAGCCGCTGTGGCAGCGAGCTGCTGGCCCTGATGAGCGCGCCGATCGGCACCGATGGCGATCCCCTCGCCATGGAGCGGCACCGGCTGGAGTGGCAGGGGGCCACCGGGCTGCCCCAGGCCCTCTGGCTGCCGGGGGTCGGCGACCACGGCGGCGGCCCCACCGCCGAGATGCTGGAGCAGCTGGAGCTGTGGCGGCACCAGCCCGATGCGGCGCCCCAGAGCCACGGCAGCCTCCGCTCCTTCCTGGCGGGCCTCGAGCCCCTGCGCCCGCAGCTGCCGGTGTGGCGCGATGAGCTCTATCTCGAACTGCACCGGGGCTGCGCCACCACCCGGCCCGACCAGAAACGCCACAACCGCACCCTGGAGCGGCTGCTCCGGGAAGCTGGGCTGGCCGCCGTGCTGGCAGGGGCGCGCCAGCAGCCCGATTGGCAGCCCCTGCTGTTTCAGCAGTTCCACGACATCCTTCCGGGCACGGCGATCCCGGAGGTGTTCGAGCAGGCTGAGCCCGTCTGGCGCGCTGCTCGACGCCAGGCCCGGGCTGCCCGCGATCGCCATCTCCAGCAGTGGCTGGGCCTCACCCCTGCCGGGCCGCCTGCTGCTCGCCAGGGCGGCCCAGAGCGGTGGTGGGCCGTTCAGATGCAGCCACTTTCGGCGCGTCGCCGGGTGCGGAGGCTGCCGGCGGGGCTCTGGAGCGCTGCCGGAGCCCTGTTGCCCCAGCAGGGGGCTGCCGCCGGTGGCGACTGGGTGCAACTCCCCGCCCTGGCTGGCGTGGTGGCCCAGCCCCTGGAGCGCCATGCGGCCGTGGCTGCCGCCCAGCCGCTGGAGCCGCAGTCGGCGGTGGTGGAGCAGCCGGTCTGGACCGCCGGCCAGCGGGCCGGCAACGGCCTGATCGCCGTGGAGCTCGGCCAGCACGGCGTGGAGCAGCTCTGGGACCAGGACGGCCGCAGCCTGCTGGCCGAGCCCCTGCGCTGGTGCCGCTACGCCGATCGCGGTCAGTTCTGGGACGCCTGGGACCTGGCCCCTGACCACGCCGACCACCCGCTCCCCTGGACCTGGCAGGGGGCACCGGTGTGGCGTGAGCGGGGGCCGCTCTGTGCCAGCTTCGTGTGGCGGGGCCGATTCGGCCGCAGTCGGGTGCGGCTGGAGGGGCGGCTGCTCGCCGCGACCCCCTGGCTCGAGCTGATGTTGAGCATCGACTGGCACCAGCGCCATGAGCTGCTGCGGCTGGAGCTGCCCCTGGCAGAGCCCGCCCAGCGCTGGGCGGCCGACACGTCCGGTGGGGTGCTGGAGCGTCCGGCCGTGGCCGTGACCGCCCGTGAGCAGGCCCGCTGGGAGGTGGCCGCGATCAGTTGGCTGGCCTCCGCGGGCCGCGGCGGCGGTCTGGCGGTGCTGCTGGATGGGCCCCAGGGGGTGTCCTGTGATGCCGGGCGGCTTGGGGTGTCCCTGCTGCGGGCTCCCACCTGGCCCGACCCCGGTGCCGACAACGGCCGCCGCCGCCAGCGGCTGGCCCTGATGGCCGCAGCCCCCACCTGGGCCCAGGCCGCCATCCCCGACCACGCCCAGGTTTTCCGCGAGCCGCTCTGGCTGGGGCGCGCTGCGGCAGCGGGGGATGGGCGGGCGGCCCCCCGGGAGGGTTTGCCCCCCCTGGCCGAGGGGCTCGCCCTGCTGGGGCTATGGCCCAGCAGGGCCAGCGAGGGGACGGCGGCCCAGGCCGTGATCGCCGTGGCCAACCACTCGGCCTGTCGGCGCCGGCTTGAGCTGGGCCCCGGCTGGACGGTGCTGGCGAGGGTCAATGGACTTGAGGAGACCGTTGCAGCCGCCCAGGAGCACGAGCTTCAGCCCTGGCAGCTGGGGTTCTGGCGCCTGGGCCGCAACAGCTGAACCTGGGCCCAGAAGGCTGTGCCAGAGGCGTTTCGATGCCGCTGTTGATCCGCCCTCGCGGACGCCTCAGTCCTCGTGATCGTCGAAGGGATCGGTGAGCTGGCGGGAGGGCGGCCCAAAGGCCATGTAGATGCCGAAGCCGGTGAGCCCAAGCAACACGGCCAGCACGGCCAGGGCGACGGAGAGGGCAGGCGAGCCGCTGGTGCTGGGATCCATGGGGGAAGGCAGGGGGGCGGGCGAACGGGAGGGAGGGCCCCAACGATCGGTCACATCTCTCGAAAGCCTGGCGCACAAGGCCTTGGAGAGCACTAGAGTAGCCATCCCAACACCTCAGGCGAGAGGCCCAAGCAGCCATGGCTCAACGCACACCTCTCGGAGATCTGCTGCGTCCACTGAATTCCGAATACGGCAAAGTCGTGCCCGGCTGGGGTACCACCGCCGTCATGGGCATCTTCATGGCCCTGTTTCTGGTGTTCCTGCTGGTGATCCTGCAGCTCTACAACCAGTCACTTCTGCTCGAAGGCATCAACGTGAACTGGAACGGTGCAGGCTGAGCCTGACCCCTACAGGTTCCTGCGATGAACATCTTCGGAATCGGCCTGCCCGAGATGGCGGTGATCGCCGCCATCGGTTTGCTGGTGTTTGGGCCCAAGCGGCTGCCCGAGCTGGGCCGCACCCTGGGCCGGACGATCAAGGGCTTTCAATCGGCCTCCTCCGAATTTGAGCAGGAGTTCCGCACCGCCATCAACAGCTTTGAAGCCACCGCTTCTGGGGCCGAATCTGCAGCACCCTCCGCCTCTCCTGCCCAGCTCTCGGTACCGCCAGCTGCTGTAGAGCCCGTTGTTGACACTGCCCCGACGCAAGCAGACTCTGCTGGGCACGACACTGGACCAGAGCCAGGGCCAAGCGCGATGTGATCCCCGGCGCCAGCCTGAGGCTAGGGTCGCCAGCCTTCCCACGACGCGGTCCTTGCCGGTAGATCCGTCCACCAACAGTCCTCCCCTGCAGTTGGTGGTGGGGCTTGGGAACCCCGGCTCCCGCTATGCCGGCACCCGGCACAACGTCGGCTTCATGGCCCTGGAGCGCCTGGCCGCGGCCGCAGGCGTGACCTTCCGTCAGCAGGCCAAACTCCATGGCCTGCTGGCGGATCTGGGCCACGGAGATCAGCGCCTGCGGCTGCTGATGCCCCAGACGTTCATGAATGAGAGCGGCCGCTCGATTCGCGCTGCCCTCGGCTGGTTTTCAGTTGAGCCCGGCCAGCTGCTCGTGCTCGTGGATGACATGGACCTGCCCCTGGGCCGGCTGCGCCTGCGCGTCAGCGGCAGTGCCGGCGGCCACAACGGCCTGCGCAGCACCATCAGCCAGCTCGGCACCCAGGATTTCCCCCGGCTGCGGATCGGTATCGGTGCCCCGGCCGACAATCCCGCCGAGCGACGCGCCCGCACCGTGGGTCACGTGTTGGGGCGCTTCTCCCCGGCCGAGCAGCCCTGCCTCGAGGACGTGCTCAGCGAGGTGGAGGCGGGCATCGGCCTGATCCAGCGCCAGGGTCTGGAACGGGCTGGTAATCGTTTGAACAGTTTTCAGCCCCAGCACCCCCCAGCCTGAGCGGATGGCCTCTCTGCCCCTCACCACGGCCCAGTTGCGGGTGTTGCACCAGAGCTTCAGCCATCGACGGCTGGAGGGGGAGGTGAGCGCCGGTGGCTTCCATTGGACCTTCAGCTGGGCCTTCGACCGCGGTGAATTGCAGGTGGAGCCCTCCCTCGGGCGGGCGCTGATCCAGGACGCCCTGTTGCGCTTCCTGCTCAAGGCCGACTACCAGCTCGAGCCCGGTGGCGATTACGCCTTCACGGTGCGCGCCCGCTTCTAGGCGGGCCAGTGGCGCAGCAGCGGCGTGTCCTCCCGGCTGAGCGGGTGCCCCAGCCAGCGCTCCAGCAGCAGCTGGGCCACCACGTCGTCGACATCCCGGGGGGGCAGGCGCAGGCCGGGGGGCAGCAGCCGGCGCCAGCTGCCGGCCCCCTCCAGCTCCCAGAAGCGGCTGCGGGCCTCCAGGGTGGTGCCCCGCTCATCCACCGAATGGGGATCCAGGCCGCAGCCGCGGAGCTGGGACGGCCAGGGGCCACTACCGGTGCCGTTGCCGAGCACCACCTGCGCCAGACCGCGCTGCTGCTGCCAGTGCCGCAACAGGTTCAATGCCTCCGCCGGCGCCAGGATCGCAGCCTGCAGCAGCACCGACGCCCTGGAATCGGCCAGCACCACTCCGCACTTGCTGCGCCCGGGATCGAGCCCAGCCAGCAGGAACGCCCCGCTCACGGGCGGCCTGCCCCGGTGGTGCCTGAAATCCTCAGCTCCACAGAGATCGGATCGGGGGTGTCGGCATCGCGCAGGGCCACCGCCTCGAGCTGCACCACCGAGGCGGCTGGGCGCTCCGCCAGGCGGCGGGTGAGCTGGTTGAAGCCGGCAGCATCGAACTGCAACCCATCTTCGATCGTGCCCTGGCGCTGGGCCTGGGCGTAGGCAGCCGCCAGCAGCAGGTTGAGCCTTCGGGCCAGCTGGTCGGGGTTGCGCAGGCCGGCCTCGATCGTGGTGCGGGCCATCACCTCACCGGCTGCCACCACCCGCCGGTTGGGGCGCAGGTCGGGGAAGGCCAGCACCTGCCTCTCGCCGCGCAGCACGTTGGCGGCCGAGAGAATGCTCACCACCCAGGTGCCGGGCCGCTCCAGCAGGCCCTCCAGGCGGTTGATGTCGTTGCTGGGCACCAGCAGGATCTGCCGATCCACCGCCTCCCCGGGCAGCACGCGCCTGAAGGCGTTGAGGTTGGCCTGCTGCAGCAACGCATTGATCACTTCTCTGGCCTGGCTGGGGTTCTCCAGCTTCACCTTGGCGCTGGCCAGGGGTTGGCCGGTGGTGATCACCACGTCGCCGCGCCGCAGGGCGATCAGGTTGTTCTCGAGCTCCCGCAGCTCCTGGGCCCCTGCCGCGATCCGCTCACGCACCGTGGCCAGCTCAGCCTCGGTGCGCTGGATCTCAGCGTCCCGGCCCCGCACCACCTCACTGAGACGAGCCCGTTGACCCTCCAGGCTCACGTTCTGCTTCTCGAGCGCCAGCTTGTCGCGCTCCAGCCTGGCGCGCTGGGCCTGCAGGGGGGCCAGCTCCTTGCGCAGGGCAGCACTGCGCCGTTCGGCCTGGGCCAGTTCCTGCTGCACCTTGCGTTGACCCGCCTGGGCCCGGGCCACCTCCGCCTGGCTGGTGCTGAGCCGCTGGCGGCTGGCCTCGAGCTGGTTGCGGGTGCCGCTGAGCCGCTCCTCTAGCTGGTCGAGCTCGAACAGGCCCGTGCGCAGACGCTCACTCACCAGCAGCATCAGCCCGAGGGACATGGCGCTGATCAGGCTGCCCGTGAGCACCGTGATCAGCACGGCAGTGCGCCGCGGCCGCAGGTTGAACAGGCTCAGCCTGGCCTTGCCGACCCGGCTGCCCAGTCGGTCGCCCAGGGTGGAGAGCACGCCGCCCAGAACCAGCAGCGCCAGGATCAGAATCCAGCCCGACACAGATGTCCTCGTATGGGGCCAGTATCCCGCCTTGGCCGTTGTGCTCCGGCTGAGGTCAGCTGAAGCGCTTGGCCAGGGCGATCGGATCGAAGACGGTGATCTTCTTCCGGTCGATCTGCACCAGGCCCTCGTTGCGCAGGTCTCCCAGCAGGCGTGTGATCGTCACCCGGGTGGAGCCGATGGCCTCGGCGATCGCCTGGTGGGAGAGGCGCAGGTCGATGGTGATGCCCTCTGAGCCCGGCACGCCGAAGTCGCGGCAGAGCACCAGCAGAAAGCTCACGAGCCGCGAACTCATGTCCCGGTGCGTCAGCGTCTCGATCATGGTTTCGGTCTGCAGGATCCGCGAGGAGAGCCCCTGCAGCAGCAGCAGGCCCACGCTGGCGTCCTGTTCGATCGCCTTGCGCACCGAGGTGGCCGGTGCGCTCAGGAGCTCCACGCGGGTGAAGGCGATGGCGTGGTAGAAGCGATCGGAGCGTTGGCCCGTGAGCAGGGAGAGCACACCGAAGAGGCTGTTCTCCCGCAGTAGCGCCACGGTGATCTCCTCGCCAGATTCGTAGACCCGCGAGAGCCGGACGGCTCCACGCCGCAGCAGGTAAACCCGCTCGGCCGGATCCCCGGGGAAAAAGATCGTCTTGCTGCGCTCGATCGCCTCAACGCTGCTGCCCCCCAGGGCGCGGATCACCTCCAGCAGGGTCTGGTTGCCCTGGCCGGCGGCGCCCATGCCGCCTACCACCCCTGGTGCACCGCTGCTGGGGGTGTTGGCGGTACGGCTGAACCCGCGTGTGGCGCCAACCATGGCTGGGTCAGACAGATCGGCGGACCCTATAGATGCGCTGGGGCCCCCCATGTAGCAACGGGCACGCTTTGGGGCCGGTGAACACGGGCGCACCGGCGCGGGTGCGGTTCCAACCAGGAGGCCCTGGCCCTGGAGACGGCCACTGACGTGCGCCTGCACCCACTACAGGTGGTGGTTGTGCCCAGCGCTACGCCATGCGACCGCTACATTCAGTCCTGCGTCGCTGCAGGGTCCATGACCGCCAGTCTCTCGAGCAGCCCCGGTTCCGGAGTCCGGCTTGAGGTGGTGGGCCCGGCGCCTGCTGAGGCCGCTGTGCTGCCGGCCCATCGGCCGGTAGCCCCCATGGCGCTCCCTGCGGCGTCCCTGCCGGCGACGGTGCGTCCGCTGCGCCTGCTGGTCCAGCCGGAGGGCATGCTGCAGGTGCACACCGCGCCGTTCCGGGGCAGCGTGGCTGCGGTGCTCAGCCTCGCCCTGCGCAGCGCCGGCCTCGGCAGCAGGGTGCTGGTGAGCCAGTTGCTCAAGGGTGGGGTGGAGCAGGGCCTGGCCGCGAGCCCGTGGCTGTGCGGGCGCCTCCAGTGGCTACGGCCGGCGGTGGCCACCTGCCTGGCCGAACCGGCCGCCACCCATGGTGGCGAGATCCTGGAGGCGGTGCAGGAGGTGTGGAGCTTCAGCCGCCAGCAGCTGCTCCAAGGCAACGTCGATCTGATGGTGCTCGATGAGCTCGGCCTCGCCGTGGAGCTGGGCTACCTGCCGCTCCAGGAGGTGCTCACCACGCTGGAACAGCGTCCGCCCCACCTGGATGTCATTCTGACCGGACCCTCCATGGCACCTGAGCTGATGGCCCTGGCCGACCAGGTCACCCAGCTCCGCCGCGGCCACTAGGCCGGCCTCCGATGCTCAAGAACGACCGGTGGATCAAGCAGCAGGCGGCCAGCGGCATGCTGGAGCCCTTCCAGGCCACGCTGGTGCGCCACCTCGACCCCGTGCAGGCCAGCGGTCCGGTGCTCAGCTTCGGCTGCTCCTCCTACGGCTACGACCTGCGCCTCTCGCCCCGGGAGTTCCTCATCTTCCGGCATGTGCCGGGAACGGTGATGAATCCGAAGCGCTTCAACCCTGCCAACCTGGAGCCCGCATCCCTGCACGAGGATGAGGATGGTCGTTACTACATACTCCCGGCCCATTCCTATGGCCTCGGGGTGGCTCTGGAGCGGCTCACGGTGCCGCCCAACATCACCGTGATCTGCCTGGGCAAGAGCACTTACGCCCGCCTGGGCATCATCGTCAACACCACACCGGCCGAGGCCAGCTGGGAGGGCCACCTCACCCTGGAGTTCAGCAACTCCTCAGGGGCGGATTGCCGCATTTATGCGGATGAGGGAATCTGTCAGCTGCTCTTCTTTGAGGGCGATCCCTGTGACACCACCTATGGCGACCGGGCCGGCAAGTATCAACACCAGCCGGAACGGGTGACTCTCGCCAGGGTGTGATCCTCAGGGTGCCAGACGCGCCTTGTGCAGGCGGCTGCGCTCATACCAGTCGGCGACCTGAGGGGCCCACAGCTGCAGGTGGGGCCAGATCAGATCACAGAGGGCGCGGATCTCCTGCTGGGCATCGCGTTTGGCCCGCAGATCGAGAAAGTGCAGCAGGGCCCGCAGGGTGAAACTCACCACGAAATGCTGGCGGTAGTCGAAGGGAAGGATGCCGCGGGCATGCTCTTCGGCAAAGCCGGCCGCCAGCAGATCGGCGTAGCGTTCGGCTGCCCGGCGGCAGAGGTCCAGGTCGATGGCCCGCTGTTCGGTGGTGTAGGCATATTTTTTGCCCTGACGGTCGCTGTAGCTGCCGAGCGGGCGCAGGTAGAACACCTCCTCAAGATCAAGCTCGCCGCTGGCAGCCTTGGTGATGCGATCGCCGGTGTAACGCATCGACTGCACATCAAAACTCACTCCCACGCGGTGGGTGCGGGCCTGCTGCATCACCGAGTGGGGAAACCAGCCCACGTTGAGCACGATCTGGGCGTGCTCCAGCGGGCCGTAGTGACCCCGCTCGCCGGCAAGCAAGCGCTTCACGCAGATCTCGCCCGCCTGCTGCTCATCGGGCCAGGCGGCGCGCTCGGCCGCCACGAAGCCCTCGCTGTAGTCCTGGTGCATGGCGGCATACACGCACAGCTGGGGGCTGGGGGTGGCCGCCAGCAGCTCGACGCGAAAGCGCGGGTCCATCACCTCCGCCTCGGGTGACGGGGCCGCTGTGGGTGCGGGCCCGGACGGTGGGGTGGAGGGGGCTGGCATGGCAGACCTCAGCCGTGGCTGCGCGGGCCTGCCATCGTGCCAGGCGTCGCATCGGTGCCGGCCGGCTGGCCTTCGCCTGTGGCCAGGGGGCTGACCGCCCCCACTCCGGCCAGGGCCGGCAGCGCTCGCCCCTGGGTGAGGGCCAGGGCCAGGGCCTCGAGTTCCTCGGCGCTGCGGGCCCCGATCGAGCGGCCCACCGGATCGCCGCCCCCATCGAAGAGCTCCAGCTGGGGGATGCCATTCACCGCATAACGCTCCAGCTCCGGCTGCCAGCGGGGGTTGTCCACGTTCAGGAGCACCAGATCGAGCTCACCGCGGTAGTGCCGCTCAAGGCCGTCCATCGCCGGGGCCATGGCGCGGCAGGCCTCGCACCAGTCGGCGTAGAACTCGACCAGGGTGGGGCGTCCGTTGGCCAGGGCCACGGACAGCTCGGGGGAGCGGCGGGCCAGGGCGTCCAGCGGCGCCTGGGGCTTCAGGCCGCCCCGCAGCCAGAACACCGCCGCTGCCAGCACCACGCCGATCAGCACGAGCACCAGGCGCTCGCGCTGGCCGAGGCCCTGGGCCGGTGAAGAGCTGCTCATCGTGGATAGGGTTGGGGAGATGTGCGCTGCCTGCGGTGCACTCTGCCAGCCCTGACCCGCCACCGGTTCCGTGAAGCGGCGACTCACCCTCCACTTCCCCCGCGAGGCTGTGCACCAGCCGATCACCTACCGGCTGGCGGTGGACTTCGATGTGGCGGCCAAGATCCTCCGCGCCCAGATCGCTCCCAACCAGAGCGGCACCATGGTGGTGGAGCTCTCCGGCGACATCGACGAACTCGAGGCGGCCGAAGTGTGGCTGGAGAGCCAGGGGCTCGGCCTCAACCGGGCACCCGGGCAGATCGCCGTGGATCGCGACCGCTGCGTGGACTGCGGCATCTGCTCCAGTGTCTGCCCCAGCGGCGCCCTCGGGTTCAGCGCTCCAGCCTGGAGCCTGCACTTCGATGCCCCCCGCTGCCTGGTCTGTGAGCAGTGCATCCCCAGCTGTCCGCTGGACGCGATCTCCCTGGTGCTGGACCCGCTGTGATCGCCTCGCTGGCTGCGGCGCTGCTGTCGGCCCTGCGCCTGGTGGCGCTGCCCTTTCGGGCGCCGATGCTGCTGGTGCTGGGGGCGATCTCGGTCTATGAGGGGCTGCACTGGAGCCGGCCCCTGGCCGGCGGAACCCTGCCGCCGATCGGCGCCCTCGATGCCGATGCCCTCTCCAGCCTGTTCTGGTCGATCGACTGCCTCCACGCCCTGGTGGTGGTGGTGGTGTGCACGATGCCGGAGCTGCTGATGCGCCAGCTCTCCAGCCTGATGGCCGCCAGCCGGGTGATGACCCTGGTGGTCACCTTGCTGCTGGTGATCACAGGTGGCCTCTACCTGCTGCACCTCAATGCCCTGGCCAACATGTTGATCCTCGCCTCAGCCGTGCTGCTGGCCCGGCTCGATCTGGCTCGGGTGCGCGTCGTGCCGCCACCCCAGAACCTGGCCCTGGCCCTGGGGGCGGTGGTGCTGCTCGGCGCGACGCTGGGCCGCTGGCTGGCGGCTTAGGGCACGTTCAGGGGCACACCGGCACCCCGTGGCCCTGCACGTCCCAGAGATTGCCCAGCACCTTCTTCACGTAGATCCGGGTTTCCGGGAAGGGAATCGCCTCCACCCACAGCTCCGGGATCGTGTCCAGCCGGGGGCCCAGCCAGTCGGCCACGGCCGTGGGGCCGGCGTTGTAGCTGGCGGCCACCAGCAGCGGATTGTTCTCCCACTGGGTCATCAGCTGGCTCAGGTAGCGCGCCCCGAGATCAGCGTTGCGCTGGGGGTCTTCCAGGGCCCCAGGGGCAAGGGGGCCAGAGGCCAGCTCGGCGGCGGTCTCGGGCAGCAGCTGCAGCAGGCCCACGGCCCCGGCCGCTGAACGCACCGCCGTGCTGAAGCGCGACTCCTGCCGGGCCACCGCCGCCAGCAGGGTCGGCGCCACCCCGGCCTGGCGCCCCGCCCGGTTGAGTTCGGCGCTGAAGGCGGGTTCGGCCAGGCTCTGAGCCACCTGTTTCACGCTGGGGCACTGGTCGGCGCGCAACTGCAGCTTCGCCTGCTCCAGCTGGCTCAGCCCGGTCCAGTGGTCACCGACGCCACGGCGCAGGCGCCCCTCGAGCAGCAGGCGCTCCGGTCCCTCCAGGTTCCGATCGGCGCGGTCGTCGCGCCATTGCTCCCAGGCCTCCAGCTGCTGGCCCAGGCGCCAGAGCTGGTCGAGATCCGCCAGGCCGCTGCCCAGGGGCCGCCATGGGGCTGCGAGCAGCGGTGGCGCCGTGGCGGGGTCGAGGTCGATGTCGCCGCGGCCGAGGCGCAGGGAGGCTCGCCAGCCGTAGTAGCCGCCGGGATGGCGGGCCAGCAAGGCCGCCCAGCCCGCCCTGGCTTCGGGACGCTGCCCCTGCTGCCACTGGCTCAGGGCCAGCCAGAACCGACGCCGGGCGTCCACGGGGGCCGGCAGGACCGCCGGATCGAGGGCACTGGTGCCCAGCAGCACCGCTGCCCCTCGCCAGTCCTCCCGCAGCAGGCGCTCCCGGGCCAGCTGCCACTGCAGCTCCCAGCTGGCAGGATCCCGAGGCCAGCGCTGCAGCACCGCCACGGCCGAAGAGGTCTGGCCCACCAGCAGGGCGCGGCGGGCCTGCACGGCAGCGCTCTCCTGAAGGGGAGCGGGCAGCTCCCCCAAACGCTCCAGGCTGGAGCTGCTGGTGCTCTCGGCCAGCAATGTCGCGGCCTGGCTGGCGGCGGGGCTGGTGGGGTGCTGCTGGGCCAGCGCCAGCAACAGGGCTTCGCCCTGGTCCCGGCTGTCAGGGTTGCGAATCAGCAGCCGCCCCTTCTCAAGCTGGGTGGCCGGGCTGCCTGCCTTGCCGTCGAGACAGCGCTCGGCCGCCTCCAGGTTGCCCAGGCTCACCAGGCTCCGTGCCAGCAGATCCCTGTCCTGGCCGCTGAGGCTGGCCTGGCTGGGCTTGCCTTTCCGCTCCGGGTCGCAGGCGGAGGCGAGCACCGGGTCAGCGCCGGGCCAGCGGGCTCCCCAACGGGCCAGGTGCACGGCTCCCGCGGGCCCGGACTCCAGGGCGGCGGCCAGGGCGGCCGGGTGGGCCGGGAAGCGGCTGAGCAGGCGCTGGCGCAGGGCCGGCTGGTCCCGACCCAGGATGTAGAGGGCATCGGCGCTGGCTGGATGGCTGGGAAAGCGCGTCAGCAGCTGCTGCCACAGCCGGCCACTGCCGGCCTGGTCGCCCGTGCGGTTGGCGCTCTGGGCGGCCCGCTTGAGCACCACGGCCGCGAGGGGATCGCGGCCCCAGCCCTGGTTGCGTAGCAGCCTGGCGATCTGTTGCGGGTCGCCGGCCTGTCCGTCTCCGGGCGGGTTGGCGCCGGCGTGCCCTGCCTGGCCGCCGCGGTCGGCCTCGTGGCGCGCCTCCTCAGCGGCCACCTGCAGCAGGGCCGCCTGGCGGCGCCTGGCAGGGTCAGGCTCGAACCGCCGCTGGGCCTCCAGGGCCGCCGCCGGGGTGAGGGGATCGGGCCAGGGCCGCTGCTGCAACAGCTGACGGCCGAGCACCAGGGCTGCGCCGCTGCCCAGACAGGTCAGCGTGAGCAGCAGAGCGAGGGATCGCAAGAGCGCGGCGGCGAATGCAGGGCATTCTGGAGAGCAGTGATACGTGCGCTCCGGTGCGGTTGCCTACCCTGCCCCCCCAGCTCACGACCCTGCCGGGGGCGGGCCAGCGGCTCAGAACGCTGCGGGTGTGGGCCCTGGCAGGCGCTGTGCTGCTGCTGCGGCCCCTCTGGCCCCTCAGCCTGCTGCCTGGCTGGGTGGTGGGGGGGCTGCTGCTCTGGGGCGTGCTGGAGCTGCAGTGCTGGATCTGGTGGCCTAGGCGCTGGCGCTGAGGCGGTTCGGGGGCTGGGAAGCGCCCCAAGGGCTGCACGTAACCTGCGACAAACTGAAGTGTTGCCATGGCCGACACGGCTCCCCATCCGCTGGGCCAACCCCTTGGCGACGCGGTGGCCGGATTCGGCACGGACGGCATCCGAGGCCATGTCGGCACCCTGGTGACACCGGCCCTGGCCCTGCAGCTGGGCTACTGGGCGGGCCAGGTTCTTCCCCCTGAAGGGCCGGTGGTGATCGGCATGGACAGCCGCCAGAGCGGGCCGATGCTCACGGCGGCCCTCACCGCCGGGCTCACCGCCGCCGGTCGCAGCGTCTGGCAGCTCGGCCTCTGCCCCACGCCGGCGGTGCCCGGGGTGATCCGCCGGTGCGGCGCCGCCGGGGGCGTGATGGTGTCCGCCAGCCACAACCCTCCCCACGACAACGGCATCAAGTTGTTTGGGGCCTCGGGCGCCAAGATCAGCGCTGCCCAGCAGAGCGCCATCGAGGCTGGGCTGGCCGGCGAGGCCCCGGCCGGCTTCAGCGGCACCGGCACCGTCCTGCTGCGGGCCGACCTGATGGCCGACTACCGCCAGAGCCTGCTGGACAGCGTCGAGGGCCGCCGGCTGGATGGCTGCCGCATCGTGCTCGACCTCTGCCATGGCTCGGCCACCGCCTGTGGCGAGGAGGTGTTTCGGGCCCTGGGCGCAGACGTCACCGTGCTGCACGGCGAGCCCGATGGCTCCCGGATCAATGTGGGCTGCGGCAGCACCCAGCTCGAGCCCCTGCGCCAGGCGGTGCTGGCCGAGGGTGCCGCGATGGGCTTCGGCTTCGATGGCGACGCCGACCGCATGCTTGCCGTCGACGGCCGCGGCCGCATCGTCGACGGCGACCAGATCCTCTACCTGTGGGGCTCGTCCCTGTTGGGCCATGGCCTGCTGCCCCAGCAGCGGATCGTGGCCACGGTGATGTCCAACCTGGGCTTCGAGAGGGCCTGGCAGGCCAAGGGCGGCGTGCTGGAGCGCACCCCCGTGGGGGATCAGCACGTCCACCGGGCGATGGAGGAGCTCGGGGCAGGGCTCGGCGGTGAGCAGTCCGGCCACATCCTCTCGGCCCGCCACGGCATGAGCGGCGATGGCCTGCTCACCGCCCTGCAGGTGGCCACCCTGCTGCACGGCGAGGGCCGCAGCCTGGCCGACTGGCTCGACGTCAGTTTCCAGCCCTATCCGCAGCTGTTGGTGAATGTGACCGTGCCGGATCGCCGCAGCCGCCAGCAGTGGCAGCTGTGTGAACCGCTGCGCCAGGCCGTGGAGCAGGCCGAGAGTGCCATGCAGGGTCAGGGCCGGGTGCTGGTGCGCGCCAGCGGCACCGAGCCCCTGCTCAGGGTGATGGTGGAGGCCTCCGAGCCGGCCGCGGTGGCCCATTGGGCCGAGCGGCTGGCGGGCCTAGCCGCCCAGCACCTCAACCCGGTTTAGCCCCCGCTGCCGCCCGCCGGCCAGGCGGCCTGCGGCTTCCGGCACGGCTCCTGGGTGGCCCGCTCAGAGCAGCCGTGAGCCGCTGGCCCGGCGGCATTGCTGCGGATCGAACACGGCAGCGATGGTGCGGATCAACCAGCGGCCCTGGCTCGTCACCAGCACCCGGCCGCGGCCGCCGCTCTGCTGCAACTCCACCAGACCATCCCGCTCCAGGGCCTGCAGCCGCTGCCATTCGGTGCCGAAGCGCTGCAGATCCACCTCCACCGCGAAGCAGCACATCACCTGGCGGATCAGGTCACGCCGCTCCAGCACCTCCGGCTCCCGCACCTCCAGACCCCGTTCCACCGGCAGCCGACCCTGCTCCAGGGCCGCGGCCCACTGCTTGAGATCCCTCAGGTTCTGGGAGAACAGGTGGGGGAACTGGCTGATGGCCGTGGGCCCCACCCCCAGCAGCTCCAGTTCGCCGCCGGTGGTGTAGCCCTGGAAATTGCGATGCAGGCGGCCCTGCCGTGCGGCCCTGGCCAGGCTGTCGCCGGCCAGGGCGTAGTGGTCCATGCCGATCGCCTCGTAGCCGTCGCCGCCGAGCCGCTGCTGGGCGTCTTCCAGCATGGTGATCCGATCGCGGGCCGTGGGCAGATCGGCCGCGGCAATCTTGCGCTGCAGCGGCAGCTGCTGGGGCAGGTAGGCGAAGGAGAACAGCGAGATGCGATCCGGATGCAGCTCCTGCACGAGATCCAGGGTGTGGCGGAAGCGCTCTGGCGTCTGCAGCGGCAGGCCGCAGATCAGATCCACATTCACGCTGGCGAAGGCGGCCTCCCGCAGCCAGCCCATCACCCGGCGCAGCTGTTCCACCGGCACCACCCGGTTCACCGCCTGCTGCACGCGGGGGTCGGCATCCTGGATGCCGAAGCTGAGGCGGTTGAAACCCAGCTGCCGCAGCTGCAGCACGGCGTCACGGCTGAGGAACTCGGGATTCACCTCGATGGAGGCCTCCAGCTCCGGCTCCAGATCGAAGTGCCGCTCGATCAGGGCCCAGAGCCGGGCCGTTTCCTGGGGATTGAGGTAGTTGGGCGTGCCGCCCCCCCAGTGCAGCTGGGCCAGCCGTCGCCGCTGGGGCAGCACGGCGCTGATCAGTTCCAGCTCCCGGGCCAGGGAATTCAGGTAAGGCTCCACCACCTTGGAGCCCAGTTGGGTGGTGACCCGGTTGCAGCCGCAGTACCAGCAGGCATGGCGGCAGAAGGGCACGTGCACATACAGCGACAGCGGTGCCGCGCTGGGCTGGGCCAGCTGGGCCTTCAGCTCGCCCTCCCCGACAGCGGCGCTGAAGGCCGCTGCCGTGGGGTAGCTGGTGTAGCGCGGCACGGGCTGGTCGTACTTGAGCAGCAGCTCAACCGGGCTGAGCGGGGAGGCGACGGGTGGCATCGGGGCAAGGGGTGGGGGTTGGATGGGGCTCAGGCGGGCAGGGGGGTGGGCGCCAGGTCGCCCAGTTCCGCCAGCAGCCGCTGGGTGGCGTGGAAGGCCAGTTCCGCCTCCTCCAGCAGCTCCTCCTCCTGCTGCGGGTTCAGCGTGAGGGCTTCGATGCCGTCGTGCAGGGCCTGCTTGAGGGAGGGGATGTCGCGCTCAAAGGCCCAGAAGCTCACATCGCTGAGCCCATGGCGCTTCAGGATCGCCCTGGCCTGCTGGGCCAGCTGCTGGCCGCCGGAGAGGTCGCCGCCGTAGCGCACATAGACGTGGGCCATCAGCCGGTGGGGAGCCTGCGCTGCCAGCACCCGCAACTGCTCCAGCCAGATGGCGGCCGCCGCCGAGGGGGGCGTGGCCGGCAGGCGGTTCAGCAGGGCCAGGTCGTGGGCCAGGGCGGTGGAGCGGGCCAGGGCCGGCCAGGGCAGCTCGGTGGCCCCCAGGGCCGCGGCGAGGGCTGGCGCGTCCTGCTCCAGCAGGGCGTAGGCGGGGCCCAGGGCCCGCAGCAGGGCGGCCAGGTGCAGGGGATCGGCTTCACCGGCCAGCAGGGCACGCGAGAAGTGCATCCCCTCGGCTTGGTGGTGGGCCTTGCCGATGCGGGCGTGCAGCCTGCGGACCCGGGGACCGAGCTGTCGGCGCCCCCGGGCGTCCTCAGGGCTGGCGTGGTCGGAAATGGAGGCGGGATGGGCGGTGACCATGGCGAATTCGGTAATCAATGGCATAACAGTAGCGTTTTAACGCCCTATCGCCAGGATGGCGGCGGCGCCTGTTGTCTTGTGTCATGCGCCGCCTGATGGGCTGGGGTCCTCATGCGGGGGCCGACCCTGCGGCCACCATCGGCTGGCAGAACTGGCGCAGCAGCAGCACCGCGAAGCGCCCCTGCAGCACCAGACGACGCAGCGGCCTGCCCTTGGCCTGGCGCAGCTCCCGAAAGGTGGCCACCAGGCGATCGCGCAGGGCCAGGAACGCGCCCCCCTCCAGGTCGAACACCACCGGAAAGGCTCGGCGGGCTGTGCGGTTGGTCTGCCGCAGCACCTCGGCGTCGAAGTGGTTGGGATCGAGGCCCAGCAGCCGGTAGAAGTCGCCGCGTTCACACACGGTGAGGCTGTGGGTGAGAAATACGCTCCAGAGGAAAAAGCGACTCAGCAGGCGGCCGTGCCAGCCGCTGTTCAGCCCTGGCCAGCAGCGGATCAGCATGTTGAAGATGTCACCGTGGCGGTTCTCGTCCTGACACCAGGGCTCGAAGAAATCAAACAGCGGCGCGAACGAATGCTGCGGATGGAGCTTGAGGTGCCGATCGATCAGGATGTAACGCCAATAGCCAATCTTCTCGGAGAGGTACACCGAATAGAGCACCCAGTTGAGGGGGAACCAGGTGACCGGCCGCCTGCCGCCCATGGCCGGCAGGTCGATCTCGATCCCCTCCGCCACCAGGGCCCGGTTGAGAAAGCCGGCGTGGCGGGCCTCATCGCGGGCCATCAGGCTGAACAGGCGGCTGAGCTCCGGGCGCTGGGCCCGTTGCAGCTGGCGGGAGAGCTCCTTGAACAGCAGGAAGCCGGAGAACTCCGACACGCAGGAGCGCACCAGATAGCTCTCATAAGCTGTTTGTTCGGCATCGTTGAGGCCCGAGAGCCGGCCCAGGGGAGCCCGACGATCGAAGTGGTCGCGGTTGTAATCCGTTTCCATCTCCTGGAGCATCGCCTCGAACGACGCCCGCTGCTGCTCCAGATCGGTGCGGGCGGCCTTGCCGATCTCGGTGGTGTAGAAGCGCGGCGTCAGCAGGTCGTCCCGCAGGTGGGGGGCGGGGCCGGCTGCAGCGGTTGCTGGGGCTTTGGTCATGGCCGAGACGGGAGCAGGGAGAGAGGGGGCGCGGGCAGACAGCGCCCAGGCACTGGCCACAGCCTATAACGACATCGTGATGTCACGTCATCTGCAAGACGCTTAATTGCGTTAGGCTTGTAACTCCGGTTCCCGATCCCCGGCGCCTGCCCATGGAGCACCTGGCCGACTACTTCAAAGTGTTCTCTGAGCCCAACCGCCTGGCGGTGCTTGAGGCCTTGCGGTCCGGTCCGCTCAACGTCACGGCCGTGGTGGAGGCCACTGGCCTCAGCCAGGCCCTGGTGTCGAAGCACCTGAAGCTGCTCACCATCGCCGGCGTGGTGCAACGCCGTCCCGAGGGCGCCCTTGTGTATTACTCCGTGATCGATCCGGCCGTGTTCCAGCTGATGGCCGAGGCCCAGCGCCTGCTGCTGGAGTCCCGGCGGCAGCAGCTCGACGCCCTGGCCGCCATCCTGTGATGGCCCCTTGTCCCGGCGCCCGCCCGCTGCCGAGCACGCTGGGCGAGCTGCGCGCGGCCCTGGCCGCCGGCGTGCGTGAGTTCGGCGGCCTGCAGCTGGCTGAGCTGGATGCCCACGACCTCAACCTCTCCAGTTGCGACCTGCGCGGCGGCTGTTTCAAGGAGGCCCGCTTCGGGCGCGCCAACCTCAGCCAGGCGAGCGTGGAGGGCTGCCGCTTCCAGCGGGCCCTGATCTGGGGCGCCGACCTCTCCGGCCTCAAGGCCGCCCATTCCTTCTGGCAGGAGGCCGACCTCTCCGGCTCCCGCCTCCAGGCCGCCGACTTCTCGGCGGCCCAGTTGCACCGCTGTTGCCTGCGCGGGGTGGTGGCCGCAGGCAGCTGCTGGGCCCAGGCCCGGCTGGTGGAGGCCGACTTCCGCTCCGGCCTAGACCAGCTCACCGACCTGGGCCAGGCCGATTTCCGGGGCGCCGACCTCTGCTTTGCGCTCCTGCAGGGCGCCAACCTGCATGCCGCCAGCCTGCAGGGCAGCAGCCTCTATGGCGCCAGCCTGGCCGGCGCCGACCTGCGCCAGGCGGACCTGCGCGGCTGTGACCTGCGGGAGACCGATCTGGCAGGGGCCCAACTGGAGGGCGCCCTGCTCGATGGGGCCCTGCTGCCGCGCCACCTCACGGCCTAGGGCGCGGCAGGCCGGTGAATGGGCACCGTCGCGCTTAGAGCTGCTCAGCGGCGAGGGCCAGGGCCCCGGCACAGGCGTCGCCGGCGGGAGCGGCGAGGCTGGCCAGGGGCAGTTGGCTCTCCAGGGCCAGCTCCAGTTGCCGGCGCAGGCCTCTGAGGTGCTCCAGGGCCCCGCCCATGGGCCAGATCCGCGGCTGCTCCAGGTTCAACTCCCGGGCGATGGTGGCCGCCATCGTCGCCAGGGCCTCGGCATGGCGGCGCACGATCGCCAGGGCCGCGCCATCGCCGGCTTCGGCGCAGGCCACCACCACCGGGGCCAGCCGCGCGAATCCAGCCGGGCCGAATTCAGGCGTCACCACCAGGGCTTTGATGGCCTGGGGGCTGTCGGGCTGGTCCGGATCGAGGCCCAGCTCATCCCATAGCCGCCGCCTCAGGTCGCTGCCAGGCCGGCGTCCATCGGCCATCTCCAGGGACACACCCAGCCCATCGCGGCCGATGTCCATGGCCGAGCCCATTCCGTCGAGCAGCCAGCCCCAGCCGGCGCAGCGGTGCTCCCGGCCCTCGCGGTTGCGGCCCACGGCAATCGTGCCGGTGCCGCTGATCAGCACCAGCCCCTCCTGGGCGACCCCCATGGCGCCGCGCAGGGCGGCCCGCTCATCCCCGGTCACCAGCAGGCGCCCGTGGGGCAGTTGCAGCGCCTCGGCGGCCAGCCGGGTGCCCTCGGCCTGGATGCCGCTGCCCACTTCGATGCCGCTGGCGCCGATGCCCACTGCCTCCAGCAGGGGATGGTGGCCCGGCAGGTGCTGCTGGCGCGCTCCGGCCGGCACGGGGGCCCCGTCACTGAGGCCGGAGGCCGCCAGGGCCAGGGCCAGGCTGGTGCGCAGGGCCTGGCAGAAGGCCTCGGGGCCGCCCGGGGCCGCGAGATGGCGAACGCCCGGGCCCTCGCCCTGGGCGAGGCAGGACCAACTGCCGTCAGGGTGGCGCTCGGCCAGCCGGCAGGTGGTGTGGGTCTGGCCGGCGTCGAAACCGGCGATCAGGGCTGCAGGCGTCATCGGCTCAGCCCTGCTGGCGCCGCCGCTGGCTGGCGGCAGCCAGGGTGGCCACGCTGAACCAGGCGCTCAGCTGAACCTCCGGCCGGAAGAAGATCGTGTCGGTGAGCCCCTGCACCCCCAGGCCCGCGATCACGGCCAGGGCAGCCAGGGCGGGCAGGGCGTCGCTGCCGGCCGCGCCCCAGCTCCGCAGCCCCTCCCGCAGGCTCGTGAGCACCAGGCCCACCCCCACCATCAGGCCCGGAATGCCCGCCTCCACGGCCAGTTCCAGGGGGATCGAGTAGGCGCTCAGGGCGTTGAACTTGGGCTGCTGGAACAGCGGGTAGATGCGGTTGAAGGCCTCGTTGCCAGGCCCGATCCCCAGCCAGGGACGGGCCTGGATCATGTCCAGGGCGGCCAGCCACACATTGATGCGGAAGTTGTTGGAGCTGTCCTCGCGACCCGCCACCAGGCTCATCACCCGCACCCGCAGGGGCTCCACCTGGGTCACCAACACCACCAGCAGGGCCGTGGCCAGCAGCAGCAGCAGCAGCGGCACCAGCCGCCGCCACAGCAACGGCCAGCTGCGGGTGAGCCCCAGGGCGAGCAGCAGCAACATCACCGCCGCCTGCGCCACCAGGGCCATCCAGGCGCCGCGGCTGTAGGTGAGCACCAGGGCTGCCGTGCCCAGGCCCAGGGCACTGAGGGCAAACAGCCTGGAGGGCCAGCCCTGCCACCGCAACAGGGCCGCCACCGCCAGGGGCAGGATCGGCAGCAGGTAGCCCCCCAGCAGGTTGGGGTTGCCCAGGGTGCTGTAGATGCGCACCGTGCCGTCACTCACCGAGTTGGGATCGGCCCAGCGGGCCAGGGCACCGGTGTCGGCATAGAGCTGGCGCAGCCCGATCACCGAGGCCAGCAGCTGGCCGCCCAGCAGGGCCGCCACCAGGCGGTCCCACCAGGCGGGCGCCTGCACCAGCAGCTCCTGCATCAGGGCGTAGACACCCAGATAGCTCACCAGCTTGAGCAGTCCCTTGGTGGCCTCCACCGGCACTGGTGAGAATCCGGTGGCCAGCAGGGCCACCGCCAGGATGGCCAGGATCCAGCCCTGCAGGGCGCCGATGCCCCCCGGCGGCCGGCGCAGGGCCAGCAGCAGCCACAGCAGGCCACAGGCCAGGATCAGCAGCGACATCCCCGCCCTTGTGAGGAAGGGGAGCCCGGCCAGCAGCGCACAGAGCGTGAGGCCGGCGATCGGCAGCAGCCGCTGGGCCAACGGTCCGCCGCCCTGCCCCAGAAGCCCCTGCCAGCGCAGCAGCAGCGGGGGCGGGGCGGGCCGGATGGAATCAGCCACGGCGGCGATCGAAGTGTCTGGCGGGATTATGGGCGGGGGGCGTTGGCGGCCATCGGACCCGGCTCCAACTCCGCCAGCGGCGGCACGGGTTGGCCATTGCGCTTGTAGAGCACCCGGTAGACCGGCAGGCCCCGGGCCAGCACGAAACTCTCCCGTTCGGTGGGCACCGGCAGCGGGTTGGTGGGGCGCCAGGGCCTCGGATCGGCAGCGGGGCGCGCGAAGCAGCCGCTCGCCTCGATCAGCGTCACCATCGGCAACACCACGTCCTGTACATCGCTCTGAATGAACAGCTCGCGGCCCGGCAGCAGGCCGCCGGCCAGGGCGTGCAGCAGGGCGGGTTGCAGCACCCGCCGCTTGTGGTGCCGGTGCTTGAACCAGGGATCGGGAAACTGGATCGAGACGCGCTCCAGCTGCCCCGGCTCCAGCTGGGCCAGCCATGCTCCCAGGCTCACGTTGGCATTGGCGTAGAGGATCCGGGCATGGCCCAGCTGGCGGGCCTCGCGCTCGGCTTCGGCGGCCTCCACCAGGGGCAGGCGGATCTCCAGGCCCAGGTAGTTGCGCTGGGGTTCGGCCTCGGCCATGGCCAGCAGAAAGCGGCCCCGGGCACAGCCGATGTCGAGATGGATCGGCCGCTTCGGCTGCTCGAACAGCTCCTCGGGCGGCGGCAGCGGAACGGGGTAGCCTGGTGGTAGCTGCTGAGGGGGTTGACGTGCTGGCGCACCATCAGCCGCGTTCCTGCCCGGCGGCAGGAGGCACTTGGACGTCAGCACGGGGCACCACGAAACCCCAGCTGGCCGTGTAGCCATGCAGCTGGGTGCTGCCGGCAATCGGGCCGATCTCGCCGTTGCAGAAGGCCCCGGCCACCGGCAGGCTGCCGAAGGCCTCGCGGCACAGCGTCACATCGCCATCGGCCTCGCCGTAGAGCCCCTGGCCCCGGCCCAGGCAGGCGAACAGCAGGGTGGCCAGCGGCTGGGCCTGGCGGCCTTGCTGCAGCGCCAGCAACTGGCGCAGTTCCTGGCGTGAGGCGGTGGCATCCCGCAGCTGGAACTGCACCTGCTGGCCCACCCGCATCCGCTCCGCCACCGCCACGGCGCCGTTGCGGGGATCGACCCCGATCAGATTGCGCACCAGGAAGGCCGTCGGCTCCTTGTTCTCGCCGCTCTCAAGGCTGAAGCTGTTGCGGCCCACGCCGAGGAAGAGAGAGTGCTTCACCAGGTCCCGTTCCTGGGCTGAAAGGCCGATCAGGATGTCCTGCAGGGCGGCCACCGGGCTGTTGCGGCGGCTGTTCTGGCTCACTTCCAGCACCACGTTGCGCTCGGCCTGCTCCACCTCGAAGATCGGCCCGATCGGCCTGCAGCCCTGGGCCACCACCGGATCGAGCCCCCAGGCGCCACCGATCAGGCAGCCCACCACGCCGCTGACCACCCGGTCGCCCAGCAGCAGCGAGCCGTGGCGAGCACTGTGCTGGCCGGCGATGCCCCCCACCTTCACGGCTGCGGGACAGGCGTAGTCGAGGCCACTGATCAGGTCGTTGATGGCGGGGAAGGCCGGGTCGATCAGCAGCAGCATCGAGTGGGCCGTGCGGGGATCGGGATCCCCCAGCAAGGCCAGCCAGGGCTCGGCCGGCCCGTCGAGATCCGGCAGGCTGTCGCCCTCGATCGCGAAGGGCTGCAGGCTCGCCCCCGGCAGCCGCAGCAGCATCACGCTGATGCCGGGCTCCTGCTCCAGCTCGCAGCTGAGTCCGTCCGCCGGGGTGCCCACCACGCCGCCGCCCAGGCAGCCGAGCCAGTGGCTGGCCCTGATGCGTTGCTGCAGCAGGGGTAGCAGGCGGGGCAGATCACTGGCGTAGCTCGCGGACACGAACACCAGGGCCAGGTCGGCAGGGCCGACCCCGCGCAGCTGTTGGCTGATCTCCTGAAGACTGCCGTCGAGGGAGGCTTCTCTGGACAGGGCTGTGCGGCACCAGGGGGCGTTGGGGCCGGGCCCCTGACGCGGGATCAACCAACGGGGCAGTGAGAACGCAGCCATGGGCGGACCCTATCGCCAGCAGCACATGCGGATAATGGCGCCTTACCGAACCATGCTTGTGCCGGATTCGCTGTACCGATCCCTGGTGTGGCTGGATGTCCGTTTAGCGGTGCTGTTCACCGTGGGACTGCCGCTGGTGCTGCTGCTCTGGGCCACCCTGCGGCGGGAGAGGGCGTTGCTGCGGCTGCTGGGGATCTACTGGAAGGTGTCGAGCCTGCTGCTGATCGCCGTGCTGCTGCTCACCGACCGCCGCCCCGCCGGGCTGCTGCTGGCCCTGATCGGCCCCTTGCTGGTAGCGGTGAGCCTCTGGCTGTGGGTGGATCTGAACGAGGAGCTCGCCGACCTTCCCCCCTGGCGCCCGCTGCCGCTGACCCTGCGCATCTGGCGCTGGTCGATCACCTTCTGGGCGCCGATCAGTGCCCTGTTCAGTGCCACGGCCCTCGGCTGCATGGCCCCGGCGCGGCTGGGGGAGGCCCGCTGCCTGGCCTGGCTGCAGGCCCCCCAGGAGCTGCATCGCCATGGGGCTGCCGTGTTCGGCTTCGTGTTCGGGGGGCAGTGGACGCCTGCAGTGGCGGCCTTCGTGGGCTATCTGGCCCTGGTGGGCTACGCCGTGGGCCTGCTGCAGTGGCTGCTGGTGCGCCTGCCGCGCCAGGGGAGGGTGGCCGGTGACTTCTGAGCTGCTGCCCCGCCTGGAAGAGCTCAGCCGCGCCCGGCCGGATCGGGTGCTGCGCCTGCGGGGCGCCCTCGACGCTGAACCGCTGGAGCTGCTGATCTTCCGGGGCTTCTCCTGCAGCACCACCCACCCCACGGCCTTCGATCCCGACCAGCCCGTGCTGCCCGCCGCCGGCAGTGTGGAGTCGGCGGAGCTGCTCCAGGGTCCCCTGACCCCAGGCACCGAGCTGCTGCTGGCCGGGCCGCTGCCCCCCAGTGATTTTCTGGAGCCCCAGGCCTGGCTCTGAGGCGCGCCGAGCCTGGGCCCCCGTTCAGCCCAGGGCGGTGACGCAGCGGCCGCAGAGGCTGGGGTGGGCGCTGTGCTGGCCGATGTCCTGGGTGTAGTGCCAGCAGCGCTCGCACTTCTGGCCTTCGGCCCGGGCAATCCCCACGCTGATCCCCTGCTCCTGGGCCGCGGCCAGCACGGTGTCGAAGGGGCTGCCGCCGAGCTGCAGGCTGGACACCAGCAGCCAGTCGGCCAGGTTGTCCACCTCGGGGCAGGGGCTGGCCTCGAGCCAGGCGAGGGCCTGGCGCAGGGGCTCGGCCTCGCTGCCGAGCTCCAGCTGCACCCGGGCCTCCAGGGAAGCCCCCAAGGCGTCGGCGCCGCCCTCGGATTGAGGCCCCTTGCCGCCCTGTTTGCGGCAGCTCTCCAGCTGGCGGTTCACCAGGGCCCGCAGGGCCAGGATCTGGTCCATGGGCTCCTCCAGGGCCGGCTGGCGCCAGCTGGCCGGTGCCGTGGGCCAGCCCCGCTCGAACACCGAGGCCTCGGCCACCGCATAGGGCAGGTTCTGCCAGATGTCCTCCGCCATGTGGCACAGCACCGGGGCGATCAGGCCGGCCAGCCGCTCCACCACCAGGCTCAGCACCGTCTGGCAACTGCGGCGCCGAAACGCCCCCGCCGCGCTCACGTAGAGCCGGTCCTTGGCGATGTCGAGGTACACGTTCGAGAGATCCACCACGCAGAAGTTCTGCAGGGCCTGGAAGAAGCGATAGAACTCGAAGCGCTCGAAATCGGCGGTCACCGCATCGATCAATGAGGCCGTGCGCTGCAGCATCCAGCGATCCAGTAGGGGCAGCTCCTCGTAGGCCACCGCGTTACCCCCGGCCGTGGCGGGGCGCGGGTCGAAATCGTGCAGGTTGCCGAGCAGATAGCGGGCCGTGTTGCGCACTTTGCGGTACACATCGGCCAGTTGCTTGACGATGCCGGGGCCCAGGGGCACGTCGGCGGAGTAGTCCACCGAGCTCACCCACAGGCGCAGCACATCGGCGCCGTAGGCGGGCTCCTGCTTTTCATTCCTGCCGCCCTCCACCAGCACAGTGGGATCCACCACGTTGCCCAGGGATTTGCTCATCTTGCGTCCTTTCTCATCGAGGGCGAAGCCGTGGGTGAGTACCCGCCGGTAGGGGGCCGTGCCGTTCACCGCCACGGAGGTGAGCAGGCTGCTCTGGAACCAGCCCCGGTGCTGGTCGCTGCCTTCCAGGTAGAGGTCGGCGGGATAGGTGAGTTCCGGGGCCCTCGCCTGGCCGCCGTCCAGGCCGCCCAGCACCCCGGCCCAGGAGGAGCCGGAATCGAACCACACGTCCATGGTGTCGCTGCCCTTGCGCCACTCGGCCGCTTCAGCGGCATGGGCGGGCGGCAGCAGCTCGGCCTCACTGCGCTGCCACCACACGTCGGCGCCGTGCTCGGCGATCAGGGCCTCGATGTGGGCGAGGGTGTCGGCGTTGAGCAGCACATCGCCCCGCTCGCGGTGGAAGAACACCGGAATCGGCACCCCCCAGGTGCGCTGGCGCGAGATGCACCAGTCGCCCCGCTCGCGCACCATCGCCTCGATCCGGTTGCGGCCGCTGGCGGGCAGCCACTCCACCGCGGCGATGGCCTCGAGGGCCAGGCTGCGGAAGCCCTCCACCGAGGCGAACCACTGTTCGGTGGCCCGGAAGATGGTGGGTTTCTTGGTGCGCCAGTCGTAGGGGTAGCGGTGGGCATAGGGCTCCTGCTTGAGCAGCAGGCCGCTCTGCTCCAGGGCCGCCAGGATGGCCGGGTTGGCGTCCTTGAGCACGTTGGTGCCCGCGAACGGCCCCGCCTCCGCCGTGAGGGTTCCGGCCTCGTCCACCGGACAGAGCACCGGCAGGCCGTACTTGCGGCCGGTGTTGAAGTCGTCCACGCCGTGGCCCGGGGCCGTGTGCACCAGGCCGGTGCCGGCCTCGGTGGTGATGTAGTCGCCGCCGAGCACTACTGGGCTGGTGCGCTCCAGCAGGGGATGGCGGTAGCGCACACCCTCCAGCTCGGCCCCCTTGAGCTGCATCAGGGGCGCCAGGCCCAGGCCGAGACTGGCCTCCAGCTGCTCCCGCAGCGCGCTGGCCACCACCAGATGGCTGGCCCCCGCAGCAGGCCCGCTCGCCTCCCCGGGCGGTTGGCTCACCGCACACACCGTGTAGTCGAGCCGGCCATTCACGGACACCGCCAGGTTGGCCGGCAGGGTCCAGGGGGTGGTGGTCCAGATCGCCACCGCCAGGCCGCCGGGGGCGGTGGCGGCCTCGGCGGTCAGCCCCGCCTCGCCCAGGCCCGCCGCCAGGGCGGGCGGCAGCTCCACCACCGGGAAGGCCACATAGGCGCTCGGCGAGGTGTGGCCATCGGGGTAGTCCAGTTCGGCTTCGGCCAGGGCGGTGCGGGAGCTGGGGCTCCAGTGCACCGGCTTCAGGCCCCGGTAGATGTGGCCGGCCAGCACCATCTGGCCGAACACCCGGATCTGGGCCGCCTCATAGCTCTTTTGCAGGGTGAGGTAGGGCTGCTGCCAGTCGGCCCAGATGCCCCAGCGCTGGAAGCCGCGCTTCTGGCCCTCCACCTGCTCGAGGGCATAGGCGTGGGCCTTCTCGCGCAGGCTCAGCGGCGTCAGGGCGGCCCGCTCGCTGCTGCTGAGTGCCTGCAGCACCTTCAGCTCGATCGGCAGGCCATGGCAGTCCCAGCCGGGGACGAAGCGCGCCCGACGGCCCTGCAGCAGGGCTGTCTTGTTGATGATGTCCTTGAGGATCTTGTTGAGGGCGTGGCCCACATGCAGGGCCCCATTGGCGTAGGGGGGGCCATCGTGGAGAGTGAAGGTCTCGCCGGGGTTGCTGCGGCTGAGGCGCTCGTAGAGCTGGGTTTCGGCCCAGAACGCCTGGATCTCCGGCTCGCGCTGCTTGGCGTTGGCCCGCATCGCAAACGCCGTCTGCAGCAGGTTGAGGGTGTCCTTGTAGGAGGCGGGCGCGGAGCTGGCGGTCACGGCGCCTCGGGAAGCAAAGGGCGATTATCCCGTTTCGCCTGGAGCGAGCGGAGGCTCTGCGGGAGGGCGCGGGGTGTTCTGAGGGGCTTCTGGGGAGGCTGTTGGGGGCTCTTCCGGGGGGGCTTCCAGCTCCTGCAGCAAGGCCTCGACGCCCTCGAGGGAGTCGACCACCACCACGGTGGCCGCGGGATCTGCTGTCTCCGCAGCGGCGGTGGGGTCAGATCCCGCGGCTGCTTCCGGTCCGGTGGAGGTCTCGGCGCCGGCGGCTGGAGCCGAACCTTCAGCGCCTTGAACCACCTCTGGTGTTCCGAACGTCACCGACTCGCTCGCCTCTGCCCTCGCCGTCTCCTGGGCCTCGGCCTCCTCCCCTGTCTGCGCCGCCTCTGTCTCCGGGATCTCCTGCTCCGGCACCACCTCTGCCTCCCCAGTGTCATCGGCCGCTTCTGAGGCCCGTGGCGCTTCACTCACCGCTGCAGCGGCCCCGGCCCCGGCCTCGACCGCTGCCGTGGTCTCGGAGGGCTCAAGGCGCACCCAGCGCTTGGTCGTCTGGCGAGGCTGTGTCTTCTGGCGCATCCAGCCCAGCAGGCCCGCCCCCAGGCCTCCGGTCAGCTCCAGCAGGCGGGCCAGGCTGGCGCCCAGTTCCGCCAGGCTCTGCTGCCAGCGCTCGGACGACCACAGGCGCTGCTGCTCCTCGGCAGTCAGCTGGCGCCAGCGGGCCTGTCCCACCTCCAGGCCCAGCCGGCCCACCAGCAGTCCACCGCAGAGCACGGCCAGCATCGGCGCTCCCCTGAGCCGCTCGGCACTGGTGACCAGCACCAGGCCCAGCAGCAGCACCACGCCGCCCCAGAGGGAGTCGCGGGGGCGGCTCAGCTCCGTGGCCAGCACCGGCAGCAGCAGCACGGTGAGCCCGAGCATCAGGGCCAGGGCTCCCCCCAAGGTCGCGAGCATGGCGTCGGGGCAAGGGTCCCCATTTTGAGCCGACTCCGTGCCAGGCGCTGGTGGCTGGGGCCCGGTGTCGGTGACCGGGGAGGCCCGGCCGTGGGCCTGACACGGGGGTGTTGCTTACAGTTGCCTTACCTGCCCACCTGGCGGAATTTGGTAGACGCGCTGGGTTTAGGTTCCAGTGGCCTTGGTCGTGGGGGTTCAAGTCCCCCGGTGGGCATCAACCTTTGCTTAAGTTGCAGGCCATCTGATTGCTTCGCGGCCCGTCCCAGTCCATGACCCAGGCTTCCGCCGTTGAGCGCCACCTGGCTGTGGGCCCGCTCGGTCGGTCTCCGTCCAGCTCCGTTCCCCGGCAATATCTCGATGCTCCGGCCGCCTGGAATCCCACGGTTGGCCTCTTTCTGGGCGGCTTTGCCCTGGCGGGGCTCACGATCTGGGGCTGGTTCGTGGGGCAGTGGCCCCTAGGGGTGCTGTTGATCACCGGTTTTCTGGCCCTGCACCTGGAGGGCACCGTGATCCACGACGCCTGCCATAACGCAGCCCATCCCAGCCGCTTCTGGAATGCGGTGATGGGCCACGGGGCGGCTCTGCTGCTGGGCTTCAGCTTCCCGGTGTTCACCAGGGTGCATCTCCAGCACCACGCCCATGTGAACGATCCGAAGCACGATCCGGATCACATCGTCAGCACATTTGGGCCGCTATGGCTGATTGCGCCGCGGTTTTTCTACCACGAGTTGTTCTTCTTTCGCCGCCGCCTGTGGCGACGGTATGAATTGCTGGAGTGGGGAATCGCTCGGGCCATCTTCTTCTCGATTGTTTTGGCGGGCGCCAAATATGGATTCATGCCCTTCATCTTCAACTGCTGGTTTGCGCCGGCGCTGATGGTGGGTGTCACCTTGGGCCTTTTCTTTGACTACCTGCCCCACCGGCCGTTCCAATCGCGCAATCGCTGGCACAACGCCCGCGTGTATCCCAGCAGGCTGATGAACTGGCTGATCATGGGTCAGAACTATCATCTGATCCATCACCTCTGGCCCTCCATCCCCTGGTTTGAATACAAGCCCGCATATCACGCCACCAAGCACATTCTCGATGCGAAGGGATCGCCCCAGCGCCTGGGCTTGTTTGAAACTCGCTCCGACAGTCTCAACTTCCTCTATGACATCCTGCTGGGAGTCCGCAGCCACCGCAAGCGCCGCAGCAAGTTGCGCCCCCTGGCGGCCCTGATGCCCACGCGCCATGCCCGGCGGCGTGTCCTCGAGGTTCTGCATCGCACGGCCATCTCGCCGGTGCGCTGACCCAGGAGCTCACGGGGCCATCGCCCCCATCAGCCCATGGCGCCGATAGGTGTCAGCCCGCCAGGATCTGGGGCACCCGGAAGAAATCGCCTTCCCGGTGCGGCGCTAGATCCAGCAGCTCTTCCCGCACAGGCGTTGGCAACACCGCATCCTCGCGGGTGACATTCACCACTTCCACGGCCCGGGTGGTGGCAGGGACCCCTTCAGTGTCCACGCTTTCAAGGTGGGCCACGTATTCGAGGATGCGCTCCAGCTGGGCCGTGTAGGTGGTGATCTTGTCCTCCGGCAGGGCGAGCCGGGCCAGCTGGGCCACCTTGCGCACGTCATCCGTGGTGATCTGGCTCATGCGGCGATCCGCTCCGGCAGGGGTGCTGAGTTCTGAAACTAGCTGTCGGATGCCAGGAAGCGTTCCAGATCGGCGCTGAGGGCGGTGGCCGCCAGGTCGAGGAAGTGCTGGCCATGCTCCGGCTGAGCCAGGAATGGATCGGAGCCCATGCGGCCATCGGGGTGGCGGCGGCGGAAGTCGGCCGGGCCGTGGATCGGCCCGGCGGGGGCGGCCTCCGGCAGGGGCCGCTGCTTGCTCTGCAGGCTGGGCTCGAGGTGGAGTGTGAGGGCGATCTCACTGGGGGTGGCGTGGTGGCCCTCCCGGTCGCCGTACAGCTCCCGCGCCTTCTGGAACACCGGCGCCGCCATGAACCAGTTGGCCATGCGGCAACGCAGCCGTTCCGCCCCTGGCAGACCCCGACTGGCCGCCGTGGCGTAGGCCTGGGCAAAGGCGGCCTTGCCGGTGGCGATGTTGCCGCCGTGGCCATTGACCACGAAGATCCGCTCAAAGCCATGGCCCGCCAGGGAGAGCACGATGTCGTGCAACACGGCGATCAGGGTGCTGGGCTGGAGGCTCACCGTGCCGGCGAAGCCCAGGTGGTGTTCCGCCATGCCGAAGGCCTGGGCCGGTGTCACCAGCACGCCGCTGCGACGGCCCACTTCCAGGGCGACGGCTTCAGCCGTGAGGGCATCGGTGCCGATGGCGCCGGTGGGCCCGTGCTGCTCGGTGGAGCCCAGCGGCACGATCACGCCTCGGCAGCGCTCCAGATAGGTCTCCACCTCAGGCCAGCTGCGCAGTTGCAGGCGGATGGCCTCAACACTGGCGGAGCCGCTCTCGGAGGGGGCTGGGTCGGGGGTGGCAGTGGCTGGAAGGGTCACAGGCAGGGCTGAGCTGCGTTCATCCTGGCGGGGTCATGGTGAACAGCGGGATGACGGCATGCACTGCCTAGAGTTATCGGGCGCTGCGTCGCTGTGCCCATGCTGCACCGCAAGCTCTATCAGTTCTGTGCTGAAAAACGGCCCGTCTGGGTGTTCCTGCGCGATCAACAGCGCTGGATCGAGGAGGCCCTGATCACGGAGATCGAAGGCGACCTGGTGACCCTCCACTACGACGCCGAGGAGGACGACGAGACCCACAGCTGGGAAGAAAGCGTGCGGTTGGACTCGATCGGAGCCGTGAGCACACGCCTTTCGTATGTGAGTCGCAGCGGCATGGACGACCTTCCCACCGCTGAAGACTGCCCGGAGGCCGAACGGCTCAGCAGCTGATCTCAGCTGCTGATCAGTGGGCGGTGCCGTTGCCGTCATAGGCGTCGGTGTCGTAGTAGCCACCCTTGGTTCCGAAGAACAGGGTGGAGAGGCAGAACAGGCCACTGGTGAACAGCAGCACGGTGCCCAGGGTGAAACCGGAGGAGTCCATGGCGAAGCGGCTGGAAAGCCCTGATGGTGCCACCAGTGTGCTCCCTGCCGCCTTCTTTGGCAGGCCTGCCGAGCAAGTGGCTCCGCAGCTGGTGGGCTGCTGGCTGATCCGCCGGCTCGAGACGGGCGAGCACCTGCGCGGCCTGATCGTGGAAACGGAGGCCTACGCCCAGCAGGAGCCGGCCTGCCATGGCGCCCGCCGCCGCTCCCCCCAGAACGAAACCCTGTTTGGTGAGCCCGGCCACTTTTATGTGTATCTCACCTACGGCATCCACCACTGCGTGAATCTGGTGACCGGCTGCCAAGGTGAGGCCAGCGGCGTGCTGCTGCGGGCGGTGCAGCTCCCCGATGAGCCTGCGCGGGTGGCGGCCGGTCCGGGGCTGCTGGCCAGGCGGTTCGGCATCGATCGCCGCCACGACGGCCTGCCGGCGCTGCCGGACTCCGGCCTCTGGCTGGCACCGCGCCGGCTGCCGGCCGGGATGGATCCCCAGCTCACCCAGACCACGCGCATCGGCATCAGCCAGGCCCGGGAGCTGCCCTGGCGCTGGTACCTGCGCGCCAGCCCCTGTGTCAGCCGCCGCGCCCGCGGCGATCGGCTGCCCCGCCCGGGGGCAGGCCTCTAGGTTGAACGCGTTTGCGCCTCCTTGGATTGGGCAGCTGGGGTCATCGCCATGTGATTGATCTGGCGACCTTTTCGCTGGCCGATCTGGCCATGGTGCTGGAGTTGGCGCAGCGCTTCCGAGCTATGCCGGTCAGCGGCGCCCGCAAGCTGCCGGCGTTGCAGGGGCGCCTGATGACCAGCCTGTTCTTTGAGCCGAGCACCCGCACCCGCAGCAGCTTTGAGCTGGCGGCCCGGCGCCTCTCCGCCGATGTGCAGAGCTTCTCGCCCTCGTCGAGCTCCCTGGCCAAGGGGGAGAGCCTGCTGGACACGGCCCGCACCTACGTGGCCATGGGGGCCGACGTGCTGGTGGTGCGGCATCGCTGCGCGGGCATTCCGCAAGTGCTGGCGGAGCACCTGGATCAAGCCGGCGAGCGGGTGGCGGTGCTCAATGCCGGCGATGGCCTGCACAGCCACCCCAGCCAGGCCCTGCTGGACCTGTTCACCATGGCGCGCCACTTCGATCCCCTGTCCCCCACGCCCGAGAGCCTGCGGGGCCGGCGCATCGTGATCGTGGGGGATGTGCTCCATTCCCGGGTGGCCCGCTCCAACCTCTGGGCCCTCACCGCCTGTGGAGCCGAGGTGGTGCTGTGCGGGCCGGCCACCCTGCTGCCGGAGAGCTTTGCGGCCTTCGTGGCGGCTCCCCCGCCCGGCCAGGCCTGTGATCCGGTGCCGGAGAGGGGAGGCGTGACGGTGCTGCGCGATCTCGATGCCGCCCTCGACGGTGCCGACGCGGTGATGACCCTGCGCCTGCAGAAGGAGCGCATGCGCAGCCACCTGCTCACCAGCCTGGACTCCTACCACCGGGCCTATGGCCTCAGCCACGAGCGCCTCAGGCGCTGTGGCCGTGCCGTGCCCGTGCTCCATCCCGGCCCAGTGAACCGCGGCGTGGAGATGGCCTCGGCCCTGCTGGATGACCCCGCCGTGTGTGTGGTGGAGGAGCAGGTGCGCAACGGCATCCCGGTGCGGATGGCGCTGCTGTATCTGCTGGCGACTGAAGCGATGGCGGCCTAGGGCCTCACAACAGCTTGAAGCCATCCAGCAGCAGCCCGTAGAGGAGGCCAAACCTGGCCATGTCCAGCAGGTTGAGGCCGAGCCGCTGTTCGGCGTGGCGCAGCAGGGGCCCCCGGGCCCGGACCGCGAGCTCGATCAACAGCACGCAGATCACGGCGCCGATCGGGTCGATCTGGGCGAGCTGACCGCTGATCGAGGCGACCACACCACCGATCGAAAAGCTCGTCAGCAGCACGATCAGCTGCAGGGAGAGCCGGCGCCACGGATTGCTGGCCCAGCGCTGCAGCCTGCCGCCGGCCTGGGCGATGGTCTGCTGGAAGCGGGTCTGCTGAAGGCGGGTCTGCTGAGCGGGCCGTTGCTGGAGGTTGGCCACGGACGGGTCGGGGGAGTCAGCGGCAAGAGGTGGGCAGGACGGTTGAGCTGGCGATCCCCATCACCCGGCCCGGTCCTGCCTGCCATGGTCTACACCATCTCTGGAGCCTTGACAGCCCCTTGACGCTACTGATAGGGGATTCCAATAAAAAAGCCCGGGGCCAGGGGCCCGGGCGGGTGATGGGGACTCCGTAAAGAAAGCGATCGATGACGGCCGGATCAAGGGGCCTGGGTCGTTTGACGGAGCGTCCATTGACACCCTTGACGCCAAGCCCGGGGCTGCTCAGGCCGGGACTCAGCTGTCGCTTTCCTTCTTGCGCGATGACTTGCCCTCCAGCAGTTCGAGCAACGCCTCCATCTGGGCCATCACTCCCCGCACTTCACCGGCTTCCGGCAGCAGACCGTCCTCCATGACCCCCTGATGCATCTCACGGAGCTCCTGGCGGATGTAGCGCAGGTGGCTCACCACCTGTTCGCGCTTCGACTGCGACATGGATGGGCAGAAACTGTCACGTCTCTTTTACAACATCGCCTGTTTCGCATCGATCGGGGCCTGGATCAGCTTCCGGGATCACTTCTGGCCGAACCGGGCCCGGGCCTCGGCGTAGAAGGCCCGATCCACTTGCTCCAGGCCAGCTTCAGCGGCCATGGCCTCAATGCGTCTGCGTACGGCAGGCCGCACAAAGAAGGGCACTTCCTTGAGGGCGGCCTCGGCCTCAGCTGTCCATGACACGGGGGCTGGCATCGGCGGTGGGGCCTGCGGTGCGACGCAAGCCAGCCTGCCAGACTCGCAATGGAGAATAGGGGACTCGAACCCCTGACCTCTGCGGTGCGATCGCAGCGCTCTACCAGCTGAGCTAATTCCCCCCAGGGGGCCATTATCGCCCCAGACCCTCCATCGGCCAGTCCCTTCAACTGCCAGCCCCTCCGCCATGGCCTCCCTGTCTGAGTCAATCACTCCGGAACGGCTTGCCGCCTTTGACGAGGCAATGACCGCCGTGCTGGCCCAGCGCCTGGACGACGACGATTACCCCACCCCCTTCGACGGCCTCGCGGACTGGCACCTGATGCGGGCCCTGGCGATCCACCGGCCCGAGCTGGCGCGTCCCTACGTGCACTTGGTGGACCAGGAGCCCTTTGATGAGGACTGAGCGGCAGGGCCCGCCCCAGTCTCACCCCGCCCATGCCTCCATCCCCCCCGCCGACCCCCTCAGCGGGCGACACATCCTGGTGGGGATCAGCGGCAGCATCGCGGCGGTCAAGCTGCCGCTGCTGGTGAGCGCCCTGGTGCAGCGGGGGGCCGAGGTGCGCTGTGTGCTCACCCCCAGCGCCGAGCGCCTGGTGAGCGCCGCCTCCCTGGCCTGCCTCAGTCGCCAGCCCTGCTGCCTGGATGTCGATCAGTGGAGCCACCGGGCGCCCCGGCCCCTGCACGTGGAGCTGGCCGAGTGGGCGGAGCTGGTGCTGCTGGCTCCCCTCAGCGCCACCACCCTGGCCCGCTGGGTGCAGGGCCTCGGCGACACCCTGCTGGCCAGCACCCTGCTGGCCTGTGAGGCGCCGGTGCTGGCGGCCGCCGCCATGAACACCTCCATGTGGGCCTCGCCGGGGGTGCGGGCCAACTGGCAGGCCCTGCAGAGCTTCCCCACCGTGTTGCCCCTGGGCCCGGAGGCCGGACTGCTGGCCTGCGACCGCCAGGGCCAGGGCCGCATGGCCGACCCCGAGCTGCTGCTGCTGGCGCTGGAATCCCTCGCCCTCTGGGGTCCGCAGCGGGACTGGCAGGGGCGGGGGCTGCTGGTGAGCGCCGGCCCCACCCGCGAGCCCCTGGATCCGGCCCGCTGCCTCACCAACCCGAGCACGGGTCGCATGGGCGTGCTGCTGGCCCAGGCGGCCCGGCTGCGGGGGGCCCGGGTGGAGCTGGTGCATGGTCCGCTGGCGCTGCCGGCCGGCTGGCTGGAGGGGCTTCACGCCGAGGCGGTGCTCACGGCGGCCGAGATGCGGGTGGCCCTGCTGGCCCGCCAGCCGGGGGTCCAGGCCGTGGCGATGGTGGCGGCCGTGGCCGACCACCGCCGCAGCGAGCCCATGCACACCAAGCTTGACAAGCAGGCCCTGGAGCAGGCCCTCGCCAGCGGCTGGGAGCCGGTGCCGGATCTGCTGGCCGAGCTGGTGAGCCGCCGGCCGCCGGGGCAGCGCATCCTCGGCTTCGCGGCCCAGACGGGCGATGTGCTCCCCCAGGCCCGGGCCAAGTTCGCGCGCAAGGGCTGCGATCTGCTGTTCGCCAACCCCATCGACCAGCCCCAGGCGGGCTTCGGCGGGCTCAGCACCAGCGGCTGGTTGCTCGGCCCTGGCGATCAGGTGAGCGTGTTGCCGGTCGCCCGCAAGCTGGCCGTGGCCCACCGTCTGCTCACGGCCCTGGCCGCCTGAGCCAGGGCCAGGGGGCGTTCAGGCGGCCTGGTCCTGGTCCTGGTCAACATCGCTGGCGGGAGCTTCAGGCCGGGCGGCCTCCTCCTCCGCGGCGTCGACCTGCAGCAGATCGATGAACGTGCGCAGCTGCAGGCGGGGGATGTAGGGCCAGCCGCCGCTCTGTTCCATGCGGCGCAGCAGGTTGAACAGCAGGTTGCGGTCGGCGGGGAGGCTGCTCCTGAAGGCCCCGTCCTGAATGCTGCGATGCAGCATTTCAAGCTGCCGCAGCAGGTCGAGCAGCTGCTCGGGATCGCCTTTGATCTCTTCGGCCAGGCTGGCCATCTGGCTGAGCAGGCTTTCGAGCCGCTGCTGGCGCCCCTCCGTGAGGGTGGAGGGCTGGGGGGCTGCCTGGGCAGCGGGTTGGGTCGTGGGCTGTGGTGTGCTGATCGGAACCTTCGGCTCTCGCATACAGGTTGTTGAGAGCCGCGACATCGTACGGGGAATCAGGGTTTTGCACCGGTAGGATCCGCCCCGGCCCAGTTACTGCCCACTCTCTGCGGCGTTCTCCCCATGCGTTTTCGTCCTCTGCTGGCCCTCGCGCTGGCGCTGTGTCTGACCCTGGTGACCGCCTGCAGCGGTGGGGCCAAGGCCGTGGATCGCGCCAATCTCACCTACGAAGACATTCACAACACCGGCCTGGCCAACGACTGCCCCTCCCTGCCCGAATCGGCCCGCGGTTCGATCCCCCTGGATGCCGGCACCTCCTACCAGCTCAGGGAGATCTGCATGCACCCCGCGGAGGTGTTCGTGAAGGGCGAACCCGCCAACAAGCGCCAGGAGGCCCAGTTCGTCGCTGGCAAGATTCTCACCCGTTTCACCACCAGCCTCGATCAGGTCTTTGGCGACCTGACCGTCTCGGGTGACTCGCTCAACTTCAAGGAGCAGGGCGGTCTCGACTTCCAGATCGTCACCGTGCTGCTCCCCGGCGGTGAAGAGGTGCCCTTCGTGTTCTCCAGCAAGCAGCTCACGGCCAGTGCCGATGGCGCCGCCATCAGCACCAGCACGGATTTCACCGGCACCTACCGGGTGCCCAGCTACCGCACCTCGAACTTCCTCGATCCCAAGGCCCGGGGCCTCACCACCGGCGTGGACTACACCCAGGGCCTGGTGGGCCTCGGTGCCGATGGTGATGGTCTGGAGCGCGAGAACATCAAGAGCTATGTGGATGGCACCGGCTCGATGGAGCTTGCGATCACCCGGGTGGATGCCGCCACTGGTGAGTTCGCCGGGGTGTTCACCGCCGTGCAGCCCTCCGACACCGACATGGGCTCCAAGGATCCCCTTGACGTGAAGATCACCGGTGAGGTCTACGGCCGTCTGGAGCAGGCCTGATCCGGCCAGCCCGCGGCCAGGTGCGTCTGACCGATCAACCTGAGAGGGGCCCTGCGGGCCCCTCTTTTTTGCCCATGCCGGCAGCAGCAACTCCGGGCCCGGGCCCGTCTGGGAGAATCGGGCACCATCTACGCCGTCGTCCCGATGTCCTCCTCCACCCTGGCTGGCCTGATCGCGCCCCACGGAGGCACCCTGGTGGATCTGATGGTGCCCGCGGCGGAGCAGGAGGCCGTGCGTGCCGGGGTGGATCGGGTGCTCGAGTGCAGCGATCGCAACGCTTGCGACGTGGAGCTGCTGGTGGTGGGCGGCTTCTCGCCGTTGCGGGGCTTCATGCACCAGGAGGACTACGACGCCGTGGTGGCCGGCCATCGCACCACGAGCGGCCTCCTGTTCGGTCTGCCGATCGTGTTCGACACCGATGAGGTGAGCGTGGCCGTCGGCGAGCGGCTGCTGCTCACCTACCAGGGCCAGGACCTGGCCGTGCTCACGGTGGAGAGCAAGTGGGAGCCCGACAAGGCCCTTGAGGCCCAGGGCTGCTACGGCACCACCTCGATCGAGCACCCCGCCGTGCGCATGATCACCGGCGAGCGAGGCCGCTTCTACCTCGGTGGCCGGCTGCAGGGGTTGGCCCTGCCAGAGCGGGTGTTCCCCTGCAAGACCCCGGCCGAGGTGCGGGCCACCCTGCCGGAGGGCCAGAGCGTGGTGGCGTTCCAGTGCCGCAACCCGATTCACCGCGCCCACTACGAGCTGTTCACCCGGGCCCTGGAGGCCGGCAACGTGAGCGAACAAGCCGTCGTGCTCGTGCACCCCACCTGCGGCCCCACCCAGGACGACGACATCGCCGGCGCCGTGCGCTTCCAGACCTATGAGCGCCTCGCCGCGGAGGTGAACAACCCCCGCATTCGCTGGGCCTACCTGCCCTACTCGATGCACATGGCCGGCCCCCGCGAGGCGCTGCAGCACATGATCATCCGCAAGAATTACGGTTGCACCCACTTCATCATCGGCCGGGACATGGCGGGCTGTAAGTCGAGTCTCAACGGCAGCGACTTCTACGGCCCTTACGAAGCCCAGGACTTCGCCCGCGACAACGCCCCCGAACTGGGCATGGAGACGGTGCCCTCCCTCAACCTCGTCTACACCGAGGAGGAGGGCTATGTCACGGCGGAGCACGCCGAGGCCCGTGGGCTGCACATCCGCAAGCTGAGCGGCACCCAGTTCCGCCAGATGCTGCGTGGCGGCGAGGAGATCCCGGAATGGTTCGCCTTCCGTAGTGTGGTGGAGGTGCTGCGGGCTGCGGCCTGAGGCGCCGGCGCATCGGGCGGCTCACCGCCGGTTAACATTCCGTTACTAAATCTCTCAGCTGAGGCGAGGCCGTGAACAAACGCTGGCGCAACGCGGGGCTGTACGTGCTCCTGGTGATCGTGGTGATCGCCGTGGGCACCGCTTTCCTCGACCGTCCGGATCCCGCCAACGCGCCGCGCACCCTGCGCTACAGCGACTTTGTGGAAGCCGTGCAGGACAACGAAGTGTCCCGGGTGCTGATCGCCCCAGACCGCGGCACCGCCCAGGTGGTGGAAAACGATGGCCGCCGCGCCGTGGTCAACCTGGCTCCCGACAAGGACCTGCTCAAGCTGCTCACGGACCACAACGTGGACATCGCTGTACAGCCCAGCCGGGAGCCTGCCGCCTGGCAGCAGGCCGCCGGCAGCCTGATCTTCCCGCTGCTGTTGCTGGGAGGACTGTTCTTCCTGCTGCGGCGGGCCCAGGGGGGTGGCGGCAACCCGGCCATGAGCTTCGGCAAGAGCAAGGCGCGGGTGCAGATGGAGCCCCAGACCCAGGTGACCTTCGGCGATGTGGCCGGCATTGAGGGCGCCAAGCTGGAGCTCACCGAAGTGGTGGACTTCCTCAAGAATCCGGATCGCTTCACCGCCGTTGGCGCCAAGATCCCGAAGGGCGTGCTGCTGGTGGGCCCCCCCGGCACCGGCAAGACCCTCCTGGCCAAGGCCGTGGCCGGTGAGGCCGGCGTGCCCTTCTTCTCGATTTCCGGTTCGGAATTTGTGGAGATGTTTGTGGGCGTGGGTGCCAGCCGGGTGAGGGATCTGTTCGAGCAGGCCAAGAAGAGCGCCCCCTGCATCGTCTTCATTGATGAGATCGACGCCGTGGGGCGTCAGCGGGGCGCTGGCCTCGGCGGCGGCAACGACGAGAGGGAGCAGACGCTCAACCAGCTGCTCACCGAGATGGATGGCTTCGAGGGCAACACCGGCATCATCATCGTGGCGGCCACCAACCGCCCCGACGTGCTGGATGCCGCGCTGCTGCGCCCGGGCCGTTTCGATCGTCAGGTGGTGGTGGATCGCCCCGATTACAGCGGTCGCCTCCAGATTCTCGAGGTGCATGCCCGCGGCAAGACCCTGGCCAAGGATGTGGACCTCGACAAGGTCGCTCGCCGCACGCCTGGCTTCACCGGTGCCGATCTGGCCAACCTGCTGAATGAGGCGGCCATCCTCGCGGCCCGGCGCCAGCTCACCGAGGTGTCGATGGACGAGGTCAACGACGCGATCGAGCGGGTGATGGCCGGTCCGGAGAAGAAAGACCGGGTAATGAGCGAGAAGCGCAAGCGCCTGGTGGCTTACCACGAATCCGGCCACGCTCTGGTGGGGGCCCTGATGCCCGATTACGACCCCGTGCAGAAGATCTCGATCATTCCCCGCGGCCAGGCCGGTGGCCTCACCTTCTTCACCCCCAGTGAGGAGCGCATGGAATCGGGGCTCTATTCCAGGGCTTATCTGCAGAACCAGATGGCCGTGGCCCTGGGTGGCCGCGTGGCCGAGGAACTGGTCTACGGCGACGATGAGGTCACCACCGGTGCCTCCAACGACCTGCAGCAGGTGGCTCGGGTGGCGCGCCAGATGGTCACCCGCTTCGGCATGAGCGAGCGCATCGGTCCCGTGGCCCTCGGCCGCAGCCAAGGGGGCATGTTCCTCGGCCGCGACATCGCAGCCGAGCGCGACTTCTCCGAGGACACCGCCGCCACCATCGATGAGGAGGTGAGCCAGCTGGTGGAAGACGCCTACCGCCGGGCCACCGAAGTGCTCAGCAACAACCGGGCCGTGCTCGATCAGCTGGCCGAGCTGCTCGTGGAGAAGGAAACCGTGGATGCCGAGCAGCTCCAGGAGCTGCTTCTGCAGAGCGATGTGCGGGTGGCCGAGTACGTCTGAGCCCCTCGGCTGATCAGGCCTGTTGATCGCCTCTTTCCCCCCGCTTCTCGATGCGCTGCACCACCAGCCCCTGCTGGTGGTGCTTCGGGCTGAGCAGCCACGGCAGCTCGAGCCGGCCTTGACGGCCCTCGAGGCGATGGGGCTGGTCCACGTGGAGATCAACTGGCAACCTCACCCTGACTGGGCAGCCCAGTGCCGCGCGCTGCAGCAGGCCCACCCACGGCTGAGGTTGGGGGCGGCGTCGCTCTGCAGCCTGGAAGCGATCCGGGCCACGGCCGCCGCCGGTCTGGGCTACGGCATGTCGCCCGTTCTGGCACCGGAACTCTGGCAGGAGGCCTGCCGCCTGGGGCTGGCCCTCGTGCCCGGGGTGTTCACGCCCAGCGAAGTCCTGCAAGCCAGGCAGCTGGGCTGTCCGGCCGTGAAGCTGTTTCCCGCGGTCACCGTTGGGCCCCAATACTGGGGCCGTCTACGCGGGCCCCTGGGCGCCCTGCCGATCTGCATCGCTGCAGGCGGCCTGGCCCCCCACGACGTGCGGCCCTGGCTGCAGGCTGGCGTCGATGCCGTGGCCCTGGGCGGCAGCCTCGACCAGGACGGTGCCATGGGCGCGCTGAAGGCCCTGATCAGCGACCTGCGCCCAACCTCCGCCTGAGTCCCTTCACCACAGGCTGCACTGTCCTTGCTGGCGCAGCAGGTGATCAGCCAGCACCAGGGCCACCATCGCCTCCACCATCGGCACCGCCCTGGGCAGCACACAGGGGTCGTGGCGTCCCTTGGCGGCCAGGGTGGTGGCGGCGCCGCTGACATCGATGGTCTGCTGCTGCTTGCGGATCGTGGCGGTGGGTTTGAACGCCACCCGGATCACGATCATCTCGCCGTTGCTGATCCCGCCCTGGATGCCGCCTGAATTGTTGGTGGCCGTGTGCAGGCTGCCGTCGTCCGTGGGCAGGAAGGCGTCGTTGTGCTCACTGCCCTTCAGCAGGGTGCCGGCGAAGCCGGAGCCGATCTCGAAGCCCTTGGTGGCCGGCAGCGACATCACCGCCTTGGCCAGATCGGCCTCCAGCTTGTCGAACACCGGCATGCCCAGCCCCACCGGCGGCCGCCGCACCACGCATTCGATCACGCCGCCGCAGGAATCGCCTTCCCGGCCGATCGCCTCGATCCGCTCCACCATCCGCTCGGCGGTCTCGGGGTCGGGGCAGCGCACGATGGTCGCCTCCACGTCGTCGAGGCTGACGCTGGCCGGGTCGATCCCATGGGCCTCGATGGTGTGGATCCGCTTCACCCAGGCCAGCACCTCGGTGCCGCCCGCCCTGGCCAGCAGTTGTTTGGCGATGGCGCCTGCGGCCACGCGACCGATGGTTTCCCGTGCTGAGGCTCGACCGCCGCCGCTGCGGGCCTGGATGCCGTACTTGGCCTGGTAGGTGGCATCGGCGTGGGAGGGGCGGAAGGCCACCGCCATCTCCTGGTAATCCCCAGGGCGCTGGTCCTTGTTGCGCACCACCATGGCGATGGGCGTGCCGAGGGTCTGCCCGTCCAGCAGGCCGCTGAGAATCTCGACGCGATCGTCTTCCTTGCGCGGGGTGGTGATCTTGCTCTGGCCGGGTTTGCGGCGATCGAGATCCCGCTGGATGTCCTCCAGGGCGAGGGCCAGCCGCGGCGGGCAGCCATCCACGATCACCCCCACGCCACCACCGTGGGATTCGCCAAAGGTGCTGATGCGAAAGAGCTGGCCGAAGCTGCTTCCCATGGCTGCCACACAGTGCTGCGAGCGTAGGGGCTGGGCCCTGGCAACGGTCTCGGCCGCTCCGCTACACCGCTGCAGAAGCTTCCGCCAAGGTTCAGCGGCTGAAACCAAGCTGATCAGGGGCTGCCACCTGGGTCCAACAATAAAAACCCCCCTCGTGAGAGGGGGGCATGGGGTCCCGTCCGATCGAAGCTGGTGGCCTCAGCCGATCGCCGGGGCGGTCAGAGCCACGGGGGTGGCTTCTGCTGCAGCCAGGTCGAGGGGGAAGTTGTGAGCGTTGCGCTCGTGCATCACTTCCATACCCAGGTTGGCGCGGTTCAGCACGTCGGCCCAGGTGTTCACCACGCGGCCTTGGCCATCGAGGATCGACTGGTTGAAGTTGAAACCGTTCAGGTTGAAGGCCATCGTGCTCACGCCCAGGGCGGTGAACCAGATGCCGACCACCGGCCAGGCAGCCAGGAAGAAGTGCAGGCTGCGGCTGTTGTTGAAGCTGGCGTATTGGAAGATCAGGCGACCGAAGTAACCGTGGGCAGCCACGATGTTGTAGGTCTCTTCCTCTTGGCCGAACTTGTAGCCGTAGTTCTGGCTCTCGCTCTCGGTGGTTTCACGCACCAGGGAGGAGGTCACCAGCGAGCCGTGCATGGCGGAGAACAGGGAGCCACCGAACACACCGGCCACACCCAGCATGTGGAAGGGGTGCATCAGGATGTTGTGCTCAGCCTGGAACACCAGCATGAAGTTGAAGGTGCCGCTGATGCCGAGGGGCATTCCGTCGGAGAAGGAGCCCTGACCGAAGGGATACACCAGGAACACAGCCGAAGCAGCAGCCACGGGGGCGCTGTAGGCAACACAGATCCAGGGGCGCATGCCCAGGCGGTAGGAGAGTTCCCACTCACGACCCATGTAGCAGAAGATGCCGATCAGGAAGTGGAAGACAACCAGCTGGTAAGGACCGCCGTTGTAGAGCCACTCATCGAGGCTGGCAGCTTCCCAGATGGGATAGAAGTGCAGGCCGATGGCGTTGCTGGAGGGCACAACAGCACCGGAGATGATGTTGTTGCCGTAGATCAGCGAACCGGCAACCGGCTCACGGATGCCGTCGATGTCAACAGGGGGAGCGGCGATGAACGCCACGATGTAGCAGATGGTCGCAGCCAGCAGGGTGGGGATCATCAGCACGCCGAACCAGCCCACGTAGAGGCGGTTGTTGGTGGAGGTGACCCACTCGCAGAACTGCTGCCAGCTGGAGGCGCCGGAGCGCTGCTGGAGAGTGGTGGTCATGAGAACAGGTGATGGGTGCTCGAAAGAGCAGGTAAGTAGGACGGCAGAAGCACTGCAGGGCAAAACCCGGAAGCAGGAACGGCCGCGGGACGGAACCCCGTCGCTGCTTAACGTAACAGAACGTTGCGGGGTTTGTGAAGAGGGGTTGAGTGTGGTGAACCCACCTTGCGCCTGGCGCCGGCCCTCAGGGCGCCTCCGTTCAGGCGGCGGGCGATGAGGGGTCGCTCAAAGCTGGTCACCTGGAGCCCGAGCCTCACCCTGGTGCCCACCTCCAGCTGCTTCAACCGCTGCGGCTACTGCGGTTTTCGCCAGGAGCCCGACCCGCAGGATCCTCTGGCGGACGCGCTCACACAGCCTGAAGCGCAGGCCAGCCTCGATCGCCGCCCCAGGGCGGGAGAGGTGCTGCTGCTCAGTGGCGAGGTGGCTCCAGAGGCGCCCCAGCGGCGGGCCTGGTTTCTGTTGTTGCTGCGCCTCAGCCGCCTCGCCCTGGCCAATGGCCGCCTGCCCCACACCAATGCCGGCCCCCTCTCGCTCCAGGAGATGGCGGCCCTGGGGCGCCTCAATCCCTCCATGGGCCTGATGCTCGAAGGCCTGGGGCCGGCCTGGCAGCGCTGGCATCGCCAGGCCCCCAGCAAGCGGCTGGAGCTGCGCTTGCTGCAGCTGGAGCAGGCCGGCCGCCTCGGTATCCCCTTCACCACCGGCCTCCTGCTCGGGGCGGGCGAGAGCTCCAGGGATCGGCGCCAGGCCCTGGAGTTGATCACCCAGCTTCACGTCACCTGGGGCCACGTGCAGGAGGTGATCCTGCAGCCTTTCCGTCCTCCAGGTCCGTCGCCGGCGGAGCTCGATCCGCCCAGCTGCAATGAGCTGCTGGAGCTGATCGCCGAGGCGCGCCACATCCTGCCGCCCGAGGTGCACCTGCAGCTGCCCCCCAACCTCTGGCCGCGTCAGCGGCTGGTGGAGGCCCTCGAGGCCGGCATCGATGACCTCGGCGGTATCGACGGCGAGGGGGATGTGATCAATCCCGCCTATTCCCAGCCGTCGCCCCAGGCGCTGACGCGGCAGTTGGTGGCGGCCGGCTGGGAGCTGCGCCCGCGGCTCTGCGTGCACCGCCCCTGGCTCGCCTGGTTGCCGGCGCCCCTGCGGCAGCGGGCGCAGGCCATGGCCCAGCGGCTCGATCGCTCTGGTTAGTGTCGCGCCATCACCAACGTGAGTGACGGACCTTGAGCACCACCAGTCCCCACCGGGTGCTGCTCGTGAGGCTGCCCTGCAATCCGATTTTTCCGATCGGCCCCGTCTACCTCGCCGACCATCTGCACAAGCAGTTCCCTGATCTGCAGCAGCGGTTTCTCGACCTCGCCGCTCTGCCGGTGCTCGATGTGGAGCGCATTCTGGCCGCCGTGGTGGACAGTTTCCGCCCCACCCTGCTGGTGTTCTCCTGGCGTGACATCCAGATCTATGCCCCGGTGGATGGCCGCAGTGGCAACCCGCTGCAGCACTCCTTCGAGGTGTTCTACGCCCGCAACCCGCTCAAGCGGCTGCGCGGAGCCCTGGGGGGCCTGGGCCTGATGCGCGCTTTCTACGCCGAGCTCTGGCGCAACCTGCGGCTGGTGCGGCAAGGGGTGAAGCGGGCCCGGCGCTATCAGCCCGAAGCCCGCGCCGTGATCGGGGGCGGTGCCGTGAGTGTGTTCTATGAGCAGCTCGGGCGCCAGCTGCCCCCCGGCACGGTGGTGTCGGTCGGCGAGGGCGAACCCCTGCTGGAGAAGTTGGTCAGGGGCGACTCCCTGGCCGGAGAGCGCTGCTTTGTGGCCGGCGAAGAGCCCCGCCCGGGTCTGATCCATGAGCAGCCCGGCAGTCTGGAGAAAACGGCCTGCAACTACGACTACATCGCCTCGATCTGGCCCCAGCTCGACTGGTACCTCGAGGGGGGTGACTTCTACGTGGGGGTGCAGACCAAGCGGGGCTGTCCCCACAACTGCTGCTACTGCGTGTACACGGTGGTGGAGGGCAAGGCGGTGCGGGTGAATCCGGTGGAGGAGGTGATCGCTGAGATGGGGCAGCTCTACCGCCGGGGGGTGCGCGGCTTCTGGTTCACCGATGCCCAGTTCATCCCGGCCCGCCGCTACATCGAGGATGCCAAGGAATTGCTGCGGGCGATCCTGGCCGAAGGCTGGCACGACATCCGCTGGGCCGCCTACATCCGCGCCGACAATCTCGATGCCGAGCTGGCCGAACTGATGGTGGCCACCGGCATGGAGTATTTCGAGATCGGCATCACTTCGGGTTCCCAGGAGCTGGTGCGCAAGATGCGCATGGGCTACAACCTGCGCACCGTGCTGGAGAACTGCCGGCTGCTGGCCAGGGCCGGATTCCGCCACCATGTGTCGGTGAACTACTCGTTCAATGTGATCGATGAGCGCCCCGAAACCATCCGCCAGACGGTGGCCTACCACCGCGAGCTGGAGCGCATCTTCGGCGCCGACAAAGTGGAACCGGCGATCTTCTTCATCGGCCTGCAGCCCCACACCCACCTGGAGCAATACGGCTTCGAACAGGGCCTGATCAAGCCGGGCTATAACCCGATGAGCATGATGCCCTGGGCGGCGCGCAAGACGCTCTGGAACCCCGAGCCGATGGGCAGCACCTTTGGGCGCATCTGTCTGGAGGCGTTTGACCGCAACCCCGGCGACTTCGGCCGCACGGTGATGGACCTCCTGGAGCGGGATTACGGCCTGGCGCCCCTGGATGAGGCCCTCAGGGCTCCGGTGGAAGGCCGTCGCGCCCTCGCCAACGCGGTGCGCTGAAGCCGCGAGCCAGCCGGGACTGGGTCTGCGGCTGGCCACCTCCCTAGCTTGGAGCTCCCTGATTTCGCTGCCCGGTGCGTTACGAGTGGGTCGAGCAACACGCCGAGGAGGATTGCGGCGCGGCCTGCCTGGCCACAGTGGCCCGCTACCACGGCCGCCGGCTGGCCCTCTCCCGGGTGCGCGAACTGGTGGGCACGGGGACCCGAGGCACCACCTTGCTGGGCCTGCGGCGGGGAGCCGACGCCGTCGGTTTCCATGCCCGGGCGGTGCGGGCCGATGGGGCCCTGCTCGACCGCCTCGAGGCGCTGCCCCTGCCGGCGATCTGTCACTGGCAGGGAAACCACTGGGTGGTGCTGTACGGCCGGAAGGGCCGCAAGCTGGTGATTGCGGATCCGGCTGTCGGGATCCGCAGGTTGTCACCTGAGGAGTTTCGAGCCGGTTGGGGCAACGGGGTGCTGTTGCTGCTTGAGCCGGATCTCAACCGTCTGCTGGAGCAGCCGCAGGAGGAGCGGCTGCCGTTTCTGCGCTTCCTGCGGCTGAGCTGGCCCTACCGGGGTTTGCTGCTGCAGGCCCTTGGCATCAACGTGGTGATCGGCCTGCTGGCCCTGGCCATGCCGCTGTTGATGCAGCTGCTCACCGATGATGTGCTGGTGCGCCGGGATAGCCAACTGCTCACCAGCCTTGGCCTGGCGATGCTGTTTCTGTTTGTCTTTCGCAGCGCCATCAGCCTGATCCAGGGCCACATAGTGGGTCATTTCGCCCAGCGCCTTCAGCTGGGGATGGTGCTGGAGTACGGCCATCGGCTGCTGCGCTTGCCGATGACCTATTTCGACAGCCATCGCAGTGGCGAGGTGGTGAGCCGGATTGGCGACATCAGCCGGATTAATGCCCTGATCAGCGATCTGGTGTTGGGCCTGCCCAGTGACTTCTTCATTGCTGCCATCTCGCTGGTGGTGATGCTGATCTACAGCCCTCCACTGACGGTCGTGTCCCTGTTGGCGTTTGGAATTTTGATCGCTTCCGGACTGCTATTTCTGCCAGCTCAATACGAAAAAAGCCGCCGCGTGATTGTGGAATCCGCGGAGAATCAGGGGTTTCTGGTGGAGATCTTCCGTGGCGCCCAGGTGCTTAAAACCACCGAGGCGTTGCCCCAGGCCTGGGACGAGTACCAGCGCAATTTCGGCAGCGTTGCGCACCTGCGTTGGGATGCACTGCAGTTGTCGTTGTTCAGTGGCACCACCACCGGGCTGCTGTCGCGGGTCACCACCCTGGCCCTCCTCTGGTATGGCAGCAGCTTCGTGATTTCTGGTCAACTCTCCATCGGCCAGTTGCTTGCTTTCAGCGGTATGAGCGGCAATGTGCTCGGTTTTCTGGAATCCCTCGTGGACTTCACCGACGACTACCTGACCGCCAACGTGGTGATCAGGCGGCTCTCGGAGGTGCTGGAGGGCAGCCTGGAGGACCCTAAGGCGATCGACAAGCCATGGGTGGCCCTGCCGCAGCCGTGCGAGATCCAGTGCCGCAATCTCAGCTTCCACCATGCCGGCCGGCTGGACCTGCTCAGCAACCTTCACCTCACCATTCCCGCCGCCTGCTGCACCGCCGTGATCGGGGAATCTGGCTGCGGCAAGAGCACCCTGGTGAAGCTGCTGGCCGGCCTCTATCCACCCCAGAGCGGCTCGATCCACTACGGACCCTACGGCCGTCACGACATCTCCCTGGACTGCCTGCGGCGGCAGGTGGTGCTGGTGCCCCAGGAGGCCCAGTTCTTCAACCGCACGATCTTCGAGAATTTTCGCTTCGCCTATCCCGACGTCAGCTTCGATCAGGTGGTGGCGGCCTGCGAGCGGGCACTGGCCGACGAATTCATCCGCGACCTGCCGGACGGTTACCAGACCGTGCTGGGAGAATTCGGCGCCAACCTCTCGGGTGGTCAGCGCCAGCGCCTGGCGATCGCGCGCGCCCTGGTGTCCTGTCCGGCCGTGCTGATCCTGGATGAATCCACCGCCGCGTTGGACCCGGTGCTGGAGCGGCGCCTGATGGACAACCTCCTGCAGCATCGCAAGGGTTTGACCACGGTGATGATCAGTCACCGCCCGAGCGTCATCCAGCGCTGTGATTGGCTGGTGTACCTGGAGCGAGGCCACGTCGTGTCCCAGGGTCGACCCCAGGACCTGGGCAACAGTGCACCACTGGCCCCCTACCTGCTGACGGCATGAGCGAGCTTCCCGTCCGGGTGGCTGACGCCACCGAGAGCCAGCAGCTGCGCCCGGCCTCTGTTCAGGAGTTCCTGCCCTCGGTACGCCCCTGGGTGCGGCTGGCCGGCGTCGTGCTGGTGGGGAGTTTTGTGGCCGGCGTGGCGTTGATGGCGGTGTGGCCCTACCGAGTGGTGGTCAGAGCAGCAGGGTCTGTGCGGCCCAGTGGCGAGACCAGCCTGGTGCATGCGCCGCGGGATGGGCGGGTGAGGGAGATCCGCATCCAGCCCAATCAGGAGGTCGAACGGGGTGAGGTGCTGGCGGTGATGGATCCCGCCGATCTGGAGGGCAGGGAGCTGAAGCTGCGGCAGGGCGGCACATCGCTCGATGACCAGCTGGCGGCGCAGCGCAGGGAGAACACGGCTGCACTGCAGGCGGCACGACTGGAGGTCGAGAAGGCCCGGGCCACCCTTGATCTGGCCCGCTCGGAGTACCAGCGCTACAGCCAGCTCGTCAGCAGCGGTGCCGCCTCCCGGGAGCAGATGGAGGAGAAGCGTGCCAGTCTGAGCGTGGCGTCATCCAACCTGGCCAAGGCCCAGCGGGATGTGGAGCAGCAGCAGTCCCGGGGCGAGACTGCCCTGGCGAGACTGGGACAGCAACAGGTTGAAAACCAGGCGGAACGGGCCCAGCTCGGCCGTGATCTCGGACGCCAGCTGATCAGGGCGCCCGTAGGGGGTGTGATCTTCTCCCTCACCCTCCGCAACCCCCTCCAGGTGGTCACGGCCGGCCAGGAGCTGGCGCAGATCGCGCCCGAGGGGGCGCCGTACCTGGCGAAGGTGCAAGTGTCATCAGCGGACATCGCCAATGTGGAGGTGGGCCAGCGGGCCGATCTGCGCCTGGCGGGCTGTCCCTTCCCCGATTTCGGGACCCTGCGGGCCGAGGTGGTGTCCGTGGCTCCTGATGCGGCTGCGGTTCCGTCTGCTCCCGGTGGCGCGGGGGCCAGTGGCTATGCGGTGACACTGCGCCCGGAGCAGACCCAGCTGCGCTCGTCGTCCCGAAGCTGTGAGCTGCGGCTGGGCATGGACCTCACAGCTGACATCACCACCCGGGTCGAGACCGTGCTCCAGTTCCTGTTGCGCAAGACCCGGCTGCTGGTGGGGCTGTGATGCTGTGGCGACCCCCCTGGGCGGGACGCTTCCTCCTGCTGGGCGTGGGATTCATCGCAGTTCAGGCGTGGTGGGCTCCGCGCTGGGTTCTGCCAGCAGCCAGCACAGCCCCATGGGGGAGCAACAGCAGGGGTAAGAGTTTTCTTGCCGCTTTCCTGCCAATCTCTTACCGCCCATCTTGTAGTTTACGATCAGAACAGTCCCTTGGACTGATCAACCGATGGGCCAAACATGACCCACGTCTTGATCGCCAGAGGTCGGACGTCCGTCTGTTCAGGCCTTTCTGAATACAGAGTCTGATTTAAGTTCATCAAGAGGAGCAATCCATGAACACAGAATCCATAGCAGACATGAGCCTGCCGGGGCTCAATCTGCTCTCGGGAGCAGAGAGCTTCATCCACGATCTCAACCCTGAAGATGAGGCCTCGATCGCGGGCGGCAGTGGCAGGCGCAGCCGTCTGCGCAGCCGCCGCAGCCGCCTTCGCAGCCGCCTCCGCAACCGCCGCAGCCGTTTGCGCAGTCGCCGCAGCCGTCTGCGCAGCCGCCGCAGGCGTTAGGAGGGTGGGTGGCCAGGTCTCCCAACAGGGGCTGTGCCCCCCGATGTTCACAAGGGGGCGCGCACCTCTCGAGGGTTGCATGGCTGGGGTGATGAAGTCACCTCGCTTGGCGTGACGGGAGCCCTACCCCATGGCGGTCACGCAGGGGAACAGTAAGACTACTCTTACCATTCTCCTGCCATTCTCTTACTGTTCACCTGTTACATTCCTATTAGTCCAGCCAAGAAGGCCGGACTGGTGGACAGGGCCGAAAGCCGCACACAGATCACAGATCACAGAGCACTGATGGTCTTGTTGCCTACGGTTCTCTCCATCGCTCAATCAACCCTGGCACTTTGCCGAAACGGAGGAATACCGCATGAACACACAAACCACAGCCGATGTTGCGTTGCTGGGCCTCGACCTGCTGCTCGGGCCCGATAGCCTCATCAGTGAGCTCAGTCCTGAGGATGAGGCCTCGATCTCGGGTGGCCGCCGTCGCCGCAGCCGCAGCGGCATCAGCCGTCCCAGCCGCAGCCGTCCCAGCCGCCGCAGCCGTCCCAGCCGTCCCAGCCGTAGCTTCCGGCGCAACCGCAGGCGCCGTTGAGCAAGTGACTGACCGGGGAACTTCTCCCCCTGTCGAGAGCTTCAGACCCCGGGGCTGCTGGATGCCAGCCTCGGGGTTTTTCTATAGCCTTGATCAAGTCCCTTGGGGCTGGAGCTTGTTGTTGCCGTGGTGAGTCTGGGGTCATGGTCGTTCGTTTGAATTCGGAGGGCATCCACGAGTATTTGATGCATCAGGGTCTGTGCGATTCAACGGATGTCGTTGAAGACGTTCAACAGTTGATTGGCAAAAATATGAATCTGCTGGTTCAACTCACAAAGCCTGATGCTCAACCTTCAAGAGCCCGTCACTTGCTGATCAAGCAGGGACCGATCGGGCGATCGGAGCTGCCCAAACAGGATTTTGAAGAGGAATGGAGAATTCATCAGCTGCTGGCTGGCCACGAACAGCTGTTTCCCCTGCAGGCCTTGCTGCCAGAGGGGATCAAGTTTGACGTCGCCAATGCCATTCAGATCTTTCGATATCTTGAATCGTATGGCGATCTTGGCGACTTCTATGACGATGCCAAGCGGTTTCCCACCAAGGTCCCTGTGGCCCTCGGCAGTGCCCTAGCCGCGCTGCATCAGGCAACGTTCAGCCGCCAAGACTATCTTCTCCAATTAGATCCAGAGAGTGCTGATGAGGGATGTGAAAAGCCTGACTTTCGCGATGAGCTTGAGAATCTCACTCCAGAGATCTTCCGGCAGATCTCGATTGATGGTTTGCAATTCTACAGATTGTACAACCGATCAGAAGAGCTCTCGAAGGCCATAGCTCAGCTGGAGCATGACTATGAACCATGCTGCTTGATCCACAATGACCTGAAGTTTAGAAATATCCTGCTTCATGATGATTGGTCCCGCTGGCAGCCCCCGTCGTCCCTTCCTGCTTCTGTCCATGAGTTGTGTCTGCCCGATGCTCAGGGCCTTGTGCGTCTGATTGATTGGGAGCAATGGGCATGGGGTGACCCGGCCTTTGATGTGGGCGCCCTTGTGGCTGAGTATCTGCGGCTGTGGTTAAAGAGTCTGGTGCTCAGCCGCGATGTTGACCTGGTGGTGGCGTTGCAGCTTGCTGCCGTGCCCCTGGACACGCTGCAGCCCTCCCTTGCGGCCTTCATGCAGGCCTATCTGGCCCAGTTCCCCGGCATCCTGGCGGCGTTTCCCGCCTTCCCAGCACGGGTGCTGCGCTTCGCCGGCCTCGGTTTGATTGGGGCGATTCAGGACAGGCTGCACTATCGGGAGTCCTGTGGAAATCTGGAAATTGCGATGCTGCAAGTGGCCAGATCATTGCTCTGCAATCCGGAAGCCGCCATGGTCACGGTGTTCGGCTGCAGGGATGTTCAACCTGATGGCTTTCAACCTTCTGGCCTTGAACCTGACCTTGCACCTGGCCTTGAACGTGACGTTGGAGACAGCGGCAGCCCTTCTCCCGCCCAATCCCCACGCGACAAGTGTGAACTGCAGGGCCAGGTGCCTCTGCCCCTTTGGGTGCAGCGTGGCCCTAGTGAGGAGGCTCTCGCTGACCTGATCACCAATGTTCGAATTGAGCCTCCACTGATTTTTCATCCGGCCTACCAGGTCCTTGATCTGGTCCATCCAGGGGAACCTCAGAGCACGGGGATGGATCAACGCCAGCAATGCTTGAGCAAGTTGCCTGACGACCTTCGCCAGGCCTATCTGGTGCGTCAGGTGAGAAACTATCTGCATGATATCTACTTCAGTGGCGAGCGGGAAAGGAAGGGGCCTGGGATTGCGGCGACCAAGGAGTTCAAGAACGATTCTGTTTCTGGACTCAACGTGGATTACTTTCATCGGATCGAGCTGGCCAATGGCGGCACAGGCTTTCCTGACCCCGACTGGATGATCCTTCGCTGGGATGGCGATCGTGCTCAGGTGGAAAAAGATGGTCTGCGACTCTGGGTTAATCCCTGCGTTGACCTTGTGAAGGATGAGGCCTTGAAGCTGAGCTCCATCCGGCGTGAGGGTCCACCATCAGTAACTGTGGGTGCAGCAGTGGGTGCAGCAATGGCTGTGGGAACAACGGTGGTGTTACGGTTGCCCAATGCAGTTTTGACTGAAGAGAGCTACAGCGCGATCGGCAATGGAGGAGAGCCTGCTCCTGATCAGCCTTGCATCATCATCTACTTCAATATCAGTGCTGAAGGTGCTCTTCTGCTGATGGATGTTCTGACCAAGGCCCTGAATCTGCAGGGATGCCCCTTCGCTTTGACCATCCTGACTGATCCTGCCTGCTATGGCCGATTCAACAGTGTCACCTTGATGATCGAGGCTACTCACTATCAGGACGTACGCACCATTCTCTGTGAGCTTCAGGCCAGGCTTCAGCCCCATCTGAGCCATCCGATTCCCCTGTTCACCTGGCCTCTGGCCCCGGGCATCGGTCTGGCCGAATGCCCGCAGGACGAGGATGACTTTGGTCTGTCTCGATGCCAGATCCTGGCCGAAGCCCTGATCCTGGCTGATGCCAGTCCCGAGTCCCGGCGGCAAGCCATGCGAGCAAAGTTTTCCGAGCGCAAGCTGAACTGGCAACATCCCCACCTCAATCCTGAATCAGACTCCCACTACCCACCCCTGCCGCCACGGGACCGTAGCCAGGCGGCGAATGTCCATCTCAACTAGCCAGCAATCAGGATGCGATGAGAATTCTAGTGGTTGAAGATGATGCTGGGATTTCCAGATTCATCCAGCAAGGACTGAGCGAGGCTGGCTACGCTATCGACGTGGCTTCTGATGGTCCCGAAGGATTGCGATTTGCCGAGGCCGCTGACTACGATGCCGTAGTGCTCGACGTGTTGCTGCCTGGTCAGGATGGCTTGAGCGTCCTGAAGAGCCTGCGCCAGCAGGGCCTTCAGACCCCGGTGCTGCTGTTGACGGCCCTGGATACCGTCGAAGACCGAGTGCTGGGTTTGGATGCAGGGGCTGATGACTACCTGATCAAACCATTTGACTTCACAGAACTACTGGCTCGCCTGCGCGCATTGCTCCGGCGCCCGCCCTTGCATGCCGATGTCGTGCTCAGAGTGGGTCGTCTGCAGATGGACACAGTCCACAGGATTGTCAAGCGGGATGACCATCCGATTGAGCTCAGCCCACGGGAGTATTCCCTGCTGGAATATCTGATGCGCAATGCGGATCACGTTCTCAGCCGCACCCAGATCGCCCAGCATGTCTGGAGTTTTGACTTTTATGGAGACTTCAAGGTGATTGATGTCTATATTGGCTATCTGCGTCGAAAAATCGATCAGCAGGGATCGCCGTCGTTGATCAGAACCGTGCGTGGTGTGGGTTATTCGATGAACGCTCATGTGGAGGCTTCCCCTGCTGAAGGAGTCGGCCCCTGATCCCATTACCTTCCATGTTTAGATCATGGTGATGCAGCGAAAGTCCTGGCAAAGTCTGCGCTTGAGGCTGGTGGCCTGGTACAGCTTGTTGGCCGGCGTTTCGATGCTTGTTTCCGATGGCTATACCTATCTGGAGTTTCGACAGACCCTGCTGGCCCAGATTGACCGTTCTCTGGAGGTCAGCGCAATTCAGGCCCGCAAGAATCTTGACGATGAAGTTGATGCGCTGGTGTTTGACCCCCGCCGGGACGCGCCGCTGCTGGCCTCCCTGCTTAATGATGCGGGCGTAGAAATCTATTTGATCAGTTTGGATGGTTCGATCAAGGAGCAGTTCGGAGACTCGCTCTCATCCCTCAGCACATCCAACCTCGAACCTGGATACCATACCGTCGCCAGGTCCAGTGGGCGTTGGCGAACCTATACCAAGGAACTTCTTGCCAGTGGGGGTGATCCCTCGGGATGGCTGAAGGTGGCTCAGTCGCTCAAGCCCATGGATGCCACCTTGGCCAGGGTGTTTCAGCGCAATCTTCTCAAGCTACCCATTCTGCTTGGCATGATTGCCCTTGGCGGACTGTTTCTGGCCAACCGTGCCCTGCAACCCATCGCCCGAATCACAAGAACGATTCAGCATATTCGGGTGAGTGGAGATCTCGCCCAGCGCATTCACTACAAGAGCAGTGCTGCTGATGAACTGGCGCGCCTGGCTACTCTCATTGATGGGATGCTGGATTCCATTCAGTCCACCTTTGACCACGAAAGACGATTCACTGCCGATGCATCCCATGAGCTTCGCACCCCGCTGACAGCCATGAAGGGTCGTCTGCAGGTGACCCTGAGCCAACTCCGCACGGTCGACACTTACGAAGAGACCCTCAGGGCGATCGGGCTGGAAGTGGATCGTTTGATTCGTCTCAGCAATGATCTGCTGCTGCTCTCCCGTCTGGAGCAGAACCACATCAATCCTCCCATGGAAAAGGTGGATCTTGGCCATTTACTCGCCGAGTCGGCTGCCCAGATTCAGCCGCTGGCTGAACTTCGCCATCTCCATCTGACGACGACCCTTGAGCCCGATCTTTTTATCCAGGGATACCCAGACCATCTGATTCGTTTGTTTCTGAACCTGCTCGATAATGCCGTCAAAAATACTCCCGATGAGGGCTCTGTGGGTGTGCAGGCCCTGACCTTCTCAAGCATGGTGCAGGTCACCCTTCGTGACAGCGGCGTCGGCATCCCCTCTGAGCACCTGCCCCATCTGTTTGAACGCTTTTATCGCGTCGAGAAATCCCGTTCACGCGCCTTGGGTGGCACAGGTCTGGGCCTGGCCATTGCCCAGGAAATCGTCCATCGCCACCACGGCACGATCTCCGTGGCGAGTCAGCCTGGCCTGGGGACGACCTTCACGATCAGATTTCCATGTCATCGCGATGCCGCAGCCGATTCCCATGCCCCTCAGCCCAGGCACCGACTGGGATCAGCAGAGTCCAGCTAGCCGCTCCTCCCATGGGCCTGTTCATTGCTGCCCTGGCACCGGGGAGGGCCTTGGCGCTGTTGAACGAGCAGCACAGCCAGCAGCCCCAGCCAGCCGATCGCACCCCCCAGTGGGTTGGTGCCTGAGCCCACACCGCCGGGCCCGGCCCACCAGCCGGGCGCCTCGGCCGACACCGCCAGCAGCCCGCTCTGCACCAGGAACCAGCCGCCCACGAGGCCACCGTGCAGCGCCGCCGGCCCCCACAGCAGGCCGTTCCCCCCTTGCCTCTCCCGGGCCAGCACCACCCCCAGCAGGATCAGGCCCCCCAGCAGGCTGAATGCCAGGAGCCCATTCTCCTGATACCAGGGGTGCACCAAGCCAAACACCAGGGCCTGCAGCAGCAGCGCCAGGGGATCCTTCAGCCCCAGCCGCAGTTCACCCCAGAGCCAGCCGCGAAATAGCAGCTCCTCCGCCAGGCCCACGCCGCAGGCCAGCAGCAGGGCATTCACGAGCAGGCCCCCATCCAACCTGCCCAGCCAGCGGGCCTGCCCGCTGAGCAGCAGCGCCACGCTCACCAGTGCCAGCAAGGCCAGGGCTTTGGCCAACCCCCTGGCGGCGCTGGCCAGGGCTCGGCGGGGGCTGCAGATGAGGCCAAGGGTCCTCCAGGGTCGCGACACCCCCCAGGCGGTGCGCAGACGCCACGGCAGCGTGGCCAGCAGAAGGGCAAAGGAGAGCGACACGCCGGCCAGGTCCACCTGGTCAGGCCGCCAGCCAGGTGCCAGCCAGCCCAGGGGCCGGGAGAGCAGGAAGCCCACGCCATAGAGCACGGGCACATAGAGCACCGTGCCCCACCAGCGGGGCATGGGTGCAGGCCCAGCCGGGCCTGGCGCCGCCATCAGGTTTCCGGTTCGAGGCTGCTGGTGAGCCCCTTGCCCTTGAGGGTTTCGCAGTAGAACTCCGCCGGTTCCAGATCGCAGACGATCACCAGGCCCACGCCGGTGTTGTGGGCCTCCAGCATCACCGCGATCGCGTCCTGCTCACTGAGCGAGGGCACCACCTGGCGCAGGGTGGTGACCACATAGTCCATCGCGTTGACGGGGTCGTTGTGGAGAAGGACTTTGTAGCGGGGTGATGGCTTGCGCACCCGCTGCGGGGCCTTCTCCATCACCGCAGCGCCGCCGCCCTCGCGGCCCGGGGCCGCCGTGGCTGTGGTTCGCATGGCTGCCTCCTCGGTCACGACTGCTTTCACGACTGCCCTATTTAAGGATGGGATCAAAGTCTGCGGATCCGCTGCATGGCCTCATCCACGTTGGCGCGGCTGTTGAAGGCTGAGAGGCGGAAATAGCCCTCTCCGGCGGCGCCGAAGCCGCTGCCCGGCGTGCCCACCACATGGGCCTGGCTCAGCAGCTTGTCGAAGAAGCCCCACGAATCCAGCCCGGCGGGTGTCTTGAGCCACACATAGGGCGCCTGCTCGCCGCCATACACCTGCAGGCCCGCCGCCGCCAGCTCGCGCCGGATGATCGCGGCGTTTTCCATGTAGAAGGCCACCAGGTCCTTCACCTGGGTCTGCCCCTCGGCGGAATAGACCGCCTCGGCCCCGCGCTGCACGATGTAGCTGACGCCGTTGAACTTGGTGCTCTGGCGCCGGTTCCAGAGGCCCCAGAGCTCCACGGCTTCGCCGTTGGCCGCCGTGCCCATCAGGCCCCGCGGCACCACCGTGAAGGCGCAGCGGGTGCCGGTGAAGCCGGCGTTTTTGGAGAAGGAGCGGAACTCGATCGCGCACTCCCGGGCCCCCTCGATCTCGTAGATCGAATGGGGCAGCTCCGGATCCTGAATGAAGGCCTCGTAGGCGGCGTCGAACAGAATCAGGGCGCCGTGGGCGCGGGCGTAGTCCACCCAGGCCTTGAGCTGTTCCTTGCTGGCCACCGCACCGGTGGGGTTGTTAGGGAAGCAGAGGTAGATCAGATCCACCGGCTCGTTGGGGATCTGGGCGCTGAAGCCGTTCTCGGCATTGATCGGCAGGTAGGTGAGGCCGCCGTACTGGCCGCTCTCATCGGCCTCGCCGGTGCGGCCCGCCATCACGTTGCTGTCCACATACACCGGATACACCGGATCGGTCACGGCGATGCGGTTGTCCGGTCCGAGGATGTCGAGGATATTGCTGCTGTCGCACTTGGAGCCGTCGGAGACGAAGATCTCCTCGGCGCTCACCTGGCAGCCGCGGGCCTGGAAATCGTGGGCGGCGATCGCCTCGCGCAGCCAGCCGTAGCCCTGTTCCGGGCCATAGCCATGGAAGCCCTCGGCGGTGCCCATGGCATCGATCGCCGCCTTCATGGCGCTGCGGCAGGCCGCCGGCAGCGGTTCGGTGACATCGCCGATGCCGAGGCGGATCAGAGCGGCCCCGGGATGGGCCTCGCCGAAGGCCTTCACCCTCCGGGCGATCTCTGGAAACAGATACCCCGCCTTGAGCTTGAGGTAGTTGCCGTTGACCTGCACCACAGGGTTGCTGCCGAACTCCAGCGGGCATCCTGCTACGTCAGCTGGCTGCCGCGTGGCCCCGGGCTGCATACCATCGGCCCAGGCCTGCCCGCGCCCCCATGACCGCCACTCCGACTGTCGTGGCCGCCGCGACCGAGCCGATCGACTTCGATGCCCTGATCGACCTCTCCATCAGCAAGCCGGCCCGCTACCTCGGCAACGAGCTCGGCGTGGAGCCCCGCGACTGGCACGCCGCCGCCGTGCGCTGGGCCCTCACCTACCCCGAGGTCTACGAGGTGGGGGCCAGCAACCTGGGCCACATCATTCTCTATTCCCTGCTCAATGCCGTTCCCGGCCAGCTCTGCGACCGCGCCTACCTGCCGGCGCCCGACCTGGCCGAGCGGCTGCGGGAGCGGCAGCAGGCTCTGTTCGCGGTGGAGAGCCGCCGCCCCCTGCCGGCCTTCGACATCCTCGGCTTCAGCCTCAGCTACGAGCTTGGCGGCACCAACATCCTCGAGATGCTGGACCTGGCCCGCTTGCCCCTTTGGGCCGACCAGCGCGGCGATCTGCCCCTGGGCCATCCCGGGGCGCCGCCCCTGATCTTCGCCGGGGGGCCCACGGCCACCAGCAACCCCGAGCCCTTCGCCGCCTTCTTCGACTTCATCGCCCTGGGCGATGGCGAGGAGCTGCTGCCGGAGATCGGCCTGGTGGTGGCCGAGGCCAAGGCGGCCGGCCTCAGCCGCCGCGACACCTTGCGGGACCTGGCCCAGGTGCCGGGCGTGTACGTGCCCGCTCTCTACGGGCCGGGCCCCGATGGAGTGGCGATCGTGCCCCTGGAACCCGGGCTGCCGCCGCGGATCCAGCGGCGCACCGCCAGCCCCATGCCCCACTACGCCATGGGGCTGGTGCCCCACATCGAAACGGTTCACGACCGCCTCACGGTGGAGATCCGGCGGGGCTGCACCCGCGGCTGCCGCTTCTGCCAGCCCGGCATGCTCACCCGGCCGGCCCGGGATGTGGAGCCCGAGGCGGTGATCGAGGCGGTCGAGGAGGGGATGCGCCGCACCGGCTACAGCGATTTCTCCCTGCTCTCGCTCAGCTGCTCCGACTACCTGGCTCTGCCGGCGGTGGGGGTGGAACTGCGCAACCGTCTGGCCGAGCAGAACGTGAGCCTCACCCTGCCCAGCCAGCGGGTGGATCGCTTCGACGATGACATCGCCCACATCCTCGGTGGTACCCGCAGGGCCGGGCTCACTTTTGCCCCGGAGGCCGGCACCCAGCGCCTGCGCGACATCGTCAACAAGGGCCTCACCGACGCCGAGCTGCTGCGGGGCCTGCGCACGGCCATGCAGAACGGCTACAGAAAGGTGAAGCTCTACTTCATGATCGGCCTGCCCGGCGAGAGCGACGCCGACGTGCTCGGCATCGCCGACACCTGCCGCGCTCTGCAGGAGCAGTGCCGCGATCTGGGCCGCCTGGAGTTGAACCTCACGATCAGCACCTTCACGCCCAAGCCCCACACCCCGTTCCAGTGGCACAGCGTCAGCGGCGAGGAATTGCGGCGCCGCCAGGGGCTGGTGCGCCAGGCCCTGCGCCAGCTGCGCGGCGTCAAGACCAACACCACCGACCTGCGCCTCTCCGCCGTCGAAGACTTCGTGGGCCGGGGCGACCGGCGCCTGGCGCCGGTGATCGAGGCGGCCTGGCGGGCCGGCGCCGGCCTGGACGCCTGGTTTGAGTCGGCGGAGCGCAGCCATGCCGCCTGGACCGGGGCGATCGAGGCGGCCGGCCTGGGCGGCCGCTATCGCGCCCTGGAGATGGGGGCCTGGAGCGCCGCGGAAGCCCTCAGCGCCGATGACCTCGACGCCTTCTGCCGCCAGAGCCTGCCCTGGGACCACATCGACACCGGCGTCGACAAGCGCTGGCTCGCTGAAGACCTGCAGCGGGCCCTGGCCGCCACCGTGGTGCCGGACTGCTCCTTCGAGGGCTGCAGCAGCTGTGGAGTGTGTGGACCGGAGCTGGGCCACAACGTGGTGATCCCGGCGCCCCCGGTACCGCCCCAGCTGCCGCCGCGGGCCCCCGCCTCGGAGCGGGTGCTGCGGCTGCGCTTCGGCTTTGCCAAGACCGGCAGCCTCGCCCTGATCAGCCACCTCGACACATTGCGTCTGCTGGAGCGGGCCCTGCGCCGCAGCGGCCTGCCGGTGAGCTTCAGCGGCGGCTTCCACCCACTGCCCCGGCTGCAGCTGGCCCTGGCGCTGCCGCTTGGAGTGGCGGGCCTGGGGGAATGGCTTGACCTGGAGTTCACCGAGCGGCTCGATCCCGCTGAAGCCCGCCAACGGCTGCAGCAGCAGTTGCCGAGCACGTTTCAGCTGCTCTCGGTGGCCGAGGTGCCCAGCTTCGGCCCCAGCCTCTCCCAGGAACTGGAGGCCTCCCGCTGGCGTCTGGAGCTGCGGCCGCCGGCCGGGGTGGCGCTGCCTGGCCAGGAGCGCTGGCAGCAGGCGATCGCCGCGGTGCTGGGCGCCGACACCCTGCCCTGGCATGACAGCGACAAGAAGGGGCGTCCTCGCAGCCGCGACTGTCGCCCCGTGCTGCGGGATCTGCGTTGGCTCGCCCCCCAGCCCGCCGATGCCGCCAGCGATGGCTCAGCCTGGTTCGAGTTCGAGGCCGCCATCGATGCCAGCGGCCGCAGCCTGCGGCCGGCCCAGCTGGCCCACTGGCTGGCAGAGCAGCTGGGGATGCCCATCACCTGCGGGGCCATGGAGCGCACGGCCCTGACCCTGCGCGGCGGCCTGATCGCCTGAATGCGGCGCCGAGCCCACTCAAAATTGAGCAGGCCCCCATGCTAATTTGCAGCCAAGGCGACAGGCCGTTTGCCTGTGAGCTTCCGCCGCGATTCCGCAGCAACCAGAGCTTTTTCAGCGCAGACCGCAGTCGGCAGCCACCTCCGTTGGCCTGTCCTGCTCCGGGGTTCAGACCCTGGATTTCGCCCCTCCGCTTTCATGTTTTCAATCCATTGAAAGTAGCCGTGCCCAAGGGGCATGGAGATCTTCCAGCAGCATTGCGCAGCTTCGCGCCATTCCAGTTCCATGGCGGCCAAGGCAGGGCCTGGCCCTAACTTCCGCTTTTCGTTCAGCCCTCTGGCCCGAAGGTCTGTCATCGGCCTGCCGGCCCGCCTCATCCCCTGGCAGGACCCCGTTCGGGTCCACCCCATTCCCCATGCCCCAGCAGATCGTCATTGCCGAGCAACTGCGCATCGCCGCGGTGCTCAACGACGAACGTGTTGATGAATTGATCGTGGCCCAGGGCCGCTATCAGATCGGAGATGTTTACCTCGGCACAGTTGAAAACGTGCTTCCCGGCATCGATGCCGCCTTTGTCAACATTGGCGAGAGTGAGAAGAATGGCTTCATTCACGTCACCGATCTCGGCCCCCTGAAGTTGAGGAAGGGGGGCTACGGCATCACCGAGATGCTGGAGCCGCGCCAGAAGGTGCTGGTGCAGGTGATGAAGGAGCCCACCGGCAACAAGGGCCCCCGGCTCACCGGCAACCTCGCCCTGCCCGGCCGCTACCTGGTGCTCCAGCCCCACGGCCAGGGAGTTAGCATCTCGCGGCGCGTCGACGGCGACAACGAGCGCAACCGGCTGAGGGCCCTGGGCGTGCTGATCAAGCCCCCCGGGGCCGGCCTGCTGATCCGCACGGAGGCCGAAGGGGTCAGCGAGGACTTGCTGATCGACGACCTCGAGTCGCTGCTGCGCCAATGGGAGGCCATCCAGACGGCTGCCGAGGACGCCACTCCGCCGGTGCTGCTCAACCGCGACGAAGACTTCGTCCACCGCATCCTGCGCGACCTCTACAGCCCCGACCTGCAGCGGGTGGTGGTCGACAGCGCCGAGGGGGTGGGCCGGGCCCGGGCCTTCCTCGGCTCTGACCACGGCAATGTGCTGGTGGAGGCCCATGCGGCTCCCACCGACATCCTGGATGCCTTCCGGGTCAACGCCGCCATCCATGACGCCCTCAAGCCCAGGGTGGATCTGCCCTCGGGCGGCTACGTGATCATTGAGCCCACCGAGGCCCTCACGGTCATCGACGTCAACTCGGGCTCGTTCACCCGTTCGGCCAACGCCCGTGAAACGGTGCTCTGGACCAACTGTGAAGCGGCCATCGAGATTGCCCGCCAACTCAAGCTGCGCAACATCGGCGGGGTCGTGGTGATCGACTTCATCGACATGGAGCTGCGCCGCGACCAGCTGCAGGTGTTGGAGCACTTCACCCAGGCGGTCCGCGATGACGCCGCCCGTCCCCAGATCGCCCAGCTCACGGAACTGGGACTGGTGGAGCTCACCCGCAAGCGCCAGGGCCAGAACGTCTACGAGCTGTTCGGCCGCGCCTGTCCCAGCTGTGGCGGACTGGGCCATGTGGCCGTGCTGCCCGGCCGGGACAGCCTGCAGCCCCTGGCCAGTGCCGCTGGGCTGGTGCGGGCGGCGCCGCCGGCGGCCCGCAGCGAGACGGCCACGACGGCCGCGCCCTCCGAGAACGGCCACGGCAGCCGCCGTCGCCGCGGAGGCCGTGGTGGCGGCCGCAGCCAGGGCGAGCCTTCGGATGCCACGGTGTTCGTGCCGGTGGCCCCGATGCCGGAGCAGGACTCCTCCTACAACGGCTCCGACAGCCCCAGGTCCGCCACGGAACCGAGTCAGCGGCGCCCCGAGCCTGACGTTCTGGTGGTGCCCATGAGTGAAGACCAGGAGGCGGTGTACGGCTGGCTGGGCCTGAGTCCTGCCCTGCTGCTGGACAACCCGGAAGCGGCCGAAGCGGCCGTGGTGCGGGTGGTGCGCCCCGGCGAGGATGCCGACACGGTGCTGGAGGCGGCCCGTCAGGATCTGGCGGCCAGCGGCTCGCGGCGCCGACGGGGTCGTGGGGGTCGAGGCAGCCGTGACACTCAGGTGTCCGGCGAGGAGTCGGCTCGGGGGGGCACGGCGACAGCAGCTGCGCCGGTACCAGTCGCTGCTCCAGTGCCCGCACTTGTGGAGATCACCCCCCTGCCGGAGCTGCGGATGGCAGAGGAAACCGTGCTCACCGTGTCGGTTCCCAGTGTTGCCGCCGCAGAGGCTCCAGCAGAGACACTCGGCGAAAAGGCCGCCCCCAGCCGGGGTCGAAGCCGCCGCCGGGTGGCTGACTCCCCAGCTGAGACCCAGGCTGTGGCCGCGCCGACGCCCAGGGCAGACGCGGCTCCAGAGGGAGGCGAACCACGCCGCCGCCGCCGCCGCTCCTCGGCCGCCGTCTAGGCACGTTGGCCGCAGACCCCTGGCTGGGATGGCCTCCAGCCCGTTGCGCTGGAGTGGATGAGGTGGGCCGGGGTTGCCTGTTCGGCCCCGTGTTCGCCGCCGCCGTGGTGCTTGAGACCACCGCGGCGACCGCCTTGCTGGCCCAGGGCCTCACCGACAGCAAGCGGCTCTCCCCCAGGCGTCGCGCCGCCCTGGTGCCCAAGATCGAGGCCCTCGCCCTCGCCTGGAGCCTGGGCGAGGCCTCGGCGGCCAGCATTGATCAGCACGGCATTCGTGGCGCCACGGAAGTGGCGATGCTGCAGGCCCTGCAGCGGCTCCCCACGGTGCCTGGGCTGGTGCTGGTGGATGGGGTGCTGCCCCTGCGGGGCTGGCCGGGAGAGCAGGTGTGCCTTGTGCGGGGTGACAGCCGCCAGCCGGCGATCGCTGCGGCCAGCGTGCTCGCCAAGCAGGCGCGCGACCGGCTGATCAGGGAGCTGGCGGCCTCCTATCCGGGCTACGGACTGGAGCGCCACGTGGGCTACGGAACGCCGCAGCATCGGGCCGCCCTGCTGCAGCTGGGACCGACGCCCCTGCACCGCACCAGCTTCCTGCGCAAGCTCTGGCCCGGCCAGGCTGCCGGGCCTCAGGGCAGCCGCTGATGCTCTTGGCACCAGCTCTCGAAGTCAGCCACCAGTTGCTGGCCCACCCGGGCCTTCATGCCCAGCAGGATGCTGGCGAGGATCGAGCGCCCCGTGGCCTCCAGCACCTTGTGGGGAATCAGCCGCAGCAGCTGGGGCTGGCCCACGCTCACGGCCAGGTTGGCCTCGCCGGCGAGCCCCTCGTCACCCGCCTCCAGCCAGGAGCCCAGCCTGAGCTGGAAGTCGTCCACCAGGCCGAGGCCCTCCAGCTGGCAGTCGCTGGCCACCAGCTCCAGCCGCCCGGGCTCGAGGTGGGTGCGGAGGTCCACCACCGGCTGAACCTTCAGCTGGAACACCTCCAGGCGGCTCACGGCGTAGCGGTAGTGCCCTGGCCCCAACCGCTCCAGCTGGCTGGGGTCGAGCAGCGCCTTCACCACCCGGTCTTCATCCGCCAGGTAGCCAGCGAGCCGCTGCTGCTCCTGCCGCACTCCAAGTTGCAGTTGCTGACTGGCTCGGAAGGCCAGGGGCATGGCCTGAGGGCCGGCGCGGCATGATCTTATCGGTCGCCCCGCGGGGCTCCTGTCCCCCTGACGGTTGTGATGCGCGTTGCCTTTCTGGGTCCCAGCGGCACCTATGCCGAGCAGGCCACCCAGCAGCTGGTGGCCCTCGAGGGCCTCACCCAGGCGGAACTGGTGCCCCAGCTCGGAATCCGGGCGGTGGTTCAGGCCCTGGCCCACGGCGACTGCGCCGCGGCCGTGGTGCCGGTGGAGAACTCCGTCGAGGGCGGGGTCACCACCTGCCTCGATGCCCTCTGGGAGCATCCCGACCTCACCATCGCCCATGCCCTGGTGCTGCCGGTGCGCCATGCCCTGGTGGGCAACGGCAGCCTGGAGGGGATCAGTGAGGTGCTCTCCCATCCCCAGGCTCTGGCCCAGTGCGCCCAGTGGCTGGCGGAGCACCTGCCGCGGGCCCTGCAGCTGCCCACCAGCTCCACCGCCGATGCGGCACGGATGGTGGCCGGCAGCCGCTTCCGGGCCGCGGTCGCCTCGCAGCAGGCGGCCGCCGAGCACAACCTCCAGGTGCTGGCCTATCCCGTCAACGACGTTCCGGGTAACTGCACGCGCTTCCTGCTGCTGCGCCGCGGCACCCGCTCCCATGCCGGTGCCCTGGCCAGCCTGGCCTACTCGCTGCACTCGAACCAGCCCGGCGCCCTGCTGGAAGCTCTGGGCTGTTTTGCCCGCCGCGGCCTCAACATGAGCCGGATCGAATCGCGCCCATCGAAACGGGAGATGGGCGAGTACATCTTTTTCGTGGATCTGGAGCTCTCCGGGGGGCCTGAGGTGCTCGAGGCGGTCCTCGACGACCTACGCCCCCTCTGCGAGCACCTGGCCCTGTTCGGCGCCTATCCGATCACCAGCCGGGTGTCGTAGCCGCACCAGCTGTCCTTGCGCTGCCCTCCCGCCCCTCCAGGGGCTTGTGGCCCCGGAAGACGCCGAACTGCATCAGTCCGCTGCGAAAGGCCCAGTCCATCAGCAGGATCGTCGGCGTCTCGCGCAGGCCCTGCAGCACTGCAACCGGCCCCAGGCCGAGGATGGCTCCAGGCCGGCGCAGGCCCTCCAGGATCGAGTCAATCCAGGAGGGCTGGGTAGCCGCCGTCCAGTCGGCGCTCTCCACGGCCATTCCGCCCGCCCAGGGACTGCTGCCGAGGTTAGCCCGAAGCGAGCGGATGCTGGCGAACTCCGGATGGGCCCACTGCTCCAGCAGCTGTCGCATCACCCAGCGTTCGCGCCGATTCATGGCCCCGTCGCCGGGATCGCGCCGGTTCCAGTCGGCCACGGCCAGGAGGCCTCCGGGGCGCAGGCTGCGCAGCAGTCCATCGGCATAGCCCTGCTTGTCGGGCATGTGGGGTGAGGCCTCCACACTCCACACAGCGTCAAAGCTGCCGGGTTCCACCTCCAGCGCCATGGCGTCCATCACGGCGAAGCGGCAGTGCTGGCTCAGAGGAGCTGGCGTGAGCTGGCGTGCCCTCTCGATCTGCAGCGGAGAGATGCTGATGCCGAGAACATCGAGGCCATAGTCGCGGGCAAGGATGCGGGCACTGCCGCCGATCCCGCAGCCCACATCGAGCACCCGACTGCCTGGCGGCAGCTGGTCCAGGCCGCTCCAGCGTGCCAGTTGATGCACGAAGTCGGCCTTGGCCTGGCGGAAATCCCGGCTGCCGGGCCGGCCTGGCGGCTCGCCGTAGTGGCCCAGATGGATGTGCTCGCCCCAGAGGCGTTCCAGCAGGGCGTCCTGGGTCCAGCGGTCGTAGGCCGCGGCCACGCTGGCGGAATCCTGATAACGGCGGCTGCGGCGCAGCCAGAGGGCTGCCGCTGCAGCGGCGGCTGTGGCCAGGCCCACGCCGGCTGCCACAGGCCAACTGATCGAGGGCATCGCGGATGCAGAGGGATGGGGGGCGGCAGGGGGAGAGACGTTACTGGGGTTGAAAGGTGTCCTTCAGCACCGTCCGGGCCGCCAGCTGACGCCGGGTCTGATCCAGCAGGTCGTACTCCTGGCGCAGCCGTTCGCCCGTGTCGGTGAGTTCCAGAAGGGCCTGCTGGTGATCGGCGACGGGGCCGCCCAGGTGGGAGCCGATCCAGAACGAGAGCTCCCGGGGCAGGTCGGGCAGGTCGCTCGGCAGGCTGGCTGGCTTGCCCACCAGCTTCGCGGTGAGTTCCACCACGTCGCGCAGGGCCTGATCCACGCTGCCGGCCAGGGTCTGCAGCTCTTCTGGGGATTCGGGATCTTCGTCTTCGATCCAGCTCACCAGGCCCACCCGAAACGGAGCTTCCCGCACGATATCCAGCACCCGGAAGCGCTGCTGCCCCATCGTCACGATGTTGCTGCGGTCGTCGTCCTGGGTCTGGCAGTGGATGATTTCGGCACAGCAGCCGATGTCCGCCATCTCCTGCGACTTGGGATCCCAACGCACCACCCCGAAGCGGCGGTCTTCGGCCATCACGGTGCGCAGCAGCATCCGGTAGCGGGGCTCGAAGATATGGAGAGGCAGCACTTCCTGAGGGAAGAGCACCACGTCAGGCAGGGGGAAGAGCGGCAGCTCCCTTACGGCCAGTTCACCCATGGCGAGTTGAGGAGTTGCAAGGCCATCCTAGGAACAAGGTCCAGGCGCCGCGCCCTGTCAGGCTTGGCAGGGGCCGCAGGATATGGCTCAGAGCTTCACCTCGATGTCCACACCGCTGGGCAGATCGAGCTTCATCAGAGCGTCGATCGTCTTGGCAGAGGGGCTGTAGATGTCGATGATGCGCCGGTGGGTGCGGGTTTCGAAGTGCTCCCGGGAATCCTTGTCCACGTGGGGCGAGCGCAGCACGCAGTAAATCTTGCGCTTGGTCGGCAGGGGGATCGGACCGATCGCCGTGGCTGCTGTGTGGTCAGCCGTTTCAATGATTTTTTCGCAGGAGAGATCGAGCATGCGGCGATCAAACGCCTTCAGGCGAATGCGGATCTTCTGCTGGGGGATGGCGGTGGACATGGGGATCAAAGGCTGGCCGGATGGCGCAGGAAGAAACGTCCTTGGACGGCGGTGATGGCTGAGCAGTGAATGCGTTGACCCCCAAGGGGGATTTCAACACAGGATTGTCGATGTTCTGGTTCCGGAGGCGGAACGGGGAGGGGACAGCGAGACAGGATCTGCCTGGCTGCCCCCGGTCGGGTTCAGGCGATGATCTTCGACACCACGCCGGCACCGATGGTGCGGCCGCCCTCACGAATGGCGAAGCGCATGCCCTGCTCGATGGCCACAGGGCAGATCAGCTCACCGGTCATTTTGATGCGGTCGCCTGGCATCACCATTTCCACGTTGGAGCCGTCGTCCGCGGTGAAGGCGGTGATCTGGCCGGTCACGTCCGTCGTACGGATGTAGAACTGCGGCCGGTAGCCGGCGAAGAAGGGGGTGTGGCGACCGCCCTCTTCCTTCTTGAGCACATACACCTCACCTTCGAACTTGGTGTGGGGGGTGATCGAACCGGGCTTGATCAGCACCATGCCGCGCTCGATGTCCTCCTTCTGGATGCCGCGCAGCAGCAGACCCACGTTGTCACCTGCCATGCCCTCGTCGAGGAGCTTGCGGAACATCTCCACACCGGTCACGGTGCTCTTGCGGGTGTCTCTGATTCCCACGATCTCGATTTCCTCGCCCACCTTCACCTTGCCGCGCTCGATCCGGCCCGTGGCCACGGTGCCGCGACCGGTGATCGAGAACACGTCCTCGACCGCCATCAGGAATGGCTTGTCAATCTCGCGCTCCGGCTCGGGGATGGAGGCATCCACGGCTTCCATCAGTTCATTGATCTTGCCTTCCCACTCGGCATCGCCTTCGAGCGCCTTGAGGCCGGACACCTGGATCACGGGGATGTCGTCGCCGGGGAAGTCGTAGCTGCTCAGCAGCTCGCGCACTTCCAGTTCCACCAGCTCGAGAATCTCCTCGTCATCCACCATGTCGCATTTGTTGAGTGCAACCACGAGGGCCGGCACGCCCACCTGCTTGGCCAGCAGGATGTGCTCCTTGGTCTGGGCCATCGGGCCGTCGGTGGCAGCCACCACCAGGATGGCACCGTCCATCTGGGCGGCACCGGTGATCATGTTCTTCACGTAGTCCGCGTGACCGGGGCAGTCGACGTGGGCGTAGTGACGGTTGTCGGTTTCGTACTCGACGTGGGCGGTGTTGATCGTGATGCCGCGCTCGCGCTCTTCAGGGGCGCCGTCGATCTGGTCGTAGGCCTGGGCCTTCGCGAAACCTTTTTTCGCCAGCACATTGGTGATGGCGGCCGTGAGGGTGGTTTTGCCGTGGTCAACGTGGCCGATGGTGCCGATGTTGACGTGGGGTTTGTTCCTTTCGAACTTTTCGCGAGCCATGGGAGGAAAGAATCGGGGGGGTTGTTGGGTAGGGTGAAGATCAGGACTTGCCCTGATTCTTGGAGATGATGGCCTCGGCCACATTGCGAGGAACTTCCTCGTAATGGCTGAACTCCATCGAGAAGATACCCCGACCCTGGGTCATGGATCGGAGCTGGGTGGCGTAGCCGAACATCTCGGCTAGGGGCACCTTGGACTGGACTTTGGATCGTCCATCATCGATGGACTGTCCTTCGACCTGACCACGGCGAGAGGAAAGGTCGCCGATCACGGATCCGAGGAAATCCTCAGGGATCTCGACCTCGACCTTCATCATTGGTTCAAGCAGCACAGGATTGCACTTCTTGACGCCGTCTTTGAAGGCCATGGAGCCGGCGATCTTGAACGCCATCTCAGAAGAGTCGACGTCGTGATAAGAGCCATCCACCATGGTGACCCTCACGTCGATCATGGGGTAGCCCGCGATCACACCGGATTCGCAAGTTTCCTTCATGCCGGCTTCGGCCGGGCCGATGTACTCCTTGGGCACGATGCCACCAACAATCTTGTTGACGAACTCAAAGCCTGTGCCCGGTTCGCCGGGCTCCATCTCGATCACGACATGGCCGTACTGGCCCTTGCCGCCCGTTTGACGGGCGAACTTGCCTTCACCCTTGGCGCTGGCTCGGATCGTTTCCCGGTAGGACACCTGGGGAGCACCGATGTTGGCCTCCACCTTGAACTCGCGCAGCATCCTGTCCACCAGGATCTCCAGGTGGAGTTCTCCCATGCCGGCGATCACGGTCTGGTTGGTTTCCGGATCGGTTGACACCCTGAAGGTGGGATCCTCTTCCGAGAGCGATTGGAGGGCCTTGGACAGTTTGTCCATGTCGCCCTTGGTCTTGGGCTCCACGGCCACCGAAATCACGGGCTCGGGGATGTATAGCGACTCGAGGATGATCGGATCGCTGTCCACGCAGAGGGTGTCGCCGGTGGTGGTGTCCTTGAGGCCGAGCACGGCACCGAGGTCGCCAGCGCGAAGTTCATCCACCTCTTCACGATCATCGGCTTTGAGGATGATCAGCCGCGAGATACGCTCCTTTTGGTCCTTGGTGGAGTTCAGGACATAGCTGCCCTTCTGCAGAACGCCGGAGTAAATCCGCACGAAGGTGAGCTTGCCGAAGGGATCGGCCATCACCTTGAAGGCCAGGGCACTGAAGGGTGCGCTGTCTTCGGCGGGGCGCAGGGCCTCACTGCCATCGGGCAGCAGGCCCTGGATCGGAGGCACGTCGATCGGGGCGGGGAGATAATCGACCACCGCATCCAGCAGCAGCTGCACGCCTTTGTTCTTGAAGGCAGAGCCACACAGCATGGGCACCAGGCCGTGCTTGAGCACGCCGGTGCGGATGCCCTTGCGCAGCTGCTCATCGCTGAGCTCGCCGGTTTCGAGAAACACCTCCACCAGATCTTCATCGGTTTCGGCGACCGACTCCATCAGCTTGTTGCGCCAGTGGGCGGCTTCCTCAGCCATGGAGGCGGGGATGTCGGTCTCCTCGATGTCCTTGCCGAGCTCATCTTTGTAGATGAACGCCCGGTTCTTGACCAGATCCACGATGCCGCTCAGTTCACCCTCGGCGCCGATCGGCAATTGGATCGGTGCTGCGCTGGCCTTGAGGCGATCCTTGATCTGCTCGTAGACCTTGAGGAAGTCGGCCCCGGTGCGGTCCATCTTGTTGACGAACACCATGCGGGGGACTTTGTAGCGATCCGCTTGGCGCCACACGGTTTCCGACTGGGGCTGGACGCCGCCCACGGCACAGAAAACGGCGATCACACCGTCGAGCACCCGCATCGAACGCTCCACCTCAATGGTGAAGTCGACGTGACCGGGGGTATCGATGATGTTGATGCGGTGGTCTTTCCAACTGGTGGAAATGGCCGCCGCCGTGATCGTGATGCCCCGCTCACGCTCCTGGGCCATCCAGTCGGTGACGGCGGCGCCGTCGTGCACCTCGCCGATCTTGTGGACCACCCCGGAGTAAAACAGGATCCGCTCGGTGGTGGTTGTCTTGCCCGCGTCGATATGGGCGGCAATGCCGATATTTCTGACGCGTTCCAGTGGAAAGGCGCGAGCCACGGGGAATGTCTCCGAAGGGTCTACAAAAAACGGTTCGTATCCTACTGATCAGCCTGCGGGCCGAGGCCCGAGCACGCTGCCGCGATCAGTAGCGGTAGTGGGCGAAGGCCTTGTTGGCCTCGGCCATCTTGTGGGTCTCTTCCCGCTTGCGCACGGCGCTGCCGGCCTCGTTGGCGGCATCCATCAGCTCACCGGCGAGCTTCTGGGCCATGCTGCGGCCGTTGCGGGCCCGCGAGAAGTTGACCAGCCAGCGCAGGGCCATGGCGGTGCCCCGTTCCTGCCGCACTTCCATCGGCACCTGGTAAGTGGCGCCACCCACGCGGCGGGCCCGCACCTCCACCAGCGGGGTGGCGTTGCGAACGGCGGTTTCGAACAGCTCCAGGGGATCGGAGCCGGTGCGCTCGTTGATCATCGAGAACGCATCGGAGAGGATGCGCTGGGCCGTGGACTTCTTGCCGTGCTTCATCAGCCGGGCCACGATCATCGAGGCCAGGCGGCTGTTGAACTGGGGATCGGGCAGGATCGGTCGCTTTTCGGCGGCGTTGCGGCGGGACATCGGGATTGCGAGGTGCTGGGAGAATCAAGGGGACCCGGCAGGAGGGGGCCGGCCCTGGGCCGTGCCTGTCGCCTGCTGGGGTCAGGTCACGACTTCGGCGTCTTGGCGCCGTACTTGGAGCGAGACTGGCGGCGGTCCTTGACACCGGCGGTGTCCAGCGTGCCGCGGATGATGTGATAGCGGACACCCGGCAGGTCTTTCACTCGACCGCCGCGAATCAGCACCACGGAGTGCTCCTGGAGATTGTGGCCGATGCCTGGGATGTAGGCCGTCACCTCAAACCCGGAGGTGAGCCGCACGCGGGCCACCTTGCGGAGCGCCGAGTTCGGCTTCTTGGGGGTGGACGTGTACACGCGGGTGCAGACGCCACGGCGTTCCGGGCAGGAGCGCAGGGCGGGCGACTTCGTCTTGCGTGTCAGACGCTGCCGTTCAGTGCGGATCAGTTGCTGGATAGTGGGCATCGAGGGCCGGAGAAGACAGGTCGGACGTCCGACCGATTGCGACAATCCGCCACCTTACTGGGTCGCCCGTCACCGCTCCGTTGAGCGGCTGAAGGCGGCACCGCAGGCGCAGCTCGCAACCCCGTCGACGGGGCGCACCAGGAAGCCGCCGCCGCTCAGGTCACCGCGGTAGTCGAGGGTGAGGCCGGTGAGCAGCTCCTGCTGCTCGGCCGGGGCGTAGAGGGTCACCCCGTCGGCCCGGGCGATCGGCACCCCCGCCAGGTGGCCGGGGCGCACCCGGATGGTCCAGCGGGCACAGCCACCGTCCACAAGATCCAGATGGATCAGGCCGGGGGTGCCGGCCACGGCCGCCTGGCGCCCCAGCTCGGCGGCGGCCCTGGCCGAGAGGCGCAGGCTATGGCCCTTGGGCATCGAGAGCATTCGGTGCGATCAGCCCAGTGTGACAGGGGCGGATCCCGGTTTCAGGGGACCAGGCCCACACCGTTGTGCACCGAACCGGCCACGCCGCGGCCCTTGACCTGGTGGCTGCCGCCCAGCACCAGGCCGGTGGAGCTGCCGCCGTCCAGATTGAGGGCATCGCGCAGGCCCAGGCCCAACAGCAACTGGGCGGCCTTGCCCAGCGTGGGCCCACTGTCGTTCACCCCCTCGAGGGTGATCAGCCACACCTCGCGGCCATCGCTGCCCAGCACCGTGCGAGGCGCCCCCTGGCGCAGAAAGCTGGCACTGAAGGTCTCGGCGGCCCCGTTCAGCACCACCCGCCCGCCCTGCAGCAGCAGCGGCCCACCCCCCACCACCTGGGGCTTGGCGCCGAGAGCTTCGCTGGGGCGGCTGCTGAGCTCCAGGCGGTTGCCGGGGGTCCAGGGCAGGGTGACCCCACCCCGTCCCACCAGCAGGGTCTCGCCGGGCCGGATGGCCACGCCCTGGGCCAGTTCAGGGCTGCTCAGCCGCCGCACCACCAGGCCGTCGGGCCCGAGCAGCAGGGCTGTCTCCGAGCCACTCAACGCCCTGTAGACGGTGCCCCAGTCGGCCGTGTAGCGGCTGACGCCGCGCTGCACGAAGCCGCTGTTCACCACCACAATTGGCAGGCGCGGCCCGCCGGAGCCGCTCACCCATTCCTCAAGCCGCAGCCGGCCGAAGCTGGGCAATTCCCGGCCACTCCAAGCGGCGACGCCGCGGCCGAGGATCGGCCCGGAGAGCCAGCGGCCATCACGCTTGAGGGCCCCAAGGGGCAGGCGCCGCACCCGGTTGAAGTAGCCGCCATTGATGGCCACCACAGCCTGGGTCTGGCCGGCCAGCTGGGTCAGGGAGCTCAGCCCCTCCATCGGGCCGGGGCGCACCAGAGGCCGCAGCTGCAGAGGGGCCGTGCGGGGGTCGATCCGCACGGCATTGATGCGCACCCCATCGCGCACAAGCCGATCCCAGCGCAGGCTGCGTCCCACCATCGCCAGCACCTGCGGGTCGATCGCCGCCGGCGGCGCGGCGCCCGTGCCCGCCGGGCCGCTGGCGGGAATGTCGATCACCAGGCGGCTGGGGTCGCCGAGGCTGAAGCTGCGGTTCACGGAGCCGCTGCGGGGCCGCACCGCCACGCCCCGCCCGGCACGCCGCACCACCAGGCCAAGGTTCTGAAGTTCGCTCAGTTGGGTGGGGCCCAGGTCCACATCCAGCAGCAGGTCAGCACCGCTGCTGCGCACCAGCGCCGGTCCCCCCAGATCCAGCACCAGCCGCCGCACGCCGGGCTGGCTGCCGCCGCGCACCCGCAGCACCTGGGCCGCCGGCAGGGTCAGTGCCAGTTGACCTCGCTGCAGGGCCACTGCGACCCCCACGGCCCGCAGCAGGGGCATGGCATCCACGGCCACCTCGTCCTCGAGGCTGCGCTGCTGGGCCGGGGGCACCAGCAACGGCTGGCCGAACCACTCCAGATCCAGGCTGCCGTCCGGGCGGCTACGGCTGCTCACCCCCAGCTGGTTCTGCAGCACCTCCAGGGGAATCCAGAGCTGCTGCGGTGGACCGGCCTCGGCTCCGAGCCAGCGCCAGAGGGCCTGCTGTGGCTGGCCGTTGATGCTGATGCTGCTGCCCTGGCGCTCAGCAGCCGTGGCTGCCGACGGGCGCGCAGCCGGAGCCTGGGGCAGGGGCGGCGGTGGCTGGCGCGGGGCAGCTTGCACGGCTGCCGGTCCCGCAGCTTGGGTTGGCAGCAGCAGGGCGACCATGGCGATCGCGCCGCCGATCCGCCACGGCCCCCGGGGGCGCCTTGGGCGTGGCTGTGGCGGCCGGCTCGCTCTGACGGAATCCATCCAGGCCGTGCATGCCAGCCGAAGCTAGCCCTGCCGCCTAACTGTGCTGTCTCAACCTTTCTGGGCGACAGGGATCCCTAAGATCAAAAACCCTGCTGTCAAGGCTCGGTTGCCGCACGTCCCCCCGGGGCGGTTGGCCCACCGGTCGGCCGGCTGACATCCCTATTCCAGAAGCCCTGGGCTATGCCACGACTGACCCGCCCTGTTTGGCCCCACTGCGACAGCCCTGCACCGGCTGCCGTGGCGGGTGAGAAGGACGCCTGCGGGGTGGGTTTCCTGGCAGCCCTGAACGGCCAGGAGTCCCATTGGGTGCTGCAACAGGCCCTGCGGGGACTGGGTTGCATGGAACACCGGGGCGGCTGCGGTGGGGACGGTGATTCCGGCGATGGTGCCGGCGTGCTCTGCGGCATCCCCTGGACCTACCTGGAGTCCGTCTGGCCCGAGGCGGCCGCCGCCGCGGGGGCGCCCCGGGGCCTGGGCATGGTGTTCCTGCCCGCCGACCAGGCGCGCCGCGAGCAAGCCCGCGCCTTCTGTGATGCGGAGGCGGCCAGCCTCGGGCTGCGCTCGCTCGGCTGGCGAGCCGTGCCCGTGGACCCCGCCGTGCTGGGCCCGATGGCCCGCTCCACGGCCCCGGTGATTGAGCAGTGGCTGCTGGCTGCCGATGTGGACGGCGACGGGTTGGAGGGTCTGCTGTTCCGGCTGCGGCGCCGCTGCGGCGACCGCGCCCGCGACGCCTGGGGTCCTGGGCCCCATGACCTCTACTTCGCCTCCCTCAGCAACCGCACCCTGGTGTACAAGGGCATGGTGCGCTCGGAGGTGCTGGCTGCCTTCTACGGCGACCTGCGCGATCCCCGCTTCGCGGTGAGCTTTGCGGTGTACCACCGCCGTTTCAGCACCAACACCCTGCCCCGCTGGCCCCTGGCCCAGCCAATGCGCCTGCTGGGTCATAACGGTGAGATCAACACCCTGCTCGGCAACATCAACTGGGCCAGGGCCTCCGAGGTGAACCTCGAGGCGGTGTGGGGCCATGCCGCCTCCGACCTGCGCCCAGTGGTGAACCCCGCCTTCAGCGACTCGGCCAATCTCGATGCCACCCTGGAGCTGCTGGTGCGCAGCGGCAGGCCGATCACCGAGAGCCTGCTCACCCTCGTGCCCGAGGCCTTCCGGGACCAGCCGGAACTGGCAGACAGGCCCGAGATCCAGGCCTTCTACGAGTACTCCGCCTGCACCCAGGAGCCCTGGGATGGGCCGGCCCTGCTGGTGTTCGCCGATGGCCGCAGTGTGGGCGCCACCCTCGACCGCAACGGCCTGCGCCCGGCCCGCTACTGCATCACCAGCGATGGGTTTGTGGTGATGGGCTCCGAGACCGGCGTGGTGGATGTGGAGGAGAGCAGCATCGTGGAGAAGGGCCGGCTCGGCCCCGGCCAGATGCTCGCGGTCGACCTCGAGAACGGCCGTCTCCTGCGCAACTGGGATGTGAAGCAGGAGGTGGCGCAGCGCCATCCCTACGGCGTGTGGCTGGCGGAGCATCGCCGCAGCCTGCTGGGCCAGCCCTGGCAGGAGCAGCGCCAGCTCAGCGACCTGGACCTGCTCCAGCAGCAGACAGCCTTCGGCTTCACCGCCGAGGACTTCGATCTGGTGATCGAGGACATGGCCAGTGCCGCCAAGGAGCCCACCTACTGCATGGGCGATGACATCCCCCTGGCGGTGCTCTCCAGCAAGCCCCACCTCCTCTACGACTACTTCAAGCAACGCTTCGCCCAGGTCACCAACCCGCCGATCGACCCGCTGCGCGAAAAGCTGGTGATGAGCCTGGAGATGCATCTGGGCAAGCGCGGCTCCCCGCTGCGGCCCGATCCCGCCTCGGCGGCGGTGCTGCATCTGGGCAGCCCGGTGCTGAATGAGGCCGAGCTCCAGGCCCTGGGCCAGCAGGGCCTCCCCACCACCACCCTCAGCACCCTGCTGGCCATCGACGATGGGCCAAGGGGCCTCGAGCAGGCGATCCAGCATCTCTGCCGCGAAGCGGAGGCGGCCGTGCGTACCGGCAGCCAGATCCTGGTGCTCTCCGATCGCACCGACCGGGACGGCCAGCCCGGCGCCACCACGGCCACCACCACCTACATCCCCCCCCTGCTGGCGGTGGGCGCGGTGCACCATCACCTGCTGCGCCAGGGCCTGCGGCTGCAGACCTCCCTGGTGGTGGAAACAGCCCAGTGCTGGAGCACCCACCACCTGGCCTGCCTGATCGGCTATGGCGCCAGTGCGGTCTGCCCCTGGCTCACCTGGGAGACCTCCCGCCACTGGCTGGCCCACCCCAAGACCCAGAAGCTGATCGAGCGGGGCAAGCTGCCGACCCTCACAGCATCCCAGGTTCAGGCCAACGTGCGCAAGGCCCTTGAAGACGGTCTGCGCAAGATCCTCTCCAAGATCGGCATCTCGCTGCTGGCCAGTTACCACGGCGCCCAGATCTTTGAGGCGATCGGTATCGGTGCCGATCTGATCGAGCTGGCCTTCGCCGGCACCACCAGCCGGGTAGCCGGCCTGGGCCTGGCGGATCTGGCCAGCGAGACCCTCAGTTTCCACGCCAAGGCCTTCCCCGAGCTGAACCGCAGCAAGCTCGAGTTCATGGGCTTCGTGCAATACCGCACCGGTGGCGAGTTCCACCTCAACAGCCCGGACATGGCGAAAGCCCTGCACACTGCCGTGGCCGCGGGGCCCGGCTACGACCACTTCGCCACCTACAAGACCCTGCTCGAGAACAGGCCGGTCACGGCCCTGCGCGACCTGCTGGAGCTCAGGCCCGCCCCAGCCCCCCTGCCCCTGGAGCAGGTGGAGAGCGTGGAGAGCATCTGCAGCCGCTTCTGCACCGGTGGCATGAGCCTGGGAGCCCTGTCCCGCGAGGCCCACGAGGTGCTGGCGGTGGCGATGAACCGCATCGGCGGCAAGAGCAACAGCGGTGAGGGGGGCGAGGACCCGGCCCGCTACCACCCGCTCCCGGATGTGGATGCCGAGGGGCGTTCGGCCACCTTGCCCGGAATCCGCGGGCTGCGCCCCGGCGACAGCGCCTGCTCCGCCATCAAGCAGATCGCCTCAGGCCGCTTCGGCGTGACGCCGGAATACCTGCGCAGTGGCCAGCAGCTGGAGATCAAGGTGGCCCAGGGCGCCAAGCCCGGTGAAGGAGGCCAGCTGCCGGGGCCGAAGGTGGATCCCTACATCGCCTGGTTGCGCAACAGCAAGGCCGGAGTAGCCCTGATCTCGCCGCCGCCGCACCACGACATCTATTCCATTGAGGATCTGGCCCAGCTGATCCACGATCTGCACCAGGTTCACCCTGCCGCCAAGGTGAGCGTGAAGCTGGTGGCCGAGATCGGCATCGGCACGATCGCCGCTGGGGTGGCCAAGGCCAATGCCGATGTGATCCAGATCTCCGGCCACGATGGCGGCACCGGCGCCTCGCCGCTGAGCTCGATCAAACATGCCGGCACGCCCTGGGAGCTGGGTCTCAGCGAAGTGCATCGCTCCCTGCTGGTGAACGGCCTGCGCGATCGCGTGCTGCTGCGCGCCGATGGCGGCCTCAAGACCGGCTGGGACGTGCTGATCGCGGCCCTGCTCGGTGCCGAGGAGTATGGCTTCGGCTCGGTGGCGATGATCGCCGAGGGCTGCATCATGGCCCGCGTCTGCCACACCAACAATTGCCCGGTGGGGGTGGCCACCCAGAAGGAGGCCCTGCGCCAGCGCTTCACCGGCCTGCCGGAACATGTGGTGAACTTCTTCCTGTTCGTGGCCGAGGAGGTGCGCCAACTGCTGAGCGTGCTCGGCGTGGCCCGCCTCGAAGACCTGATCGGCCGCACGGAGCTGCTCCAGGCCCGCGAGGTTCCCCTCACCAAGACGAGCTGCCTGGATCTCTCCTGCCTGATCGATCCGCTGGCCGATGGGGCGGAGCGCTCCTGGCTACGCCATGACGCCCAAGCCCACGGCAATGGCCCGATCCTGGAGGACACCCTGCTGCAGGATCCCGAGCTGATGGCTGCCATCGAGGGCCATGGTGCCCTGAACCGCAGCCTGGCGATCGTCAACACCGACCGCAGCGTGGGCGCCCGCCTGGCTGGCGAAATCGCGGCCCGCCATGGAAACCGCGGCTTCCAGGGCCAGCTCAACCTCAACTTCACGGGGGCTGCCGGACAGAGCTTCGGGGCGTTCCTGCTGCAGGGCATGAACCTACTCCTGGTGGGCGACGCCAACGACTATGTGGGCAAGGGCATCAACGGCGGCCGCATCACCGTGCTGCCTCCCCCGGGCGGCAGTGATCCCGGCAGCCAGGTGATCCTCGGCAACACCTGCCTCTACGGCGCCACCGGCGGCGAGCTGTTTGCCCTGGGCCGCGCCGGCGAGCGCTTCGGCGTGCGCAACAGCGGCGCCAAGGCCGTGGTGGAGGGCACCGGCGACCACTGCTGCGAATACATGACCGGGGGCGTGGTGGTCGTGCTCGGCCCCACCGGCCGCAATGTGGCGGCGGGCATGACCGGTGGTGTGGCCTTCCTGCTGGATGAGGCCGGTGGCCTGGCCGAGCGCCTCAATCCGGAGACGGTGGCGCTGTGTGATCTCACTACGCCGGAGCAGGAGGGGCTGCTCCGGCCGCTGCTCGAGACGCACCTGGAGGTCACCGGCAGTAGCCGCGCAGCCAGCATTCTGGCGGACTGGAGTGGCTGGAAGGGGCGGTTCAAGGTGCTGGTGCCCCCCAGCGAGAAGGAGACCGTGGGGCTGGTGGAGCGGCAGGCCGTGGCTGCGCACTGAACGAGAGAGCAGCCGGGCAGCGGCCCCGGTTCAGCGGGGGTGACGCGCCATCAGGGCCCGCACCTCTCCGGCGTGATAACTGCTGCGGGTCAAGGGGCTGCTCACCACTTGCAGGAAGCCCAGGTCACCCTCGCCCTGGCGCCGATAGGCCTCGAACTGGGCGGGGCTCACAAACCGATCCACTGGAAGATGCTTCGGCCCTGGGCAGAGGTACTGGCCGATCGTCACGATGTCCACTGCCTGGGCGCGCAAATCCCCCAGCACGGTCAGCACCTCGTCATCGTTTTCGCCCAGCCCCACCATCAGCCCGGATTTTGAGTAGGTGCCTGGCCACCCCTGCTTCACCCGCTGCAGCAGCTCCAGAGACCGTCCGTACAGCCCCTGGGGTCGCACCGTCTTGTACAGGCGCGGCACCGTTTCGATGTTGTGGTTCAGCACATCGGGTGCTGCGGCCATCACCGTCCCCAGGGCCTGCCAGTCGCCACAGAAATCCGGGATCAGCAGTTCAATCGTGGTGCGGGGGGAGCGTTGGCGTACCTGGTCCATGCAGGCCACGAACTGGCTTGCCCCGCCGTCAGCCAGGTCGTCACGGTTCACCGAGGTGATCACCACATGGCTGAGGCCGAGCCGGGCCACCGCCTCTCCCAGCCGCTCCGGCTCGCTGGGGTCAAGGGCCCGCACGCTCTTGTCGAAGTCGATGTCGCAGTAGGGGCAGGCCCTGGTGCAGCCAGGGCCCATGATCAAGAAGGTGGCGGTTCCCCCGGCGAAGCATTCGCCGATGTTCGGGCAGCTGGCCTCCTGGCAGACCGTGTTGAGCTTCAGATCCTGCAGTAGTTCCGCCACCTCGCCGATGCGCTCCCGCTGGGGGGCCTTGACGCGCAGCCACTCGGGTTTCAGCAAGGGGGCAGACCGGCCCGGAGCAGACCGCAGCAGTGCCCCCTTACTCTAGAAAGAGGGTCGCTCCAGAGGCCAGGCTGCCGCTGCCGGCCCCCTCAGCCGCCTTCTGAGCCGTCGGCGGTCCTCTAAAGTCCTGCCCATCGGGATGTAGCGCAGCTTGGTAGCGCACTTCGTTCGGGACGAAGGGGCCGCAGGTTCGAATCCTGTCATCCCGACTTTGCCTCAGCTCAGCTCGGCTCCCGGGTAGCCCCTGGGCGTCACCATGCGGCCGTCACAGCAGTAGCTGGTGCTGTTCCCCACCAGCACCAGGGTAAGCATGTCCACCGTCTCGATCGGCAGCTCGCCGAGGGTGTGCAGGCTCACCTGCTCATCCGCACGCCCCAGCTGCCGGGCGATCACCACCGGGGTGCTGGCGGGCCTGGCGGCCAGCAGGATCGCCCTGGCCTGCCCAAGCTGCCAGTCGCGGTCTCGGGAGCGGGGGTTGTAGAGCGCCACCACGAAATCCCCTGCGGCCGCGCTCCGCAAGCGCTGCTCAATCACCGGCCATGGGGTGAGCCGGTCGCTGAGGCTGACGGTGCAGAAATCATGCATCAAGGGGGCTCCCGCCAGGGCCGCCGCCAGTTGGAGTGCCGAGATCCCCGGGTGCACCGTGAAGGAGGGGCGGGCATCGCCCGCTTGCTCCAGCCACAGCTCCAGGGCCAGACCGGCCATGGCATAGATGCCGCTGTCTCCCGAGGACACCAGGGCCACGCTTACTCCCTGGTTGGCCAGGTCCAGGGCCAGGCGGCAGCGCTGGCGCTCCTCCGTGAGGCGCCCGTCCAGGCGCAGCTGATCGGGCCTACGCAGGGGCTCGAGCAGGTCGAGGTAGAGCCCGTAGCCCACCCAGACGCTGGCCTCGGCCAGGGCACGGCGCCCGTCCGGGGTGAGCAGATCCAGCCGCCCCGGACCGCTGCCCACCAGGTGCAGGTGGCCCCGTTGGGGAGCCCACTGCTGCTTGGCCAGGGCAATGGCCAGGGTGGCGGCACCCCGTTCCCCAGGGTTGGCCCGTTCGATCACCTTGGCCTGAAGCAGCTGGGCGCCGGTCCCCGCCGCCAGCAGGGCAGAGGCTTCGGCCACGCTGGCGGTGCCCATCTCGGCGGCCACCACGGCCGATGGCGTGGGCACCGCTACGGCGCTCAGGGCGGCGGCCGACAGCCAGCGCAGCGGCCAGTTGCGTTGGCGGGCCAGCTCCAGCAGGGCCGGTTCATCGGCCTTGCGGTCGATGCTGGCCAGCCCGGCGATGGCCTCCTCCGCCAGGTTGAGGCCCTGCAGTTGCTGGTTCACCAGCCGCTCCAGCAGGGCCAGGCTGGTGTGGCGTTCGCAGCCGATCCCGAGCCACAGCCCCGGTGGGTGCCAGCGGCAGCCGGGTCCGCGCTGCACGGTGATCAGCAGCTGGTTCGCCGGATCGCCGTCGCTGGGGGCCAAGGCTTGAACTGGCGGCAGACTGCGGCTGGCCTCGAGCTCCAGCCAGCAGCGAATGCCCTGGTTTTGCTGGAGCACCAGCTGGCTGGGATCCCGGGCCGCTCGCTGCATCAGGGCGCTCCAATCGCCCCCGGGGCCGCGCCGCCAGCCCCATCGTGTCCCGAACTGATCAAGGGCCAGGGTTCCCGTGCCGCTGCTGCTGCCTGTACGCACCACCTGGCCTCCGAGCAGGGCGGCGACCCGCTCGGCCAGGGCCTCGGCTCCGGCTGCGTGGGCTCCCAGCAGGGGAATGGCGAACTGGCCCTGGGGATCAAGCACCACCACGGCGGGATCATGGTGCTTGTCCACCAGCAGGGGCGCCACCAGCCGCAGCACCAGGCCACAGGCTCCCACCACCACAAAGCCGCGGGCCCGCGGCCACTGCTGCTGCAGGGAGGCCCGGGGGCCGGGGGCGTCGTTGCTGCCCACGCGGTGGGCGATCAGGCCCGCCGCCAGCAGCTGGACCAGTAGCCGATCCCCGTCCTGGCTGAAGCTCAGCCCCCAGACCCCTTCAGGTGCTGCAGCGACGTCCGGCGCCGCCACGATCGCGGCCCTGATCGCTTCGCTCACGGGTTCCACCGCTGGCGCAGCTTGGTCCAGGGGGCCTGGCGCTCAGCTGTGGTCAAGCCGCCGTCGGCCTGGATCGGCTCCCGGTCGGATGCAGCGGCCGGCCTGCGGTCCTGCTGCGCGCTGGCCGGCCGCGGCTGGTCATCCGGTACGCGCTGCTCGATCGGCTCTGGCGGCGGGATCGGCTCTCCAGGCTCGCTCTGCCCTGCTTGCCTGCTCTGCTCTGGGCGGCCCGCTCGCTCAGGCTGGCCGGCCTGATCAGCAGCCGCACCGAGGGTTGGAGGGAGGGTCTGCATGATTGTCCCGTCGTCGTCGCCGTCGTCAGGTTCCCCAGCGGTCTCAGTTTCATCCGGGGGCGCCGCCTTGGCGGGGCTCTGCTGAGCGGGCGTTGGCTCAGATGCAGGCACCGCCGTCAGGCCCGCGCCGGGCGGCCTGACCCTGGTCTGCTGATCAGAAAGTTGGCTTGCTCGGCTGGCTGTGGCCTCAGCATTGCTGGAGGCCGGCTCGACGGGCTGCTCCCCCAGGAGCTCGGCCAGGTGCTGGGCGCTCAGGGATGGGGCTTCCCAGGCAGCGGCAGGAGCCAGCGGGTCGATCCACACCTCCCGCACCAGGCTGTTGAAGGGCGGATTCAGGGGCGCCCCCTGGCCATCCACCAGCTCCAGCAACACCGCGTTGGAGCCGCTGTGCCAGCCCCTGAGCCAGAGGGGGGTGCTGTCATCCACCAGAAAGCTGTCGCCGTTCACTGTGATGCGCAGCCGCCAGCTCCCATCCCCCGGCCGCAGCCCCTGCAGCGGGGCATCCCTCAGCAGCCAGTCCACCAGCACGGGTTCGTGCCTGGCGTTCGCCATCGCGGCCGTGGGGATCAACTGGGGGCTGCCTGGGGCCGGTTGGCTGAGGGAGTTGCTGGCAACCCGTGCCAGCCGGATCTGGTCAAAGGCGCCGGGGGCTTTTGCCGCCTCTCCCCAGGGCCTGGCGGCATAGGCACTGATGCGGTGGCTGCCGGCGCCCAGCTCCGGCAGCTCCACCCGGAGGGTGGTGGCCCCTGGGGCTGGAGCTTGGCTGAGGCGGATCGGGTCCCGATCGTCGATCTGAACCACCACATGGGCGCCCAGCCCCAGGGCGCCCGCATCGGTCAGGGGCCAGTCCCGCACAGCCAGCTCGAGGGTCCAGGGCCCTCCCTCCAGCAGGCTGTTGTCGGCAGGGGCCTGAATCCGCACCCCTGGCTGATACCGCGCCAGGGCTGTCTGCAGCTGGCTCACGGCTCCCGGAGGCGGCACTTCTTGCAGCCGGCCCGATGGCGCCATCCGGCTGATCGGCTCAGGTGCCATCGCCTGGGGGCTGGCCCGCAGGGCACGGGTGCCACAGGCAGTGGTCAGCAGAGAAACCAGCAGCAGGGCAAGGGCCAGCTGGCTGCAGTGTTCCGCGATCCTGGCCAGACACCTGGCCGCAGGCCGGAACCGCCCGTCTGTGATCACCTGAGCCCTCACCTTGTCTGGCTCCCAGCAAGCGTGCCCGCATTCTGCTGGCCGGGGGCGAAGGAAACCCTCTGGGTTGTCGACGGACTTCTTTCTGGGACAACGATGTAACAAAGCACCTGGAAAGTGTTCGGATCTCGTGTCTCTAACTGCCCTAGAGACCCCAGTGCTGGCCTGGGAAAGCGCCGGATTGAACCTTTGTAACTGGGCGCCCAGGGGGCATGGATTTGGCCCTTATAGTGCCGCCAGCGGTCCCCTACCTGGGGCCCAAAGCCCCAGCCATGGCAACGGATCTCGCGGCTTCGCGAGCCTGCTGCCGGCTGGAGCCCATGACCGGTCCGGCTCCGGCAGGTCCAGTCATGGGGCCCATCTGTCATCGATCTCCGCCCCGTGCGGATGCGATGGCTTCCAGGGGTGGATCACCACCTCGACCCCGTCCCTCGAGGAACGTCTCGATGACCATCAGCCCACCAGAGCGTGGGGAAAAGGCCAAGGCCATGGTCGACCGGAACCCCGTTCCGGTCTCGTTCGAGCTTTTTGAAAAGCCCGGACACTTCGACCGAACCCTGGCCAAAGGTCCCAAAACCACCACCTGGGTTTGGAACCTCCACGCCAACGCTCACGATTTCGACAGCCACACGAGCGACCTCGAAGAGGTCTCTCGCAAAATCTTCTCGGCTCACTTCGGCCATCTGGCCGTCATCTTCATCTGGCTGAGCGGTGCCTTCTTCCACGGCGCCCGCTTCTCCAACTACACCGGCTGGCTGGCTGACCCTCTTCACGTCAAGCCTTCAGCCCAGGTGGTCTGGCCCATCTTTGGCCAGGAAATTCTCAATGGCGATGTGGGTGCCGGCTTCCACGGCATTCAGATCACCTCCGGACTCTTCCATGTGTGGAGGGCCTGGGGCTTCACCAATGAGTTCCAATTGCTTTGCACGGCAATCGGCGCTCTGGTGATGGCCGGCCTGATGCTCAACGCCGGCGTCTTCCATTACCACAAAGCTGCCCCCAAGCTCGAGTGGTTCCAGAACGTTGAGTCGATGCTCAACCACCATCTGGCTGGACTGCTGGGCCTCGGCTCCCTGTCCTGGACAGGACACCTGCTGCATGTGTCCCTGCCCACCACGGCCCTGATGGATGCGATTGATGCCGGCCAACCGCTGGCCATCAACGGCAAGACCATCGCCTCCTATGCCGACATCCCGCTGCCCCACGAGTTCATCAACCAGGATGTGCTCTCGCAGCTCTATCCAGGATTCGGTGCCGGTATCTCCGCCTTCTTCACCGGTAATTGGGCGGCCTACAGCGATTTCCTCACCTTTAAGGGTGGTTTGAATCCTGTGACAGGCAGCCTCTGGATGACAGACATTGCGCATCACCACCTGGCGATCGCCGTGCTGTTCATTGTGGCGGGCCACATGTACCGCACCAACTGGGGTATTGGCCACAGCATCAAAGAAATCCTCGAAGGTCAGAAGGGCGACCCCCTGCTGTTCCCGGCCCCCAAGGGCCACGATGGTCTGTTTGAGTTCATGACTACCAGCTGGCATGCCCAGCTCGGCGTGAACCTGGCCCTGCTCGGCTCGCTGACCATCATCGTGGCGCATCACATGTATGCGATGCCGCCCTATCCCTACATCGGGATTGATTACCCCACTCAGGTTTCACTCTTCACCCACCACATGTGGATTGGAGGTTTCCTGATCGTTGGCGCCGGTGCCCACGCTGCCATTGCCATGGTGCGTGACTATGACCCGGCCAAACACATCGATAACGTGTTGGATCGCGTCCTCAAGGCCCGCGATGCCCTGATCAGTCACCTGAACTGGGTGTGCATCTTCCTGGGCTTTCACAGCTTCGGGTTCTACGTCCACAACGACACCATGCGTGCCCTGGGCCGGCCCCAGGACATGTTCAGCGACTCCGCCATTGCCCTGAAGCCCATCTTCGCGCAGTGGATCCAGGGTCTGCACGCCGCTGCAGCCGGCAGCACCGCTCCCAACGCCCTCGCCGGTGTCAGTGAAGTGTTCAATGGCGCCGTGGTGGCGGTGGGTGGCAAGGTTGCCGCTGCGCCGATCCCCCTGGGCACGGCGGACTTCATGGTCCACCACATCCACGCCTTCACGATCCACGTCACCGTGCTGATCCTGCTGAAGGGTGTGCTCTACAGCCGCAGCTCCCGCCTCGTTCCCGACAAGGCGAACCTCGGTTTCCGCTTCCCCTGCGACGGCCCCGGCCGTGGCGGTACTTGCCAGGTGTCGGCTTGGGACCACGTGTTCCTCGGCCTGTTCTGGATGTACAACTCCCTGTCGATCGTGATCTTCCACTTCTCCTGGAAGATGCAGAGCGACGTGTGGGGCACCGTCAATGCTGACGGCACCGTCCAGCACATCACCAACGGCAATTTTGCCCAGAGTGCCATCACCATCAATGGTTGGCTGCGTGACTTCCTGTGGGCCCAGGCCGCTCAGGTGATCAACAGCTATGGCTCGAGCTCCAGTGCCTATGGCCTGATGTTCCTGGGTGCCCACTTCATCTGGGCCTTCAGCCTGATGTTCCTGTTCAGTGGCCGCGGCTACTGGCAAGAGCTGATTGAGTCCATCGTCTGGGCTCACAACAAGCTGAAGGTGGCGCCGGCCATTCAGCCCCGCGCCCTTTCCATCACCCAGGGCCGTGCCGTGGGTGTCGCCCATTACCTGCTGGGCGGCATCGCGACCACTTGGTCCTTCTTCCTGGCCCGCATGATTGCGGTCGGCTGACCTTTCCTGACCTTTCCCAATGGCAACGAAATTTCCTTCGTTCAGCCAGGGTCTGGCACAGGACCCGACAACCCGCCGTATTTGGTACGGCATTGCCACGGCTCACGACTTCGAGAGCCACGACGGCATGACCGAGGAGCGGCTTTACCAAAAGCTGTTCTCCACCCACTTCGGTCACCTGGCCATCATCGGCCTCTGGGTTTCGGGCAACCTGTTCCATATCGCCTGGCAGGGCAACTTTGAGCAGTGGGTCACCGATCCTCTGCATGTCCGTCCCATCGCTCACGCGATCTGGGATCCCCACTTCGGTGAGGGCGCGATCGCTGCCTTCACCCAGGCGGGCGCTTCCTCTCCGGTGAACATCGCCTATTCCGGTCTGTACCACTGGTGGTACACCATCGGGATGCGCACCAACTCCGAGCTCTACCAAGGGGCCATCTTCATGATGATCCTCTCGGCCTGGGCCCTGTTCGCTGGCTGGCTTCACCTGCAGCCCAAGTTCCGGCCTTCCCTGGCCTGGTTCAAGAACGCTGAATCCCGGCTCAACCACCACCTGGCTGTGCTGTTCGGCTTCAGCTCGATCGCCTGGACCGGTCACCTGGTTCACGTGGCCATTCCTGAATCCCGCGGTCAGCACGTCGGTTGGGACAACTTCCTCTCCATGTCGCCTCATCCGGCAGGTCTGGGTCCCTTCTTCACCGGTAACTGGGGCGTTTACGCCCAGAATCCCGACACCGCCTATCAGGTCTTCGGCACGGCAGAAGGCTCGGGCACCGCGATCCTCACCTTCCTGGGTGGTTTCCACCCCCAGAGTGAGGCCCTCTGGCTCACCGATATTGCCCATCACCACCTGGCGATTGGCTGTATTTTTGTGATCGCTGGCCACATGTACCGGACCAACTTCGGTATCGGTCACTCAATCCGGGAGATCCTGGACGCTCACAACCCGCCCAAGGGCACCCCTGGTGACCTGGGCGCCGGCCACAAGGGTCTGTATGACACCATCAACAACTCGCTCCACTTCCAGTTGGGTCTGGCTCTGGCCAGCCTCGGTGTGGTGACGAGCCTGGTGGCTCAGCACATGTATGCCCTGCCGTCCTATGCGTTCATCGCCAAGGACTACACAACGCAGGCTGCCCTTTACACCCACCACCAGTACATCGCCATCTTCCTGATGTGCGGTGCCTTCGCTCACGGTGCGATCTTCTTCATCCGTGACTACGACCCCGAGGCCAACAGGAACAATGTTCTTGCTCGGATGTTGGAGCACAAGGAAGCGATCATCAGCCACCTGAGCTGGGTCTCTCTGTTCCTCGGTTTCCACACCCTGGGTCTCTACGTTCACAACGACGTAGTGGTGGCCTTCGGCACTCCCGAGAAGCAGATCCTGATTGAGCCGGTGTTTGCCCAGTTCGTTCAGGCTTCCTCCGGTAAGGCCCTCTACGGGATGGACGTCCTGCTCTCCAATTCAGAGAGCATTGCGTCCACCGCCTGGCCCAACTCCGGCGCTGTCTGGCTGCCTGGTTGGCTGGACAGCCTCAACTCCGGCACCAACTCCCTGTTCCTCCAGATCGGTCCTGGTGACTTCCTGGTGCACCATGCCATCGCGCTTGGTCTCCACACCACCACCTTGATCCTGGTCAAGGGCGCCCTGGATGCCCGGGGTTCCAAGCTGATGCCTGACAAGAAGGACTTTGGTTATTCCTTCCCCTGCGACGGCCCCGGCCGTGGTGGCACCTGCGACATCAGTGCCTGGGACGCCTTCTACCTGGCTGTCTTCTGGGCCCTGAACACCGTTGGTTGGGTCACCTTCTACTGGCACTGGAAGCACCTCGCCATCTGGCAGGGCAACGTGGCCCAGTTCAACGAATCCAGCACCTACCTGATGGGCTGGTTCCGCGACTATCTGTGGCTCAACAGCTCGCAGCTGATCAACGGCTACAACCCCGCTGGTTCCAACAACCTGGCGGTCTGGGCCTGGATGTTCCTGTTCGGCCACCTTGTGTGGGCAACGGGCTTCATGTTCCTGATCTCCTGGCGTGGTTACTGGCAGGAGCTGATCGAGACCATCGTCTGGGCACACCAGCGCACTCCGCTCGCCAACCTGGTGGGCTGGCGTGACAAGCCTGTAGCCCTGTCCATCGTTCAGGCCCGGGTGGTTGGTCTGGCCCACTTCACAGTGGGTTACTTCCTCACCTACGCGGCATTCCTGATCGCGTCCACCTCCGGCAAGTTCGGCTGACATTCAGCCTGAAGCTTGCCTCCTCGAGGGACTACTCCAACCCCGGCTCACGCCGGGGTTTTTTCTTGTCGTTGGACCGTCTGCCGTTACTTCTGCCCCATGAGCTCCCTGTCCACGGCCACGTCGTCCCTGTTGGTCGCCCTTGGCGTGGTGCCCGGAGCCTGGCTGCGCTACCGGGTGGTCAACCACCTGGAGCCGGCGCTGCCGCGCAAGCACTGGGGCACCTTCGTGGTGAATGTGGTCGCCTGTTTTGCCCTGGGCCTGCTTGCGGCCCTGCAGCAGGGCGGTGGACAGGGGGCACGCAGCACGATGCTGTTGTTGGGCACGGGCTTCTTCGGAGGCTTCAGCACCTTTTCTTCCTTCGTGGCTGAGCTCCACCAGGTGCTGCAGCGCCGTCATTGGGGCGAGGCCTGTGCTCTGGCCGGGGGCTCGCTGCTGGCAGGTCTGCTGGCTATGCAGGCTGGCCTGCTGATCGGAGCCCTGCGATGAGGGAGCCCCTGAAGCGGGAATCCAAGGAGCTATTGCTCCTGGCGGCAGGTGCCGTGCCAGGCGGGCTGCTGCGCTGGCAGCTCGACCTGGCGGCGGCGGCTCAGGCTGGCCCGGGGGCAGCCCTGGTGCAGGCCGCCTTGCTGGCGAATCTGAGCGGTTGTCTGCTGATCGGCCTGTTGATCGTGCAGCCTTCAAGCCGAGCCAGGCTCTACCTTTGGGCAGGCGTGGGGTTCTGCGGCAGCCTCACCACGTTCTCGTCATGGATGCTGTCCATTGCCCAGCAGTTTGCCCTGGGGCAGTGGCTCAGCGTGGCCGCGATCGTGGCCGGGAGTCTGTTCGGGGGCCTGCTCATGGTGGCCTGTGGCGCCTGGCTCGGCTCGGCACTGCTGAACCGCAGCCGGCCCTGAGGCCTACACCGGGCCTTAGACGGCTGCATCGACCGCCCTCAACGGGCGCTGGCATAGTTCTGGCGCACATAGGCCCAGTCCTCGCAGCGCAGTTCATTGCCATCGGTCTGGGCCCGCTCGCCCCGCAGGCAGGCCACCGTGGCCGTGTGGCCCTGGACCAGTCCGCTGGTTCTGCCCTGGTCCTGCAGTGCTTTGGCTTCAGCAGCTGTGGGCGCTGCGGTGGTGCTTGGATTTGGGGTGCTACTTGAGGTCGGTGGCAGGGCCGGGGCGGCGGGTGGCTCCGGCTCCGGCTGTTTCTGAACCTGGCATCCCCCCAGCAGCAGCACGGCGCTAGCTCCTAGTGCCAGGCCCCCAGGCCAGATGCCCCGTTGCCCCAGGCTGAAGCGTGGGCGAGAAGCTTGCTGGCCCATGGAGCTCTTCGGCGAATGCCTCCCATTTTCCCCTGCCAAGCAAAAGCCCCGCCAGAGGCGGGGCTTGATGGACGTTGGGCAGAAGCAGGGATGGATGGCTTGGCCGCCAGCCCCAATAGCTGGTGCTCAGCCCAGGCTCCAGACTCCACCGGCAATGTTCCCCAGAGGGGACACCATGGCGGTGGTCGCCAGGAACCAGGCGAAGGCGGCACCACCGCAGCCACCCAGCCAGAAGCCGCTGGCAAACTCAGCCCAGCCGGCCTTGGTGAACAGATCCGCAGGTGGATTGTCCACCGTGGCGTCCGCAGGCTGCACGTTGGGACCTGTGCCCGCCGTGCCATAGATGGACAGGCAGACCGTGAGGATTGACACCAGGCCGATCGCAGCCAGAAGCCCACTGGTGCTGGCGTACTCGGTGAGCCGCAGGGGGCCGGTGAACGCAAAGGGTCCGTACAGCAGGAAACCATGGGCCATGCCCACTTCCAGGCCGCGCCGGTTGGGGGAGAGGGAGGGGCGATAGGCCGGCAGGGCGTTCAGGAATGCCTTGCTGAAATAGCTGCTGTTGACGGGTGTGGCCAGATTGCCGACACAGGGGTCGGCCACGGGGGTCACGGTCATGGGGATGGAAGTGAGGGTGATGAAAGGGGGGCGTTAGGCACTCCGAGGGCCCGGAGCGTCAGTCGCGGGCTTCAATCACGTTGAACAACAGTGCCATCGCCACGGCTGGGCCGAGGATCCCGACGAGGGGCACCAGCACCGAGGGCATCCAGGCGGCAGCAAATTCTCCAGTCATGGCGCAGGCCAGTAGCAACCGCCGGTACTGTAAGGATCGTTTCCAGCACAGCCTTCTTGGGCCCGGCTGGGCGACATAAAAGTTCAATCCATGCCCCCTTCCACCCTCGGTGCCGTGGCTGGCCTTCTGGCCCTGGTGCTCTGGTGGCTCGGTCGCCGCCCACCCACCCGCCTGCTGCGCTCCACCGATACCAGCGCCGTGGCGGCCCTGAACCGCAGCCAGTTGCACCAGGCTGCCGCTCCCGAGCCGGACGGTCGCGCCCTCCACCCTGCTGGCCCTGCTGCGCGCCCCAGGCCGCCGACCGCCGATGAGGTTGCCGCCACCTTCGTGGCCGCCACGCCCCTCGCCCGTCGCCCCGCCGGCGTGGCGCTCAGTGCCCGCGATCAACAACAGCTGCTGAAGGCCCTGCGGAGCCAGTTCAAAGGCGACAACCCCAGTCGCCTGGTGGCCGTGAAGGTGGCCAGGCGCTGGGGGCACCGCTGCACCTTGCCGCTGCTGCAGAGGGCCAGGCGCGACCCTGACCCCCGCGTGGCGCTGGAGGCGGCCCAGGCGCTGGAGCGCTTCCGGGGCAGGCCGCCTGGGAGTCAGGCCGCAGAGCCCGCCTCGCCGCTGCCCCGCAACGTCTCCCGCACCCGATAGATCGGCCGCCCCTGACTCTCGTGGTAGGTGCGCATCTGCAGTTCTGCCAGCAGCCCAAAGCAGAACAACTGCACCCCGGCGACCACGCTGATCAGGGCCACCAGCAACAGGGGCCGATCGCCGATCTCCGCCCCGAGCAGCAGCTTTTCCCCCACCAGGGCCAGCGTCAGCAGCAGTCCCACGCCCATGGCGGCCAGCCCGGCTGACCCGAACACGTGCATCGGCCGGGTCAGAAAGCGCTTCATGAACCACACCGTGAGCAGGTCCATCAGCACGCGGAAGGTGCGGTCAATGCCGTACTTGCTCTCGCCATGGCGGCGGGCGTGGTGGTCCACCTGCACCTCGCTGATGCGGGCGCCCTCAATGAAGGCCAGGGCCGGCAGGAAGCGGTGCAGTTCGCCGTAGAGGTTGAGGTCGTCCACCACCTCGCGGCGGTAGGCCTTGAGGGAGCAGCCGTAGTCGTGCAGGTGCACCCCGGTGACGCGGGCGATCAGGCGATTGGCAATACGGCTGGGCAGCAGGCGCGACACGGCATGGTCCTGGCGTTGGTGGCGCCAGCCGCTCACCAGGTCGAAACCCTCCCCCAGCCGCTCCAGCAGCAGGGGAATGTCGGCGGGATCGTTCTGAAGGTCGCCATCGAGCGTCACGATCACCTTGCCGCGACTGGCATCGAAGCCAGCCGCCATGGCGGCGCTCTGGCCGTAGTTGCGCCGCAGCAGCAGCACCACCAGCTCAGGCAGGCTGGTGCTCAGGCTGCGCAGCACCTCGGCGGTGCCGTCGCTGGAGCCGTCGTCCACCACCACCAGCTCGTGCTCCAGCCCCAGGGGCCGGATCGCGCGCAGCACCTGCTCAACCAGCAGCGGCACGTTCTGCTCCTCGTTGTAGAGGGGCACCACCACCGAGAGATCCATCGCGGCCAGGTCGCAGGCAAGGAACCTAGGCGGGCAGAGGACTGCCGTCGTGGCAACGCATCACTCGCCCGGCGCCCCGCAGTTCGGCGCGGTAGTGCCCGGCCACGGGGTGAGGATTGTTGGGGTTGAGGTCGTCGATGCCGATGCCGTTGCGGCCGTGCTCGCGTCCGGAGCTGTGCAGATAGCGGCCGTTGCCCAGATGCAGGCCCACGTGGGTGCAGCGCTGGGGGGTGCCGAAGAAGATCAGGTCGGCGGGCTCCAGCCGATGGAACACGCCCGGGCGCACCGCCAGGGGCTGGCAGAAGCGCTCCTGCAGGTAGGCATCGCGCGGCAGCCAGAGGTCCGCGCTGGCGTAGGCCGCCTGCACCAGGCCGGAGCAGTCGAAGTCGGGTCCGAGGCTGCCGCCCCACAGGTAGGTGTTGGGCCTGTGGCTGGCGGCCATGGCGAAGGCCAGCACCGCCGCCAGCCGTTCCTCAATGGCGGCGCGAGACAGCAAAAGGGGCCTGGGAGCGCGGCTGACCTTCGCCTGCCCCAGCAGCGCATCGGCCGCGATCCAGCCCGGGTAGCCATCCTCCAGCAGGCGCACCCGCAGGCGGCCCTGGCTCCGGATGCTGCAGACTTGCAGAACCCGCCCGCCGGCGGCCTGGGTGGCCAGCCCGGCCCCGCTGGGACGGCTGTAGAGGTCGAGGGGGCCATCCAGGCGCCAGAGGCTGCCAGGCAGGAGCAGTTCGGGCGCAGCCGCCGTGCCTTCCGGCAGGGGCAGGGCCTGGGGGGTTCCTAGGGTCGTCACAGCTTGTGCCGGCACTGATGGCGTTCTACAGCCAGGACCCGGGGATGGCGCAGACCCTGGCTGAGCTGATCCAGGCGCTGGAGCTGGAGGGGCGGCCGGGCCTTGGCCAGCAGCTCTCGATCACCTGGGTGCGCTTTGCCACATCGCAGCGGGAGAGAACCCTGGAGGCGGAGCCTGGCTCCTTCTGGGGTCTCCCCAGACGGGGGGCGAGTTGGGGGGGGGATCGCCAGCGCTACCCAGCCAGTGTGGTGAAGCTGGTGTTTCTGATCGCGATTGAGGCCTGGCTGCAGCAGGAACTGCTCGAGGACGGGCCCGAGCTGAGACGGGCGCTGGCCGACATGATCCGCGACTCCAGCAATGACGCCACCGGCCTGGTGGTGGACCTGCTCAGCGGCACCACCAGCGGCCCGGCCCTGCCCCCCGAGCGCATGGAGGCCTGGGCGCGGCAGCGGCAACTGGTGAACGGCTGGCTGGTGGGGCTGGGCTGGCCGGAGCTGCAGGGCTGCAACGCCTGCCAGAAAACCTGGGGCGATGGCCCCTACGGCCGGGAACGTGCCTTCTATGGCCCGGAGCTCGAGAACCGCAACAGCCTCAGCAGCGAGGCCGTGGCCAGGTTGTTGCTGGCGGTGATCGCCTCGGCTGTGGTCTCGCCGCCGGCCTGCGCACGCATGCGGCAACTGCTGGAGCGCAGTCTGGAGGCGGCCTCCCGCACGGCCGACCCGGAGAACCAGGTGGACGGATTCCTCGGGGCCGGTCTGCCCGAGGCGGCCCGGCTGTGGAGCAAGGCGGGCTGGATGAGTCAGGCGCGTCACGACGCCGCCTATGTGGAGGCCGAGGGCCATGACCCCTTCCTTCTGGTGGTGTTCAGCGAGGGGCGCGAGCGGGCCCTCGACGAACGGCTGTTGCCGGCGATTGCCAGCCACCTCTGCCGGGCCTGCAGTCACTGAGGGCCGACGGCAGGACAGGCCAGCTCAGCGCAGGGGGCTTGGGCCGGTTCAGCAGTTCAACGGAGAGGGAGGGATTCGAACCCTCGACAGAAGTTGCCTCCTGTAACTCCTTAGCAGGGAGCCGCTTTCAACCGCTCAGCCACCTCTCCAGGGGCCCGATGAGCTTATCAGCGTGGCTCCCTTCAGCGGCTCAGGTGCTGCCGGGCTGGGCCTCGAGCCTCGGCAGGCGCAGCTTGAAGCCGCACAGGATTTCCCAGGGGATGGTGCCGCAGCGCTGGCTCCAGTCGGTGGGCTGAATCTGCTGGTCGCCATCGCTGCCCAGCAGGGTCACCACCGAGCCCATCTCCAGAGCCGGGCAGTCGGTGGCATCCACCACGAGCTGATCCATCGTGATCGCCCCCACCTGGGCCAGCCGCTGACCCTCGAACAGCACCTCCATCTGGTTGGACAGCTGCCGGGGCACCCCGTCGGCATAGCCGATGCCCACCACGGCCAGGCGACTGGGGCGCACGGTGTGGAATCGATGGCCGTAGCTCACGCCCACGCCCTCCGGCACCTCGCGCACCAGGGTCACCCTGGCGTGCAGGTGCAGGGCCGGCTGCAGGTCCAGCACCCGGCGCAGATGGGGGGCGGGGCTGTGGCCGTAGAGGGCCAGGCCCACCCGCACCATGTCGTAGTGGAGGGCAGGGCTGCGCAGGGTGGCGGCCGAATTGGCCAGGTGCCGGATCCCGGGTTCGAGCCCCTGCTGGCTCAGGCTCTCGAGCACGCTGTCGAAGCGCCGTTTTTGCTCCGCCGTGGTGGCGTCCAGATCCCTGGCCGCGGCGACTTCCGGCTCGGCGTCGGCGTTGGCCAGGTGGGAATACACCCCGGCCAGCTGCACCGCATCCAGCTCCTGGATGGCTCTCACCAGCCTCGGCCCCTCCTGCCAGGCCGCGCCCAGCCGGGTCATGCCCGTGTCGAGCTTCAGTTGCACGGCCATCGGGGCGCCGCTGCCCCTGGCCAGGTTCTGACAGAGCAGGGCTTCCCGCATGCCGCTGATCGTGGGCATCAGCTGCCAGCGCTGGCAGCTGCGCAGTTCCTCGGGATGGCCGAGCCCGCCAAGCACCAGCACCGGCGCTTCGATGCCGGCCTGGCGCAGCTGGATCCCCTCGCCCAGGGTGGCGACGCCGAAACAGCTGGCTCCCCCCTCGAGGGCGGCCCTGGCTACCACAACGGCGCCATGGCCATAGCCGTCGGCCTTGACCACGGCCATCAGGGCGCAGTCCGGGCCGATCGCACGCTTCAGCTCACGGGCGTTGGCGGTGATCGCCCAGGCTTCCACCTCCACCCAGGCCCGTCGCCGCTCCAGGCCGGCCTCCACCAGGGGCAGGCTGGGCAGCCAGCCTTGGTTCGTGGCCTGCGTCACGGATTCCTCAATCCAGCGGAATTAGCATGCCGCCCAATCCCGGCTCTGGCATGGGCCACGTCCTCGTCCTCAACGCCTCCTACGAACCCCTCAACATCACCACCTGGCGGCGCGCCATGGTGATGCTTCTCAAGGGCAAAGCCGAAGGCCTCGAACACGACCCGACCCATCTGATCCGCGAGGATACTCTGCTGCCCACGGTGATCCGGCTGCGTCAGTTCGTGCGCGTTCCCTATCGCCAGCTGCCGCTCACCCGGCGCAATCTGTTTCATCGGGACGGCCACTCCTGCCAGTACTGCGGCTACGCCGGAGACCAGCTTTCGGTGGATCACGTGGTTCCCCGCAGCCGCGGTGGAGCGGATAGCTGGGAGAACGTGACCACCGCCTGCCTGAGCTGCAATGTGCGCAAGGGCAACCGCACGCCGCGGGAGGCCGGCATGGCCCTGCGCCGCCAACCCCATCGCCCCGCCAGCGGCCTGGGCTATGAGGCCACCCGCCATTTGCGGGCCGGTCGCCACCACGAGTGGGCGAAATACCTGATCGGTGTGGAGGCCGGCGCCGAGCTGCTGGTCTGAGAGCGGCTGCCCGCTCAGGCGCTCACCCGGGCGGCGAGGGCATCGAGGCGGCGGTTCTGGTCGGCGGTGATGCAGGCCCCGATCAGGTCCTGGAGCTGGCCATTGAGAATGGGCTCGAGCGCGAAGTTGCGCCCCAGGCGGTGATCCGTGGTGCGGTTGTCCTTGTAGTTGTAGGTACGGATTTTTTCGCTGCGGTCGCCGCTGCCCACCTGGGCCAGCCGGTCGGAGCGCTCCCTGGCGTTGGCCTCGGCGAGCTGGCGCTCGTAGAGCTTGGCCCTCAGGATCTCCATGGCCCGCTCCCGGTTCTGCAGCTGGGAGCGCTCCTGGGTGCAGAACACGCGGATACCGGTGGGGCGGTGGATCAGGTCCACGGCCGTTTCCACCTTGTTGACGTTCTGACCGCCGGCCCCGCCGGAGCGGGCGGTGCTGATCTCCACGTCGCCGGGCTCGATCTGCACCTCAACCGGATCGGCCTCCGGCATCACGGCAACCGTGGCCGTGGAGGTGTGCACCCTCCCCTGGGATTCCGTGGCCGGTACCCGCTGCACCCGGTGCACGCCCGCCTCGAATTTCAGCTGGCTGAACACGCCCTCGCCCCGGATCGCCAGGATCAGCTCCTTGTAGCCCCCCAGCTCCGCCTCCGAAGCCGACACCGGATCCACCCGCCAACCCAGGCTCTGGGCATAGCGCTCGTACATCCGGGCCAGGTCGCCGGCCCAGATGGCGGCCTCGTCGCCGCCGGCCCCGGCCCGCACCTCCAGCATCACGCTGCGCTCATCGCGGGGATCCCGGGGCAGCAAAGCCACGGTGAGGGTCTGTTCCAGGGCGGCAATGGCCGTGCCGAGCTGCTGCAACTCCTCAATGGCCAGCTGCTCCATCGCAGCGTCACCACGGTGGTCGCGCAGCAGCTGGCGGGCCTCGGCTTCTTCCTGTTTCAGCCTCTGGAGCCGCTCGTGATCGCGCACCAAGGGTTCCAGGTGGGAGCGCTCGCGGGCGATCGCCTGAAGCTGGACGGGGTTCGAGGCCACCGCCGGATCTGCCAGTTGCCGCTCCAGGGTCTCGAAGGTGGCCCTGGCGGCCCTGAGGCGATCATCGAGGAGGGAGGGGTCCATGGGCCAGCGGTTCCGGAGCTGTCAGTGGGGCCGCTCCGGGCTGGAGCCCTGCGGGGAGCACGGCTCCGTCGGGCTCAGGCTTCGCTGGTGTCGGCTTCGGGCTTCACCTCTGGCTCAGCCTTGATCCCCGCACTGCTGTCGAGGCTGGCCATGCCGTACTTGCGCATGAAGCGGTCCACCCGGCCCTCGGTGTCGAGGATCTTCTGGGTTCCGGTGTAGAAGGGGTGGTTGCCGCTCCACACGTCCACATGGAGCTCGGGAGAGGTGGAGCCGGTGGTCATCACCACCTCTCCGTTGCAGATCACCTTGGCATCGGGGTACCAGGTGGGATGAATGTCGGCCTTGGGCATGGCTGGAAGAGTCTGGAGAAAATCGAAGATGGTGCTTCGAGATCGAAGATCAGCGCTTCGAGAACTGGGGCGCTTTACGGGCTTTCTTGAGGCCGTACTTGCGGCGTTCCTTGGCCCGGGGATCTCGGCTGAGGTGACCCTCCGTCTTGAGGGGCTTGCGGTTGTCCGGCGACAGCTCGCACAGGGCCCGGGCAGCACCCTGCTTGATGGCATCGGCCTGACCGGTGAGGCCACCGCCGCGCACGTTCACCAGCAGGTCGTAGTCGGTGGCGAGCCCCAGGGTGTTGAGGGGGGCTTTGACCGCCGCCAGGTAGACGGGGTTGTAATTCAGGTAGTTGTCGCCGGGACGCCCGTTGATCGTGACGCTGCCGCTGCCGGGCACCACACGGACACGGGCCACGGCGGTCTTGCGGCGACCGGTGCCCCAGTAAACGACGTTGGAGGTGCTCATTGGGCGGCGGCGGCAGGATCGAGGGCGAGGGGCTGGGGCTTCTGGGCGGTGTGGGGATGCTCGGTGCCCTTGTAGACCTTCAGCTTGCGGAACAGCTGACGGCCGAGGGCGTTGTGGGGAAGCATGCCTTTGACCGCCTTCTCCACGATGCGCTCGGGAAGGCGGGCCTGGAGGTGGGCGAAGGTTTCGGTCTTCATGCCACCGGGACGCCCGGAGTGGCGGCGATAGAGCTTCTGGCTGGCCTTGTTGCCGCTCACGCGCACCTTGTCGGCGTTGATGATGATGACGAAGTCGCCGGCATCAAGGTGAGGGGTGTAGCAGGGCTTGTTCTTGCCGCGCAGCACCGAGGCAACCTCGCTGGCCAGGCGACCGAGGGTCTGATTCTCAGCATCGACCACGAACCACTGGCGGTCGAGGGAATCAACGGAGGGCAGGGGAGTCTTGTTCATATCGCCTGGTCAGGCACCGGCAGGCCGTAGAGGGCTGGGCAGGTAGGTGGTCGCGGTGGCAGGTGGAAACCAAGCCGTTCAAACGACCATACCGCTTGGCCGCGGCGGGCCCTGCGGATCGACGGATAGGCCAGCTGAAACCCCCGGGGAATCGGTGGTGTCGAGCTGATACCGCGGTTGGCAATCATACCAGGCTGCTCTGGGGAAGACGGGCTCGGGGTAACCCACCCGCAGCAGGCACAGCCCGTGGGGTGGGGCGGCCTCCTTGACCGCCTGGCGCTGGCGCAGCCTCCAGCGCTGCTCAAAGGCGGCCGGGCTCAGCCGCCCCTCCCCCACCGCCACCAGCTGCCCCAGCACGAGCCGCACCATGCCGTAGAGGAAGCCGCTGGCCTGCAGTTCCACCGTCAGCAGATCGCCCCGGCGCTCCAGGGCCACCTCTTGGATGGTGGTGCGGGCGTGGAGGCGCCGGCTGCCGGCCTTCTGGAAGGCCGTGAAGTCATGGTCGCCAAGCAAGCCCTGCAGCGCTGCGTCCATCCTGCGCTCATCGAGCCGGCACTGGTAGCGATGCCAGCTCCAGGGGGCCAGGAAGAGGTTGGGGGCCCGGCCGTTGAAGAGGGTGTAGCGGTAGCGGCGGTAGGTGGCCGAGAAGCAGGCATGCCAGTCGGCGGGCACCCTGGACGCGCCCCTGACGCGGATCGTGGCGGGCAGCCGGCCGTTCAGGGCCCGGGCCCAGCGCTCAGCCGGGATCGGCCCGTGGCTGTCGAAATGCACCACCTGGGCGGCGGCGTGCACGCCGGTGTCGGTGCGGCCGGCGGCCCAGGTGCGGGGGCTCGAGGAAGGGTGGGCTGCCGCTTCCGGGAGGGGATCCAGGCCCGCGATGGCCCTGTCCACGGTCTCCTGCACGCTCGTTGCATTGAGCTGGCGCTGCCAGCCGTGGAACGCCCCGCCGTCGTACTGCAGGCAGAGGGCGATCCGCTGCCCAGCTGCAGCGTTCAGGGCCGGGCCGCTCTGGGGGTTGGGAGGGCGGTCCATGCAAAAAGCCGCCGTGGGGTCACCACCGCGGCCGGGAGAGGCGGCGCCAACAGCGTCGGCTGGACTGCTGGCGGCTCAGACCAGCTCGATGATCGCCATTTCGGCATTGTCGCCGCGGCGGGGAACGGTGCGGAAGATCCGGGTGTAGCCGCCATTGCGGTCGCCGTAGCGCTCTTGCGCCTTCTCGAACAGGGCGTGGACGAGCTGCTTGTCGTAGATGTAGCCCATGGCCCGGCGACGGGCTGCCAGGGTTCCAGCCTTGGCCAGGGTGATCATCCGCTCAGTCTCATCGCGCAGCGCCTTGGCGCGGGCCTTGGTGGTGGTGACCCGTCCTTCGCGGATCAGCTGGGTGGCCAGTCCGCGCAGCATCGCTTTGCGTTGGTCAGCGGGGCGTCCCAACATGGGGACTCGGCATTGGTGACGCATCGTTCGTGGGCTCGTGGGAAGGGTTTTGCGCTGCCGTTCAGGCGCTGGTACGGCTCTGGGGCAGGGTGATGCCGATGCGCTCCAGGGCTTCGATCACCTCATCAGCAGACTTGGAGCCGAAGTTCTTGATCTCCAGCAGGTCTTCGTAGCTGAAGCCCATCAGGTCGGACACGGAGTTGACCTGGGCACGCTTCAGGCAGTTGTAGGCCCGCACCGAGAGGTTGAGCTCCTCGAGCGGAATCTGGGCTTCGGCGGAAGGTTCGGGTTCGTGGCCAGGTTCCTCAACCACGCTCAGGGTGGCCAGGGGCTGGAACAGGGCGATCAGCTGGTTGGCCGCCTGGGCCATGGCGTCGTCGGGGGTGACGCTGCCGTCGGTCTCGATTTCAAGCCGCAGCCGCTCGCGGGCTGAGCCGCCCTCGCCGACCGCCGTCTCATCGACGGTGTAGTTGACCCGGTTGACCGGCTTGAACACAGCATCGATCTGCAGCAGATCGATGGCGCTGGTGTCCTCGTTATGGCGATCCACCGGGCGGTAGCCGACCCCCCGTTCCACATGCACCTCCATCTCGAGGCTGAAGCCGTCGGCCACGGTGGCGATCAGGCGGTCTGGATCGATCACCTGCACCTGGGAGGAGAACTGCAGGTCGGCAGCCGTCACGGTGCTGGGACCGTTGACCACCAGTCGACCGATCTCCAGGTCGCGGCTGCGGCTGTTCACCGCCACCTGCTTGCAGTTCAGCAGGATGTCGAGCACGTCTTCGCGCACGCCGGGCACGGTGGCGTATTCGTGGTTGACGCCTGAGATGCGCACGGCCGTGATCGCGCTGCCCTCCAGGCCGCCGATCAGCACCCGCCGCAGGGCATTGCCCAGCGTGGTGGCCTGGCCGCGGTCCAGGGGGCCGATCAGGAAGACACCGGTCTGAGCCCGGTCGTCGGAGACCTGATGCTCGATCCGGTCGATTTGGTAGTGCAGCACGGTCTGAACAGTCGGAAGGTTGGGCGGAGGCTCCCCAGGGAGGGGACGGGGCGACGAATCAGACGCGGCGGCGCTTGGCACGCCGGCAGCCGTTGTGGGGAAGGGGGGTCACGTCGCGGATCAGGGTGATCTCCAGGCCTGCCACCTGCAGGGCGCGGATGGCGGTCTCCCGGCCGGAGCCAGGACCGCGCACCAGCACCTCGATCTGGCGCATGCCCTGCTCCAGGGCACGGCGCGCAGCGGCTTCGGCGGCGGTCTGGGCGGCGAAGGGGGTGCCTTTGCGAGCACCTTTGAAGCCGCTGGCACCGGCAGAACTCCAGGAGATCACCTCACCGGCGGTGTCGGAGATCGACACGATGGTGTTGTTGAAGGTGCTCTGAATGTGGGCAACGCCGTTGGGCACGTTGCGCTTGGCCTTCTTAGGGCCCGTTTTCTTGGCTGGCTTTGCCATGGTGGAGAGGCCTGCAGCAGCAGGAGGTGATCGGGGAACGGGGGCAGACCCTGGTGACGCCTGAGCGGTGAAGACCTCCCGACGGGATGGCGGGGAGACCACGAGGCTCTCGTAAGAGGGCTCGGGACGGTGCTCGGCGGCAGGGCCTGGGTGCTCGGACGGCAGGGCCTGAAACAGGCGGGCTGGACGGGCTTACTTCTTCTTGCCGGCCACGGTCTTGCGGGCACCCCGGCGGGTGCGGGCATTGGTGCGGGTGCGCTGGCCGCGGACCGGCAGACCCATGCGGTGGCGACGCCCCCGCAGGCAGCCGATGTCCTGCAGGCGCTTGAGGGCCATGCCCTCCTGCCGGCGCAGGTCGCCTTCGAGGGTGAAGGTCTCGGCGGCCCCGCGCAGTTTCTGCACATCGGCATCGCTGAGATCCTTGACCCGGATATCCGGGCTTACGCCGGTCTTGGCGAGAATCTTCTGGGCACGGGTGAGCCCGATGCCATACACATAGGTGAGAGCGATCTCAACCCGCTTGTCGCGAGGGATATCGACGCCGGCAATCCGAGCCACGTGGGAAACGATTCAAGGGTCAGAGGTACCTGCTTGGGGCAGGTGCCCCCGGGGAGGCCCAGGGGAGGCCCGCTGCTGAGGCGGGCGTGGTGCAGCGGCCCCGGCTGGGGCCATGCCCGGGCTGGATCAGCCCTGGCGCTGCTTGTGCTTGGGATTGGTGCAGATCACCATCACCCGGCCGTGGCGACGAATCACCCGGCACTTGTCGCACATCTTCTTGACTGAGGCACGCACCTTCATGGGAGTTGTGCTCTCCGATTTTGCAAACCGCCACCGTATCACAGTGGTCAACCTCCCGAAGCCGATGCTCCGGGCAAAGCTCAGTCCAGGAGGGCGGTGATCCTGGCGGCAATGGCCTCAACGGTGCCACTGGCATCGACGCCCCGGAGCAAGCCCTTTTCTTCGTAGTAACGGATCAGGGGAGCCGTCTGCTCCCGGTAGACCTCCAGGCGATGGCGGATCACCTCCTCGTTGTCATCGGCGCGCCCGCGGCTGAGCAGTCGCTGCAGCAGCACGTCGTCCTCAAGCTCCAGCAACACCACGAGTTCGATCTGCTGGCCGAGCTCCTTGAGCAGGGTCTGCAGGGCTTCAGCCTGGGCCAGGTTGCGGGGAAAGCCGTCCAGGAGCCAGCCGGCGCCCCCCTCCTCCGCCTGGCGTTCCAGACGGCTGCGCACGATCGCCAGCACGAGGGCATCGCTCACCAGTTCGCCGCGGGCCATCACCGCCTCGGCCTGCTGGCCAAGGGCAGTGGCGGCCTTCACCTCCCCCCGCAGCAGGTCTCCTGTGGAGAGGTGGAGCAGCTGGCGGCCGCTGGCCAGCTGCTCGGCCTGGGTGCCCTTGCCGGCGCCGGGGGGGCCCAGGAACAGGAGTCGTTGCTTCATGGCAGAACGGTGGGGAGGAAGGTCGGGAACTCGGGGGGCTGGGGCAGGTCCTACTGACGCACCATCCCTTCGTAGCGTTGGGAAATCACGTAGGTCTGCACCTGCTTGGCGGTGTCGATGGCCACGCCCACCAGGATCAGCAGGGAGGTGGCGCCCAGCCCCTGGAAGGTGCGCACCTGGGTGGCGCCCTCCACGGCCGAGGGAATGATCGCCACGGCCCCGAGGAACAGGGCCCCGAGCAGGGTGAGCCGGTTCTGCACACCGCCGAGGTAGGTGGCAGTGGCCGAGCCTGGCCGCACCCCCGGCACGGCGACGCCGCCACGCTTCAGGTTGCTGGCGATGTCCACCGGGTTGACTGTGAGCGAGGCATAGAAGAACGAGAAGCCCACGATCAGCCCGAAGAACACCAGGGCGTAGAGCCAGGGGGTGCTGCTGTTCGGGTTGAGCGAGCCGGCCAGTTGGATCAGCCAGGGGCTGCGGGTGAGGTTGGCGATGGTGAGGGGCAGGAACACCACGGCGGAGGCGAAAATGATCGGCATCACCCCACCCGCATTCAGCTTCAGGGGCAGGTAGCTCTGGCGCGCCGCCAGCAGGTTGGTGCCACCCACCTGGCGCTTGGCGCTCACGATCGGGATGCGCCTGTTGCCTTCCTGCACGAAGATGATCCCCACGATCGTGAGCAGGAACACCACCACCAGCACCACGATGCCGCCCACGGTGCTGCGGTCGCCGCTCTGGGCCAGCTCGATGGTGGAGCCCAGGGCCCTCGGCAGGGTGGCCACGATGTTCACGAAGATCACCAGGGAGGCCCCCTGCCCAATACCCCGTTCGGTGATCACCTCGCTGATCCACATCACGATCATCGAACCGGTTACCAGGGCCAGGGCGGTCTGGATCACGAACACCGGTTCCGACAGCCCTTCGGTGGCGTACTGGCGCAGGATCAGCGCGAAGACCGTGCTCTGGAGAATGCCCCAGCCCAGGGCCACGTACCGGGTGATCTGGGCAATCTTGCGCCGCCCGGCCTCCCCCTCGTTCTTCTGCAGGTCTTCGAGCTGGGGCAAGGCTGCCGTGAGCAGCTGAATGATGATCGAGGCGTTGATGAAGGGCAGGATGCCCAGGGCGAAGATGCCCAGGGTGGAGAGCCCCCCTCCCGTGAAGATGTCGAGGAAGCCGATCAGTTGGCCGCCCTGGGCCAGAAACTCCTGAAAGGCCACCCGGTCGATGCCGGGCACGGGGATGTAGATCCCAAGCCGCACCAGCAGCAGCAGGCCCAGGGTGGTGAGCACCCTGTCGCGCAGGCCTTTGGACTGGATCAGCTGGGTGAGGATCTCACCGGCGCTGGGGTTGCGTCCCCGACTGAGAAGCATGGTGGTTGGCTCGAAAAGGGGCAGGGCGGCCTGGGCAAGCCAGGGGTCAGAGGGTCATCATCAAAAAGCCGTCCACCGCATTCCGGTGGACGGCTCAGACCCTAGGGCGGAGGCATGGGCGGCCCGTGGGCCGCTGCCGGGTCGGGCGCTCAGATGATCTCGCAACTGCCACCGGCGGCCTCGATCTTGGCGCGGGCGCTGGCGGTGAAGGCGGAGGCCTGAACCGTGAGCTTCACGGCAAGATCACCGCTGCCGAGCACCTTCAGCGGGTGCTTGGGGCTGGTGACGATGCCGGCCTTGACCAGGGTGTCGAGGTTCACCGTGCTGCCGGCCGCGCAGTCGGCAAGACGGCCCACGTTGAGCACTGTGAATTCCTTGCGGTTGATCAGCTCAAAGTGCTTGAGCTTGGGCACCCGCCGGTAGAGGGGCATCTGGCCGCCCTCGAAGCCGGGGCGGGTGGGTCGGCCAGAGCGGGATTTCTGGCCCCTCATGCCGAAGCCGCAGCTGGCGCCCTGGCCGGCGGCGATCCCCCGACCCTTGCGCAGCTTGCGGCGCCGAGCGCCGGGGTTGGACTTGAGGGATTGGAGAGTGATGCTCATCGGAAGGGCCTCAGGAGTAGATCTGCTCAAGGGAGATGCCCCGCTCCTTGGCGGTCTCCTTGTGGGTGCGGAGGCCCGAGAGGGCTTCCATGGCGGCGCGGGCGTTGTTGAGCGGCGTCTTGGAGCCGAGGCGCTTGGCCAGCACGTTCTTGATGCCGGCCAGCTCCAGCACGGTGCGAATCGAACCGCCGGCGATCACCCCGGTGCCTGGAGCGGCGGGCCGGATCAGCACACTGGCGGCGCCATCCCGGCCGTTGCTGAGGGTGGGAATCGAGTTGGAGCGGGTGAGGGGCACCTTCACCAGGTGCTTCTTGCCATCGGCCACGCCCTTGCGCACGGCACCGATCACGTCGCCGGCCTTGCCGACGCCGACGCCCACCTGGCCCTTTTCGTTGCCCACCACGACGATGGCCCGGAAGCTCATCTTCTTGCCGCCCTTGACGGTCTTGGAGACGCGGCGGATCTGCACCACCCGCTCCTGCCATTCGGAGTCGCGCTCCTGGCCGCGACGGTTGTCGCGCCCCCGGCCACCGCCGCGGCGGTCACCGCGGCCATCGCCCCGGCCGCCACCGCCGCCGCGGCGCTCCTGCTGGCCCTCGGCTGCCGCAGGAACCCCGGCTGCTGCGGGCACGGCACCGGTGGATTGAACTTGGTCGTTGGTTTCGGTCATGGTGAAAGTCGGGATCAGAACTGAAGGCCCGCTTCCCGGGCGGCGTCAGCCAGGGCCTTGACCCGGCCGTGGTACAGGTTGCCGCCGCGATCGAAGACCACCTGGGAGATGCCCTTGGCCAGGGCGCGCTTGGCCACGAGCTGACCCACCGCGACGGAGGCATCGCAGGTGGCGGCCGTGGTCACGCTGGGGCGAAGCTCCTTGTCCACCGTGGAGGCGGAGCAGAGGGTGCTCTGGGCCCCGTCGTCGATGACCTGGGCGTAGATGTGGTTGTTGGAGCGGAACACGGCCAGGCGCGGACGCTCGGCGGTGCCGTTGAGCTGGCGACGCAGACGGCGATGGCGCTTCTGGGTCTGTTGTTTGCGGGAGAGGGATGACATGGCAATACAGAGTAACGACGCTCAGGCAGACCTCATTTCTTACCGGTCTTTCCGGCCTTGCGCAGGATGCGCTCGCCCGCGTACTTGATGCCCTTGCCCTTGTAGGGCTCGGGAGGACGAATGGCGCGGACCTTGGCGGCTTCGTTGCCCACCAGCTCCTTGTTGGCACCTGACACCACCACGGTGGTGGTGCCCTCGACCGCGAAGGAGACCCCGTCGGGGGGCACCATCTCGACCTGGTGGCTGTAGCCGGCGGAAACCACCAGCTTCTTGCCCTGGAGGGCGGCGCGGTAACCCACGCCGACGATCTCGAGCTTGCGGCTGAACCCCTGGCTCACCCCTTCCACCATGTTGGCCACCAGGGTGCGGCAGAGGCCGTGGCGCTCGCGGCAGCGGCGGCTCACCCCGGTGGGGCTCACCATAATGAGGCCGCCGTCCTGGCTGATCGACACCCCCTCGGGCAGGGTGCGGTTGAGTTCCCCCTTGGGGCCCTTCACGGTCACGTCAAGACCATGGAGGGTGACGGTGACCTTGTCGGGCACGGGGATGGGCGCTTTACCAATACGTGACATGAGTCGATCTCCCTGATCAGTAGACGTAGCAGAGCACTTCGCCACCAACGCCCTGCTTGCGGGCGTCACGGTCGCTCATCACTCCCTTGGAGGTGGAGATGATGGCCACACCGAGGCCGCCCAGCACCTTGGGCAGCTGACGATTGTTCTTGTAGATGCGAAGGCCAGGCTTGCTGACCCGCTGGACGGAGCGGATGGTGGGCTGGCGGTGCTTACCGCTGTACTTGAGTTCCACCACGATGTGGCGCAACACCCCTTCGCCTTCCTCGCTGATGGCAGCGATGAAGCCTTCCTGCTGCAGCACATTGGCGATGCTGCGGATCAGGCGGGAAGCCGGGATCTTGGTGGTCTCGTGACGCTTCTCACTCGCATTGCGGATGCGGGTGAGCATGTCGGAAATGGGGTCGTGATTGGCCATGGGTCAGGTCCGAAGAGGGCTCAGTTGCTGCGGAACGGCATTCCCATCTCGCGGAGGAGGGCCCGGCCCTCTTCGTCGTTACGGGCGCTGGTCACGATCGTCACGTCCATGCCACGGATCGCGTCGATCTTCTCGAACGAGATTTCAGGGAAAATGATCTGCTCACGAATCCCCAGGGTGTAGTTGCCCCGGCCGTCGAAGCTCTTCGGGCTTACACCGCGGAAGTCGCGGATGCGGGGCAAGGCCAGGTTGATCAGGCGCTCCAGGAAGGCATACATCCGCTCGCCCCGCAGGGTGACGGCGACGCCGATCGGCATGCCCTGGCGAATCTTGAAGCCGGCGATCGCCTTCTTGGCCCGGGTCACCACCACTTTCTGGCCAGTGATGGTGGCCAGTTCCGTGATCGAGGCCTCGAGGGCCTTGGCGTTCTGGGCAGCTTCACCCAGGCCCCGGTTGAGGGTGACCTTCACCACCTTCGGGACTTCGTGGACATTGGAGAGATTCAGATCCTTGAGGAGCTTGGGTTGAATCGTCTCCCGGTAGCGCTGTTTGAGGGACATGACGGGGGAAGAGGTTGCGCTTCTGGGCTGGGTCAGAAGGCGGAGGGAACACGGGAGCAGGGCTGGCGGGTCAGTCGAGAAGCTCGCCTGTTTTCTTGAGGCGGCGCTTCTTGGTGCCGTCTTTGTCCACCACGATTTCAACGCGGCTGGCCACGTTCTGGCTGGTGGAATACAGCATCACGTTGGAGGCGTGCAGCGAGGCTTCCTCCGTGACGATGCGGCCGGTTTCGCCCTCCTGGGTGGGCTTGACATGGCGGGTGCGCAGGTTGATTCCCTGAACTACCACGCGGTTGTCGTAGGGCAGGGTGCGCAGAACCTCTCCGGTTTTGCCCTTGTCCTTGCCGCTGATGACCTGCACGGTGTCGCCCTTCTTGAGGCGCATCTTGATGCGCTCGGCGGGCTTGGATTTTGGCGTTGCGGTGGCCATGGTCAGATCACCTCTGGGGCGAGGGACACAATCTTGGTGAAGTTGCGTTCACGCAGTTCCCGGGCCACGGGGCCGAACACCCGTGTGCCCTTCGGGTTGTTCTCGTTGCCGAGGATCACAGCGGCGTTGTCATCGAAGCGGATGGCATTGCCGGTGTCGCGGCGCAGGGTGGCCTTGGTGCGCACCACCACGGCCTTGACCACATCCGATTTCTTCACGCCCATGTTGGGCATGGCGTCCTTGACGGCGGCCACAATCACGTCGCCGACGTGGGCGTAGCGACGGTTGGTGCCCAACACGCGAATGCACTGAATGCGTTTGGCGCCGCTGTTGTCAGCGACATTGAGAAACGTCTCTTGTTGAATCATGGTTCGTTTCTCCTCAGGAGGGGGCTGAGGTGTTGAACACCTCGGCCACGGTCCAGCGCTTGGTGCGGCTGAGCGGGCGGGTCTCGGTGATCCGTACCCTGTCGCCAACTTTGCAGCTGTTGTCTTCGTCGTGGACTTTGTAGCGTTTGGTGCGGCTCACCGTCTTCTGATAGATGGGGTGGGGGAAGCGGTTTTCCACCGCCACCACCACCGTCTTGTCCATCTTGTCGCTGACGACGGTGCCGACCCTTTCCTTGAGTGCCATGGGGATCACGGGGGGTATCAGGAGGCTGAATCAGCTGGGGCAGTGGAGCCCTTGCGCTCGTTCTGCACCGTGAGCAGGTGAGCCAGCTTGATACGGGCTGCCTTGAAGCGGTGCGGATGTTCCAGGCGGCGGGTCGCCTGCTGGAAGCGCAGGTCGAACAGCTCGCGCCGGGTGGCGTTGACCTGTTCGATGAGGTCGCCGTCGCTGAGCTTGCGCACGTCGGCGATAACGGGAAGGGCCATGGTCAGGACTCCACGGAATGGGCGGGTTCGGCCACCACCGGAGCAGCTGCTGCGGGGGGCTCATCGGCCGCGGCCTGTTGGTCGGCCAGGGCGAGGAACTTGGTCTTCAGGGGCAGCTTGTACTGCGCCAGGCGCATCGCCTCCCGGGCAATCTCCGGAGTGATCTCAGCGCCGCCCATCTCAAAGAGAATGCGGCCGGGCTTGATCACGGCCACCCAGAATTCCGGGTTGCCCTTACCGGATCCCATGCGGGTTTCCGCAGGGCGCATGGTGACGGGCTTGTCAGGGAAGATGCGGATCCAGATCTGGCCGCCTCGCTTGACGTAGCGAGTCATGGCCCGGCGACTGGCTTCAATCTGGCGGGAAGTGATCCAGCCGCACTCCTGGGCCTGCAGGGCGAAATCCCCGAAGGCGATGGTGTTGCCGCGCGTGGCGACGCCGCGCATGCGGCCTCGCTGTTGCTTACGGAATTTGACGCGTTTTGGACTCAGCATGGTTCAGGCCTCCTGATCACTCCTGGTTCGAGCGGTCTTCGAACTGTTGCGGCTGCCGACTGGTGCGGCGGCGGGGAGCGGCGCCAACGGGCAGTTGCTCCTTCTGCCCAGGCAACACTTCGCCTTTGAAGACCCACACCTTGATGCCCAGTACCCCATAGGTGGTGCTGGCCAGCTTGGTGGCGTAGTCGATGTCGGCCCGCAGGGTGTGCAGGGGGACCCTGCCTTCCCGGGTCCACTCGGTGCGGGCGATTTCGGCGCCGTTGAGGCGGCCGCTCACCTGGATCTTGAGGCCGAGCACCCCGGCCCGTTGGGCCCGCTGCACAGCCATTCGGATCACGCGACGGAAGGCCACGCGCTTCTCGAGCTGCTGGGCGATGTACTCGGCCAGCAGGAAGGCATCGGCGTCCACGCGCTCCACTTCCACCACGTTGATGCGTACCTTGCGGCTCGCATCACCCACGGTTTTCTGGATGCCTGTGCGCAGATCCTCAATGCCGCTCCCCTGGCGGCCCACCAGCACGCCGGGTCGGGCCGTTTTCAGTTCCACTTCCAGCTGGTCGGCCTTGCGGGCGATCAGCACATCGGAGATGCCGGCGGAGCCGTACTTCTTGTGGATGAACTTGCGGATCCGGTCGTCCTCCTGGAGGAGGGTCGGGTAGGTCTTGCTTGGGGCGTACCAGCGGGAGCGGTGATCCTGGGTGATCCCCAGGCGCAGGCCGGTTGGATGGATTTTGTGTCCCATCGGGTCGGTGTCCTCGGGGGGTCAGGCGGAAGGGGCCACAGCGATGCTGATGTGGCAGGTCTGTTTCTTGATCGCATAGGCGCGACCCTGGGCGCGGGGGCGAAACCGCTTCAGGGAGGGCCCCATGTCAGCGGTGGCCCCGATGACCACGAGCGTGGCCGGATCGAGGCCGAGGTTGTGCTCGGCATTGGCCACGGCGCTGCGGAGCACCTTGGTGATCGGGCCGGTGGAGCGAAAGGGCATGAACTCGAGCATGATCAGGGCCTCGCGGTAGCTCTGGCCACGGATCTGATCGAGCACCCGTCGCACCTTGCTCACGGAGCCACGGATGTAGCGGCCGTGGGCGAGGGCCTGGTTGGGCACTGCCTGGTTGGGAGCGGTGTTAGCCATGGTTCAACGGCCTCCTTTTTTATCCTTGATGTGGCCGCGGAAGGTGCGGGTGGGGGCGAATTCCCCCAGTTTGTGCCCCACCATCTGCTCGGTCACGTAAACCGGTACATGGGATTTGCCGTTGTGGACGGCAATCGTGTGTCCGATCATCATCGGCAGAATTGTGGAGGCGCGTGACCAGGTTTTGATCACGGTCTTGTCGTTGGCCGAGTTCTGCTTCTCAACCTTGCTGAGCAGGCTGTCGGCAACAAACGGACCTTTTTTGAGTGAACGTCCCATAGCGGTTCAGGAGGCGGACATAGCGGTGAGGGTCATCAGGAATCGCGTCCGCCACGGCTCCGCTTGGAGGTGCGGCGACGTTTCCGCAGCACAAACCGGTTGCTGGGCTTGTTCCGTTTGCGGGTCTTGTAGCCAAGGGCCGGTTTGCCCCAGGGGGTGACAGGGCCTGAGCGACCGATCGGCGCCCTGCCTTCGCCACCGCCGTGGGGGTGGTCACAGGGGTTCATGACGGAACCCCGCACCTCGGGGCGGCGACCCAGCCAGCGCTTGCGGCCGGCCTTGCCCAGGCTGGTGTTGCGCACCTCGGAGTTGCCCACTTCACCGAGGGTGGCGTAGCACTCACGACGCACCAGGCGCACCTCGGTGGAGGGCAGCTTGAGGGCGACGTAGTCACCTTCCTTGGCCATCACTTGCGCGCTGGCGCCGGCGGTCCGCACCATCTGACCACCGCGACCGGCGTAGAGCTCCACGTTGTGGACGCTGGAGCCGAGGGGGATGGCCGAGAGCGGCAGGGCATTGCCGGTTTCGATCGGGGCATCGGGGCCCGACACCAGCTGCTGACCAATTTCGATCCCGGCCGGGGCCAGGATGTAGCGCTTCTCGCCATCGGCGTAGAAGAGCAGGGCCAGTCGGGCGTTGCGGTGCGGGTCGTAGTGGATGGCCGCCACCTTGGCGGTCACACCGTGCTTGTCACGGCGGAAGTCCACCAGCCGGTAGAGGCGCTTGTGGCCACCGCCGCGGTGGCGGCAGGTGATCACACCGCGGTTGTTGCGGCCCTTGCGGCGGTGTTTGGCCACCACCAGGCCCCGCTCCCGTCCGCGGCCGGTGACTTCGGTGAAGACACTGGCCACGCGGGTGCGGGTGCCGGGGGTGATGGGGCGGTAATTACGGATTGCCATGTGGTTTCAGACCCCTCAGGACTCAGGGAACAGCTGGATGGCGTTGCCCTCGGCCAGGCGCACCACCGCTTTCTTGACCTGGGCACGCTTGCCAGCGAAGCGGCCGACGCGGCGGGAACGGCGTGGCGGATTCATGGTGCTGACGCCCAACACCTTCACATCGAACAGGGCTTCCACCGCTGCTTTGATGTCGGGCTTGGCGGCCCGATGGTCCACCTCGAAGGTGTACTGATTGAACTCGAGGGCGCGGGTGGCCTTCTCGGTGATCAGGGGCCGGCGGATCACATCCGCGAGCCGACCTGCAAAACGTTCAGTCATCGCCGTAGACCTCCTGAATCTTCGCGAGTGCTTCCTCGCTCAGCACCAGCGTGCTGGCGTGGAGCAGGTCGAACACGTTGAGCTGATCAGCGGCGATCAGCTTCACCGTCTTGAGGTTGCGTACGGACTTGCGTACGGCTTCAGACGGGTTGTCGAGGATCACCAGCACTTTGGTGTCCGCCTCGATGCCGAGCCGCCCCAGCGCCGCGGTGATCTCCTTGGTGCGGGGGGTGTCGAGGTCGGCGCCGAAGCCCTTCACCACGGTGATGTCGGCCACGCGGCTCATCAGGGCGGTGCGCAGGGCCAGGCGCCGCTCCTTGCGGTTCATCGCCAGGGTGTAGCTGCGGGGCTTGGGTCCGAAGATCACGCCGCCGCCAGGCCGCAGGGGGGTGCGGATCGAGCCCTGACGGGCCCGGCCCGTGCCCTTCTGCTTGTAGGGCTTGCGGCCACCACCGGCCACCTCGGCGCGGGTCAGGGTGCTGGCCGTTCCCTGACGGGCGTGGGCCAGTTGCCGAACCACGGCGCGGTGCACCAGGTCGGTGGCGGAACTCTTCTTGGCGACCTTGAGGTCGAGGGCAGCCTTGCCGGCTTCCTTGCCCTGCCAGTCGCGAATCACACAATCAGCCATGTTCTCGGTTCTCCTCAGTTCCCGACCTTGGCGCCCACCCGGTTGGCCGGGCAGATGTTGAGCAGGGCTCCGGGCTTGCCGGGCACGGACCCCTTCACCACCAGCAGGTTGCGCTCGGTGTCCACCTTCAGGATCACGAGGCCGCGGGTGGTGATCTGCTTGCCGCCATAGCGGCCAGCCATGCGCTTGCCCGGGTACACCCGGCCAGGCGTGGTGCCGGCGCCGGTGGAGCCCGGCTCGCGGTGATTCTTGGAGCCGTGGGTCATCGGGCCGCGGCTGAAGCCATGACGCTTCTGGTAACCGGAGAAGCCCCGGCCCATGGTGTCGCCACTGACGTCGACCTTCTGGCCCGCCTCAAAGGCGGAGACAGAGACGACGGCGCCGAGCTCCAGCCCATCCAGACTGTCGACCCGGTATTCCTTGAGATGGCGGAGCACCTCCTCGCCGGATTTGGCAAGGTGGCCCTTGGCTGGTTTGTTGACCAGCTTCTCGCGGATGTCGCCGAAGCCGAGCTGCACGGCGGTGTAGCCGTCCGTGCTGCTGGATTTGAGTTGGGTGATGCGGCAGGGGCCAGCCTCGATCACGGTGACCGGGATGGACTTGCCTGCCTCGTCGAAGAACTGGGACATGCCCAGTTTCTTCCCAAGAATGCCGATGGACATAGGTAGGGAGTCAACGCCAGCTGGACCACCGGACGAACCCGGTGAAGCTGAAGCAGAGGAAGCGGTGGTCTGGCTGGGCCTTGAAAATTCTGGCCAGGAATCGACATCGAACCGACTGCCTTGAGCAGACGGCTGACTGTCGTGGATCACCCGCAGGCGAGCAGCGACAGGAGATGGGAGTCCCGGATCACGAAGCTCAGGGCGCTAGCGAGACAGAGCGGACTCTGTTCAGCGCGGCTGGGACTGGCCTGGACCGGACTGGCCACACTCCGGAGAGGGGCTGGTGCGTTCAGGAAGTTTCCCGGCGGTTGGTCGGCGAGGGCGCTGCAGGCCGGAACCTGACATCACCATCTGGCCAATCCGCGCAGGCCGGATGGATCACCACCACTGGTGATCTGGTGCAGGGATTCGGAGGCCCGGCTAGCGGACGGGCACGAACTCGAAGCACAGCGATCAAATGTAACCCATGAGATGACCCGCCTCGTATCACGGCCTTGCAGCTGGTTGGATCCTGGCGATGTGTCTGCGGCTGCCCGGCGGTGTTCCAGAGGTGCTGCGGCTGCGGTTCCGGGCCTGTTGGGCGGTGGCGTCTGGACCGGAACGGGGCCGGGGCTGTCAAACTTGCAGGGAGCCTGAGCCGATCTCACCATGCCACTGCTGCTCTCCGGTCGCGGGTTCCGGCAGGACCTCGAAAAAGCAGGGGTCCTTGCCCTGTTCGCTCCCTTGGAAGGAGGCGCTGAGACCCGGCTGATGCGTCGACTGAGGGCTGCGGGCTATCGGGCCCAGATCACCTCGGCCCGGGGGCTCGGTGATCCGGAGGCCTTTCTGATGCAGCTGCACGGCGTGCGCCCACCCCACCTCGGCCACCAGTGCGTGGGGCGCACGGCTGCGGTGGGCGAGGTGCAGCGGGTGATGCCCCAGCTGGGCAGCCTCCTGGAGGGCAACGGCCCCATCCTGCTATGGCTGCTGGAGGGCAAGGTGCTCTCCACGGCAGAGCTGAGCTCCCTGATCGACCTCACCCGGCGGGAGCCGCGGCTGCGCATCGTGGTGGAGATGGGCGGCGCCCGGGAGCTGCGTTGGCAGCCCCTGGAGCAGCTGTTGGTAGCGGCCTGAACTCCGCTGGGCCCCTGGCGCTGACGCCGGAGGCGGCCCTCCGGCAGGGCTGCTGGGTCAAGTGGATCGGCGGCGCCAGCAACCACGATCTGGCCGCCATTGAGGACCTGGCCGGGCTCTACGCCCTGGCTGGAGTGCACTGCGTGGACGTGGCCGCGGACCCGGCCGTCGTGGCGGCGGCCCGGCGGGGACTCGACTGGGCCGACCGCCAGGGCGCCCGGCGCCCCTGGCTGATGCTGAGCCTCAGTGACGGCGCCGACCCCCACTTCCGCAAGGCCTGGTTCGATCCCAGCGCCTGCCCGGCTGACTGCCCCCGCCCTTGCGAGCGGATCTGCCCGGCCCTGGCCATCGGCGAGGCGGCGACCGGTGCCGCCGGGGTGCTGGACGCCCGCTGCTACGGCTGCGGCCGCTGCCTGCCGGCCTGCCCCCATGGTCTGATCGAAGAGCGCAGCAGGGTGCTGGAGGCCACTGCGGTGGCGCCCCTGCTGCGGCAACTGGCGCCTGATGCCGTGGAACTCCACACCCAGCCGGGGCGTCTGCAGGGCTTCCAGGAGAGGCTGGAGCAGCTGAGGGCCTGTGGCGTGCCGCTGCGGCGGCTGGCGGTGAGTGCAGCTGGCGACCTCACCTCCCAGGAGCTGTGGCAGCGCTACGGGGCCCTGCGCTCCTGCGGCTTTGCGCCCCTCTGGCAACTCGATGGCCGGCCGATGAGCGGTGATCTGGGCCTGGGCACGGCCCATGCCGCTGTGGCCTTGCTGCGGCGCTGGCAGGGCCAGCTGCCCCCCGGCCCCCTGCAGCTGGCCGGCGGCACCAACGGTGCCACCCTGCCCCTGCTGGAGCGGCAGCCGGCCCTGGCCCGCACCTGTGCCGGCGTGGCCTTCGGCGGCGTGGCCAGGCGGCTGCTCCAGCCGCTGCTGCAGGAGGCCCAGCGGCGGGGTCGTTCGTTGCTGGCCCTGCCGGAACTCCTGCCCGAAGCGCTTCAGCTGGCCCGCTCACTGGTGCTGCCCTGGCTAGAACGAGCGGATCCAGAGCCCTGCCCTGAGCCATTGCGGTGCCTTTCTCCGAGCCCCTGACGCCTGCCGCCGGTGGTGGGCCGCCGCCGCCGTCCCCCCCGCTCAGCCAGCGGGTCACCGATGACCTCGACCGGATGCTGGCCGTGCTGCCGGGCCCGGTGCAGCGGGCCCTGGCCAGCGAGGAGCGGCGCCAGCAGCTGCTCGAGGTGGTGCTCGACCTGGGTCGCGTGCCGGAAGCCCGCTACCCGGGGCGGGCCATGGCGCTCGGAGCGCAGCCGGTGCGGAGCGCCGACCTGGAGGCGGTGGTGCGTCAGTTGGGAGCCTTCGGCAGCGACAACCGGGCCGGCATCGCCTCCACGCTGCACCGCATCAGTGCCATCCGCAACCGCACCGGCACCATCGTGGGCCTCACCTGCCGGGTGGGTCGCGCCGTGTTCGGCACGGTGGTGATGGTGCGCGATCTGCTCGATTCAGGCCAGTCGCTGCTGCTGATGGGGCGCCCAGGGGTCGGCAAGACCACCGCCCTGCGGGAGATCGCCCGGGTGCTGGCGGATGACCTCTGCAAGCGGGTCGTGGTGATCGACACCAGCAACGAGATCGCCGGCGACGGCGACATCCCCCATCCGGCCATCGGCCGGGCCCGGCGCATGCAGGTGGCCCGCCCCGAGCTGCAACACGAAGTGATGATCGAGGCGGTGGAAAACCACATGCCCGAAGTGATCGTGATCGATGAGATCGGCACGGAGCGGGAGGCCCAGGCTGCACGCACCATCGCCGAGCGGGGCGTGATGCTGGTGGCCACGGCCCATGGCAATGAGCTCTCCAACCTGATCAAGAACCCCACCCTCAGCGACCTGGTGGGCGGGATCCAGTCGGTGACCCTCGGAGACGAGGAGGCGCGGCGGCGCCGCACCCAGAAGACGGTGCTGGAACGGGCCGCTGAGCCCACCTTCCCCCTGGCGGTGGAGATGCACAGCCGCCACCGCTGGCTGATCCACAGCGAGGTGGCCAGCACGGTGGACCTGCTGCTGCGGGGCCAGGTGGCCCGGCCCCAGGTGCGGGAACTGGGCCCCGATGGGCGGCTCCAGCTCCGGGATCCGCCGCTGGCGACGCGCAGCCCGATCGCCCCGGCGGCGCCCCGTCTGAGCCAGCGCCCCCTGCCGCCCCTGGACCCCCTGCCAGCCCCCGTCGGCCCCGAGCAGCAGCCCCTGGAGGCCGAGGTGGGCCCGGCCGGCCAGGCCCCGCTGCGGGTCTACGGCGCCGGGGTCAGCCGCAGCCTGATTGAGCAGGTGGTGCGGGCCCGACAGTTGCCCGTGGAGGTGGTGGGCAGCGTGGAGCTGGCCGATGTGGTGCTCAGCGCCCGCCAGCAGCTCGGCCGTGATCCCCACGTGCGTCGGCAGGCCCAGGACCTGGGACTCCCGATCCTGGTGATCAAGAGCGCCGCCCTGCCCCAGCTGCAGCGCGCCCTGGAGCGGCTGCTGGCCCGCCGCCGCCCAGCCGAGGAGCCGGCCCTGGACACCGCCGCCGCCGACGATGCCCACGCGGCCCTGGAAGAGTGCCGGCTGGCCCTGGAACAGGTGGTGCTGGCCAGGGGCCAGCCAGTGGAGCTGCTGCCGCGCAGTGGGCGCGTGCGCCAGCTGCAGAGCGAGTTGGCAGGCCGCTACCGGGTGCGCTCAGCGGTGTTCGGCCACGCTGGCGACCAGCGGCTGCGGCTGTTCCCGGCCTGATGCCCCGGAACGTTCGGTGCCCAGGCGTTGACGAAGGACCGGGCGTTGTGGGTAACTAGCTAGGCCCTGGTGAATCTGGGGCACCGGTCGCCTGGAGTTCTCTCCTGGATGGCCTTGCTCTCCTGGGTGCTTGCTTGCAGAACGTCCTGTCCCTGGGGAGTCTCCCTCGGCGGCCGGCCCATTCAGCAACAAGCCAGTCCAGCAACCGGTATTGGGCCGTCGCCAAGTGGTAAGGCAGCGGGTTTTGGTCCCGCCATTCCTAGGTTCGAATCCTAGCGGCCCAGTTTCAACTTCCCCCCCAGCCAAGGCCTCCCACCGAGCAAGGCCTCCAACCGAGCGAGGCTTCCCCCCGCGCAAGGCCTTCAACCAGCCTGCCGGCACGCCTGAATCCAGGTCTCGGCAAGCCCTGCTTGAGTAAGCCCCCATGGTCGGCTCTCCCCTGCTGGTGTTCGACTTCGACGGCGTCCTTGTCGATGGGATGGCCGAGTACTGGTGGGCGGCCAGCAGCGCTGCCGAGCGCCTGCTGCCCGGCCTGGCCTGGCCGCCGCATCCCGCCGCGGCCTTCGCGCGGCTGCGCCCCCTGATTCACAAGGGCTGGGAGATGGTGCTGATGGCCGCCGAGCTGTCGCGCCCGGACCTCGACCTCCAGGGGCTCGTGGCTGGCTACAGGGAGGCTGTGCCCCAGGCCCTGGCCCGTTGGGGCTGGAGCGAAGCCCAGCTTCAGGGAGTGCTGGAGCAGGTGCGGACTGAGGCGATCGCCGCCGACCCCGCAGCCTGGCTGGCCCTGCATCGGTTTTACCCCAACGTGGTGGAGCGTCTGCGGCAGCTGGAAGGGGAGGGCAGTTCCTGGGCCGTGCTCACCACAAAGGGAGCCGCCTTCGCCGGCGAGATCCTGCGCGGCGCGGGGCTGGAGCCCCGGGCGCTCTACGGCCATGACCAGGGCAGCAAGCCCGAGGTGCTGCGCCGCTTGCAGATTGACCACCCCCAGCTCTGGTTCATCGAAGACCGCCGCCCCACCCTGGAGCTGGTGGCCGCTGACCCGGAGCTGGTGGCGGTGCGCTGTTTTCTGGTCAGCTGGGGCTACCTGGGGCCCCGCGATGGCCTGGAGCTGCCGGCCCGGCTCCACTGGCTCACACCGGAGCGGTTCGCGGCCCCCCTGGCAACCTGGCCCTGAGCCGTTAGAGTACGTTCGTACTAGGCTCGATTGAGACGCCGGCCTTCGCGGGTGGTACTGACAATCCAGTGGCCGCAGGATGGATCTGTGGCCCGTTCCATCGTTGATCCGATTCCATGCCTGTCGATTCCAAGGCCGCTTCCTACGTCTCTGCCACCGCCTCCTCGGGTGGTCCTGCTTCCCCCGCCGATGTCCGGGCCGCCGCCGAGCGGGACAAGGCGCTCGGCCTGGTGCTCAACCAGATCGAGCGGAATTTCGGCAAGGGTTCGATCATGCGGCTGGGGGACGCCTCCCGCATGCGGGTGGAGACCGTCTCCACCGGGGCCCTGACCCTCGATCTGGCCCTTGGCGGCGGCTACCCCAAGGGCCGGGTGGTGGAGGTGTACGGGCCGGAGAGCTCCGGCAAGACCACCCTGACCCTCCATGCGATCGCCGAGGTGCAGAAGCGGGGAGGCGTGGCCGCCTTCGTGGATGCGGAGCACGCCCTTGATCCGGTCTACGCGGCTGCGCTTGGCGTCGACATCGAGAACCTGCTGGTGTCGCAGCCGGACACCGGCGAGATGGCCCTGGAGATCGTCGACCAGCTGGTGCGCTCCGCCGCCGTGGACATCGTGGTGGTCGATTCCGTGGCGGCCCTCACCCCCCGGGCTGAGATTGAGGGCGAGATGGGTGATCTGGCCGTGGGCAGCCAGGCCCGGCTGATGAGCCAGGCGATGCGCAAGATCACCGGCAACATCGGCAAGTCCGGCTGCACGGTGATCTTCCTGAACCAGCTGCGCCAGAAGATCGGCGTCACCTATGGCAGCCCGGAGACCACCACCGGCGGCAATGCCCTCAAGTTCTATGCCTCGGTGCGTCTCGACATCCGCCGCATCCAGACCCTCAAGCGCGGCACCGAGGAGTACGGCATCCGGGCCAAGGTGAAGGTGGCCAAAAACAAGGTGGCCCCTCCATTCCGGATTGCCGAGTTCGACATCCTCTTCGGCCGCGGCATCAGCACCCTGGGCTGCCTGCTGGACCTGGCCGAGGAAACCGCCGTGGTGATCCGCAAGGGCGCCTGGTACAGCTACGAGGGCGACAACATCGGCCAAGGCCGTGACAACACGATCGCCTGGCTGGAGCAGAACCCCGACAAGGCCGTGGAGATCGAACAGCGCACCCGTCAGAAGCTCAAGGAAGGCTCGGAGGTGATGGCCAACTCGCTCAAGCCCCTGGCTGCCGCCGCTAAAGCAGCTGCTGTGGCTCAGCCCATGGGGCCTGATGCTGGGTCGCCGACTCCTGCAGCGGGGGAGCTGCCGGTGGCCGGATGACGGAGGGGCTTAGGGGAGTCAGGGCCTGAGGCCCAAGCCCCTGACTCCGAGAGGACGGTTCAGGTGAGAGCCGGCGGCTCGCCCTGGTGAGCGCTGGCCAGCAGAGCCGCTTCGCTGGCGGGGCCGTTCTGCAGCATCTGGGCGACCCGCTGCAGTTCCTGGATGGCCTCGGCGCCCTCCAGCTTGACCAGTTCATGGCCGTTGCGGGACTCGATCCAGCTGATGCCGAAATCGGATACCAGGAATCGCACCATGTGGTTGGCGCCGAGGTTGGCGACGAAGGAAGCGCCATGGCCGTCGCGGCCGTCCCCGCAGCTGTAGCAGGTGGCGGCCATGCCGCGGCTCTGCAGGCTGGAAGCCAGGGCCTGCAGGCTCATCACCAGATCTTGAACAACGGAGCGGTACTGCTCCGCGAGCCGGGGAAACATGGCGCCAACACACTGTGGGCCAACCCTAAGCTTTTCTTTCGATTCGCGTGGGTATGAATGCTCACTTCCTGACCGTCATTGCGGCACAGGCCGTCTCAGCCGTCGGCCAAGGCCCACCAACCCAGGCCAGGGCCGATGAAGCGCACCGTGAGCCAGAACAGCACCAGGGCACCGATCCCCACCCAGGCGCCCCGGGTGGTGAGGGAGACGAACCGATCGGCCTGGTTGCGGGTGAAGGGCAGCCAGGAGATGAGGCGCGGCGATGTGTCGGGCGTGGCCGTGCGCTTCGGGGCCCTCGGGGGCAGTCCCTGGCTCTCGCGGCGGCGGGCCTCGCCCATGGGTGCAGCTCCTGGAAGTTGATGCTTCCGCTCAGGCTACGGCCACTGCTAGTGGGGCAGAAGGCGGCTGAGATTGACCCAGGGCTCCAGGGCCCGCAGCACCTGACGCCCCCAGCTGCGCCCCCTCAGGCGGCCGTCCAGCACCGCCAGCCGCCCCCCCTGGCGACGCAACCCCACCACGGCCAGCTGTAGGCGGGTGAGGCCATCGGGCAGCAGGCGCTCGCGGAACCAGTCGCGTCCCTCCCGGCGCAGGGCCAGCACCTGGGCGGCGGTGAGGGGATCGTCGAGGCTGGCAATCGGCAGCAGCGCCACCACGATCTGGGCCGGATCGGGCATCCGGCCCTGGTGGGTCAGCCACCAGCTCCAGCGGGCACACACCACGCCGTGGCTCTCGGGCGTCGTGTGCTCGTGCACCACCCGACTGCCGAATTCGGCCGCCAGGGCGCTGGCCAGGGAGAGGCGCAGCCCCTCGTCATCGAGCAGCACCAGGGTGAGGCCCCCCTGGCCGAGCACCAGGCGGCGGCACTGCTCCAGCAGGTGCTCGCCGTAGCGCGGACTGTTGGGCAGGGGCTGGCGCAGCGGGGCATAGAGGGGCAGCGGATCGGCCAGGGGCTCCGCCCCCAGATCCACCACGACGTCGGGGTCGAGGCCCAGGGCCGGGCCCCCCGGGAGACCCGGTTGCCCCACCGTGCTGGCCAGCTCGGCCACCACCACGGCGCCCTGACCGTCCAGCAGGCCCTCCAGCACCCGCAGGGGTTCGAGCGGTTGGCGGTGCAGGCTCCATTGCAGCAGCCGCGTGGCCGGTGGCAGCCCCTCGACTGAGGGGGGCTGGTCCGCTCTGGTGGGCTCCCGCTCCGTCCAGCTCACCCAGCCGTTGCCGCCACTGGAGCGCCAGGCCGCCCAGGGCTCGGGCAGGGGATCGAGCAGTCCCAGCAGCTGGCGCAGGGGGGCCTCGTCTTCCGGGGCCAGCAGCAGCGGTCGCCTCGCCCCACCCGGATGGGCCATCACCTGCCGGCTCATGCGGCTGTACAGCTCGCCGAGGCCGGCCCGGAGGGCTGGATGGGCCCGGGCCAGCCGTTCCCAGTCCGCGGCCTCGAGACGCAGCGCCAGGCTGGCTCTCAGGCGGGCGTCGAGCTGCTCGGCCTCTGGGATCACCAGCTGACGCCCCTTCAGCCGGCCGCCGCGCCAGGCGCTCACCAGCTCGGGCACACCCAGCAGCCAAACCTTGGCGTGGCCGGGGTCACCGCCCTCGTAGCAGGGCAGGCTGAGGCCGGCCTTGCTGAGGCGGTCCAGCTCCACCTGCAGCAGGCGCTGCCTCAGGCCCTGGCTCAGCACCAGCACCACCGGGGTCTCGCCCAGGGCCAGGGGCACCAGCAGCCCCAGCAGCCAACCGGGGTCGCTGCCCGGTGTCAGGCGCACCAGGGTGCGGTCGCCTCGCCGCAGGCTACGGGCCACCAGCCGGCAGAGGCTGAGCTGGTGGGGCCAGCCCTCGTGGTCGCCAAGCCCCTCCCGCCGCAGCAACGCCTTCAGCTCGTGGTGGGCGTGGGCCTCAAGCATCCGCCGTCAGCCGGGGGCCTGAATCGTACGAAGCTGGACGGGTGGCACTGCAACCATGACAACAGCACCGCCGTCGGCGATCCCCCCCGAGTTTGCGATCCGCCTGCAGGGTCCTGTCGGCATCGTGGGGCTGGGCCTGATCGGCGGCTCCCTCGGCCTCGATCTGCAGGCCCTGGGCCTGGAGGTGCGGGCCCTGGTGCGGCGCCCGGCCACGGCGGAACGCGCCCGGCAGCGCCAGCTGGCCACGGCGGTGAGTGACGAGCCGGCGCTGCTGCAGGGCTGTTCCCTGGTGGTGCTGGCGCTGCCCCTCGATGGCCTGCTGGATCCGCCGCCCCAGCTGGTGCAGGCCCTGCCCCGGGGGGCGGTGATCACTGATGTGGGCTCGGTCAAGGCGCCGGTCCTGGAGCGCTGGTCGGCCCTGCATCCCCGCTTCGTGGCCAGCCACCCCATGGCCGGGACGGCGGCCGCCGGCGTGGAGGCGGGAGAACCGGGGCTGTTTCGCGGCCGGCCCTGGGTGCTGACCCCTGGGGCGGCGACCGAGCAGCAGGCGTTGGTTCAGGTCTGGGCCCTGGCCGAGGCGGTGGGAGCCCGGCCGCTCAGCTGTTCTGCGGAGGCCCATGACCGCGCTGCGGCCCTCATCTCCCATCTGCCGGTGCTGGTGAGTGCCGCCCTGCTGCAGAGTGTCGATGCTGCGGCCGGCGCCCAGGGGGGAGAGCTGCCGGATCTGGTGCGCGCCCTGGCTTCCAGCGGCTTTGCCGACACGAGCCGGGTGGGAGGGGGCAATCCGGCCTTGGGGACCCTGATGGCCCGCAGCAACCGGATCGCCCTGCAGGAGGCCCTGACGGCCTACCGGCTCAGCCTGGAGGCCCTGGAGCACCGCCTCGCCGCGTCCGACTGGGACGCCCTGCAGGCCGACCTCAGCGCTTGTCAGCGGCTGCGCCCGCAGTTTCTGTGAGCTCTTGGGCAGGACTCCGCAGGCCCAGCCGGCGGCCCCGCCGCGCCAGCAACTGGCGGCTGGCCATCAGTGCCGAGAGGCTTACGCCTGCGGTGCCCTCGCCCGGGTAGATCGCATCTCCACACAGCCACAGGCCCTCGATCGGCGTGCGGCTGGCCAGGCCGAACGGTCCGAAGTTCCCCGGCCGCTGGCCCAGTCCGCCCACGAAGCCGAAGGGACGGCCGGTCCAGCGGGCAAACCCCCGCGGTGTGGCGAGTTCGCGGTGCCGCCAGGCGGAGGGGTCCAGGCCGAGCAGCTGCTCCAGCCCCGCCTGGATGGCGGCCATGGCCCGGCTCTTGGCCACCCCGTAGGCCTGCCGGTCGAGGCTGAACCAGGGGCGGGCCGGGGTGAACACGCTGGCGATCACGGTGGCCTGCCCCTCCGGCGCCCGGCCGTCGCCGGGCTGACTCACCGACACGAACAGGGCGCCGGGATCGTCCCAGGCCAGCTGCAGGTGGCAGGGACAGTCCGCGGGCAGGGCCTGACGATCCACCGCCCCGTAGAGCACCAGGGCCCCGGAGGGATCAGCCAGCTGGTCCAGGCGGCGTCGGTAGGCCGCCCCCAGGGTGGGGGAGTCCAGCAGCTGGGGCAGGCCCTGGGGCGGGATCGCCAGCACGAGGTCGCGGGCCGTGCGTTCAAAGTCCTCCCCCTGCCGCTGGCGGCCGCAGCGCTGCCCCTGGAGCTGCCAGCCCTCGCCCTGCCGCTGCAGCCGCTCCACCCGGTGCCCCAGGCGCAGGTGCCCCCCGGCTTGGCCCAGGGCCTGCTCCAGGGCCGTGCTCAGGCTCTGCATCGAGCCCTCCAGGTGCCACAGCCCCAGGGGCTCCTGGGCGATGGCCAGCACCGTGGCCCCGTAGAGGGCGGCGGTGCGATCCGAGGGCTCCTGGGAGTAGAGCCGCAGCTGCAGATCCAGAAAGCGGCGCAGCCGCTGGTCGTCCCCGCAGCCGCACAGGGCCAGCAGGTCGGCCACGCTTGCCGCGGCGAACAGGCCGCTGGCCAGGTTGGCGGGCCGCAGGGCCCCCAGCAGCCGGCCCAGATCCCAGCCATTGCGCGGTGGCAACACAGGATCCCGGGCCGCGAAGCCCCAGTTGGCGCTGTGCAGGGCCGCGCAGAGGCGCCAGAAGGGCTCACTGCCCGGAAACTGGCTCAGCCGCTCCTGCCGCCAGCGCTGGGGGTCGCGCCACAGCCGCACCGGGGCGCTCCCGTCACCCAGGTGCACCACACAGGCTGGATCGAGGGGCCGGGCGGCGGGCAGCTCGATGCCCAGGTGCTGGAAGAGGCGGGCATGGCTGCCGCCGGGCTCCAGGCCGGCCACCTGGGTGGCCCCCACATCGAACACGTAGGGCCCGCGCCGGAAGGTGCCGGCGCAGCCACCGCACTGGTTGTGGGCTTCCAGCAGCTCCACCTCCAGTCCCGCATCGGCCAGCAGCGCCGCAGCCGTGAGTCCGGCAATGCCGGCCCCCACCACCGCCACGTCGAGCACCTCTGCCATGGCGGCATGCTGGCAGGCAGGTCTGCGGCGCCGTGGTGAGTCTCCCCTCCGAGCCCCTGGCCGCCTGGTATGAAGCCCGACTGGGCTTCCGGCCCATCGCCCAGACCCCCGTAGGGGGCGGCTGCATCCATCGGGCCTGGCGGCTGGTGAATGCGGAGGGCAGCAGCGTCTTTGCCAAGATCGGCGGCAGCGGTGCCATGGCGCTGCTGGAGGCCGAGGCCATGGGGCTGGCCGCCCTGGGGGCCTGGCCGCCGGCCGGTCTGCGGGTGCCCCAGCCCCTGGCCCTGGAGCTGGTGGGCGACCAGGCCATGCTGGTGCTGCCCTGGCTGGACCTGGCCGCCGGAGGCACTGGGGTCTCTGGGGGCTGGTCGCAGCTGGGGCAGGGCCTGGCGCAGCTGCATCGGGCCAGCAGGGGAGGGGAGGGAGGCCGGGGCTACGGCTTCGAAGCCGACAACTTCATCGGCTCAGCTCCCCAGGCCAATGGCTGGCTCCCCCGTTGGGCCAGCTTCTTTGTGCAGCGCCGCCTGGCGCCCCAGCTGGCCATGGCGGCGGCGCGGGGGGAGGCCTTCGCCAGCGCGGACGCCGTTCTGGAGGGGGCGCACGAGCGGCTTGCCCTGCATGAGCCGGAAGCGGTGCTTGTGCACGGCGACCTCTGGAGCGGCAATGCCGGGCTGCTACGGGGCGGCGGCGCGGCCCTGTTCGACCCTGCCGCCTACTGGGGCGACCGGGAGGTGGATCTGGCCATGGCGCAGTTGTTCGGCGGGTTCCCTGCCAGCTTTTTTGCGGGCTACCAGGCCACCTGGCCCCTGCCCAGTGGGGCGGCTGGGCGGGTGGAGCTCTACAACCTGTATCACCTGCTCAACCACGCCAACCTGTTCGGCGGTGGCTACCGCCGGCAGGCCGAAGCGTCGATGCTCCGCCTGCTGGAGGCCCATTGAGGCCAGGGGGATGGCCGGCAGTCCGTCAGGTCAGATACTCGTTGCGGAGCGTCTGCAGCTTGTTGACCACGGCGCTGCGCTTTTCGCTGGTGGTGAGGTTCTTCCAGCCCCATTGGCCCACCACCACCAGGCCGAGCAGCTCCAGCAGCCCGGGCACGACGGGCAGCAGGTTGACGGTGTCGAGCACGCCCTTGATCAGGATCTGGGCGATGATCACCACCAGCAGAATGCCGGCGGCCTTGCCGATTCGACCCATCTGAGTCCAGTCGATCTGGCCGAGGGTCTGGTTGATGGTGCCGAGGACCTCCCTGTAACGCTCCTTGAACGCGGCCGTGTCGATGCCTTCGGCCGCGGAGGCTTCAGGGGTCGGCGTGGGATCAGCGTCGGCCATCGGCTCGGTTTCAAGCGTGGGGGTAGGGGTGTCGCTCATGGCCTGGGCCTAGCTCCGGTTCACAGTGACCCATAAGGTATCGGGGTGCCCTCCGACGCGCCAATCGGCCTCGGTGTTGATCCCGGGTTGCTCACCGCCCTGGCCGCCGTGCTCCGCTCCGCTGCGCCCGAAGAGGGCTGCTGTCTGCTGCTGGGCTCACGCCACGGCCGCGGCCATGACCCGCGCTGGCAGCTGCAACGGCTCTGGCCCTGCCTGAACGTGTGGTCGCCGCCTGGGGAGCGGCAGCGCCGTTTCGCCATTGATCCGAGGGAGCAACTGGTGGCCCAGCGCTGGGCGCGGCAGCGGGGGCTGCAGGTGCTGGGCGCTGCCCACAGCCACCCGGAAGGTGCCGCAGAGCCCTCGCCCACCGACCGGGCCCTCACCTGCGCCCCAGCCCTGATGGTGATTCTGAATCGCCACGGCGAGGCGCGGGCCTGGTGGCTGGAGGAGGGGGACACCCAGCCCAGGCAGCTGCCGTGGAGAATGGAGCATTGACCTGGCCCGTGGCTGTCTGGCCCGGGCCCCTCGCCGCCGATGCTCCCCCCCGACACCACTGGAGTCCAGCTCAGCCCCGATGAGGTGGTCCGCTTTTCGCGCCACCTGATCCTGCCGGAGGTGGGCATGGAGGGCCAGAAGCGCCTCAAGGCCTCCTCCGTGCTCTGTGTGGGCACCGGTGGCCTGGGCTCGCCCCTGCTGCTCTACCTGGCCGCCGCCGGTGTGGGGCGGATCGGCATCGTCGATTTCGACGTGGTGGACCACTCCAACCTGCAGCGGCAGGTGATCCACGGCACCAGCTGGGTGGGCAAGCCCAAGATCGAGTCGGCCAAGGCCCGCATCCTCGAGATCAACCCCCACTGCCAGGTGGATCTCTACGAGACGGCCCTCACCAGTGACAACGCTCTGGCCATCCTCGAGCCCTACGACCTGGTCTGCGACGGCACCGACAACTTCCCCACCCGCTACCTGGTGAACGACGCCTGCGTGCTGCTGGGCAAGCCCAACGTCTACGGCTCGATCTTCCGCTTCGAGGGCCAGGCCACGGTGTTCAACCTGGATGCCGAAAGCCCCAACTACCGCGACCTCTTCCCCGAGCCGCCGCCGCCGGGGATGGTGCCCTCCTGCGCCGAAGGCGGGGTGGTGGGTGTGCTGCCGGGCATCATCGGCGTGATCCAGGCCACCGAGGCGGTGAAGATCATCACCGGCCTCGGCACCACCCTCAGCGGCCGCCTGCTGCTCTTCGATGCCCTGGGCATGAAGTTCAGGGAGCTGAAGCTGCGCCCCAACCCCGAGCGCCCGGTGATCGACAAGCTGATCGATTACCAGGAGTTCTGCGGTGTGGGGGGCACGGCCCCGGGCCAGGAGGAGGCCGGCAGTGTGCCCAGCATCACGGTGGCCGAGCTCAAGACCGTGATTGATGGCCAGCTCGAAGACATCCTGCTGCTGGATGTGCGCAATCCCCAGGAGGCGGACATCGCCGTGATTCCGGGCGCGGTGCTGGTGCCCCTCGATCACATCGAGAGCGGCGAGGCGATCGAGCAGGTGCGCCAGCTGGCCGCTGGCAAGCAGCTCTATGTGCACTGCAAGCTGGGTGGCCGCAGTGCCAAGGCCCTGATCGCCCTCGGCCGCCATGGCATTGAAGGGGTGAATGTGAATGGCGGCATCGACGCCTGGAGCCAGGAGGTGGATCCCTCGGTGCAGCGCTACTGAGCTGAGTCGCTACTGAGCCCGAGGGCTCAGTAGTCCACCCCCCGTTTGAGATCCACGCCGCGCTCGGCGTAGTGCTTGTGGCACACCATCTCGGAGTGAACCGTGGCGAGGTCGAAGTAGGCGGGCCGGTTGCGGCAGCGGCCGGTGAGGATCACCTCGGTTTCGGCTGGCTTGCGCAGCAGCGTCTGCACGATCGGCTCCTGGGGCAACAGCTCCAGATCCACGGTGGGGTTGATCTCATCGAGGATCACCGTCTTGTAGAGGCCGCTGGAGATGGCGGCCCTGGCGATCTCCCAGGCCCTCTCGGCCTCCACGTAGTCGATCGGCTGCTGCTGACCGCGCCACACGATCGCATCGCGGCCCGAGCGCAGGTGATCCACCAGATGGGGATAGCTCTCGCGCAGGGCGGCGATCGCCGCGTCTTCCGTGTATCCGGTGCCGCCCTTGAGCCACTGCAGGATCAGCACCCGGTGGCTCTTGTCCTGGCTGATGCCCCGCCCAATCGCCTGCAGGGCCTTGCCCAGCGCGCTGGTCGACTTGCCCTTGCCCTCGCCGGTGTAGATCTCGATGCCGTCGAGGCCGGCGGCGGCGGTGGCGGCGTCACCATGGCGGCGATGGGCCCGCATCTCGGAATGCAGGTCAGCCAGCTGCACCAGCTGGCGCGGGGCGCCGCGGCCGGTGCAGATCACCTCCATGCCATCGGGCTTGGCGGCGAGGCTGCGGCAGATCTCCTCCCGATCCAGCAGGCCCAGGTCGAGCACGGGGTTGAGCTCGTCGAGCACCACTACGGAGTAGAGGTTGCTGGCGATGGCGCCCTTGGCGATGTCCCAGCCCCGCTGGGCTTCCTGGCGGTCGAAGCGGGTGGCCTGGTCGGCGCTGAAGAAGTCGCCTCGGCCGGTGCGCACCTGGTCGATCAGATGGGGAAAGCCCTGCTGCAGGGCCTCGATAGCAGCATCCTCGTCGTAGGCCCGGCCCGGTCCTTTGAGGAAGCGCAGCAGCAGCACCCGGGTGCGCTTCTGCTCGCAGATCCCCAGGCCGATGGTGCGCAGCACCACCCCCAGGGCGGCCTGGCTCTTGCCCTTGCCATCGCCGTCATAGACGTGCAGCTGGCCATGGGTGCGTTCATCGCGGCCCGAGGCGGTGCGGATGCCGATCCCCGAGGCGCTGCCGCTGCCTGATCCGCTGCCTGCGCTGCCCTGGCCCAGGCGAGACGGCTCGGTGGTGCTCGGACTCATCGCTGCCGTGCTTCGCCGCCGATGCTACCCACCGCAACCAGGCGCTTTGGTGGCCAGCCGTCAGCCGCTGCTGCCAGGATCGAACCCCGGCCGCCGGCCCTCCGCTCTTGCTGTCTTGACGTTCACCCCCCTGGAGCGCCTGCCCCCCAGCCTCGAGCGAGGTCTTGAGGCGTTGCGGCAGGCCATGGCGACCCTGCCAAGGGTGGTGGTGGCCTACTCCGGCGGGGTGGACAGCGCCCTGGTGGCGTCCATTGCTGTGGAGCAATGCGGCAGCGCAGCCCTGGCCATCACCGGCGTGTCGCCGGCCCTGGCTCCGCACCTGCGCCAGGAAGCCGCCGCCCAGGCCCGCTGGCTGGGCATCGCCCACAGGGAGATTGCCACCGCCGAACTGGCCGACCCCGCCTATGCATCGAACCCGGCTGAGCGCTGCTACGCCTGCAAGCGCGAGTTGCATCGCCTGCTGGCTCCGGTGGCCGCGGCAGCCGGCGATGCGGTGGTGCTCGACGGCGTCAACCGCGACGATCTCGGCGACCACCGTCCCGGCATCCGGGCGGCGCGGGAGCACGGGGTGCGCTCACCCCTGGCCGAAAACGGTATCGACAAGGCTGGGGTGCGTCAGATCTCCAGGGCCCTGGGCCTGCCCTGGTGGGACAAGCCTGCCCAGCCCTGCCTGGCCTCCCGCTTCCCCTATGGCGAGGCGATCACGGCGGCCCGGCTGCACCAGGTGGCGGCAGCAGAGGCCTGGCTGCTGGATCGGGGTTGGCCCCGGCTGCGGGTGCGCTGCCAGGGGGAGACAGCCCGTATCGAATTGCCGGAGTCGGAACTCACCGCCGCCCTGGAGCAGTGGCGGGATGACTCCCGCCGCCGGCAGTTGGTGGAGGCCTTCCTGGCCCTCGGCTTCACCGCTGTGGCGGTGGATCTGGAGGGCCTGGTGAGCGGCAAGCTCAATCGTGGCCTCGCCCCGGTCAGGCCGCCTCAGCGGGCAGACGGGTGCTGACCTGAATCGCGCCGGGGGTTTCTCGGCGGAAGCTGGTGAGCTTGTGTTCGGCGGCGGCGAGCTCCTCGGCCAGCACGGCACAGGCCCGCTCGGGCATGGTGTGGTCGCCGCAGGTGAACACATCCACGGCCGCGTAGCCGGATTCCGGCCAGGTGTGGATGGAGATGTGCGATTCGGCCAGTAGGGCCAGCCCTGTGACGCCCTGGGGCTCGAAGCGGTGAGTGATCAGATTCAGAAGGGTGGCACCAGCCCGTTTCGCTGCGGCGGTGATGGTGTCCCTGAGAAAGGCTTCGTCGTCGAGCCGGGCGTGATCGCACCCGTAGAGCTCGAGAATGCAGTGTTTGCCGACGGTGTCGGTGATCGGAGCAGGCTGGCTGGCGGCGTGGGCTGCGGATTGGGCTGCGTTCCATCCGGGGTGGGGGTGGAGACAAGGCAGGGCTTGGATCATTGAATCCGATCAACTTGGAGGACAACCTTACGTGACGCTGACTGTCCAGCGAGAGCCGGGCTTCTCAGACGTGGCCTCAGCTCGCCTTGACCACAGCGCCGCCCTGCAGCTGCACCATCTGGCTCTGCTGCCGCCAGCCCGCTCCAAAGGCCCCCAGGTGGGTGGCACTCACCAGACACTGGTGCCCCTCGCCCACGGCCTCGAGCAGCAACTGCTGGCGGTTGGGGTCGAGCTCGGCCAGCACGTCGTCGAGCAGCAGCAGGGGTGGTTCGCCGATCACGCTGTGAACCAGCTCCAGCTCGGCCAGCTTGAGGGCCAGCACCAGGGTGCGCTGCTGCCCCGCCGATCCATAGCGCCGGGCCGGTTGGCCGGCCAGGCCAAAGGCGACTTCATCGCGGTGGGGCCCAACCCCGCACTGGCCCAGCCGCAATTCCTCGCTGCGCTGGGCGGCCAGCTGGGCGGCCAGGGCGGCACACCAGGGCTCCTCCGCTTCCTCGCCCTCCAGCTGGGTGCCACTGCGGTAGCTGATCGTGAGGGCATCGTGACCGCCGCTGAGGCGCTGCTGCCAGCTACTGGCCAGGGGCTCCAGCCGGCGCAGGGCCCGGTGCCGGCGGCGGTGCAGGCGCGTGCCCACCAGGGCCATCTGCTGGTCGAAGGCGTCGAGCAGCGCCGCCTGCTCGCGGCCGCCGAGGCCCCGCCGCAGCAGCTGGCTGCGCTGGCGCAACAGGCGGCCATAGCGACTAAGTAGCTCGGCATAGAGGGGCTCCAGCTGCAGCACCACCCGGTCGAGCCATTGGCGCCTTCCGGCAGGCTCGCCCCGCACCAGCTCCAGGTCGAGGGCGCTGAAGCATACGCAGCGCAGCGAACCCAGCAGGTCGTGCTGCCGCTCCAGCCCCTTGCCGTTGCGGCGCGCCTGCCGCCCGCCGCTGCGGCGCAGGTCGAGCTGCAGCAGATCGCCGCCGGTGGTGAGGCCCTGGATCCGGGCCCCGCGGCATCCCTGCTGAATCAGGTCCTGATCGGAGCCGGTGCGGTGGGAGCGCAGCGAGCCCAGCAGTTCCACCGCTTCCAGCAGGTTGGACTTGCCCTGGCCATTGGGCCCCAGCACCAACAGCCGAGGAGCCTCCAGGCCCAGCTCGAGCCGAGCGATGTTGCGGAACTGCAGCAGCTCGAGGCGATCCAGCCTGATGGGTCGGGAGGCGGCCAGCGGCTAAGCTAAGGCGGCTGCGGAATCGATCCGCCGCCAGCCCCAGCCGGGTCCCCAGAGCCCTGGGCAGCAGACCATCATCTTGGTCATCCATCCCAGCAGGGGCGCAGGTTGGGCATGTAGCTCAGTTGGATAGAGCGTCAGATTCCGGTTCTGAATGTCGGGGGTTCGAGTCCCTCCATGCTCGTTGTGCTCAGCGGTTCCCTGTTCCCCTCCGGCCAAGGCCGGAGGGGATTTTTCTGGGGGCTGGGCCTCAGAGCTGCAGGCCCATGGCCCGGATCCCGCCGGGATCCACGATGAAGCCCAGGCCCTGCAAAGCCTTGACGGCCTCGGGTGGCGCCGACAGGGACACGCTGCAGCCGGAGAGCTCCCGCCGCAGCCGGCCCAGGGCTGCCTGCACCAGCGCCCGCAGCACCTTGTCGCGTTCGGGTTCCCCGGGGGCGCTGCAGAGGTCCCAGAGGTTGGCATTGAGAGCCAGATCACTGGTGACCCGCACGAAGCCCACCAGGCTGCCTGTGGGATCGGTCACCCCCAGATGCCACAGGCTCCGCTCCAGCACCCGCTGCCAGCGGTCGGCCGACCGCGCCGCCTCGCCTGAGGCCACCAGCAGGCTGTTGAGCACCTCAGCGGCCGGCCATGGATTGACCACCAGGGCGTAGCCCTCCCCCAACCTGGGGGGAGGGGTCTGGGGACGGAAGGGGATCAACAGGGAGCCCAGAGGAAACGCGTGCAGGTGGGGTCAGCCGGTGTTGCGCATGCCGGCGGCGATGCCGTTGATGGTGAGCAGGGCGCCGCGCAGCAGTTCACTGCGGCTGTAGGTGCGGCCGTCGGAACCGCTCCCTGTAGCTTCGCGCATCGGTGGTTGCCGGTTCTGGTCCCGCAACCGCCGCAGCAGGGCCACCTGCAGGAAGCCGAGGGGCACGATCGTGCGGTTGCGCAGGTCAACCGAAAGCTGCAGAGCCGGATCGCCATCGAGGAGTCGCTGGTGACCGGTGATGGCCAGCACCAGGTCGCGGGTGAGGTCGAACTCGGCGGCGATGGTCTGGAAGATCTGCTCGAAGGCCTCCCGCCGCTCGGGTCGTCCCAGGGCCTGCACGTAGTGGTGGGCCAGGTCGATGTCGACCTTCGAGAGGGTCATCTCCACCTTGGAGATCAACATCCGAAAGAAGGGCCAGCGCTGGTAGAGCAGGCGCAGCAGCTCGATCTGGCCAGGGTCGTGATCGAGCTCCTCCTGCAGGGCGGCCCCCACCCCGAACCAACTTGGGAGCAGGAAGCGACTCTGGGTCCAGCCGAACACCCAGGGAATGGCCCGCAGGCTGGAGAGGTCCTTGGCGCCACTCTTGCGCCGCGCCGGCCGGCTCGAAATCTGCAGCTTGCTGATCTCCTCGATGGGGGTGCATTGCTGAAAGAACGCCACCAGATCGGGGTTGTCGTGCACCAGGGCCCGGTAGAAATCGCGGGAGCGGGCGGCCAGGCGGCCCATCAGCTCGTTCCAGCTGGGCGTGTTGTCCACCGGGGTGCTCACCAGGCTGTTCTGCAGCACCGCAGTGGTGAGGGTTTCGAGGTTGTAGAGGGCCAGCTCCGGCAGGGAGTATTTGGAGGCGAGCACCTCGCCCTGCTCGGTGATCTTGATGCGGCCACTGAGGGTGCCACTGGGCTGGGCCAGCACCGCCTGGTAGGCCGGCCCACCGCCCCGGCTCACGGAGCCGCCGCGGCCGTGGAAGATGCGCAGCGCCACATCGTGCTGAGTGGCGAGTTGCTGCAGGGCGATCTGGGCCTTGTGGATCTCCCAGTTGCTGGAGAGGAAGCCGGAATCCTTGTTGCTGTCGGAGTAGCCGAGCATCACCTCCTGCAGGGGCTGGCTGGCCTCGCTGGAGGTGAGCAGCCGACGGTAGAAGGGCTGGCTGAACAGCTGGCCCATCACGGCCGGGGCACGCTGGAGGTCTTCCACCGTCTCGAACAGGGGCACCACCAGCAGGCTGGTGGTCTGGGCCACCGGATCCACCAGTCCGGCCTCCTTGGCCAGCACCAGCACCTCCAGCAGGTCAGACACCGTGTGACTCATGGAGATCACATAGGTGCTGCAGATGCGGCAGCCGAACTCCTGCTGCAGCCGCTGCAGCATCCGCAGGACGGCGAAGGTCTCGGTGGTGGCGGCGCTCCAGCTGGCGGCGGGGGGAAACAGGGGACGGCGGGTCTGCAGCTCGGCCAGCAACCAGGTCACCCGCTCCTCCTCTTCCATCTCGCCGTAGGGAGTGGGCAACTGCAGGTAGCGGCTGAGCTCGTCGAGGGCGTCGCTGTGGCGGGTGCTCTCCTGGCGCACGTCCAGGCTGGCCAGGCAAAAGGCAAAGATCTGCACCTGGCTGATCAGGTGCTGCAGGGACTCGCAGCTCAGGCCGGTGCCCTCCAGGCTCTGCAGCACCAGCTCCAGATCGGTGCGGAAGTCGTCCACCGAGGCGTAGTGGAGGTCCTGGAGGCCAGGGCCCACGGCCAGGTTGCCGCCGATGCCGGGCACGGCGGCCAGGCCGTCGCAGGGCGATTCCCAGCCGGTGTCCGCCAGCAGCTGGTTGCGCTCCTGGGTGAGGTGCAGCCGCTCCAGCACGTAGCTGAGCTTGAGGCGGTAGGGCTCGAGCCGGTAGCGGGCGGCGCGCTCCTCGTAGATGTCCGGAAAGCGCAGCCGGTCCATCTCCAGCGACTCCAGCAGTGCCGGGCTCACCTGGCTCCACTGCATCGAGATGCTGAGCTGATCGCGCAGCTCTCCCACCGCCTTCACGTAGCGCTCCAGCATCAGCTGGCGCTGAAAACAGGCGGTGCGCCAGGTGATGTCGGGGGTCACGGAGGGGTTGCCATCCCGGTCGGATCCCACCCAGGAGCCGAAGGTGCAGAAGGAGTCGCGAGGGGGTTCCACATCCGGATAGCTGTCGGCCAGCGCCCCGGAGATGCGCACCCGCAGCAACGGCATCGCCTCGAACAGAACCTCCTGGAAGAAATGGAGGGCGTAGTCGACCTCATCCAGCACGGTCGGCTTGAACTGGTGCAGTTCATCGGTGCGCCACCACAGGCGGATTTCCTCCTCCAGTTGCAAGCGCAGGCTCTGGCGCTCAACCCGGTTGAGGTCGCTCTCCTGCTGAAGCTTCTGGATCAGGGTGGCCACCCGCCGTTGCTTGTGACGCACCGTGTGGCGCACGATCTCGGTGGGATGGGCCGTGAACACCAGCCGCAGATCCAGATTGCGCAGCAGGTTTTCGATCTGGGCCGGCGGTACGTTGAGGTTGCGCAGGCGCTCGAACAGCTGGCGGAACGTGGCCGGCTCAGTCTGGCTGGCCAGGGGTGGCAGGAAGGGATCGCTGGAGAGCGTTTCCGACAGGGACTTGAGGCTGTCGAGGTAGGTGTCTTCCTCGATGTGCTGCTCGAGGATGTTGACGAGCTGGAAATAGAGAGAGAAGGCCCGGGCGGCGGCAATGGCCTCGGCCAGATCCATCTCCCGGATCAGCTGCACGATGGCCGAGCTGGTGTCCATGCCGGAGGCATCGCCTTCGGCCGCGGCGGCGCCGTCGTCCTCGAGGGGATCACTGAGGCGCTTCAGCCGCAGCAGGCGTTCGGCGTGGTGGGGCGGACACTCGCTGCGCAGCACCGTCTGCCAGAGGTCTTCGACGAGCTCAAGACGCTCACCCAGCAGGCGGGTCGCCCGGCGGGAGGGTTCGGCGACAGGGGGCACCATCTGCCGCATGAAGGCTGGAGTGTCGTGACTTGTGCTGGAGATCATCCCAAACGACCCGGGGCAGGGTCTGTGCCCATCGTGGCGGCCAGTTGCTGCTCCTGCACCGCCATGTCAATGATGTCTTCGCTCAGAATCGCACGAATCGACGCGCCGCTTCGCTGGCGGCGCAGCCAGTCCATGGCCTGATTGCCCTGGTGCAGCAGCGCCATGAGCGGGGCGAGCCGATCGCCCAGGCCCAGCTCCCGGGCCAGCGGGGCCGCTTCCTCCAGGATCTGCCGGATCCAGGCCCGGGCTTCAATCGTGCTGCCGTCGCGCCAGTGGCGCAGGGGGGCGTCGAGGCTGGAGCGGGCTGCGGCCTGGTCGTTGGCATCGGCGAGCAGGGCCAACTCCGAGGGGTCAAGGCTGCTGGCACGGAACGGGTCGCAGGTCTGGGGATCCCGTTGCACCTGCCACAGCCGCAGCTCCGCCAGGGCCGTGATCGCCAGCAGCACCTGCGGGTCGCTCACCAGATCGCAGATGCGGATCTCGAGGCGATTGAGGTCGTAGGGGCGATCGTCGCCATTGGGCCGCACGGATGTCCAGAGATGCCGCACGTTCTGCATCGTGCCGGCCTGGAGCTGCTGCTCCATCCAGGTGACGTAGTGGGCGTGGTCGCGGAACAGGGGCACCCGCTCCGGCGTCAGGGGGAACTGCAGCCAGCGCTGGGAATGGGCGCCGGTGGCGGCACCGTCGAGGAAGGGGGAGCTGGCGCTGAGGGCGAGCAACAGGGCGGCCTCGCAGCGCAGCAGCCTCAGACCGGCGAACAGGGGCTCCATGGCCGTGAGGCCCAGGTTGATGTGCACGCTGGCGGTCACCACCCGGGTGCCGTAGGTGCGCTCGATGTAGTGGTGGTAAGGGTTGTCGGGGTCGGAGCGCTCGAAGCGGCGGCTGTCCCCCAGGCTCAGGGTGCTGCCGGGCAGCAGCGTCAGCCCGCGCTGCTGCAACCAGCGGCGCAGCCGCAGCCGTGGTTCCAGCAGCAGGGCCAGCTGCTGGTCGTAGTCGGCCTCCGGGGCGGTGACGTATTCCAGATTGCGCCGGTCGGGCTCGGTGACAAACCCCTCCAGGGCCGCGGCCACATCGGACGAACAGCCCACCACCGTGCCGTCGGGCCTGCCGGTGTAGAGCTCCACCTCGAAGCCCTTGAGCATCAGCGCAGGCGTCATGGCTGGGGCGGCAGGGTGGCTCACGCCAGGCAGGCCAGGGCCTTGAGCATGCCCCGGGCCTTGTTGAGGGTTTCATGGAACTCCGCCTCGGGCCTGGAGTCGGCCACCAGGCCGGCACCGGCCTGCACCTGCACCCGCCAGCTGCCGTTCTGGCCCGGCTGCACCACCATCGTGCGGATGGTGATGGCGGTGTTGAGGGCGCCCCCGAGGTCCACGGCGCCGTACACCCCGGAGTAGGGCCCCCTGGCGTCGGGTTCGAGGGCATGGATCAGCTGCATGGCCCGGATCTTGGGAGCGCCGCTGACCGTACCTGCCGGGAAGGCCGCCATCAGCAGATCCCAGACGCTGTGCCCGTCGCCCAGCAGTCCTTCCACCTGGCTCACGATGTGCATGACGTGGGAGTAGCGCTCAATCACCATCAGATCGGTCACGGTCACGCTGCCGGGGCGGCAGACACGGCCGAGGTCATTGCGGCCCAGATCAACCAGCATCACGTGTTCGGCCCGCTCCTTGGGATCGGCCAGCAGCTCGGCCTCCAGGGCCTGGTCGCCCGCCTCGTCGGCACCCCGGGGCCGGGTGCCGGCGATCGGCCGCAGGGAGGCCCGAATGCCGCCGCCCTCGATCGGCTCGGCCTTCACCATCACCTCGGGGCTGGAGCCGATCAGATACCAGCCGCCGAAGTTGAAGAACGCCATGTAGGGCGAGGGGTTCACCATCCGCAGACTGCGGTAGAGCTCGAAGGGATCGCGGGCAATCGTGGTTTCAAGCCGCTGGCTCAGCACCAGCTGAAACACATCGCCTGCGGCGATGTGCTCCCGCGAGCGCACCACGGCCGCCTCGAAATCGGCCTGGCTGCGGTTGCTGCGGGTGGGCAGATCGGTGCCGCTGCGTTCATGCCACTGCAGCGGCACCACCCCGGCGGGCAGGGGTTCCTGCATGCGCTGCTCCAGGGCGGCGATCCGGGCGGCGGCGGCGGCGTGGGCTTCGGCCGGATCGCCCCCCCGGCTGAGGTCGGCGTAGGCGACCGCGGTGATCTGGCGCTTCACCTGGTCGAACACGAGCAGGCTGTCGGCAAGCATCCAGCAACCATCCGGAGGCCCCTGGGGATCGGCGGGGTGCACGGGCACGCTCGGCTCGATCCACTGGATCAGCTCATAGCCCCAGAAGCCGAACAGGTGGCCCGCCGGTGGCAGGCCTGGCACCGGGGCGCTACTCAGGGGGCTGAGACAGTCCTGCAGCAGCTCAAACGGGTTGCCGCCCAGCTGCTCGCTGCGGCCGTCCCGCCACTGGCGCTGGCTGCTGTCCCCGCGGCTGGTGAGGGTCCAGAGCGGCTCACTCACCACGTAGCTCCAGCGGCCGATCCGTTCTCCCCCCTCCACCGACTCCAGCAGCACCCCATGGCTGCTGCCGGCCCCCACTTTCAGCCAGGTGGTCAGAGGCGTCTCCAGGTCTGCCGGCCAGCGCTTCCAGACGGGGATGAAGGTGAGCCCGGCGGCCACCTGATCCAGGAAGGAGGGGTCCAGGTGATCGGAGGGGGACATCGAGGAACCGGCGGGCAAAAAAAACGGGGCGCCGGGCCCCGCCTTTCTAAGTGTTCAAGACCAACAGCCAGGCCGTGGCGCAGCCGCTCAGCTCAGGCGTCGAAGGTGTTCTTGCCGGTGAACTTGAGGTTGGCGGGATTGGTGTTGGCGCCGATGGAGCGGGGGTTGTGACCCACGATCGGACGACCCTCGTTCACCTTCTCGGGGAACACACCATCCTTGGGATGCAGGTATTCGGTGTCGCCGCCGGGGAAGATCCGGTAGATCTTGTAGTCCTCGATGCGGGGCTTGAACTTGGTGCGCAGCTGGGTGCCCAGGGCCAGGCACTGCTCCTTGCGGGCGAAATACATGATGTTTTCGCCCTCATTCATCTCGGCGGCGCCGCCGGTGGGCAGTTCAAAGGCCTGGGCCTTGGAACTGGTCCAGGTGATGGCGTACTTCTCTTCAGTTTCGGCGGCGTTGAGCAGGCCGCCGGTGCTGCCGATGTACTTGGGGAGTTGACCGGTCAGTGCCGTTGCTGTCATGACGCGTTCAGGTGTCGGCAGACTGTTTCAGGCGGAAACTAGCACCGTGGTTTTGGCGCCCTGGCCGGCGCTCCACCAGTCTTCACACCCGTCAACAAAACCCCTCGACGCCGATGGGGGCATCTGCTCAGGCGGTCGGCACGTAGAGCGGAAAGAACACGGTGAGCCCACTGCCGCTGCGCTCGGTGAGCCGCCCGCCGAGGCGCTCGAACAACTGCTGGGTGGCCTGGCGACTGAGCTGCAGGCTGCCGGTGCTCGGGTCCCAGCTCAGCACCGGCCCCACCAGCTCCCGTCCCCGCGGTGGCGGTTCGCCGGAGGCGGGCGCTGGGCCAGCGCTGCTCAGTTGCAGTTTCAGCCGCGCCCCGGCCGGCTGCAGCGCCAGCCGCACGCGGGTACCGGCCGGCAGGCTGCGGCTGAAGCGGTCAATCAGGCCGCCCAGCATCGTTTCCAGTCGCGCTGGATCACTGAGCACCTGGGGCAGTCCAGGGGTGATCTGGAGGTCCAGCGTCAGGTCACGCCGCGCCAGCTGGCGCTGCCACAGCCCTTTGAGCTGGTCCAGCAGCGCGCTGAGGTCAGTGCGGGCCAGGGGTAGATCGGCAGGGGCCTGCCCCCGCCCCAGGGGGCGCTGCAACTCCGCTGCCAGAAAGATGAGGCCGAAGCGATCGATCTGCTCACTGCACTCGCCATCGATGTGCTCCAGGCGCTGGCGCACCACGGCTGGCAGGTCGCTGCGGCGCAGCAGGGAGCGGATCAGGGTGCGGATCGTGGCCAGGGGTGTGCGCACCTCGTGGGTGAGGGCCTCGAGCAGGGCCAGCTCACTGGCCTGGGCTGCTGAGCTGGCCGGCGCCAGGGGCTGCAGAGTCAGGCTCGGCGCGATGCTGGCCAGCCGGTTGGCCAGCCGGGGCCAGAAGCGCAGCCCCAGGGAGGGCTCACTGTGCAGCGGGCCCAGCCGCTGTACGGCCGTCCGCAGGTCCAGGGCGGCGGCAGGATCGGTGTGCTCCAGCCGCTGGTGAATCAGCGAGAGGGCCTCCGAGAGCACCTCAGGGTCGAAGCGCACCACGAGGCGGCGGCCCTCGGCTGGCCCATCCAGGCACAGGGCCACCTGGAGTTTGGGCGTCACGATCACCAGCAGTGGGTCGTCGCCGTCGCCTTCCTCCAGCAGCAGTCGGTGGTAGCGGCCGCCGGGGTCGGCGGCGCGGCTCTGGCTTGTGGCGGACTGCAGCAGCCGCGGCGGCCTGGGGGGCAGCAGGGTGTCGAGCGCTGTCGGACTCCACACCCACCCCTGGAGCCGCTGCAACAGGGCGGGCTCATAGAGGGCGGGCAGGGGGGCGGCCAGCCACAGCCCGGATACCTCCTCCAGGGGAAGCAGAAAATCCTCCTGCAGGGTGGCCAGGGCTGCCCACCACTGGCGCCGCGCAGCATCGTCCGTGCTGGTTCCTGGGGGGACCTCAGCGGTGAGGCAGTGCCGCAGCTCAAGCAGGCTCACCAAGGTGGGTTCTCCTTACCGGCGGCTCGGGGAGGTTCGGCCCCGCCGAGCCACCGACGCGCACAGCCCGAGGGCCATGAAGTTCATCAGCATGGCGGAGCGGCCGTAGCTGAGGAAGGGCAGGGGAATGCCGGTGATGGGCCCCAGACCGATCGTCATGTTGATGTTCACCACCACCTGGAACATCAGCATGGCGCCGATGCCCACCACCACCAGGGATTCGACATCGCTGCGAGCCCTGCCGGCGATCTGGAGCAGGCGCCACATCAGCAGCACAAAGCCGAGCACCACGAGCACCGAACCGAGGAAACCGGTTTCCTCGCCGAGGGCGCTGAAGATGAAATCGGTGTGCTGCTCCGGGATGAAGCGCAGCTTGGTGAGGGCCCCCTGCATCAGGCCGGTGCCCCAGAGCTGGCCACTGCCGATGCCCACCGTGCTCTGCAGCAGGTGGTAGCCACCGCCAAGCGGATCCTGGCCGGGGTCGAGGAAGAGGGTGAGGCGATCCCGCTGGTGCGGCCGCAGCCCGTGGGCCCACAGCCAGGGGGTGAGCACGGCGAAGAATCCCTGCACGCCCACAGCCACCGCCAGCATCACCCGCTTCCAGGGGAGGCTGGTCCAGGCGAGCCAGCCCATCAGCGGAATCCAGCCCAGCAACAACCAGGGCAGAGTGCCGGCGGCAATCGCGCTCACCAGGGGGGAGAGCAACAGCACCAGCCAGGCTGCGGGCATGCCGGCCCAGAACAGCATCACCAGCAGCACGGCGCCGAACACCAGGGACGTGCCCAGGTCGGGCTGGACGAACACGAGCAGCCAGGGCAGCCCGATCAGGCCCACAGGCCGCAGCAGATCCACGGGCCGCTCCACGGGGTGGCGGGCCAGTACCTCAGCCAGCAGCAGGATCGCCCCGAGCTTGGCGAATTCCGAGGGCTGCACGTAAAACCCGCCGATGTTGATCCAGCTCTGGGCTCCCAGGGCGCTCACTCCCACCAGCCGCACGGCCACCAGGCTGGCCACCATCGCCGCGTAGATCGGCCACTTCAGAGCCACCAGCCGCTCCACGGGGACGCGCGCCAGCAGCAGCGCCACCCCCAGCCCCACCACCCCGGTGACCCAGTGCTGGTACCAGTCGGCGTAGTTGGCCTGGCGCTGGGTGCTGGCGATCAGTACGCCGGCCAGCAGCACCATCGCCATGGGGATGCCCCAGAGCAGCCAGTCCAGATCGGCCAGCGGCCGCCTTCGGGCCGAACCTCCCCTGGAGAACAGGCCGCGACCGCGGCGCGTGAGGCTGAGCATCCCCTGGGCTCAGAGGGGAACGGCTGCCAGGGCCGTCACCCGCTCCGCCAGGGCCATGAAGCCGCGGGCGGTGGCGGAGTGGGGTGCTGTGAGAACCACAGGGCGACCTCCATCGCCGGCTTCGCGCACCGGCATCTCCAGCGGCAGTTCAGCCAGCAGGGGAACGCCAGCCTCCTCGGCCAGCCGGGCGCCGCCGCCGCTGCCGAAGATCGGGTAGCGCTTCTCGGGCGCATCGGGGGGGATGAAGCCGCTCATGTTTTCCACCACGCCCAGCACGGGAACGCCCATCTGCTGGAACATCGCCAGGCCGCGGCGGGCATCGGCCAAGGACACCTCCTGGGGCGTGGTGACCACGATCACTCCGGCCATCGGTACCGCCTGGGCGAGGGTGAGTTGGGCGTCACCGGTGCCGGGCGGCAGATCCACCACCACCACGTCCCGTTCCCCCCAATCCACCTGATAGAGGAACTGGCGGATGATGCCGTTGAGCATCGGGCCCCGCCAGATCACCGGCTGGTTGGCATCGATCAGCAGGCCCATCGACACCATGGCGATGCCACAGCTCTCGATCGGCCGCAGCACCTGGGCCGCACCTTCGCCGCTCACTTCCGGTGTGCGGCCGGCCACCCCGAGCATGGTGGGCGCGTTGGGGCCGTAGATGTCGGCGTCGAGCAAGCCCACCCGCAGGCCCCGTTGGGCCAGGGCGCAGGCGAGGTTCACCGCCACGGTGCTCTTGCCCACGCCGCCCTTGCCGCTGCTCACGGCGATCACCTGTCTGACCCCAGGGATCTCCTGGCGTTGGGGAGGCTGGCCGGGGGCGCCGCTGGGGCCGTGGCCTGCGGCGCCGATCGGCGCTCCGGAGGGGGCCGCAGCAGCGGCGCCTGCCTCGGGATGGGCCAGTTCGATCTGAACGTGCTGCACGCCATCGAGGTTGAGCAGGGCCTCGCGGGCCTCGCTGGCGATCCGGTCGCGCTGGCTCTGGGCAAAACCGGGCAGGGCCAGCCGAATCACGGCCCGGTCACCCTGCAGGCGAGGGTCCTGAACCCAGCCCAGCTCGAGCATGGGGCGGCCACTGCCGGCATCGGTGAGGCGGCTGAGGGCGGCACGAGCCTGCTCGACAGTGGCCATCCGATCCGCGTGCACAGGCCATTGATCCTAGAAGGCACCTGTCGAGGTACCAGAGGTGCCGGCAGGGTCTTGCGCCGTGACAGTGCCTCTCGAACGCTTGATGGGCGGGCCTGCGGCCTGAAAGGGTGAAGAGGTTTCAGGCCCCTGGGGGCACGCTGTGATGGAGAAGGCCAAGGTGACGTCCGGCCCCGACGGCGGTGCCCCCGCCACCCTGACGCTGGAGCCGCCCCCCGCTGACTCTCGCCAGCGTGCCCGCACCCTGCTGATGGGTCTGCAGGACTCCATCTGCGCCGGACTGGAGCAGCTCGATGGCGAGGGCCGCTTCGCCGAGGAGAGTTGGGAACGGCCTGAGGGCGGCGGGGGCCGCTCCCGGGTGATGAAGGAGGGCCGCGTCTTCGAGCAGGGCGGCGTGAACTTCTCCGAGGTGCAGGGCTCTGAACTGCCGCCTTCGATCCTGAGCCAACGCCCGGAGGCGAAGGGCCACCCCTGGTTCGCCACCGGCACCTCGATGGTGCTGCACCCCCGCAACCCCTACATCCCCACGGTTCACCTCAACTACCGCTACTTCGAGGCCGGCCCGGTGTGGTGGTTCGGCGGCGGCGCTGACCTCACGCCCTACTACCCCTTTCTCGAGGATGCCCGTCACTTCCACCGCACCCTCAAGGACGCCTGCGACGGCGTCAATCCCGCCTACTACCCGGTGTTCAAGCCCTGGTGCGACGAGTATTTCCACCTGAAGCACCGCCAGGAGAGCCGCGGCATCGGCGGGATCTTCTACGACTATCAGGATCCTGGCGGCGTGCTCTACAAGGGCCAGAACCCCGAGGGCCCGGCCGCGGCGGCGAGCCTGCGGCAGGGGCCGATCAGCCAGAGCTGGGAGCAGCTCTTCGCCCTGGCCACGGCCTGCGGCCAGGGTTTCCTGCCCAGTTACGTGCCGATCGTGGAGCGCAGGCAGGCCACCCCCTATGGGGATCGGGAGCGGCAGTTCCAGCTCTATCGCCGCGGCCGCTATGTGGAGTTCAACCTCGTCTTCGACCGGGGCACGATCTTCGGTCTGCAGACCAACGGCCGCACCGAGTCGATCCTGATGTCCCTGCCCCCCCTGGTGCGCTGGGAGTACGGCTACAGCGCCGAGCCCGGCAGCCGCGAGGCCCTGCTCACGGAGGTGTTCACCCGCCCCCAGAACTGGCTGGACGACTCCTCCCTGGAGCTGCGCTGCGCGCCGCATCAGGCGCTGGGCTGAGGGCGCCCATGGGGTTGGGGTCCTGGCGCTCCAGGCCACGCTCCAGGGCCTCCACCACCCGCAGGGCAATGGCATTGAGGGCGGCGTCCTGGCGCCTGGGGTCGCGGAGGGCCGCCTCCAGTACCCCCTCCAGCTTGCCGATCTCCAGGATGGCGATGCCGCGGCGCGGTGCACCCAGGCCATTCCGGTAGAGCAGCGGGTAGGAGCCGAAGGCCAGGGCCAGGCTCTCGTCAAGGCGGCTCGGGTGGTGGTGCAGCGGGGGAATCAGGCCCGAGCCAATTCCATCGGGGCCGTAGGCGTCGTAGTGGATCTCCAAGGCGTAGCCGCCAGCAGCGGCGTGGGCTTTACCCACACTCCAGTTGGTGCGTGGGTCGTCGGCATCGGCAATCGTGCGGGCCGGGGGGTCGTAAAAGCGCACGTTCAGACCGCGCTGCTGGGCCAGCGCCACCACGGCCCGGGCGGTGAGCAGGTTCCAGTGGAGCTCATCCCGCAGACCCGGCTGCATCGGCCGCGCGCCGAGGAGGCCCACCGCCTCGCCGGGCGTGCCGGCTCCGGCGATGCCCTGGGAGTCGGCATGGCCGGCCAGCACCAGGATCTCGGTATCGGCCCCCAGGGGCCGCAGGCCCACCCAGTCGCGGTTGGGGCCCAGCCGGCTGCGCGGGCCGGTGAGGGGGTCGGGGGCGTAGGACTGGGGGGCCCTCGCCGTGGCCCCGGGAGCCAGCAGCATCGCGGTGAGCCCGAGCAGCAGCAGCGGGCGGGCGACGGCGTAAAGGGCCATGGCGATCGGGGCGGAGGGGACTCAGCGGGGCAACTCAGATGGGCGAGCTCAGCAGGTTGCCATCACTGAACAGGCCCAGCTTGGGGCCCAGCTCCAGTTCCAGGGCGATCAGTTCATCGCGATGGGCCCGCAGGCGCAGGGCACTGCCGGTGGCCTGGTCATGGCTGATCAGGCGCAGCTCCACGGTTTCAGGCCGCTCTGCCCGGCGCCGATACACCACCCCGGCCAGGGGGCCCAGCAGGATCAGCAACAGCGGCCACCAGAGCAGGCTCGGCTGCACCTGGCGGATCACCAGGCCCAGGGCGCCCGCCCCCACGCCTCCCAGCAGCGAGAGCAGCAGTGCCAGCGGCGTGCTGGAGCGCACCTGGCCGCGAAAGCGCAGGGAGCGCTGGTCGGGGTTGCTGGCCTCCGCCATCCAGCCCCGCTGCAGCAGCCAGCCGCTGAGGCTCTCCAGCACCTCGAGGGGCGGCCTGGACGAGCGGACTTCCACGGTGGTGGTGCGGTCTTTGCTGGCGGCACGCAGGAAGAACACCAGCCCCACCGCCATCAGCAGGGTCAGCACCAGGGTGGAGCCAGAGGAGAGCATGGTCTGCCGGAATCCCTCTCCATTCTGCTGGCGAGGGGCCCGGGCCGGAGAGCCCCACCCTGGCCGTCCAACATGGACCCTGCTCTCCAGCCTCCAGCCAGCCTCTCCATGACCGCAGCTCCCACCAGCAACCTTCCCGCCCCGGCGCGCTTCGCCGTCTTTGATGGTGATCTCGATGCGGCCTGGGCGGAGCTCTATGGCGGCGCCCGTGCCCTGGCGGTGGACACCGAGGCCATGGGCCTGATCCATGGCCGCGACAGGCTCTGCCTGGTGCAGATCTGCGACGACGACGACAACGTGTGCTGCATCCGGCTGGCCCGGGGTCAGAGCTCGGCGCCAAGGCTGCAGGCCCTGATGGAGAGCGGAGCCACCGAGAAGGTGTTCCACTTCGCCCGCTTCGATGTGGCTGCCCTGGCTGAGAACCTCGGCATCGCCGTGGCGCCGATTTTCTGCACCAAGATCGCCAGCCGCCTGGCCCGCACCTACAGCCCCCGGCACGGGCTCAAGGATGTGGTGCAGGAGCTGGTGGGGGTGGAGCTCGACAAGCGGGCCCAGAGCTCCGACTGGGGCCAGGTGGAGGACCTCAGCGAGGCCCAGCTGGCTTACGCCGCCGGTGATGTGCGCTACTTGCTGGCCGCCCGCGACCGGCTGGAGCTGATGCTGCGGCGCGAGGAGCGCTGGGCCCTGGCCGAGCGTTGCTTCCAGTGCCTGCCGGTGTTCTCCGACCTGGATCGCCAGCGGTTCCACCTGCTGTTTGAGCACTCCAGCGGAGGCCAGCGCTGAGCGGCTGGGCCGCGGTGGCGTTCAGTCTTCGAGCATGAAGTGCTCGTCGCGGCCCACCGCCTCCAGCAGGGAGGAGAGCCTGGCGTGGTTGTCGTCGCTGCTGGCGGTGGCCTCGGTGAGCAGCTCCTCGGCCAGGGCCTGCTTGCCGGCGCTGTCGCGGATGGCCCCGGCGGCGGCCTTCATCTCCACCCGGCGACGGGCGGCGCCCAGGCTCACGCCCATGGCGCTGGCCAGCCTGGCGCAGGCCGCGTTGTAGGCCCGATCAGGGATGCCTGCCATGGAGTTGCCCGCAGGGGGTGGGTGATCCTCCAGTATCCCAGCCACTCCGCCTCGACCCCTGGGCGGATTCCCACTGTCTCAGCAGCGAGGCTTCAGGATCCGGCCAGGAGTCGCTGCTCCAGAAGCACGGCCAGCCGTTGGCTACCCCCGGCCGTTCCCATGCGTCGCCGTCCGATCCGGCCCAGGGTCTGCCGCAGGGCTGGGTCGGCCAGGAGTGTGCTGAGGCGCTCCGCCAATTCCTGGGGGCTGTGGCAGGGCTGCACGGCGCCGCCCAGCAGACGGCTCTGGCGCCGCGCGAAGCCCGCCTTGAACTGGGGGCCAGGGCCCGGCAGTGACAGCACCGGCACGCCAAGCCCGGCGAGCTGCTCGGTGGCGGTGCCGGCCGTGGCCAGCCCCACCTCGGCCCAGCCGGCCCACTGCTGGAAGCGGCCTGGACCCAACAGCACCTGCAGCTCACCCCTCCGCCAGCTGGCGATGGCGCCGCAGGCCTCCGGCTCCGGCGTCAGTGCGCCCCCCTCCAGGCCATGGTGGCGCAGCAGCTGGTCCCATTCGTTCGAATCGGGTCTGGCAGCGCTCGCCAGCAGCAGCGTCGTGGGGCACGTCGGCTCCCAGGCCTTCAGCACCCCCAGCAGCCTGGAGGCATTGCGCAGCGATTCCTGCTCCCGGCTGCCTGGCAGCAGCAGCAGCCGTTGCCGTCGGGCCAGCCAGGCCGGCGGCGCTGGCTGCTGCTCCAGGCCATCCAGCATGGGGTTGCCCGGGGCCAGGGCGGCAACCCCATGCCGGCGCAGGCCCCGGGCCGTGAAGCGGTCCCGCACGGCCACCATCCGGCAGCGCTGATGGCGCATCAGAGCCCATTCCCAGGGATCCCATTCGCTTCCCTTGCAGGCGTGGTAGCGGTCGGCCACGGGGCTGCTGCCCCAGCCGGCAGGGGGCGCTGTGGCCCAGGTGAAATCGCTCTTCGGGGTGCCGATGAAGCCGTAGGCAGCGCCACTGGCCCAGGCCAGCAGCAGGGGCAGCAGATCCCCCACCGCCAGCAACGGCGCACCGCTGCGTCCCCAGGCCCGCACCCAGCGCCATTGATGCCAGCTGAGCTGGGCCAGCCCGGCGAGCAGGTCCTGGCCCAGGCCCCCGAGGCTCTGGTTGGAAAAGCCGCCGCTGGGCAAGGGGCTGCGGGGCCCCACCAGCTGGAGCTGGCCCGCTGCGGCCGCAGCGGCGAAGACCCGGCCCTCGCCCACCAGGGGCAGCACCCGCACGGGACGCTCGGGCTGGTGGCGCCGCAGGGCCTGCACCACCCGCAGGGCGATCAGATCCTCTCCGTGGCCGTTGCTCAGAACCAGCAGCGGGAGAGGCATGCCATGGCTGATACGATCCGCTCACGGGAGTTTGCTCCCTGGCCGGCGGCATGGCCAAGTGGTAAGGCAGAGGATTGCAAATCCTTTACCCCCAGTTCGAATCTGGGTGCCGCCTCTTCTTGAACTGCCGGGCGGCAGGCGCTAGGGGGCTGCCTCGGCGATCCAGGAACCTCCCTCCCGGCTGCTGGCATCGCAGCGCACCCGGTCGCGCTCCAACACGCAACTGCCCTGCACCAGGTGGGTCTGGGGCAGCCCCATGATCAACCCCCGGTCGTCGTAGCGGCTGTCCGCCACCGTGCTCACCAGCAGCCGCGTCGGCCACTGGGGCTCGCACTGGCCATTGGCGGAGCAGCGCATGGCGGGATGCCCCTCCTTGAGTTGGCCCACGAACAGCAGCTCCTCGGCCCTTGCCTGGGATCCGACAGCCTCCACCTGGAACCGCACCGTGAGCAGGCCGGCCAGGTTTTGATCCAGGCGCACAGCCTGGCAGTTCTGCTCGCGTCGGTTGATCTGCAGATCGCAGTGGCGTGTGGCGCTGGTCCAGCGCCCAAAGCCCTCGGCCCGCACTCCCTGGCGCCCAGCCAGGAGGCCGGCCAGCCCGGCTGTCGCCAGCAGCAGGCCCGCAGCCCCGCCCAGCCAGGGCGCCCAGCCTGCCCCCCCGGGGCTCGGTGGCCTGGCAGACCTCAGTAGCCCGAATCGGCCACGCAGAACCCCTGGCAGCTGATGCCATTGCTGGCGGTGCGGCCACAGTGGTTGCAGAGCACCGGCTCGGCGCCGGCCGCTGGCGGAGAGGAACTGGAACAAGGCACTTCGGCAGGCTGGCTGGAGGAGTCGGGCGTTGGCAGCGCGCTCATCTTGGACTCTTTCACCCCGGGCTCGATTCCACACCATGGCGCATTCCTCCCCCTCCCTGCCCGCCGCTCCCGGCATCGGGGTGGGCACCTGGGCCTGGGGCAATCAGCTGCTCTGGGGCTATGACCCCAGCCAGGACGCCACCCTGCAAGCCACGTTCCAGCGGGCGGTGGCGCTGGGCCTGCACTGGTTCGACACGGCGGACTCCTATGGCACCGGGCGCCTGACCGGCCGCAGTGAGCAGTTGCTGGGTCGCTTCTGTGCGGCCCTGCCGCCGGACCAGAGGGAACGCCTCCTGGTGGCCACCAAGCTGGCCCCCTTCCCCTGGCGGTTGGGCCGCGGTGGCTTCCGCCAGGCGTTTGCCGCCTCGCGCCGTCGCCTGCAGGGGAAGCTCGACCGGGTCCAGCTGCACTGGAGCACGGCCCGCTATGCCCCCTGGCAGGAGGGGCCGCTGCTGGAGGGCCTGGCCGATCTGGTGCGTGAGGCTGAGGTGGCGGAGCTGGGGGTGTCCAACGTGGGCCCGCGGCGGTTGCGCCAGATGCATCAGCGCCTGGCGGCCCGGGGCGTGCGGCTCGCGAGCGTGCAGGTGCAGCTCTCGCTGCTCTCGCCGGCTCCCATCGAACCAGGTGGCGTGTCCGAGGTGTGCCGGGAGCTGGGCATCGAGCTGATCGCCTACAGCCCCCTGGCCCTAGGGCTGCTGGCGGCCGGTGACGAGACGCCGCCCCCAGCAGGAGCCCGGGGGGCCCTGTTCCGCCGCTTGGCGCCCCAGCTGGCTCCGTTGCGTGAGGCCATGGCCGCGATGGCTCAGCGCCGTGCTGCCCCGGCGGCGGCCGTGGCGCTCAACTGGTGCCGCTCCCACGGCGCCATGCCGATTCCCGGACTGCGCAGCCCCGCCCAGGCTGAAGCGGCTGCCGCCGCAGGCCAATGGCAGCTGGAGACGGCTGAGCGCGAGTTGCTTGATGAACTGGCTGCTGGGCTGCTGCGCAGGATGCCCGCCAACCCCCTGGCCAGCGCCTGATCCTGCTGATCAGAAGGGGGAGGGCGCCGGCGTGAGCACCACGGGCAACACCTCGGGGTGGGGCGTCTCCCCGTCGGCTGGGGCTGGCACACTGCCGCGGTTGACGGCCTCCCTGGCTGCTGCCTGGGTTCCCCGCTCTGGGCCGCAGGCCTCCAGGGCCTCCTTGAGCAGGGAGTCGAAGGTGGCACCGGGCAGACGGTGGCGGGCCAGCTCCATGAAGGCCCTGGAGAGGGATTCCCCAGCGGCGGCCCGCAGGGCTGGATTGTTGCGGCGGAGCTCCTGCTCCTCGGCGATGGCGCGGATGAACCGCTCAGTCACATCCCGCTTGGTGCTGGCCCGGATACGGGTGTCGAGTTCGGTCTGGGTGAGGCTGAGCTGGCCCTCCAGTTCAGCCAGCCGGCGCAGCAGGCTCTCCAGCACTTCGCGGGCCTCCTTGGCGATATGGGCCAACTGGCCGTCGGAGAGCCGCGGTAGATCAGCCACGTACACCTTGCCGTGGTCGCGCAGGGTCAGGAAGGTGGGCCGCAGGCCACTGCGGCTCGTGCCGGGATGGCCCTCCCGCGGCCGAATCGGCCGAATCGGTGGCACCGGACCGGCCGAGCTGCGGCGGCGGGTGATGCGGGAACCGGAGGTGAAGGGAGGCTGCGACTGATTCATGCGTTGATGCGGTGGGCGGTGGGAGGCGAACGAACTGGAGATGGGGCGGGCCCCCTCAATCTGCCAGTGCAGCGGCGGCGGTGGCTGGTGCCGCTCAGAGCGGCAACCCGGCCAGGACTGGAGCCGCGCTCGGATCGTCAGCGGCCCGCACCTCTCCCAGGGGCCAGGCCGCGTATCCCGTGGTGGCACAGCAGGCCAGAGCCTCCTCCAGCGCCTCAGGCGGCACCACCAGGCAAAACCCCACGCCCTGGTTGAAGGTGTTCCAGAGGTCGGCCTCCGGCACATCGCCGGCCTCCTGCAGCCAGCGAAACACGGCCGGGCGTTGCCAGCTCTGGGGATCGATGCTCGCCTGGAGCCCCGGCGGCAGGCAGCGAGGCAGGTTTTCGGGCAGCCCTCCGCCGGTGATGTGGGCCATGCCCCGCACGGGGATGGCGCTGGCCAGCAAGGCCTTCACCAGGCCGCCGTAGAGGCGGGTCGGGGTGAGCAGGGTGTCGATCAGGGCGCGGTCACTGCCAGGCAGTGGGGTGTCGGCCCCGGCGCCGCTGGCCTCCAGGATCCGCCGAACCAGGCTGAAGCCGTTGCTGTGGACGCCGCTGCTGGCGATCCCCACAATCCGGTCGCCGGCCTGGATCCGGGCGCCATCGATCAGGGCGTCGGCCTCCACCACGGCCACACAGAAGCCGGCCAGGTCGTAGCGCCCGGGGCCGTAGAAGCCGGGCATCTCCGCCGTTTCTCCCCCCAGCAGGGCACAGCCGCTCTGGCTGCAGCCAGCGGCGATGCCCTCCACCACCGCCGCCATCGCCTCAGGGCTGAGCTTGCCGGTGGCGATGTAATCGAGAAAAAACAGCGGCTCGGCGCCGGTGGTGATCACGTCGTTGACGCACATCGCCACCAGGTCAAGGCCTACCCCGTGGTGGCTCTGGTGGGCCTGGGCCAGCTCCAGTTTGGTGCCCACGCCGTCCGTGCCTGACACAAGCAGGGGGTCCTTGAGCCCGGCAGGCAGCCGGCAGAGGCCGCCGAAGCCCCCGAGCCCGCCCACCACCTCGGGCCGTCGGGTGGCCTCCACCGAGCTGCGGATGCGATCGACAAAGGCGCGACCGGCCACCACGTCCACCCCGGCAGTGCGGTAATCCATCGCTTTCAGCCAGCGTTCACGGCACCGATCCTCCGATGCCGCCGGCCAGGGTGCCTCAGGCAGGTCCAGCCGAGGCATGGGCCGGCTGATGGGTTGGCCGGTTGCACGATCGGCACAAGCTTGAATCAGTTTGGCTTATCACCTTGATCGGATCGGCTGATGATTGCCGGGTCCAGAACAGCTCCCAATCCCAGTCTGTGGCTTGCGAGTGCGCTCTGATCATGAATTCTGATCAAATTCCTTGTAGCGGAAAGCGCCAAAACCCGGCTTGGGTTGCCCTTACTTTGGCGAGGTTGTTGTTCAGGTTCAGGAATTCCGCAGGCAAATGTCCTTCCACTGAAAGCTTTTAGCTGGGAGTTACCAATGCCTACGAACCTCACTCAGGTTGCTGTTCTGCAGCGGATTTCGCTTGTTATGCGTCGCACTCTTTCCTTCGGGGCCCTGGCCCTCACCCTGGCCGCCGGCGCCGTAGTTCCCGCCCTGGCCGCCGACCCCAGCAGCCTCAACGCTGCTGAGCAGTCCCAGGGTCTGGCCATCCTCGACAGCGAGTTCTCCCCGGCTCCCTTTGAGGGGCTGAACAAGCTGGCCCCTTCCGTTCGGATCGCCACCAGCAACCCCGACGTGGTCAAGGTGATCCGGGGTCAGGCCAGCTGGTACGGCCCCGGCTTCTTCGGAAACCGCACCGCCAATGGTGAGCACTTCCGCCCTGGCACCCTCACGGCGGCCCACCGCACCCTGCCTTTCGGCACCAAGGTGCGCGTCACCAATCTGCGCAACGGCCGCACCACGGTGGTGCGCATCAACGACCGCGGCCCCTTCCATGGCAACCGGGTGATCGACCTGGCCCACGGCGCCGCCCATGAGGTGGGTCTGGTGTCATCCGGACTGGCTCCGGTGAAGCTCGAAGTGCTGCGCTGAGATCCGGCCCCGCACCGGACCCCTGCCTCAACAGCCGGGACCGCTTCCAGGATGATGCTTCCCCCCGGGCCCTTCAGGGCACGGGGGGTTTGTTCTGTTGACTCGAGCTCCGTGCCCCTGCTCCGAACCTGCCAAGAGCTAGAGGCCTGGTGCCGGCAGCAGCGGCCTCCCCTGCACTTTGTGCCCACGATGGGGGCCCTGCACCGGGGTCACGAGGCTCTGATCGCCCAGGCGGCCAAGCCTCGGGCTGGGGGCCTGCCAGTGGTGCTGGTGAGCGTGTTCGTGAACCCGCTGCAGTTCGGCCCCGGCGAAGACTTCGGCCGCTACCCCAGGGACCTGGCCCGTGATCACGCCGTTGCCACGGCCGCTGGAGCTGCGGCGGTCTTCGCGCCCGAGCCTGCCGAGCTGTTTCCCGGCGGTGAGGCCGAACTCACGCGCATCCAGCCGCCCCAGTCTCTGCTGCAGAGCCTGTGTGCTCCTGAGCGCCCCGGCCACTTCGCCGGCGTGGCCACGGTGGTGGTGCGGTTGCTTGCCCTGGTGCGTCCCCAGCGGCTGCTGCTGGGGGAAAAGGACTGGCAGCAGCTGGTGATCCTGCGGCGGGTGGTCCGGGATCTGGGTCTGCCGGTGATCGTTCAGGGCTGTCCCACGGTGCGGCAGCCCGATGGCCTCGCCTGCAGCTCGCGCCATGCCTACCTCTCTGACCAGGAACAGCGGCGGGCGGCGGCCCTGCCCACCCTGCTCACGGCCATGACCCAAGACGTCCTCAGGCTGGGCAGGGAGCCGACGCCAGCCATGGCCGAGTTACGCCGGCGGCTGGAGCAGAGTGGCCTCGATGTGGGGTACACCGCCCTGGTGGAGGCCCACAGCCTGAAGCCCGTTCAGCGGGTGGCAGGGTTGACCCTGTTGGCCGCTGCGGTCCGCTGTGGTTCCGCCCGCCTGATTGATCACACCTTCTTGATGAGCCGCGCCCCGATAGTCGCCATCGATGGCCCCGCTGGAGCAGGCAAGAGCACGGTGACCCGTGCCTTTGCCCGCCGTCTTGGCCTGATCTACCTCGACACCGGAGCGATGTACCGGGCCGTCACCTGGTGGGTGCGGCAGCAGGGGGCCGATCCGGCCGATGCAATCGCCGTGGCCCCCCTGCTGGCGGATCTTGACCTGCAGCTGCTTGGCGGCGCTGAGCAGCGGGTGCTGCTGGGGGGGCAGGACATCACCGAGGTGATCCGCAGTCCGGAGGTGACGGCCCAGGTGTCGTTGGTGGCCGCCCACGCCTGTGTCCGGGAGGCCCTCACAGGTCAGCAACAGGCCATGGGCGCCAGTGGCGGCCTGGTGGCCGAGGGCCGGGACATCGGTACGGCCGTGTATCCCGATGCCGACCTCAAGGTGTTCCTCACGGCCACGGTGGCCGAGCGGGCTCGGCGCCGGGCCCAGGATCTGGCCCAGCGGGGCTTTGCGGTGCCGCCCCAGGCGGAGCTGGAGGCCCAGATCGCTGATCGCGACCACCAGGACTCGAGCCGCAGCATCGCTCCCCTGTGCCGAGCCGGCGATGCCGTGGAGCTGATCACCGATGGCATGGCGATCGACGCGGTGATCGAGGCCCTGGAGGACCTGTTCCGCCAGCGCATTCCCCACGACGCCTGGCCGGATCCGGCGCCCTGAGGCCAGCCGCTGCCCCTGATGCAGGGTCCCACCTGCCGGCGACGCATTCAGTGCGGCCGCAGCGTCTCCAGCAGCCCCGCGCAGGCGTCCTCCAGCAGATCGAGCACCTGCTCAAAGCCCTCGGGGCCGCCGTAGTAGGGGTCGGGCACCGCCTTGGCCGTGTTCCGCCGGCAGAACCGGGTCAGGGGGGTGATGCGGGCCCGGTTGGAGCCGGATTGGGCCCGCTGGCTGAGGGCCCTCACCTGGGCGAGGTTGTCGTCGTCCATGGTGAGGATGTGGTCGAAGTCGCTGATGTCGGCGAGCTGGATCTGGCGGGCCCGGCTGGTGAGCTGAATGCCCCGCCTGGCGGCGGCCGCCTGCATGCGCTCGTCCGGCGGGTGGCCCCGATGCCAGCCGCCGGTTCCGGCGGAGTCGACCAGGAAGTGATCCTGGAGCTGCTCGAGGGCCAGCTGATGCAGGAACACGCCCTCGGCGGCGGGGGAGCGGCAGATGTTGCCCAGGCAGACGAACAGCACTCGGGTGGGTTGGGAGGACGTCATGGTGTGGCCAGCCGCTGCAGGGCCAAGGCGGCGCGTTGGCGCACCACCGGGGGATTGCCGGCCTCCTCCAGCGCCAGCCTGCCCAGGCCGTCCCGGCACTGCCGCAGGCTCTCGGAGGGCGCTGGCAGGCCCGGAGCCAGGGATTCCAGTCCCACGGCCACCGCGTAGCGCACCACCCACTCGCCATCGAGGCTGGCGGCCAGCAGCGCCTCAAGGCATCGCTGCTGCACGGCCTGGGCCCGCTGCGGCGGCAACGCCGCCAGCTCCAGCTGGCCCAGGCCCCGGGCGGCAGCGCGCCGCACACTGGCGGCCACATCGGTGCCAAGCGCCTCGATCAGCAGCTCCAGGCCCCGGACGTCGCGGATTCCGGCCAGGGCCCGCACCGCCCAGGCCCGGGCGCCGTAGTTCTCGGCATCGAGCTGGAGCAGGGCTTCCACGGCCCCCTCGCCGATGCCTACCAGCCCCTCCACGGCGGCGACGGCCGCGCCGGGGTTGTTGAAGCCGAGCACCTTCACCAGGGTGGCCGCGGCCTGGGGATCACTGCGGCTGGCCAGGGCCCGGGTGGCCTGCGCCAGGGCCAGGCTGCTGTCGGCCTGTTCCACCGCCTCGATCAGGCGGTCCAGCTCATGGCTTGTCTGGGGCTGGATGGCGCCGTTCATGCCGCTCACAGCAGGGCGTCCATGCTGGCGAACAGGGCCAGCTCATCCGGCTCGCCCTGGCCCCGTTCCACCAGACCCCGCAGAGCGATCAGTTTCAGGCTGTTTTCGGCCAGGGTGGCACTGATCGCGGCCAGGGCGGGTCGCCAGCCGGCGGCGCCGAGGTCCATCAGGGCAGCCCGTCGCACCTGCAGCTGGGGATGGCCCAATAGCTCCACCAGCAGCTCACCCCAGCAGGGGTCGCCGCTCAGTTGCAGCAGGCTGCGGGCGGCGGCGCTGCGCACGAGGGGGCGGGGGTGATCGATGAAGGGCCGCATCACGGCGATCACCTCAGGCCGGGCCACGCCGATCTCGCCCAGGGCCTCCAGCAGGGCTTCGCAGGGTTCCTGCAGCCTGGGGCTGCCCGGCTCCTGGGCTCCTGCGCTCTCCGGGCCGCTGGCCAGACGCCGGCAGAGGGCCTCCACGGCCTCCACGGCGCCGATCTCGCCGAGGGCGCGGGCGGCCGCTTCCCGCAGCCCATGGTCGGCATCCTCCAGGGTGTCGAGCAGGTCGGGGATGGCGATAGCTGAGGCGGGAGCCAGCTTCCCGAGGGAGCGGGCCGCATTGCGGGCCACGGCGTTCTCCTCCACTCCTGCCCCTGGGTCCCGCGGCCGTCGCTGGCCCAGGGCCTGCTGCAGCAGGGGGATGGTGTCGGGGTGGCTGCAGCGCATGCGGCCCACCCACCAGGCGGCGTAGTACTGCTGCGAGGGGTCGGTGCTCTGGCGAAGCCGCGCCAGGGCCTCGGCTTCGCTGATCGGCTCCCCGGCTGGGGCTGCCTTGGGGGGTGCGGCCATGGAACGCGTCCCCGCGGGGGGGTGGCTGGAACTGATGATGGCAGCCCGGGCGACGGCTGTCCGGCTGACGGCCTCTCGCCAGAGCAGCCCGTTTGCAGTGTGGACACCAAAAAGCCCCCTGAGCGGGGGCGAAGGATCCGATCCCCCTTGGGGGGAAGGGTTGATTGGTTTGCGGCTGAGTCCTGAGAAGGATTCAGACGAGAGCGCTGATGGCGTAGTCGATGTAGTTGTTGGCGATGACACCGGGGTCGCCGGAGATGCCGTGGTTGGCCTTGATGTAGGAGAGGGCCTCGACGTACCAGGAGGGGGAGAGCTCGAAGGCACGGTTGATCTCATCGAGACCGGCGACGAGGTACTCATCCATGGGGCCGGTGCCACCAGCCACGAGGCAGTAGGTGACCATGCGGAGGTAGTAGCCGATGTCCCGAGCGCACTTGGCCTTGCCGCGTGAATCGGAGGCGTAGTTGCTGCCCTGCATCTGGGTGGTGTAGGGGAACTTGCTGTAGACGGCCTGGGCGGCGCCGTTCACGAGCTCATCGGCTTTGGCGGTGAGGGTTTTGGCAGCGCTGAGGGCGTTGGCAGCGCGCTCAAAGCGACCGAAGGCGGCGTTGAGCTCGGTGTTGGAGAGGAAGCGGCCCTGGGAATCAGCGGCGGCGACGGCCTCGGTGAGGGGGGTCTTCATGGTGAGAGAGAAGGAAGAGGTGAACCCGCGTTGAGGCGGGTGAGTTGAAGAGAAGGAGGGGCCGAGGCGATCAGCCGACGGCGGCAGCAGCGCGGTCGAAGTAGGTGCCGACTTCGCTCATGAGGGCGGCGCAGTCGCCGGGGGTGATGCCGTTGCGGTCGTTGGCGATGCCGATGGCGGCGTCCTTCATCTTGCGGATGCCTTCTGCAACGGAAGCGCCGGGGACGCCGAGGGCGAGGTAGGTCTCCCGGAGGCCATTGAGGCAACGATCTTCCAGAACGGAAGCATCGCCGGTGAAGATGGCGTAGGTGACGTAGCGGAGAACGATCTCCATGTCGCGCAGGCAGGCAGCCATGCGGCGATGGGTGTAGGCGTTACCGCCGGGTGCGATCAGAGCGGGCTGCGAATCGAAGAGATCGCGAGCAGCGTTGGTGACGATTTTGGAAGCGTTGGAGGTGATGCGGTTCACCGTGTCCATGCGCTTGTTGCTCTCGGCCACCATGGCAGCGAGGGCATCAATCTGACCGGCGTTGATGAATTCGCCCCGGGCATCAGCCTGGGCTACAACCTTGGTGAAGGCGTCGAACATGGTTAGATCTCCTGATTGGCGACGAAGTGTCGTGCAGTGGTGGTGTGGGTCAGGCCTGACCTGACGAGCCTGGAGAGCTCCGCTCTGCCCTCGCCCTCCATGGCCCGAAGCTTCTGGAGAACCCCGGGGGGTGAGGAGGGAGGTGCACCAGGCATTGCGCCTGCAACGTTGGCCAACCGGCGCGCGGTGAGGGGTGGGTCACTGCGGCGGTTGGGGCGGCGTTGTAGGCACGGAGGCCAAAACACCTGCCCATTGTTGGGGAGCGGGGCTGGGAGCGGGAGCTAGCTTTACGAACGGTCACCGCGGTGATCGTCTCAAGCCCCCCCAGGTCCAGTCCCAAGCTCCCGGCCTGGCTCCGGCCGGAGCAGCCGGGTCAGTTGACCGGCGTCACGCTGGCCACCCTGCCACCCTGGCGGTGAATCATCTGCTGGGTCTCCAGCATCTTGTCGAACGTCACGAAGCGGGCTGTGCTGGCGCGCTTGTGCAACCGGTAGTTGGTGAGCCCGGTGACCTCGATGCGATACACCCGTGCCTTCTGGCCGATGCCGCGGGCCATGCTGGTGATCGATTCGTTCGGCACCTGGGTGGGCTGGAAGCCGGCGCCCTTGGCGTTGGGGCTCACCACCGGCACGGCCCGATCCTGGTGAAGCGCTTTGCCGAGGCGGAAGTTGGTGCCCGAGGTGTCGCCCTTCACCGAGGCGGCGACGCCACGGGCGAGCTGCATCAGCCAGGAGAACTGCCGGCCCTGCTGACCGCTGGAGTAGTCCCAGCCATGCACGAAGGGAACAACCTCTTCCCCGAAGCGCTGTTGGTACTCGGGGCTGTCGATGTAGGAATCGATCTCTGCATCAACGCCTTCGTTCTGCAAAATCGTGAAGTGGTGCAGCATTTCTGCCTTGTCGTTGGGAGCCCGGCCCAGCAGATGCTTGTGGTTCAGCTCGATGAAATGATAGGGATTGCAGTTCTCGAAAAACTTGCTGCGGTAGAGGCCGCTCTTGGCCACTTGGCGCACAAACTCGCGCACGGTTAATAAGTTGTGCTTGAACAGTGATTCTGGCTGCGTAAGCCTTTCGCTGTCCATGATGTATTGATTGCCCAGCACCTGCCGGTAGACAGCCCGCACCAGGCTGGCCTTGTCCTGTTGGGAGCTGACGCTCCAGTTCTCTTTGTTGCGATCACCGCTGAAGCGTTCGATTCCGAGGTGAGAGGCGTTGACGAGGGTCATGACGGCTGGCTGAGGGAGGCTGCGCCGAAACGCCGGCGCATGTCGAGAAAGCCTATGGGTGGTTCAGGCTGATCACTGAAGCTCTACGGCAATCTTCACAGCCCTTTCTGGACCACTGCCCTATGGCCCCGTGGGCGCCCCGTGAGCACGTCGCGTGTGTGAGAGACCGGGAAGCCCGTATGCAGTGTGGACACCAAAAAGCCCCCTGAGCGGGGGCGAAGGATCCGATCCCCCTTGGGGGGAAGGGTTGATTGGTTTGCGGCTGAGTCCTGAGAAGGATTCAGACGAGAGCGCTGATGGCGTAGTCGATGTAGTTGTTGGCGATGACACCGGGGTCGCCGGAGATGCCGTGGTTGGCCTTGATGTAGGAGAGGGCCTCGACGTACCAGGAGGGGGAGAGCTCGAAGGCACGGTTGATCTCATCGAGACCGGCGACGAGGTACTCATCCATGGGGCCGGTGCCACCAGCCACGAGGCAGTAGGTGACCATGCGGAGGTAGTAGCCGATGTCCCGAGCGCACTTGGCCTTGCCGCGTGAATCGGAGGCGTAGTTGCTGCCCTGCATCTGGGTGGTGTAGGGGAACTTGCTGTAGACGGCCTGGGCGGCGCCGTTCACGAGCTCATCGGCTTTGGCGGTGAGGGTTTTGGCAGCGCTGAGGGCGTTGGCAGCGCGCTCAAAGCGACCGAAGGCGGCGTTGAGCTCGGTGTTGGAGAGGAAGCGGCCCTGGGAATCAGCGGCGGCGACGGCCTCGGTGAGGGGGGTCTTCATGGTGAGAGAGAAGGAAGAGGTGAACCCGCGTTGAGGCGGGTGAGTTGAAGAGAAGGAGGGGCCGAGGCGATCAGCCGACGGCGGCAGCAGCGCGGTCGAAGTAGGTGCCGACTTCGCTCATGAGGGCGGCGCAGTCGCCGGGGGTGATGCCGTTGCGGTCGTTGGCGATGCCGATGGCGGCGTCCTTCATCTTGCGGATGCCTTCTGCAACGGAAGCGCCGGGGACGCCGAGGGCGAGGTAGGTCTCCCGGAGGCCATTGAGGCAACGATCTTCCAGAACGGAAGCATCGCCGGTGAAGATGGCGTAGGTGACGTAGCGGAGAACGATCTCCATGTCGCGCAGGCAGGCAGCCATGCGGCGATGGGTGTAGGCGTTACCGCCGGGTGCGATCAGAGCGGGCTGCGAATCGAAGAGATCGCGAGCAGCGTTGGTGACGATTTTGGAAGCGTTGGAGGTGATGCGGTTCACCGTGTCCATGCGCTTGTTGCTCTCGGCCACCATGGCAGCGAGGGCATCAATCTGACCGGCGTTGATGAATTCGCCCCGGGCATCAGCCTGGGCTACAACCTTGGTGAAGGCGTCGAACATGGGGAGAGCTCCTGGTCGCGACGAGATGTCGGGAAGGGAAAGGGACTAGGGATCGGATTGCTGGCGCAACCCGCAGTGCGAAGCACCGAGCCATTGTGATCAACTCTGCCTGCAGATTCAGCCTGCTTCACAAAGGGTCATGGCGGGGTGATTGGCACGGCTGAGACACGATCCAATCTTCCACTTTTCTTCCGATTGTTGTCCTGTTGCCCGGGTCTGTTCCGGCTTGGGCTGCTGCCACTGCTCTCGCCAGAGCAGCCCGTTTGCAGTGTGGACACCAAAAAGCCCCCTGAGCGGGGGCGAAGGATCCGATCCCCCTTGGGGGGAAGGGTTGATTGGTTTGCGGCTGAGTCCTGAGAAGGATTCAGACGAGAGCGCTGATGGCGTAGTCGATGTAGTTGTTGGCGATGACACCGGGGTCGCCTGAGATGCCGTGGTTGGCCTTGATGTAGGAGAGGGCCTCGACGTACCAGGAGGGGGAGAGCTCGAAGGCACGGTTGATCTCATCGAGACCGGCGACGAGGTACTCATCCATGGGGCCGGTGCCACCAGCCACGAGGCAGTAGGTGACCATGCGGAGGTAGTAGCCGATGTCCCGAGCGCACTTGGCCTTGCCGCGTGAATCGGAGGCGTAGTTGCTGCCCTGCATCTGGGTGGTGTAGGGGAACTTGCTGTAGACGGCCTGGGCGGCGCCGTTCACGAGCTCATCGGCTTTGGCGGTGAGGGTTTTGGCAGCGCTGAGGGCGTTGGCAGCGCGCTCAAAGCGACCGAAGGCGGCGTTGAGCTCGGTGTTGGAGAGGAAGCGGCCCTGGGAATCAGCGGCGGCGACGGCCTCGGTGAGGGGGGTCTTCATGGTGAGAGAGAAGGAAGAGGTGAACCCGCGTTGAGGCGGGTGAGTTGAAGAGAAGGAGGGGCCGAGGCGATCAGCCGACGGCGGCAGCAGCGCGGTCGAAGTAGGTGCCGACTTCGCTCATGAGGGCGGCGCAGTCGCCGGGGGTGATGCCGTTGCGGTCGTTGGCGATGCCGATGGCGGCGTCCTTCATCTTGCGGATGCCTTCTGCAACGGAAGCGCCGGGGACGCCGAGGGCGAGGTAGGTCTCCCGGAGGCCATTGAGGCAACGATCTTCCAGAACGGAAGCATCGCCGGTGAAGATGGCGTAGGTGACGTAGCGGAGAACGATCTCCATGTCGCGCAGGCAGGCAGCCATGCGGCGATGGGTGTAGGCGTTACCGCCGGGTGCGATCAGAGCGGGCTGCGAATCGAAGAGATCGCGAGCAGCGTTGGTGACGATTTTGGAAGCGTTGGAGGTGATGCGGTTCACCGTGTCCATGCGCTTGTTGCTCTCGGCCACCATGGCAGCGAGGGCATCAATCTGACCGGCGTTGATGAATTCGCCCCGGGCATCAGCCTGGGCTACAACCTTGGTGAAGGCGTCGAACATGGGGAGAGCTCCTGGTCGCGACGAGATGTCGGGGAGGGTTGAAGGGATGGCCAGGTTGTCCGTCGCCCGGCAGCACCGGGCACCTGTCAACTTGACTTGACCATTGTTGGTTGTCCCCGCGGCTAGGCGTCTCGCCAATTAACAAACGGTCACCGTGCCCTGGTCTGCTTGGCTGTCTTGCTGGCTGGGAGCCCGTGCGCTGGGCCGTGATTCGACCATCAAAAAGCCCCCAGTTGGGGGCTCGAGTGGTTGTGCTTACGGTTGGGAGCTGGGCTCAGCCCTCGGCTTTCGACTTCGACTTCTTGCGGGCTGGAGCCACCTTGCCTGCACCCACGAGGTCGCCGCCATTGACACTCACGCCGGTGATCTTGCCACCCATCCGCTGAACGAGACGCATGGTTTCATTCATTCGGGTGTAGGGCACATTCATGGTCATGTCTGCCGTACGCGAGTAGTCGTTGTTGGCGAGGCCGGTGACGGTGAATGTGACCTGACGGCTGCTGGTGAAGCTGGTGCCGCGGCTACCTGCAGAAACCTTCATGGTGGTTGGGGCGAAGGAGCGAAATGGAAAAGATCAAAGCTCGCGCAGAAGCAAGCTTCAGTTCACCGGCGTGATGCTGGCGACCCGACCACCCTCCCGGTGGATCTGTTGCTGGTACTCCAGCAGTTTGTTGAAGGGGATGAAACGCACTCGGTTGCTGCGCTTGTGCAGCCTGTAGTTGTTGAATCCGGTGATTTCAACCCTGAAGGTGCGGCCCTCCTCGCCGGCACCCACGCCCTGGCGGGTGACGCCATCGCTGGTCACCTTGCGGAATACCGAGCCCTTGGCATTGGGACTCACCACCGGCATCGGCTGCTCGGCATGGACGGCAGGGTTGAGTCGGGATTGGGTCTTGAGCAGATCGCCGCGGACAGAAGCACCCACGCCGCGGGTGAGCTGCAGCATGTAGGAAAACTGCAGGCCCTGCTGGCCGGAGTTGTAGTTGAAGCCATGCAGGTAAGGAACAGCTTCTTCGCCAAAGCGCTCCTGATACTCGGCGCTGTCGATGTAGGAGTCGATCTCGGCGTCGAAGCCCTGCTCCTGCAGGATGGTGAAGTGATGGAGCATCTCGGCCTTGTTCTGGGGAGCCCGGCCGAGCAGGTGCTTGAAGTTGAGTTCGATGAAGCGGTAAGGATTGCAGTTCTCGAAGAACTTCTGCTTGTAGAGCCCGCTCTTGGCCACCTGGCGCACGAATTCCCGGATGCTGAGGTAGCCACGCTTGAACAGGGACTCAGGGCCTGTCAGGCGCTCGCTCTTCATCACGTACTGGTTGCCCAGCACCTGGCGGTAGACGGCGCGGATCAGCAGCGCCTTGTCGTTCTCGGAGGCGTTGGTCCAGTTCTCTTTGGCGCTGTCGTTGGCGAAACGCTCAATGCCCAGGTAGGCAGCGTTGGCAAGGGTCATGGGCTTCGGGCCGGGGGGAGGAAACGCGACGTGGCCGTTGGGCCGCCTGGGCAGACCGAGCGGCCTGGCAGGGCGGGGCAGCGTAAAGCGACTCTGCCAACGGCTGCATGGGCAGATCCTATGGGCCGCGGGCAGGCCCACCGCCAGCCTTTCACAATCGTTACAAAGTTTGCCCCTGGCGCCCGCGCCTGATCCAGATACCATCCCGCCAGGTGCTGCCTGGGCTCCAGGGCTGGGGCGCACCGCCATACCAACCCGCAACCAACTCGCACGGAGGGGCGATGGGCGATCCAGCTGGCCATCCTGATCCTTCACTCCGGGCGTGCCCCGAGCCGTCCTCCACGGCCGCCCCGGCGGTGGATCGACTGGCTGGCCAGCTCAACACCCTTTCGGAGGTGATGGAAACCCTCACCTTCCGGCTTCTGGAGCTGGAGGAGCAGGTGTCCGTCCAGCAGCAGCGGCTTAAGCCCCTGATCGAGGCTTCCGATCGGGAAGACGAGCGCCAAGACTCCCTACGGAAGTTGCGCTTCGAACAGACTGAACAACGCCTGAGCCACCTGGAACAGCTGCTGCAGGTGGCTCAGGGCCCCGGCCCCGTGGCCTCGTTTCCTGAGCCTGCCACCCCCTTGATGGCCATCGATGGACCCTTCCCCGAAGAGCTTGAGCAGCCCTTCATGGACGAGGTGCCGGCCTGATCGGCCTCAGCTCTGGAAGGCCTCGTGCCAGGCGGCAGGAATTTCGTGGCTGTAGTCAGCCGTGCGGCTGAATCGGAACGGGCCGGCCAGGGAGCCCCACACCTGGGCGTGGGAGGTGGGGTCGTGGCCCGTATCGATCGTGCGCATGCCGCTTGCATCGAGCTCCAGACGGCTGACGAGGTAGGTGGTCTGCCCCTTGCGCTCCACCAGACAGCGGCAGCCGGGTTCCACTTCGCCGACGAATCCCGCGGCTTCCTCGCGCACCACATAGGCACATCCCTCCAGGGGCACCAGGTCGGAGGAGCTGATGCGGCTGCGCAGCGCCTCGTCGTCCACCGCGCCCCAGAAGCGCTGCTCCTCGGCGAGGGCCTGGTTGTGGATCACCAGAGCGTCGCCCTGGCGTTCGGCCCGCAGCACGCGGATTCTGTAGGGCACGGCTGGATTGATGGCGTAGCTCTGCTCCAGCAGCAGTGAGCCCGGAGCGAGCTGGGGCAGGGGCCGCAGCGTCACCAGGATGTGGGCATAGAGGGGGGGGTTGTCGAAGGCCTGCTGCTGATTGCTGAAGCCCGCGCTGAGCAACTGCACCAACCGTGCCAGGGCGCTGGCCGAGTCGGTACCCCTCTCACCCGTGCCGCGTTCACCCAGGCCCCTGTCGTCCGTGGCGCTCTCGCTCAACTCCCCTGGCTCAACTCGATGGCCGCTAAGTTAAGGCCTGGGACCGCCCCGGTCGCAGCCATGGGAGGACGGCGTCAGAGGCCGAGGAGTCTGAGCCGGAACTGCGCCACCTGCTCGGCCAGTTGCGGGGACGAGCGGCAGAACGGATGGTCGGCAAGGGCCTCGAGCACGGCGGCCAGGCGGGCTTCGCGGGGTTGATCCAGGCTTGGGGCCTGGGCGGCCAACTGGCTCCAGGCCTCATCGAAGGCCTGGGCAAAACTGTCGGCGTTGTCGAACACCTGGGGGAAGCTGCCTGGGGGCTCGCGCATGGTGAGGGATGGTGGGCGCCCGAGAGGCGCAGCACGAACAGGGAGAGGCAAGTTCGGTGTTGTCAGCAGGCCGCCTGATCACATGATTCCGCAATGGCAGGGATGCGATCACGGGGTTTGGGGTCCCGAAGTTGCGCCGCCAGGGTTGCACTTGCAGGGTTGCAATGCCAGGACCCAGATTTGAACTGGGGACACGGCGATTTTCAGTCGCCTGCTCTACCAACTGAGCTATCCCGGCCCGTCGCCTCAGCGACCCAGCGGATCCTAGATCACGACCCCCGACGCTCAGGGGTGCGGGCCAGGCAGGCCAGGCCCAGCACACGCCAGCCGGCGGTTTCGAGGGCGGCCGCGGCGTGGCAGGCGGTGGCTCCGGTGGTGAGGATGTCATCGAGCAGCATCAGCGGGCGCCTACCGCGGCGATCCCCCCGGGCGGGGCTCGCGCAGTGGAAGGCACCCTCCTGGTTGGCCCAGCGCAGTTCCCGGTTGAGGCGGTGCTGCCCCAGCACAGGCCGGCTGCGGACCAGCAGGGGCGCCTGGGGCCAGCCAAGCTGGCCCGAGAGCTGCTTCGCCAGCATGGGCGGCAGGGGATTGGGCCGACGCTTCCAACTGGGGACGGGGACCAGCAGGGGGCGCTCCCTGCCCACCACCGGGCCCGAATCGGCCCGCAGGCCCTCCGCCAGGGTGCTCACCAGGGGCCGCAATCCCTGAGGCCTCAGCTCACGGCGCAGGCCCAGCAGGTGGCGGCGCAGCCCACCGTCGTAGAGCCCGGCGGACCACCAGGGCAGGGGCTCGCTGCCTCGAAGGGGAGCCGCCTCCAGCTGCCAGGCCCTGGTGGCGCTCCCTGCTGGGGAGCTGGGGTCGCGCACCAGCCACTCCAGGGGCAGCAGTTCCCCCAGGCCAGCCCAGAACCCTGCACTCATGGCCCTACGGCTCAAGACTGTCTCAGCCTTGCCCCATCGGCGTCAGCCCGGTGTCTGGGGCATGGCCCGCAGCATCGCCACCAGGGTGCGGTGGGCGTCTTCGCTGTCGGTGAGGGTGTGGTCGAAGGCCACCTGGATGCTGCGGCCGTCCACGTCGAGCTGCATTGCTTCGGGCTGAACGGTGAGCATGCGGGCCTGGCTGGCGTCGGCCACGCCGCCGTAGTGGCGGGCATAGCTGAGCACCGCTTCGGCGTGGTCGTCGTTCATGTGCTTGCAGATCCGATCGCTCACGGCGGGGGTGAGGGGGTCGGCGGCCATGGAGGTCAGCGCGGGGGGTTCGATTCTGGGGCTTCTAGCCGGCGGCGAAGCGCTGCCACAGGAGCAGGCCCAGCCGGATGGCGCTGAAGCTCACGTAGCCCGCCAGCAGCACGAACAGGCCCATGGAGATCCAGGTGCGCAGACGGTCGTTCATCGGAGTTCGGGAGTGGACTGGAGGGTGGATGCGGCCAGTCTGGCCATGCCCAGGGCGGCTGAGAGGCCTGGGCGGTTGAGCACGGGCACCCCGAGGCGCTGCTCGCGCAGGCGCCGCCACTGGGGATTGCGGGCGCCGCCGCCGAGGCTGATCACCCGCTGGATCGGGGGTGCCCCCAGGCTGGCCAGCCGCTGCCAGCCGGCCTGCTCGATCGCCGCCAACCCCTCCAGCAAGGCCTGGAGAAAGTGCACGTCACTCACGGGCCTGGGCCCCAGGATCGGCTCCAGGTCGGGGTCGTCCACGGGGAAGCGCTCACCACGCCCGGGCAGGGGCCGCAGCTCCAGACCCGTGGGCCTTGACGGGTCGATCTGGCGGCTCAGCTCGGCCAGTTGAGCCGGGTTGAAGAACTGGCCCAGCACGCCGGCGCCGCTGTTGGAGGCGCCTCCCACCAGCCAGCGGCCGGCCACCCGATGGCAACTGAGGCCAGGGCCCTTCAGGGGCTCAGGGCAGAATTGCTTCAGCACCAGGGTGGTGCCCAGCACGGCCACACCATCGCCGGGGCCTGGAGCGGCCGCGAGCACGGCGGCATTGGCGTCTGTGCTGCCGGCCACCACCTGGCAGCTGGCCGGCAGCCCCAGGCTGCGGGCACTGCCGGCGGCGAGACGGCCGAGCACGCTGCCGCTGGCGCAGATCCGTGGCAGGGCCGCGCTCCAGGGCTGGGCGCCGATGCTGCCCTGCCAGCTCTGGCGCACCGGGTCCCAGCCCAGACGCAGGTTGTTGCCGGCTTCGCCCCAGCGCCAGTCCGCCAGCAGCCAGCCCATCAGCCAGTCGGCCTGATGGCGCAGCAGCAGTGCGGCGCCGGGGGCCGGGGCGGTCTCCAGCAGCCGCAGGGCCCTGGCCAGGCTGCCGCTGGCACTGGCGGCGGGGGAGGCTGCCTCCCTCTCGCCCGTGCCAGCCCCGTCGCCCGCGGCCAGCTGCCGGGCTCTGCTGACCTGCTCGGGGCAGGCCGTGGCGTAGGAGAGGGCCTGGCCAAGGGGACCCTCCAGCAGGCTGCCGTCCCGGTGGCAGAGCAGCAGGGTGCCGGAGGTGCCGTCGATGGCGATGGCGCCCACGCTGGCGCGCAGCTCGGGCGACAGACGGGCGCAGAGGGCCACCAGGCCCTCTCGCCAGCTGGCGGGATCGCTGAAGGCGGCGGGATAGGCGGCGGCGTGCTCAGCCAGCAGCTGGCCGCCGCTGTCGCAGGCCGCCAGCCGCAGGCCGCTGCTGCCCAGGTCCAGACCAAGGGCGCAGGGGCTGGGCACGGCAGCGATCCTGATTCGACCAGGCTCAGGCCGCTGCGGCGATGGCGCTGCGCTCGCCGCTGGCTGAAGTGGCGGCCTGGCTGGCCTCCTTCAGGGTGGCGGCGATGCCGTCGACGTTCTCCCAGGGCAGGTCCAGGTCGGTGCGGCCGAAGTGGCCGTAGGCCGCCACGTCCTGGTAGAAGCGACCGCCGCGCTGCTGGGGAAGGTCGCGCAAGGCAAAGGTTTCGATGATGGCGCCTGGACGCAGGTCGAAGTGTTCCTGCACCAGGGCGGTGAGGTCAGCGTTGCTGAGGCTGCCGGTGCCGAAACTCTCCACCAGGATGCTCACCGGCCTGGCCACGCCGATGGCATAGCTCAGCTGCACTTCGACCTTGCGGGCCAGGCCCGCTGCCACCAGGGCCTTGGCCACGTAGCGGGCGGCGTAGGCGGCGGAGCGATCCACCTTGGTGGGATCCTTGCCGGAGAAGGCGCCACCGCCGTGGCGGGCATAGCCGCCGTAGGTGTCCACGATGATCTTGCGTCCCGTGAGGCCCGCATCCCCCTGGGGGCCTCCCACCACGAACTTGCCAGTGGGGTTCACCAGGAAGCGGGTGCTCTCCTGGGTCGGCTTCAGGGCCAGGTCGCCGGTGGCAGGCAGAACCACATGGGCCCAGAGATCGGCGGCGATGCGCTCGCGCAGCCCTTTCTCGTCACTGATGCCGTCGATCTCCGGGGTGTGCTGGGTGGAGATCAGAATCGTGTCGATGGCCACGGGAACGTCGTTCTCGTACACCACGCTCACCTGGGTTTTGCCGTCCGGCAGCAGGTAGGGGAGGCTGCCGTCATGGCGCACCGCCGCCAGCTGGCGGGCCAGGCGGTGCGCCAGGCTGATCGGCAGGGGCATCAGTTCGGGCGTTTCGTTGCAGGCGTAGCCGAACATGATGCCCTGGTCGCCGGCCCCGATCTTGTCGAGGGGATCGCCGGCGTGGTCGTCGGCCTCATCGACGCCCTGGGCGATGTCGGGCGACTGCTGATCGAGGGCCACCAGCACGGCACAGCTGTGGGAATCGAACCCGCCGGCCCTGGCACCGCTGTAGCCGATCTGGCTGATCACATCCCGCACCAGGGTGTTGAAGTCCACCCGGGCTGTGGTGGTCACCTCGCCGGTGATCAGGCAGAGCCCGGTATTGACCACTGTTTCGCAGGCCACCCGGGAGGCGGGATCCTGCTGCAGCAGGGCGTCGAGCACGGCGTCGCTCACCTGGTCACAGATCTTGTCGGGATGACCTTCGGTCACCGACTCCGAGGTGAACACATACCGGCTCATGGCATGGGGCCTGTGGGGGCACCAGCCTATGGCGTGATCGGGCCGCCCTGGCGCGCCTCCAGATCAGACCACTGGCTGACCTGGGGAAAGCAGGGATCCAGGGGAGGTGGGCTGCTCCAGCCCGCCAGATAGCCGAGCACCACGCCCACACCAGCGCTGCGGGCCATGCGCAGGTCGCTGTTGGCATCGCCGATCAGGGCACAGCGCTCCGGAGGTACGTCCAGGGCTTCACACAGGGCCAGCACGGCGGCGGGGTCTGGTTTGCGGGGGGTGTGTTCAGCGCTCCAGCTGGCCTGGAAGTGCTGGCGAATCCCCTGGCTCTGCAGAAACGCCTCGATGCCGGCTTGGTCGTCGTTGCTGATCACGGCGCAGCGCAACCCTGCTGCGGCGAGCCCATCCACCAACCCATGCAGTCCTGGGGTGGCTCCTGGAGGGCTGGCGCTGCCACGGCCGTGCAGGTGGTCGGTGGCAGCGAAGACGGCCTGGCTGAGCTCGAGGGCCTCAGGCCAGCCGAGACCCACCTGGGCCAGGGCCGTGGCCGTGGAGATCAGGTTGTGCTCGCGGCAGGCCACGGCCGTGGTGCCGGCTGGATCGATGCCCTGCCCCCTCAAGCCGTAGGCCTGCCGCAGCAGTTCCTGGGCCCGGGAGCCCTCGCTGGCGTGGAGGGGGCCATGGCGTTCGCCCAGCAGTCTCAAGCCATGAAACACCCTGGCCCTGGCCAGGGCCAGGAGCATGGGTTCGCTGATCGAGAGGGTGCCGTCCTTGTCGAACAGCACGGCCTCCACCTCCCCGATCGGTTTGCCCCTCAGCAGCAGCAGGGCCACGGTGGCGGCTGCTCAGTCGACGGTGACGCCCATGGGCTCGTTGTCCTCGGCCTGCTCCAACAGCATCTGCTTGTAGCGGGCGGCCATCTCCTCGGCCTTGTCGAACACCTTCTGGGGGTCGGTGAGCATGTCGCCGGGTTCCGGCTCCAGGGCCTTGGTGGAGAGGGAGATGCGACCGCGCTCGGCATCCAGGTCGATGATCATCACCTTCATCTGGTCGTTCACATTCAGCACCGTGTGGGGCGTTTCGATGTGCTCGTGGCTGATCTCGGAGATGTGCAGCAGGCCACTCACGCCGCCGATGTCGATGAAGGCGCCATAGGGCTTGATGCCGCGCACGGTGCCCAGCACCACTTCGCCCACCTCGAGGCGATTCATCTTGCGCTCCACCAGGGCGCGGCGATGGCTGAGCACCAGGCGGTTGCGCTCCTCATCAACCTCCAGGAACTTGAGGGGCAGGAAGTCGGCCACCAGCTCCTCCTTGGCCTTGCGGGTGCTGATGTGGCTGCCGGGGATGAAGCCCCGCAGGCCCTCCACCCGCACCAGGGCACCACCTCGGTTGGTGGCGAACACCTCGGAGTAGATGGTGGCGTCTTCCTTCTGGAGCTGGCGCACCCGCTCCCAGGCACGCTGGTACTCGATGCGGCGGATCGAGAGGGTGAGCTGGCCGTCCTCGTTCTCCTCGCTGAGGATGAAGAACTCACGGATCTCGCCGGGCTCCAGCACATCGCTAAGCCCCTCCACCCGGTTGATCGACACCTCCTGCAGGGGCATGAAGGCGGCCGTCTTGGCCCCGATGTCGATCATCGCGCCCTTGGATTCCAGGGCGAACACGGTGCCGTTGACGACGTCGCCTGGCTTGAAGTTGTAGTCGTACTTGCTGAGCAGGGCGGCGAACTCATCCAGCGTGAAGCCCACGCCGTCGAGGTCACGGGTGGCTGCGCGGCTGCTGGGGTCGTCTGCTGTCGGGACCTCTTCCGGGATGGCGAGGTCGAGTTCGTCGGCCGCTTCAACGGCAAGGGCGAGATCGGCCTCGGTGCTGCTGATGTCGGAAGGGGTCACGGTCATGGAGAGTTGGCGGTCTGCCCGAGGCAGGGTGAAGGGATCGACGAGCCCGCCCGCCAGCGGTCCGTCGCGATCTATCACTGTATCAACGGGGCTGGGCCCCCTAGCCGATCGCCGCCAGCTCCGTGGCCTTGCTGGCACGGCGATTGAGGCGTTCGAGGGCGGCCACGAAATCGCTGATGCCCTGGAACTGCCGATACACCGAGGCAAAGCGCACGTAGGCCACTTCGCTCATCTCGGCCAGTTGCTGCAACACCAACTCGCCGATGTCGGCGCTGGTGACTTCCCGGCAAGAGCGCTGCTGCAGCTGCAGTTCGATCTCATCCACCACCAGTTCCAGCCGTGCTGGCTCCAGCCCGGTTTTCTCGCAGGCCCTCAGCAAGCCGTGCAGCAGCTTGGCGCGGTTGAAGGTTTCACGGCTGCCGTTGCGCTTCACCACCGTGATCGGCACAGTTTCCACCCGTTCATAGGTGGTGAAACGGAACTCACAGTTCAGACATTCGCGGCGGCGTCGGACGCTCCTGCCGCTGTCAGCCGCCCTTGATTCGAGCACCCGGCTGTCGGTGTGTTGGCAGGAGGGGCATTGCATCCCCGAAATTCCGCGCTGGGTTTGAGAAGTTTAAGCAGCCGATCTGCCCTTGAGAAGGGCTGTGCAGCAAAAAGCCCCTGACGAAGTCAGGGGCTGGCCCAGCCCGAAGGCTGCTGGGATCAGGAAAACCAGGGTCTATTTGCCAATCTTCGGCGGGTCGCGGAAGGCGATCGCAAAGAAGAGAGTGGCCAAGGCCAGGGTCAGGATCAGGATGTAAGCGAAGCTCTCCATGGGGTGACTCCCGGGTCAGCTGAGGGTGGAGCCGGCAGGGGGCACGTAGCCCTCCGGCAGGCGGCGGGTCGACTTGTCGCCCAGCTTCTGGAACAGGCCGAACTCCACCTGGTCGCCCAGATCGGGGTCGATCCCGGCGAACACATCGCGGTAGAGGGTACGGGCACCGTGCCAGATGTGGCCGAAGAAGAACAGCAGCGCGAAGGTGGCATGGCCGAAGGTGAACCAGCCGCGGGGTGAGCTGCGGAAGGTGCCGTCGGAGTGGTAGGTCTCGCGGTCGAACTCGAAGGCCTCGCCAAGCTGGGCCTTACGGGCCAGCCGCTTGACAGCGGCTGGATCGGTGAAGGTCTGGCCGTTGAGGGCACCGCCATAGACGGTGGCCGTGATGCCGGTTTGCTCAAAGGAGTACTTGGCCTCGGCCCGGCGGAACGGGATGTCCCCCCGCACGATGCCGTCCTGGTCTTCGAGCACCACGGGGAAGTTCTCGAAGAAGTTGGGCAGGCGGCGCACCTGCAGGTCGCGGCCCTCCTTGTCGGTGAAGGAGATGTGGCCGAGCCAGCCGGTGGGCAGGCCATCGCCGTTCACCATCGGACCCACGCGGAACAGGCCGCCCTTGGCAGGGCTGTTGCCCACGTAGTCATAGAAGGCGAGCTTCTCGGGGATGGAGCCATAGGCCTGCTCCATGGAAGCTCCGTTGTCGAGGGCCGTCTGGACCCTGCGGCTGATCTCGGCCTTGAAGTAGCCCTGGTCCCACTGGAAGCGGGTGGGGCCGAACAGCTCCACCGGCGTGGCGGCGGCGCCGTACCACATGGTGCCCGCCACCACGAATGCGGCAAAGAACACGGCGGCGATGGCGGAGGCCAGCACCGTTTCGATGTTGCCCATCCGCAGGGCCTTGTAGAGGCGCTCCGGCGGACGGGTGGTGATGTGGAAGATGCCGGCGATGATGCCCACAATGCCGGCGGCGATGTGGTGGGCCACGATGCCGCCGGGGTTGAAGGGGTTGAAGCCCTCAGGTCCCCAGGAGGGCTGCACGGGCTCCAGATGCCCGGCAATGCCGTAGGCGTCGCTCACCCACATCCCCGGGCCGAAAACGCCCGTGAGGTGGAAGGCGCCGAAGCCGAAGCAGCCGAGGCCTGCCAGCAGCAGGTGGATGCCGAAGATCTTCGGCAGGTCCAGGGCGGGTTCGCCGGTGCGGGGGTCCTGCCAGATCTCGAGATCCCAGAAGGTCCAGTGCCAGATGGCGGCCAGGAACAGCAGGCCGCTGAAGACGATGTGGGCGGCGGCCACGCCCTCGAAGCTCCAGAAGCCTGGATCCACCCCGGTTTCACCGGTGATGCTCCAGCCACCCCAGCTGCCGGTGACCCCAAGACGGGCCATGAAGGGCATGACGAACATCCCCTGGCGCCACATGGGGTTGAGCACCGGGTCGGATGGATCGAAGATCGCGAGCTCATAGAGCGCCATGGAGCCGGCCCAGCCGGCCACCAGCGCGGTGTGCATGAGGTGCACGGCCAACAGTCGGCCCGGGTCGTTGATGACGACCGTGTGCACCCGATACCAGGGCAGTCCCATGGGGAGTCGTTCTGGGTGGGTTGGGCGATCGTAAGGGTGGGCACGCCTCCGGCGCGGCGCAGGTTACGGACCGCAACGGCGCGTCCCAGAATGGGGATTGCCGCGCCAACTCTGATGCCCGTGATCCGTTTCCTGCGAGAGGAACGCGATGTGGAGTGCTACCCCGGCGAAAACCTCAGGGAGGTGGCCCTTCGCGAAGGGGTTCAGCTGTATGGGCTGAAGGGGGCCCTGGGCAACTGCGGTGGCTGCGGCCAGTGCATCACCTGCTTCGTGGAAGTGCCTGAGGGCCAGGGAAGTCAGGCCCTCACGGGGCGCACCCCGGTGGAAGACCAGAAGCTCAAGCGTCGCCCGGCCAACTGGCGGCTGGCCTGCCAGGCCCTGGTGCAGCAGTCGCTGGTGGTGATCACCCGGCCCCAGGTGGGCCTGGCCGACAAGGACCGGCGCCAGGCGGTCGCCATGGCTACACCCTTGCCGCCTGGACCCACGAGCTGGCCCGAGCCCCCCGCTGCCAGCGAGGAGGAGGCCGGCCCCGATCCGCAGGCCGTGGAACCGGGCGCCGCCGATGGGGCTTCGGATCGCGGTGCAACGGCCGGTGAAGGCTCCTGAAAGCGGCCTGATCGCCGGTGATACCCTCCGGGTAAACCTCAGTTCATCCATGGAAACCAACGATCTCGGCTTTGTTGCCAGCCTGATGTTCGTGTTGGTTCCCACCGTGTTCCTGCTGGTGCTCTACATCCAGACCAGCAGCCGTCAGGGCGGCTGAACCTCCAGCCCTCGAGCCCCCGATCGGATTGGGTCTTCAGGGCTTGGGGTCCTTGCCCAGCTCGGGCGCAACCGTCCCGAGCCGGTTGGAGGCCGGCCTGGCCCAAGCCACTGACCCGCCTGGCCTCAGCGGCCGCTTTCCGGTTCCCGCACCAGCAGCACCGGCGCCGGGGCATGCACCCGGATGTAGTCGCTGACGGAGCTGCCCAGCAGACGGTCGAGATCCACCAGGGCCTTGGCCACCACGGGCCGTCGATCCTGGGAGGCGATCACCACCAGATCGGCCTTGATGTCCTCGGCGGCGCTGCACACGGTGCGTCCCACGTCGCCCGTGCGATGCAGCGGTTGAAGCGACACCCCCAGGCCGCGAGCCCGCTGAACGGCCCGCTCCAGCACCTCATCGGCAGGTGACCTGCCCCCCCGCGACGGTGTCAGATCCTGGCGGGTGACGTGGACCCCGGTGAGGCTGCCACCGGGAATTTCCCGCACCAGCTCGCAGGCCAGCTTGAGCGCGTCGTCGCCCACACCGGTGCCGTCGATGGCCACCAGCAGTCTGTTCAAATGGCGCACGTAGAGGTCGTCGCGCACCAGCAGCATCGGCCGGGTCGACAGCTGGAACACGTACTGGCTGGCGCTATTGCTGAGGATCGACTGCAGCCGGCTCAGGCCCCTGGACCCCATCACGATCAGATCGGCGTTGAGCTCTTCGGCCACCAGCAGCACGGTCTGCTTGGTATCTCCCTGGCGAATGATCGTGTTCACCTCGCTGGGGTCAAGCTGTAGCCGGCCCACGGCGGCGGCCACGATGCCGGCGGCCTCTTGCCAGTGTTCCTGGAAGTTTTCTCCCGCCTGCTCCGGCACCACGTGCAGGAGGTTGAGGCGTGCCTGGCGTACCACGGGGATGTCGCGGAGCATCCGCACCATTTCCTCCACGTGGCCTTTGCCGGAATCGGCGATCAGAACGTTGCGAAACACGGGTGCTGCGGTGGGCTTTCGGGCAGCCTATGGCGGTTTGCCGAGCACGAGGCTGCCGCCATGCAGACCTTGATAGAGCCCAATGCCTGGGTGCTCCAGCGCCGGGTGCTGCCCCAGCACACCGACCATGCCGGCGTGATGTGGCACGGCGCCTATGTGGCCTGGCTGGAGGAGGCACGGGTGGAGGCCCTGGTGGCGGCTGGCCTGGCCTACAGCGCCCTCGCGGCCCGTGGCCTCGAACTGCCGGTGGTGGCCCTCTCGATCGACTACCGCCAGGCCCTCCGGCACGGCGACACCGTGCGGCTGGCCAGCGTGGTGGAGGCGCGCCGGGGAGTCCGGATCCCCTGGCGCAGCTGGTTTCTCGCCCCGGATGGCAGGGTGGCCGCCAACGCCGCAGTGGAGCTGGTGTTGGTGGATGGGTCCGCGGGCCTGGGGCGGCGGCGTGTGACCCGAGGCCTGCCAGCCGATCTGGAGGCGGCGCTGGCGGCCCTGCGGCGAGGCCCGACAGCGCCCTGAAGATCTAGCATTGGTACAGATGTACTGATCGTCATGGGAACGCTGGCCCGGCTGCCGCTGGGGTGCTCCGACGCGGGTTCGCCATCGCGGCAGGGTCTGCGGGAGGGCCAGGCCCTGGAGTTCAGGCGGCGGCAGCCGGCCTGGGGGCAGGGGCGACGGCGCTGGTGGCTGCTGTGGGCCTCCTGCCCTGGCGTGGGCTGGGTGCGGCTGCGGGCGATCGAGTCGAGATTCGGCTCCCTGGCCAGGGCCTGGGAGGCTCCTGTCGCCGCCTTCGCCGCGATGCCCGGCGTGGGGGAGGCCTGGCTGGCTGGCCTGGAGGTGTTCCGGCGGCGCTGGGGAGCCAATCCCCTGGAGAGCGGACGGCTGCCATCAGACCGCAGGCTGCTGGTGCCCGGTGATCCCAGCTATCCGGAGGCGATGACGCATCTGGAGCGCCCCCCGTTGGCGCTCCACTGGCGCGGGCGGGGCTCCCTCTGGCCTTGGGTCGCCAGGCGCCAGGCGGTGGCGGTGCTCGGCACGCGGCGGCCATCGCGCCATGGCCTGGCGATGGCCGAAGCCCTGGGGGCTGAGTTGGCGCGGGCGGGCTGGCCTGTGGTGAGCGGGTTGGCCGAGGGCATCGACGCGGCAGCCCATCGGGGTTGTCTGGCTGCAGGAGGCCTGCCCGTGGGGGTGCTGGGCACGCCGCTGGAGCGGGTCTATCCCCGCCACCACGGTGTTCTGCAGAGCCAGGTGGCGGCCCAGGGCCTGCTGCTGAGCGAGCAGCCCCCAGGAGCGGCCGTGCGTCCTGGCCACTTCGCCGCCCGCAATCGCCTCCAGGTGGCCCTCGCCAGGGCCGTGGTGGTGGTGGAGTGTCCCGAACCCAGCGGGGCGCTGCACTCGGCGCGGCTGGCCTGGCAGGAGCAGCTGCCCCTGTGGGTGGTGCCCGCCGATGCCGCACGGCTCTCGGCTCGGGGCAGCAACCGCCTGCTCAGCCAGGGAGCCTCGGCCCTGCTCGAACCCGCCGACCTGATCCGCCAGCTGGGTGCTGGCCCGGGGGGCGGGGCGGCTGGGCCGTGCGGTGTGGCCTCCCAGGCCCACCCCGAGGCGGCGCTGCTGCAAGCCCTAGAGGGAGGGGCCTCCCTGGAGCAGCTCTGCCTCACGTTTGACCAGAGCGCCGCCCAGCTCGCCGCTCGGCTGCTCAGCCTCGAGCTGGCCGGTGTGGTGCGTGCCGAGCCAGGCCTCCACTGGCGCCGCCTCTAGGCTGCTGCCATGGTGCGCGGCCTTGCCACTCAGAGCCCTTCCAGCCAGCAGGCCATGGGTCCGCGCTCCTGGACGGCCCACGACCTGCTGATCTGGCGCAGCCACTGCCTGGCCCAGGGCGGCCGCAGGGCCGATTTCGACTGGCTGCTGGATCTGGCTGGCGGTCTGTCCTGGAGCGAACTGCAGCGCCTGTATCTGGATCCGGCCCGTTCGGTGCAGCTGGTCTGCCCGGTGGCCAGTCTCGAAGCTCTGTGGCAGCGCCACCTGCGCGGCGGTGAGCCCCTGCAATACCTCGTGGGCCTTTGCCCCTGGCGCGACCTGGAGCTGAAGGTGGCGCCAGGCGTGCTCATCCCCCGCCAGGAGACCGAGCTCCTGGTGGAGCTGGCTGAAGGGCTGGCCGCCGATCCCCCGGCCCTCTGGGCCGATCTCGGCACGGGCTCCGGTTGCCTGGCTGCGGCCCTGGCTGGCCTCTGGCCCGGCTCCAGCGGTCTGGCCGTGGACCTCAGCCCCGAGGCGCTGCAGCAGGCCGAAGCCAACCTCGAAACCGTTGGAGCGGCGTCCAGGGTGAGGCTGCTGCGGGGCCACTGGTGGGATCCCTTGCAGCCGTGGTGGGGCGCCCTTGGCCTGGTGGTGGCCAACCCGCCCTACATCCCCAGCGCGGTGTGGGCCGGCCTCGAACCAGGGGTGCGCGATCACGAGCCCCGCCTGGCCCTCGACGGCGGCCCCGATGGCCTTGCTGCCATCCGCAGCATCGCCCAGGGGGCCGCTCAGGCCCTCGCGCCCGGCGGCGTCCTGGTGCTGGAGCACCACCACGACCAGAGCGGGGCGGTGCTGCGGCTTCTCCGCCAGGCGGGTCTGCAGCAGGTGCAGGCCCACCGGGATCTGGAGGGCGTGCGGCGCTTTGCCTCTGCCCGGAGGCGACTGGCATGACCTCAGCTCGCCTGCAGCACCAGGTCTGTCCCCCCCACGAGCTGGCCGCCCGGCTGCTGGCCGGTGAGGCAGGGCTGATGCCGACCGACACCCTGCCGGCGCTGGCGGCCATGCCCCGCCATGCCGCTCAGATCTGGGAGCTGAAGCGCCGTCCCCAGGAGAAGCCCCTGATCCTGATGGGGGCCTGCATCGAGCAGCTTCAGCCGCTGCTGGGCCTGCCCTGGAAGTCTGAGTGGTTGGCCCTGGCTGGCCGCGGCTGGCCCGGCGCCCTCACCCTGGTGCTGCCGGCCCAGGGGCCGCTGGCCGAGGCCCTCAACCCCGGACGCGGCAGCCTGGGCCTGCGCATCCCGGCCTGCGCTGCAGCCCGGGAGCTGCTGCAGCTCACCGGCCCGCTGGCCACCACGAGTGCCAACCCCTCCGGTGAGCCTGCCGCCACCACGGCGGCCGAGGCTGCCGCCTGCTTTCCGCAGCTGGCCCTGCTGGGCCCGCTGCCCTGGCCGCCAGCCAGCGGGCAGGCCAGCACCGTGCTGGCCTGGGCCGGTGCCGGTGCCGGAGCGTGGCAGCTGCTGCGCTCCGGCGCGGTGCCCTTCCCGCTGGCCTCCCCCCTGCCCTCCGCCTGAACCCCGCACCATGGCCGCCCTTCTCGTGCTCGTGGCGCTCACCATGGGGCTCTATCACTGGCTGAGCACCCCGCTCAACGGCCTCCTCAACGGCCTCTTCCAGGCAGCTTGGCTGCCGTTGCTGCCTGCCCTGCTGCTGATCTGGCTCCTGGCTGGGAAGCGTTGAACGGGTCTAGGTTCTGGCCTGCTGCCCAGGCCCATTGCGTCGTCCCGTCCGGCTGTTGGCCGTGTTTCTGGCCCTGCTCACCTGGGGGCTGACCCTGCTGGGCCATGGCAGTGGCATGGCGACGCTTGCCCAGGCCAATAGCACCAGGCCCGAGCTGCGGGGCGTGTGGCTCACCGCCAACGACATGCCCGTGCTGCGTGATCGCCAGCGGATGACGGAGGCCGTGGCCCAGTTGGCGGCGCTGCAGTTCAACACCCTCTATCCGGTGGTCTGGAACGGCGCCATCGCCTACTACCCCAGCCAGGTGGTGCTGGAGCGCCAGCTGCAGACCTTCACCTACAAGGGGCTCCAGGGCCAGGACGTGCTGGGCGAGCTGATCGCCGAGGGCAAGCGCCAGGGGCTGCTGGTGATTCCCTGGTTCGAGTTCGGCTTCATGGCCCCCAAGGATTCCGTGCTGGCCCGCCGCCACCCCGACTGGCTCACCCGCAAGCAGGACGGCGGCATGACCTCGATCAGCGCCGCCGGTGAGGTGGCCTGGCTCAATCCCTTCCGGCCTGAGGTGCAGCAGCTGATCACCGACCTGGTGGTGGAGGTGGTGGGCCGCTACGGCGCCGACGGCATTCAGTTTGACGACCACATGAGCCTGCCGAAGGATTTCGGCTACGACCCCTTCACCCTGGCGCTCTACCGCAAGGAGACGGGCCGCGCCACGCCGGCCAATCCGGCCGATGGGGCCTGGGTCAAGTGGCGCGCCGACAAGATCACCGCCTTCATGGAGCGGCTCACCAAGGAGGTGCGGCGGGTGCGGCCCGGGGCTGTGATCTCGGTGTCGCCGAACTACTACGCCTTTGCCTACAAGCTGCAGCTGCAGGACTGGCTCGCCTGGGTGCGGCGGGGGTTGGTCGATGAGCTGCTGGTGCAGATCTACCGCCCAGACCTGGAGGGCTACCTGCCCCATCTGGGCAGGGCGGAGGTCATCGAGGCCAGGGCCAGGATTCCCACGGCGATCGCGATCATGAGCGGCCAGCGCAACCGCCCGGCCCCCCTGGCCTTGCTGGGGGAGAAGGTGCGGGCCAACCGCAGCCAGGGTCTCGGGGTGGCCTTCTTCTATTTCGAAAGCCTCTGGAACCTGGGGCCCGAGTCTCCCGACCAGCGCAAGGCCGAGCTGGGGCGCTGGTTTGCCGCTCCGGCGCCGCGCCGGACTGCCGCTGCCCCCACCGTCCGGCCAGCCCCGGCGCCCCCACGACGGCTGCCCGCACCGCCACCTCCACTACCCAGCGTGCCGTCGGCCTCGGGTTGAATGCGCCCAGCCGCGCGTGAGCCCCCATGCCTGATGCTGTTGATGAGGCCCAGTGGTTCAAGGTGCTGCTGGCGGTGCGCTGGCCCTGTGCCGTGGTGGCCTCCTCCGCCGTGCTCGGTGGGGTGGTGCTGCACGTGCTGAGCAAGCCGATCCCGATTCGGATCGCCATGCCCATGGATCAGCCCCTGCCCGTGCGGGCCGAGGTGAAGGAGCTGGCCAGGCCGATTCGGGTGGAGCAGCTCAACGAGGCGATCGAGATCAAGGCCCAGGAGGTGCTCACCGTGCAGGGTTCGGTGGGCATCGACACCAAGACGCCCATTCCGACCACCGGGGAACATCGGGTGGTGATGACCAACCCCGTGGAGGTGAAGGCCAAGGCGCCCCTGGCGGTGCAGGGCAACGTGGCCGTGAAGGCGGCTGAACCCCTGCCGGTTCAGGCTTCGGTGGATGTCAGTGCCTCCGAGCCGTTACCCGTCAAGGGTGCCGTAGAGGTGACCACCCCCAACCCGCTCAAGGTCACCACCGAGGTGACCCTCGAAACCGATGAAAAGCCGATCCAGGTGCAGGTGAAGGAGGGCCTGATGGGCATCTTCTGAACGGGTGAGGCCCCAGCCCCAACTGGCCAGGGAAGCCGGCTAACGGATTTGAACCGATGACCTTCGCTTTACAAAAGCGCTGCTCTACCGCTGAGCTAAGCCGGCATGGTGTCCTGAACAGGTGTCCAGACCAGGCTGAAGTTACACGGGGGCAGTGGCCATTCCAGGGGAGGGCAGCCTCAGCTGCTGCTGATGGCCCAGATCAGCAGCTGGGTGCGGCTGCGGCAGCCGCTCTTGGCCAGCAGGTGGGAGATGTGGCTCTCCACCGTGCGCACGCTCAGCACCAGGGCGGAGGCGATCTCCCGGTTGCTGTAGCCGCGGCACACCAGGCCCAGCACCCTTAACTCAGCGGGGCTTGGGGGAGACAGGAGCGCATTGAGGGGAACCATGGCCAGGCGGCGATCCGCAGCTGGGGATGGCTCAGGATTGCCACAGGCCCGGCTGGCCCCTCAGGAGGGGGTTTCGGCGCTCGGAATGGGACTGGAGCTGGGGGGCGCCAGGGGAAGGGGGCGGGTGCCCTTGATCGGCAGGTTGGCCACCAGCGCCGTGACCCGGTCTTCGGTTTCGAGGCTCACATCCCCCTCGCTCATGTCGATCTCCACGTAGCGGCTCACCACGTCCAGAATTTCACGCCGCATCTGCTGCAGCAGTTCCGGGTTGAGGTCGCTGCGGTCATGGGCGAGCACCAGTTGCAGCCGCTGGCGCGCCGTGGGTGCACTGGCAGGTTCCCGACCGAGCAGCTTGTTGATCAGATCGCGCAGGGTCATCGGCTCAGAAGATCTTGGTTTGCATCAGGCGGCCGATCCTGGCCCTGAGGCCCTGGCGTTCCTTGGAGGGGTCGATCAGCGGAACGTCCTCGCCCTGCAGACGCCGGGCAATGTTGGTGTAAGCCCTGGCGGCGGGCGAGGGGTTGTCGCTGAGGGTGAGCGGCTCGCCCCGGTTGGTGGAGACGATCACCTGTTCGTCCTCCAGCACCAGGCCCAGCAGCGGCAGGGCCAGGATGTCGGTCACGTCGTCCACCGCCAGCATTTCCTGGCTGGCCATCATCTTCGGCCGCACCCGGTTGAGCACCAGCTGGGAGGGCTTGACGCCCTCGGAGTTGAGCAGGCCGATCACGCGGTCGGCATCCCGCACCGCCGACACTTCCGGCGTGGTGACCACGATGGCCTCCTTGGCGGCGGCCATGGCGTTGCGGAAGCCGCCTTCGATGCCAGCCGGGGCGTCGATCAGCACGTAGTCGGCGTTCTCGCCCACCATTGCGGCGATCGTCTGCATGTCCTCTGGCTTGAGCCACTCGAGCATGCGGGGGTCACCGGCCGGCAGCAGGGCCAGGTTCGGCTGCAGCTTGTGCTTCACCAGGGCCTGCTCCAGGCGGCACCGCTCGGAGAGCACGTCCTGCGCGGTGTAGATGATCCGGTTTTCCAGGCCGAGCAGCAGATCGAGGTTGCGCAGGCCAAAATCGGCATCGAGTACCGCTGTCCTGGCGCCGAGCTTGGCCAGGGCGATGCCGAGGTTGGCGGTGAGGGTGGTTTTTCCCACCCCTCCCTTGCCAGAGCAGATCACGATGAAGCGAGTCGACGCAGCGGGCACGGCAGTGGCTGAGATCGGGGCAGGCTAAGGCCAAAGAAGCCTTTGCCCCCAAGCCGACACTTGGGCATGGTCCCTGACGCGACGGCTGGGTGTTCAGAGTTCAGATGTTCAGGGGCCACTGGGGCGGCGCCGGTTCCAGGCGAATCACTCCCCCCACCAGCCTGGCCTGTTCGGCCAGGCCCTCCGCTGGCCCTTCCTCGGGACCACGGGCCACGGCCCCGGCAATGCGCAGTTGCAGTGGCCGCAGATGCAGGGCCACTATCCTGGCGTTGCCATCGCCCCCCGTTCCGGCATGGGCCAGGCCGCGCAGGCGGCCCCACACGAGCACATGGCCGCCGGCACTGAGCCGGGCCCCGGGGTTCACATCCCCCAGCACCAGCAGAGAACCTGCCGCCTGCAGGTGATCGCCGGAGCGGAGGGTGCCGCGGTGCACCACCAGTTCGCCTGCTCGCCCCTCCGGCATGGAGCTGTTCGAGCTGGAGCTGCTGGGCGCGGCAGGCCAGGGCGACCGGGCCTCCAGCCCCAGCCCGGCCGCCGCTACCAGGGTGTGGGGGTTGGCGCTCTGCACGCTCTCCAGCCACAGACCGTGCTGGCTCAGCAGCTCCTGGAGGGCCCGCAGCCCCCGCGCCGTGAGCTGCCAGCCATTGCCCGCGAGCTCCACGGGGCCAGGCCTGGGTGGCCCCTGGAGCAACCCAGCGCTCTCGAGGGCCTGCCCTGCCAGCTCCTGAGCCGAGGCCGCTTGCCCGGACGGCGGCAACACCAGCCGATGGCTGCCGGCCCCGGAGCCGTCGGGAAGGAACAGGGCAGCGAGGGCCGAAGCGCTCATCAGGAGTCGAGGAACCGGCGCAACTTAGGCGCCACTTCGGCCGGGTGAATCAGCCAGGCCAGCTGCACCGGCTCGCTGAGGCTGTGCACCAGGGGGGAGCGCTGCTCCAGGGCCTGCAGCGTGCGGCCATCCCACAGCCGCAGCCCACCGGCATAGGGGTGGTAGCCGCGGGTCTGGCGCTGCTCCAGGGCGCAGCAGCCATCGGGATCAAAGCCCGCTTCGCTGGCCAGTGTTCTGGCCAGGGCCAGCAGTTCCAGCTGGCTGCCCCGGTCCCGGCTGGCCACGTCGGTGGCCTTTAACAGCCGGCGCTCCAGCAGCCGGCGGCAGGGGTCTGCCAGCTCCTCCGGTCCTTCCTCCTGCCAGCGCTCCAGGTGATAGCCGGTGCGGATGTCGTCGTTGGCCAGAAACGAGGCGAGGTCGAGGCTGTCGCGCTGCCACAGCCAGCGGGCCATCACCGCATCGGCCCACACTCGCGCCGGGCCCAGCTGGCGGGCCACGTTGATCAGCCGTCGCAGCAGCCAGTTGCACACCACGTTGAGCCGGTGGTTGTAGACGCTGCGGTACATCAGGTTGCGCACCACCAGGTAGTGCTCCACGGCCATCAGCCCCTTCGGCTGCACGGCCAGGGCGCCGTCCGGGGCCAGGGTGAGCGCCGCCAGGATCCGCTGCAGATCGAGGCGCCCGTAGCTGGCTCCGGTGCTGTAGCCATCGCGCTGCAGGTAGTCGAGCCGGTCGCAGTCGAGCTGGCTGCTCACCAGGGCCTTGATGGCCTGCACCGGGTAGCGGCCATGCTCCAGCAGGTCGGCCACGGCATCGGCGCAGCCCTCGGCATGGCTCTCCAGCAGGCCGCGCAGCTGCGGGTGCTCCCGCACCAGCCGCCCCGACCAGGCTTCGTGGTTGAGCCCATACATCTCCTCCCCGGAGTGGCTGAGCGGGCCATGGCCCACGTCATGCAGCAGGGCGGCTGCGTAGAGCACTCCCCGGTGCTCCAGCAGCTCGGGGTGATGGGGGGCCAGCTGGGCCAGGGCCAGTCGCGCCAGATGCAGCACTCCGAGGGAGTGGGTGAAGCGGCTGAACTCCGCCCCATGGAAGGTGAGATAGGCCGGCCCCAGCTGCCGGATCCGGCGCAGCCGCTGAAAGGGGGCGGTGTCGATCAGGGCGATGGCGAGGGCCTCGGCGGGGTCGCTGCGCTCCAGTCGGATCGCCCCATGCAGGGGATCGTGGTACGTGCGGCCGCTCATGCCGGGGCCTGGGCCGGGGTGAGTTGCTTCAGCAGCAGGTCTGAGGCCTGATCGAGCCAGGCGTCGTCGTCGCCGCCCGGGTTGAGGGGCTCAGGCGGAGCCAGGAGGTGGTCGGGTTCGATGCCCTGGTTCTGGATGTCGCGGCCGCTGGGGGTGAGGTAGCGCGCCACGGTCACCGCCAGGCCGCTGCTGTCCCCGAGGGAGAGCAGGCTCTGGATCAGGCCCTTGCCGAAGGTGCGGCTGCCGGCCAGTTCGCTGCGGCCGTTGTCCTGCAGGGCTCCGGCCAGGATCTCGCTGGCGCTGGCGGTGCCGCCGTTCACCAGGGTGATCATCGGGCCGTCGAACAGCTCGCCAGGGCCTGACTGCACGGGCGAGCTCAGCCCGTTGCGGTCTTCGGTTTCCACGATCGGGCGGCTGTCGAGCAGTTGGTTGGCCACGGCCAGACCGGCGCTCACCAGCCCGCCAGAGTTGTTGCGCAGGTCGAGGATCAGCCCTTCGATGCCTTGGTCCACCAGGTCGGTGAGGGCCTGGTGGACCTGCTCGGGCACCGGTTCGGCGAACTGGGTGATGCGCAGATAGCCCACCGTGTGCCCCTCCAGCCGCAGTCGCCGGCTGCGCACCGGGCGCAGGTTCACCTGCCGCCGCTCCAGCGCCACTTCCTGGGGCTGCCCCTGCCGCGCCACCTGCAGCAGCACCTGGCTGCCGGCGGTGCCCCTCAGGGCCGCGGCGGTGCCCTCCAGCCCGAGGCTCGCCGTGGACTGGCCATCCACCGCCAGCAGTTCCATGCCACTGGCCAGGGCCGCCTCAGCGGCGGGGGAATCGTCGAGGGGGGCGATCACCACCACCCGCTGGTCGCCGTCCCGCAGGCCGATCTGGAGGCCCACGCCGGTGACGCTGCCCTGGGTGCTGGAGCGCAGATTGGCGTAGTCCTCCGGGCGCAGCAGGCGGGTGTAGGGGTCGCCCAGGGGCGCCAGCATGGCCTCGATGGCTCCATAGGCATCGTCGGAGCTGACGATCGAGCGCTCCAGGGCTTTCTGGCGCAGTCGGCGCCAGCGCACCGCCTCAAAGCGCTGGGGCTCCACGTAGCTCTGGTTCACGAGCCGCCAGGCCTCCACCACCAGCTGCTGGGCGTCGCTGAGGGCGATGGCCGGGGCGGGGGCCCAGAGCAGGCAGGTGCTGAGCAGCCAGGCCAGCAGGGTGCCCCAGGCCAGGGGGCTGGCGGCAGCGGAGGGCGGCCGTGGCATCGGCCCAGCAGCCTGTCCCCTCCGCCGGGGATCGACTGGCAGCACCGGCAGGCATTCAGCGCTCACGGACTCTCGATGGCGTTGCGTAGACTCTCGCAACCCAACCTCCCGGCTGCATGGCGAACACTCCTGCTGGAAAGTCGTCCCCGGTCTACGACTGGTTCGAGGAGCGTCTTGAAATCCAGGCGATCGCCGACGACATCTCGGCCAAGTACGTCCCTCCGCACGTCAACATCTTCTACTGCTTGGGCGGCATCACCCTGGTGTGCTTCCTGATCCAGTTCGCGACAGGCTTCGCGATGACGTTTTATTACAAGCCCACCGTGGCTGAGGCCTACGCCTCGGTGCAGTACCTGATGAGCGATGTCAGCTTCGGCTGGCTGATCCGCTCGGTGCACCGCTGGAGCGCCTCAATGATGGTGCTGATGCTGATCCTGCACGTCTTCCGCGTCTACCTCACCGGCGGCTTCAAGCGGCCTCGCGAGCTCACCTGGGTCACCGGCGTGACCATGGCGGTGATCACCGTGTCCTTCGGCGTCACCGGCTACTCCCTGCCCTGGGATCAGGTCGGCTACTGGGCCGTCAAGATCGTCAGCGGTGTTCCCGCGGCTGTGCCAGTCGTCGGCGACTTCATGGTTGAGCTGCTGCGCGGTGGTGAGTCCGTGGGTCAGTCCACCCTCACCCGCTTTTACAGCCTGCACACTTTTGTGATGCCGTGGCTTCTGGCGGTGTTCATGCTCATGCACTTCCTGATGATCCGCAAGCAGGGCATCTCCGGCCCGTTGTGACCCTTCGAGACAGCCGCTCTCACCTGCCTGCCCGGCACCCCTAGCCTCCCCACACACCAGCGATCCCTGCGACCGGCACCAGCCATGCACATCCTCAAGAAGCCAGACCTCACCGACCCAGCCCTGCGCGCCAAGCTCGCCAAGGGCATGGGGCACAACTATTACGGTGAGCCCGCTTGGCCCAACGATCTCCTCTACATGTTCCCGGTGGTGATCCTGGGAACCATCGGCTGCATCGTGGGGCTGTCGGTGCTTGACCCCGCCATGCTGGCGGACAAGGCCGATCCCTTTGCCACCCCTCTGGAAATCCTGCCTGAGTGGTACCTCTACCCGGTGTTCCAGATTCTTCGGGTGGTGCCCAACAAGCTGCTCGGCATTGCGCTGCAGACGATGATCCCCCTGGGTCTGATGTTGATCCCCTTCATCGAGAGCTTCAACAAGTTCCAGAACCCCTTCCGCCGCCCGGTGGCCATGGCCGTATTCCTGTTCGGAACGGCGTTTACTATCTACCTGGGCATCGGTGCCGCCCTGCCGATCGACAAGTCCCTGACGCTTGGTCTGTTCTGAATCTCAGCCGGGTCTTAACTCGCTCTCAACAGCGAGCTCACTCCTTTCAGATGCTCAGCCGCGACCTTGATCGCGGCTTTTTGCTGGGCTGCTTTTGCCTGGCTCTGCTCATCTCATCCCTGCCGATGCAGGCCTGGCTCCAGATCCAGCAGGGTTACATCCTGGGGTTTGACGCGCAGGATGTGGTGCAGGATCAGGAATCCCACGATCGTCCAGGTCTGGTAGGTGCGGGCCTGCTGGCCTACCCAGGTGCCGGTGGGACCATCGAAGTACTCTGCCCACTGCTGGCGGGGCAGCTGGTTCAGCTGGCTCCAGTAGCACTCCTCCAGCATCTCCGACATCTGCCCCATCAGAAGCACATCGGCTTCGGGATGGCGCTGGCCATGCAGCAGAACAGCGCCGCCCAGGAACCACAGCAGGCATGGCCAGTGGCCGCCGTTGTGGTAACTCCAGGGCCAGTTTTTGGGGTCTGATCCGGTTTTGTTGCGCCAATCGTCGGCCTCCATGGGCGGATGGCAGATGCGCATGGGCATCTGGGCCATCAGATCGGCGCGGTTGTGCAGCACCAGCCGGAACAGAGCCCTTTGTTGCGGTGCCGCGAGCAGCCCGAACATGCAGGCCAGGGAGTTGCCGAGGCTGTAGAAGCGGAAGTCGGGCCGACCGGTGCGGATGTTGCCGATCAGGTAGCCGCCACGGTTCTCGAGCCAATCCTGGAGCCAGGCGGGGATCACCTGGGGCTGCACGTTGAACTCATTTTCGTGCTGATGGTCGCCGTACTGCTCCGTGGGCCGACGCCGCAGCACCTGCATCGTCTTGCTGGTCACCCAGTAGTGCTTCAACAGGAAGGAGCGCAGATCGTGTTGCCACTGCCGCGTCAGCTCCAGACGCTGGTCCAACAGCCGGCTGGTGGAACTCGTCTTGGCCAGCTCCATCAGGTTGCAGCAGCTGCGCAGGCAGCCGAACAACAGCACCTCCACCTCCAGCGGGGCGCCCCAGACGTCCATGGGGCGGTCAATCATGAAGGCACAGTCCGGCACGAACAGCACCGGGGTGCCCTCAAAGCTGGGATGGAGCACCAGGTCGAGCAGCAGCTGCACACCGCGCTGCACCCGCTGGCTCGTGCCGAACTCCACGTCCCGGCTGCGCTTCACGTAGAGCCAGCACAGCACCGGCCACCACAAGCTGGCATCCACGGAGGTGATGCGGCCGATCGAGCGCTGGCCATAGTCCGCCAGCACCTTCCCTTCCGTTTCCACGAAGCTCGTGGGGAAGACGCCCCGCGTCTGGTAGCGGGTGCTCTGCAGGTCGAGGCAGACGCTGAGGAAATTGCGCACGATCTCGTAGCGCCCCTGCAACAGCAGGTACACCATCACCGGCACGTTGTCGCGCAGGAACACCTCGCCGTAGTTGGCTTCGGTGGCCTTGCGCGGGTGTTCCAGGGCCGCCACGGATCCCACCAGCTCGCCGCCCACGCGCACAAGGGTGCGCTCGAAGTGATCGCGGGCCCGGCTCACCACCGCCTCCTCCCGGGAACTGGGCCGGACGCGGAGGCGTTCCTGACTGGATTGGGGTGCCATCCAACTGGGGGCGTGGCCCGGAGGCCGGCGTCCTGACCCTAAGCAGCGTGGCGGCGTTGGTCAGCCTTTCGACGTGCTTCAGCAGATCGTGGGCTAGGCCCTCGGCACTGGCTGCCCGGGGTGTGGTACCTTTATGAGCTGCACGCCTGAAGCGCAAGCTGAGGCGAGCAGGCTTACAGGTTTAGGAG